>CAVXMD010000001.1:0-383830 GCA_963762775.1 uncultured Actinomycetota bacterium
GCCGATGATGGTAACGGCGCCGACCGTGCGCTTGCCGCGCCGTGCGATGACCCAGCGGCCGTGCAGCAGGTCCTCCGCCCCCACCGGGGCGTCGCCGTCGGCGAAGCGGCGGTTGTTGAGGTAGGCGCCGCCCTCGGCCGCCGCACGGCGGCCGGCCGATCGACTCGCGACCACCCCGCTGGCCTGCAGCACCTCGGCGACGGTGGGCCATCCGGCGTCGACGTCGATCTCCGCTCCCCCCAGCTCGGCGACCACGCCGGCGAGCACGGGCTCGGCGAGCTCAGCGAGGTCGTGCTGCCCGAACAACGCCTGCGCCGGCCGCCACCGCGGCGTCGCGCTCCGCCTCCCCGTGCACGAGCGCCGTCACGTCGTCGGCCAGCGCGTGCTGGGCCGCCCGGCGGTACGGCTCCTCACTGGTGAGGCGGTCGAGCTCCTCGATCTCCTCCCGGCTGCGCGGGGAGAACACCTTCAGGTAGTCGACGACCTTCGCGTCCTCGGCCTGCAGGAAGAACTGGTGGAAGGCGTACGGCGACGTCATCTCCGCGTCCAGCCAGACGGTCCCGCTCTCGGTCTTGCCGAACTTGGTCCCGTCCGCCTTCGTCAGCAGCGGGGTCGCGATCGCGTGCGCGCGGGCCCCCTCCGCCCGCCGGATCAGCTCGACACCGGCGGTGATGTTGCCCCACTGGTCGCTCCCACCGAACTGGAGCGTGCAGCCGTGCGAGCGGAACAGCTCGAGGAAGTCCATCGACTGCAGCAGGACGTAGGAGAACTCCGTGTAGGAGATCCCGTCCTCGAGCCGGTTGCGGACCACGTCGCGCGCCAGCATCCGGTTGACCGGGAAGTGCTTGCCGATGTCGCGCAGGAAGGTCAGCACGGACATCGGCGCGGTCCAGTCCAGGTTGTTCACCAGCCGCGCCGGGTCGGGTCCGCCCAGGTCGATGAACCGGGCGACCTGGGCCCGGATCCGCTCGACCCTCTCGCCCACCACCTCGGGGCTGCTGAGCACCCGCTCCCCCGAGTCCTTGGGGTCGCCGATCATGCCCGTCGACCCACCCACCAGGAGCAACGGTCGGTGGCCGGCCCGCTGGAACGCCCGCGCGACCACGAGCTGCGACCAGGTTGCCGAAGTGCAGGCTGGGGGCGGTCGGGTCGAAACCGACGTAGAACGTCACCGGCCCGGCGTCGAGGTGCGCCGCCAGCGCCTCCTCGTCGGTCGACGTGGCCAGCAGACCCCGCCACTTCAGCTCGTCCAGCACGTCGGTCACGGTCGCCAACCCTATGCGTCAGCGGCGGCGCGCAGCGCCTCGTTTCCTCCCGCTCGCGGAGGTCTGGGTGGCGACGGAGCCGGCCGACCTCTCCTCCTCTCGGCGCTCGAGCTCGGCGAAGGTGGCCTCGGAGGCCAGCCACGGGGACTGCTCGTCCTCCATGAAGCCCGTGTCCCAGGGCATCGGGTCGCCCCGCCGCAGCGTCGTGCGGACCACCTCGCCGTGCTCCACGGTGAGCGAGAACAGCTCGCGGTCGTCGCTCTGCTCCCCGACCACCACGCCGTTGACGTCGTGGTCGAAGGTGAACCGCCGGAAGCAGGGGTCCGAGTCGCTCGCGGCGTGCGCGCCGGACCGGAGGAAGTGGTCGACCAGGTACTGCAGCCAGGCTCCACCGGCGTAGAACTTCTCGTGCCCGTCCCACCCGAGGCAGCATCCTCTCGGGCACGGGACCCACTGGCACCAGTGGCCCGGCTGCCCGTCGGCGATGAGGTTGTAGCGCTCGGTGGCCGCATCGCCGTGGAGCGTGGGCACCTCTTCGCCCGGGTCACGCGGCCAGACCGCGTACGGGCCGCGCTCCCGGAAGCTGCGCCGACTGCGCGAGAAGGCCAGCAGGTAGTCGTACTCCGCCTGGTTGAGGGCAGGGGTGATCTCGACGTGGCCGAGGTAGCGGGTGGTGACGCCCATCGTGGGTCCTCTCGTGGGTGGGTGCTCACCGAGAGGATGCTGACGCCAGGCCCGGTCGTGCCGGCCCCGTCGCGACCTGTGGACGGATTCGTCAGGCCCTGTGGACGGCCCAGACCTGCGCGCGGTCGCGGGCATCGGCCACCTCGGCCAGCTGCTCGCGTACCCGGACGGTGGCCGTCCCGCCCCGGCCGTCCCGGCTGTCGATCGAACCGGCGACCGTGAGGACGTCGAGCACCTCGGGCCGCAGCAGCGGCGAGATCTCCCCGAGCTGGTCGGGTGCGAGCTCGGAGAGCTCGAGCCCCCGCTCCTCGCAGTACCGGACCGCCGTACCCGCCACGTCGTGCGCGGCCGCGAAGGGGACGCGTTGCCGGACGAGCCAGTCGGCCAGGTCGGTGGCCAGCGAGAACCCGCGCGGCGCCAGGCTCGCGAGGCGTCCGATGTCGAAGGTCAGCGTGCCGACCATCCCGGCCACGGCCGGCAGGAGCAGCAGCAGCTGGTCGACGGAGTCGAACAGCGGCTCCTTGTCCTCCTGCAGGTCCCGGGCGTAGGCGAGGGGCAGGCCCTTGAAGGTGGCGAGAAGGCCGGCCAGGTTGCCGACCAGGCGGCCCGCCTTGCCCCGGGCGAGCTCGGCGACGTCGGGGTTCTTCTTCTGCGGCATGATGCTCGACCCCGTCGACCAGGCGTCGTCGAGCCGCGCGAAGCCGAACTCGTAGGTGCACCAGAGGATCACGTCCTCCGCCAGCCGCGAGAGGTCGACGCCGACCTGAGCCAGCACGTACGCCGCCTCCGCCGCGAGGTCGCGAGCCGCGGTCCCGTCGATCGAGTTCGGCACCGCCTCGTCGAAGCCGAGCTGCACGCGCCACGAACGTCGGGTCCAGCCCGAGCGAGGTGCCGGCGAGCGCGCCGGACCCGTACGGGCTCTGGGCGAGCCGGGCGTCGAGGTCGCGCATCCGGTCCACGTCGCGCAGCAGCGGCCAGGCGTGCGCGAGCAGGTGGTGCGAGAGGAGCACGGGCTGAGCGTGCTGGAGGTGGGTGCGACCAGGCATCGGGACGCCGAGATGTGCCGTCGCCTGGTCGTGGAGCGCCGTCACGACGTCGGCCGCCGCGGCGGCGACGAGGCGCAGGTGGTCGCGCAACCACAGCCGCAGGAGGGTGGCGACCTGGTCGTTGCGCGAGCGGCCGGCGCGCAGCCGACCGCCGAGCTCGGGCCCGACCACCTCGGTGAGCCGACGCTCGAGCGCGCCGTGGACGTCCTCGTCGTCGGGCCCGGGCTTGAACGCTCCCGAGGCGACCTCGGACCGCAGCGCGGCGAGCCCGTGGAGCATGCCCGCGAGCTCGTCGTCGGTGAGCAGCCCCGCGCGGTGGAGTGCGCGGGCGTGCGCGACCGAACCGGACAGGTCGTACGGCGCCAGGCGCCAGTCGAACTGGGTCGAGCGGCTCAGCGCGGCCATGGCGGGCGCGCTGCCGCCGGCGAAGCGTCCGCCCCACAGGCGTCCGGCGTGCCCCTCGATGCTCGGGGCGGGCGTGGTGTCGGTCATGGGGTCCCCAGGGGCTTGCCGGTCTCGCCCATCCGGACGAGGTCGCGGGCCAGCGGCTCGCCCCCGGTCGGGCTGCGGGTGATGAGCAGGACGGTGTCGTCGCCGGCGATGGTCCCGAGGACCGCCGGCCAGCCCACGCGGTCGAGCGCAGACGCGAAGTACTGCGCCGCGCCCGGCGGGGTGCGGACGACGACGAGGTTGGCGGACGGCTCGGCGGAGACGAGCACCTCCTGGCACAGCCGGGCCAGGCGGGTCTCGAACGTCGCGAACTCGCCGACCTGCGGCGTACGGTCGCCGCCGTCGCCCGGGACGGCGTACACGAGGTGGCCCGAGGTGCCGCGGACGCGCGAGGCCCCGAGCTCGAGGAGGTCGCGCGAGAGCGTGCCCTGGGTGACGTGCAGCCCGTCGGCGGCGAGCAGCTCGGCCAGCTCGGTCTGCGAGCGGACCTCCTGACCGCGCAGCAGGGCGACGACCCGGTCATGACGCGCCGCCTTGGTGGGGGGCGCACCGCGCAGGACGGTCACGCGAGGAGCTCCGTGGCGGCGAGCAGGCCGGAGGGCTCGGCGAGACCGGAACGCTCGAGGAGGAACGTGAGCACCGCCTTCTGGGCGTGCCGGCGGTTCTCAGCCTCGTCCCAGACGACCGAGCGGGGACCCTCGAGGACCTCCGCGCTCACCTCCTTGCCGCGGTAGGCCGGGAGGCAGTGCAGGAACAGCGCGTCGGCGTCGGCGTGGCGAAGGAGCGCGTCGTCGACCTGGTACGGCGCGAAGGCCGCGGCCCGGTCGAGACCGTCCTCCTCCTGACCCATCGACACCCAGGTGTCGGTGGCCACGGCATCGGCCGCGGTGACCGCCTCGGTCGCGGAGTCGGTGACGGTGACGCTGCCGCCGGTGGTCGTCGCGACGGCGCGCGCCCGCGCGACCAGGGCAGGTGCCGGGTGGAAGCCCTCGGGAGCACCGAGCCGCACGTGCATCCCGGCCGTCACGCAGCCGAGGAGGTAGCTGGCGGCCATGTTGTTCGCGCCGTCGCCGACGTAGGCGAGCGTGAGCCCGGCCAGCGCGCGGCCGTGCTGGCGCAGGGTCTGCAGGTCGGCCAGGATCTGGCACGGGTGGTAGGCGTCGGTGAGCGCGTTGACGACGGGCACCCCGGCGTACGCCGCCATGGTCGCGAGGTCGGCCTGGGCGAAGGTCCGCCAGACGATCGCCGACGCCTGACGCCCGACCACCCGCGCGACGTCGGGGATCGACTCGCGCGTGCCGATCGCCGCCAGCCGGCCGTCGACCATCATGGGGTAGCCGCCGAGCTCGACGATGCCCGCGCTGAAGGACGCCTGGGTCCGCAGCGTGGGCTTGTCGAAGATCACCGCGACGCTCCGCGGTCCGGCGAGCGGGCGGGTGGCGTACGGGTCGGTCCGGAGCCGTTCGGCGAGGTCGAGGACTCCCTGCTGCTCCGACGGGCTGAGGTCGTCGTCGGCGAGCAGGTGGCGCAGCGGTGCGACGCTCACGACACTGCCCCCGCCCCTGCCGCGTCGAGCAGGCCGGGCAGCGCCTCGACGAAGGTGTCCAGCTGGGCGGCCGTGATGATCAACGGCGGGGCCAGCCGCAGCACGTGGGGCCGGGGTGCGTTGATCACGAAGCCGGCCTCGAGGGCCAGGTCGGCGACCTCGGGGCCGATGTCGGCGGTCAGCACGATCCCGCGCAGCAGCCCCCGGCCCCGGACCCCGGCGACGAGCGGGTGCCCGAGCCCCTCGACGGCGGTGACGAGGTGCTCCCCCATCGCCGTCACGTGCTCGAGCAGGCCGTCGCGCTCGATGACGTTGAGCACCGCGAGGCCCGCGATGGCGGCGACCGGGTTGCCTCCGAAGGTCGAGCCGTGGCTCCCGGGGCCGAGCATCGTGGCCGCCCGGCCGGTCGCCAGGCAGGCACCGATCGGGAACCCGTTGCCCAGGCCCTTGGCCAGGGTGACCACGTCCGCGCGCACCCCCTGCGCGACGTGCACCAGCCAGTCCCCCGTCCGTCCCATGCCGGTCTGCACCTCGTCCATCCACAGCAGCGCGCCGGCCGCGTCGCAGATCTCGCGGGCCCGGGCCAGGTAGCCGGGCGGCGGGACGATGACGCCGTTCTCGCCCTGGACGGGTTCGAGGACCACCGCGGCCACGGTCTCGTCGACCACGCCCGCGAGGGCCTCGGCGTCCCCGTACGGCACGAACGTCACGTCACCGGGCAGCGGCTCGAACGGCGCGCGGTACTTCGGGTTGTGGGTGATCGCGAGCGCCCCGAGCGAACGGCCGTGGAACGCGCCCTCGGTGGAGATGATCTTGGTACGCCCGGTCATCCGGGTGATCTTGAACGCGGCCTCGTTGGCCTCGGTGCCGGAGTTCGTGAAGAACACCCGGGCGTCGGGGTCCCCGGTCAGCCCGGCTAATCGCGTCGCGAGCGCGACCTGCGCGGGCGTCGCGAAGAAGTTCGAGACGTGGCCGAGCGTCGCGATCTGCCCGGTCACGGCGGCGAGCACCGTGGGGTGCGCATGACCGAGGGCGTTGACGGCGATGCCGGCCAGCAGGTCGAGGTACCGGCGCCCGTCCGCGTCCCAGACGTAGCAGCCCTCGCCGCGGACGAAGACCCGCTTGGGCGGGCCGAACGTGTTCATCACCGAGCGCCCGTACGCCTCGAGCACGCCCTGCGAACCGCGCGGGGCGGGACCGGTGAGCTCGGCGCTGACCACGGCACCGGCCTCGACGGCGCTCACGAGAGGCCCGCCGTGTCGGCGAGGACCGACGGCTCCGGATCGTGCGCCTCGCTCGGCGGTGCCGTCCGGCTGAACTCACCGTTGGCGTACTCGTGCAGCGGGATGCCCTCGGCCGCGGAGAAGACGCGGCTGCCGAGCCGGACGAGCCCGTCCTGGGTGACCATGGTCCCGATCCCTGAGTTGGTGAAGATCTCCAGCAGCAGCGCGTGCGGCACCCGGCCGTCCGTGACCGTCGCCCGGGTCAGGCCGCCCTCGACCGCACGGAGGCAGGCTTCCATCTTGGGGACCATGCCCGACTGCAGGGACGGCATCAGCGCCCGCAGCTCGGAGGCGCTCAGCTCCTCGATGACGTCGGTCGAGGCCGGCCAGTCGCGGTAGAGCCCCTCGACGTCGGTCAGCACGACGAGGCGCTCGGCGCCGAGCGCGACGGCCAGCGCGGCCGCGGCGGTGTCGGCGTTCACGTTGTGCACGACGCCGTCGGCGTCGGGCGCGATGCTCGCCACGACCGGGACGCTGCCCGAGTCGACGAGACCCCGGATCGCCTCCGTGCGCACGTGGACGACGTCGCCGACCAGGCCGAGGTCGACCTCCTCACCGTTCACGACCGTCCCGCGCCGCGCCGCGGTGAACAGCCCGCCGTCCTCGCCGGACAGCCCGACGGCCAGCGTGCTGTGCGCGTTGATCAGGCCCACGAGGTCGCGCCCGACCTGGCCGACGAGCACCATCCGGACGACCTCCATGGCCTCCGGCGTCGTCACGCGCAGACCGCCGCGGAATTCCGAGGGGATCCCGAGCCGGGAGAGCATCGAGGAGATCTGCGGCCCGCCGCCGTGCACGACGACGGGGTGCACGCCGCAGCGCTTCATGAAGACGATGTCGGAGGCGAAGGCGCGCTTCAGCTCCTCGTCGATCATCGCGTTCCCGCCGTACTTGATCACGACGGTCTTGCCGACGTAGGTCTCCAGCCAGGGCAGGGCCTCGGTGAGGATCGAGGCCTTCTCGATCAGGGAGAGGGCCTCGTCGGACCGGGGGGCGGCGTTGCTCACGTCCAGCTCCTCACGACGAGGCCGGAGCGGAGCGACGTCCGGCCCCTGCGGCGAGCAGTGTCATGTCGAGTACTCCGCGTTCTCCTTGACGTAGTCGTACGTCAGGTCGTTGGTCCAGACGGTCGCGGAGCCGCGACCGTTGCGCAGGTTGATCACGACGCGGACGTCGCGGCCGGACAGGTCGACGAGGCTGCGGTCCTCGCCGATCGCGCCGTCGCGGCACACCTCGACGCCGTTGAAGGACACGTCGACGCGGTCGGGGTCGAAGTCGGCGCTGGTGGTGCCGAGCGCGGCGAGCACGCGGCCCCAGTTGGGGTCGCCGCCGAAGACGGCGCACTTGAAGAGGTTGCTGCGCGCCACCGCCCGGGCGACCTCGAGCGCGTCCGCCTCGCTTGCCGCGTGCTCGACGGTGATCGCGATGTCGTGGCTCGCACCCTCGGCATCGCGGAGCAGCTGCATGGCCAGGTCGTGGCAGGTCTCGTCGAGGGCGGCCTGGAAGTCGTGGGCGCTGGGCCGTACGCCCGCGGCTCCGCTGCTCATCAGGACGACGGTGTCGTTGGTCGACATGCAGCCGTCGCTGTCGACGCGCTCGAAGCTCGTGGCGCACGCCGTACGCAGGTGCTTCCCGGCCGCCTCGGCGTCGAGGACCGCGTCGGTCGTGATCACCACGAGCATCGTCGCCAGGCCCGGCGCGAGCATCCCCGCGCCCTTGGCCATCCCGCCGACCGACCAGCCCTCGTCGGCGTAGTGCGCCGTCTTGGCCACGGTGTCGGTGGTCATGATCGCCCGGGCGGCGTCGCGACCGCCGTCCTCGGACAGGGCCGTGGCCGCGGCGCTCACGCCGGCGGTGACCAGGTCCATCGGCAGCCGGGTGCCGATCAGGCCGGTCGAGCAGACCGCCACGTCGCCGGCGCCGACCTCGGTCCCGGCCGCGGTGAGCTCCGCCGCGACGTGCTCCGCCGTGCGGTGGGTGTCGGCGAACCCCGCCGGTCCCGTGCACGCGTTCGCGCCGCCGGAATTGAGGACGACGGCCCGCAGCCGGCCGTCCGCGACCGCCTGCTGCGACCAGAGGACGGGTGCGGCCTTGACGCGGTTGGTGGTGAACACGGCGGCCGCGACAGCGTCCGGGCCGGTGTTCACGACGAGGGCGAGGTCAGACCGCCCGCTTGGCTTCAGGCCGGCGGTGACGCCTGCGGCGACGAAACCCGCCGCTCCGGTGACGCTCATGGTGCAACTCCTACGCGAGGGAGGCCCGTGGTCTCGGGGAGGCCGAGGGCGAGGTTCATGCACTGCACGGCGCCGCCGGCCGTGCCCTTGGTGAGGTTGTCGAGCGCCGCGACGGCGACCAGCCGCCCGGCCGCGCGGTCCACGGTGACCTGCACCTGGACGACGTTGGAGCCGAGCACGGACTGGGTCTGCGGCCAGGTGCCGAAGGGCAGCAGCTGGACGAAGGGTTCGTCGACGAACGTCTCGGCGTAGACCGCGTACGCGGCCTCCGGCGTGACGTCGGGGTCGGCGAGCGGGGCGCTGCAGGTGGCGAGGATGCCGCGCGACATCGGCACGAGCACGGGCGTGAAGGACAGCGTCGGTGGGACGCTGGCGCCGAGGGCCCGGAGGTTCTGGGCGATCTCCGGGACATGGCGGTGGGCGCCCCCGACCCCGTACGCGCTCGCGGAACCCATCAGCTCGGCGCCCAGCAGGTGCGGCTTGAGCGAGCGCCCCGCCCCGGACGGGCCGCTGGCCGCTACCACGACGACGTCGTGGCCGTCGACGAGCCCGCTGGCGACGGCCGGGAGCAGGGCGAGGGTCGCGGTCGTCGGGTAGCAGCCGGGAACGGCGACCCGGCGGGTCCCAGCCAGCCGGTCGCGCTGGCCGGGGAGCTCGGGCAGCCCGTACGGCCAAGTGCCGGCGTGCGGGGTTCCGTAGAACTGCTCCCAGTCGCCCGGGTCGGTCGAGCCGGAAGTCAGCGCCGCAGTCGATCACGAGGACCTCGTCGCCGAGCGCCTCCGCCACCGCCGCCGACGCCCCGTGCGGCAGGGCGAGGAAGACGACGTCGTGGCCCGCGAGGACCTCGGGCGTCGTGGCCTCGACGACCCGGTCGGCCAGGGGCGTCAGGTGCGGCTGCAGGTCACCGAGACGGGTCCCGGCGCTGCCTCCGGCGGTCAGCGCACCGATCTCGACGTGGGGATGGTTCAGCAGGAGCCGGAGCAGCTCGCCGCCCGCGTAGCCGGTCGCCCCGGCGACCGCGACCTTGAGGACCATGTGCATGACTATGCCAAACAAAACATGAGCATGCAAACGCGGGTTTGCCTGGACCAGCCTTAGACGTAGACCCGGACGTAGTCGACGTAGAGCGACGCCCGGTTGCGCACCGGGTTGAGCTCGACGGGCCAGCCGCCGCCGAGCGCGAGGTTGACCAAGAAGAACATCGGGGACGAGCCGCCGGCAACCTGTGGCGAACGCGCGACCTCCTTGCCGTCGATGAAGAACACGTTGACGTCGGGCAGGACCCGGACCCCGTACGTGTGCCAGCCGACCGCCTGCGCGAGCGAGTCGAACCGCTCGCCGCACTGCGCCTTGCCGCCTTGGTCCTTGCCGTCGGTGTACGAGTGCGTCGTCGAGCAGCTGCCCTCCGGGTCGTGCCCGTAGAGCTCGACCGCGTCGATCTCCGCGACCACCCGCTGCTTCTCGGCGAGGTTGTCGCTCGGAAGCAGCCAGAACGCCGGCCACGTGCCCGGCATGGCCGGTGCGTAAATGCGCGCCTCGAAGTAGCCGTACTGCGCCGACAGGCCGGACCCGCCCGTCCGCGCCGAGGCGAGCATGGCCCCGACGTGCTCGCGACCCCAACCCTGCGGGTCGGCGAAGCCGGCGGGCCGCGGGAGGACGTTCATGCCGAGGTACTGGCCGTCGACGGACGTCATGTTGCCGAGGCCCTGGGAGGGGTCGGCGAAGATGGCGTCGCCGAAGTCCTCGCTCCCCGTGCTCGCCGACTTGGCCGACGCGTAGAGGGCACCCTCCCCGCTCCGTGAGGTGCTGACCGCCTGGTGGAACTCCTCCGCGTAGAGCAGGGTCCGCCCCTGCGCGGTCCGACTGGTCGTGACGTCGGCCGGACGCTGGCCATCGACGAGCAGCTGGAGGTGGGCCGTCCGCTCCGGGACACCCCGACCGTCCGCTTCCACGACGATTGTGACCGGTCCCGGGACTACGGACCCCAGGTCGAGGGGCAGCCGGACCCGGCCGCCCGTCCCACGAGTCCCCTCGACCCTGCGCGAGTCCGGTTGGCCGACGACCTGGGCCGTGGCTGAGGTGTAAGCCGCCCCGAGTGCAACCTCGAGCGTCGTGCCGCCGCTCACCCGCGTGCCGTTCAGCGGACACACGACCTCGAGGTCGCCCGCGCTGGCGGCGTCGTCCGAACAGCCGCCCTGGCCCACTTCCGGGAGCGAGCCCGCCTTCACAGGGGCGGGCGGCGTCGCGCCGACGCGGTAGACCTCGACCTCCGACAGTTCGACAGAACCCGTGCCGTCGATGGCGTCGAGCACGATCCGGAGCGAGGTAGTGACCCTCGGCATGAAGCCCAGCGTGGTCGGCAGGTCCGGGTCGGCCAACGCCCCCCAGTTCGAAGGACGCTCCCGTCGGAGAAGACGAGGTCCGCAGACCCCAACCGCGCGCCGGTCCGCGAGCCCCGGACGAGCACGCTGCTGATCTCCCGAGCTCGCGACCAGCGGAGCTCGACCCAGTCCCCCGCACGCGCCGTCGCTCCCCAGGTCGTACCGGTCTGCCCCGGACCCGGGCTGTCGACAAGTCCGCTGAGCGGGCTCGCGGTCGTGGAGATCGAGCTCGAGAGCGACGCCAGGGGCGCGACGTCCGCACCACCGTCGGTGGCGACCGCGTTGGCCCCCCGGTCTCCGTTGACGACGATCTCGCTGACGACGGCCGCCGCGGAGGGCTGGGCGGCCGAGACAGTGAACCGCACCCGGTCGGTCGAGCGCGAGCTGAAGGGCAGGTGCGTCTCCCGGCTGGTGGTCGAGAGCGGGACCTGCAGGTGCGACCCGTCCCCGAAGCTGAGGTAGCCCGCGGTGATGCCGGGCTCGTCGAGCGCGTTGCGCACGAGAACCAGATCGTGGAGGTCCTGCGGCGCGGCCCAGGACAGCTCGATCCAGGCGCCCGCAGGCTCGCCCCGTGCGCGCCAGGACGCCCCGGGTGAGCTCGCCGAGCCCGACGTCACGACGGCACGCGGGGAGAACCCGCTCGCGGTGGAGCTCGCGGTGACGACCGCCTCGCCGGCCAGCCCGGAGCCGCCCTCCCCGCCGGTGCTTCGGAACGCGGCGGCCGTGACGACGATCACGGCCACGAGCGCGATCGCGCCGAGGACGAGTGCGGTGCGATGCACGGGCCGTGTCCGGCTGAGGAAGCTGGTCATGGCGTGGTCTCCCCGGTCGTGAGTCGCCGGTCGCTCGTCGCGAGCCCTCGGCGTGATGGTGCGGTCGACGGCAGGTCGGGCTGCGCAGCGTCCGTCCTGCGCGCTGCTCGTGACAGTAGTCCCAACGAGATCCACAGGATGCCGCTGCTGTCTGAGAGGTCCGGCCCGGACACGAGCTTCACGACGAGCAGGGTCACGAGCGCCCAGACCACCGGTCGATAGGCCTGGACCTTGCCGCCGCGCGACACCAGCGTGACCACCGCCGCGGTGAACAGCAGGGTCCCGACGATGCCCGTGGTGCTGAGCAGGCCGGGGAGGAAGGACGATGCACGGTTGGACCCGAGCCCGACGCCGAACCCGAACGTGGTGAGCAGGAGCTCGTAGGACGTGCTGTCCGAGAACGACCGGTCGTTGTAGGACGACGACGACACCTTTTGGTTGATCGTCGTCTCGACGAACGTCGCGAGGAGCGGCAACACCCAGACCAGGCCAATGACGACACCGCAGGCGAGAACGCTCACGACCCCGCTCAGACGTACATGCCGCGACACGAAGCTCACCCCGAAGGTCGCGAGCGCGAGCGCGGACACGATGCCCCCGGCCACGACGAACGTGGCCGAGGTGGAGACGGACCCGAGGAAGACCGCGACGCCGGCCACAGCGAGCGCGCCGGCGCGGCGCCAGCCCGTTACCCGTACAGACCGCGGCACCATGTACGCCACCGTCACGAGGCACGAGACGGCCAGACCTGCGGGCTCCGAGAGGATCCCCCGGAATCGCTGCACGCCCTGGGGTGCCGTCTCGATGTAGGCGAAGGCCGGGGAGTTGTCGAAGAAGTCCTCCGGGAACGGCAGCCCGGCGTACTGGTGGAGGTAGCGCCAGAACGAGAGGATCGTGGTGGTCCCGGCGGCCAGCCCGATGAGGCCTGGTCCGGCCTTGGACGAGCGGCTCAGGAACGCCACGACCCCGACCCCGAGGAAAAGGTAGAGCACCTGCGCGACGTTCGAGCTCGTGAAGAAACCACCTGCGAGCGCCCGTGGGCCCGTGCCGGGCGCCAGCACCGTCGTGCCCTCGAAGACGACGGGGGCGGTCAGCGTCACCAAGGTCGACCAGGCGAAGAAGGCGACCAGGAGGCCGACCCCCGGGCTGGATGCGACCGGCGCTGCCCGACGGAAAGCGTGCGCGACCATGGAGAGGACGAGCCCGACGACAGCACCGAGCGAGACCGCGTAGAAGGTCGGGACGGCCGTCGCGCCGACGACGACCGCCGCACCGGCCGCCGTTGCACCGCCGAGGGCCAGGGCCGTGCCGTAGCCCCGACGTCCGAGCGCGCCGTACGCCACCAGGAGGACGGTCACGAGCGAGAGACTCGTCATGCGAGGTCCACCTGTACCCCCTGGCCGATCGGTCGGATCATCGGCGTCTGCCCCCGGGCAGCCGTCGGATCACGACACGCACGAACTCGAGGAGAAGGGTCAGGTCTGCCCGCTGGGGGACGAAGAAGAAGCGGGTCCGGACCTCCAGGAGGCGGGCAGCCATGAGAACCATGAAGACGGTCGAGGCCGACGTGCTCCCAAGAGCCGCGAGCGCACCGCCGACGGCTCCGAGTGGAGGGACGAGGAGCAGCAGCCCGACGAGGTTGACCACCAGTGCCAGGACCAGCGACACCGACCGCAGGCCGGGGCGCCCAGCGGCGTCCAGGCCAGCACCGGCGATGAGACCCGGTACCGCGAGGCACGACGTCGACAGCAGCAACCAGGTCGGGAGCATCGCGGCCCCGAACCCGCGTCCGAATACGACGTCGATCCAGAGGGGCAGGGACACGCCAAGGACCGCGGACCCGCCGACGGCTATCAAGGTCGCCACCCTGGAGGTGGCCAGCAGCCTCTCGGTGTCCGACTCGGCGCTCGCGGCGCCGAATGTGACGTCACGGACCGTCTGGGTCACGATGTAGGGGACGTCGGAGATGGTGATCGCGACGATCAGCAGACCGAGCTGCTCGACGCTCGACAAGGGCGTGACGAGCAGCTGGCTCAGCCTGGCCATGAGCATGGTGGCGACGGCCGCCAGCCAGACCTGAGAACCGAACCGCACCATCCCCGACACGAACGGCTCGTCCGGGCGCGACTGCTCGACTGGCTGCTTCGAGCGCCGGAAGACACCGACGTACGCCAGCCCGGCGACCACGGGGGCGACGCTCATGACCGCTACCGCCGCCGTCACGTCGAGGCGTCCGGCCAGGGCCAGCGTGCCGAGCAGCACGAGACGCAGGACCGAGTTGACCACCCGCTCCGCCGCCACCGCGGTCCACATCTGGAGACCCGTCGCGGCTCCCCTCAGCAGGCCGACGATGAGCGCGGGTAGCGCGAGCCACGTACCGAGGACGAGTAGCTGTTCGAGCTGCGGGTCGCCGCCAGACAGGAACGACCGGGCCAGGAAGACAGCGACCAGCGCGAGCGCTCCGAGCACGATGCTGAAGGCCGAGGCCAGGGCCAGGGCCCGACGGGCGAGGTGCGGGCGGGACGCGAGCAGGTAGGTCAGGGCCTGCGGCAGCCCGAGCGTGGCCCCGCCGACGATCAGCAGGTTCGGCGCCAATGCGGCACCGGCAGCACCACGTCCGGCCACGCCGAGCGACTGGGTGAGGATCGGTGCGGTCGCCAGCCCGATGACGGGGACCAGCAGGCTCGAGCCCGTCACGAGGACCATGGCGCGCTGGTAGGAGACCGTCGTCACGAAGCGACCCCGCGAGCAGGTCCCGCAGGCGCACGTCCGTACCGGCCGGTCGGGGCCACGGCCAGCGTGGTGCAGAGCGTCTTCATCCGAGACCCGGCGTCGACCGCTCGAGCTCGAGCACAGCATCGGCCGCGACGTCACGCTGCCAGAGACGCCCCTCGGTGAGGCCCTTGTAGCGCTGCTGCAGGGCGTACTTGACCCTGCGGCTCCCCCGCAGGTGGCTACGGTACGGCGCGGTCGACGGGTACCGCCGGACGAGGTCCAGGTAGGGCTCGTGGTAGCGGGCGCCCCAGGGAGGGAGGGGGCCGTCCCAGGGACGCGGGTCCGACATGAAGTGGAGGATCCGGGGCGACACCGTCGACGCCAGCCGAGAGCCCAGCAGGAAACCCGGGAAGTTCCAGACCAGCGACACCGGCGTGATCCTCGGCCCGAGGACGAGGTTGATGGCGTCCTGGTCCTTGAACTGGAGCGAGCGCCCCTGGACCTCGATCAGGTCGAGCACGGCCTCGCGCAGCTCGGGCACCACGGCGCGTGAGAGCCGCATGATCCCGGCATTCACGTAACCGTCGCGCAGCGACTGGGGAATGTCGCTCGCGTCCCACCAGCCGTCGATCTTGCGTCGCAGACCTGGGCTGATCCTGCGAAGGAACACCATCGGGTCCCGGACCGCGAGGACGCCGCGCGTCGGTGGCACTGCGTCCAGGAGCGGGCCCAGGTCCGCGACGACCTGAGTGTCACCGTCGAGGTAGAGGATCTCCTCGACCTCGACGGGCAGCATCTGGTCGAGGAAGAGACGCGCGTAGGTGGGGTGGAGCCCACGCAGCGTGGAGCCCGGCGCCACGACCAGGTCGATGCCGTTCTCCTCGCAGACCAGGGCGAAGACGTCCTGCTCTGCAGACGGGTGGTCCGCGAGCAGGCAGACGACCACTGAGACGGTCGTGGGGTCGGAGTACGCGCGGGCCTGGAGCGCGCTCAGCACGGTCGAGAAGAGATATCCGGGCGTGGCGGTGTAGCACACGGCTCGCTGGTCATCGAGTCTCCTCGGCTGGGGTCGGAGGGGGATCGTCCCTCGTACGGCCTGCTGGCCCCGGACACCGGGTCGGGCGTCATGGTCGTCCAGCGCGGGACGACCCGGGCCAAGGACGACGATCCGTCCTGGTCCGGTCGTGGCCGGTCTCACGGCCGTGCCGCTCTAGCCATCGGTCCAGTTCCAGGGGTACCCACCGCCGCTGTGCTCGGACACGCCGAACCGCCGCTTGCGACCCCTGCTCTTCTCCAGCGACGAGCGCCGGACATGCGTCAGGACGATCCCCACGGGCGTCGTCCTCACGTTCGACAGCACCCGGAGCGCGGACAGGAACTCCTGGGCCGTCGTCCGCCCCGCACAGAGCGTGACGACGACGCCGTCGGCCAGACCGGCCGCGACGGCGGCGTCCGTGTAGGCCAGCAGGGCGGGCGCGTGGAGCAGGACGTAGTCGTTCTGCTCCTCCAGGTCGCCGATGAGTCGTGCCGTGGCGTCGGTCCCGAGCAGCTCGGACGGGCTGGGCTCGGGCGCGCCCGACTGAAGGACGCGCAGCCTCGCCTCGGTGCTCGAGGTCACCAGCGCCTCGTCGAGCGGTGTGCTGCCAGCGAGAACGTCGGCCACTCCCGCGGCCGGGGCCAGGCCCATGGCGCGCCCGACCGCGGCGTGACGCAGGTCGAGGTCCACCAGAGCCACGCGTCGGCCGTAACCGGCGAGCGACCACCCCAGGTTCACGGGGACCATCGCGTCGTCGGGCTCGCCGCTGACACCGGCGAACAGCACGCTGCGCCGGTCCGGGCCGAGGCTCCCGAGATTCGTCCGCAGCGTCCGGTACGCCTCGCCGGCAGCGCTCGACGGGTGGTCGCGCGCCACGAGGCTGCGCCGCTGGGACTTCCGGGGAAGCGGAAGCACTCCCAGGACCGGGATGTCGGTCAGGTCGTGCAGGTCCTGGGGGCGCCGGATCTTGGTGCCGAGCGCCTGGACGCCGATCGTGATGCCCAGGCCGAGGCAGAAGCCGACCACCAGGCCCAGGGCCAGGATCCGCCGCGTGTTGGGGCTGACCGCGCGGGTCGGCTCCACGGCCTGCTGCACCTGCCGGAGCTGGACCAGCGACCGGCCCGTCGGTCCGGGCTCCAGGGCCGGCACTACCCGGATGGCGCTGGCCGCGGTCGCGTTGGCGATGAGCGCGACCCGCGCCGGACTCCTCCCGGTCGCCGAGACGTCGATGAGCGTCGTCTCCTCGCGCACCGTCGCCGACACGCTCGCCACCAGGTCATCGACGTTCTCCTGCGGCCGCAGGTTCTGCGCCACGCTCCCGAGGACGGTCGCCGAGTCGATGAGCTCGGCGAATGTCACCGCGGTGTTCTGCGTGAACTGCGACCCCTGCTGGAGGTCGGTGATCGACTCCGGGTCGTTGGCCGACACGTAGAGGACCGTCGTCGCCGAGTAGGTCTTGGGCGCCAGGGCCAGGTAGGCCATCGACATCCCGAGGACGGCTGCGGTGATCGCGAGGACGGCGAGCCATCCCCGTCTCAGCATGCGCAGGTAGTCGCGGATCTCCACGTCAGCAAACCCTTCGGTACGAGGTCTTCGTGACTGACGACGACCGGTGGTGTCGCCGCGGCCGGCGCCGAGCCCGGCCGTCGACCGCAGTACGGAGCACCGCAGGGGGTGCGAGCCCGCGCATCAGCATGGTCCGAGCCGCGACGAGAGCCAGGCCGGCAGCTCGAACAACCACGACAGGTGGAGGCGCCGCGCCCAGGCGGAGACGAGGAGGGGCAGCACGACCCCCACGGGGACGAGGACCGTCGGATAGACCCACACGTGCTCCACGTGGAGGACCTTGTCGAGCACGATCCTCCCTCCGGCGACGACGATGACGTGCGCGAGGTAGATGGGCAGGGTCCGGCGACCGACCGCGCTCAGGGCCCACCGGGCCGGCTTCGCGCGTGCGATGACGACGGCCAGGGCGAGCACCATCACGATCCCGAGGCACGCCGCGGCCTCGCTGCGCAGGACGAGCGATAGCGCCAGGTGCGCCTCCTGCGTCGCCGGTGCCAGGTGGGTGAGCCACAGCCCGTTGAACCCCGCCAGTGCCAGGACCCCGACCGCGAGCCAGACCCTGGCCGGCCATCGAAACGCCCTGTCCAGGCCACCGACCTGGATCGTCGCCCCGAGGGCGACGAAGACCAGCAGGGAGAGACCCCGTAGCCCGATCAGGCTGGGGTCCACCCCCAGGCCAACACGCTCAGCGCTCCCAGGACGGCCAGCCCGAACCAGCTCACCGCTCGGCGACGCCACGGTGCCAGACCAGCCACGACGGTGCTCGCGACGATGAGGAAAGGGATGAACCACAGGTGGCCGACGGTCTCCAGACGGTCAGGAGCGACAGCGCGTGGCTCTGAGAGTTGCGGAGGCCGCTGGTTAGCGCCTCGGTCGCGCTCTGCAGGACGAACCAGACGACGTAGAGGTAGCCGAAGAGCACGGTCCGCTGGCGGACGTAGGCACCGAGGCCTCGCCGCCGCACACCGAGCGGGATGAACAACCCGAGCAGCAGCGCCAGCGTCGGCATGCGGAAGACGTAGAGAGCGTCGTTGAATCGGGCGAGCGTCGAGGTGCTGGGCACGATCGCAGCACCGATGAGACCGTCCACCGCGTGGTTGAGCACGACTCCGATCACGGCCAGTCCGCGCGCGATGTCCACCTGCTGCAGCCGGGGCGTCCCGGGTCTGCCCGCCGCAGGCCCCGGCTCCGTCGACGTGACGAGCGGACGGCCGATCAGGCTCGAGCTGCCCCTCACAGCTCGGCGGCCCGCTCAGGCGTGATCCGACCGCGGACCACGTCGGCTACGCCGAGGAGGTTGCCGCGCAGCCGCTCGCGACGCCACGCCGTCGACGGGCCGTACGCGGAGAGCACGACGTTCTTGGCCACCGGCGGACGATCTCTGCGCGGTGAGCCACAGCGGGAAGCTGCCCTTGGTCAGCAGGTAGACGGGGTTCATCACCTGCGAGTACCCGAGCCGCATATGGCCTGCGCGCCGCCCGAGGCGGCAGCGCGGTGCACGATCGACGCAGTCCGTCGACGTGCGGCGAGCGGCCCGCGCCGGATCAGGCGGCGGGCGAAGTCGTGGTCCTCGAGCCAGGAGTAGAGCGGGAGCCGCTCGTCGAAGCGCAGCCGGAGCCCGGCGAGGTCCGGACGACGAAGTTGCAGCCGTAGAGCTCGCGCGTCGGCGACCACGCCTCCCGCCACCGGGGTGCCGCGCGAGCGCCGCCGATCAGGGCCTCGGCGCTCCGCCTCGGCGATCTCGCCGGTGACCGCGCCGTCGGCGAGGACGCGGCCCGTGAGCCCGACGACCTCGGGGTGCTCGGCCGAGGAAGTCGACCGCGCGGGCGAGGTAGTCGGCGCGGACGACGGCGTCGTCGTCGAAGAAGGCGACGAGGTCGGCGTCAGGCACGGCGTCCATGCCGGCGTTGCGCTGGGCCGCGAGCCCCCGGGTGCCGGTGACGACGGCCCACCCCTCGAGCAGCGATCGGGTCGTCGGGCAGGCTCGCGGCGTCGGGAACGGACACGACGCCGGTGAAGGGTTGACCGCGTCTGGGCGTTGCACCGACGCAGAGCCTGGGCGAGCAGCGTGCGGGCGTCCGGCCGAGGCCAGGACCACCGCCACGCGCGGGGCGCGCGGCTCGACGTCGTGAAGGCTCACCGACCGGTCCTCTCCTGCGTGCGGACGGGCCGGTGCCGGTACCGGCGATCCTGCCGTGCTGTCGGACCACGGCGTGACGGCGGTGCCGGAACCCACCGCCTGGCACAGCTCCGCCACCCGTCGGGCGCTGTCGTCCCAGGCGAACCGCGCAAGGTCGACTCCTGGGACGGAGCTCGATCTCCAGGCGCCGCAGACCGGCGGTGATGCTGTCGACGGACGTCGGGTCGACGTAGTGCGCGGCGTCCTCGCCGCAGATCCAGCGGAACACCGGCGAGGTCGGAGATGACGCAGCGAGCCGGCCCCGGCGGCCGCAGCCTCGACGAGCGGCAGCCCGAAGCCCTCGGCGAGGCTCACGAACACCACGGCGCGGCAGCCCGCGTAGAGCGCGCGCAGCTCGTCGTCGCTGACGTAGCCGGC
Source organism: uncultured Actinomycetota bacterium (assembly GCA_963762775.1). GTDB lineage: Bacteria > Actinomycetota > Actinomycetes > Propionibacteriales > Propionibacteriaceae > Microlunatus. The sequence goes on from CAVXMD010000001.1 coordinate 19,576, forward strand.
GTCGACGACCTCGGCGGGCCAGCTGATCTGCTCGGACCGGAAGATGCCGGCGCCCCCGCCGACCACGACCAGCGGGTGCGCGGCGCGCTCCTCGTCGGACAGCGCCGCGTAGGCCTGGGCGAGCAGCGGGAGGTTCTTGCGCGGGTCGAGGCTGCCGACCGCGAGCAGGTAGGACGCCGCGCTCGAGCCCGCGGACTCGAGCACCGCCGCGTCGTCCGGCCCCGGCGGCGCGCAGAACACCGTCGCTCGGGCGCGTTGGGCGCGACGCGGACGCGGGACGTCGTACGCGGCGAGCTGCTCGGCGACGGGCTCGCTGACGGCGACCAGGGCCTTCGCCGTCCGCAGCTGCAGCCTGGCAGCAGCGGCGCGTGGGTCCAGACGTAGGCCCGGCTGAACCACTCGGGTTCGTCAGCACGAACAGGTCGTGCACGACGAGGACGTGCCGGCGTGCCCAGAGCGGCGCCCGGGCGGTCAGCGAGACCAGCACCCGGGACCCGGCCCGCAGCGGCAGCACCGAGCAGCGCCCAGGCCCAGACCCGCAGCGCCGACCCGCGCCACCAGCCCGGTGGGCTCGAGCACCGCGACGCCGGGTCGCGTCCGCAGCCGGCTGGCGATCTCGTGGGCGTAGCGCTGCTGCCCGGTGACGCGCTGCGTCGCGAAGCTCTGGTTGACGGCGACCGTCGTGCGGCTCATCGGCCCACCCACCCGTGGATCTCGTCGCTCGAACCGGCCGCGCGAGAAGGTCCGCGCGTGCGCGAGCCGGTCGTCGCGGCCGGGTCGCCATGGCGGCCTCGGCGGCCGGGCGCCAGCTCGTCGGGGTCGTCGAAGGTGATCAGCGCCCCGGTGAGCCCGGGCACGACGCTCTCCGCCGTGCCGCCGAGGGCCTGCGCCAGCACCGGGGCACCGGCGGCCATGGCCTCGACCGGCATGATCCCGAAGTCCTCGACGGCCGGGAACACGAAGAGGTCCGTCGTCTGGTAGAGCGCGCGCAGCAGCGCGGTCGAGGGTCCCTCGACGACGTGCACGGGGACGGAGGCCGCCGCGCCGACCGCCCGCAGCCGCTCGAGCTCCGGCCCCCGGCCGGCCAGGACGACGGGCCGACCCGCGCGCTCCCCGACCGCGATCACGAGGTCGAGCCGCTTGTACGGGATGAAGCGCGAGGCGCCGAGCACGAAGCCCTCGGGCAGCGACGTCCAGGACGGCCTGCTCCTCGGCGGTCAGCTCGTCGCGCCAGTCGGGCACCGCCTGGATGCGCCTCCACCTCGACCGGCGGGAAGATGACCCGGCTGTCGACCTCCCAGGCGCGCGGCGATCCGCTCGCGCACGAAGGCGCTGTTGGCCGCGAAGCTGCGCGCCCTCCTGGGCCCGCTTGCGGTCCATCGGCTTCAGCAGCGCCGAGGCCGCCCGCAGCGGCAGGCTGGCCCCGCGGCTGTCGTGGTCCGGGGTCCAGATGTAGCGGGCCGGGCTGTGCACGTAGACGAAGCGCGGCAGGTCGGTGCGGTCCGCCGAACGGGCGTGGTGCGCGAAGAGGTGCGAGCTGATCAGCGCCCACTCGTAGCCGCGGTCCTCCAGGCGGCGCCAGGTGGCGGGCATGAAGGGCAGCGCGGCGACCTTGCTGCGACGCAGCGGGGTGCGCGCCAGCCACGTCTCGTTGAGCCGGCGGCCGGCGAAGCGACCGACGGAGTCGTTCCACAGGCATAGAGGTCGGCCTCCGGGTAGATCTCGCTGAACGCCTCGAAGACGTTCTCGGACCCGCCCGACTGGGCTATCCACTCGTGGACGAGCACCCCTCGGGCATGCTCACCGCGTCCCCCGGACTCGTCGGCGCGGGTCGACTGGTCTGCGATGACCAGCTCTGCGGCATCGCAACACTGGTCGACGACCAGCTCCCCCAAGTGGATTGTCGAACCGCCCCCGGTCCGATGCTCAACTGTAACGGCCGTCAGAGGGAGTTCCGCCCAGCCGTGGCCCCGTTCCGCGTGCGGTGCATCACGTCCTGCGGGCCGGGTCAGCCGACTGCGGTGACCGGACCAGGCTCTCGTACAGACGGAGATGATCCGCCGCCACACGCTCGACACGGTAGTGATCCGCGCCGTCCAGGGCACGCTTCCCCAGCGTCGAGCGGAGCTCGGGCGTCCCACGAGTCGCTGGAGGGCCTCCGCCATCGCGGAGGGGTCCTGCGTCGGGACGAGCAGACCGGCGGCTCCGTGCGTCCAGCGTCTCCGGGATGCCCCCGACCCTGGTCCCCACGATCGCGCAACCCGCCGCCCGGGCTTCCATGATGGTCAGCGGGCACGGATCGGCCAGCGTCGCCGTGGCGAAGATCTCGGCCTGCTTCAGCAGCTGGCGGGGACTGGCCGACGCGCCGAGGAAGTGGATGCGCTCGTCGACACCGGTCTCGCGCGCCCAGCCCTCGAGCTGCTCCCGCTGCGGCCCGCTGCCGACGATGTTGAGGTGCCACGCAGGATTCTCCGCGGCCACAGCACCGAACGCTGTGATGACGTCGCCGACAGCTTTCCTCGGGTGCAGACCCGAGAGCGTCATGACGCACGGCGTGGCCAGCGACGGGAGGTCCACGGCCGTCTGCTCGCGGGGCGAGTCGACCGGACCGTTGACGATTGTCACCACCTTGCGCGGCGGGTACCCGCGCGACAGCAGCAGGCTGCGCTCTGCTTCGCTGACGGCGACCACCACGGTCCCCAGCCGCATCAGGAACGAGTGCTTGTCGAACGAGTTGTGCATCGTGGTCACGAGCGGGATCCGTCGGGCCTTGCAGACGGGGTAGGCCAGCAGGGCGGAAGACATCATGTGGGCGTGGACCAGATCCGGCCTGAACCGGCGGGTGAGACCCCAGAACGACCGGAGAGCGGATAAAAGGCTTCTCACGCCTCCTGTCGGCGGGAGGTGGACGACCTCTACGCCGTGCCGGCTCAGCACGTCGCCGAAGCTCGTACCCGCCGATGACGAACGCGACGTCGTGGCCGGCATCAGCCTGTGCGCAGGCGAGGTCGACCGCGACATGGACATGGCCGTTGTCCCGCAGGCCGTGCTTGAGCAGGTGGATGATTTTCACGGGAGCCTCTGGCTGATCACGCAGGAAGAAGGAACGAGCGGGACGCTCAAGACAAGGGGGTGGCCGGGAGGTTCAACTTCGGCTGGGCCCGGCAGCAGTACCTCAGAGGGACGCTGCCCTCTCGGGCGTCAGCTTGCCTCGAAGGACGTCGAAGAGGGCCAGCACGTTGCCTCGGAGACGCTTGCGTCGCCAGGAGGCTGTTGGACCACCAATCGAAAGCACCACGTTCTTGCCGCCTCGGAAGACGATCTCGTTGGCGGCAAGCCAGAATGGGAATCTGTCTTTCGACAGCAGGTAGAGCGGATTCATCACCTGCGAGTAGCCCAGACGGACATGAGCCTGACGCCCACCTGACGTCGCAGCCCGATGGACGATCACGCAGTCCTGGACTTTCGCGATCCGGCCTCGCCGCATCAGGCGGCGCGCGTAGTGATGGTTCTCTAGCCAGGAGTAGAGCGGGAGTCTCTCGTCGAACCGCAGCCGGGAGGCGCCTGACGCACGCACGACGAAGTTGCAGCCGTAGAGTTCACGGGCAGTGGTCCAAACACCTGAGCGTGGTGCGGACCACGACCCTGCTATCAGGGACCGAGCCTCGGCTTCGCCGATCTCGCCCGAGACAGCCCCGTCAGCCAGCACATGACCCGTAATGCCCATGACCTCCGGGTGCTGAGAGAAGAAGGACACAGCGTTCGCCAGGTAGTAGTTTGTCTCGCACGACGGAGTCGTCGTCAAAAAAGGCGACGAGATCGGCCTCGGGAACTGCGTCCATCCCCGTGTTGCGCTGGATGGCCGAGCCCTTCGGGCCGACGACCACCCGCCAGGACGAGGGGATGTCTGCCTCAGGCGGCAGGCTGTCCCGATCGGGACCCGACACGACCCCTGTGAAAGGCTGCCCGCCCGACCTGTGCGGCGCAGGTGTTGACTGCCTGGGCTAAGAAGCTCTGGGCGACCGGCCGACGCAAGCACCACCGCGACCCCCGGTACGAACGTTTGGTCAGGGGAAGCGGTCACGATAAGTCCTCCAACGGCTGCACCACGTCGACCGCCGCGCCTTCGCTGGCACCCTTCGGCTGTATCAACTCGAAACAATAGCCCACCGGCGCATCTCACTCCGTCCGCTGAACCGCTCCCAGCTCCGCCGTGGCGGCGACGGCGGCGTCGCGCGCGGCGGCGACCTCGGCGCTGGTGAGCGTGCGTCCGGCCGCCCGGAACCGTAGGGCGTACGCGAGCGACTTGCTGCCCTCGCCGATCTGCGGGCCGCGGAAGACGTCGAACAGCTCGAGCTCCTCGAGCAGCTCGCCCGCGCCCCGGCGCAGCGCGTCGGCGACGTCCTCGGCCACGACGTCCTCGTCGACGACCAGGGCGACGTCCTCCTTGGCCACCGGGTACGACGACAGGGTCGGGACCTCGCCGCGGTCCGGCGCGCCGGCCAGCAGCACGTCGAGGTCGAGCTCCAGCGCCGCCGTCCGGGCGGGCAGCCCGAACGCCGTGCAGACCCGCGGGTGCAGCTCGCCGGCGTGGCCGACGACCACGTCGGTCTCGGTCAGACGCAGCTCGGCGCAACGCCCGGGGTGGAACGGCGCGTACGCGGCCGGGCCGCGGTCGAGCGTCGTGCCGACCGCCGCGGCGGATTCCTCGGCGAGGGCGACGGCCTGCGTCCAGGACGCGGGCCGGGCGGGGCCCTGCCAGCCGGCGCGGACCCAGGCACCGGTGAGCACGGCTGCGAGCATCCGCGGCTGCTCACCCAGCGCGTCGTCCATCCGCGCGAGCTCCGCGTCGTCGGGGCGCCGGTCCACCGGCGGCCGGGGCGCGACGAGCGACGGGTCGGGCGCGAAGAACGCCGAACCGGTCTCGAAGAGCGCGAGGTCGTCGAGCCCGCGGCTGGTGTTCCGGGCGACCGCGGTGAACAGGCCCGGCAGCAGCGTGGTGCGCAGCGCCGGCTGGGTGTCCGAGAGCGGGTTCAGCAGGAGGTTCTGCGCACGCCGCCGGTCGTCGGCGGGGACGCCGAGCCGGTCGAGGTCGGCGACCGAGCCGAAGGGGAAGCTGAGCACCTCGACGGCGCCGACCGCCGCGAGCCGGACCGTGACCGCCCGCCGGTCGCGCTGCGCCCGGGTCAGGCCCCGGCCAGGAGGCGCGGGCGGGACGACCGGGGTGATCGACTCCAGGCCGACCAGCCGGCCGACCTCCTCGACGTAGTCGTACGGGTCGCGCAGGTCGGGCCGCCAGCTGGGCGGGGTGACGGTCAGCGCTCCACCGTCGTCGCCGGGGCCCCGCACGGTGGCACCCACGGCGACGAGCAGCTCCTCCACGCGGGCGCGGTCGACCGGCGTGCCGAGGATGCGCTCGGGCAGCGTCGGTTCGAGCTCGAGCGTGGGCGGCGGCGGCACGGTCCCGACGACGGTCTCCCCCGCCTGCAGCGTGCCCCCGCCGAGCTCGACGAGGAGGGCCGCGGCGCGGTGGGCGGCGGCGTACCCGGCGGCCGGGTCGACGCCCCGCTCGTAGCGGCGCGACGCCTCGGACGACAGCTTGTGGCGCCGCGAGCTGCGGGCGATGGTCAGCGCGTCGAAGCACGCGGCCTCGATCATGACCGCGGTGGTGCCCGGCCCGACCTCGGTGCTGGCCCCACCCATGACCCCGGCGACGCCGATCGGGCCGGAGTCGTCGGCGATCACGAGGTCGGCCACGTCGAGGGCGCGGGCAGCGCCGTCGAGGGTCGTGAGCTTCTCCCCCGGCTCGGCCTGACGAGCGACGACCGTGCCGACGAGGGTGTCGGCGTCGTAGGTGTGCAGCGGCTGCCCGGTCTCGAGCATCACGTGGTTGGCGACGTCGACGACGAGCGAGATGGGCCGCATGCCGGCGAGCTGGAGGCGCCGGGTGAGCCAGCGCGGGCTCGGTCGCGTCGGATCGAGGCCGGTGACGGTCAGCGCGGTGAAGACGGGGCAGCCGTCGGACGCGAGCTCCACCGGGTAGCCGTCGGCCCGGGGTGCGGGGACCGTACGGTCGACCGGGTCGCGGAACACCGACCCGGTCGCCTGCGCGGCCTCGCGAGCGAGCCCGCGGATCGACAGGCAGTAGCCGCGGTCCGGCGTCACGGCGATGTCGAGGACCTCGTCGTCGACGTGCAGCACCGCACGGGCGTCCTGGCCGGGCACCGGCTCGGGCTCGCCCGGGGCGGCGGTCAGCACCATGATCCCCGAATGGTCGTCGCCGAGGCCGAGCTCCTTCGCCGAGCAGATCATCCCGTCGGACACGTGGCCGTACGTCTTGCGCGCGGCGATCTCGAACTCGCCCGGGAGGCGCGCACCGGGCAGGGCGACGACGACGAGGTCGCCGGTGACGAAGTTCGGAGCCCCGCAGACGATGCCGCGCGGCTGCTCCTCCCCCACGTCGACGGAGCACCAGCGGATCGTCTTGCCGTTGCTGTGCTCCTCCGGGGTGAGCGCGAGGACGCGGCCGACGACGACCGGGCCCTGCACGTCGGCCCCGGCCTCCTCGACGGTCTCGACCTCGAGCCCGGCACGCACCAGGGCGTCGGAGAGCTGCCGGCCGGTCAGGTCGGTGGGGAGGTCGGCGTGCTCGCGCAACCAGGACAGCGGCGCCCTCATCGCGCGGCCTCCTCTTTCTTCTCGTCGGACTCGTGGCCGCGGCGGGGGTCCGAGGGGGTCGTCCCCCTCCCTCGGGTCATCGCGCGGTCCCGACCAGGGAGCGGCTGAACCGCACGTCGCCCTCGACCATGTCGCGCATGTCCTCCGCGTTGTTCCGGAACATCAGGGTCCGTTCGACGCCCATGCCGAAGGCGAAGCCGGAGTAGACCTCGGGGTCGATGCCGCAGGCCGTCAGCACGCGCGGGTTGACCACGCCGCAGCCGCCCCACTCGATCCAGCCCTCGCTGCGGCACGTCTTGCACGGCCGGTCCGGGTGGCCGACCGAGTCGCCGTGGCAGACGAAGCACAGCAGGTCCACCTCGGCCGACGGCTCGGTGAAGGGGAAGTAGTTGGGCCGCATGCGTGTCCGGGTGTCGCCGAAGATCGCGCGCGCGAAGTGGTCGAGCGTCCCCCGCAGGTGCGCCAGGGTGATGCCGCGGTCGACGACCAGGCCTTCGAACTGGTGGAAGACGGGCGTGTGGGTCGCGTCGTACTCGTCGGCCCGGTAGACCTTGCCCGGGCAGATCACGTAGATCGGTGGTTCGCGGGTGAGCATCGTGCGCGCCTGGACCGGCGAGGTGTGCGTCCGTAGCACGCGGTTGGAGCCCTCGGGCCCGACGAACAAGGTGTCCTGCATCGTGCGGGCCGGGTGGTCGGGGACGAAGTTCAGCGCGTCGAAGTTCAGCCACTCCGCCTCGAGCTCGGGGCCTTCGGCGACCTCCCAGCCCATGGCGACGAAGACGTCCTCGACGAGGTGCGTCAGCCCGGTGATGGGGTGCACCGCCCCGACCGGTCCGAGGGCGACCGGCAACGTGACGTCGACGCGCTCCTCGACCAGCGCCCGCTCCAGCTCGGCCTCGCCGATCTCGGCCTCGCGGGCCTTCAGGGCGGCGTTGACCATGCCCCGCGCCCGTCCGACCCGCGCCCCGGCGTCCTTGCGGGCCTGGGGCGGCAGCGCCCCGATCTCGCGGTTGGCCAGAGCGATCGGCGACCGGTCCCCGGCGTGCGCGAGCCTCGCGGCCTTGAGCTCGGCGGTGCTGGCCGCCGCCGCGAACGCGGCCGCGGCCGCGTCCACCATCGCCTGCACCTCGTCGGCGTTCAGCGGGGTCACCTGGACCGGGTCGTAGGTCTTGTTCGGGCCGGACATGACGGGTGCTCGACTCTCTCGGGATGATGCGGGGCCCCGACAGTCTAGGAAGGCGGGCGCCGAGGACCCACCGGGTTCCGCCCGCCGTACCCGTCGGGTGGCCGGTGCACCTCGCCGCGACGGCGTGGGGACCCGTGACCTCAGCCCGCGACCCCGTGCTGGGCAGCGGCGGTCGCGTAGAGGCACACGGCTGCGGCCGTGGCGAGGTTCAGGCTCTCGGCCGCGCCGTAGAGCGGGACCCGGACGACCCGGTCGGCCAGCGCCCGCTGCTCCGGCGGGAGCCCCCAGGCCTCGTTGCCGAAGATCCAGAGGACGGGGTCGGCCAGGACGCCCTCGCCTCCGAGCTCCGGCAGCTCGACGTCCCCGCTGCCGTCGGCGGCCAGGACCGTGAGGCCCTGGGCGTGGGCGGCAGCGACGACCGCGGGGAGCTCGGCGCCGGTCGCCACGGGCAGGTGGAACAGGCTCCCGACGCTCGCGCGGACGGTCTTGGGGTTTGTCAGCTCGACCGAGCCGGCGCTCAGCACGACGCCGTCGGCACCGAAGGCGTCGGCGCAGCGGACCACCGTGCCGGCGTTGCCGGGGTCGCGGACCTGGGCGCAGCAGACGACGAGCCGGGCCCCGGGACGGACGACGGCCTCGAGCGGCTGCGCGACGCTCCGGCAGACCGCGACGACCCCCTGCGGGGTGACGGTGTCGGTGAGCGCTGCGAGGTCGCGACCGGACAGCTCGCGCGGTGCGAGACCGAGGGTCGCCGCGTCGGCCACCAGCGCGGTCAGCCGGTCGGCCGCGGCCGGGTCGACGTAGAGGTCGGTGACGGCGCCCGCCCGCAGCGCCTCACGGACGGCCTGCGGGCCCTCCGCCAGGAACAGCCCGGCCGCCTCGCGCTCCTTGCGGAGACGGAGACGGCCGGGTGCGGGACGGTCGCGGGCCAGGACGGCCTCAGGCCGCGGTGGTGGCGGCCGGAGCCTCGGCCGGTGCTGCCGCCTTGGCGACGGCGACCAGCGCGGCGAACGCAGGCGCGTCCGACACGGCGAGCTCGGCGAGGTTCTTGCGGTCGACCTCGACGCCGGCGGTCTTCAGCCCGGCGATGAAGCGGTTGTACGTCATGCCCTCCGCACGGGCCGCGGCGTTGATCCGCTGGATCCAGAGCTTGCGGAAGTCGCCCTTGCGGGCGCGACGGTCGCGGTAGGCGTAGACGAGGGAGTGGGTGACCTGCTCCTTCGCCTTGCGGTACAGGCGCGAGCGCTGGCCCCGGTAGCCGGACGCCTGCTCGAGGATCTCGCGACGCTTCTTCTGCGCGTTGACTGCGCGCTTGACGCGTGCCATCGGTGTTCCTTACTGGTGGGAGCCGGGCCGGAAGGGCTTCGCGGGCCCGGCGGGGTGGAAGAGGGAGGGAGAGGCGCTCAGCCGCGCTTGCCGAGCATGCGGCGCACGCGGGCCGCGTCCCCGGGCTCGAGCACGGCGTCGCCGGTCAGCCGACGGGTCTGGGAGGTCGGCTTGTGCTCGTTCAGGTGCATCTTGCCGGCCTTGCGGTGCATGACCTTGCCGGTGCCGGTGAACCGGAACCGCTTCTTGGCACCGGAGTGCGTCTTCATCTTCGGCATCTGCCGCTCCACTTCTTTCCCCACCCGCGCAGGCGCGGACGTGTCACGTCCCGCCGGGGGGCTGCCCCCGGCGGGTCCTGCTGGTCGAGCTGGTCTGACTGGTTCGTGCTCGGGTCGTGCTCGGTGGTGCTGTTCCCGCGACCTCAGAGGTCGATGTCGGCGTCCATGTTGTCGGCCGGACCACGACGACGCGGCACGTTCGGCTGGGCGGCGTGCTGGGCGCGCTGCTCGGCGGCGTGCTGCTCCTCGGCGGCGAGGTTCTGCGCCCGCTCGGCCATCCGGCGGTCACGCTCAGCGGCGACGTCGACCTTGGCCTCGGTCTTCTTCTTGTGCGGACCCAGGACCATGATCATGTTGCGCCCGTCCTGCTTGGGCGAGGACTCCACGAAACCGAACTCGTCGACGTCGGCGGAGAGCTTCTTGAGCAGGTTGTAGCCCAGCTCCGGACGCGACTGCTCGCGGCCGCGGAACATGATCGTGATCTTGACCTTGTCCCCACCCTTGAGGAACCGCACGACGTGACCCTTCTTGGTCTCGTAGTCGTGCACGTCGATCTTGGGGCGGAGCTTCATCTCCTTGATGATCGTGTTCGTCTGGTTACGGCGGCTGTCCCGCGCCTTCTGCGCGTTCTCGTACTTGAACTTGCCGTAGTCCATGAGCTTGGCGACCGGCGGACGCGCCATCGGCGCGACCTCGACCAGGTCGAGCTCGGAGTCCGTCGCCAGCTGCAGCGCGGTCTCGATCTTCACGATCCCGACCTGCTCGCCCGCGGGGCCGACGAGGCGGACCTCGGGGACGCGGATGCGGTCGTTGATTCGCGGTTCGGTGCTGATATGTCCTCCAGTTGTGGTGGTGCTCTGGGTGTTCGTCGGGTGCGTCGTCGTCGGCGCCGGGCCAGCTCGCCGGACGGATCCGCCCCGGGACGAGAAAAGGGTCCTCGCCCGTGCAGCGAGAACCCTGAGACCACACCGTCCGGCGGGACGCCGGCGGCGGTGGACCGACCCGACCACCTGCTGCTCGGGCGGGCCCGGAGAGGTCGTACGGGTGGGAGATCAGGTCTCCGCTTGGCGGATCCGGCGCGGACGCCAGATCGGTCGGCACCGATGGTAGCACCGGCACACGTCCTCGGGCACGCTCGCGCGGGGCTCCGACGGAGTCGTCAACACGTCCTGCCCCGCGGTTGTTCCGCGGGCAAGCTCCGCGGGCGCGCTCGGGCGAGACGTCAGACCTCGGGCGCCGCGGAACCTTCGGTCGCCGTCGGGACGGCCCACCCGAACTCCCCCGGCTCGACCTCGACGAGCCGGTGCCCGGCGGCGAGCTGGTCGAGCACCTCGCCGTCGACCGCCAGCGGGTGGGGGCCGGCGACGTCGACCAGCACCGCGTCGACACCCTCGGCCCGCGCCGTCCTGGCCGCGAGGTCGAGCGTGACCGGGACCGGCCGGGCGTCGGTGCGCCACGTCTGCAGCGCGTCGAGCCCGGTGAACCCGAGCAGCGCCCGTCGGCCGTCCGCGGTCTGGAGCATGACCACCGACATGTCGGCCTCCTTGTCGGAGGACAGTCCATCGGTCGTCGTCGCGGTCCGGGTCGCGGTGGCGACCACCGGGACCAGCACCCGGGTCACGCACAGGGCGGCGACGGCACGCAGGTAGGACGTCGTGCCGGGCGCACGGACGGAAGCGGCGAGGGCCCGTCGGGCCGCAGGGTCGGCGCGGCCGTCGTCGCCCGGGAACGGCGACGGCGCGAGGATGCGCTCGAGGTCGGGCATGCGGGCCACCGTACGCGGCTCAGGGCAGCGCGGGTGCTCTCCCGGATGCCCAGGACGGCTCACGGTGGCACCCTGGGACGATGCCCACCGCGGACAACCTCCTACCCCTCTGCATCGCTCTCGGCCTGCTCGGGGTCGTGGTCGCGGTCGTCGCCTTCGCCCGTGGTCGTCGCGGTCGTGGTCTGCAAGCCGCCGGATTCGCCCTCGCGTCCGTCGGGCTCTACCTGACCGGCCTGCTGAGGCTGGTCTGGGACGCGGTGGTCGCGGTCGTGCGCTGGGCGACCGGGAACGCCTTCGACCTCACCGCCTGGATCGGTTTCGGTGTGCTGGCACTGAGCATCGTGCTCTGGGTGGTCGGCGGAGTGCTCGGTCGCCGCCGCCGCCGCGTCGCCAAGGCCGTGCCCGCCGGGTCCACGGCCCAGCCGGTGACGGCGGGCAAGACCCCGGCCACGGCTCAGCCCGCCGGGCGCGCCCCAGCGAAGCAGCCTGCCGCCCAGGACGACGACATGGCCGAGATCGAGGCCCTGCTCAAGTCCCGCGGGATCCAGTAGCGCCGGACGCACCCGCCGCGGCCTGACGACGACGCAGCTCGGCGACGGCTTCCTGCGCGTACGCGCCGTCCCCGGCCTGGATGCCGACGAGGTAGCGCTTCTGCGTGTCGAGGTCGGGGGTGAACGCCGCCGCCGGGTCCTCGGGTCGCAGCAGCGCGAAGGCCCAGGCGTCGCCCGGACGCAGCATCACCCGGTGCACGCGTGCCCAGGGCACGTGGTGCACGCGCAGGCCGTTGCGGACGCGCAGCCCGGCGGCGTCGGCGCGGACCGAGCTGGCCGCGACCCCGAGGATGACGAGGACCAGCACGCCGAGCACCCCGAGCAGGGTGAGCAGCTGCGAGAAGGAGAACAGGACCCGGATCTCCTGGGGCAGCGCGAACCAGCCGTAGAAGGTGAGCGCCACCAGCGCGACCGCGATGACGACCCCCACCACCCGGAGGCGGCGGGGCCCGTAGACGACGGGCTCGACCGGCGGCGGGCCGGAGGTCGGGACGGGCACCGCGCTCAGAACCGGCAGGCGGCGATGTCGGTCACGAGGATCGCGCGGGCGCCGAGACCCCAGAGGTCGTCCATGACCTGCTGCGCCTCCTGGCGCGGCACGAGCGCCCGGACCGCCTTCCAGCCGTCGCGCGCCAGCGCGGAGACGGTCGGGCCCTCGAAGCCAGGGGTGATCGCGCAGGCGTCGGCGATCACCTCGTCGGCGACGTCGTAGTCCATCATCACGTAGTTCCGGGCGATGAGGACGCCGTTCAGGCGGCGCTGCAGCTGCTCGAGGCCGTCGGGCTCGGCGCCGTCGCGGCGCCGGACGAGGACCGCCTCGCTGAGCAGGAGAGGTTCGCCGAACAGCTCCAGCCCGGCCTGACGCAGGGTCGTCCCGGTCTCGACGACGTCGGCCACCACGTCGGCCACGCCGAGCCGGATCGCGGTCTCGACCGCCCCGTCGAGGGAGATCAGCCGGGCGGTGACCCCGCGCTCGGCGAGGTAGCCACCGACCAGACCGGCGTACGAGGTGGCGATCCGCAGACCCTGGAGAGCGGCCACGTCGAGCCCGCTGCCCGTCGGCGCGGCGAAGCGGAACCGGCTCCGCCCGAAGCCCAGCGGCAGCACCTCGGTGACCGGCGCACCGGAGTCGAGCAGCATGTCGCGGCCGGTGATGCCGACGTCGAGGGTCCCCTCCCCCACGTAGACGGCGATGTCACGCGGGCGCAGGTAGAAGAACTCGACGCCGTTCGACTCGTCCAGCAGGACGAGCTCCTTGGGGTCGGATCGCTGGCGGTAGCCGGCCTCGCGGAGCATCTCGGAGGCGGACTCCGACAGGGAGCCCTTGTTGGGGACGGCGACGCGGATGAGGCGTCGTCCTCCGTCAGCGGTCTCCGGGCTCGTCACGGCGGTCATCCTAGGTGGGCCGACCTCGTCGACCCCGGCCTTCTCAGGGCTGCCGGACGCCCGTCAGAGCGGCCCGGGGACGCTCGGAGGGGACGCTCAGAGGTGGGCGTAGACGTCCTCGAGCGACAGGTCGAGGGCGAGCATCATGACCTGCAGGTGGTAGAGGAGCTGGCTGATCTCCGTCGCCGCCTCCTCACGGGTCTGGTGCTCGGCCGCCATCCAGACCTCGGCGGCCTCCTCGACGACCTTCTTGCCGATCTCGTGCACGCCGGCGTCGAGGCGGGCCACGGTCGACGAGCCCGGCTCTCGCGCGGCCGCCTTCGCGGCCAGCTCGGCGTACAGGGTCTCGAACGTCTTGCTCACGACCGGAACCCTAGTGCCGGGGCGAGCAGGCGAAGTTCTGACGCGGGAACCACACCACAGGTGGTTCCCGCGTCAGAAGTCTCCGGGGGCTCAGCCGACCGTCTCGATCACCGGGTCCGCCGCGCCGTGCTCGGGGGCCCGGCGTCCGGCCCGCTCGAGCCGGAGCCAGCTGACGAACCCCACGATGCAGAAGGCGCCGTAGACGATGTACATGATCGCGCTCGGGTAGTAGCCGGCCACGAGCAGCAGCGGGACGCCGACGACGTCGACCGCCACCCAGACCAGCCAGAACTCCACCCAGCCGCGGGCCATGCCGTACGTCGCGAGGATCGAGCCCGTGAGGATCCACGCGTCGGCGGGCGCGTTGTAGGAGTGCAGCGCGCGGAGCACGAAGAGGAAGACGACCCACAGCACGACGGCGCCGACGAGCAGCTCGAGGCGTCCGCGGGTCCCGGCCCAGCGTGGCTTCACGCCGGCCCCGCCCGAGGCGTCGTCGCGCCGGAACTGCGCCCAGCGCATCCATCCGTAGACGCTGACGACCACGAAGAACACCTGCCGGCCGGCCTGGCCGTAGAGGTCGGCCTTGCCGGCCTCGTCGAAGGGGCCGCCCAGCGCGCCGCCGACGAAGACGGTGAAGAGCAGGACGTTGCCGACGATGCCGACCGGCCAGGCCGAGACGCGGCGCCGCATGCCCAGCAGGGCGCTGGCGAGGCCGAAGACGTTGCCGACCACCTCGCGCCAGTAGACGCCGGGGCCGATGTCGATCTTGGCCTCGAGCAACCGGGTCAAAAGGTCCATGTTCGTGCTCCGCTCCGTCCGCCGCGGCGTCCGGGGTGCACAGGCTCGCCCGCACGACCGCTCGGCTCCGAGCGGGCGCGTGGACAGGCCGCGGCGTGGTCCTCCCATCCGGACTCTCACCGTCGGTCGTGGAGTTCCACCACATCAACCGGACGCTGCTCCTCCGGAGAGGAACGACGTACGGGTCGCGGACTGTCACCGCCGGCTCGGACTTTCACCGACCCCGGAACACGCGCGAGCTCTTCAACTCGTCGAGGGAATCCTAGGCGTTCTCGGCGCGCTTCCGGTGCGGCGCCGAGGGGTGACCTACAGCACCACGCCCAGCAGGGCGTCGACGGCTCGCGCCACCAGGGCGGGGGCGTCGGTGTCGTCTGCTGCTGGTCTTGGGTCCACGGCCAGCGACGCACCGGCCCAGGCGTCCACGGCGGCGAGCGCGCGGGGAGCGTCGAGGTCGTCGGCCAGGGCGGCACGGACCTCGGCGAGGACACCGTCGGCGTTCAGCCCGCTGTCGAGCCGGACGGCCTCGCGCCAGGTGTCGAGGCGGCTCTGCGCCTCGGCGAGCGCGGCGGGCGTGTACGCCCAGTCGGTGCGGTAGTGGTGCGCGAGCAGCACGAGCCGGATCGCGGCGGGGTCGACGCCGTCGCGGCGCAGCGCCGAGACGAAGACGAGGTTGCCGCGGGACTTGCTCATCTTCTCGCCGTCGAGGCCGACCATCCCGCTGTGCAGGTAGGCCCGCGCGAAGGCCTCGTCGGTGCTGACCTGCGCCTCGGTCGCGCACATCTCGTGGTGCGGGAAGACGAGGTCGCTGCCGCCGGCCTGGACGTCGAACGCCGGGCCGAGCCGGTCCAGGGCGATCGCGGTGCACTCGACGTGCCAGCCCGGTCGGCCGCGTCCGAACGGCGAGTCCCACGCGGGTTCGCCCGGCCGTTCGAGGCGCCAGACGAGGGCGTCGAGCGGGTCCCGCTTGCCCGGCCGGTCGGGGTCGCCGCCGCGTTCGGCGAAGACCGGCCGCGCCTGCTCGGGGCTCAGGTGCGACAGGGAGAGGAACGTCGGGTCGGACGCCTGCTCGAAGTAGAGGTCGGGGTGCTCGGGGTCGGTCGGGTCGTCGACGGCGTAGACGATGCCCTCGCGCTGCTGCCGCTCGATCAGCTCGACGATCAGCGGGATCGCCTCGACCGCGCCGACGTAGCTGGCCGGCGCGAGCACGTTCAGCGCCTCCATGTCCTCGCGGAACAGGGCGATCTGGTCCTCGGCGAGCTCGCGCCAGTCGACCCCGTCGCGGTCGGCCCGTTCGATCAGCGGGTCGTCGACGTCGGTGACGTTCTGGACGTAGTCCACGAGCAGCCCGGCGTCGCGCCAGGCGCGGTTCAGCAGGTCGAAGGCGACGTAGGTGTTCGCGTGCCCGAGGTGGGTCGCGTCGTACGGCGTGATCCCGCAGACGTACAGCCGCGCCGTGCCGTCGGCCGGCCCGACCTCGACGAGGTCCTGCGTCTTCGAGTCGAAGGCGCGGACGGGCGTACGGACCGCGGGGGCCGGCAGCTCGGGAACGGTTCGGGAACGCCAGGCCTGCACCGTCGCACCCTACCGGCGCGCGAGGCCGCGCTCCACGAGCAGCGACGAAGGCGGCGGGTCAGGCGGTCGCGTCCAGAGCGATCGAGCTCAGAAGGGCGGCCACGGGATCGACGGCCACTGGCCTCGTGGCGCCCGCGGCATCCGGTTGCGCTCGAGGAGCAGGTCCGCGCGCCGGGCCAGCATCGCCACCTCGTCGTCGTCGAGGAGCCCGACCAGCGCCGCCGGCGCCTCGTCGCGGGCGCGCTGGACCAGCGCGCGCTCACCCTCGGTCAGCTCGGTCCCGCCCCAGCCCCAGAGCAGGGTGCGCAGCTTGGGGTCGACGTTGAACGTCACGCCGTGGTCGATGCCGAAGAGGTGGCCCGCGCTGGAGAGGATGTGACCGCCCTTGCGGTCGGCGTTGTTGACCAGCACGTCGAAGACGGCGAGCCGGCGCAGGGCCGGGTCGTCGGCGTGGATGACGGCGACCGCCGTGTCGTCGGAGTCCAGGCCCTCGACGCAGCGGAACCAGCCCTGCTTGGGGACCTTGCGGCTCGGAACGAGGTCGACGAGGCGCGCGACGGCGTCCTCCTCGGACTCGACCCAGACCTGCAGCGAACCCGGCCCGAGCGGTCCCTCGACGAACACGGTCACCGGCACGCAGTCGAAGCCGGCGACGCGCGACACCTCGTACGCCGCCACCTCGCGCCGTCCGAGGGTGTCGGTCGGAAAGTCCCACAGCGGACGCTCGCCCTGGGTCGGTTTGTAGACGCAGAGCAGGTCGAGCTCGTCGGAGCGCAGCCGGCCGAGGAACGTCGCGTTCGAGGCGGTCAGCAGCCGCCCGGTGATCTCGAGCTCGTCGCGCTCCAGCCGGCCGCTCCGCAGGGCGGCGGTCAGGGCGGGGTGGCGCGGGGTGTCCGCGTGGGCGGCGTCGGTCATCGGCCGGCCTCGGTGGCGCTTCGCCCGGCTCAGGAGAACAGCGCCCGGCGGTACCCGTTGGACCGCGGGCAGATGTGCCCCGTCGGCTCGATCGGCTGCAGGCAGAACGGGCAGGGCGGCCGGCCCGCCGCGACGAGCGCCTGCGCCCGGGTCACGAACTCCCGCGCGTACGAGGCGGTGATCTTGACGACGAACACCTCGTCGGCCTCGATCTCCTCGTCGAGGTCGGCGCTCGTGCCGGTGGTCTCGCGCTCGGCGGGGGCCGGTTCCTCCTCCTCGGCGTCGCGGTCCACGTTGGAGAAGAGCTCGATGACGATGCGGTCGATGCTCGGGTCCCAGGCGATCGTCATGGTGCCGACCCGGAACTCCTCCGCGATCGGGGCGTCCAACGGGTCGACGTCCTTGGCCTTGCCGGTGCCGACCGAGGAGCCTGAACCCGCCACCCCGCGCCGCACGACCTCGTCGAGCACCCGGTCGAGGTGCTCGGCCAGCACGGAGACCTGCTGCTTCTCGCAGGCGACGCTGGTGATGCGGTTGCCCTCGCGGGCCTGGAGGAAGAAGGCACGTTCGCCCGGGGTGCCGACGGTTCCGGCCACGAAGCGGTCCGGCGCGTCGTAGCGGTGCACGAGAATCGCCATGCTCGTCCAGCCTAGGTCAGCACCTCAATCCGGCACGGTCGTGCTGGACGACCCGGCTAGGGCGCGGTGACCGTGACCGAGTCCACCAGGAGCTCGGCGTCCGCCGTCGCCGGCTTCTGCTGACCTCCGGCGCCGCCGACCGCGAGGGTGAGCAGCAGCCAGTTCCCGGCGGTGTTGCCGGGACCGAAGGCGTAGGGCCGACCGCCGGCCTCGGGGTCCGTGCTCTTCTCGACCGGTCCGCACTGGACGCCGTCGACCAAGAACGTGACCTGGCCGGGCTCGATCTTCGCCGAGTAGTCGTGCCAGCTGCCGCGGATGTCGGTCCCGGCGCACAACGGGTCGTCGGCGGACGACCAGCTGCCGGCCGGCGTGTAGTTGTGAGTGGCCCGGCGATACCCGTCACCCCGAGGTCGTGTACGCCTCGATGACGTCCACCTCGCCGACGGTCGCGGAGTTCGGCTTTCCCGTGGGGTTGTTGTTCAGCGTCCAGAACGCGGGCCAGTAGCCGACCTGCGTCGGGACCATCATCCGCGCGGTGACGGTGCCGTAGGTGAAGCGGAACGTGCTGCCGGTGGAGAGCGACGTCCCCTGGGTCGGGGTCGCCGGGATCGCGAGGTGGCCCTGCCCGTCGAGGCGCGCCCGGTCACCGCATTTGATCCCGCCGTACGCCGCGCTGCCGTTGTAGGTGCAGGCCGACCACTCGCCCCACTTGGTGTGGTCGTAGTCGCCATTGCCGCTGAAGTCGTCGGAGAAGAGCACGGCCGGACCAGGAAGGTTGCGTCGGAGCCGGGGTCGGCGTCGGTGTCGGTACCTCCGTCGGAGCCGCGGACGCCGTCGGGCTGGCGGACGGCGAGGGACTCGCGCTCTGCGGAGGTAGAGGGCACGGGC
The DNA here is from genome assembly GCA_963762775.1 of uncultured Actinomycetota bacterium. Lineage (GTDB taxonomy): Bacteria > Actinomycetota > Actinomycetes > Propionibacteriales > Propionibacteriaceae > Microlunatus. The sequence goes on from CAVXMD010000001.1 coordinate 37,920, forward strand.
GACGGGGTCGGGCTGGGCGTGGTGGTCGGGCCGGCCGACGGGGTCGGGCTCGGCAGTGGCACCGGCACCGGGACCGGCGCGGGCACCCTGAACACCTTGGGCGCGCCGACGGCCGTCCAGGCCCCCGCCACGCGGACGCAGGGGAAGTAGAGGAAGGAACCCGTCGGGAAGGTGCCCTGCGCGCTGTACGGGGTGCCGGTGCGGGTGAGCGCGACGTCGGTGGCCTTCGGACCGAAGTCCAGGTTTCGCCCCGAGCCGTCGCGGACGCACACGCCGTACTGCTGGGCGACCACCGTCGATCCGGCTCGGACGGTCGTCGAGACGGTGACCGACTGTCCGGACACGCTGGCGCTGAGGCTGACCCGGGTCAAGGGCGTCGCAGCGTCTGCGGACGAGGCGGGAAGACCGGCGACGACCAGGGCGGCTGCCGAGGCGATCAGGACGATGGTTCGGCGCACGAGGCTCCTAGGGGTGTCTCCCCGAGACGGCGTCAGCTCCGGCCCGCGTGCGGGCGGCACAGCACCTGTCAGATCGCACCTGGGCCGAAAGCGTTACCTCGACCCGCCCGTCGGACGGGGTGCTCCCCGGTGCCGCTGGGCCGGACGGCTCAGGAGCGGGCCGGTCGACGGCCGCTACGCCTCTGCGTCCACCGTCGCGGGTGCGGCGTCACCAGCGGCTCCGAGACCCCCGCCGACCGCCGCGTCCTCGCTGCGGGAGGCGTCCTTCGGCGGCGGGCTGAGCAGGGCGCCGAGGTCGGCGTTGGTGGAGTTCGTCGTCACGACGTACGGGCGGGTCGCGGTGTAGCGGACGATCGACAGCGAGGCCGGGTCCACCATGATCCGCTGGAACGAGTCGAGGTGCAGCCCGAGCGCGTCGGCCAGGACCGCCTTCAGCGGGTCGCCGTGCGAGACCGCGGCCCAGACGGCGTCGTCGCCGTGCGCGGCCGCCATCTCGGCGTCGAGGCGGCGGATCGCCTGCACGGCTCGCGCCGACATCTCGCTCATGGACTCACCGGCCGGGAAGCGGACCGCGGACGGGTGCGTCTGCACCGTCTTCCAGAGGTCCTCCTTGGCGAGGTCGCGGAGCGCCTTGCCGGTCCAGTCCCCGTAGCCGCACTCGGTCAGACCCTCGTCGACGGTGAGGCCGAGCCCGTCCTCGCGAGCGTCCAGGAGCGCCTGGCTGGTCTGGCGGCAGCGCTCCATCGGCGAGCTCACGAGCGCGACGAGCGGGACCCCGACGAGACGCTGCGCGAGGGCGGACACCTGCTGGCGGCCGACCTCGTCGAGCTCGACGCCGGCGGAGCGGCCGGCGAGGACACCGGAGGTGTTGGCGGTCGTCCGCCCGTGCCGGACGAGCAGGACGGTGGTCACGCGGCCCAGGCTAGTGCGGCGACCGCACGCCGGCCCGGTCGCCGGCTGCTCGTCCGAGCGCTCAGTCCCGACGGACCGCGCGGTAGCGGCCGTGGACGTGGGACAGCAGCCCGTCGGCGTCGACGTCGGGCAGCTCGACGTGCTCGACCGTCGCCCGCACCAGCAGGCCCCAGCCGGCGTGGCCGGGAGGTCCCGCGCCGAGCCGGGCACCGATCCAGCCCGCCGCACCGACGAGCACCGGGCCCCACGCCGACTCCGTCCACTCCCCCAGCTTGAACACCCCGCCCGGGGCCGGCGCCTGCCCGGCGAAGGCGTCGGCGAGACCGCGCTGGGCCCAGCCGAGCAGGTTCACGACCACGGCGGTCTCGGCCTCCGGGTGCCGGAGCAGCTCACCGAGGTCGCTGTCCTCGTCGACGATCCCCAGGACCTCGCCCGGCTCGCCGTCGGCCACGAGGAACGACGACACCGTCCACCCCGCCCGGTGCCCCCCGCCGAGCGCGGTCCAGACGCTGACCGGCGACACCAGCCGTCCGCGGAACCGCCGCAGCGGGCTCCGGTCGCCCGGCGGGTCGGCGAAGGGGTGCTCGCTGTGGATCGTCACACGACCAGTTCTAGCGCCTCGGCCGCGAGGGTGAGCGCGTCGAACCGGTCCGCGAGCGTGGCCCCGTACGGCGCGAGCGCGCAGGTCGTGACGCCGGCCGCCGCGAGGCGGGCGAGGCCGTCGGCGACGCGGGCGCGGTCGCCGAGCAACGACGTCCGGTCCACCAGCGCGTACGGGACCGCGGCCGCGGCGTCGCGGTGCCGACCGGCGAGGAAGTGGTCCTGGACGACGCGCGCCTCGGCCCCGAAGCCGAGCCGGGTCGCGAGGTCGAGGTAGAAGTTCTGCTCGCGGCTGCCCATGCCGCCGACGTAGAGGGCGGCGTACGCGCGCACCGGGTCGGCCGCCACCTCCGGGTCCGGTCCCACCGAGAGCGGCACGGTCGGCACCACGTCGAACCCGCCCAGGTCGAGGCCGACCCGGGACCGACCCGCGCGGACGTGCTCGAGCTGCTCCGCCGCCGAGCCGGGGTCGAAGAAGACCGCCAGCCAGCCGTCGGCGACCTCGCCCGCCAGCTCGAGGTTCTTCGGCCCGACCGCGGCCAGGTAGAGCGGGACGTGCGCGCGCACCGGACGCAGGCCGAGCCGCAGCGCCTTGCCGGGCCCGTCCGGCAGCGGCAGCGGGTGGTGCGGTCCCTCGTGCCGGACGGTCTCGCGGGCGAGCGCGGCCCGCACGACCTCGACGTACGCCCGCGTCCGGGCGAGCGGAGCGGCGAAGCGGACGCCGTGCCAGCCCTCCGACACCTGCGGGCCGGAGACCCCCAGCCCCAGCCGGAACCGTCCGCCGCTCAGCAGGTCGAGGGTGGCGGCGGTCATGGCCGTCATGGCCGGAGAGCGCCCGGGGATCTGCATGACCGCCGAACCCAGGTCGATCGTCGTGGTCTGCGCGGCCAGCCAGGCCAGCACGGTCGGGCTGTCCGAGCCGTACGCCTCCGCGGCCCACACCGCCGCGAACCCCAGCCGCTCGGCGTGCCGCGCGAGCGCCAGCGCCTCCGCGGGGTCGGCCGCGCCCGACAGGTAGCCGAGGTTCAGCGCGAGCCGCATGGGGACGACGGTGTCATGAGGGGGGACGACCCCCCACACCCCCTGCGCACGTTCCACTCGCCAGCGCTCCCGAAACGTCAGGGCAGCGCCTCCCATAGGGTCGCCTGCGTGGAGTCCAGGCGCGTCGGTGACAGCGGGCTCGTCGTCTCCCGGCTCGGGCTGGGCACCCTCACCTGGGGCCGGGACACCGACGAGGACGCGGCCCGCGGGCTGCTCGAGACCTTCTGCGCCGCGGGCGGCACGCTGGTCGACACCGCGGCCGCGTACGGGGCCGGGGACGCCGAGCGGCTCCTCGGGCGCCTGGTCGACGAGGTCACGCACCGCGACGACGTGGTCATCGCGAGCAAGGCGGGCTTCGTCGTGCGCCGGGGCGAGCGGGTGGTCGACACGTCTCGTCGTTCGCTGCTGCGCGACCTGGACGCCTCGTTGACCCGGCTCGGCACCGACCACCTCGACCTGTGGCAGGTGCACGCCTGGGGCGACGCGCCGCTCGAGGAATCGCTCAGCGCGGTCGACCTCGCCGTCAGCAGCGGCCGGGTCCGCTACGCCGGGGTGTCGAACTTCGTCGGCTGGCAGACCGCGCAGGCCGCCACCTGGCAGCGCGCCGTCCCGGGCCGGGCGCCCCTGGTCAGCGCGCAGGTCGAGTACTCGCTGCTGGCCCGCCGCGCCGAGGTCGAGGTGCTGCCGGCGCTGCGGGCGTTCGGGATGGGCTGCTTCCCGTGGTCCCCGCTCGGGCGCGGCGTGCTCACCGGGCAGTACCGGGTCGGCGTCCCGCGGGGCTCCCGGGCGGCGACGGAGCACTTCGCGTGGTTCGTCGAGCCCTACCTCGAGCCGCGCAGCCGCGGGGTGGTCGAGGCCGTCTGCCGCGCGGCCGACGGTCTGGACCTCACGCCGCTGCAGGTCGCGCTGCTCTGGGTCCGCGACGCGCCCGGGGTGACGGCTCCCCTGCTCGGCGCCCGGACCGCCGGCCAGCTGGCCCCCGCCCTCGCGACCGAGGAGCTGAGCCTGCCGCCGGAGATCGCCTCCGCCCTCGACGACGTGTCGGGCGGGCCGAACGCGCTGCGCGAGCGCGCCGAGGCCGCAGTCAGACGGTGAGCCGGGCGCGGATGATCTTGCGCCGCACCCACACCTCGCGGGTCCCGTCGCGGTAGCGCCGCAGGCGGGTGAGCTCCCAGCCGCCGTGCTCGCAGCGTTCGGTGAGCAGCTGCCGGACGGCGCTGCGCGACAGGTCGCGCGACAGGCGGACCTTCTGGACCTCGTAGTCGACCGGTCTGGCGCCCGAAGGAGAAGACGGGGCGTAGCTCGTGATCATCGGTACCGAGCGTAATCCGGTGCTCCAGAGCGGGGAAGCAGCTGTGCCGCGCGTCTCAGGCCTGGTCGAGGAACCGGTCGAGCACCCGGGCGCCGAACTCCAGGGAGTCGGTCGGGACCCGTTCGTCGACCCCGTGGAACATGCCGACGAAGTCCAGGTCGGCCGGGAGCCGCAGCGGGGCGAACCCGAAGCAGCGCACCCCGAGCGCGTCCCAGCACTTGGCGTCCGTGCCGCCGCTCATCAGGAACGGGACGGCGCGAGCGGCCGGGTCCTCGGCGACCAGGCAGGCCTGCATCGCCTCGACCAGCGCTCCGGAGAACTCGGTCTCGACGGCCGGCTGCACGTTCTCGACCTCGTAGCGGACGTGCTCGCCCAGCAGCTCGGTGATCGTGGAGAAGAAGGCGTCCTGCCCGCCCGGCACGAAGCGGCCGTCGATCGCCGCCGTCGCGCGCCCGGGGATGACGTTGTGCTTGTAGCCGGCCCGGAGCATCGTCGGGTTCGCGGTGTTGCCCATCGTCGCGCCGACCATCCGCGCGATGCTGCCGAGCCGGGTGAGCGTGCTCTCGACGTCGCCGGTGTCGAGCTCGACGTCGAGGGCGTCCGACACCGCCTCGAGGAACGCCTGCTGCGAGGCGGTGATCCGGTCCGGCCAGGCGTACGTCCCGATCCGTCCGACCGCCGCCGCGAGCTCGGTCACCGCGTTGTCGTCGTTCCGGAACGACCCGTGCCCGGCCCGCCCGTCAGCGATCAGGTTCAGCCAGGCCAGGCCCTTCTCCGCGGTCTGGACGAGGTAGAGGCGCAGGTCGTCGCGGACCGTCAGCGAGAAGCCGCCGACCTCGCCGATCGCCTCGGTGCACCCCTCGACGACCTCGGGGTGGTTCTCGACGAGCCAGCGTCCGCCCAGGCCGCTGCCGGCCTCCTCGTCGGCGGTGAAGATCAGCCGGATCGGCCGCCGGGGCGCGCGCCCCGTCCGGACCCGGTCCCGCACGACGCTCAGGACCATCGCGTCGAAGTCCTTCATGTCCACCGCGCCCCGGCCCCAGACGCAGCCGTCCTGCACCTCGCCGGAGAACGGGTCCACCGACCAGTCGTCCGCGTTCGCGGGGACGACGTCGAGGTGACCGTGCACCAGCAGCGGCGGCAGGCTCTCGTCGGTGCCCTCCGGCGCCCAGTGCGCGACGACCGACGTCCGGCGCGGCTCCGACTCGTAGAGCTCGCTGGCGATCCCGACCTCGTCGAGCCAGCCGGCCACCCGCTCGGCGGCGTCTCGCTCGCCCGGGCCGGGCTCGGAGCCGTAGTTCGTGGTGTCGATGCGGATCAGCTCGCGGCAGAGCTCCACCACCTCGCCGTCCGGCGCGGGTGCGGGGCTCTGGTCCGTCGGCACGTGGGTCACCGCCTCATTGTGTCCACGCCCGTGGGCGGGCCGGGCGGTGAGGGTGAGAATGAGGCGCGTGATCACCCGTCGCGCCTGGCTCGTCTGGGGCGTCGGTGTCCTCGCGTACGCGATGGCCGTGTTCCAGCGCTCGTCGCTCGGGGTGGCCGCGACGTACGCGACGGCGCGCTTCGACATCGGGGCGTCGGTGTTCTCGACGTTCGCGGTGCTGCAGCTGCTCATGTACGCGGTCATGCAGGTCCCCGTCGGGGTCCTCGTCGACCGCTTCGGCTCGCGGGTGATGGTCGCGGGCGGCGCGCTCGTCATGGCCGGCGGCCAGGTGCTGATGGGTCTCACCACCGAGCCCGCCGGCGCCATCGTCGCCCGGATGCTCGTCGGCACCGGTGACGCCATGACGTTCGTGAGCGTCCTGCGGCTGATCCCCGCGTGGTTCCCGGCCAAGCGGGTCCCGATCCTCACGCAGGTGACCGGCCTGCTCGGCCAGCTCGGGCAGGTGGCGAGCGCCATCCCGCTGGTGCTGCTGCTGGGCGCGTACGGGTGGAGCGCCGCCTACCTCGGCGCCGCCGCCGTCGGGGTGGTCGTGGGCGCGGCCGTGCTGGCCGGGGTGCGCGACTCCCCGCTCGGCGCCCGGGCCACGCCGCCGGTCACCTGGCGCGAGGCGATGGGTCAGCTGCGGCTGTCCTTCGCCGAGCCCGGGACCCGGCTCGGACTGTGGTCGCACTTCACCTCGCAGTTCTCCCAGATGGTCTTCGCGCTGATCTGGGGCTTCCCGTTCCTGACCGTGGGCCTCGGCTACGACGCGACGCTGGCCGGCTCGCTGCTGACCCTCATGGTCCTGACCGGCCTGGTGATCGCGCCGGTCCTGGGCCAGCTGACCGCGGCCTACCCCCGGCGCCGCTCGAACCTCGTGCTGGCGGTGCTCGTCTCGACGGTGCTCATGTGGAGCGTCGTGCTGCTCTGGCCGGGTCCCGCGCCGCTGTGGGTGGTCGTCGTGCTCATGGTCGTGCTCTCCGCGAACGGTCCCGCCTCGGCGGTCGGCTTCGACTTCGCGCGCTCGTTCAACCCCTCGCCCCGCCTCGGTGTCGCCTCGGGGATCGTCAACGTCGGCGGGTTCACCGCCTCGCTCACGACCATCCTGGTGATCGGGGTCGTGCTCGACCTGCTCGCGCCCGACGGCGCGTACACGCTGCCCGACTTCAAGGTGGCCTTCTGCTTCCAGTACCTCCCCTGGGCGTTCGGGTTCATCAGCCTGATCCACAGCCGCCGGCTGACCCGGGCCGGGCTGGCGGCGCAGGGCGACGTCATCGACCCGCTCCCGCACGCGATCGCCCGGCACTGGCACGACCGCGGGCACCGCTGAGCACGCGACAGCGCGTCCATGCGGAACGGTGGAGCGACCGGCTCCGGAGTTGGGTATAGTCATCCGTCGGTCCGGGAACGGGCCGTACCACTCGTCCGGGTGGCGGAATAGGTAGACGCGCTAGCTTGAGGTGCTAGTTCCCTTTACCGGGAATGGGGGTTCAAGTCCCCCCTCGGACACAGTTCTCTCGAACAGCTGACGGTGCTTCCCGCCCGTCCGGCGGTGCAGCGCCGGCGGCGCCCCGGCTGCGCACCCCCCGTACGACGAACGCGCGCTGGAGAACCGTGCGCACGCCCCTCGCCCCCGAGGCCGAGACCACGCGCGGCGTCGAGCTGGGCACCGGGATCCGCGCCTACGGGCGGCTCCTGCGCCACGGCCCCGCCGCCCGGCCGTTCGGTCTCGCCGCCCTCGCGCGGCTGACGCTGTCGATGATCCCGCTCGGCGTGCTCGTCCTGGTCGAGGCCGAGCGGGGCTCGTACGCGCTCGCCGGCCTGGTCAGCGGCGCGTACGCGGTCGGGGCCGCGCTCGGCACCCCGCTCTGGGGCCGGCTCATGGACCGGTTCGGACAGCTGCCCGTGCTGCTGCCGACGACCGTGGTCAGCGCGGGCCTGCTCGCCGGGCTGGCCCTGGCCGCCACCGGCGGCGCTCCCGTCCCCGTCCTCGTGGCGCTCGCGGTCGGGGTGGGGCTCGGCTACCCCGCCGTCGGACCGGCGCTGCGCTCGAGCTTCCGCATCGTGCTGCCCGACCCGGACGCCCGGCGCGTCGCCTTCGCGCTCGACGCCACCTCGGTCGAGCTCACCTTCGTGCTCGGTCCGGTGCTGTTCTCGCTCGCCGCTGCTGCCCGGGGTCGCGGTGCTCCCGCTGCTGGTCACCGCGGGGCTGCTGGCCGCCGGCGGCCTCGGCTACTGCCTCTCCCCCGTCGCCCGGCGGGCCAGCGCCTCCGTGCAGCACGCCGCCGCCGGTGCGTCCGCCGGCGGCACCGGTCCGCGCAGCGCCCTGGCGGCGACCGGCGTGCCGGCGGTGCTCGCGGTGATGCTCGTCATCAGCATCGGCTTCGGCCAGCTCGACACGTCGATGACGGCCACCGCCGACCTCGCGCTGGGCAGCACCGAACGGGTCGGCATCCTCTTCGCCGCCATCGCCGGGGGCAGCACGGTGGGTGGGCTGGCGTACGGCACCCGGGCCTGGCGGATCTCCGAACGCCGCGCGATCCCGGTGCTGCTGGCCGTGTTCGCGGTGCTGCTGACCGCGCTCTCGGTGCTCCTCGCGACCGGGACGACAGCGCTCGTCGTCCTGCTGCCGGTGCTCTTCCTGACCGGCCTGACGATCGCGCCGACCCTGATCATGCAGCAGGCCCTGCTCGACCACCTCGTGCCCGGTCACCGGCTCAACGAGGCCCAGGCCTTCCTGTCGGCGTCGAACACGACCGGCGCCGCCGTGGGGACCGCGGTCGCCGGGGTGGTCATCGACGTGGCCGGGCTGTCCTGGTCCTACGGCGGGGCCGCGCTCGGCGTCGCCGCAGCCGCCGTGGTCGCGGTGCTCGGCCACCGGCGTCGCTGACGCCGGTGGCCGGTCCTGCTGCTGCTGCTGCTGCAGGTCAGGACAGGGTGACCGACACGCGGACCATGTTGTGGTCCGACGGGATGGTTCCGACGAACTTGCCCTTGCTGTCGAGCGTGGCCACCGTCTCCCACTCGCTCACGTGCATCTTCGTCGTGAGGATGTAGTCGATGTAGCTGCCGATGCCCCACTCCTTGTGGTTCGGCGCCGTCCGGCTCCAGTCCGGGTTGGAGCTGTTCAGCCAGGCGCGGACCTTCTTGTCCACGGACGCCTTGGCCAGCGAGTGCGTCCGGTAGGTCTGGCCCAGCGGGTCGGAGAAGCCGGCCTTGACGTAGATGTCGTACGGCCCGTTGCTCGGACGTTCGAAGCGGCTCGAGTTCCAGTCGCCGAGAGCGACCATCGGCAGGCTGTCCGGGTTGTGCGCCTTCAGCTCGGCGAGCGCGGTCGCCGCCTGCTGGTTCTTGATCTTGTAGTCGTCGTCCGTGCCCACGGTGTGCAGGTTGGAGACCAGGAACTCCTTGCCGGTGCTCCGCTGGCGGAACTCCGCCCAGGACATGTAGTTGTCGCCCTTGCCCTTGGGCACCGGCAGGAGCTTGGAGCCCTGCGCCACCAGCTCCACCCGGCCGGCGTCGAAGAGGATCCGGTTGCCCTCGGAGGCGCCGTTGTAGCGGTACGTGCAGCTGTTGGGCGACGTGCTCTTGACGCAGTTGTAGTGCGCCGCGTTCGTGACCCGCCAGTCCCCGCCGAGGCGTTCGACGAGATCTTCGTACTGGTTGACCTTCCCGTCGGAGGCGGAGTCGTGCAGCATCCCCTGCGTCGCCTCCTGGACCGCGAGGACGTCGAGGTGCTCGCCCTGGATCAGCGACACGACGGCGCCGCGACGGTCCTCCCAGCGCTTCTCGTTCTTCTGGTTGGTGTACGAGTTCGCGTTGCGGATGTTGTAGCTGGCGATCCGCAGCGGGGCCGCGGTCGCCGTCGTCGCGACGGGAGCCGCGTCGGCCGCGGGTACTCCCGGACCCCCCGGTAGCAGACCGGGCAGCGCGAGGGACGCCAGCAGCGCGGCCCCGGCGAGGGTGGCGCGGGCCGTACGGAGGTGGACGCGTCGGTGAGTCACGTCCGTGATCGTGCCGTGACCGAGCGCTCGCGTCGAGAGGGTGGCCGTGACGTTCTTGTTACGTCCCACGAGAAACGTGTTCCTCAGCCGTCGCTCGGGCGACAGGCGGACGGCGGTCGGACGGGGCATGAAGACTCCTCGATCGGGACCGTTCAGCGGTCCTCGTGCACGGGAGGTGCCCCCGGCACCGGGACCGGGCCCTGCGGCCGCCGTCCTGCAAGAGAACTCGCCGGACGTGACCGCATTGTTACTGAGAGTTTGTTCGACTGCTCTCAGGGTGTCGCGGAGGTCTCCGGCGTCATCGGAGGCGCGAGGTGCGTGAGGGGCGCGGCGCGGTCGCGCCACGACCGGGCGTTCCGGAGTGCCTCGCCCAGCTCGGTCCGTTCCCCGTCCCCCCACAGCCGGGGCAGGTCGCGCGTGACGTTCAGGCAGGCCGCGGCCGCGACGAGGAGGCTGCCGAGGTGCTGGCGGCGCCGGTCGGGCTGGACGTAGACCTGGTCGATCTCGCCGCTCTCCGGCCACCAGCGGACGGCCCCCAGCTGGCCGGCGCTCGTCACCGCCGCGGAGGCGAGGTGGTCCTCCGCCACCAGCGTGCCGGCAGCATGGTCGTCCCCGCCGAAGGCGAGCAGGTCGTGGGCCCCGGGCGCACCGTCCGGGACGAGCTCGACGAACCACACGCGCGGTGCCTTCGGCGCGAACGCCGACGAGACGTGCAGGTGCGACACGGTCCCGTGGCTCAGCACGACCGCGCACACCACCCGGTCCTCAAGCTCCGCGACCTCGGCAGCGCTCAGCACGACCCGCGCCCCGTCGGGGTGGCGTGGCGAGGCGACGAGCAGCAGCCGCTCCGTCCGGCCGTCGCTACCCGGCACCGCCGCCTGCCACCACCGGTGCGGGCGCGGTTCCGGCCGGGGCGTGGTCTCAGACATGCGTTCCCCCGGGGCGGCGTCGGCGAGGACGACGACCGAGCAGCACCGCAGCTCCGGCGCTCGTCAGCAGCGCACCCAGGAGGCCGAGGGGCCCGACCCCCGTCGAGGAGCCCGTGGCGGCCAGCTCGGCGCCGTCACCCCCTGATCCACCGTCACCCGACCCGTCGCTGCCGGAACCACCCCGCCCGCGGAGGACGTCGTGGGCGACGACGACACGGCGCCGACCTCGACGGTGACGGTCGCCGAAGCGCTGCCGGCGGCGGTGATGACGGTGTAGGTGAAGGTGTCCGAAGCCTCGTAGCCCGTCGTCGGGGTGTAGCGGACGGTGCCGCTCGCCGCGTCGACGACCGTCACGGTCCCGTGCGCCGGCGCCGTGGTGGTGAGGCCGGTGACGTCGCGGGCGCGGAGGTCGTCGTTGTCCAGCAGTGCCAGCTCGACGGGCTGCCCGCTGGTCGCCTCGACGCTGTCGTCGACGGCGCTCGGCGCGTCGACCGCACGATCGTCGAAGATCACGTCCGGCCCCGAGCAGAAGTCGTTGCCGCAGGCGACCGGGTCGACCGACTGCGACGCCGGGTCGGCGACCTCCAGCCCCTCGGGCGCGCTCAGCTGGGTCACGACGAGCGAGTCGGCGAGGTCGACGACGACCTGGCCGGGGCAGTAGGTCACGCCGTTCGCGTCCGCCGGCCCCTCGGTGGTGCAGTCATCGTCGGACTGCCCGGACGTGCCCTCCCCCACGTGCTCGACCCGGACGACGCTGCCGGCCGTGGTGACACCGTCGGGCGGCGTCGAACCCGGGGCCACCCGGACGCCCACCCTCCTCTTGGTGATGCCGAAGTCCGCCTGGAGCCGGGCCCGCGAGGCGTCCGGAGAGACGGTGCCGGACGACGAGGGCGACGTGCCGCGGTCTGGCGACCCGCTCGCCGCAGGGGTCGGCTCGGTCGGCTCGGGGGTCGGCCCAGTCGTCGGCGAGGCCGAGGAGCTGCGTGTGTCGGACGACGGCGAGGCGTCGGCGGGCACCGAGGCAGCCGGCGCGCTGGCCGACGACGTGGTCGCGGTCGGTGCCGGGCTCGGCGTCTCCGCGTACGCGAGCGGTGCCGTGACCAGGACGCCGGCGAGACCGGCGAGACCGGCGAGACCGACACGGCTCAGCCGACGCGCTCGGGCCTGGCGGTGGTGGTGCGCTTTTCCTGCTGGCACAAGGGTTTCCCGTCTCCCCCGAGACGGGGTGAGCCTCGCAGAGCGGTCGGCCCGGCGCAAGCGGTCGTCCGAGATCCTCGCCGACGGACCGAGCACCGCCCCCGCCACTGGGCACACTGGAGGTGCGGTCGCGTCCCGGCGTCCGCGGACGGAGGTCTCGTGACGCAGCCGATGGCGTACGGCGTCCCGCCGGTGCTCGCGCAGCGCGACCCGATGCCGACGGCGCCGGTCGCCTACTCCCAGATGCTGCGCACGCCCCGGGCCACCCGGGGCCGCGGCGTGTTGATGATCGTCTGTCTCGTCCTGTCCTACGTGCTCGTCAGCACCCTGCTCCAGGGCGCGGCGTTGGGCGTCGACGTGCTGCGCGGGACCACCCGGCTGTCCGACCTGCTCGAGGGGAAGCTCTCGCTGACGCCCACGCTGCTGCTGGCCGTCAACCTGTCCAACGCCGCGTGCATCCCGTTGAGCATGCTGCTCCAGCGCGCCTTCTTCGGCCAGCGGGGCCGCTGGCTGCACTCGGTCACGGGTCGCTTCCGCTGGGGCGTGCTCGGGCGTGGGGCGCTGATCGCCCTACCCTTCTGGGCCGCCTACCTCGTCATCTTGCTGGTGACAGCACCGGAGAGCGTGAAGATGCCGAGCGGCAGCTACCTCGCGATGCTGGTGATCGTCGTCCTCACGACGCCGCTGCAGGCCGCCGGCGAGGAGTACGGCGCCCGCGGCCTCATCACGCGCGGCGCGGGGTCCTGGTTCGCGTCGCCGCGCACGGCGCTGCTCGTCGGCACCCTGCTGTCCGGGGCGGTGTTCACCCTCGCCCACGGCGCCGGCGACCCCTGGCTGATCGCCTTCTACTTCCTCGTCGCGGTGGTGCTGTCGCTGATCACCTGGCGTTCCGGCGGCCTCGAGCTCGGGATCGTGCTCCACACGCTCAACAACCTCGTGTCCTTCGGGAGCCTCGTGCTGCTCCAGCAGGACACCTCGACCGTCCTCGACCGGGGCGCGGGCAGCGCCGGCCCGTCGGTCCTGCTGCCGGCGGCGGTCCTGCTGGCCAGCAGCGGCACCCTGTGGTTCTGGGCGTGGCGCGCGAAACTGCAGCGTTCGTACGTCCCGGGTTCGGCCGACCCCGAGCGCGACGGTCCCGTCGGGCCCGGTGGCACAGGATCCCCGGCCCTGGACCCGGACTCGACCTACGTCGGGGTCTGGGCGCAGGGCCAGGGCTGACCGGTCGCCGGAAGGCGCGACCTGTCGTGGCCGGGACTCACGCCCGGGCTATCTCTGCGGTGTGAACCGCTCCTCCCTGGGCCGGTGTCACGCAGGGGACGGACTTCCGGCCACGGCCGGGGAAGCCGGGGAGGAGCGGCGGTCAGTAGGCGCCGCGGCGCGCGGCGACCGTGGTGAAGGTCCGGGCGAGGATCGTCACGTCGAGCAGCGTGCTCCAGTTCTCGGCGTAGAAGACGTCGAGCTTCACCCGCTGGTCGTAACCCACGTCGCTGCGCCCGGACACCTGCCAGAGGCCGGTGATCCCCGGCTTGAGCGCCAAGAAGCTGCGCTGGTGGGTGCCGTACCGGTCGAGCTCGGCACTCGTGATCGGGCGCGGCCCGACGAGCGAGAGGTGACCGAGCAGCGAGTTGAAGAGCTGGGGCAGCTCGTCGAGGCTCGTGCGGCGGAGGAACTTGCCGAGCGAGGAGACGCGGGGGTCGTCGGCCACCTTCTGCTCGTAGGCGAACTCCTCGACGAGGTCCTCGCGGCCCATCGCGAGGAACGCCTGCTCGGCGGTCTGGTACGGCCGGTCCGGCCCGGTCGAGTACTCCCAGAGCATCGACCGGAACTTGAAGACGCCGATCACGCGTCCTCCGCGGCCGAGCCGGTGCTGCCGGTAGAGGACGGGACCCGCGGGATCCGTGATCTTGACCAGCGCCGCCACCGTGATGAACAGGGGTGCGAGCAGGACCAGACCCACCACCGAACCGACGATGTCGACGAGCCGCTTGAGCACGGTCGCCCACCCGTCGAGCGAGGTGAGCCGCACCTCCATCACCGGCACACCGTCGACCGTCGACAGCGTCGAGCTCGCCGCGTACACCCCGAAGAGGTCCGGCACGAAGCGGTAGCCCATGCCGAGGTCGGTGGCCAGGGCCATCAGGCTCGTGGCCTCCTCACGCGTGAGGGACGGGTCGGTCTGGACGATCTCGTCGATGCGCACCCGGTGCGAGGCGAGCGCCTGCTGGATCGTGCCGTAGACCGGACGGTCGCCGAGGAAGACGCCACCCGCTTCGTCACGAGACACCGCGGCGACGATCGTGTGCCCCCGGCCGGAGCGCAGCAGGTTGGCTCCGATGCGTTCGGCCATCGGGCCGGTCCCGACCACGATGATGTTGTGCAGGGCGCGACCCCGCCGATGCAGACCGCGGAGTGCCGCACGCATGCCGAGCCGTCCCGCGACGACGAGGACGCTGCCGAACACGAAGGCGTAGACCGGGACGGCCCGACCCGGGAACAGCGGGAGGTCGAGCGTGAAGTAGTCGATCAGGATCAGGGCGGAGACGCCCACGGCGTTCGCGGCCAGGACCCGGGTCAGCTCAGTGATGCGGCCGTAGCTCTGCCGGGTCGAGTACAGCCCGCTCGCCGCGAAGATCAGCACCCACGCCGGTGCCGCGAGCCCCACGTAGACGACGAACTGGTCCAGCGTGACGTACTGGGCGAAGGGCTTGGGCGTCAACCACCTCAGCTGGTAGGCGGCGACGCAGGCGACGAAGAGAGCGAGGACATCGATGACTACAGCGACGGCGGTGAACGCCATCTGGCGTTCGACGCGCGTCAAAGACGCAGATCTGATCATGTGAGTTCCCCCCCGAGAACCAAGCAACCGCAAATGATGGGCGCGTGTGACGTCAGCGTCGACATCTAGCGAGAAGTCCTGCCCCCAGGACTGAAAGGAGCATATGGGAGGCGTGCGAAAACTCCACCTTCGTGGCGTCGAACAAAGGCAAAGTTCACGGAGACGTCAATCACAGGTTACGGAGCAAGACGGTTCGCCCAGACTGTTGACAACGGTGTCGAAGGCTCCGATGCAGGAGAAGGCACGCGCGCTGCACCGTGTGGAGGAGGTCGAGTCGTCACCGAACTGCTGAGACGAGACCCGCGGTCGTGAATTTCTCTCGGGAGGGTCCGCGCCTGCAGCCGGGACTGTCGCGGTATCTTTCTCAGGCTGCGGCCACCATCCGGCGGCGCGGGGACGCACATGACTGAAGCAGGTCCCAGTGTCAGGAAGAACCCGGCTCATGGATCGCCGGCCGACGAAGCCCTCGTGGCGCGACGGCGACCTGGTGTGGCTCGGCCTTTTTCTCTCCATCGTCTCCGCCGCCCTCGTGGTCGCCCTGATCTGGTGGCTGGTCAGCTGACGGACGCGTTCACCGGAAGTCCCGCGACCGGTAGCTCGGTGGGATCGCTGCGGCGGTCGCTGCCGGGAAGAGGCTGCTGAGCGGCTCGAGCCGGTCGGCCACCAGGTTCGTCACCCCCTCGGAGTGCTCGATCACCCCGCGCACGAGCATCGCGTTGGTGCGGCGGCCTACGCGGACGAAACGCTGCCACATCGGTCGGGAGCAGACGACGTTCAGCATCCCGGTCTCGTCCTCGAGGTTGAGGAAGGTAACCCCGCCCGCGGTCGAGGGCCGTTGCCGGTGGGTGACGAGCCCGGCGACCCGGACGCGGGTGCGGTCGTGCGGCGGCCCGAGGGTGGTGATCGGCACCACCTCGTGGGTGTCGAGGACCGGTCGCAGGTGGGTGAGCGGGTGGTCGTCCGGACTGATCTGCGTCGCCCACAGGTCGGCCAGCGTCAGCTCGGCCGCGCTCATGCCCGGCAGCTCGGGCGGCGCCGCGTCGACCGCCGTGCCCGGCAGGGTGTCGGCGCTGTCGGCGTAGCCCGCGTCCCACAGCGCCTGGCGCCGGGACAGCCCGAAGGAGTCGAACGCCCCTGCGGTGGCCAGCGCCTCGGCCTGCGCGACGCTCAGCCCGGTCCGCCGCACGACGTCGTTGATGCTGACGTACGGCCCCTCCGCCCGGGCGTCGACGATCCGCTGGGCCAGCGCCCGGCCGATCCCCTGCACCTCGGTGAGCCCGAGCCGGACCGCGAACCGTCCGTCGCGCCGGTGGGTGCCGGTCAGGTCCGGGACCTCCCGGTGGAACGGGCCGACGGGCGGCTGGTCGCGCGCGAGGCACGACGCCATGCCCGTCGCCAGCGCGCTGCCCCCCGCCGGTCCGGGGCCGCCCCCGCGTCCCTCCGGGTCGAGCAGCTCGAGGTCGGCGTCGACGTCGGAGGCGACGATGTCGGGGCGCCGCACCTCGACCCCGTGCCGGCGCGCGTCGGCCACCAGCGACTGCGAGGAGTAGAAGCCCATCGGCTGGGCGCGCAGCAGGCCGGCGAGGAACGCGCCCGGGTAGTGCAGCTTGAGCCAGGAGGAGGCGTAGACCAGCAGCCCGAAGCTGATCGAGTGGCTCTCGGCGAAGCCGAAGTTCGCGAACGCCTGGATGCGGGCGTAGATGTCGTCGGCCAGCTCGCCGGTGATCCCGTGCGAGGCCATCCCCTCGTAGAGGGTGGCGCGCAGCCGCTCGATCTTCTCCACCCCGCGCTTGGAGCCCATGGCCCGGCGCAGCAGGTCGGCGTCGTCGCCGCTGCAGCCGCCCACGGTCATGGCGATCTGCATCAGCTGCTCCTGGAACAGCGGGATGCCCAGGGTGCGCTCGAGCACCGGCTTCAGCGCCGGGTGCAGGTAGGTGATCTCCTCCTTGCCGGTCGCGCGGCGGATGTAGGGGTGCACGGCCCCGCCCTGGATCGGCCCGGGCCGGATCAGGCCGATCTCGACGACGAGGTCGTAGAAGCGGCGCGGCTGCAGGCGCGGGAGGGTGCCGATCTGGGCGCGGCTCTCGACCTGGAACACCCCGATCGAGTCGGCCCGGCAGAGCATGTCGTAGACGCCCTGCTCCTCCTTGGGGATCGAGTCGAGGTCGTAGCGCTCGCCGACCCGCTCGGCGGCCAGGTCGAAGGTGTGCTGGATGGCGGCGAGGATGCCGAGGCCGAGGAAGTCGAACTTGACCAGCCCCATCCAGGCGCAGGAGTCCTTGTCCCACTGGACGACGGTGCGCCCGTCCATCCGGCCGCGCTCGATCGGCACCACCTCCCCCACCGGCCGCTCGGTGAGCACCATGCCGCCGGAGTGGATCCCGAGGTGCCGCGGGCGCCCGCAGCAGCTGCTCGGCCAGGTCGACGACCGGGCGCGGGACGTCGTGGTCGTGGCTCTCGCCGTGGCCGTCGACGGTCACCGACCCCCACGAGTCGATCTGCTTGGACCAGGCGTCCTGCTGGCCGGTGGAGTAGCCGAGCGCCTTGGCCATGTCGCGCACCGCCGACTTGGGGCGGTAGCTGATGACGTTGGCGACCTGGGCGGCGTTGTGGCGCCCGTAGCGGCGGTAGACCTCCTGGATCACCTCCTCGCGCCGGTCGGAGTCGAAGTCGACGTCGATGTCGGGCTCCTCGTCGCGGTTGACCGAGAGGAACCGCTCGAACGGCAGGTCGTAGAGGATCGGGTCGACCGCGGTGATCATCAGGACGTAGCAGACGACCGAGTTGGCCGCCGAGCCCCGGCCCTGGCAGAGGATGCCCTGCTCGCGGGCGAAGGCCACCATGTCGCGGACGATGAGGAAGTAGCCGCAGAAGTCCTTGTCCTCGATGACGGCGAGCTCGCGCTCGAGCCGGGCGCCGGGCGGTCCCCTGGCGCGTCGGGCGGGTAGCGCTCCTCCAGCCCGCGGCGGCACAGCTCGCGCAGCCAGGTCGCGGGCGTGTGCCCGGACGGGACCTGCTGCTTGGGCAGGTTCGGCTTGGCCTGCTGCAGGTTGAACGCGCACTCCCCGGCCAGCCGTACGGAGGTCTCGACCGCCCCGGGGTAGCGGGCGAAGCCGCTGCGCCATCTCGTGCCCCGAGCGGAGGTGGGCGCCCGGCGGTGGCAGCCAGCCGTCCATGTCGGCAAGGCTGCGCCGCGCCCGGACCGCGGCCATCGCGGCGGCCAGGCGACGCTCCTCGGGGGTGGCGAAGTGCACGTTGCCGGTGGCGACCAGCGGCAGGTGCTGCTCGGCGGCGAGCGCGGCCAGCACGTCGTTCGTCGTCGAGTCCCCGGGGAGCCCGGCGTCGCCGATCTCGACCGCCACGTGCTCGCGACCGAACAGGGTGACCAGGTCGTCCAGCGCCCGCGCCGCCGCGCTGGTCCCCGCCCGGGTCGGCCGGCCGGCCTCGGCGTGCCGGGTGAGCGCGGCGCGCAACGGGCCCTTGCGGCACCCGGTGAGGACGAGCCAGTGGCCTTCGGCGCGCTGACCGAGCTCGTCGAGGTCGTAGCGCGGACGGCCCTTCTCGTCGCCGCGCAGCTGCGCCTCGGTGATGGCCGCGGACAGGCGGTGGTAGCCCTCCACCCCGCGGGCCAGGACCAGCAGGTGCTCGCCCTCGGGGTCGGCGACACCGTTCTGCGGCGTGGTCAGACCGAGCGAGAGCTCGGCGCCGTAGACGGTGGACAGGTCGTAGGCCTTGGCCGCCTCGGCGAAGCGGGCGGCGGCGTAGAACCCGTCGTGGTCGGTGAGCGCCAGCCCGGCCAGCCGCAGCCGCGCGGCCTCCTCGATCAGCGACTCGGGGTCGCTCGCGCCGTCCAGGAAGCTGAAGTCGCTGTGCGCGTGCAGCTCGACGTACGGCACGTACGGCTCGTCGGGCGAGCCCGGCCGACCCTCCGGGACCCGGTAGGCCGGACGCTTGTGCGAGTAGCCCGGGGCGCTGTCGTCGCCGGGGTGGTCCAGGCTCGGGCGGCGCCGGGGCGCTGCCGGCTCGGCACGCTCCGGCGCAGGGGCCTCGCGGCGGCCCGACAGCGCCCGCTCGAGGTCGGACCAGCTCTGGGGCGGGTTGGACCAGCCCATCCCTACGTGCCCCTCTGCAACGTGCCGGTCGGCTCACTCATAGCGGGCCTCGACCCACCACTGGCCGTCCTCGACGACCAGGAGCCAGGCGGTGCCGTCCACGGCGACGACCTGGAACCGGGCGACGGCGCGGGCGACGAGTGGGTCCCACCACAGCTCGTCGATCGGCCAGGGTCCCGCCCACGCGTCGACGACCAGCTCGACGTCCGCGGCCGACGGGCGCCGCCCGCCCGCCCGCTCGGCGACCCGGACCCGCACGGGCTCGGCCGAGACGGCACCGCGCCCGGTCAGGCGCACGCCCGTCCCCTCGGCCGACAGCACCGTCGCGGGCAGCGGCTCGACGAGGACCCGCGCCGGCGCCGGCGGCGGGATGCTCCCCGGCCAGGGAAGCCCGGCCTGGCGCTGCCGGCCGGACCGTTCGCCCCACGGCGTCAGCGCCTGCCGGTCCCGCGGGCTGCGGCCGCCCTGGAGCGAGGGGACGAGCACCTGCTCGGGCCCGAGCATGCCCTGCAGCCGGGCCACGCCGCGCACGATGCGCTCGTCCGGCGCGCTGCCCCAGAGCCCTTCGCCGTGGTCGGCCAGCGACTCGACCGACTCGGGCACGAGCCGTACGGTCTCCACCGGCTCGGGCGCCGGGTCGCCCTGGAGCTGCCAGTAGAGCCGGTCGACGAGGTCGGCCGCGCTGAACCAGCGCGGGTGCGCCCACACCCGAGACCCGAGCCAGCCGCGCTCCCCGCTCACCTCGATGCGCACCTCGCTGCACACCAGCCCGTGCGCCGACAGCCCGGCGACGAACGCCTCGGCCGTGCGTCGGGTGCTGAAGGCGATCGGCTCGATCGTCTCCAGGCCCGGGGCGAAGTCGACGTGCGCGTCGAGCTCGCGGGGCGGCTGCCGCGCGACCGCGGGGCGTGCGTCGGCGCCCCGGGCCAGGCGGTGCAGCCAGGACCCCGTGGCGCCGAAGCGGGTCGCCACGTCGCGCACCGGCAGCGCGGCCAGGTCGCCCAGGGTGCGCAGCCCGAGCCGGCGGAACAGGCTCACCTGCTCGAGGTCGTCGAGGACCGCCACCGGCAGCCGGGACAGGAAGCGGCGCGAGGAGCCCACGGGGACCACCACGCTGTCCTGCGGGGCGGCGTGCTTGGCCGCCTGCTCGGCGGTGAACATGCCGTCGGCGATCCCCACCCGGCAGTCCCACACCCCGGCGCCCACCAGCTGCTCGGCCACCACCGCCGCGGCCTGCTCCTCGCCGCCGTAGAAGCGCTGCGGCACCGCCAGGGCGCACAGGCCCGGCCGGATCGGGGTGACGGTCGCGCTGACCTGCTCGACCGCCGTCAGCACCGCCTCGAACGCCCGGACGTCGCGCTCGGGGCTGTGGTCGGCCAGCACCAGGTCGGGGCAGCGGGCCGTGGCGTCGCGCCGGCGCATCCCGCGCCGCACACCGTCGTGACGGGCCTCCTCTGAGCAGGCGAAGACCTCGCCGCCCTCGACCACCGCCACCGGGTCGGTCACGGCCAGCCCGAGCTCGGCCGCCGCGGCCACGACCGGCCAGTCGGGGCACCAGACCACCATCACCCGGGGGGCGTGCCGCAGCTCCGTCGGGTCAGGACCGTGGTCGCCCGGACCCTCCGCCCCCGCGAGGGCGGGGGCCAGCAGCGCGCTCACCAGGCACCCTCGGCGACCAGCGGGGCACGCTCCGCCGGGTGCGGCACGACCGCGACGGGCTGCGCCCCGCCCCGACCGGGCAGCTCCAGCCCGAAGGCGTGCCGGGGCGAACCGGTACGCCCCACCTCGACGACCACCCGTCGAGCCGCGAGGTGCCCGTGACCGCGACCCAGGCCCGACCAGACCGACTCCCGGACGCGGAACCGCGCCGCGCAGCGCGGCCACTCACCCCAGCACACCAGCGCCGCGTCCTTGGTGCGCAGCCGCGCCCGCATCCGCTCGGCCGGGTGCTCGGCGACGGCCACCGGGGGGCGCACCAGCACCACGGAGGCGACGTCGACCAGCGCCGCGACGACCCCGAGCCAGTGCTCTCCGGGGTGCGGCACGACGATGGTGCGCTCGAGGTCCACCCCGAGCGCAGCCGCCGCCTCGTAGCCCAGGTCGGGCGCGCCCACCACCCCGACCCACTCCCCCGCGGACGAGGGACCGGCGAGCAGGGCCAGGGCCAGGCTGGCGCTGTCGGTCGCGTACGCCGCCCCGGTGGCCAGGTCGAGGTCGGGTGTCAGCCCGGGAAGGCGGCGGCTGGTGGCCCCGCCCTGCATCCGGTGCACCCGCTGGCGCAGCTCGGCGAGCGTGCCCGCCGTCCCCCCGGGCCGGTCGGGCGAGGACGTGGTGAGCGTGCGCACCGGCAGGTCGGGGACCTCGTCGAGGACGGCTGCGACTGACACCTACACATATTCGAACACGTGTTCGAGAACGTCAAGCCCGTCCGTCGGTCGGGACCTGACGACCACCACCGTCTTCCCGACGGACAGCACCGGGACGCGCCGGACGACACCGTCGGATCACAGAAGTGCGCCCCTCCTTCTCCCGGGAGGTCGTCGGCCCCATAATCCTGCTGACAGCCAAGACGTCCTTCGTGCACCCTGATCCGGGCTCGTGACCAGCCAGGTCCGCCGGCCCGGCGCACAGGACGGAGAGGGGTGTGGTCGTGTCCGCGGTGATCGTGCTCAACACCGACAACACCGCGCTGCACACCGTCTCGGTCCAGCACGCGATCAAGATGCTCGTGCGCGAGGTCGCCGTGGTGGAGGAGTCGCGCGTCGGCGCCACCATCGGGCCCTACCCGTGGCCGGTCGTCCTGCGCCTGATCCGCTACGTCAGGACGACGTTCCTCTACGCCGCCGCACCCGCCTGGTCCAAGCGCGGCGTGCTGCGCCGCGACGCACACCGCTGCGCCTACTGCGGGACGACGGCCGAGACGGTCGACCACCTGCTCCCGCAGTCCCGCGGCGGTGCGAACACCTGGCAGAACACCGTGGCGGCCTGCACCCGGTGCAACAACGTCAAAGCCGATCGCACCCCGGCCGAGGCCGCGATGCCGCTGCGCCGCACCCCGCACGTGCCGACGTGGCGCGAGGCCTACCACCGGCGGACCTGACCGCCGGACGTCACGCGGACGTCCGGCGGCCCGGTGCAGGTCAGGCCTGGACGTTCAGCCCGTCGGGCCGGCCGAACGCCGGACGGACGACACCCGCCGGACGGTCCTGCCGCTCCGCGTGCCGGCTGCTCAGCACCGAGCGCGAGGAGTCCAGCGCGGACACCGACCGCTCGTAGGAGCGCATCGCGACCCCGGTGAAGAGGCAGTCGACCACCACGAGCTGCGAGACCCGGCTCGCCATCGCCCCGGTCCGGAACGTCGTCTCCCGGGCGGCCGTGGTCAGCACGACGTCGCTCACGCCCACGATCGGGGCGCGGTCGAAGTTCGTGATGGCCACCGTCGTCGCACCCCGGGTGCGCGCCACCCGGAGCGCGTCGAGCACGTCGGTCGTCGTCCCGGTGTGCGAGACGCCCACCGCGACGTCGCCCGGACCGAGCCCGGCGGCCGCCGCCAGCGCCGCGTGCGGGTCGCCCCACGCGCAGCTCGCGACCCCGAGCCGGTGCAGCCGGGTGTGCAGCTCCTGCGCCACCAGCGCGCTCGCGCCGACGCCGTAGACGTCGACCCGCCGCGCCCCGGCGATCGCGTCGACCGCCCGTCCCAACGCCTCGACGTCGACCGCCGCCCCGGTGTCGGCGACCGCACGCTGGTCGGCGTACGCGATCTTGGACACCACCTCGGCCAGCGAGTCGGACGCGTTGATGACGCTGTCCGGCGCGGTGCCCCGGGCCCGGTCGTTCTCCTCGCCCTGCGCCGCGCGGGCCAGGGCGATCCGGAGCTCCGGGTAGCCGGCCAGCCCGATGGCCCGGCAGAAGCGCAGCACCGTCGTCTCCGAGGTGCGGCAGGCGCGGGCCAGCGAGGTGATCGACCGTTCGCAGACCCCCGCCGGGTCGGCCAGCACCGCCTCGGCGACCCGTTGCTCCGCCGGCCTGAGGCTGGGCAGCGCTCCGCGCACCCGGATCAGGATCGACAGCGTCGACCGGGCGGTCGCCGCGGGTGGGACCGCCGGTGGTGTCGTGGTGGATGGAACAGAGCTGGCCGGGCGGGACGGCCTGGTGCCGTCCGTCCGTGGGACGAGACCCACCCCAGCCGCCGGACGGACCGGCGGTCTGCGCATGCCGAAATCAGTTGTTGACACATCGCCCCCCTGACTACGTGTCTTGGGCGGGATGCTACGACACCTTCCGCCGGCGTGTGAGAACTCTGCTCAAATTCTTCAGGCTTCCTGGGTAGGCACCGGCAGACGTACGTCCCTGGCTACCGTGACGCGCAGGACGCGACCGGCGACCGGGACGGAGCGGGCATGCCGACGTGGGACGTCGAGGTCTACGAGACCTTCGCCGCCGAGCGGGGCCGCCCGTTCACCGATCTCCTGGCCCGGGTCGCCGCGCGCGACCCTCGCGAGGTCGTCGACCTCGGCTGCGGCCCCGGCGGGCTGACCGCCGGTCTGGCCACCCGCTGGCCGACCGCGCGGGTGACGGGGGTCGACTCGTCGGAGGCCATGATCACGGCCGCGCAGGCTCACGTCGGCCCGCAGGTCGGCTTCGTCCTCGGCGACCTCGCCGAGTGGCGCCCGGAGCGTCCGGCGGACGTCGTGGTGAGCAACGCCGCGCTGCAGTGGGTGCCCGAGCACCGCCACCTCCTGCCCGGCCTGGTCGACGCGCTCGCGCCCGGCGGCTGGCTCGCGTTCCAGGTGCCGGGCAACCACGACGCCCCGAGCCATCGGGCGCTGCGCGAGGTCGCGACCGAGGAACCGTTCGCCCCGTGCACCGCACGTGTGGTGCGGCCGCGGGTCGCCGAGCCCGAGGAGTACCTCGACGACCTGGCCGGCCTCGGCTGCCGCGTCGACGCGTGGGAGACCACCTACCTGCACGTGCTGCGCGGGCCCGACCCGGTGCTGCGCTGGCTGGAGGGCACGGGCGCCCGGCCCTACCTCGACGTCCTTCCCGCGGAGCTGAGGCCGACGTTCACCGACGCGCTGCGCGAGCGCCTGGCGGCGGTCTACCCGGCCCACCCCTGGGGCACCGCGCTGCCGTTCCGTCGGATCTTCGTCGTGGCCCGGAAGCCCGGGACCCCGGCCTCGGAGGCTGCGGCGTGAGCGCGAGCACGGCCGACTGGTTCGCGTCCCCGACGCTGCGGGCGGCCGGTCTGCGGCTCGACGCCCTGCGCCTCGCCGACGCACCGGCACTGCTGGCCGCGCTCGGCACGCCCGGGGAGCGCGACGAGGTGCTGGCCCACCTCCGCTACCCGCCGATGACCGGGCTGCCCGCCGCACGCACGGTGGTGGCGGCGGCGATCACCGACCCGGACCGGGTGGCGTACGCGCTGCGGCTGGAGGACGGGATCTTCGTCGGCACGACCTCGTTCTACGACATCGCACCGGCCGTGCGTGCCGTCGCAATCGGGCACACCTGGGTCGCGCGTCCCTGGTGGCGCACGTTCGTCAACACCGCGTCGAAGCTCGCCATGCTCACCCGTGCCTTCGACGCGCTCGGGGCGGAACGCGTGGTGTGGCACACCGACGTCCGCAACGTCCGCTCCCAGGAGGCCATCGCCCGGCTCGGTGCGCAGCACGAGGGCGTCCTGCGGCACCACCGCATCCGCGCGGACGGGAGCTGGCGCGACACCGTCCAGCTGGCCATGCTCGCCTCCGAGTGGCCGGTCGCGCGCGCCCGGCTGATCGAGCGGCTCGAGCAGCGGGCAGGATGACGGGCATGAGCCCAGTCATCGACACCACCCGCGACGAGGACGCTTCCCGCTACGAGGGCCGCGTCGACGGTGAGGTCGTGACGGTGCTCGACTTCGTGCGCGACGGCGACGTGCTCACGCTCACGCACACCGGGACCGACCCGGCGTTCCGCGGGCAGGGCCTGGCGAGCGCGGTGACGTCCGCAGCCCTGGACGACGTCCGCCGGCGCGGGGAGAAGGTCCGCCCGTCCTGCCCCTTCGCGGTCGACTTCCTCGACGCGCACCCGGAGTACGCCGACCTGCGGGCCTGAACCGCCTCAGCGCGGTCCGAGCTTCGGCGGGGCCAGACCCGCGTCCCGCAGCTCGACCGCCGCCAGCGCGTCGACCACCCGCCGGTCCCCGGCGCGCCAGGCGCGGACGGGGTCGTCGCTGATCGCCGCGAGCACGTGCATCGGCTGGTTGGCCAGCGCGCGCAGCGCGAACAGGTCGAGGTCGGCCGAGGCGTCGATGAACCGTTGCGCCGCCCGAGCCCGGCGCACGAAACGGACCCGCCGCGGTAGCCACAGCAGCAGCACCGTCGTCACGGGTACCAGGAACACGAGCCAGCCCGTGACCGTCGCCAGCCGCTCGATGGTCGCCGCCTGCCGGTCGGCCGTGGCGACGAGGTCGCCCAGGCTGCCCGAGGCCGCGTCGAGCGGGCGGCGCAGCTGGTCGCCCAGGCCCGGTACCTGCCCGGCCGAGCTCGCGGCGTCGCCGATCTGGGAGGCGAGGTCGCGAGCGGTCCGGGCGGTCTCGCGCGCGGGACCCGCGAGAGCCGCGACCGCCGCGTCGGCGGCCAGCCCGACCGCGGCCCAGACCACCGTCCAGACCAGCACCGACAGGTCGCCCACGACCTGGCCGGCGCGGCGTCCACCCCGCTGCGAGTAGATCCTCATCCCACCTCCTACGGGTGGCAGGATAAGCGCGGTGCGCACCCTCGCCGTCCTCTCGCTGGTCGCGGTCGTCGCCGCCGCCGGCTGCACGGCGCGGCCGGACCCCTCGCCCACCGTCGACACGACGGGGGCACGGCAGGCGGCGGCCGAGCTGGCGGCGGCCCTGGAGAAGAAGGACCTGTCGACCGTCGCGTTCAGCGGTGGCGTGAGCGCCGACGCGTCCTTCCGGTCCCTGGTCCGCGGGATGGGTTCGCTCGCTCCCCAGGTGGACGTCATCGACGTCGATGCGCAGAGCTCGTCGGCGACCGCGACCCTGTCCTACTCCTGGTCCTTCCCCGGGCTCGCGGAGGCGTGGACCTACCAGGCGGACCTGCAGCTGGTCCGCGACGCCGGGACCTGGCACCCGACGTGGGCGCCCGCCGTCCTCGAGCCCGAGCTCGACGGCACGAACCGGATGACGCAGCGCCGCCTCGCACCGCAGCGCGGTGAGCTCCTGGGCGCCGACGACGAGCCCGTCATCTCCGACCGGTCGGTCGTCCGGCTCGGCATCGACAAGACGAGGGTGGACCCCGGCGAGCAGGAGCGGTCCTCGACGCGCCTCGCCCGTCTCGTCGGGATCGACCAGAAGAAGTACGCCGCGCTCGTCGAGGCCGCTGGAGACCAGGCCTTCGTCGAGGCCATCGTGCTGCGCACCGACGACGACGACCGCCCGTCGTCGACCCAGCTGGACGCGATCCCCGGGGCCGTCGCGATCCGGGGCACCGCGATGCTCGCGCCGAACCGCGACTTCGCCCGGGCCCTCGTCGGAAGGGTCGGACAGGCGACCGCGGACATCGTGAAGAGCTCGCAGGGCACGGTCGTGGCCGGGGACGAGGTCGGGCTCGACGGGCTCGAGAAGCGTTACGACGACCAGCTGCGCGGCAGTCCCGGCGTCCTGGTCCAGCTCGTGCCCGCGGACACGTCGGGGTCGTCGGGCGGCTCGCCCTCCCCCTCGCCCAGCGGGAGCAGCACGTCGACGTCGGGGGCCACCACCGCGTACGAGGTCAAGGCCGCCGACGGACGTGCGGTCCGGACGACGCTGGACGTGGACCTGCAGACCCTCGCCGAGAAGACGCTCGAGAAGTCGGGCTCCGCCGCCTCCCTGGTCGCGATCCGCCCGTCCACCGGTGCGTTGCTCGTCGCGGCCAACAACACCGACACCGACGGGCAGCCCGTCGCGACCTTCGGCCAGGTGCAGCCCGGCTCCACCTTCAAGGTGATCTCGGCGCTCGCCCTGCTCCGCCGCGGGCTCGACCCCGACTCCGAGGTCCAGTGCCCCCGGACGATCCGGGTGGGCGGGCGGACCTACGAGAACTACGACGACTACCCCGCCTCGAAGCTCGGGCGCATCGACCTCGCCACCGCCTTCGCGCAGTCCTGCAACACGGCGTTCATCGGTCAGCGCGGCCGGCTCCGGTCGACCGACCTGCAGACGGCGGCGGCCTCCCTCGGTGTCGGCACCGACTACGACGTGGGCTTCCCGGCCGCCTTCGGCTCCGTCCCGACGGGCGGCAACGAGAACGCGCAGGCCGAGGCGATCTTCGGGCAGGGCAAGGACCAGGTGTCCCCGCTCGCCATGGCCCTCGTCGCGGCGAGCGTGCAGGCCGGTCACACCGTCCTCCCCACCCTCGTCAGCGACGAGGTCGCCAGCTCCCAGGCCGACCCCCTCTCCTCGTCGGAGGCGGCCACGCTCAAGCAGCTCATGCGCGGCGTGGTGACGGAGGGCAGCGGCCGCCGGCTGGACGGCCTCCCGGGGCCGGACGTCATCGCCAAGACGGGGACGGCGGAGTACGGGAGCAAGACACCGCCCGACACCCACGCGTGGATGATCGCGGCCCAGGGCGACCTGGCGGTCGCCGTCTTCGTGCAGGACGGGGACTCCGGGTCGGGCGTGGCCGGGCCTCTGCTCGAGGCGTTCCTCCGCGGCGCGCGGTAGCCGGCCCGTCCGGACTGCGACGGGCTGCTCGGCTCCCGACTCCCGGGCCCCACCTCGACCTTCACCGTCGTCGAGCCGCGAGCACGGCCCGCCACCCCCGTGGGTCGGCCGTCGCGAGGTCGCGCGCCTCCAGCTCGGCGAGCGTCGCGAGGCAGACCGGCACCCGTACGCCGGCGCCGGTGGCGACCTCGCCGGGGGTGCGGAACCGGTGCGCCGACAGCGCCTCGTAGACGGCGAGCTGGGTCGGGTCGAGCCCGTCCGTGGGCCGCGTCGGTCCCTGCTCGGTCGCCAGCAGGTGATCACCGGCGGCGGAGACCAGCTCGAGCACCTCCGAGGCACGGGTGACGAGCACCGCCTGACCGCTGCGGACCATCAGGTGCGGACCGACCGAGGCCGCCGAGTGCACCGGCCCGGGGACGGCCATCAGCGGCCGACCCAGCGCGGAGGCCCAGCCCGCCGTGTTCCGGGCGCCGGAGCGCAGCGCCGCCTCGACCACGACCGTCCCGCTCGCCAGGGCGGCGATCAGGCGGTTCCGGGCCAGGAACCGCACCCGCGTCGGGTGCGAGCCCAGAGGGAGCTCGGAGACGACGAGGTGGCGCGCCGCGAGGCCCTCGAAGATCCGGGCGTTCCCGGGCGGGTAGGCGACGTCGACCCCGTTCGCCACCACGCCGATGCTCGGACCGCCGACGGCGAGCGCACCACGATGAGCGGCGGCGTCGATCCCGAACGCTCCGCCCGACACGACCGTGAGCCCCGCCTCGACGAGGTCGGCGGCGAGGTCGGCCGCGACCCCGTTGCCGTACGCCGTCGCCGCCCGGGAACCCACCACCGCGACCGAGCGCTCGGTGAGCGCGACGAGGTGGCCGGGCCCACGCAGCCACAGCCCGAGCGGCGCTCCGCCCCGGCGCTGCACGGCGTCGACCGCCGCGAGGTCGTCGAGCCCTGCCGGCCACTCCTCGTCGCCGGGCACCACGAACCGCAGGTCGGAGCCGGTCGGAGCCGGCTCGTCGAGGTCGACGGACGCGGCCCGGTCGAGCGGCCCGTCGCCGAGCGCACCGCCGAGGACGGCTGCCCAGGTCTCGGGCGCCCCGAGCCGTTGGACGAGGCCGGACGCGACGGGGTCACCGGCGTCGACGACGCGGGCCAGTGCGAACCGGGCGACCCGGTCGGTGAGGACGACCCTGGGCATCATCCGACCTCCCGTGCGAGCGTGCCGGGCTGCTCGCCACGGCGCATCGCGAGGGCGAGCGCGGTGTCGTCCCGGCCCGGTCGGTCCCGCCCCGCGAGGTCCGCGACCGTCCAGGCGAGCCGGAACACCTTGTCCACGCCCCTGGCGCTCAGCCGGCCGCGGTCCAGGGCGTCCCAGGCCAGCTGCGCCCCGTGCGGCGCCGGCAGCCCGCGCCGGAGGTACGGGCCCGGGACCTCGCCGTTCGTGCTCCAGGGCGTCCCGAGGAGCCGCGCCCGCTGCCGGTCCCGGGCCTCGACGACCCGGGCGGCCACCCGCGCCGTCGGCTCCCCGTCGGTGCCGGCCTTCAGGTGCGAGCGACGCAACGGCAGGAACGCCTGGACGATGTCGACGCGATCACGCACGGGCCCGCTGATCTTCTCCGCGTAGCGCCGCACCGCGGCCGGGGCGCACCGGCACTCCGCACCCGGCGTCCCGGCCAGGCCGCACGGGCAGGGGTTGGCCGCCAGCACCAGCTGGAAGGCCGCCGGGAACCGTGCGTTCAGCTCGCTGCGCGCGATGCTCACCGTCCCCGACTCCAGCGGCGTACGCAGGGCGTCGAGGACCTGCGGGGCGAACTCCGGGGCCTCGTCCAGGAAGAGGACGCCGCGGTGAGCGCACGAGATCGCCCCCGGGCGGGCGATCCTCGGGCCGCCCCCGACGATGCTCGCCACGCTCGCCGAGTGGTGCGGATCGACGTACGGGGGTCGCGTCACCAGCCCGCCGGACAGGTCGAACCCGGCGAGCGAGTGCACGGCCGACACCTCGAGGGCGTCGGTCGGCTCGAGGTCGGGCAGCAGGCCGGGCAACCGCGAGGCCAGCATGGTCTTGCCCGCCCCCGGCGGCCCGTGCAGGTACATGTGGTGGCGCCCGGCGGCGGCGACCTCGACCGCCCACTTCGCCTCCTCCTGGCCGACCACGTCGGCGAGGTCGAGACCGGCGAGACGGTCGAACGAGGACGCGGTGCTGGTCAGCTCGACGGGGTCGGCGAGCGGGACCGGGTCGCCTCGCAGCTCGGCCACCAGCTGCCCGAGCGAGGCGAAGCCGAGCACGTCGACGCCCTCCACCAGGCTGGCCTCGGTCGCCTGACGCAGCGGCACGATCACGCGGGTGAAACCGGCGCGGGCCGCCGCGAGCGTCGCCGGCAGGACCCCGGGGACCGGTCGGAGGCGACCGTCCAGCCCGAGCTCGCCGAGCAGCGCCGTCCTCGACAGCGCCTCGAGGGGGACGACGCCAGACGCTGCCAGCACCGCGGCGGCGATGGCGAGGTCGTAGTGGCTGCCCGCCTTCGGCAGCGTGGCGGGCGACAGGTTGATGGTCAGCAGGGCCACGGGCCACGTGTGCCCCGAGTTGGCCACGGCCGCCTTGCAGCGGTCGCGCGACTGGTAGAGCGCCGCGTCGGGCAGCCCCACGAGCACCGTCTTCGGCAGCCCGCCGCCGATGTCGGCCTCGACCTGCACCATCCGCCCCTCGACCCCGACCAGGGCGACCGACCACGTGCTCGCGAGCATCAGCCGACCCCCCGGGCGTGCGTGAGCTGAGGGTCCTGCCCGGCCAGCAGCACGACGCCGACGGCGTCGATCCGCACCCGGACGGGCCCGCTCGGGTGGTCCCGCAACCACTCGGCCGCCAGCTGCCGCAGCGTGCGCAGCTTGGCCCACGTGATCGCCTCCAGCGGGTGCCCGAACCCCAGCCCGGAGCGGCACTTCACCTCGCAGATCACGATCGTCGGCACCCCGGCCGAGCGGTCCAGCGCCACCACGTCGACCTCGCCGAGCCGCCCGCAGCGCCAGTTGCGCGCGAGCACCTCCATCCCCTGCCGCTGCAGCTCTGCGACTGCGAGGTCCTCCCCGCGCCGACCGACCGCCTGCCGTTCCGTCCCCATCGCCCACCTCCGTCAGAAGGGTGCTGGTCAGGGGCGGTCCCGGGCCGCCTGCCGGGCGGCCTGTGGACGACGGAGGCGCTCGGGAAGCCGGCCTGTGGACGAGCGGCACGGCGGTCGTCCGGTCACGTCGACCGCCACGGGCGCTGCCGAGCGCCACCGACCACGAGGAGCTGCTGCTGCCCACGGCAGATCTGCCGTGGGCAGCGGAGGTTCCCCACGTTCACGTGAGAAGCCTGCGCCAGATGGGGCGCGGGGAGAGGGGGAACGGTTGAGCAGGCAGGCGACGGGTGAGCAGCCAGGCGACAGGTGAGCAGGCAGGCGACGGGACGGACCGCCCACCGAACCCTTCCCGCTCAGCCCCCGGTGACGCTCTTGGGGACCTGGAGGTCGGAGTGGGCGATCTCCTCGATGGAGACGTCGCGGAACGTCAGCACCTTGGCGCTCTTCACGAACCGGGCCGGTCGGTACATGTCCCAGACCCAGGCGTCGCCCATGGAGACCTCGTAGTAGACGTCCCCGCCCTCGGTGCGGACCTTGAGGTCGACGGCGTTGCAGAGGTAGAAGCGGCGCTCGGTCTCGACGGCGTAGGTGAAGATGCCGACGACGTCCTTGTACTCGCGGTAGAGCTGGAGCTCCAGCTCGCTCTCGTACTGCTCGAGGTCTTCCGCGCTCATGACGCCCTGGCTTCTCCCTGCTCGTCCTGCTCGTGCGCCTCGTCCGACGCGCCTCGACGACCCTAGCCGCCCGGCGCACGTTGACGAACCGCTGCCGGTGCGTGGGCGAGGGGCCGTACGCGTCCAGCCGCTCCTGGTGCAGCGGCGTGCAGTAGCCCTTGTGGACGTCGAAGGCGTACTCCGGGTAGGTGCCGTGCAGCTCGCCCATGATCCGGTCGCGCGTCACCTTCGCGACGATCGAGGCGGCGGCGACGCAGGCGGCCACCCGGTCGCCCTTCCAGACCGCGAGGCCCGGGACCCCGAGGCCGTCCACGCTGAACCCGTCGGTGAGCACGTACGTCGGCGGCTAGGTCGAGGCGCAGCAGCGCCCGGCGCAGCGCGGCCAGGTTGGCCACGTGCATGCCGAGCCGGTCGCACTCCTCCGGCGGCACCGCGACGACCGACCAGGCCACGGCCTTGCGGGTGATCTCGTCGTAGAGGCGCTCGCGCGCGAGCGGCGTCAGCAGCTTGGAGTCGCGCAGCCCCTCGATGCGGCGGGCCTTCGAGCTCGCCGAGGATCACCGCCCCGGCGACCAGCGGTCCCGCGCAGGCTCCACGGCCGGCCTCGTCGGCCCCGGCGACCGGGTCGAGCCCGGCCCGGTGCAGCGCCCGCTCGTAGCCGTAGAGACCGCTGTCGCGCCGGAGCCGGATGCTGCCGGGCGCGGGCACCGCCAGGCGCGACGTCCGTGCTCAACAGCTGACGCCCGCGGGCTTGATCTCGCCCCGCGTCGGGTGCGGGCTCGGTCGGGGCGGGCACGTCGGCGAACGTCGCCGGCACCCGCAGCCGTTTCGCCCGGTCGAAGGGCGACACGATCGCGAACGCGGGACCGACGACGTCCGAGACCGGCACGAACGCCGTCTGGCCGCGCCCCTGCGTCGAGACGTCGGAGAGGTGGCAGCGCGAGTCGGCGCTCAGGTCGCGGTGGTCGCCCATGACGAAGATCCGGTCGCGCGGCACGACGACGGTGAACTCGACGTCCGACGGCGCGACCTGGGTGCCCGACGGAGCTCGTGTAGAGGTACGACTGTCTCGTCGAGCGCGGTGCCGTTCACGGTGAGCCGGCCGGCTGTCGTCGCAGCACACCACGGTGTCGCCGGGCATGCCGATGACGCGCTTGATCAGGTGCCCGGGCGAGCTCGCCGTCGGGATCCCGACGAACTCGAGCACCCGGTCGACGACGGTCGGGTCCTCGGTCGGCTCGTCGCCGAGCCAGTCCGCCGGGTCCTTGAACACGACGACGTCGCCGCGGTGGAAGTCGGTGATCTTCTGCACCACGACCCGGTCGCCGATGAGCAGGGTGTTCTCCATCGACTCCGACGGGATGATGAACATCTGCCCGACGAACGCCCGCAGCAACGAGCTGACGATGATCGCGCCGACGACGACGAAGACGAGCTCCTTGAGGAACGCCAGGCCCGCGTTGGGCCGCCTGCGGGCCGGCCGCTCCACCGTCAGCTCGTCGCTCGCCATCGGCTCCCGTCCTGTCGCGCCGACCGTACCCACGCCCACGCCCGACCCGAGGCGTCAGGCGGTCGCGCTTCTCCTTGATCTTGGCAGCCTTGCCGCGCAGACCACGGAGGTAGTAGAGCTTGGCGCGCCGCACGTCGCCACGACGGTCGATCTCGACCTTGTCGATGATCGGGGAGTGCACCGGGAAGGTGCGCTCGACGCCGACGCCGAAGCTCGACCTTGCGGACGGTGAAGGACTCGCGGAGGCCGTCGCCCGCGCGGGAGATGACGACGCCCGCGAAGACCTGCACGCGGGAGCGGTTGCCCTCGACGACCTTCACGTGCACCTTGACGGAGTCGCCGGGGCGGAAGGTCGGGACGTCGGTCGCGCAGGGACGCGCGGTCGAGCTCGTCGATCAGCTTGCTCATGATGTGTTCCTCGCCGGTGCCACAGGTCACCATGCTCGTCGTCGTGCTCGGATGCAGGGAGGCCCGCTCGTCTCGCTGCGCTCCCCCTGTGGCAGGTGGGCGGGACGTGGGCAACAGCGAGCAAGTCTGCCACAGCGCGCGGGGCGGACCGAAATCCTGGAGCGTGTCGGTCTGCACTCGCTCCGGGCTGCCCCACGCCGAGTGACGCGCCGCCGTCTGGACGACCGGACGCTGACGCCGCCGGCGGTCCGACCAGAGCCGGACCGCCGATCGGTGCGGCGTCAGCGGGAGGAGGAAGACGGCGGACCCGAGCGTCAGGAGCGTCCGAGCGGAGCGAGGACAGACAGCTCAGTCGCGACCGCGGGCGAGCGAGCCGAGCAGGTCGCGGTTGAGGCGGCTGATCGTCTCGAACGGGATGCCCTTGGGGCAGACCGCGGTGCAGTCGCCGATGTTCGTGCAGCCGCCGAAGCCCTCGGCGTCCTGCTGGTTGAGCATGTTGACGACGCGGCTCTTGCGCTCGGGCTGGCCCTGCGGCAGCAGGCCGAGGTGCGTGACCTTCGCCGACGTGAACAGCATCGACGAGCCGTTCGGGCAGACCGCCACGCAGGCGCCGCAGCCGATGCAGGTGGCGGCGTCGAAGGCGTGGTCGGCGTCGTTCTTGGGGATCGGCGCGGCGTGGGCGTCCGGGGCCGTCCCGGTCGGGGCGGAGATGAAGCCGCCGGCCTGGATGATCCGGTCGAGCGCGCTCCGGTCGACCATCAGGTCCTTGATGATCGGGAACGGCCCGGCCCGGAACGGCTCGACGTCGATCGTGTCGCCGTCGTTGAAGCTCCGCATGTGCAGCTGGCACGTGGTCGTCTGCTGCGGGCCCGTGCGGGACGCCGTCGATGACCAGGTCGCAGCTGCCGCAGATGCCCTCGCGGCAGTCGTGGTCGAAGGTGATCGGCTCCTCGCCCCGCATCGTCAGCCGCTCGTTCAGCACGTCGAGCATCTCGAGGAAGCTCATGTGCTCGGAGACGTCGTCGACCTCGTACGGGCACCATCTCGGCCCTCGGCCTCGGGGCCGTCCTGGCGCCAGACCCGTCACCGTGATGCTTCATTACTTGTAGGACCTCGACTTCAGCTCGACGTACTCGTAGACCAGCTGGTTCCTTGTGCAGGACCGGCTTCGGTCCTCGCCGCCGAACTCCCAGGCCGCGACGTAGGCGTACTCGTCGTCGTGGCGCAGGGCCTCGCCGTCCTCGGTCTGCGACTCGGCCCGGAAGTGCCCACCACATGATTCGCGCCGGTGCAGCGCGTCGATGCACATGAGCTCGCCCAGCTCGATGAAGTCGGCCACCCGGCCGGCCCGCTCGAGGGCCTGGTTGAGGCCCTCCCCCGTGCCGAGCACGCGGACGTCGGACCAGAACTCGGTCTTGAGCTCACGGATCCGCGAGATGGCCTTGCGCAGGCCCTCCTCGCTGCGCTCCATGCCGCAGTAGTCCCACATGATGTGGCCGAGCTCCTTGTGGAAGGAGTCGACCGTCCGGCTGCCCTTGATCGACAGCAGCTTGTCGATCCGGCCCTTGACCGCGTCGACCGCCTCGGCCACGGCCGGGTCGCGACGCGTCGACCTTCGGGAAGGGCCCCGCGGCCAGGTAGTCGTTGATCGTGTTCGGCAGCACGAAGTAGCCGTCGGCCAGGCCCTGCATCAGCGCGCTGGCGCCGAGCCGGTTGGCGCCGTGGTCGGAGAAGTTCGCCTCGCCGGTCACGAACAGGCCCGGGATCGAGCTCTGCAGGTCGTAGTCGACCCAGAGCCCGCCCATCGTGTAGTGCACCGCCGGGTAGATCCGCATCGGCGTCTCGTACGGGTTCTCGCCCGTGATCTGGGCGTACATGTCGAAGAGGTTGCCGTACTTGGCCTCGACGCTCTTCTGGCCGAGCCGCTCGATCGCGTCGGCGAAGTCGAGGTAGACCCCCAGCCCGCCGGGACCGACGCCGCGACCCTCGTCGCAGACGTTCTTGGCGGCGCGGGAGGCGATGTCGCGCGGGACCAGGTTGCCGAACGCCGGGTAGATGCGCTCGAGGTAGTAGTCGCGCTCGTCCTCGGGGATCTCGCGCGGGTCGCGCTTGTCCTCGCCCGACTTCGGGCACCCAGATGCGGCCGTCGTTGCGCAGCGACTCGCTCATCAGCGTCAGCTTGGACTGGTAGTCGCCGCTGACCGGGATGCAGGTCGGGTGGATCTGGGTGTAGCAGGGGTTGGCGAAGTAGCGCGCCCTTGCGGTGCGCGCGCCAGGTCGCCGTGACGTTGCAGCCCATGGCGTTCGTCGAGAGGTAGAAGACGTTGCCGTAGCCGCCGCTGGCGAGCACGACGACGTCGGCGATGTGGCGTCTCGATCTCGCCGGTGACCATGTTCCGCACGACGACGCCGCGGGCCTTGCCGTCGACGACGACCAGCTCGAGCATCTCGTGGCGGGTGTGCATCTCGACGGTGCCGGCGGCGATCTGGCGCTCCAGCGCCTGGTAGGCGCCGAGCAGCAGCTGCTGGCCCGTCTGCCCGCGGGCGTAGAAGGTGCGCGACACCTGCACGCCACCGAAGGAGCGGTTGTCGAGCAGGCCGCCGTACTCGCGGGCGAAGGGCACGCCCTGCGCGACGCACTGGTCGATGATGTTGGTGCTGACCTGGGCGAGGCGGTAGACGTTCGACTCCCGGGCCCGGAAGTCGCCGCCCTTCACCGTGTCGTAGAAGAGCCGGTAGACCGAGTCGCCGTCGTTGCGGTAGTTCTTCGCCGCGTTGATCCCGCCCTGCGCGGCGATCGAGTGCGCCCGGCGCGGGCTGTCCTGGTAGCAGAAGCTCGTGACGTTGTAGCCGGCCTCGCCGAGCGTCGCCGCGGCGGAGGCACCGGCCAGGCCGGTGCCGACGATGATCACGCTGAGCTTGCGCCGGTTGGCCGGGTTGACGAGCTTGGCGCGTGAACTTGCGCTCGTCCCAGCGCTGCGCGATGTCGACCTTGGGCGCCTTGGTGTCGGCGATGTCGTCGCCGTGGTCGTAGAGCGCGTCGGCGTCGACCGAGTTGATCAGGTCGCCCACGGAGTCCTTCACCGAGTCGGCCGCGTGGCGCACAGGTGCCGAGCACCCGGTCGCGCAGGCCCTGCCGCTCGTGCTGCGTTGTCGCTCATCGGGTCACCCGTCCTGTGCTCGAGGGTCCGGCGACGGGCAGGTCACGAGACCAGCCCGAACAGGATGGAGAAGGGGGGAAGCAGGAAGCCCACCGTCACGACGCCGGCGACGGCGTACGCGATCAGGTTGAGCCGGTGGCGGGCCACGGTCGAGGTGTTGAGGCCGAGCGTGGTGAGCGCGCTCCAGGTGCCGTGGCGCAGGTGGAAGCCGACGGCGAGCATCGCGACGGTGTAGGCCGCGACGAGCCACCAGACGCTGAAGCCGTTGACCACGCGCTCGTACGGGCTGGCGGAGCGCCGCCGCCCGGGGTGATCACCTGCCAGGTGAAGTTCAGCAGGTGGAAGATCACGAAGAGGGCGATGATGATGCCGCCCCAGCGCAGGGTGAACGAGCTGTACGAGCGCTGCACGCCCCGGGCCGCCTTGGCCGAGTGGTAGCGCTTGGCGCCGCCCCGGCCGCGGTGGTTGCGGCGTCCAGAGCTTGAACGCCGCGTACGCGTGCCCGACCACGGCGACGAGCAGGACCACGCGGATGACCCAGAGCAGGCCGGTGTGCGGGAGGACCGGCTCGCCGATGGTGCGCAGGTGGTGCGCGTACTCGTCGAAGGCCGCCTGCCCGGCGAACACCTTGAGGTTGCCGTACATGTGCGCCAGCAGGTAGCCGATGAGGATGATCCCGCTCACGGCCATCAGGGCCTTGAGCGCGACCGTGGACCGCGCCG
The DNA here is from genome assembly GCA_963762775.1 of uncultured Actinomycetota bacterium. Taxonomy (GTDB): domain Bacteria; phylum Actinomycetota; class Actinomycetes; order Propionibacteriales; family Propionibacteriaceae; genus Microlunatus. The sequence continues at coordinate 75,021 of CAVXMD010000001.1, forward strand.
CACGCTGCGACGTGGTCAGCGTCGTTGTTGCCACCCCGCCACGATAGAGGGGCGGGTGCGCGAGGCGCGAATAAGGCCAGTCGGCGTACTGGTGTCATTCGTCACGTCGGGCGTCGCATCCGGCCCTGCGCGGGGCAGCCGGGCGGGCGGGCGGGCTACCGGACGGGGTCGGTGGCACCGTCGCGAGGAGGCTCCTGGCGCAACGTCACGACGGGCACGCCGGCCTCGTCGACGCCCTGGCCGACGACCCGGAAGCCCGCCCGACGGTAGAGGGCGAGGTTCCGTCGGCTGGCGGCTCCGGTGAGCAGCTCGACGGCCGCGCCGTCGGGCGCGGCGGCGAGCACCTGCCGCAGGAGCGCACCGCCGAGGCCGCGGCCCTGCTGGTCGGGCGCCACCATGAGGCGGCTGACCCACCACGTGCCGTCGCCGCGGAGGGTCCCGCGGACGGTGCCGACGATACGGCTCCCGACGCGGGCGACCAGCACCGTGCCCGGCGTCCGCAGCGAGGCGGCGAGCTCGTCCAGCGTCTGGGTGAGCGGCGGGATGCTCAACGAGCCGTTGACCTGGCCCTCGGCCACGAACGCGGCCCGCTGCAGCGTCAGCAGCTCGCCGGCGTCGGCCGGCGTCGCGGTGCCGACGACGACGTCGTCCAGGCCCTCCGCCGGGGTGGGCGCGAGGTCGGGACGCACCCGGCGGGTGCGCCCGAGAGCCTGCTCCCGCCGCCAGCGCGCGATGGCGCCGTGGTCGCCGGACAGCAGCACGGGCGGCACGTCGAGGCCGCGCCAGCTCGGGGGCTTGGTGTAGACGGGGCCCTCGAGCAGGCCGTCGTGCTCGGCCGCGTGCGACTCCTCGGTGAGCGAGGCCGGGTTGCCGACCACGCCGGGCAGCAGCCGGACGACCGCCTCGAGCATCACGAGCACCGCGACCTCGCCGCCGTTCAGGACGTAGTCGCCGATGCTGACCTCGTCGATCCGCATCCGTGTCGCCGCGTCCGCCACGACCCGGGCGTCGATGCCCTCGTAGCGCCCGCAGGCGAAGACCAGGTGCGGCTCGGCGGCGAGCTCGGCCGCCACGGCCTGCGTGAACGGGCGGCCGGAGGGCGTCGGGACGACGAGCCGGGGCCCGGGTCCGGTGGCGGGCGGCGCGACCGCCTCGAGCGCCGCACCCCACGGCTCGGGCCGCATCACCATCCCGGCGCCCCCGCCGTACGGGGTGTCGTCGACGGTGCGGTGCCGGTCGTGGGTCCAGGTGCGCAGGTCGTGCACCCCGAGCTCCACCAGGCCGGACGCGACGGCCTTGCCGATCAGCGACAGGTGCAGCGGCGCGAGGTAGTCGGGAAAGATCGTGACGACGTCGGCCCGCAGCAGCGGGCTCACTCGTCGGGGAGGTCGGACAGCAGGCCGCCGACGTCGACGACCACGAGCCGTCCGGCCGCGAGGTCCACCTCGGGCACGAGGGCCTCGACGAACGGGACGAGGCGGTTGCCCGCCGGCGTCGAGACCTCGAGGAGGTCCTGGGCGCCGGGGTGCAGCACGGAGAGGACCCGCCCCACCGTCGAACCGTCGGTGGTCACGACCGCGAGGCCCACGAGCTGGCGGTCGTAGTACGACCCGTCGTCCTCGGGCAGCTCGTCGGGGGCCACGTCGGTGACGAGCACCAGGCCGCGGGCCGCCTCGACGGCGTTGCGGTCCTCCAGCTCCTCGAAGGACACGAGCAGCCGGCCCGAGTGGTCGCGTGCGGAGGCGACCGTGAGCACCCGGGTGCTGCCCTCGACGCGCAGCCGGGTGCCGGGGGCGAAGCGCCGCGCGGGCTCGTCGGTGCGCGGCTCGACGGCCACGTCGCCCCGGATGCCGTGCGCGGGGCCGACGACGCCGACGACGACCTCGACCAGCGCGCCCGGCTCCGTGGGCTCCGACGTCACGCGGTCAGCTACCGGGGACGCCGCGTCTGCCGGTCCACGTCGACGAAGTCGATGCGGACCTGGTCGCGACCGGCCAGCGCCCCGAGGACGGTGCGCAGCGCGGTCGCCGTCCGGCCCTGGCGGCCGATGACCTTGCCGATGTCCTCCGGGTTGACCCGGACCTCGAGCATCCGCCCGCGCCGCTGGTCCTTGTCGCGCACCGAGACGTCGTCCGGGTGGTTGACGATGCCGCGGACGAGGTGCTCGAGCGCCTCGGTCAGCATCAGGAGGCGGGGGTCGTCGCGGCGGAGGCGCCGGCGTCAGCGGCCTGCTGCGCCTCGGCCGGGGTGCCCTCGACCTCGGAGTCCGGGGTCGCGCTCTTGGAGCCACGGCCCGCGGTGACGGCCGCGCCGCGGGGCTCGGAACCGGCCTCGGCGAGGGCGGCGTTGAAGACGTCGAGCTTGTTCGGCTTGACCTTCTGCTCGAGCACGCCGGAGGGCGAGGTGTCGCCCGAGAACTTCTGCCAGTCACCGGTCCGCTTGAGGATCGCGACGACGGCCTCCGAGGGCTGCGCGCCGACGGACAGCCAGTACTGCGCGCGCTCGGAGTCGACCTCGATGACCGACGGGTCGTTCTTGGGGTGGTACTTGCCGATCTCCTCGATCGCGCGACCGTCGCGCTTGGTGCGCGAGTCGGCGACGACGATGCGGTAGTGCGGCGAACGGATCTTGCCGAGTCGCTTCAGACGGATCTTGACAGCCACGTGGGTGGGAACTCCTGTTGTGTACGCAGCCGCGCGTGGTCGCGCGGTCACGAGGTGGGTGAGCAGCGGACGACGAGGTGGGTTCACGCCGGTCCGAGCTCGAGGGACCCGCACCGGTCGACGATGAGAGGGCGCCGACCCGTACAGATGCGCCGTCCATCATGCCAGACGCAGCCGCCCTCGGTCATCCGCGCACGATCGGAGCGGATCCGACCGCGTGTACCCGGCCGGATCCGCTCCGATCTGCTGAACTTCGCCGCTCAGACGGTCGAGCACTCCTTCGTGCCCGTGCAGGTCCTCAGGGTCTGCACGGCGGACCGCAGCTCGGCCCGGCGGGTGGGCGAGAGGTCCTTCCAGCGGTTCACCAGCTGCTGCGGGTCCTTGGCGTCGTCGTAGTACTCACGCTCGCCGTCGGCGTACTCGACGTAGGTCAGCCGGTCGTTGGTGATGGCCACGTACGAGGGCGGGTTCGCGCCGTTCTTGCCGGCGTAGTCCGGGTCGGACGGGTCGGAGCTCGGTCCGTGGTGCTCGACCAGCCCGTACGCCCGCCAGTCGTCCGGCCGCTCCCCCTTCAGCAGCGGCAGCAGCGAACGCCCGTCCGCCTTCGGCAGCGTGGTCCCCGCCACGGCGGCGAAGGTCGGCGCGAGGTCGACGTTCTGGGCGGGCCGCCCGATCGTCGCGTGCTGCACGCCGGGACCGGTCAGCACGAGCGGCACGACGACGTCGGTCTGGTACGCGGTCTGCTTGCCGGCCGGCAGCCGGTGCTCGCCGAGGTGGTAGCCGTTGTCGGAGCTGAAGACGACGTAGGTGTTGTCGAGCTGGCCGGTCACCCGGAGGGTCGAACGGAGCCGCGCGAGCATCAGGTCGACGGAGCGGACCGACTGGGCCCGCTTGCGGTACACGGTGTCGAGCTGAATGATCTGCTTCTTCGTCAGCCTCGCGCGACCCTTGATCCAGGCCGGCTTGTCACTCAGGTCCGCCTCGTCGAACGCCTTGCTGCGCGGCGCCTTCAGGCCCGGGTACTTCTTGGCGTCGCGCGGGGCCGGGGTGTAGGGGGCGTGCGGCGCGAACGTCGCGATCTCGAGCGCGAACGGCTTGCCGGACGCGCTGGCGTTCAGGATGAAGTTCTGGCCCTTGGTCGAGACCACGTCGGTCAGGTAGGCCTGCGGCCGCTTCCCGTACGCGACCTCGCGCCCGTTCTCGTTCATGGTGTAGCCGAGCTCGGGGTAGCCGTTGCCGGCGACGTCCCACTCGTCCCAGCCCTTCGGCACGTTCGACCCGGGCGTGCCGTCGCCGGCCTTGGGGTCGTAGCCGTTGAGGTACTTGCCCATGAACCCCGTCCGGTAGCCGGCCTGCTGCAGCGCGACCGCGTACGTCTGGTCGGCGAGCCCGTTCTTGTCGAAGGCCCCGAGCCCTCCGTCGGCACCGGAGTTCGTGAACACGCCGGAGGTGTGCGGGTACTGGCCGGTGAAGATCGACGTCCGCGACGGGCAGCACAGCGAGTCCGAGACGATGTAGTCGGAGAAGCTCGCGCCCTGCTTCTGCATGTCGCGCACCGTCGGCATGTACTTCAGCAGGCTCGGCTCGAGGTCGTCGGTCAGGACGAAGACGATGTTCGGTGCCTTGGTGACGGCGGGGGCCGCTGCTGGCGCCGGGGTCGGGCCGGCGAGCGCCGGGGTGGTGACGCCGGCGACGGAGACGACGGCGGACAGGCTCACGAGCCCGGCCGCGAACCGGCCGAAGCGGGCGCGCCGTCGGGCGCGGCCCGGGCGGACGAGGGGGTGCAGGTCCATGAGGAACCTTCCGGTAGGTGACTTCCTCGGCGGACGCTAGGGATCCGCTGAGAGTCCGCGCCACCTCCGCAGGCCCATCTTCAGCAACCCGTCAGGTCAGCTGGTGACGTCCTTGCGCAGGAAGCGCCACACCGCCACGCCGACCATCGCGACGGCGTAGCCGACCGACCAGAGCGCGCCCTGGGCCATCGCCGACCAGTCGACGGTCGGGGCGAGTGCGTCGGCCCAGGCGAACGCGAAGTGCCCCGGCAGGGCCTGCCGCAGCCCGCCCAGCGCGCTGATCTGGTCGAGGATCGCGCAGACGATCCACAGCACGACCGCTCCCCCGACCGCCGCGAGCGGGGCGTCGGTGAGGGTGCCGAGCAGGAACGCGAACGCGCCCACGGCCGACAACGAGACGGCCAGGTAGGCCACGACGACCAGCAGCCGGACCAGCACGAGCGGGTAGCCCAGCTGGTCGCCGGTCGGGCCGACGTAGGGGCCCCAGCCGTACGCGAGCCCGCCCACCAGCAGCGTCCAGGACGGCAGGAGCACCAGGGCGACGAGGCAGGACAGGGCGGCCACGACGAGCTTCTGGCGCAGCAGGCGTTCCCGTCGGACGGGAGCGGTGAGGAGGTAGCGCAGGCTCGACCAGCTCGCCTCGCTCGGCACCGGGTCGCCCGCGAACAGGGCGACCACGATCACGAGCAGGAAGCTCGTCGAGGCGAAGAGCGCGAACACCACGAGGTTGGCGCCGCTGTCCTGGGCCAGGTCCACGAACCCGCGCGCGCCGCTCGAGGAGTCCGAGCGACCGAGTGCGAAGGCGAGCACGAGGACCAGCGGCAGGGCCGCGAGCACGGCGAAGACGACGACCGTCCGGCGCCGGGACAGCTGGCGACGGATCTCGGCACGCAGGGGCAGGGCCCGGACGCGCGCCGGCGTCCCTGTCACCGGCACCGTCGGGGTCTCACTCGTCACGCGTCCCTCCGTCCCGGTCCCCGCCGACGAGGGAGAGGAAGACCTCCTCGAGCCGCCGGCGGCCGTCGACCGACTCCACGCCGAAGCCTGCCCCGACCAGCGCGGCGACCACCGCCGCGCGCGACGCCGCACCGCTCACCTTGAGGCGACCGTCCTCGACCTCGGTGCCGACGTCGGGGCCGAGCGCGGCGACGACGTCCGCCGCGCCGGCCAGGCTGCTGCCGGGCGCGAGCCCGACCAGGGTGACGTGCCCGCCGCCGGTGAGCGTGTCGGTGGCCTCCGCGAGCAGCACCCGGCCGCGGGCCATGACGACGACGTGGTCGCAGGTCTGCTCCACCTCGCCGAGCAGGTGCGACGACACGACCACGGTCCGACCGGCCGCGGCGTAGTCGGCGAGCACCCGGCGCATCGCGCTGATCTGCGGCGGGTCGAGCCCGTTGGTGGGTTCGTCGAGCAGCAGCAGCGGGGGCAGCCCGAGCATGGCCTGGGCGATCCCGAGGCGCTGCCGCATGCCCTGGCTGTACCCGCGCACGCGACGGTCGAGGGCGCTGCCCAGGGCGGCGATCTGGAGCACCTCGTCGAGGTGCGCCTCCTCCGGCGGACGCCCGGTGGCCTGCCAGTACGCCTCGAGGTTGGCCCGGCCGGTCAGGTGCGGCAGGAAGCCCGGGCCCTCGATGAACGCCCCCACCGCGCCCAGGACGTCGGCGCCGGCGTGCACCGGTCGGCCCTCGATCCACACCCCGCCCGCGTCGGGCCGGATCAGCCCGACGACCATCCGGAGCGTCGTGGTCTTGCCGGCACCGTTCGGGCCCAGCAGGCCGACGACCTGGCCGCGCTCGGCGCGGAACGAGACGCCGTCCACGGCCCTCAGGCCGTCGCGGTACGTCTTCACCAGGCCCTCGACGGCGAGCGGGACGTCGGCGAGGTCGGGCCGGGGCCCGACCGGGCGCCGCGCCCGACGCAGCGAGACCAGCCCGACGAGCGCCGCCAGCACCACGACGACGACGCCCACGACCAGCGGCAGGGGGACGTCGAGCCGGCTGCCGCCGGTGACGGCGAGGCCGGTGAGCGCCGGCAGCACGAGCGTGGGCTCCGCGAGCGCGACCCGGTACGTCGCGGGGTCGGTCGGGCCGGCGTACGCGCTGTCGGTCGTGGCCAGCACGACCTGGAGGCGGTGACCGACGGGGACCTGGTGCGCCACCACGGGCAGCGCGACCTCGACCGTCGTCGCCGCGCCCGGCGTCAGACCGGTCAGCCGGACCGGCGCCACGGCGCGCCCGGGCAGGACGGCCGAGGTGGGCCGCCCGGTGCCCGGGTCGTCGGGGCCGAGGTCCCACACGCCCGCGAACAGGACGGCCTCGCTCGACGAGGACGTCACGGTGGCCCGCACGCGTCCGCTGCCGACCAGGTCGTACGGGGTGGTCACCGGCGCGCTCGTGAACGTCGCGGCCTGGCCCGGGAGCACGGCGAGCGGGTAGCCGGCGACGGCGGCCGCGGCGCCGAGCGCGCCGCTGCCCGGCAGGTTCGTGAGGGCTCCGGGGCGGGCACCGGCCGGGTTCACGACGGTCTGCTCACCGCCGTCCAGCGCGAGCGTGCGGGTGCCGGGCCCGGCGCTCCCCCGGCCCGGGTAGGTCGCGGCGGTGAGCACACGCGGGGCGGCACCGTCGTCGTCGCCCTGCCCGACCAGCGCGGTCGCCGGGACCGTGACGGACAGCCCGGGCTGCACCGCGGCGGTCGCGTCCTGCTTGAGGTAGCGGTCGAACCACGCGGTCACCCGGCCGAGCTGGGCGTCGACGGAGACGTCGCCGTCGTGCCCGCCCGGCACCCAGGCCGTGGCGGCCGGCGTCGTCGCCGGGAGGCCGCGCAGGACGCGGTCGGCCTGGTCGAGCCCGAAGAGCGTGTCGTCCTCGCCCTGGATCATCAGCGTCGCCGCGCCCACCCGTCCCAGGTCGGGCGACGAGCGGGCCGTGAGCGCGAGCAGGTCCGCGCCCGGCGCGCCCGTCCGCGCGGTGCCCAGGTAGGCCTCGCACGCCTCCTGCGCGAAGCGGCCGCACACCGACGGCGCCGACGTACCCGACGAGCCCGGCGAGCTCTTCGAACCCGCCGCGCTCGTGCCGGTGAAGAGGGCCGCCGCCCAGGCCGCCTTGAACACCCCGGTCGCGCCGGTGGGGGTGACGTCGCCGAGCGAACCTGGCCCGCCGGCCACGTGGTGCTGCGGGACGAGCGCGCTGGTCAGGTCGGCGTAGGTGAAGGCGGGCACGATCGCGTCGATCCGCGGGTCGAGCGCGGCGGCCTCGAGCGCCACCGCCCCGCCGTAGCTGGCCCCGGCGAAGCCGAGCACCGGGTCGGCCCCGGAACGTTCCACCTCGGGCCGCCGGGCGGCGGCGTCGACCATCGCGACGGCGTCGCGACCCTCGTACGCCGGGTCGTCGAGGTGCACGTCACCGCCCGAGGCGCCGAAGCCGCGCGCGGTGTAGACGAGCACCGCGTAACCGTCGCGGGCCAGGGACCGTGCCGTCGGCAGGCTGTCGGTCTTCGTGCCCCCGAGCCCGTGGGCGAGCACGACGGCCGGCCGCGGGACGGACGGGTCGGTGCTGAGCAGGGTCGCATCGAGCGTGACGGCGGTGCCGTCGGCCTCGGGCGTGCCGGGCACCGTCAGGACCGTCTCGACCACGCGGTCGGCGGCCCCGGCCGGCGCCGCGAGCACGCACGGCAGGAGGCCGAGAGCCAGCGCGGCCAGGCCGGTGAGGACGGCCGTCGGGCGCAGCAGGTCAGGCAACGCGGCGACCCCGCAGGACCACGGCGGCCGGGGTGCTGAGCACGCGGAGGTCCACCCGGGGATCGTCGTCGAAGACGACCAGGTCAGCCGGGGCGCCCTCGGCGAGGACATCCGGACGCCCGAGCCAGGCCCGCGCGCGCCAGGAACCGGCCCCGAGCGCCTGCTCCGGGCTCATGAAGGTGCCGAGCGCCGCGATCTCGCGCCCGACGATGCCGTGCGGGAGGTAGCCGCCGGCGTCGGTGCCCGCGTAGATGGGGACGCCGGCGTCCAGCGCGGCGGCGAAGGTCGCGTGCCGCCGGGCGTGGACGTGGCGGATCCGGCGCGCGTACGCCGGGAACTTGGCCTCGGCGGCGGCGGCGAAGCCGGGGAAGTTCTCGAGCTGGATCATCGTCGGCACCAGCGCGACCTGCCGCTCGGCCATCAGGGCGATCGTCGGCTCCTCGAGCCCGGTGCCGTGCTCGATCCCGTCGATCCCGGCCGCGACGAGCTCGGTCACGGCCTGCTCGCCGAACACGTGGGCGGTCACCCGGCAGCCCAGCTCGTGGGCCCGGGCGATGGCCGCCTCCGCCACGTCGGCCGGCCACAGGGGCGTCAGGTCGCCGACCTCGCGGTCGATCCAGTCGCCCACGAGCTTGACCCAGCCGTCACCGCGGGCGGCCTGCCGCTCGACCGCCGCGACCAGCGCGTCCGGCTCGACCTCGTCGGCGTAGTTCCGCAGGTAGCGCCGCGGCCGGGCGATGTGCCGCCCGGCCCGGACGATGTGCGGGAGGTCGTCGCGCTCGTCCATCCAGCGGGTGTCGGCCGGGCTCCCGGCGTCGCGGAGCAGCAGCGCACCGGCCGACCGTTCCGCGAGGGCGTGCTGCTCGGCCACCTCGTCGGGCACGGCGCCGTCGCTCTCGAGCCCGACGTGGCAGTGGGCGTCGACCAGGCCCGGCATCACGTACGCACCAGGCACGTCCTCGGCGTCGCGGACGGGTTCGTAGGTCACCCGCCCGTCGACGACCCACAGCTCACGCCGCTCGCCCTCGGGGAGGACGGTGGCGGTGAGGTGGAGGCGCCGGCTCGTCGACAAGCTCAGGGGAGGCTCGGGCTAACGGCCGAGACGGTCACGCAGGTTGGCCGGCAGCTGGAAGCTCTGCATGGCCTCCTGCAGCGCCTTCTCGTCCATCTCCGGCGCCCCGAAGGCGGCCCCGCCGTCGGCGGCCGGACGCGCGGCGGGCGCGCCGTTCCGCTTGGCCGGGTTGCCCGAGACCTTGTGGCCCTTCTTCTTCGCCGCGGGCCTGGCCGCGGCCTTCTTGGCGCCACCGCCCGCACCCGGGAGGCCCGGCATGCCGGGCATCTTGCCGCCGGCGAGCGAGCTCATCATCTTGCGCGCCTCGAAGAACCGGTTGACCAGGCCGTTCACGTCGGACACCTGGACACCGGCGCCCTTGGCGATGCGGGCCCGGCGGGAGCCGTCGATGATCTTGGGGTCGTCGCGCTCGGCCGGCGTCATCGAGTGGATGATCGCCTCGAGCCGGTCGACCTCGCGCTCGTCGATGTTGGCGATCTGGTCCTTGAAGTCGCCCATCCCGGGCAGCATCCCGAAGATCTTCGACAGCGGGCCCATCTTGCGGACCATCTGCATCTGCTGCAGGAAGTCCGCCAGGCCGAAGTCGCGGCCCTCCTTGGAGGTGAGCTTGGCCGCGGCCTTCGCCGACTGCTCGGCGTCGAAGGTCTTCTCGGCCTGCTCGATGAGGGTGAGCACGTCGCCCATGCCGAGGATGCGGCTGGCCATCCGGTCGGGGTGGAAGACGTCGAAGTCGGTGAGCGACTCGCCGTTGGAGGCGAACATGATCGGCTTGCCGGTGACGCGCGCGATCGACAGCGCCGCACCACCGCGGGCGTCGCCGTCGAGCTTGGTCAGCACGACACCGTCGAAGCCGACGCCCTCGGAGAAGGCGTTGGCGGTGTTCACCGCGTCCTGGCCGATCATGGCGTCGACGACGAACAGCACCTCGTCGGGGTCGACCGCGTCGCGGATGTCGGCGGCCTGCTGCATGAGGTCGGCGTCGATGCCGAGCCGGCCGGCGGTGTCGATCACGACCACGTCGAACAGCCGACGCTGCGCCTCTTGGATGGACGCCCTGGCCACGGCGACCGGATCCCCGCTGTGCTGCTCGGTGTCGCTCCGCGACGAGGCGTTGCCGGGCTCGGGCGCGAACACCTGCACCCCGGCGCGCTGCCCGACGACCTGCAGCTGGTTGACGGCGTTCGGGCGCTGGAGGTCGGCCGCGACGAGCAGCGGCGAGCGGCCCTGCGCCTTGAGCCAGCCCGCGAGCTTGCCGGCCAGGGTCGTCTTGCCCGCGCCCTGGAGGCCGGCGAGCATGATCACCGTCGGCGGGTTCTTGGCGAAGCGGATCGTGCGGGTGTCGCCGCCGAGGATCTCGACGAGCTCCTCGTCGACGATCTTGATGATCGCCTGCGACGGGTTGAGCGCGCCGGTCAGCTCGGTGCCCTTGGCCCGCTCGCGCACCCGCGCGACGAAGTCCCGGACGACGGCGAGGTTCACGTCGGCCTCGAGCAGCGCCACGCGGATCTCGCGCGCGGTCGCGTCGATGTCGGCCTCGCTCAGCCGGGTCTTGCCGCGCAGGTTCTTGAACGTCGCGGCCAGGCGGTCGGAGAGGGTGTCGAACACGGGCTCAGACTACCCAGCCGCAGGCGCGGCGTAGGTTGCCCGACGTGCGTCTGGTGACCTTCAACGTGCTGCACGGAGCGAGCCCCGACGACGGCGTCGTCGACCTGGACCGCTTCGCCGCGGCGGTCGTCGCCCTCGACCCCGACGTGCTCGCGCTGCAGGAGGTCGACCGGGGGCAGGACCGCTCGCACGGCGCCGACCTCGCCGAGGTCGCGGCCCGGGCGATGGGGGCGGCCAGCACCCGGTTCGTCGCCGCGATGACCGGCGGACCGGCCGGCCGCTGGCACCCGGCGCCGCGCACCCCGGCCACCGACGTCGCCGCGTACGGCGTGGCCCTGGTCTCGCGCTACCCCGTCTCCGCCTGGCGCGACCTGCGGCTGCCGCGCATCGCGCCGCCGTTCCCGCTGCTGCGCCGCGAGCAGGGCCGGTGGGGACGTGTCGAGCTGCGTCACGAGGAACGGCGCGCCGCGGTGCTCGCCCGGGTCGAGACCCCCGAGGGGCCGCTGCTCGCCGCGAGCGCCCACCTCTCCTTCGTCCCCGGCTGGGCGCAGCTGCAGCTCTGGGCCCTCCGTGAGGCGCTCGGACGCACCCGGGAGCCGGCCGTCGTCATGGGCGACCTGAACATGACCCCACGCCCCGCCCGGGCCGTCACCCGTTACCGCCCGCTCGTCTCGACGCTCACCTTCCCCGTCGACGAGCCGCGCTTCCAGATCGACCACGTGCTGGCCCGCGGTGACGTCGGCGACGTCGTGGACGCCCGCGCCGTCCGGCTGCCCGTCTCCGACCACCGGGCCGTGGTCGTCGAGCTGGACCGGTCCCGTCTCGGGGTGCGGGGACCCGGTGGCTGAGCTGACCCTCGACCGCGTGCCGTACGACGACCCGGCGGTGGTCACGCTGACCGCACAGGTGCAGGACTACTACCGCGAGATCTACGGCGGTCCCGACGACGCCCCGCTCGCCGACGAGGAGCTGGCCCCGCCGTCGGGGACCTTCCTGCTCGCCCGGATCGACGGCGAGCCCGTCGGGATGGGCGGGTGGCGCCGGATCGACCCGCTGGACGCGCTCGGCGGTGCGCAGCCGGCCGAGCTGCGCCGGATGTACACGGTGCCCGCGGCCCGGCACCACGGGGTCGCGCGGAGGCTCCTCGGCGAGCTCGAACGGACGGCCGCCGCGCACGGCGCCGACGTGATGGTGCTGTCCACCGGCGGACGCCAGGCCGACGCGGTCGCCTTCTACCGGGCCTGCGGCTACGTCGAGGTCCCCCCGTTCGGGCACTGGGCCGGCTGGGACGGCATCGTCTGCCTGGGCCGCCGTCTCACGGGCTGACCCAGGCGGGCGGCCGGGAAGCACCGACCGCCACCTCGGGTTGTGCTGGCATGACCACCACACCGGAGAAGATCGTCTACACCGCCGTCGCCACCACCGTCGGGGGCCGTCGCGGCGGCCGCGCGACCTCGAGCGACGGCAAGCTCGACCTCGAGCTGACCGCGCCCAAGGAGGTCGGCGGACCGGGCACCGGGACCAACCCCGAGCAGCTCTTCGCCGCGGGCTACTCCGCGTGCTTCAACAGCGCCTTCCTCGGCGTCGCCAAGAAGGCCGGCGTCTCGGCCGACGACGCGCACGTCACCGCCAACGTCGGCTTCGGTCCGGCGGGCGAGGGCTACGCGCTCAAGGTCGACCTCGAGGTGTCCGTCGCCGGGCTGGAGCTCGCCAAGGTCCAGGAGCTCGCCGACGCCGCCCACCAGGTGTGCCCCTACAGCAACGCCATCCGCGGCAACGTCCCCACCACGGTCACCGCCGTCGAGGCCTGACCGCCGGGCCCGGCCTCAGCCGACCCGGCTGGCGACCACCTCGAAACGGTGCGGGCGCAGCCGGTCGGCCAGGCCCGGTCCGATCCCCGCCACAGGGGTGAGCACGCCGGCGGCGTCCGGCAGGTCGTCGAGGGCCAGCGCCAGCGCCGCCTCCCCGAGCATGACGGCGGTCCCGTCGTAGCCGGGGTCGTACGGCGCCGCGACCGTCGCGCGGTAGCGGGCACCGCCCGTGGTGGTCGTCTCGACCTCGACCCGGAACCGGCCCCGGCGCCGGACCGCCTCGCTCGGACCCTCGCCGGGGGCGGGCAGCAGGCGGTCGAGCACCGCGCGACCGGGCGCAAACCCCATCGCGCCGATCAGCGCACCCTGCCCGACGGCCGCCCCGGCCGCGGCGACGGCGCCCAGCGGACCGGCCGCGGTGTCGACGACCTCGCGGTAGTCGAACGTCGGACCGTACGCCCCGTCGCGCAGGGCGTCGCTGCGCAGCACGACCTGCCGGTTGTAGCCGCCCATGACGAAGGGCGCGGACCAGACCCCGGTCGCCGCGTCGCGGGTCAGCACGGGGTGCCCCCGGCGACCGCGGGCCAGGGCGAGCCCGCCGGTGAGGGCCTCCGGGTCGGCCACGGTGCGACGCAGGTCGTCGCGTCCCGCGGTCGCGACCTGCTGCTGGCGCAGCGAGTCGATCGTCCCGCCGCTGAACCCGCCGCGGATCTCGCGCACGTGCAGCGTCGTCGCACCGAGGGTGCCCGTGCCGTCGGCGGTGGCGGCGTCGGCGACCAGCCGGACGCCGAGGTCGGAGGGCACCGAGTCGAAGCCGCAGGAGTGCACGACCCGGGCACCCGACGCCCGGGCGGTGTCGTGCGCCGCCTCGACGCTCGCACGGGCGAACAACGTCTCCCCCGTGAGATCTGCGTAGTGCGTCCCGGCCTCCGCGCAGGCGCGGACGACGGGCAGCCCGTGGCGCGCGTACGGCCCGACGGTCGTGGCGAGCGCGGTCGTCTGCGCGGTCAGCCGGCCGACCGCGGCGCGGTCGGTCACGTCGACCGTCCGCAGCTCCCAGCCCGCGACCGCGCCGTGCTGGGCGGCGAGCTCGTCACGCAGGGCCCGGAGGCGCTCGGCGGAGCGCCCGGCCAGCGCGATGCGCGTCCCCGCCGGGGCCGAGCGCGCCAGGTGCAGGGCGGTGAGCCGCCCCACGTAGCCGGTGGCGCCCAGCAGGACGACGTCGAGGTCGCGACCGCCGTGCGACGACCCGTCAGGCACGTGGACGTCCGCGGTTCGCGCGCCAGAGGGCGCCGCTGAGGACGGCGGCGAAACCGCACCAGGCGGCGTACGGGGCGAGGGCGGCGCCCGCCCTCGGGTCGGCCGCAGCCGTCCGGCGCACGAGGTCGACGCTGCTGGCCGCGAGGACAGCGGCGACCGGTACGGCCCAGCCCAGGCGCCGCGCCTGGAACGACACCCAGCACCAGCCGGCGTTGAGCACGAGGTTGGCCGCGAGGGCTTGTGCGTACGGACGGCGGGCGTCGACGTCGAGGGCGTCGAGCGCGCGGGCGGAGGTCACGGCGAGGTCGGCGTACAGCGCGGTCCAGACCACCGGGAACGCGACCGTCGGCGGCTGGATCGCGGGCTTGCGCAGCGCGGCGTACCAGGGGCTCCCGACCGCGCGGGTCGCGGCCGAGCCGAGCGCCGCGCAGGCCGCGACGGCGGCCCCCGTCCTGACCAGCGTCGGCGTCACGCGGACGGCTCCAGGAGCGCGTCGACGAAGACCTCGGCGTCGAAGGGGGCGAGGTCGTCGACCCCCTCGCCCAGGCCGACGAGCTTGACCGGGACGCCGAGCTCGCGCTGCACCTGGACCACGATGCCGCCCTTGGCGCTGCCGTCGAGCTTGGTCAGCACGAGACCGGTCACCTGCACGACCTCGCGGAAGATCCGGGCCTGGGTCAGACCGTTCTGGCCGGTGGTGGCGTCGAGGACGAGCAGCACCTCGCCGACCGGGGCCTGCCGCTCGACGACCCGCTTGACCTTGCCGAGCTCGTCCATCAGACCGGTCTTGGTGTGCAGCCGGCCGGCGGTGTCGATGAGCACGACGTCGACCTCCTGCTCGACCCCCGCCTTCGCCGCCTCGTACGCCACGCTGGCCGGGTCGGCGCCCTCGGCCCCGCGCACGGTCGGCACCCCGACGCGGTCGCCCCAGGTCTCCAGCTGGTCGGCGGCCGCCGCGCGGAACGTGTCCGCCGCACCGAGCAGCACGTCCTTGTCCTCGGCGACGAGGACCCGGGCCAGCTTGCCGACCGTGGTCGTCTTGCCGGTGCCGTTGACGCCCACGACCATGACGATGGCCGGGGTGTCGGTGCGTTCGGTGGCGAGCGTGCGGTCCATCGTCGGGTCGACGAGCGCCAGCAGCTCCTCGCGCAGGATCGTACGGGCCCGGCCGGGTTCGGCGATCCCCTCGATCCGGAAGCGGGTGCGCAGCCGGTCGACGAGCTCGGTGGTCGGGCCGACGCCGAGGTCGGAGGTGATGAGGACGTCCTCGAAGTCCTCCCACGTCTGCTCGTCGATCCGGTCCCGGCTGACGATCATCAGCAGCCCGCGGCTCAGGGCGCTCTCGCTCCCCGCCAGCCGGCGGCGCAGCCGGGCGAGCCGGCTCTCCGCGGTCTCCGGGCGCTCGTGGACGAGCGGTGGGATCGTCGGCTCGACCTCGACGGCCTCCGGCGCCTCGGTGCCCGGTCGCTCGAGGAGCCCGACGGAGCCGGAGCGTTCCGCGTCGCCGTCGCTCGCCCCCGGGTGGCCGGGGGCGCCGGTGATCGAACGGGTGTCGCTGCCCCGCCGCAGCGCACGCCGTCGGGTGCCGGCCACCAGGCCGACGACCACGAAGAGCGCGACGAGGATGCCGCCGGCCAGGTACCAGAGCTCTGTGCCTGTCACCGGCTCATCCTAGGGGCGAGGTGAGCGCCCGCCTCGGGATGGCGGACCCACCCCGGCGGGGTCAGCCGACGACGTGCAGGCGGCGCAGCAGGCGCAGGAACGCGGGCGGCGGGGTCGCCTCCCCGTTCAGGTGCCGCGCGGCCCGGCGCAGGCGCGGCGCGAGCCGCGGGAGCCGGCCGACGCCGCGCCCCTCGAGGCCGACGACCACGACGCCGACGATGGCGATGATGAGCACGAGCAGCAGCAGGCTCGCGACGACGATGGCGGTCATGGGTGTGCCTCTCGACAGTCAGGGGTTCCGGGGAAGGAACTGCCGTACGGGCGCCGCGACGGCTCGTGACGCCGACCGCATCGTGCGTCGTCCGCCCGTGGCGCCCGGCACTGACACGCCGCCGGCGTCGCTACCGAATCGGTAACGGCGCACCGCTTCGGCGGAAGTGGTCCCTCCGGGGCCGCGACACGGCGTGGAGCGCCCCCGCAGGGACCACTTGCACCTAGGCGACGGCCTCGGACTCGCGGAGGCGCTGGGAGATGACGGCCGAGACGCCGTCGCCGCGCATGGTCACCCCGTAGAGGGCGTCGGCGATCTCCATCGTCCGCTTCTGGTGGGTGATGACGAGCAGCTGGCTGCTCGCCCGGAGCTCGGAGTAGATGTCGAGCAGGCGGCCGAGGTTCGTGTCGTCGAGGGCGGCCTCGACCTCGTCGAGGATGTAGAACGGGCTCGGCCGGGCGATGAAGAGCGACACCAGGAACGCCACCGCCACGAGCGAGCGCTCACCGCCCGAGAGCAGCGACAGCCGCTTGACCTTCTTGCCCGCCGGGCGCGCCTCGACGTCGACGCCGGTGGTCAGCCAGTCCCCCGGCTCCGTGAGGACCAGGCGGCCCTCGCCCCCCGGGAAGAGTCGCGCGAACACCCGCTCGAACGCCTTCTCCACGTCGGCGTACGCCTCGGCGAAGACCTGCTCCACCCGCGCGTCGACGTCGGCGATGATGTCGACGAGGTCCTTGCGGGTGCGCCGCAGGTCCTCCAGCTGCTCGGCGAGGAAGCGGTGCCGCTCCTCCATCGCGTCGAACTCCTCGAGCGCCAGCGGGTTGACCCGGCCCAGCACGCCCAGCGCGCGCTCGGCCTTGCGCAGCCGCGCGGCCTGCTCCTCGCGGACGTACGGCCGGGGTCCCGGGAGCTCCTCGCCCTCGGCCAGGTCCTCGGGGGCGGGCAGCGCCGAGCCGTCGGGGCGGCTGAGGACGGGCACGAGCTGGTCGGGCCCGAACTCGGCCACGAGGACGTCGGCCTCGAGGGCGAGGTCCGCGGTGGCCTTCTCGACCAGGTTCTCCACCCGGAGCCGCTGCTCGGTCCGCGCCATCTCGTCGCGGTGCGCCTCGTCGACCAGCCGCTGGAGCTCGGCGGCCAGGGAGCGGACCCGCGTACGGCTGTCGGCCAGGGCGGCGTCGGCCTCGGCCCGGACGGCCTCGACCTCGGCCCGCGCGGCCGCGGCCCGCACGAGGGACCGTTCCACGAGCCCGAGCAGGTGGGTGCCGCCGACGCGCACCGCCTCGGCGGTCCGTGCCTCGCGCTGCAGCCGCTCGCGACGAGCGTGGGCCTGGGCCCGGGAGTCGCGCTCGGCCCGGGCGGCGCGGCGCAGGGCGTCGGCCCGGCCCGCGAGCGCCCGGACACGCTCCTCGTGGGTCCGCAGGGCGAGCCGGGCGTCCATCTCGGCGCCCCGGGCCAGGCGGGCCTGCTCGGCGAGGGCGTCGCGGGCCGCCGGGTCGGGCTCCTCCTCGCCCGTCGTCTGCTCCGCAGCGGCGAGGCGTTCGGTCAGGGCGGCGAGCCCGGCAGCGTCGGTCTCGCGGGCCGCCTCGGCCTTGGCGATCGCCTCGCCCAGCCGGCCGGCCTCGGCCGCCGAACCGCGCGCCTGCGCGCTGCGCTGCCCGAGCTCCTCTGCGAGGGCGGACATGACGGCGTCCGACTCGTGCAGCTGCGCGAGCGCGACCTCCACGACGGCCTTCGCCTCGCGGTGCTCGTCCTCGACGGCGGCGCGGGAGAAGCGGAGCCTTTCGAGGGTGTGCTCGGCGGCGGCGAGCGCGTCGCTCGCCTCGTCCAGCGCGGCCTGCGCCTCGATCAGGCTGGGTGCAGCGCCCGAACCACCGGTCACGAGGTGCGCGGCGACGACGTCGCCGTCGCGGGTCACCGCGGTGACCTCGGGGCGGGCCCGGACGAGAGCCCGGGCGGCGTCGAGCCCGTCGACGACCGCGACGAGGTGCAGGGCCTGACGGACCGCGGGACGCAGGGGTTCCGGTGCCTCCACGACGTCGACGGCCCAGCGGGCGCCGGCCGCGTCGAGCCCCTCCGACGAGACCGCGGGGCTCGCGTCGTCGGGCGCACCGGCGACCAGCAGCCCGGCGCGGCCGAGGTCCTCGGTCTTGAGGTGGTCGACGGCCGCGAAGGCGGCGTCGAGACCGTCCACCGCGACGGCGTCGGCGACCGTGCCGAGCGCCGCGGCGAGCGCGGCCTCCAGCCCGGTCTCGACGCGCAGCAGCGTCGACAGGGAGCCGAGCAGGCCGGTGACGGGAGCGCCCGCGGCCAGCAGCGCGGCCGCGGCGTCCTTGCGCTGCAGCCCGAGACCGAGGGCCTCGACGCGCGCCGCCAGCGCCGCCCGCTCCTGGGCGGCGGCGGTCTCGGCGTCCCGGAGCTCGCGGCGGCGCCGGGCCACGTCCTCGTACGCGGCGACGGCCTCCTCGTGCCGGCTGTCCAGGCCCAGCTCACCGTCGTCGAGCCCGGCGATCCGCGACTCCAGCGCGGTGAAGGCCAGCGTCGCCTCGTCGGCGCGCCGCTCGGCCTCGCCGCGGGCCACGGCCAGCCGCTCCAGCTCGGCGTCGGTCGCCTCGCGCCGGCTGCGCAGCGCCTCGACCTGCCCGGTGAGCCGGACGAGGCCCTCCCGACGGTCGGCGGCGGCTCGGACGAGCGCGGTGTGGCGCGCGTCCTCGGCGCGGTGCGCCTCCTCGGCGGTGGTCCGCGCGTCGCTGGCCTGCGTCAGGGCGGCCGTGCGTCGGGCGACCTCGGCGACGAGGTCCGCCTCCTGCGCGGCGACGACCGCGGCCTCGGACTCCAGCACGTCGGGGTCACGGCCCGTCCGGACCTCGGAGGGCTCGTCGCGCGCGTGGCGCACCCGCTCGGTGGCGATCGAGATCGTGCTCGTGGCGCGCTCGCGCAGGCCGGCCAGGGCGTACCAGGTCTCCTGCGCACGGGTCAGCCGCGGCGCCGCCTCGCGCAACCGCTCCTCCGCGTCCGCCTCCGTCTCCCGGGCCCCGGCGAGAGCGGTCTCGAGGTGGGTGCGGCGGGCCTGCACCGCCTCGGCGCCGGCCACCTCGGACTCGAGCGCGAGCGTGGCCTGGACGAGGTCGTCGGCCAGCAGCCGGGCGCGCGCGTCACGGGCCTCGGCCTGCACGACGGCGGCCTTGCGGGCCACCTCGGCCTGACGCCCCAGCGGCTTGAGCTGGCGGCGGATCTCGGTCAGCAGGTCGGCGAGCCGCTCGAGGTTGCCCTCGCAGGCCTCGAGCTTGCGGAGCGCCTTCTCCTTGCGCTTGCGGTGCTTGAGGACGCCGGCGGCCTCCTCGACGAAGCCGCGGCGCACCTCCGGCGTCGCCTGCAGGATCGTGTCCAGCTGGCCCTGGCCGACGATGACGTGCATCTCGCGGCCGATGCCGGAGTCGCTGAGCAGCTCCTGGACGTCGAGCAGCCGGGCGGAGCGGCCGTTGATCGCGTACTCCGAGCCGCCGTTGCGGAACATCGTCCGCGAGATCGTGACCTCGGAGTACTCGACCGGGAGCGCGCCGTCGGTGTTGTCGATCGTCAGGGCGACCTCGGCGCGGCCCAGCGGGGCGCGCCCGGAGGTGCCGGCGAAGATGACGTCCTCCATCTTGCCGCCGCGCAACGACTTGGCGCCCTGCTCGCCCATGACCCAGGCGAGGGCGTCGACGACGTTCGACTTGCCGGAGCCGTTCGGCCCGACCACGCAGGTGATGCCGGGCTCGAAGGTCAGCGAGGTCGCCGAGGCGAACGACTTGAACCCCCGCAGGGTGAGGTTCTTCAGGTACACGTGGCGCCTCTCCCACCCCGTCGGGGTGGACACGGGTCGGCCGTACGGTCAGTGCCGCACGACCGGTCGGGGCGGCGGGCCGTACGGGACGGTCGCACCGGAGGAAGCCCCGGGTCTGGTGCCGGTCAGGCTAGCCGCGCGGGGACCCGGCCGGAGGAATCGGCTCCGGCGTGCCGCGAGACGCGGCGACTTCTGCACGCTCCTCGGCGACCTCCTCCTCGGTGAGCGTCGGGTGCTCGCCGCCGCGGACGGAGGAGAAGGTCCACAGCTTGTTCACCACGAACGACAGCGGGACGGTCACGGCGATGACGATGAGGTTGGCCCAGTAGAGCTTGGTCCGCAGGCCGGTGGAGTTGTCGAACACCGAGGACGGCAGCCCGATCGGCGAGCCGGGGTGCAGCAGCAGGGTCGCGATGCCGAGCCCGATGAGCTGGGCCACCAGCCCCACGGCGAGGAACGGGGCGTACTCGCGCAGCCAGCCGGAGTGCTTGGCGCTGCGGAAGGTGAAGTGCCGGTTGAGCTGGAAGTTCCACAGGTTCGCGACGAGGAAGCTCAGCATCAGGAACAGGTGGTACCAGCGGACGTTGAAGCTGGTCAGCGGCAGGTCGATGAACACGTCCTCGAAGTGCGGACCGGTGCGCTTGAGCAGGATCAGCACGAGGGTGTTCACGACGACGCCCGACCCGCCCACCAGGCCGAACCGGAACAGCAGGCTCCAGTTGTGCCGGTGGCGCACGAAGACGTAGTGGCCGAGGCGATTCACAGTACGACGACGATAGCGCCGCCCGGATGGTTCCGGAGCGCGTCGACCCGGCTCGCCGGCCGGCTCAGGCGGCACGGGCGGAGGCGACCGGAGCGCGCTGGCAGCGCGGGCAGCGGAACGAGGAGCGGTTCATGAACGGCTCGCGGCGCACGGGCGTGGCGCACCGCGGGCAGGGCCGGCCCTCCTGGCCGTAGACGGCGAGCGCGCGGTCGAAGTACCCGCTCGAGCCGTTCACGTCGACGTACAGCGCGTCGAAGGAGGTCCCACCCACGGCGAGCGCGCGGGCCATCACGCTCGTCGCGGCCCTGACGACCTCGGCGGCCTTCGCGGCCGAGAGCGACCAGGTCCCCCGCGCGTAGTGCGTGCGCGCGAGCCAGAGCGCCTCGTCGGCGTAGATGTTGCCGATGCCGGAGACCGCCTGCTGGTCGAGGAGGGCGCGCTTGATCCCCGTACGCCGGCCCCGGATCCGCCGGACCGCCGCGGCGAGGTCGAACTCCGGGTCGAACGGGTCGCGGCCGATGTGCGCGACCTCGGCCGGGAGCTCGGCGCCGCCCGGCGACAGCGACAGCCCGCCGAACATGCGCTGGTCGACGAACCGCAGCTGCACCCCGGTGTCGAGGTCGACGAGCACGCGCGTGTTCGGTGCGAGCGGCGCACCGGGGGCGTCCAGCCGGAACTGCCCGCTCATGCCGAGGTGGGCGAGCAGGGCGTCGCCGTCGCCGAAGGGCAGCCAGAGGTACTTCCCGCGGCGGGCGGGTTCGGCGAACGTCCGCCCCTGCAACGTGGCCGCGAAGTCGTCCGGACCGGCGAGGTGGCGCCGGACCGGTCGCGGGTGCAGCACCGTGACGTGCTCGACCCGCCGGCCGGTCAGCGCAGCGACCAGGCCGCGACGGACGGTCTCGACCTCGGGGAGCTCGGGCACGCGAGACGGAGCTGCAGGTCAGACCGGGGCCGAGGCCCCGTCGACGGAGGCACCGTCGACCGGGGTCTGCTTGGCCTTCAGCGCTGCGAACGCGAGGGCGGCCGCGTTCTGCTCGGCCTCCTTCTTGTTGCGCCCGGCGCCGGGGCCGAAGTCGGCGTGGTCGACCGCCACGGTGGCCGAGAACGTCTTCGCGTGGTCCGGCCCGGACTCCACGACGCGGTAGACGGGGACGCCGAGCCCGGAGAGCGACGCGATCTCCTGCAGGCTCGTCTTCCAGTCCAGCCCGGCGCCGCGGGTCGACACGTCGGCCATCAGCCGGTCGAAGAGGTGGTGGACGAAGCGCCGGGCCGCGTCGATGCCGTGCTGCAGGAACACGGCCCCGATCAGGGCCTCCATCGTGTCGGCCAGGATCGAGGACTTGTCACGTCCGCCGGTCGTCTCCTCGCCGCGCCCCAGCCGGATCATCGCGCCGAGGTCGAGGCCACGCGCCACGTCGGCGAGGGCGCGCGAGTTCACCACGGCGGCCCGCAGCTTGGCGAGCTGACCCTCCGACAGGTCGGGGAAGGTCGTGAAGAGGTGCTCGGTCACGACGAGACCGAGCACGGAGTCGCCCAGGAACTCCAGTCGCTCGTTGGTCGGCAGGCCCCCCTGCTCGTACGCGTACGAGCGGTGGGTGAGCGTGCGGTCGAGCAGCCCGGGCGAGAGCACGAGCCCGAGCCGCTCGAGCAGCGCCTGGGCGGGCGGCTGCACCACGGTCTCGGACGTCGTCAGGACTCGAGGACCTGGCGGCGGTTCGCGCGCGGACCGTACGAGCCGCAGCTCGGGCAGACCGTGTGCGGCAGGTGCTTCTGACGGCAGGCCGGGTTGGCGCAGGTCACGAGGGTCGGTGCGGTGGCCTTCCACTGCGCCCGACGGCTCCGCGTGTTGCTGCGCGACATCCGCCGCTTGGGGACAGCCATGATCTCTCTCTTCTCGCTTGTGGGGTGACCCGCCTCAGCGGGCCACCTCCTCGCCCTGTGCAGGGCCGGGTCGATTGTACGGTCGTGCGTCCTCGGGCTCCACCCCGTCGCCCGACAGGGCGCCGAGGGCGGCCCAGCGGGGGTCGGTGGCGTCGTCGTGGTGGTGGCCGGGGTGGTCGTCGAGCCGCGCCCCGCACGTCGGGCACAGCCCCGCGCAGTCCGGGCGGCAGAGGGGCTGGAACGGCAGGTCCAGCACGACGCCGTCGCGCAGCACGGGCTCGAGGTCGACCAGGTCGTCCTGCAGCAGGCTCACCTCGTCGTCCTCGTCGTAGCCCGCCTCGGGGCTGCCGTCGTGGACGTAGAGCTCCTGCACGTCGACCTCGACGTCCTCGCGGACCTCGGTGAGGCAGCGGACGCACTCCCCCACGACGTGCAGCCGCGCCGTCCCCGTCACGAGGACGCCCTCGACGACCGCCTCGAGGCGCAGGTCGAGCTCGACAGGCGAGCCCTCGGGGACGCCGATGACCTCGGTGCCGAGGCCGGCGGGCGCCGGCGACGGTCGACTCGACGGTGGTCATCGCACCGGCGCGGCGTCCGAGGACCCGGGTGTCGAAGACGAGCGGCGACCGGTGGTCGGCCCGGTGGTCGGTGGAGCGCTGGGACGGTCTCACGGTGGCTCCTCCTCGTCTCGACCGGTCGTGGGCGAGGGCTCGCGTGCGCAGCACACGGGCCCCCGGGGCGTCCGCCGCGCAGCACGGGCTCGCGGGCGGACCGACCTTCGATCTTAGCCGCGACCGTGGCCCCGACCAACTCCCCGCGGCCGGGGACAGACGCGGGCGGGCAGGTTCAGGCGTGGCCCTGCGGCCGGGCGGCGTCCAGGCCGCTGCGCTCCGCGAGCCGCGCCCGGGCCGTGTGCACCTGGCTCGTCGTCTTGTGCAGCACCGACTCGAAGCCCGCCATCCGCGAGTCGATGAAGAGGTCGGTCTCGCGCCGCAGGGCCTCCGCCTCCGCCTCCGCGTCGGCCTTGACCTTGGCGGCGATCTCCTCGGCGACGCGGACCACCTCGCTGTCGCGGGCGAGCTCGCCGGCCTGCTCGCGTGCCCGGTCGACGATGCGGCCGGCCTCGGCCTCGCCCGAGGCGATCGCGGTCTGCTTCTCGTCGATCACCTGCTGGGCGCCCGCGATCTCGTCGGGAAGGTGGGCGATCACGGCGTCGATCGCGTCCAGGACCTCGCCGCGGTTGATCACGCAGGACGCCGACATCGGCATCGAGCGGGCGTTGAGGACGAGCTGACGCAGCTGCGTCAGCTTCTCCTCCGCGGTGGTGGCGGGCATCGGCTTACCTCGATCTCGTCCGTGCTGTCGGCGGCGCGTCCCCCCGCGTGCCTTCGTCCCGGGTCGGCAGACCCTCCGTGCAGCATAGGCAGCGCGGGCCCGGAGGCGCAGGTCGAGCGCACTGCTCAGCGGGCCGCGGCCACCTTGGCGCGGGTGCGCTCCGCCACCGCCGGGGGCACCAGGGCGGACAGGTCGCCGCCGTACGCGGCCAGCTCGCGGACCCGCGTCGAGGAGACGAAGGCGAGCTCGGGAGCGGTCGGGACGAGCACCGTGTCGACCCCGCTCAGCCGCCGGTTCAGCTGGGCCATCTGGACCTCGTAGTCGGTGTCCGCGGCCCCCCGCAGGCCCTTGGCGACCACCGTGATGCCCCGGGCGGTGCAGAAGTCGACGAGCAGCCCGTCGAGCTGCTCGACCACGACGTTGACCCAGCCCGCGCACGTCTCGCGCAGCATCTCCGCGCGCTCGTCGGCGCTGAACAGCGCCTGCTTGCCCGCGTTCCGCCCGACGGCGACGACGAGGGTGTCGACGAGGGCGGCGGTCCGTCCGATCACGTCGAGGTGGCCGTAGGTCACCGGGTCGAAGGAGCCCGGGCAGACCGCGGTCGTCATGGCTCGACCGTAGTGGTCGCGGTGGACGGCCCCGGTGACGCCGGAGCCAGGGTCGCGAGGTGCAGGACGGTCTCGCCGTACGTCCGCGACCACGTCTGGTCGGTCGGCGCGGCCCAGGCGGGCGGCGGCGTCCGGCCGGACCGCTCGAGCACGACGAGCGCGTCGGGTGCCGCCCAGCCGTGCGCGACCAGGTCGGTGACGACGGCGTCGAGCCGCTCGGGGGCGAGGGCGTACGGCGGGTCGGCGAACACCACGTCGTACGCGCGGTCCGCAGGTCCCCGGACGACCGTCTCGACCGCGCCCACGCGGACGTCCGCGGCGAGGCCCAGCGTGCTCGCGTTGCGCCGGGCGACCCCGGCCGTCCGGGCGTCGGACTCGACCAGCAGGACCGGTCCGGCTCCCCGGCTCGCGGCCTCGAGACCGACGGCTCCCGAACCGGCGTAGAGGTCGAGGAAGGCCAGCCCGGCCAGGGACTCCGCCGGCGGGCCGGCCGCCGTGCCCGCCCACGAGGCGAGGGCGGAGAACAGGGCCTCGCGCACGCGGTCCGTCGTCGGCCGGGTCGCGTCGCCGGGCGGGGTCTGCAGCCGCCGGCCGCCGTGGCTGCCGGCGATGATCCGGCTCACGTGCGTTCCAGCCAGTCGCCGGCCGCCCGCCGCTCCACGTCGGCGACGATGTCGGCCAGGCCGGGGTCGTCGACCAGGACGGGGTCGGCCACGCACCCGGCGGCGATCGTCCGGGCCTGGTCGATCAGGTCGGCGTCGTCGAGCACGCGGAGCAGCCGCAGGCTGGAACGGCGGCCGGACTGGCTGGAGCCGAGCACGTCGCCCTCCCGGCGCTGCTCGAGGTCGACCTCGGCCAGCGCGAAGCCGTCGCGGGTCGCGGCGACGGCGTCCAGCCGCTCGCGTGCCGGCGTGCCCGGGACGGCCGTCGTCAGCAGCAGGCAGACGCCGGTGTGCCCACCACGGCCGATGCGGCCGCGCAGCTGGTGGAGCTGGGAGATGCCGAAGCGGTCGGCGTCGCAGATGACCATGACGGTGGCGTTCGGCACGTCGACCCCGACCTCGACGACGGTCGTGGCCACCAGCACGTCGGTCTCCCCCGCCGCGAACCGGCCCATCACGGCGTCCTTCTCCTCGGTCGGCAGCTGGCCGTGCAGCATCTCGACCGCGAGCCCCGACAGCGGGCCCGACGACAGCTCCGCGAACAGGTCCTCCACCGCCACGGCGGGCGGGGCGTCCTCGGGCGCGAACCCGGCGCCCTCCCCGTCGCTGGTCGCCCCGGGCTTGTCCTTCGCCGTCGAGGAGATGCGGGCGCAGACGACGTACGCCTGCCGCCCGGCCGCGACCTCCTCGCGGACCCGGTGCCAGGCGCGGTCGACCCAGCCGGGCTGGCGCCGGACGTCGACGACGACCGTGCTCACCTCGGCGCGACCGGCGGGCAGCTCGCGCAGCGTCGAGGTCTCGAGGTCGCCGAACACCGTCATCGCCACCGAGCGCGGGATGGGCGTGGCCGTCATGACGAGGACGTGCGGCCGGCTCGCCGCCTTGGCGCTGAGAGCGGCACGCTGCTCCACCCCGAAGCGGTGCTGCTCGTCGACGACGACCAGACCGAGGTCGGCGAAGGCCACGTCCTCGCTGAGCAGCGCGTGCGTACCGACCACGAGACCGGCCTCGCCCGAGGCGACGCGGGCGAGGGCCTCGCGACGCCGGGCCGCCCCGAGCGAGCCGGTGAGCAGCACGACCTCGGTCGCGTGCTCGGCGGCGCCCAGCGTCCCGGCCTCGGCCAGGTCGCCCAGCATCCGGGTCAGGGTCTGGCGGTGCTGGGTCGCCAGCACCTCCGTGGGTGCCAGCAGCGCCGCCTGCCCCCCGGCGTCCACGACCGCGAGCATGGCGCGCAGCGCCACCAGCGTCTTGCCCGAGCCGACCTCGCCCTGCAGCAGCCGCTGCATCGGGACCGTGCGGGCGACCTCGTCGAAGAGCAGCTCGCCGATCTCCTGCTGCCCGGCGGTGAGCGTGAACGGCAGGCGGGCGTCGAAGGCGTCGAGCAGACCGCCGGAGCGGCGCGGCCGGGGGGTCGAGCCGTGGGCGGCGGCGTCGGCCCGGCGGCGGGCCATCGTGAGCTGCAGCGCGAACGCCTCGTCGAAGCGCAGCCGGTCGCGGCCGGCCTCCTCGTCGGTCCGGGCCTGCGGCTGGTGGACCGTACGGAAGGCGTCCTCCAGGCCCACGACGCCGGCGGCCCGGAGGACGGCGGCCGGGAGCGGGTCGGGCACGCCCGCCACGGCGTCCAGGGCGAGCGCGACGCAGGAGCCGATCGTCCAGGTGCGCAGCTTGGCGGTCTGGGGGTAGATGGGCACCAGCGCGCTGCCCGAGACCTTGGCGAGGTCCTCGTTGCGCGCCGCACCGCCGATCACGGAACCGTCGTCACCGAGGATGACGAAGTCGGGGTGGGCCAGCTGGAACCCGCCGTTGAAGAGGCGCACCTTGCCCGCGAAGATGCCGCGTGACCCCGGCTGCAGCGCGGACTCCCAGTAGCGCACGAGGTGCGGCGAGCCGAAGAACGTCAGCGTGAGGTAGCCGCGCCGGTCCGTGACCACCGCCTCCAGCCGCGGCTTGCGCCCCGTCGGGCGCCCGCCGCTGCTCGGCAGGTTGTGCGACCCGGACGGAGCGGACCTCGGCCAGCACCGCGACCTCCTCGTCGGGCTCGAGCGTCGAGAGGTCGGACAGCTCGGTGCCGGAGAAGTACTTCCGCGGGAGCAGGTGCAGCAGGTCGCCGACCGTCCGCAGCCGCAGGCCCTCGAGCTGGGTCGCCGTCCGGCCGCCGACGACGGTGTCGAGCCGCGTGTCGAGCCTGCGGAACGTCGGCGTACGCCAGGCGGCGTCGGCGGGACGCACCTCGGCCGGCGCCCCGGGCTCCACCGCCCTAGTCCGCCCGGCCACGGGCACGAGCGTAGGGCCCGCCAGGACGCGTCGGGCTCGACCGAGGCACGAGGACCGTCACCAGGGCATCGCCCGGAACGCGTGCCGCAGCTCGGCGACGTAGGCGTCCGGCACCTCGAGCATCGGGAAGTGCCCGCCGCGCGGCGCCTCGCGGAACGACCGCAGGTCGGTGAACCGGCGCTCGACCCAGGGACGCGGGACCTTCTCGATGTCGGCCGGGAAGATCGTCGCGGCCGCGGGGACGGCGACCTCGCCGGCGTCGTCGGGCGGGAAGTCCTCCCAGTAGAAGCGCGCGGACGAGCCACCCGTCGCCGAGAACCAGTAGAGGCTGACGGTGTCGAGGACCTGGTCGCGGTCCACGGCGGTCTCCAGGTCGCCGTCGTGGTCGGTCCAGGCCCAGAGCTTGTCGACCAGCCAGGCCAGCTGGGCGACCGGTGAGTCGACGAGGGCGTACGCCACGGTCTGCGGTCGCGTCGACTGCTCGAGGGAGTAGCCGCCGCCGGTCCGACGGAACTCGCGCATCGCGGCGACCCAGTCCTGCTCGGCCTCGGTGAGGTCGCCCGGCTGCTCGGGCTCCTCGACGTACGGCGTGAAGCTGTGCAGCCCCGCGACCCGGTCGGGGTGGCGGTGGCCGAGCGCGGCGGTGACCCGTCCGCCCCAGTCGCCGCCGGCCGCGTAGAAGCGGTCGTGCCCGAGCCGGGCCATCAGCTCGACCCAGGCGTCGGCGGTCCGGTCGACGTCCCAGCCGGGAGCCGTCGGCCTGCCGCCGAAGCCGAAGCCGGGCAGCGACGGCGCGACGACGTGGAAGGCCGGCTGGTCGTCGGAGGGGTCGGCCAGGGCGTCCACGACCGCGAGCGGCTCGAGGACCGAGCTCGGCCAGCCGTGCGTCAGGACGAGCGGCCGGGCGTCGGCGCGCGGCGAGCGCACGTGCAGCAGGTGGACGTCGAGCCCGTCGACCTCGGTCAGCGCCTGGCCGTGCGTGTTCAGCGCGGTCTCGACCCGGCGCCAGTCGTACGTGCCGGCCCAGTAGGCGGCGAGGTCACGGACGTACGCCAGCGGCGGCCCCTGGGACCAGTCGGACGTGCCGTCGGCGCGGGCCACCGTCTCGGCCTCGGGCCAGCGCGTCCGCCGCAGCCGCTCGCGCAGGTCGTCGAGCGCCGCCTCGGGCACCCGCAGGACGAGGGGACGGACGTCCGTGGTCATCCGTGCTCCTTCCCGCGCGCCGCCTGGCGTGCTCGTCGTCGCGGCAGTCTCGCTGATTCGACCGCCCTCTCCCGAGTCGGGTAGGCTGGCGAAGTTGCCCGGGTGGCCTGTGCGTCCCGGTGCGAGACCAGAATCCAGTTCGTTCTTTCGTGGGAGTGACTCCAAGTGGCTGCGGTGTGTGACGTGTGCGGCAAGCGGCCGGGCTTCGGCCACAACAAGCCGTGGTCGAAGAAGAAGACCAACCGGCGGTGGGACCCGAACATCCAGACCGTGAGCGCGGCCGTCACCGGTCGGGCCAAGCGGATCAACGCGTGCACCTCGTGCATCAAGGCCGGCAAGGTCGCCGTCGCGAGCTGAGCCCGCCCCGCTGCTTCTCGAGACCCGTTCCTCCTCCGGGAGGGACGGGTCTCGTGCTGTCGGCAGGAGCTCGTGGGACTGGCTCTCACCGGGCCGTGGTGCAGGTCACACGAGACCACCCGTAACGCCGGCACCATCGGCAGCGATGTGGTCGTCGAGAGTCAGCGGCTACCTGAACCCCCGAGCAGGCATCCGCTGACTCTTCTCATGCCCGGACCAGGTCCGGGTCGGGTCAGGTCTGGACGACCACCGGCACGATCATCGGGCGGCGACGGTGGGTGTCGTTCACCCAGCGGCCCATACGGCGACGGACGACCTGCTGCAGCTGGTAGACGTCGTCCACCCCGTCCGCGAGCGCCTTCTCGAGCGCGTCGGCGATCAGCGGCCGTACGGCGTCGAAGATCGAGTCGCCCTCGACGAAGCCACGGGCGTGGATGTCGGGCCCGCTCACCACCCGCCGCGCGTGGGTGTCGACGACCGCGACGACGGAGATGAAGCCCTCCTCGCCGAGGATCTTGCGGTCCGTCAGCGACGCCTCGGAGATGTCGCCGACGGTCGTCCCGTCGACGAAGATGTAGCCCGCGTCGACCTTGCCGACGACCTTCGCGTTGCCGCGCTCGAGGTCGACGACGAGACCGTCCTCCGCGATGATCGTCCGCTTGCGGGGCACACCGGTGGCGATGGCGAGCTCGGCGTTGGCGACGAGGTGCCGCGCCTCGCCGTGGACCGGCATCACGTTGCGCGGCTTGACGATGTTGTAGCAGTAGAGCAGCTCGCCCGCGCTCGCGTGGCCGGAGACGTGCACGAGCGCGTTGCCCTTGTGCACGACGTGCGTGCCGAGGCGGGTCAGGCCGTTGATCACGCGGTAGACGGAGTTCTCGTTGCCCGGGATCAGCGAGCTCGCCAGCACGACGGTGTCGCCGCGGCGCAGCTCGATCACCTGGTGCTCGTTGGCCGCCATCCGCGACAGCGCCGAGAGCGGCTCGCCCTGGGAACCCGTGCAGACGATCACGACGTCCTCGGGCTTGAAGTTCTCGATGTCGCGCAGCTCGATGAGGGTGTCGGCCGGGACGTGCAGGTAGCCGAGGTCGCGCGCGACGCCCATGTTGCGCACCATCGACCGGCCGACGTAGACGACCTTGCGGCCGTGCGCGACCGCCTGGTCGAGCACCTGCTGCACGCGGTGCACGTGCGAGGCGAAGCAGGCGACGATCAGGCGCTGCCGGCTCCGGTCGAAGACCGTGTCGAGGGCCTTGGCGATGTCGCGCTCGGGCGTGGTGAAGCCCGGCACCTCGGCGTTGGTCGAGTCGACGAGGAACAGGTCGACCCCGGCCTCGCCGAGCCGGGCGAACGCCCGCAGGTCGGTCAGGCGGCCGTCGAGCGGCAGCTGGTCCATCTTGAAGTCGCCGGTGTGCAGGATCCGGCCGGCCGAGGTGGTGATGGCCACGGCCAGCGCGTCCGGGATGGAGTGGTTCACGGCGACGAACTCGAGGTCGAAGGCGCCGACCTGCGTCTGCTCGCCGTCGGTCACCACGAGCTCGGTGGTGTTCCGGATCCGGTGCTCCTTGAACTTCTCGCGCAGGAAGGCGAGCGTCAGCCTGGAGCCGATGAGCGGGATGTCCGGCCGCTGCTTGAGCAGGTAGGGCACGGCCCCGATGTGGTCCTCGTGGCCGTGGGTGAGCACGAGGCCCACCACGTCGTCCAACCGGTCGGCGATCGCGCCGAACCCGGGGAGGATCAGGTCGACCCCGGGATGGTTGTCCTCGGGGAACAGCACCCCGCAGTCGACGATCAGGAGCTGGCCGTGGTGCTCGATCACGGTCATGTTCCGACCGATGTCACCCAGCCCCCCGAGAGGGGTGATGCGCATCGCGGACCGCGCGAGCGGCGGAGGAGTCTGCAGACGGGAACCAACCACGACAGTCGACCTTACCAACGAGCGGGGCAAGGAATTTTCTACGGAACCGGCGTGGTCGCTCCTGCGTTACGAGAGGATAAGGAGGTCCGCAGGCCGGCTGCTCGGGGGTTCAGACGGCCTGCGGACTCTTCTCGCGCTCCTCAGGACTTTTGGTGCGGTCCTTCCCCCCATAGCGATCAGCCGGGGGTGACGCCGCCGCCGCTCCGGGCACGACTGCGCGCGTCCGCACCTCGGCTCCGGCGTGTCGCGTGCGGGAGCGCGCAGCGACGAGCCGGGGGCGTCCGTCAGAAGTCCTTCGGACGGAACCTGCCCTCGCGCAGCCGTGTGATGAGCATGTTCGTGCTCCACAGCGGGGATCGGCGTCGGCCCGACCATGTGGCTGTCCGCGCTCGTCAACGTCGGCGCCGGGCTCTTCGTGTGTGCCCGGTGACGAACAGGGCGCCGAGCACCGCCAGCGCGAGGGCGGCGCCCGGGACCATGATCAGCGTCAGCCGCCGACGACCGACCTTGTCGACGACCGCCAGCCCCGATCATCATCAGCAGGTACGTGCCGCCGAGCGCCAGGCTGACGCGGAGGGCGGCGCTCTCGGAGAAGCCGTTGTTCGTGAGGATCGTCGGGGCGTAGTAGATGATCATCTCGATGCCGCTGAGCTGCTCGAGGTCGACGATCTCGTCCAGCTCCGCGTCGAGATCGCTGCCCTCGACCCGTACGCCGCGGGCACGGCGGCCGAGCCCACCGAGACCCGCCAGGGCGCGGCCTCGCTGGCCCCGACCAGGGTGGCCAGGACGAGCCCGACGCCGATGCCCAGCTGGAAGGTGAGGACCAGGCGTCCGCGCTTGCGGGCCGGGGCCAGCTCGGCGACGTACACGGGCACGACCTGCGTCGCGCCGCCGATCGCAAGCCGAGCACGATCCGGGCCAGGGAGAGCAGCGGTGCGCTCGGCGCGATCGAGCAGGGCAGGGTGCCCACGACGAACACCCCGGAGACGACGAGGACCGTGGTGCGCCGTCCGCGCCGCTCCGACAGCTGGCTGCAGGCGAACGCACCCAGCACCGCACCGAAGAGGATGCTCGCGGCGATGACCTGCTCCATCGCGTTGCCGGTCTGGAAGTCGCGTCGGATCTGCAGCAGCGCGCCGGAGATGATCCCGGTGTCGTAGCCGCAGAGGAGCGCGGAGATCGCCGACACCACGGCGGCCGTGAGCATCCGGCCGGTCAGCGCCTGGGAGACCCCTCGGGCATCGTCCGAGCCACCCGAGGGCCGCGGGGCGCGTTCGCCGCTGGTCGTGGTCCTGCCGGTGCTCGACGCCATGGATGCTCTCCCGTCCGCGCACCCGGGCGGGCGGCGACGTCGACGTACGACGCGGGCCGGGGGCGGCGACGCCGAGGGCATCCGGACATGGAGAAGGTCGGCGCCATGCCTGCTCGGGGGTTCAGGTAGGGCGCCGACCTCACGAGAGACATCGCACGGAGCGGTTGCGACGTTACGGCAGGGTTCTGTGACCTGCGCCACTCATCGTCGGCCTGGGTAGCATCACCGCGTGCCGCAGCAGCCCGCGCCGGTCGCCGACTCCGTACGGCTGGCCTGGCCCTCCGAGGCCGGCGCCATCGCCGCCGTCCAGCGTCGCGCGTGGGTGGAGCTCCCGCCCGAGCTGGGCGAGACGCTCCTCTCCGGGGTCGACGAGCCCACCATGGTCACCGCCTGGGAGCAGGTGCTGGCCCGGCCGGCGAACGCCCGGCACCGGGTCCTCGTCGCGGTCGAGGGCGACGGGCGCGTCGCCGGGTTCGCGACGACCGGGCCGTCCGTCGACCCGGACGCCGAGCCGGGCACGGACGGCGAGGTCGACCAGTTCTGGGTGGACCCGCCGGCGCGGCGCCGCGGGCACGGCTCGCGGCTGCTGAACGCCTGCGCGGACACGCTCGGCGCCGACGGCTTCACGCAAGCCCGCTGGTGGGTCCTGGCCCCGGACGTCGTCCTGCGCCGCTTCCTCGCCGTCGCCGGCTGGGAGCCCGACGGCGCGAGCCGGACCATCGGCTCGGAGGACGGCGCCGTCCGGATGGACCAGCTGCGGCTGCACACGAGCCTCGCCCCCGCCGGCTGAGGGGCGCCTGCCGAGGGAGCTCCTAGCGCTGGATCGGGATGTCGGTCCCGCCGAGGCCGACGTGCAGCCCGTCGTCCTGCGCGTCCACCGAGGTGAGCCGGAGGTCGAAGGGGACGCCCTCGATCGGGATCGGCTTGACGACGGCCTTGATCAGCTGGTCGGCCACGACGTCGGGCAGCGTGTAGCCGGCGACCTGGACCGTGGGGTCGGTCAGCGAGAGCGTCTGGTCGTCGACGTCGAGCGCGAGCCGGCCGCTGACCTTGGCCGTGACCGTCAGCCCGTACAGGCTCTGGTTGCCCTCGACGCTGAAGCGACCGTCGCCGACGTAGCTCAAGGGCGTGCCCGAGGCCTGCTTCACCGCGTCGTAGTCGACGAGAGCGGTCCCCTCGGCCTGCGCGACGTTCATCGTCTTCCACCAGTCGGTGGTCGTGAGGTCGTGCAGCGTCATGTCGACGTGCGCGATCGGCAGCGTCGCGTCGGTGGTCTGGCCCACGTCGTCGGCGACGAGATGGACCTCGCCCAGGTGCCGGGTCGCGACCTGGGTGAGGAACGGCCGGCCGACGATCTCGACGGTGGGTTGCTCAGGGGTCCCGAGCTCGGTCTGGAGGCGGGCGGCGACCTCGCGCTCGACGCGGCCGTGGGCGTACGCGTCGAGACCGTAGAAGGCCACGGCGAGGACGGCGGCCACGATCACGAAGACGATCGCGAAGCGGACCCCGGCCGCCCCCCGCTCCCCGCGCCGGCCGTGGTCCAGGAGGCGCTCCACGGTGCTCACACGAGCCCCAGGACGGAGTCGATGCCGACCGTGAGGCCCGGACGGGAGGGCAGGGCCCGGACGGCCGCCAGCACGCCCGGCATGAACGAGGCGCGGTCCAGCGAGTCGTGCCGGAGGATGAGGGTCTCCCCCTCGGAGCCGAGCAGCACCTCCTGGTGCGCCACCAGCCCGCGCAGCCGGACGCTGTGGACGGCGATGCCGTCGGCCCGCGCGCCGCGGGCGCTCTCCAGGCCCGAGGAGGTCGCGTCGGGCGGGTCGCCGAGACCGGCCGCGGTCCGGGCGGCGGCCACGCGCGCCGCCGTCGCCCGGGCCGTGCCCGAGGGTGCGTCGGCCTTGTCGGGGTGGTGCAGCTCGATGATCTCCACGCTCTCGTAGAAGGGGGCGGCCTGCTCGGCGAAGTGCATCATCAGCACGGCACCGACGGAGAAGTTCGCGGCAACGAGGACGCCCGTGCCGGGGTGGTGACCGAGCAGCTCGTCGACCCGGTCCAGCCGCTCGGGGGTGAAGCCCGTGGTCCCGACGACCACCCCGACGTCGTGCGCGACGCACCACTCGAGGTTGTCCATGACGGCGTCAGGGTGGGTGAAGTCGACGGCGACGTCGGCGGTCCCGGCCGGCGTCCGGTCGTCGCCGGCGTCGAGCGCGGCGACCAGCTCGAGGTCGTCGGCGGCGTCGACCGCCCGGCACACCTCGGCGCCCATGCGGCCCCTGGCCCCCAGCACGGCAACTCTGATCGGCACGTCTCTCCCGTGGCTCGAGGTCGGACGCCCACGGTAGCCGCTGCCGGGTGCGGCCGGGTCGTCGCTCGGACCCTCAGCCCCAGGCGCGGGAGACGGCGGCCGGGACGCGGGGTCCGACGAGGCCCAGCGTGGGCCGCCGGCCGAAGAGCCGGGCGGCCTCGGCGCGCAGCTCGTCCGGCGTCACGGCGTCGTAGCGGCCGAGGACGTCGTCGAGCGTGCGCTCGTCGCGCAGCAGGGCGCTGGTGCCGAGGCGGCCCATCCGGCTGGAGGGGCCCTCGTAGGAGAGCACGGTCTGGCCGCGCATCTGGCTCTTGGCGTCGGCGAGCTCGGTGGCGGTGACGCCGTGCTCGGCGACCTGCTCGAGCTGGCCGCGGACGACGCCGAGGATGGTCGCGAGGCGCTCCGGGGCGCAGGCGAACTCCACGCTCCACATGCCCGCGTCGGAGTAGGTGGTCTCCCCCGCGTCGATGCCGTACGTGAGCCCGCGTCGTTCCCGGACCTCGACGAACAGGCGTGAGGCCATCCCGCCGCCGAGGACGACGGCGAGCAGGCCGGAGGCGTAGCGCCGGTCGTCGAAGAGCCCGGCCGAGCGGTAGCCGAGCACGGCCTGCACCTGCTCGATCCGGCGGCGGGTCACCACGAGGCCGGGCAGCCCGTCGGGCGGGGTGGGTGTGGTGGGACGGGGTCCGGCCCCGGTCAGCGGCATGGCGTCGAGCGCCGCGACCTGACCGACCAGCCGGTCGTGGTCGACGTCGCCGGCCGCCGCGACGACGAGCGAACCGGGCCGGTAGTGCTGACGCCAGTGCCGCACGACGGTGTCGCGCGACATCGCCTCGATCGAGGCGGGCGAGCCGATCACCATCTTGCCGAGCCCGGACCCGACGAACATCGCGTCGGCGACCTGCTCGGCCACGACCTCGCCGGGGTCGTCGGCGTGCATGGCGATCTCGTCGAGGATCACCGCGCGCTCGGCGTCCACGTCGGCGGTGCGGACCCGGGACGCCGTGACCATGTCGGTCAGGACGTCGGTGGCGAGGTCACCGTCGGCCGCGAGGACCCGGGCGTAGAAGCACGTGTACTCCTTGGTGGTGTACGCGTTCAGCTCACCGCCCCGGGACTCGACGGCGGCGGAGATCTGCTCGGGCGTGCGGCGCTTCGTGCCCTTGAACAGCACGTGCTCGAGGAAGTGCGACGCACCGTGGCGGGTCGCGCTCTCGTGGCGCGAGCCCACGCCGGCGTAGACGCCGACGCAGAAGGTCCGGCTCGAGGCCATCGCCTCGCTGACGACGGTCAGACCGTTCGGCAGGACCGTACGACGCACGGCGCCGTCCACGTCGGGACGGCGCCGTACGGCGCTGGCAGAGCGGTGCGTGCTCAGACGGCGACCGGCTCCTCGACCACCGGGACGAGCGAGAGCTTGCCGCGGTCGTCGATGTCGCTGATCTCCACCTGGAGCTTCTGGCCGACGCTGAGCACGTCCTCCACGCTCTCGACGCGCTGGCCACCGGCCAGCGGGCGCAGCTTAGAGATGTGCAGCAGGCCGTCCTTGCCCGGCAGCAGCGAGATGAAGGCACCGAAGGCGGTCAGCTTGACGACCGTCCCGAGGTAGCGCTCCCCCCGCTCCGGCATCGTCGGGTTGGCGATCGCGTTGATCAGCGAGCGAGCCGCCTCGGCCTTGTCGCCCGAGTCCGCGCCGACGTAGATCGTGCCGTCGTCCTCGATGCTGATCTGGGCGCCGGTGTCGTCCTGGATCTGGTTGATCACCTTCCCCTTCGGGCCGATGACCTCGCCGATCTTGTCCACGGGGATGTTGATCGTGATGATCCGCGGGGCGTAGAGGCTCATCTCGTCCGGGGTGTCGATCGCCTCGGCCATCACCTCGAGGATCGCCGTCCGGGCCTCCTTGGCCTGGCTCAGCGCACCCGCGAGGACGTCGGACGGGACACCGTCGAGCTTGGTGTCCAGCTGCAGCGCCGTGATGAACTCACTCGTGCCGGCGACCTTGAAGTCCATGTCGCCGAACGCGTCCTCCGCACCCAGGATGTCGGTCAGCGCGACGTAGCGGGTCTCTGGGCCGTTTCCTGAGTCCACCGTGTCGCTGACCAGCCCCATGGCGATGCCGGCGACCGGCGCGCGCAGCGGCACCCCGGCGTTCAGCAGGGCCAGCGTCGAGGCGCAGACCGAGCCCATCGAGGTCGAGCCGTTGGAGCCGAGCGCCTCCGAGACCTGCCGGATGGCGTACGGGAACTCCTCGCGCGTCGGCAGCACCGGCAGCAGGGCGCGCTCGGCGAGCGCACCGTGGCCGATCTCGCGGCGCTTGGGCGAACCCACGCGGCCGGTCTCACCCGTGCTGTACGGCGGGAAGTTGTAGTTGTGCATGTAGCGCTTGGTCTTCTCCGGCGCCAGCGTGTCGAGCTTCTGCTCGAGGCCGAGCATGTTCAGCGTGGAGATGCCCAGGATCTGGGTCTCGCCGCGCTGGAACAGCGCCGAGCCGTGCACCCGCGGGACCACGGCGACCTCGGCCGACAGGGTGCGGATGTCGCGGACACCACGCCCGTCGATGCGGAAGCCGTCGGCCAGGATCTTCTGCCGGACGAGCTTCTTGGTCAGCGCGCGGTAGGCGCCGCTGATCTCCTTCTCGCGACCCTCGAAGCCGTTGCTGACCAGCTGGCCGCGCACCTGCTCCTTGAGGACCTCGGTCGCGGTCTCGCGCTCGGCCTTGTCCGCGATCGACATGACCTCCAAGAGGCGGTCGCTCGCGTTCTCGGACACGGCGGCGAAGACGTCGTCGTTGTAGTCGAGGAAGATCGGGAACTCCGCGGTGTCCTTGGGGAACTGCGCGGCGAGCTCGGCCTGCGCGTCGCAGAGGAGCTTGATGAACGGCTTGGCCGCCTCGAGCCCCGACGCGACGACCTGCTCGGTCGGCGCCGTCTTGCCCGCGCGGACGAGGTCCCAGGTCTGCTGGGTGGACTCGGCCTCGACCATCGCGATGGCGACGTCGCCGGAGGCGGTGACCCGCCCGGCGACGACCATGTCGAAGGTCGACTCGGCGAGCTGGCTGACGTCGGGGAAGCCGACCCAGTCGTCGCCGATGAGGGCGACGCGGACGCCACCGACCGGGCCGGTGAACGGCAGACCGGCGAGCTGGGTGGACAGCGACGCGGCGTTGATCGCGACGACGTCGTACGACTTGTCCGGGTTGAGCGCCATGACCGTCACGACGACCTGGACCTCGTTGCGCAGCCCCTTGACGAAGCAGGGCCGCAGCGGGCGGTCGATGAGGCGGCAGGTGAGGATCGCGCCCTCGCTCGGGCGGCCCTCGCGGCGGAAGAACGAGCCGGGGATCTTGCCCGCGGCGTACATGCGCTCCTCGACGTCCACCGTCAGGGGGAAGAAGTCGATGGAGTCGCGCGGCTTGCTCTGGGCCGTGGTGGCCGAGAGCAGCATGGTGTCGTCGTCGAGGTAGACGGTCGCCGAGCCGGCGGCCTGCCGGGCCAGGAGGCCCGTCTCGAAACGGACGACGTGGCGCCCGTGGGCGCCGTTGTCGATGACGGCCTCGGTGAACTTGAGGTCGGGTCCCTCCATGGGGGTCCTTTCTGCCTGGTACGCCCGTGAGTTCGAGCTGTACCGGATGGGGACCACATCCACGCACCGGTGGTTCGGGTGGGGCGCGGCCCACGACCCCTCGTTCGAGGGGCTGCGGGCGACTGCGCCGCACCCACGGGGCTCGCATCGGGAGCCGGTCTTCGATCGAGGTCCGCGGGGTCTCGCACGGGTGTCGCGCGCGATCCCGAAGGCCACTACCGGAGACCGGGCGTCTCGGTTGCCGGGCCACGGAGGGCCTGGCGGTGCGGGATGCGGTCTGGGGTGGGTTCGGCTGGTGGGCCGGTTATGAAGTTGTGGGTGAAGCAGAAGAGCGGTCCCGCCGGGTCTCCCCCGCAGGACCGCTCGTCAGGTCAACGACGCAGACCGAGGCGCTCGATGAGCGAGCGGTACCGGTTGATGTCGGTCTTGGCGGCGTAGTTCAGGAGCCGGCGCCGCTGGCCGACCAGGAGCATCAGGCCACGACGCGTGTGGTGGTCGTGCTTGTGCTCCTTCAGGTGCTCCGTCAGCATCGCGATGCGCCGGCTGAGCAGCGCCACCTGCACCTCGGGAGAACCCGTGTCACCCGGGTGGGTCGCGTACTTCTCCATGATGGACTTCTTCTCGGCAGCGTCGAGCGCCATGCTTCCCTCCGGGGGTCTCGTTGCGCGGCGCTCCCCGGAACCGTCTCGGTGAGGAGGGTCTGCACTCGGTGTGCGAGGGAGCTCTTGGGCGTCCGCGGCCGATCGAACGGCACCGCCGAGCATACCCGGCGCCGTCCGTACGGCCCAATCCCCGCGCTACTGCGCGTGCAGGACCTGACGCGTGTGCTCGACGTCGGCGTGGATCTGACGGACGAGCGACTCGATGCCCTCGTACTTCACCTGGCCGCGGAGGCGGGCGTAGAAGTCCACGGCGATCTCCACGCCGTAGAGCTCGAGGTCGTCGCGGTCGAGGACGTAGGACTCCACGCGGCGCTCGACACCGTCGAAGGTCGGGTTGGTCCCCACGGAGATCGCGGCCGGCCACCGCTCCGCGTGCGGCACGTCGAGGCGGGTGACCCAGCCGGCGTAGACGCCGTCGGCGGGGACGGCCAGGCCCGGCGGGACGGCGACGTTCGCGGTGGGGAAGCCGAGCTCGCGCCCGCGCTGGTCGCCACGCACCACGACGCCGCTGAACCGGTACCCGTGGTCGCTCAGCTCGCGCACCCGGCCGAGGTCGCCCTCGGCCACGGCCTGCCGGATCAGCGTCGAGGAGCTCGGCTGGCTGCCGTCGGTCAGCAGCGGCACGCCGGTGACGGCGAAGGCCTCGCCGGAGCCCTCGGGCCCGTCGCCCCGCCCGAGCACGACGAGCGTCGCGAGGTCGCCGGCGGCGCGGAACCCGAAGCGGAAGTTCTCCCCCACCACGACCCGGGCCGGGTGCAACGGCCGCAGCACCTCGTCGACGAACCGCTCCGGGCTCCAGCCCGCGACCTCGGCGGTGAACTCGACGACGACCACGTCGCCGGCCCCGTGCTCGCGGAGCAGCTCGACGCGCCGGTCCAGCGGCGCGAGCAGGGCCGGCGTCTGGTCCGGCCGGACGACCGACATCGGGTGCGGCCAGAACGTGACGACGACCAGCGGGGCGCCCGGCTCGAGCGCCTGGGCGGTGCGCAGCAGCTCGACGTGGCCGCGGTGCACCCCGTCGAAGTTGCCGACGACCACCACCGGCCGCTCAGGAGCGAGCCCCGGACCCTGGTCGACCACCCCCGGAGCGTACCTGCGCGGCGCACGAGACTGAGGCGCATGGCACCTGACAAGAAGGACCGTACGGACGCCTCCGACCTCGGCCTCGACCTCTCCGACAACGACGACGCGAGCCTGTTCAAGTGGCTCGTCGCCTGCCTGCTCTTCGGCGCCCGGATCAACCAGGAGCGGGCCGCGGCCGCGTTCGCCGAGCTCGACGGCGACGGCGTGCTGACCCCGGAGAAGCTGGGCCGCGCGACCGAGCACCACCTCGTCCAGCTGCTCGACGCGGGCCGCTACACCCGCTACGACGACTCGAAGGCGGCCGAGCTCAAGCAGCTCGGGCACGACGTCGGCGAGCGCTACGACGGCAGGCTCTCGACGCTGCCCGAAGGCGCTCGGACCAAGAAGGAGGTGTTGGAACGCCTCCAGGAGTTCAAGGGGATCGGTCCGGTCGCCGCCGACATCTTCCTGCGCGACGCCCCGGCGGCCTGGCACCCCTGAACCCGGCCCGACTCAGCCGACGAAGACGGCCTCCGGTCGCGCGCCGTCGGGCGCCGGGCGGTAGAGCGCGAGGAACGTCCCGTCCTCCTCGACCAGCGCGGTCAGCGCCTCGAGCCGGAGGTCGGGCAGCCGCCGCCCCACCCGGACGTCGCCCGCCTGAGCGGCGTCGAGCCGCACGACCGGGAAGCAACGGGCTGCGACCCCGTCGATGGGCTCGACCGGCGGCGCGACGGCGTCCGGTCCGGGCTCCGGCAGGACCACCGCCTCGTCGAGCCCGAACACCCCGACCCTGGTCCGGCGCAGCGCGGTCAGGTGCCCGGCGCTGCCCAGCGCCGTCCCGAGGTCGCGGGCCAGGGCCCGGACGTAGGTCCCCGACGAGCACTCCACCACCACGTCGAGGTCCACCACCGCCACGGCGTCGACCGTCAGGTCCCGGCGCGCGAGGACGTCCAGCCGGTGCACGGTGACGGGGCGCGGCACCAGCGCGACCTCTTCGCCGGCCCGCACCCGCGCGTACGAGCGCACGCCGTCGACCTTGATCGCCGACACCGCCGTGGGGACCTGCAGGATCTCACCGCGCAGCACGGCGAGGGCGCTCTCCAGGTCCGCGTCGTCGAGCGCGGCCAGCCCCGGCGTCGTGAGGACGTCGCCCTCCGCGTCGTCGGTGACCGTCCCGACGCCGAGCCGGACCGTCGCCTCGTACGTCTTGTCCGTCAGGGTCAGGTGCCCGAGCAGGCGGGTGGCGCGCTCGACGCCGACCACGAGGACGCCGGTGGCCATCGGGTCGAGCGTGCCGGCGTGCCCCACCTTGCGGGTGCCGAGCAGCCGGCGGACGCGGCCGACGACCCCGTGCGAGGTGACCCCGGCCGGCTTGTCGACGACCAGGACCCCCGAGAGGACGCCCCC
Source organism: uncultured Actinomycetota bacterium (assembly GCA_963762775.1). Lineage (GTDB taxonomy): Bacteria > Actinomycetota > Actinomycetes > Propionibacteriales > Propionibacteriaceae > Microlunatus. The sequence goes on from CAVXMD010000001.1 coordinate 116,051, forward strand.
TCGCGGCTCAGCGGGCAGGGTCGTCGTCCTGCGCCTCGACGGTCGCGGTCTCGGCTGCCCCGTCCTCGTGGTCCGCCTCGTCCGCGGGCTCGTCGTGCTTGTACGGGTCGGCGTCGCCGGCGTACGTGGCCCCGACGGCGACCCGGGCCACCCGGGCGTCGACCTCGCGGGCCGCGGCGAGCGCCTCGTCGAGCTGGCGAGCCGTCTCGGGCACGACGTCGGGCATGAAGGCAAGCGTCGGCGTGAACTTCAGCCCGAGCTGCTTGCCGACCTGCGAGCGCAGCAGCCCGGTGGCCGACTGCAGGGCCGCAGCCGTCCCGGCGTGGTCGGCGTCGCCGCCGAGCACGGTGTAGAAGACGGTGGCCTCGCGGCTGTCACCGGTGAGCCGGACCTCGGTGATCGTCACGAAGCCCAGCCGCGGGTCCTTGATCCGCCGCTCGAGCATCGACGCGACGATCTCCTTGATCTGGTCGGCCAGCTTGAGCACTCTCGGCGACGGCATGCGTCCTCCTCGGAACGGGCAGGTGGGGAAACACCCATGGTGCCCCTCGTGGGGGCGGGGACGGAGAACGGGGAGGATCCGGCACCGCTGCGGTGTCGAACCCTCCCCGTTCTCGGGTCAGGCGGCTACGAGCGCGCCTTCTCGCGCATCTCGTAGGTCTCGATGACATCGCCCGTACGGATGTCGGAGTAGTTCGCGAGCGTGATGCCGCACTCGAACCCCTCGCGCACCTCGGTGGCGTCGTCCTTCTCGCGGCGCAGCGAGCCGATGGTCGTCTCGGTGATGACGACGCCCTCGCGGAGGAGGCGCGCCTTCGCGTTGCGCCGCATCGTCCCGCTCGTGACCATGCAGCCGGCGATGATGCCCGCCCGCGAGCTGCGGAAGATCTCGCGGATCTCCGCCTGCCCGAGCGTGGCCTCCTCGTAGATCGGCTTGAGCAGACCCTTGAGGGCCGCCTCGATCTCGTCGATCGCGGCGTAGATCACCGAGTAGTAGCGGATGTCGACGCCCTCGCGGTCCGCCATCTCCGTCGCCTTGCCCTGCGGGCGGACGTTGAAGCCGACGATGACCGCGTCGGAGGCCGCCGCCAGGCTGACGTTGGTCTCGGTGATGGCACCGACGCCGCGGTCGATGACCCGCAGGCTGACCTCGTCGCCGACGTCGATCTTGGCCAACGCGTCCTCGAGCGCCTCGACCGAACCCGCACCGTCGCCCTTGAGGATGAGGCGCAGCTCCTGCTCCTCACCCTTCTCGAGGGAGTCGAACAGCTGGTCCAGCGTCTTGCGCCGGGTGCCGGCCGCCTGGGCCGCCATCCGGAGCCGCGACGCGCGCCGCTCGGCGATCTGACGGGCCATCCGGTCGTCGTCGACGACGATGAAGCTGTCGCCGGCGCCGGGGACGGCCGTGAGACCGAGGACCTGGACCGGGAACGACGGCGGTGCCTCGTCCACGTTGTGGCCGTGGTCGTCGAGCAGCGCCCGCACGCGGCCGTAGCCGGTGCCCGCGACGATCGAGTCGCCGACGTGCAGCGTGCCGCGCTGGACCAGGACGGTCGCGACCGGGCCGCGGCCCTTGTCGAGGTGCGCCTCGATGGCGACACCCTGACCGTCCATCTCGGGGTTGGCCCGCAGGTCGAGGGCCGCGTCGGCGGTCAGGACGACCGCCTCGAGCAGCTCGTCCAGGCCGACGCCGGTGATCGCGGAGACGTCGACGAACATCGTGTCGCCGCCGTACTCCTCGGGCACCAGGCCGTACTCGGCGAGCTGGCCACGGACCTTGGTCGGGTCCGCACCCTCGCGGTCGATCTTGTTCACCGCGACGACGATCGGCACCTCGGCGGCCAGGGCGTGGTTCAGCGCCTCGATCGTCTGGGGCATCACGCCGTCGTCCGCCGCCACGACGAGCACGGCGATGTCGGTCGACTTCGCACCACGGGCACGCATGGCGGTGAACGCCTCGTGACCCGGGGTGTCGATGAAGGTGATCTTGCGCTCGGTCTCGTCGACCTCGGTCGCCACCTGGTACGCGCCGATGGCCTGCGTGATGCCACCCGCCTCGCCGGCGACCACGTTGGTCTTGCGGATCGCGTCGAGCAGCTTCGTCTTGCCGTGGTCGACGTGACCCATGACGGTGACGACCGGCGGGCGGGCCGCGAGGTCCTCCTCGCCGCCCTCGTTCTCGCCGAACTCGATGTCGAAGCTCTCGAGGAGCTCGCGGTCCTCGTCCTCGGGGGAGACGATCTCGATCTTGTAGTTCAGCTCGGTCGCGAGCACCGCGAGGGTGTCCTCGGCCACCGTCTGCGTGGCGGTGACCATCTCGCCCAGGTTGAACAGCACCTGGACCAGGTTCGACACGTCGACGTTGATCTTCTCGGACAGGTCGGTCAGCGAGGCGCCGCGGGCGAGCCGGACCGTGGACCCGTCGCCCTGGCGGACGCGGACGCCACCGATCTCCGGCGCCTGCATCTGGTCGAACTCTTGACGACGCTGACGCTTCGACTTGCGACCGCGACGGACGGGACCGCCCGCGCGACCGAAGGCACCCTGCGTGCCACCGCGGCCACCACGACCGCCGCGACCCGCGGGAGGACCGCCGGGGCCACCACCGGGACGACCGGGAGCGCCGGCACCGCCGCCGGGGCGACCGCGACCGGCGGGTGCGCCGCGACCGCGGGCACCGGGGCCGGCGGGAGCGCCGAGCTGGCCGGACGCCTGGCGCGGCATCATCGCCGGGTTCGGACGGGGCATGCCGGGCACGCCCGGACGGGCGCCGGGAGCACCCGGGGCACGGCTGGCCGGCGGCCGCGGACCGCCGGGGCGGGCCGGGTCGACCGGAGCGGCGCCCGGACGCGCGGGCCGGGCGGTGCCCATGCCCTGCGAGGGCGCGAAGGGGTTGTTGCCCGGACGCGGGGCGCCGGGGCGACGGTTGGCCTGGCCGGGACCACCGGCGGAGCCGGCACCGGGAGCACCGGGGCGGGCGCCCGGACGGGTCGGCGTCGGGCCCGAGGGCGTGGCGCCGGGACGGGGGGCCGAGGTCGAGGGCCGCTGGTCCTGCCGGGCGGCCGGGGCGGGCGCCGCGGGGCGCGGGGCCCCGGGTCGCGGTGCACCGGCGCCGGGCGTGGCGCTGCGGGTCGACGGAGCCGACGGAGCGGCCGCGGCCGACGGGCCGGCCGGGGCCTCGACGCTGGGCGCCGGGGTCGGTGCGGCTGCCGCCGGGGCGGGCGTGCTCTCCCGCACGGCCGGAGCCGGGGCGGGCGACGACGGGGGCGGCGGCGTCCGCGTGGAGGGTGCGGACGTCTCGGCGGGGCGGGGACCGGGGGTCGCGGAGGGCCGCGGGCCGGGAGCCTGCGGACGCACGGGCGCGGCCGGGCGCGGGGCGTTCGAGGTCGTGGTGCCGGCACTGCCGGCGGAGGGCGCACCGTTGCGCGCCGCGGGTGCGGCGGCGGGGGTGGCGCTGGGAGCGAGCTGCTCGCGGAGGCGCCGGATCACGGGCGCCTCGAGGGTGGAGGAGGGCGACTTGACGAACTCCCCCATGTCCTTCGCCATCGAAAGGACGGCCTTGCTGTCGACTCCGAGCTCTTTCGCGAGCTCGTAGACACGGGTCTTGGGCACGAATCTCCTACGTAGTCGGCCCGCCACCCTGGTGGTGAGGGCCAGTTAGCCGAACATGCTCATTGAGCAGTACTCATCGAGAGTTCATGAGCGGACGCTCACTTCCTGGTGTCTGCGGACCCCGACGGGGCCCGGCGCACGGACCGGGACAAGACCCGGTTCTGCAGTCCCCAATGCTAGCCGCTACGGACGGTGTCGCCCAAAGCGGTGAGGTGGGCGGTGACGGCAGCGCCGGCGGCAGCCGCGTCGAGGCTCGTCCGCAGCGCCCGGGCGAACGCGCGACGCTTGACCGCCGCCGCCACGCAGGCGGGGTCGGGGTGCACGTACGCCCCCCGACCCGGGGCCCGACGACGGGGGTCCACCCGGACGACCGCACCCTCGGCGACGACCCGGACCAGCGCGGCCTGGTCGTCGCGGCGCCGGCAGCCGAGGCAGGTGCGGACGGGTCCGGCGACCGCGCGGGCCGGGACCGGGACCGGGACCTCAGTCACCCTCGGGCTGCGGTTCGGTGTCCGGCCGGATGTCGATGCGCCAGCCGGTGAGCCGGGCGGCGAGGCGGGCGTTCTGGCCCTCGCGGCCGATGGCCAGCGACAGCTGGTAGTCCGGCACGACCACCCGGGCCGAGCGCGCGGACTCGTCCACGACCGTCACCGAGGTGATCTTGGCCGGCGACAGCGCCTGCCCCACGAACGTCGCCGGGTCGGGCGACCAGTCGACGATGTCGATCTTCTCGTCGCCGAGCTCGTGCATGACCGCGCGGACGCGCGAGCCCATCGGCCCGATGCACGCGCCCTTGGCGCTGACGTCGCGGTGGTGGCTCGTGACCGCGATCTTGCTGCGGTGCCCCGACTCGCGGGCCACCGCCTTGATCTCCACCGTGCCGTCGGCGATCTCGGGGACCTCGAGCGCGAAGAGCCGCTCGACCAGCGCCGGGTGCGTCCGGCTGACGACGACCTGGAGGCCGCGCAGCTCGCGCCGTACGGCGACGACGTAGACCCGCAGCCGGGTGCCGTGGGTGTAGCGCTCCCCCGGGACCTGCTCGGCGAGCGGCATGATCGCCTCGATCTTGCCGAGGTCGACCAGGACGGTGCGCGAGTCGCGACCCTGCTGGACGATGCCGGTGACGATGTCGCCCTCGACGGCGGAGAAGTGGCCGTACTTCTGGTCGTCCTCCGCGTCACGCAGCCGCTGGAAGATCACCTGGCGCGCGGTCGCCGCGGCCACCCGGCCGAAGCCGTCGGGCGTCGCGTCGTGCTCGCCCAGCACGGTGCCGTCGTCGTCGGTCTCGGGGACCAGCACGGCGACGTGGCCGTTGCGCCGGTTCAGCTCGACGCGTGCGCCGGGGACGGCGTCGTCGGTCTTCTCGTAGGCGGAGAGCAGGGCCTCCTCGATCGCGCCGGCCAGGGTCTCGAAGGGGACCTCCTTCTCGCGCTCCATCAGTCGCAGCACGGAGATGTCGATGTCCATCAGCTGTCCTCCTCTTCCTCGTCGTCGTCCTCGTCGGTCTGCTCGTCCTCGTCGGTCTGCTCGACCTCGTCGGTCTCCTCGTCGTCCTGGTCGTCCTCGTCCTCGTCGAGCTCGCCGCTCTTGCGGTTGAGCTCGACCTGCACCAGGGCCTTGGCCACGTCCGCGTACGCGACCTCACGCGTCGAACCGTCGACCTCCAGCGCGACCGCCGTCGTCGCGGCCGACACGATCCGGCCGGTCACCTCGCCGCCCTCGGTCAGCGCGACCTTGACCAGCCGCCCGCGGTTGCGGCGCCAGTGCTTCTCCTCGGTCAGGGGGCGGCCGACGCCGCGCGAGGAGACCTCGAGCGTGTACGGCGCCGCACCCGTCGCGTCGGAGGCGTCGAGCGCAGCGGAGATGCCCAGGCTGGCCCGGGCGATGTCGTCGAGCAGCGGGCCACGACCCTTGGGGCCCTCGCCGTCGACGACGATCCGCACGACCCGGCGCTTGCCGGCGGGGACCACCTCCAGGGCGTCGAGCTCGAGCCCGGCGTCCTCCAGGACCGGGCGCACGACGGCCTCGATCGATGCGTCCTTCATGGTGCTGCCGCCTGTCCTGGATCCGGTTGTGCCCTGCAGTTGTGGGTCGTGCCGTGGGTCCTGCGTGTCTGGCGAGCATAGCCAGACGCCCGACCGGCTCGGGTACGTTCGGGCGGTGCCCGACGCGTCCCCGACCCCGGTCACCCGCTGGGCCCGGCGCGACGTGCTGCGGGTCGGGCTGGCGCTCCCGGTCCTCGCGGGCTGCTCGGTGTCCCCGGCCGTGGACCCGCTCCCCGGCTCCTCGTCGGTCCCCGGCGCACCGGTCACGCCCGGCGCCGCCTCACCCGCACCGGCCCCGACCGTCCCCGCCGCCGCCCAGGCCGAGCAGGCGCTGTCGGCGCGTGCCGCTGCGATCCTCACCGGTTTGCACCGCGGCGACCTCGACACCGGCACGCGCCGGCTGCTGACCTTCCTGCGCGACGCCCACGCCGACCACGCGGTCGCCCTGGCCGGTGACGACCCGGGCGGCCGGCCGACGACCGCCGCGCCCGCGCCCAGCGCGGACCCGCCGGACGTGTCGAAGCAGAGCCTGGCCGACGCGCTGAAGCGCCTGGCCCGGCAGGAGTCGGCCCAGGCGACCGCGCAGCGTGCCGCTGCTGGAGCCGCGACGGGCCTCACCGCCCTGCTCTCCGGCTCCCTCGCCGTGGCCGCGGACACGTACGCGAGCGCGCTCGGCGCCGACGACCCCCCGGGGGTCGCCTCGGCGAAGGCCCGGAAGGCGGCGCCCCTGCTGACCGACGTCGCCGCTGCGCAGCAGCTCGTCGCCCAGCTGCACGCGGTGGTCTACGGCTACCAGCTGGCGATCGGCAAGCTGAGGTACACCAGCGCGGCCCGGCGGCGGGCGGTGTCGGAGCTGGCGGCGACCCGGCGCCAGCTCGACACCCAGATCGCCTTCCTGCTCGGCCGCAAGGCCGACGTGCCCGAGGCCGAGCCGGCCTACGTCCCCTCCCCCGACACGCGCTCGCCGAGCGACGCCACCCGCCTGGTCCGGGGCATGCAGAGCAGGCTGGAACCGTTCGTCGGGATGACGCTCGCCGCCGCTGGCACGACCGAGACCCGGACCGCGGCCCTCACCCTGCTGCGCAGCACCAGCCGGACGGCCCGCTCCTGGGGCGCCGTCCTGCAGGTCTGGCCCGGCTGGCCGGACTGAGTCATGAGGGGGGACGACCCCCCACACCCCCCGCTGAGATCCACTCGCTCGCGCTCGCAGAACTCGACGTCATGAGGGGGGACCGACCCCCCACACCCCCCGCTGAGATCCACTCGCTCGCGCTCGCAGAACTCGACGTCATGAGGGGGGACGACCGCTCTGGCTCAGCGCAGGAACCCCGTCACCGTGTCGTACGCGAGCTTGAGCGCCAGGGCGGCGAGGACGACGAGGAAGACCCGCCGCACGAAGGCGTTGCCGCGAGCGATGGCGGTGCGGGCACCGAGGTAGCCGCCGACCAGGTTGGCCGCGCCCATCGCCAGCCCGAGGCCCCAGAGGACCGTGCCGTGCGCGGCGAAGACGGCGAGGGCGGCGAGGTTCGTCACCAGGTTGGCGATCTTCGCCTTGGCGCTCGCCTCCAGGAAGCCGTAGCCGAGCACGCCGACCAGCGCGATGACGAAGAACGAGCCGGTGCCCGGGCCGAGGAAGCCGTCGTACGCCCCGATCACCAGGCCGATGACCGCCGTCCGGCCGTAGTGCGCCCGGCCGGTGTGGCGCACGGCGCTGACCAGGCCGAGCTCGGGGCGCCGCCAGGTGTAGAGGCCGACGCCGACCAGCGCGACGAGCACGATCGGGGTGAAGGCGTCCTTGGGCAGGAGCTTGGCCAGCTGCGCCCCGCCCGCCGAACCCAGCGCGGCACCGACGACGAGCGGCAGGACCGTCCGCGGGTCGGGCCGGACCCGGCGGGCGTACGTCAGCGCACTCGTCCCGGTGCCCCACATCGACGACAGCTTGTTGGTGCCCAGGATCGCCGCCGGCGGGGTGCCGGCCGGCAGACCGATGAGCAGTGCCGGGAGCTGGATCAGACCACCGCCGCCGACCACCGCGTCGATCCAACCCGCGGCGAACGCGACGACGACCAGCAGGACGAGGGTGGTCAGCGGCAGGTCGAGGCCCGCGAGCACGAGGGGAGGCTCCCCGTCTCGGGCGTCAGTCGCCCTCGGCCACCTCGAGGTGCGGACGGCCGTGCGCCGCCGCCACGACCTCGCTGAGCGCGTCGTCGAGCCCCACCTCGTGCCGTTCGCCGCTGCGGCGGTCGCGCAGCTCCACCTGACCGTCGGCGAACCCGCGCCCGACGACCACGACGGTCGGCATCCCGAGCACCTCGGAGTCGGCGAACTTCACGCCGGGGCTCGCCTTGCGGTCGTCGAGCAGGACGGTCACGCCGGCCTCGTCGAGCTGCTCGGCCAGCTCCGTCGCCCAGGCCATCGCGGCCGCGTCCTTGCCCGCGACGACCACGTGCACCAGGTAGGGGGCGAGCTCGCGGGGCCAGGACAGGCCCTTGTCGTCGCAGGTGTTGTCGGCGACGGCGGCCACGGCCCGCGAGCAGCCCAGGCCGTACGAGCCCATGACCACGGTGACGAGCTTGCCGTTCTGGTCGAGCACGCGCAGGCCGAGGGCCTCGGAGAACTTCGTGTCGAGCTGGAAGATGTGGCCCATCTCGATCCCCCGGGCGAGCTCCAGCGGCCCGGAACCGTCGGGAGCGGGGTCGCCCTCGCGGAGCTCGGCGGCCTCGATGAACCCGTCGGGGGTGAAGTCGCGACCGCAGACGAGGTCGAAGACGTGCTGGCCGTTGACGTTGGCGCCGGTGATCCAGCGCGTGCCCACGCCGACCCGCGGGTCCACCACGAAGCGGATCCCGCTGCCGGACTCCTCGCCGAGGGCCTCGGGGCCGATGTAGCCCTTGACCAGCATCGGGTAGTCGGCGAACGCGTCGAAGACCTCGACGCCGGCCGGCTCGAGCTGCGCCTGGACGCGCTTGAGGTCGACCTCGCGGTCGCCCGGCACGCCGATGACCAGGGGCGCGCGGGAGCCGTCGGGCTCGGTCACCATGAGCACGACGTTCTTGAGCGTGTCGGCGGCGGTCCAGGGCCGGTCCGCGCGCGGCACCCGCTCGTTGGCCACCGCCACGAGCGAGGCGATGGTCGGGGTGTCGGGCGTGTCCTCGACGTGCGCGGCCGGCAGGCCCTCGAGGGCCACGGGCTCGGGCACCGGCGTCCGGACGGCCTCGACGTTGGCCGCGTACCCGCCGGGCGAGCGGACGAAGGTGTCCTCGCCGGTCTCGGACAGCGCGAGGAACTCCTCGCTCGCCGACCCGCCCATGGCGCCCGACATGGCCGAGACGATCGCGTACTCGAAGCCCAGGCGGTCGAAGACCCGGATGTACGCGGCCCGGTGCTTCGCGTACTGCTCGCGGAACGACGCCACGTCGATGTCGAAGGTGTAGGAGTCCTTCATGACGAACTCGCGGCCGCGCAGGATCCCGGCGCGGGGCCGCGGCTCGTCTCGGTACTTGGTCTGGATCTGGTAGAGCGTCAGCGGCAGGTCCTTGTACGAGGAGTACAGGTCCTTCACCAGCAGCGTGAACATCTCCTCGTGCGTCGGCCCGAGGAGGTAGTCGCCGCCCTTGCGGTCCTGCAGCCGGAAGATGTTGGGCCCGTAGTCGGTCCAGCGCCCGCTCGCGTCGTACGGCTCGCGCGGCAGCAGCGCGGGGAAGCGCACCTCCTGCCCGCCGATGGCGTCCATCTCCTCGCGGACGATGCGCTCGACGTTCTGCAGGACCTTGAGCCCGAGCGGGAGCCAGGAGTAGATGCCGGGCGCCGCGCGGCGGATGTAGCCGGCCCGGACGAGCCAGGTGTGGCTCGGCACCTCGGCGTCGGCGGGGTCCTCCCGGAGGGTGCGGACGAACAGCTGGGACATCCTCGCGATCACCGGCTCACCCTACCGACGCTGCGCCAGCTGCTCCCTTGCCCAGCTCACCCAGTCCTGGGTGGCCCGGTAGGTCCGGACGCCGAACTCAGCCGCGAGGTTGCCGCCGCTGCTCGGCGCCTGGCCCTCGTCGGCCATCTCGTGCTGGGCCTGCGCCAGCACCTCCAGCTGTGCGGCGACGAACCGACCGACGTCGTCGAGGACCGCGGTCGCCTCGGGGACCTCGAGCGCCGAGAGCAGGAACAGCCGCAGCACGAACTCGTTCCGCACGCTGCGACTGCTGTCCGGCGGGCCCAGGAGCCAGCCCCGCAGCGCCTCACGCCCCGCCGGGGTGACGTCGTAGTCACGCCGGCCCCGCGGTCCCTCGGCCACCACGGCGACCAGCCCCCCTTCCGCGAGCCGGGTGAGCTCGGGGTAGATCTGGCTGTGGCCGGCCGACCAGGCGAACGAGCCGATGCCCTCCTCGAAGCGTCGGGTCAGCTCGTAGCCGCTCGACGGTCGTTCGGCGAGCAGCCCCAGCAGGGCGAAGCGCAGGGTCACGGGTCCTCCCTCTCTCTCCGGACGATTCTGACCTATCGGTCTTGACATGTCTATATTGACATGTCAGATTCGGGACGTGCCCAACCACGACGAGGAGGAACCCGTGACCGCCACGGCCGAGAGCTTCACCGAGCAGGTCCCCGCGACCCACAAGACCACCGCCGGGTCCGTCGAACCCACCACGCGCCAGCTGATGCGGGCGACGGTGACGACGTTGTTCCTGGACGCCGGGCTGTCCGTGCTGGCGTACGCGGGGTTTCGTCTTGCCGGCGCCTCGCCGTTCACGGCCCTCGTGGCCGGCGCGGTCGTCGCCCTCGCGCGGGCCGGCTGGGTCCTCGCCCGCCGCCGCGAGGTCGACCCGTTCGCGCTGTTCATGGTCGGGATCTACGTCGCCGGACTGGCCACCTCGTTCGTCACCGGGAGCCCGCGCTTCTTGCTGGTCAAGGAGTCGTTCGGCACCGCCGCCGCCGGGCTCGCCTTCGTGCTGACCTGCCTGCGGGGCAAGCCCCTGGCCTTCCACGCCTCGGCTCGCGTCGCGGCCGCCGACCCCCACGAGCGAGCCGAGTGGGAGCAGCTCTGGGTGACCGAGCCCGTGTTCCGGCACCGCTTCGTCGTGATGTCGCTGGTGATCGGTGGCGTCCTCCTCGCCGAGGCCGCGGTCCGCATCCCGTTCGTCTTCCTGCTGCCGGTGGACGTCATGGCGGTGGTCTCGCCGATCCTGACCCCGGTGGTCATCACGCTGACGTCGGTCTGGGCCGTCCGCTACGGCACCGGCACCGAGGCCGCCGTGAAGGCCGCGCACGCGGACGACGAGCAGCAGGCCGCTTCCTGAACGCTCAGTCGGTGCCGGACTCCATCGCCGCGCGGTCGAGGGTCTCGGGGTCGCCGGCGTTGCCGCTCTCGAGCTCGGAGCTGCTCGCGTACGCGGTGAGGTTCTCGGTGACGTCGCCGAGGTCGAGGTGCAGGGTGATGTCGGAGCGCAGGTGGTCCTTCGGCGACGAGCTGGCCACGGCCCGCGTAGCCCTGGAGCCGGGTGCGGGTGTCGGCGATGTCGAGGTTGCGCATGGTCAGCTGGCCGATCCGGTCGGTCGGGCCGAACGCCGCGTTCGCGTTGCGCTCCATCGAGAGCCGGTCGGGCTGGTAGACAGGGCGGGGCCGGTCGTGTCGAGCACGGTGTAGTCGTTGCCGCGACGCAGCCGCAGGGTGACGGTGCCCGGTGACCGGCGAGGCGATCCAGCGCTGCAGGCCCTCGCGGATCATCAGCGCCTGCGGGTCGAACCAGCGGCCCTCGTAGAGGAACCGGCCGAGCTTGCGGCCCTGGGTGAAGTACGCGTCGAGGGTGTCCTCGTTGTGGATCGCTGACGAGCAGCCGCTCGTAGCCGAGCACCAGCAGGGCCATGCCCGGGCGCCTCGTACACGCCCCGGCTCTTGGCCTCGATGATGCGGTTCTCGATCTGGTCGGACATGCCCAGGCCGTGGCGCCCGCCGATGGTGTTCGCGGCGATCACCAGGTCGACGTCGGTGGCGAACTCTCCCGTTGATCGCCACCGGCTGGCCGCCCTCGAACGTCAGCGTGACGTCCTCGGTCTCGATCTCGACCGGCGGGTCCCAGAACCGGACGCCCATGATCGGCTCGACGATCTCCATCGAGGTGTCGAGCTGCTCGAGCGACTTGGCCTCGTGGGTGGCGCCCCAGATGTTCGCGTCGGTGGAGTAGGCCTTCTCGGTCGGGTCGCGGTAGGGCAGGTCGTGGGCGACGAGCCACTCCGACATCTCCTTGCGCCCGCCGAGCTCGGTGACGAAGCGCTCGTCGAGCCACGGCTTGTAGATGCGCAGCCCGGGGTTGGCGAGCAGGCCGTAGCGGTAGAACCGCTCGATGTCGTTGCCCTTGAACGTGGACCCGTCGCCCCAGATCGAGACGCCGTCCTCGTGCATCGCGCGGACCAGCAGGGTCCCGGTCACGGCGCGGCCGAGCGGGGTGGTGTTGAAGTAGGTCTGCGCGCCCGAGCGGATGTGGAACGCGCCGCAGGTCATGGCGGCGATGCCCTCGTTGACCAGCGCCGAGCGGCAGTCGACGAGCCGGGCCTCCTCGGCGCCGTACACCTTGGCGCGGCCGGGGACGCCGACGAGGTCGTCCTCGTCGTACTGGCCGAGGTCGGCGGTGTAGGTGTAGGGCACGGCGCCCGCGTCGCGCATCCAGGCGACCGCGCAGGAGGTGTCGAGACCGCCGGAGAAGGCGATCCCGACCCGTTGGCCGACGGGCAGGGCTGGTGAGGACCTTGGACATCCAGAACGGTAGCGCCGCCGGCGCGGCCCTGGCGTTCGAGCCACAGAACGGTTGCGCCTCTCGAGGCGCGTCGGCCGCCAGGTCGCCCTGAATCCGAGGGACGAGGATTCACCGACCAACCGCCTGAGGAACGAGGGCCTGGTTCGTCGGAACCGACGGTCGTGGGAGCGGAGCGACCTCGTGGCTCTTGCGGGCACGAAGTCGTCCGGCTGGCCGAAGGTCGGTTCAGTAGTGGATCGTCGCGAACTCGCCGACCTGGGTGAACCCGACGCGGTCGTACGTCGCCCGCGCGGCGTGGTTGTAGTCGTTGACGTAGAGCGAGACGGTGGGCACGACGGTGCGGGCGAGCTTGACGACGGCGGCCATCGCGGCCGGGCGCCATGCCGCGGCCGCGCAGCTCGGGGTCGAGCCAGACGCCCTGCACCTGGCAGACCGAGCCCGACACCGAGCCGAGGTCGGCCTTGAACAGCACGCGGTCGCTCGTCGAACAGCGCGAACGCCCGCCCGCTGCTGATCAGCTGGCGGACGTAGAAGCGGTAGCCGGCCGAGTTGCCGGAGACGGGCGAGACGCCGATCTCCTCGGTGTACATCTTGATCGCCGCCTCGGTGTAGGCGTCCCAGTGCTCCAGGGTCACCCGCCGTACGCGCGGGTCCGGGGGCGACGAGCGGGTCGCCGACGATCGTCATGACCGGCTGGTGCGGGCGGACGTCGCGCACGTCGGCCCAGGTCGGTCCCCAGCGGTCGCCGAGCATCCGCCAGAACCGGGTCGCGGTCTCGGCCGGCCCGATGATCGAGGCGCACATGCGCTGCCGGCCGGCGTACTCGGTCCAGGCGTGCAGCGCCTCGTCGTCGGCGTTGACCGGGACGAGGTTGGAGCCCGCGTGGCACAGGGCGGTCAGCGCGCCGTCGCGCTCGTAGCCCCAGACCTGGCAGCCGAGCGTCGCCGGGTCGAGCCCGGCGGCCCGGACCCGGGCGGCGACGAACACGTTCTCCACCGGGCGGGCCGAGAGCACGCGGACCGCGGCGGGGACGTCGTCGCGGCCGAGCACGCGGACGGTGCCGCGGTCGCGCAGACCGGTCCCCTCCCCCGCGCGGGTCGAGGTCACCGCGCGTCCCCCGGCTCGTCGAGCTCAGACCCGGGCCGGGCGCGCTGCCCGCGACCGAGACCTCGGGGCTGCCGCTGCCCTCGCCGGCAGGCATCTCGTCGGCGAGCCGCATGGCCTCCTCGATGAGGGTCTCGACGATGTCGGCCTCCGGCACGGTCTTGATCACCTCGCCGCGCACGAAGATCTGGCCCTTGCCGTTGCCCGAGGCGACGCCGAGGTCGGCCTCGCGGGCCTCGCCCGGACCGTTCACGACGCAGCCCATGACGGCGACGCGGAGCGGGACGGTCATGCCCTCGAGCCCGGCCGTGACTGCTCGGCGAGCTTGTAGACGTCGACCTGGGCGCGGCCGCAGGACGGGCAGGAGACGATCTCGAGCTTGCGGGGGCGCAGGTTCAGCGACTGCAGGATCTGCAGGCCGACCTTGACCTCCTCGACCGGCGGGGCCGAGAGCGAGACGCGGATCGTGTCGCCGATGCCCCGGCTGAGCAGCGAGCCGAAGGCGACCGAGGACTTGATCGTGCCCTGGAACGCGGGCCCGGCCTCGGTGACGCCGAGGTGCAGCGGGTAGTCGCAGGACTCGCTCAGCAGCTCGTACGCGCGGACCATGATCACCGGGTCGTTGTGCTTGACGCTGATCTTGAACTCGCGGAAGTCGTGCTCCTCGAAGAGGCTCGCCTCCCACAGCGCCGACTCGACGAGCGCCTCGGGCGTGGCCTTGCCGTACTTGGCCAGCAGGCGCTTGTCGAGCGAGCCCGCGTTGACGCCGATCCGGATCGAGGTGCCGTGGTCCTTCGCGGCCTTCGCGATCTCCTTCACCTGGTCGTCGAAGGCGCGGATGTTGCCCGGGTTGACCCGGACGGCCGCGCAGCCCGCCTCGATGGCGGCGAAGACGTACTTGGGCTGGAAGTGGATGTCGGCGATCACCGGGATCTGCGACTTGTGCGCGATCGCGGGCAGCGCGTCGGCGTCGTCCTGGCTCGGCACCGCGACGCGCACGATGTCGCAGCCGGTGGCGGTGAGCTCGGCGATCTGCTGGAGCGTCGCGTTGATGTTCGAGGTCAGCGTCGTCGTCATGGACTGCACGCTGATCGGTGCGTCGCCGCCCACGTCGACCTTGCCGACCTTGATCTTGCGCGTCTTGCGGCGCGGCGCGAGGGTGGGCGGCGGCAGGGCGGGCAGGCCCAGGTTGATAGTCATGGGTCCGTTCTAGGGGTGGGTCCGGAGGGTCACGCTCGTGGTCGCGGCGTGGTCCCAGAGTAGACCCGGCCGTACGGCGGGGCTCGGACCGGCAGGTGAAGAAGTGACCTGCGGGCGCCAGTTCAGGTCATTGTCCTACTCACCCGAGGCCGGGACGACCGGCGTCGGGAGAATGACGGGCGTGAGCCGTGCACGCCTCGCGCTGCTCGTCGGCGTCCTCGTCCTGTGCCTCGCGGTCGCGGGCGGCTACCTCCTCCTCCAGCGGAGGACGGCGGCCGGACCCGTCCCGACCGTGGACGCGCGGCCGACGGCCGACGTCGGTGCCCTGCTGGCCGCACCCCGGATCGTGTTCCGCGACACCACCCCGGGCGCCGGCTACTCGATGCTGGCCGTCACCGCCCTGTCCGACCCGGGTGGCCCGCGCGCGGACCTCCCGCTGCGTTGCGACCGCGTCTACACCACCGCCCGGTCCGGCGTCTGCCTGAGGCCGCGACGCAGCCTCGCCCCGACGTACGAGCTCGTGACGCTGGACGACCGGCTGAGCCCGCGGACGGCGACGCCGCTGGCCGGTCCGCCGAGCCGGGGGCGGATCTCGACCGACGGCAACCTGGTGGCGACCACGGTCTTCCTCACCGGGCACTCGTACGCGGCGGCGACGTTCTCCACCGAGACCGTGATCCGGCGCGATGGCCGCAGCCTGGCGAACCTCGAGACCTGGAGGACGCGGCTGCCCGACGGCTCCGCCCTCACGCGTCCGGACCGGAACTACTGGGGCGTCACCTTCGCCGGCGACGACGACACCTTCTACGCCACGGTCGCGTCCGGCTCGACGACCTGGCTCGTCCGGGGCAGCATCGCCGCCCAGACGATGACGGGGCTGCAGACCGACGCCGAGTGCCCTTCGCTGTCACCGGACGGGACCAGGGTGGCGTACAAGAAGCGCCTCGACGGCCGACCGGGCGAGTGGCGCCTCGCGGTGCTCGACCTGGCCACGCGGCGGGAGACCCTGCTGGCCGAGACCCGGAGCGTCGACGACCAGGTCGAGTGGCTGGACGACGCGCACGTGCTCTACGCGCTCCCCCGGGCCGGCAACGAGACCGCGACCTCCGACGTGTGGGTGCAGCCGGCGGACGGTTCGGGAGCGCCGTCCGTGCTGATCCCGGGGGCCGCCTCGCCCGCCGTCGTGCGCTCCTGACCGGTCGCACCCGAGCCAGCCGGCACGGAACGGACGACAGGGCCGCGCGGCGGGTTCGCGCGGCCCTGTCCCTGCACGCGGAGCCAGGCTCCGGTGCCGCTCGTCACCCGCCGGTCTCGGACTCGAGCCGGAGCGGCGCCCCGTTGTGGCTGAACCCGATGCTGAACAGCACGGGTGCGGCCACGCCGGTCGGCGCGGACATCTCGACGCGGTACTGGAGGTAGCGGGAGCTGCCCCGGACCCGCCGGTCGGCGGGCAGCGTGACCCAGTCCGTCCACGTGCCGTTGGGGACGGCGGTGCTGCCGAGCCGCACGCTCACGCTGCCCTTGCTGCCCTTCGGGATCTGGGCGCTGACGGTCGCGCGGTCCCAGTCGACCAGCTCGCGGGCGTCGAGGACACCGGAGACGAAGGTCCCGCTCCGCGCCGTCAGGGTCGACCCCTTCAGGGTGACGCCAGCCGGACCCGGGTCGGTGACCACGGCGTCCCCACGCACCGTCCCCGTCCGGAACGACTGGGCGGTCTGCTGGGCGACCCCGAGCGCCGGGGTGATGTAGCGCAGAGCCTTGCTCAGGACCCGGTTGCCCGCGAGGTCCTGCGAGACGGTGCTGAGGACGTACGTCCGTCCGGGCTCGAGGTCCGTCAGGACGAAGCTGTGCTCGGTCGTCAGAGCAGCCGAGAGCTTGCGCTCCACGGTCTTGGCCGCGGAGCCCCCGACCCGGACGCCGGCGGCGGTGGGCACGTCGGTCGTCCAGGTGATCGTCGCCGTCCCGTCGGGCAACGGGGTGACGACCGGGTCGCTCGCTACCGGAGCCGTGAGATCGGTGGCCGCGGTGGTGAAGCTCAGCGGCGCCTCCGACGCGGCCGGTGACACGACCTCCTTCCCCGTCGTGTCGGTGGAAGCGACGCGGTAGTAGTAGGTGGTCCGCGGCTTCAGCCCGGTGACGGTGACCGCGTGCCGACTGGTCGTCCCCGCCTCGGTCACGGCCGGCTGCAGGTCGCCGGCGCTCGTGCCGACCAGGACGCGGCTGGTGGCCGCCCGGCTCGTCCGCCAGGTGACGGACGCGGTCTGGTCAGTGGTGCCGGTGCTGCTCGTGGTGGTCCTCGACGGTGCCGTCGTCGGGGCGAGGTCGCTCGTCGCCGTCGGCGCGACCTGAGCCGCGCTCGTTCTCGCCGCCGACACGACCGACAGCGGCGCGCCGGTGCTGTAGGTCGCGGCGTAGCTGCCGGCCCCGGCGTTGAAGGCCGCGTAGTCCAGGCCCTTGACCGTGCTCGTGGCGTACGGGACGGCCGTGCCCCCCTTGCTGATGCCGGTCAGCTGCGTGCCGTTCGGCCCCGCCGAGGGCAGCATCCCGGTCAGACCCGGTGCGCCCGTGCCGACCGCGACCGAGAAGCTGAGCGTGTTCCCGCTCCAGGAGACGTTGCCGTAGGAGGAGGCGTTGCGGCCGTCGACCCAGGTCGACAGCTGCTTGCCGCTGATGATCGGCACGTTGTGCGACTTGGCCGACGCGAGCAGGGCGTCGCTCTGTGCCTCTGTCGACTGGTCGGTGTGGAAGTTCGCGACGAAGGCGCCGTAGTAAGCAGTAGAGCCCTGGGCGTTGTTCAGCAGGGTGTCGACCGTGTACGGGAACGTCTGGTCCGACTCATCGGTCATCTGGGTCGCGGCCTGGTAGTTGTCGATCATGGTGCCGTCGGTGTCGGTGAACCGCATCGGCATGCCGGACCCGGTCATGAAGCCGGGACGGTCCTGCACCCAGCTGCCGGGCCAGTAGTAGTAGTTGGTGTCGGTGCGGATCCCGTAGCCCGTCTCGACCTTCGGCTGGGACGCCCAGTCGCTGAACGCGATGCAGTGCATGCGCGTGCTGACGGCGTTCGGAAGGCTGGGGAAGTTGGACTTGAAGCCCGCGATGTCGTTGGCGTAGACGTTGGCCACCGACGCGGTGGTGTAGTTGCCGCACCCGGTCGACTCGTGCACCCCGACCTCGAAGCCCTGGTCGCTGTAGCCCTTCGCCGCGGCGTTCGAGAGCGGGGTCGAGGGGTAGAGGTAAGAGCTGTAGCGGTAGCAGGTCCAGTCCGTCAGGGAGCACCCGGCCGGGCTGTTGGCGACGAACTGGTCGAACCGACCGGCAGTGCCGTTGTTGCCGTGGTCGTCCCCCGTGCCCACCAGCACGGCCTTCATCAGGTTCGGGGCGCCCGAGGAGTCGTTGCCCTGCTTCGGGAAGTACCAGAACCGTGGCAACGGCTTCTTGTCGCGGTTCATCACCTGGATGAGGTTGGTCAGCAACCGCTGCTGCTCGTCGGCCTGCGGGATGGCGACCTTGGCGAAGTCGAGCCAGCTGGTCTGCGAGCCGCCGAAGAACATGTCGTCGGAACGGATCGGGTTCATCCCGTCACGTTCCGTCCCGGCCCACGCCGGGTTGCCCTGCCGGGTCAGGGCGATCGAGCGGGGCAGGTCGAAGGTGAACGCCGCGGCCTGGCCGCCGGCGCTGCCGACGTCGCGCAGCGTGACGGCAGGGTTGATGGTGGCCGTGGTGGCGTTCGAGTAGAGCGTCGCCACGGCCGTCGCACCGGCGAGCGTGTAGCGGTCGGCGGGGCCGTGGAACTGGATGGTGTCCGACACGATCCCGGCACCCGCCGTCGCCGGGTCGACCTTGAGGTAGGCGTCGGAGAGCGGGCCGCTGGCCGCGGCGATCCCGAGCAGGCCGGACAGGCTCGGCCCCGGCTTCATCGCGATCAGGTTGCCGCCGGCGTTGACCCAGGTCGTGAGGTCCGCGGCCTGGCTCGCGCTCACGGTGACGCCGCCGAGGACGACGACGTCGTAGCCGGCGAGGGTGCTCGGCGAGAGCGTGCCGACGTCGATGGTCGCGAACTCGTTCAGACCTTCCGTCCGCAGGATCTCGGCCAGGTACTTCGAGTACGGGTTGCCGCTCGCGGTGACGACCGCGATCGGGCCGCCGGGTCCCTGGTCGGGCGACGGCGGCGGTGGGGCTGCGGTCGTGAAGGACCACGAGTCGGCCGTCATCACGTTGTTCGAGGAGTCCTTCGCCCCGCTCGCCGTGGCGCTGTACTGCGCCGACGGGGCCAGCGCCGCGCTCGGGGTGAACGAGGCGCTCTGGCTCGAGGCGTCGTACGCCACCGCACCCGCGACCGTGCCGCCGCCCGCGTCCTTCAGCACCATGCTCACCGAACCCGCGACGACGGGTTCGGAGAAACCGGCGACGACCGGGGCCGTCGTCGAGGCGCCGCTGGACCCGGCCGCCGGGGCGCGGGAGACGACGGCCGGCGCCACCGTGTCGTTGGCCGTGGGACTGAACACGACGTCGACCCAGTAGTTGCTGGACTGGTAGCTGTTGCTCGGGAACCCACCGCCGCCGTAGAGGTAGACCCCGTCGGCCCCGTCGGTACCCGCGGCGAGGGCGGTCAGAGGACCCCGCGTGGTGGCGCCGTTGGCGAAGTAGCTGCCGTTGGCGGCGTAACGGCCGACGGGGGCGTAGTACGAAGCGACGTAGGTCGTGCCGGCGGCGATCGACACCGGCGAGCCGAACGTCGCGGACTGCCACCCGGTCGTGCTCTCGCCCGCGAACGTGACCGACGCGAGCTTGGTGCCGGTCCGGCTCCACAGCGAGCCCACGTGGGTCCCCGTGTTGCCGGAGCCCTTGTAGAAGCGGATCCCGGTGATGAATCCCGCCTGGTTCGAGCGGAACTTCAGCCCGACCTCGACCGCCGAGCTGTCGTTGGCGGCGGTGGTGCTCGGCGTGGTGGTGCTGGGCCAGATCGTGCAGGGGCAGCCGGTGGCGCTCGTGGCGGTCGTGAAGGTCCAGGTCAGCGGGTCCATGGCGTTGCCCGCCGTGTCCGTCGCCCCGGAGAGGCTGACCGTGTACGTCGTGCCCGTGGCCAACGCTGCGGCCGGCGTCAGCGTGACGACCCTGGTGCCCGCGTCGTAGGCCGTGCCGGCCTGGACCGCGCTGGGACCGGTCAGCGTCATGACGACGGTGGACGGTTGGACGGCCTCGCTGAAGGTGGCGGACGCCCCCGAGGTGACGGGCACCCCCGTCGCACCGGCGGCGGGCTGCTTGTCGATCACGGTCGGCTTCGTGGTGTCCGCGCCGCTGGTGGTGAACACGACGTCGACCCAGTAGTTCGCCGACTGGTAGGTGCTGCCCGGGAAGCCGCCACCCGTGCCGTAGCGGTAGACCCCGTTCCCGCCGTCGGTGCCGTTCTGCAGGGCGGTGAGCGGGGCGTTGACGACCGCTGCGTTCGCGAAGTAGCCGTTGTCGGCCGCGTAGTGCCCGCTCGGGGCGTAGTACGAGACGACGTAGGTCGTGCCCGCCGTCACCGCGACCGGGGTCGCGAACGTCGACTGCTGCCAGCCGCTCGCCGTCTCGCCGCTGAAGGTCACCGTCGCCAACCGGGCGCCGCTGGTGTCCCACAGCGACCCGGTGTGGGTGCCCGTGTTGCCCGAGCCCTTGTAGAAGCGCACGCCCGAGACGAACCCGGCCTGGTCGGCCCGGAACTTCATGCCCAGCTCGACGGCGTCGGAGTCGTTCTCGGCCGGGTTCGCCGGCACCTGAGCCGCCGTGAACACCGTGCAGGGGCAGGTCGTGGCCGAGGCCTGCGTCGGGGGCGACGCGGCGAGCAGACCGAGGACCACGGCGAGCAGGAGCAGCCCGGTGAGGGTCCGGTCCCGGACGGCGCGTCGGGGCGTGGAGGAGGTCATGTGGGTTCCTTCGAGCGATCAGCTGGTCGCGAAGACGACGTCGACCCAGTAGTTGCTGGACTTGTACGAGCTCGTGGGGAACGCGCTCGCCGACCCGTAGGCGTAGACCCCGTTGGTCCCGTCGGTCCCGTTCTTCAGGGCGGTCAGCGGACCTCGGGTGGTGGCGGCGGTGAAGTAGCTCTCGCTCACGGCGTAGTGGCCGGCGGGGGCGAAGTACGACGCGACGTAGGTGGTGCCCGCGGTCACCGCCACCGGGGTGGCGAACGTCGCCTGCTGCCAGCCGCCGGCCGACTCACCGCTGAACGTCACGGTGCCGAGACGGGTGCCGGTGCGGCTCCAGAGCGAGCCGGTGTGGGTGCCCGTGTTGGTCGTGCCCTTGTAGAAGCGGATCCCCGTGACCGTCCCGGACTGGCTGGCCCGGAACTTGACGCCAACCTCGATGCCGCCGGTGTCGGGGTCGGCCGCCGTCGCCGGCGTGGCGGTCGGCGCCCAGATCGTGCAGGGGCACCCCGACGTGCTCGGAGCGGCGGTCGTGAAGGTCCACGACACCGGAGCCATCAGGTTGCCGGCCGGGTCCCGGGCCCCGGAGACGGCCGCCGTGTAGCTCGTCGAGGCCGCGAGGGCGGCGGCCGGCGTGTAGGTCGCCGTTCGGGCACTGGCGTCGTAGGCGAGGCTGCCCGCCACCGCACCGTTCGGGCCGGACAGCGCGACCGCGGCGGTGCCGACCTGCAGGGTCTCGCTGAAGGTCGCGGTGACCGTCGTCGACGTGGCCACGCCCGTCGCGCCCACGGCCGGCGTCCTGGCGGTGACCGTCGGCGGGCTCGTGTCCACCGGGGCGGCCGCGGCCGAGGTGAAGGTCCAGCTGACGGGACTCATGGTGTTCCCGGCGGCGTCCGTCGCGCCAGACACGGCGACGGTGTACGTCGTGGACGCCGCCAGCGATGCCGAAGGCGCGAAGGTCACCCTCTGGCTGGCCGAGTCGTACGTCGTGGCTCCGGCCACGTCGCCGTTCGGCGAGGTGAGCCGCACGGCCGCAGCACTCACCGGCTCGCTGAACGTCGCCGTCGCCGTGCTGCCGACGCTCACCGCGGTGGCCCCGGAGGCGGGCGTCTGAGCGGTCACGACCGGCTTGGTCGTGTCGGCGCCGCCCGGGGCGAAGACGACGTCGACCCAGTAGTTCGAGGCTGCGTACCCCTGGTTGGGAAACCCGGTGCTCCCGGACCGGTAGACCCCGTTCGGAGAACCGGCGGCGTCGGCCGGGGCGGTCAACGGAGCGCTGCTGACCGCGGATCCGAAGTACCCGTCCGTGGCGGCGTAGTGGCCGTTCGGCGCGAAGTACGACGCGACGTAGGTGGTGTTCTTGGCGACGGCCACCGGCGTGGCGAAGGACGCCTGCTGCCACCCGCTGGCGGACTCGGTGAAAGTGGCGGTGGCGAGCTTGGTGCCCGTGCTCGTCCAGAGGGTTCCGACGTGCGTCCCCGTGTTCGTCGCGGCCTTGTAGAACCGGATGCTGGTGACGTAACCCGCCTGGCTCGAGCTGAACCTGACGCCGAGCTCGTTCGCCGCGCTGTCCGGATCGGCCGGGACGGCGGGAACGGCGGTCGGCGCGAAGAGGGTGCAAGGACACGTCCCGCCCGAGCTGCTCCCGGCGCCGACGGTCACGGTGCGTCCGGCGCCAGGCGTCTCGGTGCGGAGGCTGTCGTCCGTCGCCCGCGTCTTGATGGTCACCATGCCGTTGGAGCCCGGCGTGAAGGTGTAGCTCCAGGTGGCGCGGCCGGCCGCCGGGTGCCACGTCGAACCACCGTCGACCGAGACCTCGACGCCGCCGACCTTCCCGCCGACGTCCGTCGCGGAGCCGCTGACGGTCAGAGGCGCACCCACGGTCACGGTGCTGCCGGCGGCGGGGCTGTCGATCGTCGAGGTCGGCGCGGTCGTGTCCGTGCTGCTCCCGGCCCTGGTCAGGCCGGGCTGCAGGGTCGTCGGCTGCGCACCCATGTCGGCCAGCAGGTTCACCGTGGCCTGCTGGACCGCCGCGTCCTTCGTCCCGGTGGCGAGCGCGTGGTTGTCGTCGAGACCCCAGGCCCACTGGATCGAGCCGGCCCCGAACACCAGCGCGCCGCTCGGGGCCCGGTACATGGTCAGGTGGTGCGTGGCCGTGCCCGGCGCGTAGCTGCTGCCGTAGTCCTGCAGGTAGCTCGAGATGTTCTCGGTGGTCGTCGACAGGCTGATCGCCCCCGCGGGTCGGAACCCGTTGTCGGGGCTCTCGTCCCACTCGTAGCCGAGGATGCCCGAACCCAGGGTGGTGCTCTGACCAGGGCTCAGACCCGCGACCCGGGTGCCCCGCCAGAAACGCATCTGCCCGTCGACGCCGTCGACCGTCATGTCCGTGGTGCAGCAGTTGGCGCTGAAGCTCGTCCCGGTCAGGGCGTTCTCCGGCCGACCGCCATCGGCCGGCGGGCTGAAGCGCGGGTCGCGCCACGTGCCGGTCCAGACGTTCGACCCGGCCGGGTCGGTCTTGGCGTTGTCGAGAGTCTCCTTGTAGGTGACGAGCGTCCGGTACGGAGTGTTCCCGGCGGTGCCGAGGCTGTTCTCCAGACGGGTCTTCCAGAACACCTCGTTGCCGCTGAAGAAGGCCAGATTGACGCCGGCGTCGCGCGCCGCCTCGACGTTGGCGCGCTGGTTGCCGGACCAGTACTCGTCGTGGCCCACGGACAGGAAGGTCTTGTGATTCTTGATCAGCGCGCCACTCCGGTCGGTGTCCACGCCGGTCGTGTAGCTGAGGTCGTAGCCGTTCGCCTCCATGAAGCGGATCGCCGGGTACTCGGCGTTGAACACCCAGTCGTGCTCGGTGTCGCCGTCCCGGGTGACGAAGGGCCGGTCGTAGCTGACTTTGTACGCGCGGTTGGCGGGCGCCCCGACGTAGAGGCTGTTGCCGCCGTAGGTGTTGTAGGCCTGCCACGTCGTGTCGGAGGTCTGGAAGAAGAGGTCCGAGCGCGACGCGTCGTTGCGGACGACGAACATGATGTGGCTCGCGGCGCTGCCCGCCACCAGCTTGGCGAAGTAGACGCCGGAGACGGCGTCGGCCGGCACGGCCCAGGACGCGGTCTGCGTCCAGTTCCCGCAGTCGACCAGGCCGGTCGCGCTCTCGGTCCTGCAGGCGGGCTGCGTGGTGGCGCCCGAGACGTTGATCGTCGTGATCTTCCGCGCGCCCAGACCGCCGTAGTAGCCCATCCGGTAGATGTCCATGCGGTAGCTGGCGGAGGTGGTCTTGACCTTGAACCCGACCGTGGAGCCGCGGTTGATGCTGATGTCGGTGGCGAAGCCCTGGATCGAGCTGCTGCCCGACCCCGTGACGTCCCACTCGCTGGCCGGGCTGCCCGTCCGGGTGTTCTCGCAGGCGATCTCGTTCACGACGGGCGCGTCGCACGCCGCGGCGGCCGCAGGGGTCGGCGGTACCACCACCAGCCAGGCGAGGACCAGGCTCGCGACGAGCAGTCCCGTCCACGAGCCCCGCCCTGTCCGGGACGATCGGACGGACGCCGACGCAGCAGCCACGCTTTCCCCCCGATGTCCGCCCCGACCGACGCCGGCCGCGACTCCCCTGGGCCGGCGGTGCCGACCCTCACCAGGAGTGAGTGAAGCACCCGGCACCCGGGGAATCCACGGATAGTGAGAAGCAACTGAGAAGGACGGGTGCGAGGTGGATTCCGACCAGAGCTCGGCAACTTTGTGACCTGCTTGCCCGGGTGGCTGAAAGGAAATGTTCCTGTCTTTCCTTGTCAGCGTGCACAACGCTACGGTTCCGGTTCGGATCGTCGGAGCAGACGGAGAGTCAGCGAATGGCACATCTCGGTTCATCACGAAGCGCGGGAGCCCTGGCCGTGGCCGGTCTCGCCGGCCTCGGGCTCAGCCTCCTCTCAGTCCAGCCGGGGCAGGCGGAGGCCGCGTCGGCGACGGGGGTGCCCCCAGGCCGCGTCGTCGTGACCGACCTGCGTCCCTCGGTCTACGACCAGGCCGCACCCGCCCCGACCGACCTCGACGACGCCGTCGCCGTGTCGACCTTCCCGACCGTGGCGGACGGGGTCCGTGGGGCCAACCTCGCGCTGAAGGCGGACGGCACCGTCGTGGGCTGGGGTGCCGACCTCGCCGGGCGAGACCCGCCCGCCCGCCGACCTCTCCGGCGTGACCGGTGTCGACCTCGCGGGCGGCTTCGCCCTCGCCGCGCGGGCCGACGGGTCGGTGGTCGCCTGGGGCGGGCCGGGGTCCGGGGTGCTCGACGTCCCGGCCGACCTCACCGACGTCACCGCGGTCGCCGCCCTCGGCGGCGGCGCCTGCGGCTACGGGATCGCCCTGCGCAGCGACGGCACGTTGGTCCAGTGGGGCGGCGCCTCGTGCGACAACGGCACGCCCTACCAGCTGCCCGGCGACCTGACCGGCATCACGGCGGTCTCGGCCGGCGACGACGCCGCGATCGCGCTGCGGAGCGACGGCACCGTCGTCACCTGGGGGCCCTCCGGGAACCTCGGCTTCCTCGACGGCGTCGCGCCGGCCAGCTGGACCGGCGTGACGCAGGTGTCGGCCCAGTCCCGGACCTTCGTCGGGGTCACCGACGACCACCGGACGCTCGCCTACGGCATCTGGGGCGAGGCCGGCGCACCCGTCGGGGTGGCCGACGTCGCCACGGCGTCCGCCGGCGTCACCTCGGCGTTCCTGCGCACCGACGGGAGCGCGTACCTCTGGCAGAGTTCGAGCGCGGCGCTGCCGGCCCCGCCTTACAGCGCGATCGAGGGCGGGCTCGGCTACGTGGTGACGATCGTCCCCGTCGCGCCCGCGCCGAGCGAGAGCGCCAGCCCTGAGCCGACCCCCGAACCCACCGTGACGGCCCCACCGACGGCCGAGCCCACCCCGACCCCTGAGCCCACGTCGACCGCCGAGCCGACCCCGCAGCCCACGGCCAGTCCCACGAAGCCCTGCCCGCCGCGGCGGCACCGCCACCCGAGGCCGCGGCCGGCTCCGACGACCACTGCTCCGACCCCGGCGAGCGCCCCGGCGCGGACGCCCTAGGCAGGGCGCGAGCGGTCGCGCCGACCGTCAGAAGAGGCGGATCGGGTCGATCACGTCGGCGAGGATCAGCACGGCGCCGGCGACGGCGATGAGCGACCCCACGACGTACGCCACCGGCAGCATCCGCGCAGTGTCGACGAAGCCCGGATCGGGCCGGCGGAACAGCGCAGCCAGCCGGCGGCGGACCGCCTCGTACAGCGCGCCGGCGATGTGGCCGCCGTCCAGCGGCAGCAGCGGCACGAAGTTGAACAGCGCGACGAACAGGTTCACCGAGCCGAGCACCGTGAACAGCGCCGCCGCCTTGTCCGCGGTCCCGATCTGGTGGGTCGAGGCGATCTCCCCCGCCGCCCGGCTCGCGCCGAGGATGCTCATCGGCCCGTACGTGTCACGCGGCTTGCCGGTGACGAGGTTGTAGCCGGTGTAGAAGACCTTGACCGGGAAGTGGACCAGCGCGACCGCCGTCTGCTCGGTCATCGTCCACATGTCTCCGACCACGGCGACGGGGCCGCCACGCACGCGCTCCACCGCCGGCACGACACCGAGGAAGCCCGCGGCCACCCGCTTGGACGGGTCGAGGGTGTCGGCGACTCCGGTCACCACGGTGTTGACGGCCGGCAGCTCGACGCGCTGGCCGTCGCGGACCACGGTCAGCTGCGCGGGCCGGTCGAGGTTGCCCCGGATGAGCGTGGAGACGTCGCCCCACGAGTCGACAGCGGTGCCGTTGAAGGCCACGACGCGGTCGCCGGGGCGCAGGCCCATCTGAGCGGCCGGGGTGGGCGACTTCCCGGTGCAGCTCGTGTCGGCCGCGTCCGCCGGCACGATGCAGGCCTGCACCTCCGACACGGTGAGCTGCGGGCGCGAGACGCCGTAGGTCGCCGTCACGCCGAGCAGCAGGAGGAACGCCAGGAGGATGTTCATGGTCGGGCCGCCGGCCATGATGATCACCTTCTGCCAGCCGCGCTTCTGGTAGAAGAGCCGGCCGTCGTCCTCGGGCCGGATGGTCTCCCACTCGACGGCCCGGGCCTGGTCGGCGAGCGTCTGGAAGATGCCCGTCCGGGTCTTGCGGACCTGGCCGGGGTGCTCCTTGCCCGGCGGGTACATCCCGACGAAGCGCACGTAGCCCCCCAGCGGGACCGCCTTGACGCCGTACTCGGTCTCCCCGCGACGCGTCGACCAGAGCGTACGACCGAAACCGACGAAGTACTGCGTCGTCTTCACCCCGAAGAGCTTGCCGGGGATCAGGTGCCCGATCTCGTGCAGGGCGATCGAGGCCATCACCAGGGCGAAGAAGACGACCGCTCCGACGACGTAGACCACGAAGTCCATCAGGTCCGACCCACCCCTCGCTCGTCCGCGGCTGCACCCCCGCCCACCAGGTCTGTCGCGCGCCGGCGGGCCCAGGCGTCGGCCGCGAGCACCGTCTCGAGCGTGAGGTCGGCGCCGACGACCAGCGACGAGCCTACGTCGGCGGCGGGTCGGGCCGAGGGCTCCGTGACGTGCTCGGCCAGGACGCGGGCCACGACGTCGACGATCCCGAGGAACGGCAGCCGGCCCTCGTGGAAGGCGTCGACGCAGACCTCGTTCGACGCGTTGTAGACCGCGGGAGCGCTGCCGCCGTGGCGACCGGCGGTGCGGGCGAGCTCCACGGCCGGGAAGGCCTCGTCGTCGAGCGGCTCGAAGGTCCACTCCTGGGCACGCGTCCAGTCGCACGCGGCCGCCGCCCCGGGAACCCGGTCCGGCCAGCCCAGGGCGAGCGCGATCGGTAGCCGCATGTCGGGTGGCGAGCACTGCGCGAGGGTGGAGCCGTCGACGAACTGCACCATCGAGTGCACCAGGGACTGGGGGTGCACGACGACGTCGATGCGGTCGAGCTCCACCCCGTAGAGCAGGTGCGCCTCGAGCAGCTCCAGCCCTTTGTTGATCAAGGTGGCCGAGTTCGTCGTGATCACCCGGCCCATGTCCCACGTCGGATGCGCCAGCGCCTGCGCGGGCGTGACGTCGGTCAGCTCGGCCCGCGTACGGCCCCGGAACGGTCCCCCGCTCGCCGTCAGCACCAGGCGGTCGACCTCCGCGGCCCGGCCGCCGCGCAGGCACTGCGCGATCGCCGAGTGCTCGGAGTCCACGGCCACGATCTGGCCAGGTGCCGCGGCGGCGAGGACCAGCGGGCCGCCGACGACGAGGGACTCCTTGTTGGCCAGCGCGAGGGTCGTGCCGGCCCGCAGCGAGGCGAGCGTCGGAGCGAGGCCGGTCGAGCCCGTGATGCCGTTGAGGACGACGTCGCAGGGGTGCGCAGCCAGCTCGGTGGCGGCGTCCGGCCCCGCGATGATCTTGGGTAGGCGGACCTCGCCCGACGACCACCCGCGCCGGCTCGCCTCGGCGTAGAAGGCGAGCTGCAGGTCCTGCACGGCGGTCGCCCGGGCGAGCGCCACGACCTGCGCACCCGTCTCGAGCGCCTGGCGGGCAAGCAGCGCGACCGACGAGCCGCCGGCGGCCAGCCCGACGACGCGGAACTCCTCGGGCCGGGCAGCCAGGACCTCGAGGGCCTGCGTCCCGATCGAGCCGGTGCTGCCCAGGACCACCACGTCGCGCACCGTTTCAGTGTGGCAGGCACGGGAGCAGGGACCCGCGACGACTTGGGCGAAGCGTCAGCCGAGCGTCCCCTTCGTCACTACGGTGGGACGTGGCCGGCAGTCATTCTTCTGGGGGGACGATGCGACGAGCTCGGGTGGCGGCACTCGCCCTTCTGACCGTGGTGCTCGCGGGGTGCGACGACCCCACAGCGCAGACGGGGCAGACCGACCCTCGGGTCCCGGTACCCACGTACCCGTCGAGCAGCTCTGCGCCACCGGCGGCGCAGAGCACGACCACGGACGACGGTGACGCACGTCCGGACGAGCTGGCCCGCGGCTCGGCGCGCCACGTCGTCCGCGCCGACGGGCTGACCGTCACGATCGACTACACGGTGGCGACACCGGTCGACTGGACGAGCGACGCGGGCACACCGCTCCAGATCGTCGTCTCCGCCCGCGACAGCCGCGACCGCAAGCTCAAGATCTACCTGTCGAAGGCGACCATCCGCTACATCCCGGACGAGGGGGCGTCCGGACTGCCCGACCTCGATCCCGCCGTCGACACCGCCAACATCGACCCGGGGTTCCTCGTGACCTCCCCGTACCAGTACCAGCAGTCGTTCACGGTGCCGGGCATCGATCCCTCCACCCGCAGCCTGGCGATCGTCTCGAAGCTCGAGCTCGTGACCCTCGTCGACAAGAAGGCGAAGGACTACACGAAGCAGGCCGTGACCGACCGGTTGAGCACGACCGTCGGCTGAGGGCCGCCTCGACGACCAGGTGAAATCCCTACCTGCTCAGACTTCTCTCAGGCAATTTTTGCAGCCTGGCCACGTGCGTCGCTCCCGTGCATACGCTCCCCGGAGCCGGTCGGTCTGACGACGCACAGCGCTCCCGCACATGGGGTGCCGGTCGTCCCGGACCGCGGTCCTGCTGCGCGGTAGGTCCCGTCGCGGGGGGGTGACGGGGAGTACGTCCGGGGGGACAAGCATGTTCGGGGCATCGATCTCGGCGCGCGGGAACGTGCACCGCGACGGACGTCGTGGTCTGCAGACGCGGGCGCTCGTCGTCGCCACGGTCCCCGCTGCCTGCGGCGCGCTGCTGGTCGTGCCGCTTGACAAGGCCGCCGCGGCCTGCGGCGGGAAACCGGTCGTCCGCCAGGACCTGCCTGCACCTTTGGTCGCCCGACCGTTCCCGCCGGCGGTGGGCTCAACAGCGTCGCGGACGTCCGGCCGACCACGACGCGCACGACGAGCGACCGGGTCGGCGTGCTCGCGCAGGTCTGAACCGCACCACCACCACCGCACCACCGAACACCTCTGGGGGAGAGATGTACTCGATCGCCGTCATCGGCGCTGGCTACTGGGGTCCGAACCTCATCCGCAACTTCCGGGCCAACCCGGCCTGGGACCTGGTCGCGGTCTGCGACCTCGACGAGGAGCGGGCGCGCAAGGTCGTGGGCCGCCGGTCCACCGTCGAGGTCGAGACCTCTGTCGAGCGCCTGCTCGCGCGGGACGACATCGACGCCGTCGCCATCGCCACGCCCGCCAAGACCCACGCCCCGCTCGCGCTGGCCGCCTTCCAGGCAGGCAAGCACGTGCTGGTGGAGAAGCCGCTGGCCGACAACGCCGAGACCGCCGCCGTCATGGTGAGCGCGGCGGAGGCGGCCGGCAAGGTGCTGATGATCGACCACACCTTCTGCTACACCTCGGCGGTTCAGCAGATCCGCGACGTCATCGCCGCCGGCGAGCTCGGCGAGGTCCTCTACGTCGACTCGACGCGCATCAACCTCGGGCTCGTGCAGCCCGACGTCGACGTCTTCTGGGACCTCGCCCCGCACGACCTGTCGATCCTGGACTTCATCCTGCCGGGCGGCCTGCGCCCGGAGTCGGTCACCGCGAGCGGTGCCGACCCGCTGGGCGCGGGCAAGGCCTGCGTCGGCTACCTCACCCTGCCCCTCGGCAACGGGGGGATCGCCCACATCAACGTCAACTGGCTCTCCCCCACCAAGATCCGGCAGATGGTCATCGGGGGCAGCCGACGCACGCTGGTCTGGGACGACATGAACCCGGCGCAGCGGATCTCGATCCACGACCGTGGTGTCGACCTGCGCACCCAGGCGTCCGACGCCGCGCAGCGCGCGGCCGTCACCGTGTCCTACCGGATGGGCGACGTCGTCGTGCCCGCCCTGAAGGAGACCGAGGCGCTGGCCGCCGTCGCCACCGAGTTCGCCGCGGCCATCGAGGCCGGTCGCGCGCCGCAGACGGACGGTCGTTCCGGGCTCCGGGTGCTCTCGGTGCTGGAGGCCGCGAGCGCCAGCCTCGCGAGCGGCGGCACCGTGCGCACGGCCGACCGGCTGACCCTCGACGAGCGGGAGCTCGTCGCATGATCGCCCCCGAGCTGCCTCGAGCCCTGGGCGGAGCGACCACCCTGGTGACCGGCGGGGCCGGCACCATCGGCTCCACCATCGTCGACCAGCTGCTCGCGGCCGGGGTCGGCGAGGTCCGCGTCCTCGACAACCTGGTCCGCGGCCGGCGTGCCAACCTGCGTGCCGCGCTCGAGGACCCGCGCGTGCGGCTGGTCGAGGGCGACATCCGCGACCGCGACCTCGTGAACGACCTCACGGCCGGGACCGACGTCGTCTTCCACCAGGCCGCCATCCGTATCACGCAGTGCGCGGAGGAGCCCCGGCTGGCGCTCGAGGTGCTGGTCGACGGCACGTTCAACGTCATCGAGGCCGCCGCCCGGCACCAGGTCGGCAAGCTCGTGGCGGCGTCGTCGGCCTCGGTGTACGGGCTCGCGGAGGAGTTCCCGACGACCGAGCACCAGCACCCGTACGACAACGACACCTTCTACGGGGCGTCGAAGACGTTCAACGAAGGCATGCTGCGGAGCTTCCGCGCCATGTCCGGGCTGGACTACGTCGCCCTGCGCTACTTCAACGTGTACGGCCCGCGGATGGACATCCACGGCCTCTACACCGAGGTGCTCATCCGCTGGATGGAGCGGATCGTGGCCGGGAAGCCGCCGCTGATCTTCGGCAGCGGTGCGCAGACGATGGACTTCGTCGTCACCACCGACATCGCACGGGCGAACCTGCTCGCCGCGACCAGCCCCGTCGTCGAAGGTGTCTACAACATCGCCCGCGGAGAGGAGACGTCGCTGCTGCAGCTCGCCGAGCGGCTGCTCGCGGTGATGGGCTCCGACCTCGGGGTCGAGCACGGTCCGGACCGCCCCGTGAACGGCGTCACCCGCCGGCTCGCAAGCACGGAGGCCGCCCGGCGCGACCTCGGCTTCACCGCCGAGATCGGCCTCGACGAGGGGCTTCGCCAGCTCGTCGCGTGGTGGCGGGGCGAGCAGGTCGCCGACTCCCAGACCGCCGAGCCGGCAGGAGCGATGGCATGAGCCGCGTCAACGTGATGCTGCCCTTCCTCGGGGAGGAGGAGGTCGACGCGGTCGCCGAGGTCCTCCGCTCCGGCTGGGTGGCGCAGGGCCCGAGGGTCGCCGCGTTCGAGACCGCGTTCGCGGCGGCGATGCAGGCCGAGCACGCCGTCGCGGTGTCGTCGTGCACCACCGGGCTGCACCTCGCGCTGGTCGTCGTCGGGGTCGGACCGGGCGACGAGGTCGTCGTCCCGTCCTTCTCCTTCATCGCCACGACCAACGCGGTGCGCTACGTCGGGGCGACGCCCGTCTTCGTCGACGTCGACCCGATCACGGGGAACGTCACGGCCGAGACGGTCGCCGCGGCCCTCACCGAGCGCACCCGCGCGGTCGTCGTCGTCGACCAGGGCGGGGTGCCCGTCGACCTCGACGCGGTCCGAGCGGTCTGCGACCCCCGGGGGATCACGGTCGTCGAGGACGCGGCCTGCGGCGCCGGCTCGCTCTACCGAGACCGGCCCGTCGGGGCGGGTGCGGAGATCGCGGCATGGTCTTTCCACCCGCGGAAGATCCTCACCACCGGCGAGGGCGGCATGATCACGACCTCGCGCCCGGAGTGGGCCGCCCGGGCCCGCACGCTGCGCGAGCACGCGATGAGCGTCTCGGCGGCGGACCGCCACACCTCCGTCCTCGCCCCACCGGAGACCTACGGGGAGGTCGGCTTCAACTTCCGGATGACCGACCTGCAGGCCGCGGTGGGGATCGTCCAGCTCGGCAGGCTGCCCGAGGTGGTGGCCCGCCGACGCGAGCTCGCGGCGACGTACGCGAAGTTCCTCACCGAGGTGCCCGGGTTGCGCGCGGTCGCCGACCCGGCGTACGGGCGGAGCAACTTCCAGTCCTTCTGGGTCGAGGTGCGTCCGGAGTACCCGGCCGACCGCGAGGGGCTGCTGACCCGGCTCGCCGAGGCCGACGTCTCCGCCCGCCGCGGGATCATGTCGACCCACCGCCAGCCGCCGTACGTCGACGTAGCGGCCCCGGGTTCGCTCCCGGTCACCGAACACCTGACCGACTCGACGCTGATCTTGCCGCTCTTCCACCAGATGGACGAGACGCAGCAGGCCCGGGTGGTGGACGTGCTCGTCGAGGCGGGGCGGACCGCGTGAGCGTCCCGCTCGTCCTCGTCGCGGCGAGCGGTCTCGCTCGGGAGGTGCTCGCCGCCCTGGCCGAGGACCCCGCCGGCTTCCACGTCCGCGGGGTGCTCGACGACGCCCCGAACCTGCAGGGGACGACGGTCGGCGGCGTTCCCGTCCTGGGCCCGTGCGACGCCGCCGACGAGCACCCCGACGCCCGGCTCCTCGTCTGCGCCGGCCGCGGTTCCAGCCGCAGCGCCGTCGTCGACCGGCTCGCGCGGCTGGGGGTCGACGCCGACCGCTACGCCACCTTCGTCCACCCGAGCGTGTCGCTCCCGCGGACCTGCACCGTCGGTCCGGGCAGCGTGCTGCTCGCCGGCACCGTGCTGACGACCGACGTGCGGGTCGGACGGCACGTCGTCGTCATGCCGAACGTGACGCTCACCCACGACGACGTCGTCTCGGACTTCGCGACGCTGTGCGCGGGCGTCAGCCTCGGTGGCCACGTCGTCGTGGAGCCGTACGCCTACCTCGGCATGAGCAGCAGCGTCCGAGAGCACACCACCGTCGGCGCGGGCTCCGTCCTCGGCATGGGCGCCGTCCTGCTGTCCGACCTGCCCGCCGACCAGACCTGGACCGGCGTGCCGGCCCGTCCACGCCAGACCACCTCGCCACCACCTCGATCAGGAGCACCTCGTGAACAGCCATCCCGCTGGTCGATCTCGCCGCGCAGCAGGCCGAGATCTCCGAGGAGGTGATGACCGGGCTGACCGAGGTGTTCGCCACGACGGCCTTCATCGGCGGCAAGCCCGTCGCCGAGTTCGAGCTCGCCTACGCCGAGGCGACGAACGTGGCGCACTGCGTCGGCGTGGCCAACGGCACCGACGCGCTCGAGCTCGCCCTGCGCGGGGTCGGGGTCGCGGCCGGCGGCGAGGTGATCCTTCCCGCGAACACGTTCATCGCGACGGCCGAGGCCGTTTCCCGCATCGGCGCCGTGCCGGTCCTGGTCGACGTCGACGACGAGCACCTGCTGATCGACCCGGACCTCGTCGCTGCGGCCATCACGCCGCGGACCCAGGCGATCGTCGCCGGTACACCTCTTCGGGCAGGTCGCCCCGGTCGAGCGCGTCCTCGAGGTCGCGGGGGACGTCCCCGTGGTCGAGGACGCGGCGCAGTCGCAGGGTGCGACCCGCTTCGGCCGGTACGCCGGCAGGGCTGGCCGCAGCGGCCGGAACGAGCTTCTACCCGGGGAAGAACCTCGGGGCGGCCGGAGACGCGGGCGCGGTCACCACGCAGGACGCCGATCTCGCCGCGCGCGTGCGGGTGATCGCGAGCCACGGGTCGGCCCGCAAGTACGACCACGAGGTCGTGGGCATGAACTCCCGGCTCGACACGGTGCAGGCCGTCGTGCTGAACGCCAAGCTCAAGCGCCTGCGCCACCTGGAACGAGTGGCGCCGCCAGGCTGCGGCCCGGTACTCCGAGCTCCTCGAGGGGGCCGAGGGCATCCGCCGTCCCGCAGTCGGCCGAGGGCAACGTCGACGCCTGGCACCTCTACGTCGTCCGTGTGCAGGACCGGGACGCGGTGCTGCGCCGCCTCGACGAGGCCGGCATCGGCGCTGGCATCCACTACCCCGTCCCGGTGCACCTGACCCGCGCGTACGCGGGGCTCGGGCTCGGGACCGGCTCGTTCCCGGTGGCCGAGCAGGCCGCGACCGAGATCCTGTCGCTGCCCCTGTACCCGCACATCACCGTGGGGCAGCAGACCGCCGTGGTCGAGGCGCTGCGGGCAGCCCTTCGGAAGGTCTGATCGGTGGCCGTCCCACCGGTGGGCGCCGCCCCGGCCACCCTCGACCCGCTCACGGAGGCGCCCGCCCCGCTGGCGGCCGTCGCCGGCCGTGCCTTCGGCTGGAGCTTCGCGAACACGGTCGTCTCGCGGCTGGGGACGCTCGCGATCGGCGTGCTGCTCGCACGGACCCTCGGTCCGGCCTCCTTCGGCACGTTCGCGGTGGCGACCGTGGCGATGATGGCCGTGCTCAGCATCAACGAGCTCGGGGTGAGCCTCGCGATCGTCCGCTGGCGGGAGGACCCGGCGTCCATCGCGCCGACGGTCACGACGGTGTCCGCGCTGTCCAGCCTCGTCCTCTTCGGGCTGATGGTCGCCTCCGCGGGGGCCTTCGCCACGGCGATGGGCGACGCCTCCGCGGCACCGGTCGTGCGGCTCATGGCGGTCGCCGTCCTCGTGAACGGTCTGGTGGCGACCCCGGCGGCCCTGCTGCAGCGAAACTTCCAGCAGGGTCGGCGCCTGGTCGTGGACCAGGTGAACACCTGGCTCGGCGCAGTCGTCTCGCTGCTCCTGGCTCTGGCCGGGATGGGGGCGATGAGCCTGGCGATCGGCCGGGTGACGGGCAGCGTGGTCTCGGGGATCCTCTTCCTGCGGTGGTCCCCCATGGCCTTCCGCTTCGGGTTCCACCGGCCGACGGCCCGCGCGCTGCTGCGCTTCGGGCTGCCGCTCGCCGGCTCCAGCCTGATCGTCTTCGCCGTGGGCTACGCCGACCAGCTCGTCGCGGGCACCATGCTCGGGGCGACGACGCTCGGCTTCTACGTCCTCGCGTTCAACCTCGCCAGCTGGCCGGTCACGATCTTCTCGGCGCCGCTCCGCAGCGTCGCCCCCGCGGCCTTCGCCCGTCTGCAGGAGGACCGGCCCCGGATGGCTCACGCGTTCGGCGAGGTGCTGCAGCTCCTGACCGCGGTCGCGCTGCCGGTGTGCCTGCTCGTCGCCGGTGCGGCCGCGCCGATCGTCCACCTCGTCTACGGCGGGCAGTGGGCCCCGGCCGCTGCCGCTCTCGCCTTCCTCGGTGTCGCGGCGGCAGCGCGGATCTTCTTCGAGCTGGCGTACGACTTCCTCGTCGTCGTCGGACGCTCGGGACCGATCCTGGTCGTCCAGGCGGTGTGGGTCGCGGTCCTCGTGCCCGCGCTGGTCGTCGGTGCTCACCTTGGACGGGCTGCGCGGGCTGGCGTTCGCGCAGGCCGCGGTCGCCGTCCTGGTGGTCGTGCCGGCCTACGCGCTCCTGCTACGACCGGCAGGGGTGACGCTCCGAGACCTCCTGCGGCGTACCTGGGCCGCGGTCCTGGCCGCCGTGGTGGTAGCCGTCTCCTCGTCGGCCGTCGCGGCCCACGTCGGCTCCCCGCTCGTCGCCTGCCTTCTCTCCGGCTCGGTGGCTGCGGTCGCGGGGGGCGCCCTGCTCTTCGCCAGCCGGCACGTCCTCCTCCGCTGGGCGGCCGCTCGCCGAGGGGAGTTGTCTTCGTGAAGGTGCTCGTCTACCCCCACGACCTCGGGATGGGGGGCAGTCAGACCAACGCCATCGAGATCGCCGCGGCGATGCGCCCGCTGGGCGTCGAACCGATCGTGTTCGGCCAGCCGGGGACGCTCTGCCACCGCATCGAGCAGCTCGGTCTCGAGTTCGTCGCGTCGCCGCCGCCCGGTCCACGACCGTCGCCGAGGGTCGCGCTGCGCCTCCGGACGCTGGCTCGAACTCGGAAGCTCGACGTGCTCCACGGCTACGAGTGGCCGCCCGGCCCTGGAGTGCGCGGCCGCGGCCGCCGGCGTCTCCCGGAGGCGCGCGGTGTCGACCGTGATGTCGATGGCCGTC
The DNA here is from genome assembly GCA_963762775.1 of uncultured Actinomycetota bacterium. Taxonomy (GTDB): domain Bacteria; phylum Actinomycetota; class Actinomycetes; order Propionibacteriales; family Propionibacteriaceae; genus Microlunatus. The sequence continues at coordinate 152,457 of CAVXMD010000001.1, forward strand.
CCGCCGTTCCTTCCTCGGACCGTACCGCTGGTGGTGGGGACCGAGCAGATCCGGGCGGACGCGATCGCGCACGGTCGCTCGCGCACCTACCTGCTCGAGCCGCCGGTGGACCTGGACCACAACGTTCCGAGTCCTGCGTCGGAGCAGGAGGAGTTCAGGAGCCGGTGGGGGCTCGAGCCCGGGCAGGCCGCTCGTCGTCTGCGTGACCCGCCTCGCCGACCAGCTCAAGTCGGAGGGCGTGCTGTCGGCCATCAGGGCCGTAGCGGGTCCGCTGGCCCACCTCGACGTGCAGCTGCTGATCGTCGGGGACGGGCCGGCGCGGGACCGGATCGCCCGCGCCGCCGGCGAGGCAAACGTCGGCAAGGCCCGTCGCGTCGTCCTCACGGGCGAGCTGCTCGACCCCCGGACCGCGTACAGCGTGGCCGACGTCGCGCTCGGGATGGGCGGTTCGGCGCTCCGCTCGCTCGCCTTCGGCAAGCCTCTCGTGGTGCAGGGCGAGCAGGGGTTCTTCCAGCTCCTGGAACCTGCCTCCCTGTCCGTCTTCACCTGGCAGGGCTGGTTCGGGGTGGGCCGGCCCGGGCTGGACGGTGCCGCCGAGCTCGCGACGATCGTCGAGGGGCTGCTGGCCGACCCGTACCGCGCCCAGGTCCTCGGCCGTCACGGCCAGCGGGTCGTCCGCGACCGGTTCTCGCTGCGAGCCGCGGCCGTCAAGCAGCTCGAGGTCTACGAGCAGGCGCTCGCCGGGCCGGTGGCGCCGCACCTCGTCGCCGTCGACGCCGTGACGTCCTCGGCGCGACTGATCGCGTACCACCTTCGGCGGCGGACCGAACGCCGCGCCGGCACGGCGGCTGCCGACGACTTCAACGCTGCGCCGCTCGTCGCAGCAGGGCCGTTGCGGGACGAACCGGCAGCGGCGGCCGCGTCGCGAGCCGGCAGCGCTCACCCGTGACCCGCCGCGGTTTTCTGGTCGTCCTGTGCGTCGCGGTCGGGCTCGCCCTCGTCGCGGTGCTCGCCGTGCATGCGCTGCGACCCACCGCCCGCACCGAGACCGCCTTCGGGACGGTCGTGCCGAGCCTCCAGGAGGTGACCGGTCAACCCGTGACCGTGGGCACCCGGATCGTGGTCCGCGAACCGGGCAGCGTCTCGGCCCTGCGCTTCTACCGCAGCCCGCGCAGCGGAGGGCACCAGGAGGGTGCCGTCTTCTCCGACGCCGGCGAGCAGCTCGCACGGGTCGCCTTCCCGGACGGGGGCGGCGGGGCCGGCTGGCAGACAGCGCAGCTCGAGACCCCCCTGCCGGTGGGAGCGGGCACCACCCTGACGGTCGCCGTGTTCGTGCCCGACGGTGCGTACGCCGCGTCCAACGACTTCTCCTGGCCGACCGCGAACCCGTTCGTGGCCGCGACCCAGGGGCTCTACCGGTACGGCTCGGCGCTCACGGTGCCGAGCTCGACCTACCGGTCGACCAGCTACTTCGTCGACGTCTCCTTCGTCCCGACCTCGACGACCGCGCCTACGAGGAGCGTCGCTGCCCCGCCCGAGACGACGCTGCTCGACCTGCCACGGATCCCGTGGGACGGCGGCCCGGCGTACTGGGCGCAGTTCCGCAAGGCCCGCGCGGCGGGCTGGGCCGACCCCTCGTTCTTCCCGGTGGGCGTCTGGTGGTCGGGGGTGAGCAGCGACGCGGAGGTCGAGTTCGACAAGCAGCTCGGCCTGAACTTCTACACCCAGCTCAACCCGGGCACCGACTACCGGCTGATCGAGCGGAACGGGATGTTCTGGGTCGGCGGACCCGCGCTGGAGCACCTCTCGGAGTCCTCGCCGAACTGGGTCGGGTCCTTCCTCGACGACGAGGTGGACGGGCGGTTCGAGCCGGCCTCCAACGGCTTCACCTACCTGAAGAGGCTGTCCGACCCGGTCCCGCCGGCGACCACCGGGCGCTTCCGGTACACGAACTACACCTCGAGCGTGCTGTCGTACGACCGTCCGGCCGCCGACGCGGAGCGCTACGTCAACGACTTCGCCGAGGTCGTCTCCATCGACCAGTACTTCTACTCGGTCCCGCAGTGCGACTGGGCCGAGAACTGGTCTCGCTCCATCGTCGAGGTGCCCAAGGCCACCTGCCGGACCGCCCACTCCTACGGCCTGATGATGGACGCGCTCGCCGAGCGTGATCGCGCCGACGGGAAGCAGCAGGCGCTGTTCAACTTCGTGGAGAACGCGTCGCCCTACGGCGACACCGACGGTCACCACGAGGTCGACGGGGACCAGATCCAGGGAGCCGTGATGTCGTCCCTGATCCACGAGGCCCGGGGCATCATGTGGTTCAACCAGCAGTTCGCAGGAGCCTGCCAGTCGGGGAACTACTTCCGTCGTGCCCAGCAGGAGCCGAAGGGCTGTGCGGCGGCGAACACGGCCGGCGCGAAGAAGGTCAACCTGCTGATCAAGCAGCTGGCGCCCGTGCTCAACACGCAGTCCTACCGTTGGGACTTCGGGCCCGACCTGGACACCATGCTCAAGGTGGAGGACGGGCACGCCTACGTCTTCGCGATGACGACGGGAACCGACGGTTCGCGGACCTTCACGCTGCCAGCGGGGGTGCACGGCTCGTCGGTGGAGGTGGTCGGCGAGAACCGTTCCGTCCACGTGCAGGACGGCAGGTTCACCGACGACTTCCGTTCCGAGTCGACATATCACGTCTACCGGATCGCTGTCGAGGGCTGAGGCGGAGGGCGGCTCCGCTGCAACCGCGTCGATGATCGAACCGTCCGTCGCAGCATGGTTGACAGCCTCGCGACGAGCCCACCATCATCGCGAGGACAGACCCTCGCGTACCGCCGAACAAGTGGAGTGCTCGATGTCCGCAGAGACCGGGCGCCACGTACGCCTCCGGGTCGGCGGGCCGGCGGGGCGCCGGCGGGCTCTGAGTCACCTCGCCGTGACCGTCGGCCTGCTGGCCTGTCTCCTCGCCGGGCCCGCCAGCGGTGCCACGCCCGCCGAGACGCTGTTCGGCGACTCTCGACCGGCCGCGACCGTGGCCTCCGACGCGTCAGCGGTGACTCTCGGCACTGACGTCACGGCCCGACGTGCGGGGAACGTCGTCGGGGCACGCGTCTTCCAGGGACCTGGGGTCGCGCGCAGCACCCTGACGGCCGGGTTGTACTCCTCCGAGGGCGCGCTGCTGGCCCGGAAGTCGTTCGAGTCGTCCGGGTCAGCGGGGTGGCAGCGCGTCACCTTCGACGCTCCGGTGGTCCTCCGCGAGGGGGTACACGTGACCGCCGCGGTGCTCCTGCCGCAGGGCCGGTACGTCGCGGCCTACGACTTCCCGTTCCCGGTCCGGTCGAGCTCGCTCGTGGCCACGAGAGGCGTCTACCGTTACGGCTCGACGCTAGCGACTCCCCCGCTCGACCTACCGGCAGAGCAGCTACTTCGTCGACCTCGTCTTCGAGCCCACGACCGCGAGCACGAACCCAGCACCGACCCCCACCCCGACGGCGTCCGCGACCACGAGCCCGCCGAGCGCCGGCGGCGACCAGACATCGGTGCGTGACCTCCCCCGGATTCCCTGGAACGGGGGCCCCGCGTACTGGGGACGGTTCTCGAAGCCGGCCGCAGCCGGCTGGGCCGATCCGTCGTTCTTCCCGGTGGGCGTGTGGTGGTCGGGTGTCAGCACCGACGCCGAGGTCCGCTTCGACAAGGACCTGGGACTGAACTTCTACACCGAGCTCGACCCCGGCACCGACTACCGCCTGATCGAGCGCAACGGGATGTACTGGGTCGGTGGCAGCGAACTCCAGAACCTGGAGCAGACCGCCCCGAACTGGGTGGGGTCGTTCCTCGACGACGAGGTCGACGGGCGGTTCGAGCCCGCCAGCGCAGGGTTCGACCACCTCCAGGCGCTGGCCGACGCCGTGCCGCCCTCGAGGACAGGCCGCTTCCGCTTCGCGAACTTCACCTCGAGCGTGCTCACCTACGACCGGGCCCCGGCCGAGGCCGAGCGCTACGTCAACGGCTACACCGACGCCGTATCGGTCGACCAGTACTTCTACTCGGTGCCCCAGTGCGACTGGCCGGTCAACTGGTCTCGCTACACCATCGACATCCCGAAGAGCACGTGTCGCTCCTCCCACTCCTACGGGGTCATGGTCGACGCGCTGACCGCACGCGACGCCGCTGACGGACAGCGGCAGGCCGTGTTCAACTTTGTCGAGAACGCCTCGCCGTCGGGGAGCACCGAACGGCTTCTACGACCTCCAGGGCCCTCAGGTCAAGGGCGCCGTGATGGCCTCGCTCATCCACGGGGCGCGCGGCATCGTCTGGTTCAACCAGCAGTTCGAGGGCTCCTGCACGTCGGGCAACTTCTTCCGCCGCGCCCAGGTCGAGCCCAGGGGGTGCGCGGCGGCGAACACCGCCGCCGCCCGGGAGATCAACCTGCTGGTCCGGCGCATGGCACCCGTGCTGAACACGCAGTCCTCCGCCTGGCACTTCGGTGACCATCTCGACACCATGCTCAAGGTCAAGGACGGCTACGCCTACGTCTTCGCCATGACCGACGGCACCGCGGGAGAACGCACCTTCGTGCTTCCAGCCGGCTTGAAAGGGGCGGAGGTGCAGGTGCTCGACGAGGGCAGGACGCTCCCCGTCAGCTCCCTGACGTTCAAGGACACGTTCTCGACCGAGTCGAGCTACCACGTGTACAAGGTCCCTGTGGGCTGAGGGAGACGAAGCGGGTCAAGCCTCCAGGGCAGCAGTGCGACCCGAGAGCGACCGCGGAGCGTCTGCCGGACGTCGACGGCTCAGGTGGTTGTCGACGAGCACGGCGCTCGCCGCGGCGACCACGAAGCCGAGCAGACCCAGCGCAGCCGCGGCGCGGGTCCAGCTCCCGTTCAGGCGCGTCACGGAAACCAGGGTCGGGGACACCTCGGTGGTGATCATGCTCCCGGACGACGCGCCGGACGCGACCTGCTGGCGTGCGGCCACGTCCTGCACCTCGCGCACGACGCTCTCGAGCATCTCCTGCGCCTCCGCCTGGGACGTGCCGACGGCCTGCACGGAGAGCACCGGCCGCTCGTAGTTGCTCACCCACTGCCCACCCGAGTTGTACAGCCGGATCGAGAAGCCGTGACGCGCACCCGTGCCGTACAGGGTCGCGTCCGGCGAGGCCAGCGCCGGCCGGGGGTGGCCGGCGTCGACGACCCGCTGGACCGCGGCCGCGAAGAAGATCACGCTCTCGTCGGCAGAGGTCAGTACGTTGCTCTGGACCTGCGCGTTGGGCGGTGAGAAGAAGACGACATCAACGCGACCCCAGTAGAGCGGGGCATCCCTGTGCAGCGCGACGACGCCGCCGAGAGTCACGGCGAGCACGCCTACCAGCACGTACCAGCGGCGCAGCACCGCCGCGAAGTACTGCCGAACGGTCATCGCGCACGTCCCCCGTCGACGTCTGGAGCGCCCAGCCGTCGTTCTCATCGTACGGAGAACGGGTTGCTCGGGGGCAGGAACAGCGCTGTTCGCCTTCCTGACAGGCAATACTCGCCGTGACCCCACGAAGTCCGTCGAACGACTGAGGAAATCCCGCCGCGTCCCTAGGATGAGGGCACGCTACCGGGGGGAGTGGGGATCCGACGTGTATGTGCGAGACCTAGTCGTCGGGCTCTTCCGACGTTGGTACCTGGTGCTGGCCGGGTTGCTCCTGACCGCGGCTATGGGAGCGGGAGTGTTCGCCCTCGTGCCCGTGACCTACCAGGCCAAGGCGAGCGTCCTCCTGCTGCCGCCCAGGACCAGCCTCGGCAAGAACGGCAATCCCTACCTCTACCTCGGAGGGCTGAACCAGGCGTTGGGGATCCTCTCGACCCGGATGAACGCGCCGGACTACCGGTCCCAGCTGGAGAGCTCGTTCCCGGACGCGACCCTCGAGGTCGCGCAGGACACGACCACGACAGGTCCGATTCTGACGTTGAGCAGCTCGGCGCACTCGCCGCAGAAGTCCATGCAGCTCATGGAGGTGGGGCTGTCGACCACGGGTCCGGCCCTGCAGTCGCTGCAGGACCAGCTCGACATCCCGGCCGGCTCGCGGATCGGTCTGATGACGCTGACGACCGACAGCAGACCGGTTCGCGACACCAAGAACCAGCTGCGTGCGATCGTCGCGATCTCCGCCGTAGGGCTCGGTGGCACGTTGCTGACGACCGCGCTGATCGATGGCTGGCTGCTGGGTCGACCCCGTCCTCGGGTGCTCAACCTCGGTTGGTGGCGCCGGTCCAACCGTGGCCCGCGCACGCACGGCTGGGACTGGTCGACCGAGGAGCAGGCCAACACGTGGCGACGTGAAGCCGGTGACGATGCTGACCCGCGCACCGCCGATGACGACGACGTGCCGGACCGGGAGGACGTCGTTGTCGGCGAGCGCCGGGACTGAACGGTCTGCGAGCCGCCTCGCGGGCGTCGGATCGGAGGCGACCGCACGTCTTCGACCCCGGCCCGACGCCGTCACCGTGCTCACCATCTACCTCGTCCTCCTGGTGGGCGTGCCCTCGGACCAGCGCCTAGCGGCGCTCGGCGGAGCCGGGGCCCCGTCGATCATCTGGGCGTTCGGAGCCGGGCTCTGCTGGTGCTTGCTGCACCTCCAGAGATCCACGCCGACGACAACCCTCGCGCAGCCCGTCCGCACGGCGCAGTACCTCTTGCTCGGGACCGTCGTCGCGAGCTACGCGGCGGCGATGCTGCGACCCCTGCCTCCCCTCGAGGGCAACCAGGCGAACATCGGTCTGCTGAGAGTCCTGGCGCTGGCCGGCGTGCTCCTGCTGGCCTGCGACGGAATTCCTTCCTGGAGCCGCTTCGAGCAGCTGCTGCGCCGGACGGTCTGGGCGGGGGCCCTGCTCGCCTGTCTCGGACTCCTGCAGTTCCTGACCGGGGCCGCGCTCGTGGACAATACCGTCCTTCCCGGGCTCACGTCCGCCCAGGACTTCTCCGCCGTCGTGGCCCGCGGAGACTTCATCCGGTCAGCAGGGACCGCGATGAGCCCGCTCGAGTACGCCGCGGTTCTCGCGATGGTCCTGCCGCTCGCGCTGACCCTCGCCCTCGACGACCGCCGGACCCAACCCGCCCTTCGCTGGTTCCCGGTGGCCCTGATCGGCGCGGCTCTGCTGCTCTCGGGCTCGCGCTCGGGCTTCCTGGGGCTCGTCGTCGTCGCCGTGGTGCTCTTCCCGTTCTGGTCGGGCACGGTCCGCCTCTGCATGGCCGCGCTCGGCGCGGCGGCGATGGCGGCGGTGTTCGTCCTCGTCCCCGGCATGATCGGGACGCTCCGCTACCTCTTCACCGACGGGACGAACGACTCGGGCTCACGCTCACGGACCGGAAGCTACGACCTCGCGGGCGAGTTCATCGCGAACTCGCCCCTGTTCGGTCGAGGGTTCGGCACGTTCCTGCCGACCTACCGCATCGCCGACAACCAGTACGTCGTGCTGCTGATCGAGCTGGGCCTCGTCGGGACGCTGATCTTCCTCGGGCTCGTCGGCACGGCGGTGGTCAGCGGGCTGGTCGGCCGCCGTCGGGGCGCGACCCCGCTGGAGCGACAGACCGGCCCGGCGCTCGCGGCGTCGGTGTGCGCCGGCGCCGTCCTCGCGCTCTTCTTCGACGAGTTCTCGTTCCCGATGGCGGTCGGCCTGCTGTTCCTCATGATCGGGACGGCCGGTGCCTACTGGCGGCTGGTCCACCAGCGCGCGACCGCTGACCCAGAAGGCTGAGGACCGACTCGGCGCGGGCCGACCAGGTGTGGCTCGCCGCGAGGTCGGTGCGCAGCCTGGCTGCGCCGTCGTCCCAGGGCAGGTTCGCCAGCCGTGCAGCGCGGGCGCCGAAGGCCTCCGGGCCCCGCGCGACCTCGATCAGGTCGGTGCTCAGCCAACGGGTCGACGGAAGGTCCGAAGACACCACGGGAAGCCCGGCACCGAGGTACTCGAGCGTCTTCAGCGGGAAGCTCGACCGGTTGAAGGCGTTGTCCAGGTACGGCGTCAGTCCCAGGCGCGCCCCGTCGAGAAGGGCGGCGACCTCGCCATGCGGACGCTGCCCGAGCCAGGTCACACCCGGGCTGCTCAGGAGCGTGTCGAGCCGAGCGACGGTCGTCGGCTCGCGCTCCGTCCTCGGCCCGATCACGGTGACGGGCACGCCAGCCCGGATGACGGCCTCGACGGCGTCGAGGTCGAGGCGTTCGTTCAGCTGGCCGAGGAGGACCGCGCCGCTGCGCCCGCTGGTCGGGGGTCGAGACGCCGGAGCAGCGCATCCGTTGGGCACCAGCGCGACCACCCGACCCTGCGATCGACGCCCGAGCTGCTCACCCAGGGCCGGAGACACGGCCGCCACCTCGTCGGCGTCGCGCAGGTTGGCGTCGAGGACCGACTCGATCCGGGTCCGTGAAAGGCCCATCATGGCGGCACCCGCGCACCAGTCGTCCGTGACCAGAAGCAGCCTGCGCCCGGCGACGCCGGAGGGGAACCTGGCCTGAGGCGACGAGAGCACCACTCCCCGCACCGTGTGGCTGAGCTGTCGGACCGCACGTCGCGTCGCCGCCGCTCGGCACCAGGCCGCGACCTCGCGGCCGCCGGGCCGCGAGGCTCCGGGCGGGACGACGAAACGCAGCCGGGTCAGCCCGCTCGACACCTGGTCGAGGCGGTCTCGCTGCCAGCCCGCTCCGTCGGCGGTCGGGAGGCGAAGCGGATAACCCGGGTCGACCCACAGGACCGGGACGTGCTCGGCGAGGGCGTTCGCGAGCTGGCGGTCGGTCCCCATCACGTCGTCCCACCGGCTGCCGGGGACGAAGACGACCCCCGGGACGGTCAACGAGGCCTCCGCGCACCCAGCAGCTTGATCCGGTCGAGCCCCTCGGGTCCCCCGACGGCCATGATGGCGCGCTTCACCACGGTGCGCGCCGTCTCGCGGGCGAGGCGGCGCGGACCAGCGGACATCCAGTCGCGGACCACCGCGCTTCGTCGGGGCTCTCCGACGTCGGACAGCAGGGCGCCGAACGCCGCCAGGTGCCGTCTGGGCGACGTCAACCGGCCGCGGACACGGTTGCTGACGTTGGTCTCGTGCACGACCTGGAGCCACGCCGGCTCCCCTGCCACGTCGACGGCGGGCATCTGGAGCGCGAGCCGGTTGTGCCAGTCGGCCCAGCAGGTGACCGCGTCGTCCCAGGACTCGCGCACCGAGCAGAAGGCGTTGTGGCGGTCCGACCGCACGTACACGGAGTCCCCCTGGCGGATCAGGCCCCGGCCGAGGAAGACGGCCGCACGAGGGTGCGGCGTACGGACCGCCTGCAGCCGCTCGACGAAGTCGACGGCGAGCCCGTCGTCGTTGTCGAGATTCGTGGTGATCAGCTGCGGGCGTCGGTCCGGCCCGACGACGGCACGAAGGTCGCCCAGCAGCTCCTCGCGGCCCACCTCCTCGCGGAACACGGGCGTGAACGTGCCCGCCGCGACGTGCGGGGCAAGCCGGCCGAGCAACCACTGCGGGCTGGCCGGGTCCAGATAGACGATCCAGGAGAAGTTCCGCGACCCTTGCGCCAGGACCGAGGGCACGCAGTAGCGCTCGAACAGCTCGATCCGCGCCGCGAGCCAGCCGTCCTTGGCCCTGATCAGGCTCTCGACGCCTTGGGACGGCAGGTTGAACCGCGTCAGCAGGACATGGTCGCACTCCCCGCTGTCCGACGGCGGCGACAGGTCTCGTCCGGACGGCCGGGCTTCGCGCGAGCTGTGGTCGCGCTCCCAGACCGGGGAGCCCGCGGCGGCCGGACGAGCGGCGACCGATCGCCCCAGGACGGCGAAGCCGAGGTAGACCGCCGTGTCCACGAGGTCGACGGCGGTCCTCGTCGACGTAAGAAGGGTCCGGACCGTCGAGCCGGGTCGGCCACGCGGCAGCGTCTCGCCGGCGATCAGCTGGTCGAACTCCTGGTTGCCTCGGTAGGTCCGGCGCAGCACCGCCACGAGGCCCTCGAGCGTCCGGGGCGTACGGACCACGGCGGCCACGGTCGCGACGACCTCCTTGGCCGCGGACTCGAACTGCCGGTCGACGAACACGTCGTCCGCCGTGAGGTCGGGGAACTGACCGAAGGCGTCCCGACCCACCCTGCTCAACGCGTACGCGCCGGCACCCCAGAGCGCGGGCGTGGTCGCGCTGCTGCGGGCGCGGGCGCGGTAGTACGAGCGGACGAGGAAGGTCGCACCCTCCGTGTCGTACCGGAGCGCCGGTCGGACGGCGCGTGTGGCGGGGTTCGCGGCCAGCACGCAGAACAATCCGCGGACACCTTCTGAGGACAGCTCGATGTCGGCGTCCAGGTAGAGCCTCGGCCAGCAGCGCGCGACGGTGTCGGCGGCGTTCAGGGCCGCGACCTTCGACGGCACCTCCGTCTCGACGACGACGATCCCCTCGAAGCCGCGGGCGATCTCTGCCGTCGCGTCGGTGCAGCCGTTGCAGGACACGACCACCTCCAGGCGGCCTGCCGCGGCGAGCGGGGCCAGGCCCGCCAGCGTCCGCGCGATGACGGCTGCCTCGTCATGGGCCGGGATGACCACCGAGCCCTCGCACACCCGCTGGTCGGCGCGGGCCGCGAGAGCCTCCTTCGGCGCGGGCCGCCCGCTGAGGTCGACGACGAGACCAGCGCTCACCGGTCGTCCGCCTCGGTGCCCGCCGTCGACTCCGCGGGGGTGCCCGCAGGCAGGTGCGACCACCGGTTCCGCGACGCCAGGAACCGGAGGGCGGCCCGGTGCCTGCTCTGCCTCATCCGGAGCAGCGACCCGAGCACCACGGCCGACCTCGTCAGCGCAGCGGTGCCGCTCGTGTGCCACTTCTCCGCGTAACGGACCCGGTTGACGGCCATCAGGGCCTCGAGCTCGTCCGACGTCCCCGAACCTCCGCGCCGGTGCTGCACCGTGGCCTCGGGCTCGAACCAGACCTGCCACCCCAGGTCACGGACCCGCCGGAGGAAGTCGATCTCCTCGGAGTAGAGGAAGAACTGCTCGTCCCACGGGCCGACCGCCCGTGCCACGTCCACCGATATGAGCAACGAGGCGCCGGTCGCCCAGTCGACCTGGTGCGCGTGGCGGTACTGGCGCCGGTCGAGCTCGATCTCGCTCAGCAGCCCGGGCCGTCCGCTCAAGCGCTCGCCGAACAGCGCGTCGCCGAGCGCCCTCGTCAGGCTCGGCTCCCGACGCAGCGAGGCGTACACCTCGCCGGCGGGGTCGAGCAGCCGGGGCACGACGACACCGACGCCGTCGTGCTGCAGACGAGCCCACAGGGAGCGCAGGGCTCCGGGGGCGAGCTCGAGGTCCGGGTTGAGCACGAGGATGGCCGAGGTCTCGCCGACGTGGCGCATGGCGACGTTGATCCCGCCGGCGTAGCCGAGGTTCCCGCCCGTCCCGACGGCGACGACGTCGTCATGGCCACGGAGGGCGTCGAGCGTCCCGTCGGTCGACGAGTTGTCGGCCACCACCACCCTCAGCGACAGGTCGTCGATCTGACCACGCAGCGACGCGACGAGCTGATCGACGTCCTCGCCGTTGTTGTAGGTGACGACCACGACGGCGATGTCCGCACTGTCCTGCGAGCTCGCGAACCGGCCGCGGGACGGTGACACCTGCAGCGTCGGGTGCACGCTCGTGGCCGGCTCGGCGAAGTAGGTGGTGGCCAGGTTGACGTAGCTGTCACGCTGCAGGGCGCGGTACGCCGGCGGCCCCTGCACCAGGTACCGCCGGGCCAGGCGCCGCGGCTCGTTGCCGAGCCTCCAGGCCCACTCCAACCCGCGCTCGCTGACCCAGTGCGGGGCTCGACCGACCCGGCCGGCCAGGAAGTCGACCACGGCGCCGAAGGCGAGGCAGACCTTGACGTCCGCCTCGGCCGCGTGCTCGGCGATCCAGCGTTCCTGGCGGGGCTTGCCGAGGCAGACGGCGAGGACGTCGACGCCCGCCTCCTTGATCTGCTGGGTCAGCGCCCGCTGCGCGACCGGGTCGGCGAGCTCGGCACGGGTGGGCGACCAGAAGCCGGCGACGTCGAGCCAGGGCCACCGTCGCCGCAGCACCGGGCCCAGCTCCTCGTGGGTCTGCGGAGAGCCGCCGAGGAACCCGATCGACAGACCCTGCGCCTGCGCCCGGTCGAGCAGCGGCTCGATGAGGTCGCTGCCCGCCAGCCGAGGCCAGGGACGTCCGGTGAGACCACCGGCCCGCCGGACGAGCGGCGCGCCGTCCAGGAGCGTCAGCCAGCGGACCTGGCCCTGGATGGACAGGTCGATCACCTGTCGCCGCTGCAGCCTCGCCGACGTGCGGCCGGAGCCGAAGTGGTGCAGGTGGTCGAGGTTGACCGACACGACGGCGAGCGGGTCGGTCCCCGACGCCGCGTGGTCGGTGATGAGGTCGAGTGCGTCCTCGGTGTCGAACAGGTCTGTCGTCACACCGGCCAGCTGGACGCGTGGCCAGCTGACGGGCAGGCGACGACGCACCGCCGGCGGCCAGGTGCGCATCTCGGCGGACAGCTCCGTCGGCGCCTCGGGCGATCCGGTGCCGGCCTGTAGGAGCAGGGCATCCACGTCAGCGTGGTCCAACGACATGTCTCATGCCTTTCGCGTCAGGATCTGGCGGGCGGCGCCGACGCCGGCGCGGTCACGACCGCGGGCGAGGACGCGTGGGGGCGGAGCACCGGGGGGTGGGCCGAGGACCGGGTCCGCGGGCCGGGTGAGCAGGTGCAGGCGCGGGCGCGTCATGACGCGCTCCCGACGGCGACGGCGCACTGGGCGCGGAGCAGCCGGGCGGCGACGGGGACGGCGACGACCAGGGCGACCGCGACGGCCAGGAGCGCGGTGGAACGGCCGGTCAGCTGCCACAGCAGGCCGAAGCAGACCGAGGAGGCGAAGCGGCTGAGCCCGACGGCGGTCTGGACGGAGGCGATGCCGGTGGCCCGGGCCGCCTCCGGGACGGCCTGGCTGGCGAGGGCGGCGACCACCCCGTCCGTGGCGGCGTAGAAGCAGCCCAGCAGGAGCAGCACGACGACGACCCCGGCGACGTGCGCGCCGACCGACGCCGCGGCGACGTAGGCGAGGACGAGCACGACGTGCCCGCCGAGCAGCACCCGCGTCCGGCCGACACGGTCGGCGAGCCGGCCGACCGGGACGGCGAGGACGAAGTAGGCCGCGTTCGTGCCGACCATGAGCAGCGGGAACCAGGTGAGCCCGATGCCGCCGGCGTCGGCGAGCACCAGGTAGAGGAAGCCGTCGCCGACCGTGAGCAGACCGAGCAGCGCGGCGGCCACGAGCAGCGACCGGAGCCGCGCGTCGGCCAGGTCGCGCCAGCGCCAACGGGCGACCGGCTGCTCCCGACGTCCGCGGAGGCGGTTCGGGACGGCGAGCAGCAGCACCGCCAGGCCGGCCACCGCGGCGGCGACGCTCAGCACGAACACCGCGCGGTAGCCCGACAGCCCGGCGGGGACGACCGCGAGGACGCCGAAGGCCAGCAGCGGCCCGGCGACGGCGCCGGCCGTGTCCAGCGCCCGGTGGACGCCGAAGTTCCGTCCGAGCCGCTCGGGCGTGCTGGCGGCCGCGATCATCGCGTCGCGCGGCCCGGTGCGCAGCCCCTTGCCGACCCGGTCGAGCGCGATCACGCCGGTCAGCGCGGCGACGCCGACGACCGGCAGCAGCAGCACCCGGGAGAGCGCGGAGACGCCGTAGCCGAGGCCGGCCACGAGCTTGGGCCGTCCGCTCCGGTCCGACCACCAGCCGCCGAGCACCCGCACCAGGGACGAGGCGCCCTGGTAGACGCCGTCGACGAAGCCGTACGCCACCGGGCCGAGCCCCAGCACGGCGGTGACGTACAGCGGGAGGACGGCGGTGATCGCCTCGGAGGAGATGTCGGTGAACAGGCTCGTCAGCCCCAGCGCGAGGACGACGCCCGGCACCCGGGCGCGGTCCTGTCGGCGCATCCCGGTCCCCGGGTCGAGAGCCGTCGCGGGAGCGGCCGGTGCCGCGGGGTCGGGCGTTGCCGGCGCCACCGCGGGCGCGGCGCCCTGGCGGAGGGTCACGTACACGTGAGCTCCAGCGCCTCGTCGAGCCCGGCGTCGAAGACCAGGTAGGCCCGCCCGCAGACGCAGGCGAGGTCGTCGTCGAGGCGACGCCCGCAACGGCACGCCCAGCCGATCTGGCGGGACGGGTTGCCGACCACGAAGGCGTGCGCGGGCACGTCGCGGGTGACGACCGCGCCGGCTCCGACGAACGCGTCGTGACCGATCGTGACGCCGCACACGACCGTGACCCGGGCGCCGAGCGTGACGCCGTCCTCCAGCTGGGTCCGGTCGAGCTCGTCGGGTCCCTTGCGGACGTGCGCGCGCGGTCGCAGGTCGTTGGTGAACGTGACGCCGGGACCGAGGAAGACGTCGTCGCCGACGGTCACGCCGTCGAAGACCATGACCTGGTTCTTGACCGTGACCCGGTCGCCGAGGACGGCCCCGCCCTCGACGTACGCGCCGTCGCAGATGTTGCAGCCGGCCCCGACCCGGGCACCCGGCAGCACGTGGGCGAACGCCCACACCCTGCTCCCCGCACCGACCTCGACCGACTCGCACAACCCCTGCGGGTGCACGAAGACGGCAGCGTCAAGCCCTTGAGCGCGCATAACGGTTCCCCCCCGAGCCTCGAAAGAGCGCGTGCACGGGTAGAACCGGGCGTCACCGCCCTTGAGGGCCCCCCCGAGCTTTCGCCAGTCTCGGGGCCCGGGTCAGGGGCCTGCCGGAGAACTGAGAAACAAACGCGGTTTCCCTCAGTGCGTCAATTCCTGACGCGAACGAATCTTCCGCTGACGACTTCACCGGCGCACCGGAGCGCCCGGGCCGGTCAGGATGCGCTACGAGGTCTGCGGCGCGAGGTGCGCGTGGGCCCAGCGCTTCAGCTCGTCGAGCGCGGGCACGAGGGCGCGTCCGGCGTCGGTGAGGGCGTAGGACACGGAGACCGGCGGACCGCTGTCGACGACGCGCGTGACGATCCCGGCACCGGCGAGACCGGTGAGCCGCTCGGACAGGACGGAGTCGCTGATGCCCGTCACGCCGCGGGCGAGCTGGGAGAAGGACGCGGGCCCGTCGGCCAGGGCGCCGACGATGACGCCGTTCCAGCGCTTGCCGAGGATCTCGAAGACATGGGTGAGCGCGGCGTCGCAGCGCACGACCTGGACGGCTTGGGCGCAGGCCTCGGCCCGTGTCGTGCTCGTCATCTCGTCCATCGCTCCCCTCCTCGGCTCCATCGTAGCCGTGCTAGCCTCGAACTACTCGCTAGGAAGTTCCTAGCAACTTGTCTTGAACTAGTGGAGAACGCACCATGACCCTTTTCCGGCTGGACGCCAGCTTCCGCGTCGAGGGCTCGCACAGCCGTGCGGTCGGCGACGTCGTCGAGGCCGCCTGGCTCGAGGCCAACCCCGGCGAGCGCGTCGAGCGCCGCCACGTGGGCACCGACGTCATCCCCGCTACCGCCTGGGGCGACGCGGTGACCGCCGCGTACGTGCCCGAGGACCAGCGCACCCCCGCCCAGCGCGACGCGGTGGCGCTCGCGAGCACGCTGGTCGACGAGCTCGTCGCCGCCGACGCGCTGCTGCTCGCGGTCCCGCTCTTCAACTTCGGCGTCTCCCAGCACTTCAAGGCGTGGGTCGACCTCGTGATCGCGGACCCCCGGATGGGGCCGGGCACCAGCACGCTCGCCGGCAAGCCGGCCGAGCTGGTCGTCGTCCGCGGCGGCAACTACCGTGCTGGCACCCCGCGCGAGGGCTGGGACCACGCCACCCCGTGGATGCGGCGCATCCTCTCCGACGTGTGGGGCCTGGACCTCACCGTGACCGAGACCGACTTCACCCTGGTCGGGGTCAACCCGGCGATGGACCAGTTCACGGACATGGCCGCCGAGATGCGCGCCGAGTCCGAGGCGGTCGCCCGTCGGCACGGTGCCGAGCTCGGCCGGCGACGCTCCGAGGTCGCCGCCTGAGCCGGGACACCTAAGGTCGGCGGGTGAGCGACGCCGCGAACCCCGACCCGAGCACCGACAACCTCGCCCTGCCGACTGCCGCACCGAGCGAGGTGGGGGTTGACGGGCAGTGCGTCGTGGACTTCCTCGACGCCCTGGACGCGGCGGGCGACGTGGAGCTGCACAGCCTCGTGCTGCTGCGCCACGGCCGCGTGTGCGCACGGGCGTGGTGGGCGCCGTACGAGCCCGGGGACCGGACGCTGCTCTACTCGCTGAGCAAGAGCTTCACCTCGACGGCGTTCGGGTTCGCGGTCGGCGAGGGCCTGCTCGCCCTCGACGACCGCGTCGTCGACCGGGTACGGCCGCTCGGAGAGGTGGGCCCGCGCACGGCCGCGATGACGCTCGCGGACCTGGCCGCGATGGCCACCGGGCACCACGCCGACACCCTCGAGCGGGCGGTGGCGGCCGACCCGGACGACCTGGCCCGCGGGCTGCTGACGATCGAGCCGGAGTCCGACCCGGGCACCGTCTTCGCCTACAACAACCCCGCGACGCACACCCTCGGCGCGGTCGTGCAGGACGTCACCGGCCAGACGCTCGTCGACTACCTGCGCCCGCGGCTGTTCGAGCCGCTGGGGATCGAGCCGGGTTCGTGGGACCAGCACCCGGCCGGCCGCGACCTGGGCTTCACCGGGCTGCACCTGGGCACGGACGCGCTGGCCCGCTTCGGGCAGCTCTACCTCGAGGGCGGGACGTACGCGGGGCACGCGGTCCTGCCCGACGGCTGGGCGGCGCTCGCGCTGGCCCACCACACCGCGAACCCGGCCGAGCCCAACCCGGACTGGCGGCAGGGCTACGGCTTCCAGTTCTGGCGGGGCCGGCACGGCAGCGTGCGCGGCGACGGGGCGTTCGGCCAGTTCGTCGTGCTGCTGCCCGAGCAGGACGCCGTGCTGGTGACGACCGCGGCGACCGAGAACATGCAGGGCGTGCTCGACGCGGCCTGGGCCCACCTGCTGCCGGCGCTGGACCGACCGGGCTCAGCGGCGGCGGACGAGGCGCTGACCGTCCGGCTGACCGACCTCGCGCTGGCACCGGACCGCGTCGGCCCGTTGGTCGAGCAGACCGACGGGCGCATCGTCGTCACCGGGGCCACGCCGTCGGACGAGGGCTGGACCCTCGCGCTGGAGGAGGACGGCCAGGTGCTGGAGGTGGCCGTCGGGCGGGACGCCTGGACCGGGACCGACCTCGTCGTCGCCGGCGGCCGGGGCGTACGGACGGCGGCGCGCGGTCGCACCGAGGGCGCCGACCTCGTGGCCGACGTGGTGCTCGTGGAGACCCCGCACCGGCTGCGGGTCCGGACCGGGCCGTCGGGCGCGAGCCTCGCCTGGCACACCGCACCGCTGTGGCGCCCGAGCGTGCTCGGGCTGGCGACGCCGCGCCCCTGAACCCGCCGGCCCGCGAACCCGCCTCAGGCGGGACCGGAGGCCGACGCGTGCGAGCGCCGACGGGCCTCGCGCCGGGCGTGCCACCAGCGCCGCAGCCGGGTGAGCCGGGACGCCTGGCCGACGGGGACGACCGAGTCGCGGCCGTTCAGCGGCCCCCACGCCGCGCGGGCGCTGCCCGCGATCGGGACCGCCAGCAGCGCGCCGGCGAATCCGGCCAGGAAGGTCCCGGTGGCCAGCACGAGGATGATCGCCAGGGGGTGCAGCCGGACGTAGCGCCCGACCACGAAGGGCTGCAGGACGTGGGCCTCGAGCTCGTTCTCGAGCAGCAGGATCCCCGCCATGACGACGGCCGGGACCACGCCCTGGGTGCCGAGGGTGACGACGACCGCCACCGCGCCGGCCAGGAAGGCGCCGAGCACCGGGATGAAGCTGCCGATGAAGACCAGGATCGCCAGCGGCACCACCAGCGGCACGCCGAGCACCCGGAGCGTCGTGCCGATGACCACGGCGTGGATGCAGGCGATGATGAACGTCCCCTGGACCCATCCCGTCAGCGCGGCCCAGGCGGCCCGTCCCGCACCGTCGACGCGGGCCCGCGACTCGCCGGCGGGGAAGAGGCTCGTCACCCAGCCCCAGATCCGGGCGGCGTCCCAGAGCACGAAGATCACGACGAACAGCGCGAGCGCCATGCCGGTGAGGATGTGGGCGGTGGTGGTGGTCACGCCCACGACGGCGTCGGCCAGGCTGCCCCCGGCCGCCTGCACGGACCCGGTGACCGATTCCTCGACGCGGTCCAGCACCGCCTGGCTCACGGGCAGGCGGTCCACGGTCAGCAGACCGCGGGCCTGGCTCACGATGGAGCTGAGCTGCACGGCGAGCTGGTCGACCTGCCCGGCGACGCTGACCCCGATCAGTACGCCGGCCCCGGTCAGCAGCGCCAGCAGCACGAGGACCGAGAGGAGCGCGCCGACCGCCCGGGGCAGCCCGCGCGCCCGCAACCAGCTGTTGAGGGGTGCGAGCAGCGCGGCGAAGGCGAGCGCGATGAGGGTCGGCACGACGACGAGCGCGACCCGCGCGACGACCAGGGTGCCCAGCCAGACCGTCAGCCCGACGACGCCGAGCGCCAACGACCAGGCCGCGACGGTCGCGGTGCGGCGCGGCAGCAGCCCGCCGAGCGCCCGTGGCGCGGGCTCGGCCGAGTCCGCCGGTGCCGACGCCTCCGGCCCCGGAGGGCCCTTCGTCCCGGCCGGCACCACGGGGTCGCCCGTGACGTCGGTCCCGGGCTGCCGCTCGCTCACCAGCGCTCGTGCACCGAGGCGCGCAGCTCGCGGTCGTAGAGGTCGGCGACCGCGGTGAGGAAGTCGTCGGGCAGCGGGCCCGCCTCGCCGGCGGCGGCGTTCGCCCGGGCCTGCTCCGGCGAACGTGCACCCGGGATGACGGTGCTGACCCCGGGCTGCTGCACGACCCAGGCCAGCGCCGCCTGGGCCGGGGTGAGGTCGCCCGGCAGCTCCGCGGCCAGCCGCGAGAACTCCCGCGCGGCGCGCACCCCGGTCTCGTAGTCGACCCCGGAGAAGGTCTCCCCCACGTCGAAGGCCTCGCCGCGCCGGTTGTAGCTGCGGTGGTCGTCGGCCGCAAAGGTCGTGCTCTCGTCGTAGCGGCCGCTGAGCAGCCCGCTGGCCAGCGGCACCCGGGCGACGATCCCGACGCCCGCCTCCTGCGCGGAGGGCAGCACGAAGTCCAGCGGCTTGCGCCGGAAGACGTTCAGGATGATCTGGACGGTCGCGGTGCCGCGCCGGCTGATCGCGGTGAGCGCCTCGTCGCAGGTCTCGACGCTCACGCCGTACGCCGCGACCACCTCCTCCTCGACGAGGGTCTCGAGCGCGTCGTAGACGGCGTCGTGGGAGTAGACCGAGGTCGGCGGGCAGTGCAGCTGCACGAGGTCGAGCCGGTCGACGCCGAGGTTGCGCCGGGACCGGTCGGTCCAGGCGCGGAAGTTCTCGAGCACGTAGCTCTCGGGGACCTGGTCGACGCGGCGTCCCATCTTGGTGCCGACGACCACCTCGAGGTCCTGGCGCTCGGCCAGGAAGCTCCCGATCAGCCGCTCGCTGCGGCCGTCGCCGTAGACGTCGGCGGTGTCGAAGAAGCTCACCCCGGCCTCGACCGCGGCGTCGAGCACCGCGTGGGCGTCGCGCTCCTCCACCTCGCCCCAGTCGGCCCCGAGCTGCCAGGTCCCCAGACCCACGACGGACACCGGACGTTCGGTCCTGCCGAGCACGCGTTCTTCCATCCCGCGAACGTTACCGGGCGCCGCCGGGCCCCCGCGGTCCGCGCTCCGGGCCCCGTCACGAGGATGGTCCGGTGAGCATCCGCAGCGTCGAGGTCGACGACCTGGCCGCCTTCGACGCCGAGGTCGCGAGGACGGCGTCGCTGAACGGCTGGTTCGTGTCCTCGGTCGACCTGCGCGGGCGCACCGAGGACCTGCTGCGCGTCGACCCGCGCGGGGCGGTCTTCCTCGGCTGCCGCTTCGCGACGGAACCGCTCGACGTCGCCGCCCGCCTGCGGTCGCTCGGTGCGCTGCTCTTCCCGCCGCTGCCCGACCTGCCCTTCGACCCCTACCGCCCGCGCCTCTACACCGCCGAGGAGCTGTACGGGGTGGGCCCCGACGGCGTGCGGCCGCCGTACGCGCAGAGCCCGGACGCGGTGACGTACGCCTGGTCCGGCTCACCGACCGGGCGCACGCTGACCGCCGACCTCGCCGCGACGCTGCACGACCACTCGGTCGACGGTGCGCTCGACGACGTCACCGACCGGCTCACCGAGGCCCGCGTGGTCGGCGTGATGGGCGGCCACGCGCTGCGCCGACGCGACCCCGCGTACGCCGCGACCGCCCGCCTCGGCGCCGGGCTCGCCGAGGCCGGACGGACGGTCCTCACCGGCGGCGGCCCGGGGGCGATGGAGGCGGCCAACCTCGGGGCCTACCTGAGCCGGCGTCCCGGGGCGCTCGAACCGGCCCTCGCGCAGCTCGCCGGCGCGGCGGACTACGTGGACGGCATCGACGCGTGGGCGGACGCGGCCTTCGCGGTGCGCGACCGGTGGGGACCGGAGGCGGCGGGCGAGAGCCTGTCCATCCCGACCTGGTTCTACGGCCACGAGCCCACGAACGTCTTCGGCACCGCCATCGCCAAGTACTTCGCCAACGCCCTGCGCGAGGACACGCTGCTGCACCGCTGCCGCGGCGGCATCGTCTTCGCGCCCGGGGCGGCCGGCACGGTGCAGGAGGTCTTCCAGGCCGCGAACGACCGCTTCTACGCGACCCGCACCGCGGCGGTCGCGCCGCTCGTCCTCTTCGGGCGCGAGCACTGGACGCGCACGTTGCCGGCCTGGCCGCTCCTCGAGGCGCTGGCCCGGGACTCGCCGATGGCAGGGTCCGTGCACGTCGTCGACGACCTCGACGACGCCCTCGCCCTCGTCACCGCCTGACCCGTCGAAACGCCGAAGGGTCGAAGCGGCGGCCTGCCTGGATCCGAGGGACGAGGATCCACCGACGAAGCGCCGAGGGACGAGGCCTGCTTCGCCGGAACCAACCGGTCGCGAACGCGCAGCGTTCTCCTGGCTCTTCGCTCACCCGGTGATGCACGCAGTGCTCATCCCCGGGTGGCCGACGAAGCGCCGAGGAACGAGGCCTGCTTCGCCGGAACCAACCGGTCGCGAACGCGCAGCGTTCCCCCTGGCTCTTCGATCACCCGGTGATGCACGCAGTGCTCATCCCCGGTGGCCGACGAAGCGCCGAGGAACGAGGCCTGCTTCGCCGGAACCAACCGGTCGCGAACGCGCAGCGTTCTCCTGGCTCTTCGATCACTCGGTGATGCACGCAGTGCTCATCCCCGTGTGTGCTCATCCCCGGGTGTGCTCATCACCGGGTGAGGGCTGGCTCCTCCGGCGTGCTCAGCGTGAGCACCGCCTCCTCCACGATGTCCTCCGCCTCGAGCTCGCGCTCGACCTCGCGCAGCTGGTGGGCGACGCTGCTCTCGCGGGCCTCGCCGCGGATGTCGACGGCCGCGACGAGGTAGAGCCGGGACGGGCCGACGAACTCCAGGTGCAGGTAGGTCACCCGGTCGACCTCCGGCTGGGCGAGGATGAAGGCGAGGACGCGGGACCGGGCGTCGGCGGGCACCTCCTCGCCGACGAGGAACCGGCGGTTCCGGTCGATGAGGACCACCGCGACGACCCCGAGCAGCACCCCGACGCCGATCGAGCCGAGCGCGTCGGGCACCGGCGAACCGGTCACCTGGTGCAGCACGATCCCCGTCCCGGCGATGAGGATGCCGACGAGCGCGGCGGAGTCCTCGGCGAACACCGCGCGCAGCGTGGGGTTCGAGGTGTTGAGGACGAAGCCGAGCGTGCTGCGCCCGAAGGCCTTCGCGTCCTTGCGCGACTGGCGCAGCGCCTGCGTGAAGCTCGTGCCCTCGAGCAGGAACGAGATGCCCAGCACCACGTAGGCGACGACGAAGTCGCCGCCCGGCTCGGGGTCGCGCAGCTCGGTGATGCCGTGGCTGATCGAGACGACGGCCCCGGCGCTGAAGAGCCCGAACGCCGCGAACATCGACCAGACGTACGCCTCCCGGCCGTAACCCAGCGGGTGCTCCTCGTCGCGGCGCCGCCCGGAGCGGCGCTCGGCGATCATCAGGAAGATCTCGTTGCCGGTGTCGGCCCAGGAGTGCGCGGCCTCTGCCAGCATCGAGGCCGAACCCGTCAGGTAGGCGGCGATCGACTTCGCGACGGCGATCACGAGGTTGGCCGCGAAGGCGAGGATGACGGTGAAGAGGCTGCCGCCGGCCTTGCCGTCCCGCGAGGACGCCGGGGTCAATGACACGAGGTCGTCGGCGGGCTCCTCGGCGGGGGCGTCGGCAGGGTCGTCCGCGGGGGCGTCGACGGGTTCGGCGGCAGGCACGCGACGACCCTAGTAGCGTCCGGTGACGCTTCCCGGTCGCGCTCGGTCCCAGGTGGTTCACAGCAAGACCCAGGTTCTCGACAGGTTCGGGCGGCGTGGTTCTCAGACCTGTGCCGCATGATCCATTCTCATGCAGAAGCTCTCGAAGAACGCCCGCCGCACCGCCCTCGGTGCCTCCGTCGGCGTGGTCGTCGTCGGTGCCGCCGTGGGCGTCGCCGGCATCGCCAGCGCCGCCCCGACCCCCACCCCCACGTCGCCCTCCTCCAGCGCCGCCTCGGCACCGGCCGAGCCGGGCCCGGGCGGGCGCGGCGACCGCGGCCACGGGCCCCGCGACGGCGGTCAGCTGGCCGCGCAGCTGGCCACCAGGCTCGGCCTGGACCAGGCGAAGGTGACGACCGCCCTCCAGGAGGTGCGCGAAGCGAGCCGTCCGACCACCAAGCCCACCCCGACCCCGGGCGCGACCGCGACCCCGCGCGACCCCGCGGCCCAGGACGCGACGCTCGCCGCGTCCCTCGCCCCCAAGCTCGGCGTCGACGAGGCGAAGGTCAAGACCGCTCTCGACGAGATCCGCGCCGCGCAGGTGGCCGACCGGGCCAAGGCGCTGGACGACCGCCTCGCCGCCGCCGTCAAGGCCGGCACCCTCACCCAGGCCGAGGCGGACGCGGTGAAGAAGGCCGCCGAGAAGGGCGTCATCGGCTACGGCCCGCGCTGACCTCTGCGCCGGAGCCTGCTCGCGACGGTCGGGGGATCAGTCGAGCAGGTCGCGCACGACCCCGTCCGCCAGCAGCCGGCCGGCCCGCGTCAGCACGACGCGGCCGGCCGGACCCGCGTACGCCGCCGTGACCAGGGCGCGCCGCTCCAGGTCGGGCAGCCGGCGCCGCTCGGTGGTCGTGAGGACGTCGACGGGCAGGCCGTCGGCGAGGCGGACCTCGAGCAGCACGCGTTCGACACGCTGCTGGTCGGCGGCGAGCAGCTCGCGCCCGGCCGCGGGGGAGACGCCCTGCGCGAGCCGGGCCGCGTAAGCGGCGGGGTGCTTCACGTTCCACCAGCGCAGGCCAGCGACGTGGCTGTGCGCGCCGGGTCCGACGCCCCACCAGTCGTCGCCGCGCCAGTAGGCGAGGTTGTGCTGGCAGCGGGCGGCGTCGTCGCGGGCCCAGTTGCTCACCTCGTAGGCGTGCAGCCCGGCGGCCGCGAGCCGTTCGTCGGCCTCGACGTAGGCGTCGGCGAGGCGGTCGTCGTCGGTCATCGGCAGCTCACCGCGCCGGACCCGGCTCGCCAGCCGGGTGCCCTCCTCGACGATCAGGGCGTACGCACTGACGTGGTCGGGCCCGGCGGCGAGCGCCGCCTCCAGGCTGGTCGACCAGTCGGCGGCCGACTCCCCGGGCGTGCCGTAGATGAGGTCGAGGCTGACGTGGTCGAACCCGGCCGCCCACGCCTCGTGCACCGCCGCCTGCGCGCGACCCGGCGTGTGGACGCGGTCGAGGGTGGCGAGCACGTGCGGAGTCGCCGACTGCATGCCGAAGGACACCCGGGTGAAGCCCGCCGCGCGCAAGGTCGCGAGCCCGGCGGCGTCGACCGAGTCCGGGTTCGACTCCGTCGTCACCTCGACGTCGTCGGCCAGCCCGAACCGGTCGTCGACGGCCGCCAGGAACCGCCCGAGGTCGGCCGGCGGCAGCAGGGTCGGGGTGCCGCCGCCGACGAACACGGTCGAGACCGGCGGGGCGTCCGGTCCCAGGACGGCCGCGGCGAGGTCCAGCTCGGTGATCGCCCGGTCCGTGTAGCCGGCCCGGCTCGCGCCGGGGTCGGGTCCGAGCTCGGGCGCGGTGTAGGTGTTGAAGTCGCAGTAGCCGCACCGGGTGGTGCAGAACGGCACATGGAGGTAGATCCCGAGCGGGCGACGCCCGACCTGCGCGACGACCGGCTCGGGGAGCCGGCCGTCGGCGGGTGCGAGGTCGCCCTCGGGGAGCGCGGAGGGCACCGGCGCTAGCCGCTCACGGCAGCAGGACGAGCTTGCCGCGGACGTGGCCGGAGACGCTCGTCGCGTAGGCCTCGGTCGCCCGGTCCAGCGGGAAGGTCTGGACCTCGATGACGAGGACGTTCCGCTGCAGGAGGTCGGCGGCATACGCCATCGCCTCGGGGACGTGCCGCTCCGCCGGGTCCGCGCCGGTCACGCGGCCACCTTCGCCGGCCAGGTCGAAGTTCGCGATCGAGATGACCTTGTCCTTGCTGGGGGCGAGGGCGAACAGGTCGGCGCTGGGCGTCTTCCCGGCGACGTCGAAGACGGCGTCGACCCCGCTCGGCGCGGCGGCCCGCACCCGGTCCACGACGCCGTCGCCGTACAGCACCGGGACCGCCCCGATCTCGCGGAGGTAGTCCTGGTTGTCGGGGCCGGCCGACGCGACGACCGTGATGCCACCGGCGACGGCCATCTGGACGGCCGCCGAACCGACGCCGCCGGCCCCCCCGTCGACGAACAGGGTCTGGCCGCGCTCGACCCCGACGAGCCGGAACGCGCGCTCGCTGGTCTCGACCGCGGTGGGAGCCGCCGCCGCGACGCTCCAGTCCACCGAGGACGGCTTGGCGGCCCAGCCGGTGAGGACCGCGTACTCGGCCTGCGCCGCGGAGCCGATGCCGAACACGTCGTCACCGACCGAGACCCCGGTGACACCCTCGCCGACCTCGTCGACCACACCGGCCGCGTCGAACCCCGGGACGGCGGGGCCGTCGAGGGGCGCGCCGCCGGCCATGTACCCCGCCACGATCTTCCAGTCCACCGGGTTGATGCTCGCCGCGGCCACCTCGATGCGGATCTCGCCGGGACCGGCGTGCGGCTCGGGCGCCGCGGCCACGTGCAGCACGTCGGTGCTTCCGTACTCGGTGTAGGTCAGGGCTCGCACGGCACTCTCCTCGGGTCGGTGACGGCCGGGCCTGTCGGCCCGACCGGTGTCAGAGAGGAGAACTAGAGTCCGGCGCATGGGTATTCCCCCCGCGCTCCCCCGCCGCCGCTTCCTGTCGGGCCTGGGCGCCTCGGCGCTCGCCGTCGGCGTCGGGTCGGGCCTCGCCGGCTGCGGCGGCAACACGGGTCGTCCCGGGGCGGACGCCTCGTCGAGCGGTTCGGGCGGTGCCTCCGGGGGCGCGAGGCCGGCGCTCGCGCAGTGGTACCACGAGTACGGCGAGGACGGCGTCGAGGCGGCGGTCAAGCGCTACGCGGCCGCGTACGACCAGGCGACGGTCTCGGTGCGGTGGAACCCGGGCGACTACGACAAGCTCGCCTCGGCCGCGCTGCTGACGGGGGACGTGCCCGACGTCTTCGAGTACGCGAACGGCCCGACCCTCGACATGATCAGGGCGGGTCAGGTCCTCGACCTCACCGACGTGGTCGGCGACGCGGCGAGCCAGTTCTCCAAGCCCGTCCTCGACGCGCAGACCTGGGACGGGAAGCTGTACGGCATCCCCCAGACCGTCGACATGCAGCTGCTCTTCTACCGGAAGTCGGTGCTGGAGAAGGCGGGTGTGGCCCCGCCGACCACCCTGGCCGAGCTGACAGCTGCGGCGCAGGCCGTGACGACCAAGGACATGGGCGGCTTCTTCGCGGGCAACGACGGGGGCGTGTCGACCCTCGCGCAGATGCTCGTGTGGTCGTCCGGGCAGGAGCTCGTGAACGCCGACCAGACGGGCATCGGCTTCGACGACGCGGACGGCTACGCCGCGTTCGCGGCCTACCGCGACCTGGCGACCTCCGGTGGCCTGGTCCGCAGCGCGTCGGCGGACTGGTTCGACGCCGGGCCGCTGACCAACGGCGAGACGGCCATGCAGTGGACCGGCCTGTGGACGCTCACCGACGTGCAGGACAAGCTGGGCGACGACTTCGGCGTGGTCCCCTTCCCCGCGATCGGCGCGAACGGCCGGCCGAGCGTCCCGTTCGGCGCGTACGGCTCGTGCGTCGCCGCCAAGGGCCAGGACCCGCAGGCCGCTGCGGCCTTCGCGAAGTGGCTGTGGGTCGATCAGGAGGCCGACCAGGTCGACTTCGCCAACGCGTACGGCACGCACATCCCGGCCAAACCGGCGCTCGCGCCGCAGGCGAGCAAGATCGCGACCGGTCCCGGCGCCGACGCGGCGCGGTTCGTCGACGAGCTGGGGCACGCACCGAGCAAGCTCTGGACCCCGGCGACGTCGAACGCGCTCGTGTCCGCCCTCACCCGGGTCGTCACCAAGAACGCGGACCCGCGGACCGAGATCGCCCGGGTCGCGGCCACGGCCAAGACCGAGATCGCCCGCGCCAAGGGCTGAGGCCCGTGAGCACCGGAGCGCGCACCGCGGTCCCGTCCCGGCCGGAGACCACCGCGCCGACCGGGTCGGTGGGCCGGCCGCGCCCGCGCGCCCGGTCGCGCTCGGACCTGCTGTGGTTCTGGGTCTTCTGCGGCCCGTTCGTGCTGGGGCTGCTGGTCTTCGTCTACGTGCCGGTCGTCTGGAGCGTCTACCTGTCGTTCTTCGACGCCCGCAACACCGTGACGCCGACCGACTTCGTGGGGTTCGCCAACTACACCTACCTGCTGACGAACCGGGCCTTCCTGGTCAGCATGGGGACTTTCGTCGTCTTCGCCGTGCTCATCGTGCCGACCACCTTCGCGCTGTCGCTCGGGCTTGCGCTGCTGGTCTGGCGGGCCCGGTTCGCGCGGGCCTTCTTCCGCTCGGCCTTCTTCCTGCCGACCGCCTGCTCCTACGTCGTGGCCGCCCTCGTCTGGCGGCTGTCGATCTTCAACGGCGCCCGCTTCGGGCTGATCAGCTCCGGCCTGCGCGCCCTCGGGCTCGACCCGGTCGCCTGGCTGAGCGGCGAGCACTACCTCTACTGGGTGGTCCTGGTCTCGCTGCGGCTCTGGCTGCAGGCCGGCTTCTACATGGTGCTGTTCCTGGCCGGGCTCCAGCGGATCCCGACCGACACGTACGAGGCCGCGGCGCTCGACGGCGCGACCGGGTGGCGGACGATCCGCTGGGTCACCCTGCCGCAGCTGCGGGCGACCTCCGTCGCGGTGCTGCTCCTGCTCGCGATCGGCGCGTTCCAGGCGTTCGACGAGTTCTACAACACGTTGATCTCGGTCGGCAGCTACCCGCCGTACGCCCGGCCACCGCTGGTCTACCTCTACCTCGTCTCGCTGGGCCAGGGCACCCAGGACCTGGGCGTCGGCAGCGCCGGCACCGTGATCCTCACGATCGTGGTCGCCCTGCTCGGTGCCCTGCAGCTGCGCATCCTGCGCCCGCGCAAGGACGAGGCGTGAGCGCGGTGCGCGGGCCGGCCGCGCGCGGCCCCGAGGTCGTACGCCACGTCCTGCTCGGTCTGCTGTCGCTGCTCTTCCTGCTGCCCTTCTACGTCGTCGTGCGCAACGCGCTCGCCTCCCCGTCCGAGCTCGTCTCGGCCTCGTGGGTGTGGTGGCCGGCCGACCCGTCGCTGGCGAACCTGCGGCGGCTCTTCGCCGACGAGAACGTCCGCTTCGCCCGCAGCCTGCTGAACTCGGCCGTGGTCTCGGTGCTGCAGACCGTCCTCACCGTGGCGATCTCCGCGATGGCCGGCTACGGGCTGGCCCGGGTGCCGTCGCGCTTCAGCCGGCTGGTGCTCGGCATGACCGTGCTGACGCTGATGGTGCCGACGACGGTGACCTTCGTGCCGACGTTCGTCATGGTGTCCAGCCTCGGCTGGATCTCGAGCCTGCGCGGACTGGTCGTGCCGGTGCTGTTCTCGGCCTTCGCCACGTTCCTGTTCCGGCAGTTCTTCTCCGGCTTCCCGGTCGAGCTCGAGGAGGCCGCCGCGCTCGACGGCGCGGGCCGCTGGCGGACGTTCACCCGGGTCGTGCTGCCCAACGCCTGGGGCATCTGCGCCGCCGTCGGGACGATCACCTTCCTCAACGCCTGGAACTCGTTCCTGTGGCCGCTGCTCATCGGCCAGGACCCGGCCTACCGCACCGTCCAGGTCGCGCTCAGCGCGTACACGTCCTCCCAGCGCGTCGACACCGCGCAGGTGTTCATGGGCTCGGCCGTCGCGATCCTGCCGGTGCTCGTCGTGTTCGTCGTGCTCCAGCGCCACCTCGTGCAGGGCGTGGAGCGTTCCGGGATCTGAGTCTTCTGTCTCCGCTTCGCTCCGACGCGGTGGCCGAGACCATCTACTTCTTCGCGGACTCCGTGGTGGAGAGGGCCGCGACGAACGCCTCCTGGGGGACCTCGACGCGGCCGACCATCTTCATCCGCTTCTTGCCCTCCTTCTGCTTCTCCAGCAGCTTGCGCTTGCGGGTGATGTCGCCGCCGTAGCACTTGGCGAGGACGTCCTTGCGGATCGCGCTGATCGTCTCGCGCGCGATCACCCGGGCGCCGATCGCCGCCTGGATCGGCACCTCGAACTGCTGGCGCGGGATGAGCTCCTTGAGCTTGCCGGCCATCATCAGCCCGTACGCGTACGCCTTGTCCTTGTGCACGATCGCGGAGAACGCGTCGACCGGCTCGCCCTGCAGCAGCACGTCGACCTTGACCAGGTCCGACTCCTGCTCGCCGTCGGGGTCGTAGTCCAGGCTCGCGTAGCCCTTGGTGCGCGACTTCAGGGCGTCGAAGAAGTCGAAGATGATCTCCGCCAGCGGCAGCGTGTAGCGGATCTCGACGCGGTCGGCGGACAGGTACTCCATGCCGTGCTGCACGCCGCGGCGCGTCTGGCACAGCTCCAGGATCGTCCCGATGTAGTCGACCGGGGTGAGGATCGTGGCCTTGACCACCGGCTCGTAGACCTCGGCGATCTTGCCGCCGGTCGGGTACTCCGACGGGTTGGTGACGGCGAGCTCGGTGCCGTTCTCCAGCACGACGCGGTAGACGACGCTGGGGGCCGTGGAGATCAGGTCGAGGTTGAACTCGCGCTCCAGCCGCTCCCGGACGATCTCCATGTGGAGCAGCCCGAGGAACCCGATCCGGAAACCGAAGCCGAGCGCGCCGGAGGTCTCCGGCTCGTACACCAGCGCCGCGTCGTTGAGCTGCAGCTTGTCCAGCGCCTCGCGCAGCTCGGGGTAGTCGGAGGCGTCGATCGGGTAGAGCCCGGCGTAGACCATCGGGTTGGGGGTCTTGTAGCCGCCGAGGTCCTGCGTGGCCGGGCGCGACGTCTGGGTGACGGTGTCGCCGACCCGCGACTGGCGTACGTCCTTGACCCCGGTGATCAGGTAGCCGACCTCACCGACGCCGAGGGAGCGGGCGCGAACCGGCTCGGGCGAGATGACGCCGACCTCGAGGGCCTCGTGGGTCGAGCGCGTCGACATCATGAGGACCTGCTCGCGGTGGTTCAGCTCGCCGTCGACGACGCGGACGTAGGTGACCACGCCGCGGTAGGTGTCGTACACGGAGTCGAAGATCAGCGCGCGGGCGGGCGCCGCCGGGTCGCCGACCGGGTGCGGCACCTGGGCGACGATCGCGTCGAGCAGGGCCTCGACGCCCGCGCCGGTCTTGGCCGAGACCCGCAGCACGTCGCCGGGGTCGCAGCCGATGATGCCCGCGAGCTCGGCGGCGTACTTGTCCGGCTGCGCGCTGGGCAGGTCGATCTTGTTGAGCACCGGGATG
Source organism: uncultured Actinomycetota bacterium (assembly GCA_963762775.1). Lineage (GTDB taxonomy): Bacteria > Actinomycetota > Actinomycetes > Propionibacteriales > Propionibacteriaceae > Microlunatus. The sequence continues at coordinate 182,410 of CAVXMD010000001.1, forward strand.
ATGTGCAGGTCCGCCTCGAGGGCGAGGTAGAGGTTCGCGAGGGTCTGCGCCTCGATCCCCTGCGCGGCGTCGACGAGCAGCACGGCCCCCTCGCAGGCGGCGAGCGAGCGGGACACCTCGTAGGTGAAGTCGACGTGGCCCGGCGTGTCGATCATGTTCAGGATGTGGGTGGCTCCGCCCCCCTCAGACCCCCAGGAGCTGCCAGGAGCTCGCTCCGCTCGCGCGACCTCGCTGTCACCACGAACGGGCTCCTTCGACGCGTTCGTGGTCGAAGGCTCCGCCTTCGTCGTCCTGGGAGTCCACGGCAGCCGCACGGCCTGGGACTTGATGGTGATGCCGCGCTCGCGCTCGATGTCCATGCGGTCGAGGTACTGCGCCCGGGCCGAGCGCGCGTCGACGACACCGGTGATCCCGAGCATCCGGTCGGCCAGCGTCGACTTGCCGTGGTCGATGTGCGCGATGATGCAGAAGTTCCGGATGAGCGCGGGATCGGTGCGGCCGGGGCTCGGGGCAGGGATCACAACGAGCCATCATTCCACGCGGGACCAGGGCTGCCCCGCTCTCGCGACTTGAGGGGCCGCCGCGGGCGCTGGTAGTCTGAGCGATCGTGCCTCTGACCGGCACACCTTGTTCTTCTTTCCCGCCGGCACCTGCCAGCACCTGCCAGCACCTGTCAGTCCTGTCAGTACCGCCCAGCACCGCAAGGATCAGTCGCCCCGTGGCCAACATCAAGTCCCAGATCAAGCGCATCAAGACCAACGAGAAGTCGCGCCAGAAGAACAAGGCCGTCAAGTCGGCCCTGCGCACCTCCGTGCGCCGGTTCCGCGAGGCCGCCGAGTCGGGCGACACCGAGAAGGCGACGACCGCCGCCCGCGCCGCGACCCGCGCGCTCGACAAGGCCGCGTCCAAGGGCGTCATCCACGCCAACCAGGCGGCGAACCGCAAGTCGGCCATCGCCGCGCAGGCCGCCAGCCTCGGCTGAGCACCTCCCCGCACCTCTCGACGTCCCGGTCACCCCACGGTGGCCGGGACGTCGTGCGTCCGGGCCCTCTCGGGTCTAGGGCCGGCGCGCGGCCGCGACCGCGAGGACGGCCCGTTCGAGGGAGAAGGCGGCGTCGTCCGCCGCGCCCTTGACGTCGGCGTCCGCGACGGCGATCGCCTTGAGCGCGGTCGCCAGGCCCCGTGAGTCCCAGCCGCGCGCCTGGGAGCGCATCGTCTTGAGCTTCCACGGCGGTACCCCGACCTCGCGGGCGAGGTCCACGTCGCGCTGGCCGGGGGCCGCGCCGACGAGCCGGCCGAGCCCACGGATGCCGGAGGCAAGCGCGCTGGTCACGAGGACCGGCGCCACGCCGGTCGTCAGGGCCCAGCGCAGCTGCTCCATCGCCGCGCCCGTACGGCCGGACAGCACCGCGTCGGCGACGGCGAAGCTCGTCACGTCGGCGCGGCCGCCGAAGTAGCGGCGGACGTCCTCGGCGCGCACGTTCCCCTCGGTGTCGGAGACGAGCTGGGCGGCGCCGGCCGCCAGGGCGCGCAGGTCGTTGCCGATCGCGTCGACCAGGGCCTGGGTCGCCCCCTCGTCGGCGGTGCCGCCGGCGCGACGGATCTCGGCCTTGACGAACTGCGGCAGCTCCCAGGCCTTCACCGGCGGGCACTCCACCGTCGTCACGTCGAGCGCCTTCAGCTTGTCGAGGGTGCCCTTGCCCTTCTGCCCGCCGCCGTGGACGAGCACCAGCGCGACGTCGGGCAGCCGCGCTCCGGCCACCTCGAGCAGGGCGGGGGCGACCTCGGCGGGAAGGTTCGCGAGGTCGGTGACGACGACGGCCTTGCGGGTGGCGAAGAGCGAGGAGCCGCTCAGCTCGGTCAGCCGGCCGGCGTCGAGCAGCGCCGCCTCGGTCCGGCTCACCTCGACCTCGGGCGACTCCTTCCGCGCCCGGGCCAGCAGGTCGGCCACGGCACGGTCGGCCAGCAGGCCCTCGGGCCCGGCGACGAGCGTCGTCCGCCCGAACGGGGAAGGAACGGAGCGCGCGGGGGCCACGGGCGTCAGCATGCCAGGCTGCCCTGACGCACGAGCCGACACGACCGCGCGTCGCGCGCGCGGAGAGCCGCACCGCCGCGCCCACGGTGTTAGATGACGGCGAGGAGCCGGGTCCGTCCGGACGAGGGGGTTCGTCGTGGTCGCGCCGCTGGTCGAGGCCCTGCTGGTCCCCCTGGTGCTCCGGGTGCTGCGTCGGCGTGACGACGAGGCGGCCCACCCCGCGCCGAACCGGCTCGTCGGCGACCGCCAGGACGTCGACAGCATCGGCTACGTGGCCGCGGGGACGTCGGTGCTCCTGCGGCGTCGACGTGCCGGGGTCGAGGTGCTCCCGGCGGGGAGCCTGGTCCTGCCCGCGCTGCTCGGCCGATGCCCCGCGACGTACGAGGTGGTCACCCACGCACCCGTCGACGTCTGGCTGCGGGTCGGGCCGTTCGAGACGCTGGACGGCCGCAGCGTCCACCAGGTCGAGCTCCGGCTCACCGTCGCGATCGGCTCGTCGGCCGCGGGCCTGCGCGAGCTCGCGGGACCGTCCGGACGATCCGACCACGAGGGCGACCACGAGGCCGACGACGGGCTCGGTGCGGTGCTGCTCGATCGCCTCGCCCGCGAGGTCACCGACCGGACGACCGACGCGGTCCGGCGCCGCACCCTGCGCGACCTGACGAGCCTCAGCCTGGGTGTCCTGCTCGACGGGTCGCTGCCGACGGCGTTCCTCGGCGGGCTGGTCGAGCGTTCCGACCTCGAGGTCCTCGACGTCGACTGGCCGACCGAGGGCCACGGCTGGCGGCCCACCCTCGTGCCCGTCCCCGCTCCTCTGCCCGAGCCGGGCGCCGACGACCCGGGGCGCCGGTGACCCTCGCCGCCGGGCACGTCGCCCGGCACGCGGTCGAGCCCCGGCTCGGCTCGCCATGGCCGGGGCGCGAGCTGGCGCAGGTCCGGCGCACCGTGCGGCACGCCGCGACGTTCCCGCTCGCGCTGCTGCTCGGGGTGCAATGGTTCTTCGGCGTCGCCGAGGGCATCCCGGAGACGGCGGGGCTGCCCGCCCGGTCCTGGTGGCTGTCCCAGCTGGCGGTGCTGTCGGTCCTCGACCACCCGCTCCCCGTCGGTGTGCTGCTGCTGGCCAGCGCGGCCCTCACCCTTCTCGTGCGGCGGGGCCAGCACCTCGGGCGGGCCTGGCCGGCCGTCCCGGCGGCGGTCGGCACCGTCGCGGCGCTGGGCCTGCTCATCGCCTGCGCGGTCCGTGGTCTCGGCGGGAGCGCGCTGGCCGTCATCGTCCTGCTCGTCTGGCTGGCGTCGACCGGCTGGGCCGTCGTGCACGCCCTGCTCGCGGGCCTGGCGGCGCGCGAGCCCGTGACGACCCGCACCGGTGCCGTCCTCGTCCTGGCCTGGGTCGTGCTGGTGCCCGGTCCGCTCGCCCTCGGCCGGTGGCTGCTGGCCGGCGACCTCCGGGCCGAGGCCGGGGTGCTCGCGGCCAACACCGAGGGGCTGCGCCTGTCGGCCCTGCTCTGCTCGGCCTCCGTGCGGCTGTACCTCTTCGGTGCGCTGCTCGTGGTCCTCGCCTGGCTGGCCCACCAGTGCTGGCCGCGCGGCGGGGTGGAACGGCGGTCCTGGCGCTGGTACGCCGCCCTCGCCGTCTGCTTCGTCGCGCTGGTCGAGCTCTGGTGGACGGCCCAGAGCGCCACGGGCCAGCGCGTGACCGAGCTGCGCTACGGCGACCCGGCCGACGAGCTGCACTTCACCTGCGCGACGTGGGTCCGCCCGCCGGACGCCGGGGCACCGGCCGCCACCCCGACCGAGACGGTCGCCGTCAGCGGGTCGGCGTGCCGCACCGTCACCACGTACGACGGCTACCACCAGGTCGCGAGCACCGACGTGGGCGTCTCCGTCTCGCCGGTCGCGCTGCGGGCACCCGCGCCGGCGGGTTCGGCCGACGAGGGCGACGGCCGGCTGAGCCCTCTCGGCCCCCGGCCCGGGGCGGCGGGCAGGCCCCGCGAGCTGGTCGGCGCCCGCTACGACGACGTCGTCGTGCTGGCCGGTACCAACCGCTTCGACCGGACCGCCGACCAGCTCGTCGCCGTCCGGGTCCGCGGTGGGCAGGTGCTCTGGCAGTTCGTGTGCGGGCAGAAGCAGGAGGTGCGCGCGCGCTTCACCGGCGGGCAGACCGACCCGGCCGTGGCGCCCGACGACGCCGCCGACGTCGTCGTCCTCACCTGCGCCGACCGCCGGCTCCGCCTCGACCCCGTCACCGGGCTCACCGCCCCGCGCTGAGCCCGCCCGGACCCGCCCACGCCTCACCGCTCGGTCGCGACGGCGAGGCGTCCGTCGCGCTCCTCGACCGCGACCCCGCCGTGCTCGTTGGTCGCCAGGACCTGCATGCCCAGCGCCCGCAGCCGGGCGACCGTGCTCGGCGCCGGGTGGCCGTAGTCGTTGTCGACCCCCGCGCTCGCCACCGCGAGCCGGGCGTGGGTCGCGGCGAGGAACGCCTGGTCCTGCCGCGACGACCCGTGGTGCGCGACCTTGAGGACGTCGGCGTGCAGGTCGGCACCCGAGGCGACGATCGCCTCCTGCCCCGGCGGCTCCACGTCCCCGCTCATCAGGACCCGGACGCCCTCGACGGTCACCATCAGCACCAGGCTGGCGTCGTTCTCCCGGCCCGACTCGTCCTCGGCCGCCACCTCGCCGGCCGGCCCGGCCCGCGGGCCGAGCACCTGCCAGCCGACGTCCCCCACCGAGCCCGACGTCCCGACGGCCGGCGTGAGCACCGGGACCCCGAGCGCGGCCGCCGCCGTGCGCACGTGCGCGACCCCGCCCGTCGGCTCGTCGAACGGGCACACCCAGACCTGGCCCACCGGACGGAACCCCAGCACCCCGTCCACCCCGCCGACGTGGTCGTCGTGGAAGTGCGTCAGCACCAGCAGCGGGACCCGGCGCACGCCCAGGTCGGCCAGGCAGCGCCGCATCGGCGCCGGGTCGGGCCCGGTGTCGACCACCACGGCGTCGTGCGGCCCGGCCCGCAGGACCAGCCCGTCACCCTGCCCGACGTCGCACGCGACGAGGACCCAGTCCGACGGCGGCCAGCCCGGTCGACGCGGCGTCGCGACGAGGGCGACGACCATCGCGAGCGCGAGGACGACGGTCAGCCAACGGTGGGCGAGGACGTGCGGCACCACCAGCGACGCGGCCAGGCAGGCCGCACCCAGCCACGCCAGCGCGAACGCCGACGCCGGCCAGTCCCGGGCCGACCCCGGCAGCGCCGCACCGGCGTGCGCCACCCAGAGGATCGGCTGCGCCGACCAGGCCGCACCGAACCCCAGCAGCGCGGCGAGGTGGGTGCTGACCAGCGACGCCGCCGCCGCGGCGAAGCCGAGGACCGTCGCCGGCCCGACGAACGGTCCGGCCACCGCGTTCGCGAGCAGCCCGGACACGCTCACCCGGCCCGAGATCGCCGCCACGACCGGGAGGGTCGCGAGGTGGGCGGCGAGCGGCACCGCGACCGACTCGGCGAGCACCCGTGGCAGCCACCGCTGCAGCAGCGACGTCCACGGTCGTGCCCACCACACGATCCCGCCGCTCGCCAGCACCGAGAGCGTGAAGCCGATCGACCGTGCCAGGTACGGGTCGAGCAGCAGCAGCGCGGTCGCCGCGACCGAGAGGTGCCGCAGCCCGGCCTGCCGTCCGCCGGCGCCGAGCGCCGCCAGGGCGACGAGACCCATGGCCGCCGCGCGGAGCACGCTCGGCTCGGTCCGGCAGAGCCCGACGAACACCACCACCGTCGCGAGCCCCAGCACCCGGAGCGCCCGGCCGCGCATCCCGGCCCAGCGCGCGAGCAGCAGGCAGAACGCCAGCAGCAGGGTGAGGTTGGCCCCCGAGACCGCGGTGAGGTGCGACAGGCCGGTCGTGCGGAAGTCGTCCGTCACCGCCGGGGTCAGCGCCGACGTGTCGCCGAGCACCAGCGCCGGCACCAGCGCCCGCGGCTCGGCCCGACGGTCCGCGACCGACGCCCGCAGCCCGGCGCGGACCCGCTCGACCAGCCGGAGCGACGGCGGTGGCGGACGCACCAGCGCGCCGGGCGCGCGGACCCGGACGACGGCGCCGTACGCGTCCCCGGCGTCCGGCGCCTCCAGCCGTCCGCTCGCCGCCAGCCGGGAGCCGACCGGCCAGCCGCTCCACCCGGCGACCGCGGCGCCGGTGGCCACCACGAGCACCGGCGTCCGGGTGCGCCAGGCGGTGCCGCGTCCGGCGACGCCCACCGCCACGGCGTCGAGGCTGGCGTAGGCCGGCCGCACCCCCTGGGCCGGGTGCACCCGGGCGTCGCCGCGCACCTCCAGCACGAGGTCGGCGACGGCCCGCTGCCGGGCGAGCGCGGCGAGGGGTCCGTGCGCGAGCACCTCGGCACGGACGACCCCCGTCGCGACGGCGACCGCCAGCACCGCGACCACCGCCACCAGCACCGCCGACCGGCGGCGCCACGCGGGCAACGCCAGAGCGGCGGCGAGGCCGGCGGCGCCGAGCAGGGCGGGACGGGAGCCGGACGTCCCCACCCAGGCCCCCGTCCAGGCGGCGAGCGCCACCGCGGCCATCCGGAGGTCGTGCGTCCTCACACGCGCGCCCTCGGCGCGATCCGGGCGAAGGTCTTCGGGCCGATCCCGTCGACCTCCTGCAGCTCGGCGACCGAGGAGAACCGTCCGTGCTGCTGGCGCCAGTCGAGGATCTTCTGCGCCGTCACCGGACCGACGCCGGGCAGGGTCTCGAGCTGCTCGAGCCCCGCCGCGTTCAGGTCGACCGCGGCGCCGGTCGTCGACGAGCCCGGCCCCGCCGACGAGCCCGAACCGGCGCTGCCCGACCCCGCCGAGGCTCCTGCCGCCGGACGCACCTCGCCCTCGGGGTGCCGACGGGTCCCCACGACGACCTGCACGCCGTCCTCGAGGGGCTGGGCGAGGTTGAGCTCGTCGGGATCGGCGTCACGGCGCAGACCCCCGGCGGCCCGGATCGCGTCCTGCACCCGGGCCCCGACGGCCAGCCGGACGAGACCCGGGTGCGCCACCGCCCCGAGCACGTGCACCACCGGTCCGGCCGCGGACGGTACCGACCCCGGGGTCGCGGCGGCGGTCGGGACGGGCGCCGCGGGCGTCGCAGCAGCCGACGGAACCTCCGCCGTCTGCACGGCGGGCACCGCCGCCACGGCCTCCGGGCGCGACCGTGCCCAGGACCAACCGCCCCACACCAGCCCGACCAGCAGCACGACGGCCACCACACCCAGGTGCCAGCGCGTGAACCGACGCGGTGGCTCGAGGTCGGCGACCGTCACGTCGACCCGTGCCGCCGACGATCCCCCGCCCGACCGCGGGTCGTCGACGTCGTCCGCCGGCTGCGCCGGGCCGGCCCGGCGCGGGGCCTCGCCGGTCGTGCCGAGGAGGCGCGCGAGCCGTTCGCGGGCGAGGGCCGCGAGCTCGGGATCGGGGGTGCGTCGTCGGGCCACGTCGAGGTTGTAGGGACGCGAGGCCCCGGCGTGCCGGTCGTCCGCAGCCCTGTGGACGACGGCACGCACGCCCGACCCGCTCTGTGGACGAACGACCCGCCGGCGACCGGGCAGCACGTAGAGTCCGCCCGAACGGCGGCTGACGAGGAAGAGTGGACCGCGTGAACGGTGGGTCCCGGCGGGTCTGGCGCGCGGCGCCGGCGACCCTCACCGCGGTCGTCGTCCTCGCGGTGCTGGCCGCGGCCGCGGTCGGCGGCCTCGCCTACCTCGTCCACCTGCGCGAGGGCTCTGCCTGGATCCCGGGCGCGCTCGGCGTCCTGGCGCTGCTCGTCCTGCTCTACGCCTGGCGCTTCGGCCTGCACCCCCGCCTGGTCGCCGACGACGACGGCGTGCACGTGCGGAACCCCTTCTCCGCCCGCTCCTTCGAGTGGCGCGACATCACCCTGGTCGCCCCCGGCGAGAACGGCCTGGTCGTCGGCTCCGACGAGGGCGTCGCCGAGGCGTGGTGCGTGCAGAAGTCGGTCTTCTCGCTGCGCCGCGGCCGGTTCACCCGCGCCGACGCGGTCGCCCACGAGCTGATCGACGAGCTCGAGCTGCGCGACCCGCCGCTGGAGGACGAGGAGACGGGCCTGCGGATCCGTCGGGCCCGCCCCGACGAGTCCCGGCTGCTGACCCGCATCGAGCGCGCCGCGAGCGAGGAGCACCTCGAGCACCTCTTCCCGCCCGAGGAGCACCCCTATCCCGTCCGCGAGGTCACCGAACGGTGGCGGCGCCTGCTGCACGACCCGGCGGCGCGCGTGTTCGTGCTCGATCGGGAGGACGACCCGCTCGGCTACGTCGCCTTCGCCGGCGCGGACGTCCTCCAGCTGGGCGTCGTGCCGCACCGCACGCGGCTCGGCTACGGCTCGGCGCTGCTCGAGTTCGCCGTGCGGGAGATGTACGACAGCGGCGAGACCGAGGCGGGCGCGTGGCTGCTGGCCGGCGACGCCGGGGTGAGCGCCTTCTTCGTCAGCCACGGCTGGTCCGGCACGGGTGAGCGCCGCCCCTCCCGGTACGCGCCGCACCCGGAGGCCCTGAGGATGACCAAGCAGCTCCGGCGCCGCGCGCGCCGCGCCGCGTGAGCGCGGCCCCGGCCACGCGGACCCGCCCGGCCTGGGACAGCACGCCCGTCCGCCGGGTCCTGCCCGGAGTGCTGACGACGCTGGCCCTGCTCGCGCTGGCCACCGGTCTCCTCGCGACCGCGTTGCGCCTGGCCCGCCCGACCGACGACACCTGGGCCCTCGTCGTCTCCTTCGTGCCCTACCTGCAGCTGGGCCACCCGCTCGCGCTGGCGCTCCTGCTGCTGGCGCTCCTGCGCGCGCGTCGGCGCCGGGCGCTCGCGGTCCTGGCCCTGCTGGCCGCGGCGCTCACCGCGCTGCACGTGGCCTGGGTCGCGCCCTCCTTCGTCCCGGACCACCGCCCGGCGGTCGGTCCGCAGGTGCGGCTGCTCACGCAGAACGTCTACCGCGGAGAGATCGACGTCGACGCGCTCACGCAGACCGCCGCCGACGTCGACGTCGTGGTCCTGAGCGAGACCACGCCGGAGTTCCTGCGGGTGCTGCAGACGCCGGCCTGGGCCGCGCGGTTCCCGTACGCGCTCGGCGACGACTCGGGCCCACCGGCGGACACCACGGTCTTCTCCCGCTACCCGCTGGGCGAGAGCGAGTCGTACGGCCACGACTCCTTCACCCAGTGGGTGACGACGCTCGCGGTGCCGGGTCGCACGCCGATCCGGCTCGTGGCCGCGCACCCCTGCAACCCGTACTGCGGCCACGGGCAGTTCGCGAGCGACCACGCCCTCCTGCGGACCGTGGTCAGGGCCAACCTCGGCGCCCCGCTCGTGGTGGCGGGCGACCTGAACGCGATCGACGAGCACGCCCCCCTGCTGCGGCTGCACGACGACGGGATGCGCAGCGCGACCGACCTGGTCGGAGCCGGCTGGGTGCCGACCTGGCCGGCCAACCGGTCCTTCCCGCCGCTGCTCCCCATCGACCACGTCCTGGTGGACGACCGGCTGACCGTGACCTCGCAGCAGACGGTGCACCCGCCCGGGACCGACCACCTCGGGCTCGTGGTCACCGTCGTCGGGACCGGCTGAGCCGGCCGCCCTGCCGTCAGCAGAGCTCGTTCAGCTCGCGCAGGTCGCCGGCGTCGGGCTTGGTCCGGCCGTGCGCGACGCCGTTCATGACGCTCGAGCGACGCTTCACGTCGTCCAGGCCGACACCGTGGCCGAGCTCGTGCTCGGCGATGTCGAGGCGGTCGGCGTAGGAGGCGTGCGCGGCCCACCGGTCGTTCAGCGTCGCGGTGACCGTGGACAGCTTGTTCGTGCTCTTGCTGAAGGTCCAGTGCGTGGTCCCCCGGCGAGGGTGCCTCCCCCGAGGTCGCCCGAGGACACCGTGATGCACTGCACGGCCGGCTGCTCCGCCGACGTCCGCACCGGGCAGGCGTCGACGAGCACGAGCGTCAGCGGGGCGCCCTGGCTGAGCCGTTCCGTCGCGGTCTTGACCGGTCAGCGGCTCGTCGCGTCGCTCTGGACGTAGACCGTGTCCTGCGACCAGCCGAGCCGGGGAGCGGTGTTCGCGGTCGAGGTGGTGCTGGTCGAGGGAGCGGGAGTGGCGGCGCCGGCCGGAGCCGCGACCCCGGTGAGCAGAGCCGTCAGGAAGAAGCCCAGGAACGTCAGGACCGCCACGACGAGGCGGCCGGGCCGTGCACCGGCGAGGCCCGGTCCGGCGGGGACGAGGTCGGCGGTACATCGGTCTGGCTCCGCCCGGGAACCCCGAAGGAGAGGTTCGAGCTTCGACGGGACGTCCTGGAAGTTTCAGATCAACCGGTCAAGTCTCAAGGAAGTCCCAGGAGGTCCTCAGGACCCCGGCGCGGACCCGTCCGGACCGCGACGACGCCGGTCAGCCGACCGGGACGATGCTCACCAGCCGGGGCGCCCGGACGACGACCTTCGCCACCTCGCGCCCGTTCAGCGCACGGAGCACACCCGCGTCGGCCAGCGCCGCGGCGCGCAGCTCGTCCTCGCCGACGTCGGGGGCGACCTCGAGGCGGCCGCGCACCTTCCCCTGCACCTGCAGCACGCAGGTCACCGTCTCGGCGACCAGCAGGGACGCCTCGACGACGGGCCAGGAGGCGTTCGCGACCGAGGGCGCGTGCCCCAGCCGCTCCCACATCTCCTCCGCGGCGTACGGCGCGACCAGGCTCAGCGCGACCGTCACCACCTCGGCGGCCTCCCGCACGGCGGGGTCGCCGGGGCCGGGGCCGGCGTCGATCGCGCGACGGGCCGCGTTGACGAGCTCCATCACCCGGGCGACCGCGACGTTGAACCGCTGCGTGTCGACCGCGGCGGTCACCTCGGCCAGCAGCCGGTGGGTGTCGCGGCGCAGGGCCGCGTCGCCGGTCGCCGGGTCGACGCCCGGCGCGCTGGTCACGTCGGCCGCGACCCGGAAGGCGCGCTGCAGGAACTTCAGCGAACCCGCCGGCGACACGTCGGCCCAGTCGATGTCCTCCTCGGGCGGACCCGCGAACACGACCGTCAGCCGCACCGCGTCCACCCCGAACGCGTCGATCTGCGCCCCCAGGTCGACGCCGTTGCCGAGCGACTTGCTCATCGAGCGTCCCTGGTTGATGACCTGGCCCTGGTTCAGCAGGCGGCGCATCGGCTCGACGAAGTCGACCAGGCCCATGTCGAAGAGCACCTTGGTGAAGAAGCGCATGTAGAGCAGGTGCAGGATCGCGTGCTCGACCCCCCCGACGTACTGCGCGACCGGCATCCAGCGGCGTACGTCGTCGGGGTCGAAGGGCGCGGTGTCGTCACCGGGGCTGCAGTAGCGGAAGAAGTACCACGACGAGTCCACGAAGGTGTCCATCGTGTCGGTGTCGCGCTTGGCGGGCCCGCCGCAGGACGGGCAGGCCACGTTCACCCAGTCGGTCGCGCTCGCCAGCGGCGAGGTGCCCTTCGGGGCCAGCGCGGCGCCGCTCAGGTGGGGCAGCTCGACCGGCAGCTGGTCGTCGGGGACGGCGACCTCGCCGCAGGCCGGGCAGTGCACGACCGGGATAGGCGCGCCCCAGTAGCGCTGGCGGCTCAGCAGCCAGTCGCGCAGCCGGAACGTCACCGTCGACTCCCCGACGCCGTCGTCCTGCAGCTGCTCGACGATGCGCGCGACACCCGCGGCCCGGTCGGTCAGCCCGTCCAGGGGTCCGGAGGAGACGTAGGCGCCGTCGCCGGGCGTCGCCGTGCCGGTCTCGGCGGGGTCGGGCAGGCCGGTGTCGATGACGACGCGCACGTCCAGGCCGTGCGCGCGGGCGAAGTCCAGGTCGCGCTGGTCGTGGGCCGGGACGGCCATGACCGCGCCGGTCCCGTACTCGGCCAGCACGTAGTCGGCCGCGTAGACCGGGATCTGCTCGCCGTTCACGGGGTTCGTCGCGTACACCCCGAGGAACACCCCGGTCTTGGGACGGCCGGTGGACTGGCGCTCGATCTCGGTGACCCGCTTGGTCTGCTCCAGGTAGGCCTCGAAGGCCGGGCGCTGCTCCTCGGTGACGACCTCGGCGGCCAGCGGCGCCTCCGGCGCGACGACGAAGAAGGTCGCCCCGAACAGGGTGTCGGGGCGGGTGGTGAAGACCCGGACGGGGTCCGTGCGACCCTCCACCGCGAAGTCGACGTAGGCGCCCTCGGAGCGACCGATCCAGTTGCGCTGCATGGCCAGCACGCGGTCCGGCCAGCCGCCCTCGAGCTCGGTCATGTCGTCCAGGAGGCGCTGCGCGTACTCGGTGACGCGGAAGTACCACTGCGTCAGCTGCCGCTTGGTCACCGTCGTGCCGCAGCGCTCGCAGGTGCCCTGCACGACCTGCTCGTTGGCCAGCACGGTCTGGTCCTTGGGGCACCAGTTGACGAAGCTCGCCTTGCGGTAGGCCAGCCCGCGCTCGCGGAACCGCAGGAACAGCCACTGCGTCCAGCGGTAGTACTCCGGGTCGGAGGTGTGCAGGCGCCGCGACCAGTCCAGGCTCAGCCCGTAGCGGCGGAACGACGTCGCCTGGGTCTCGATGTTGGCGTACGTCCACTCGGCCGGGTGCGTGCCCCGCTGGATGGCGGCGTTCTCCGCGGGCAGGCCGAAGGAGTCCCAGCCGATCGGGTGCAGGACGTCGTAGCCCTTCAGCCGCAGGTAGCGCGCGGCGATGTCGCCCATGACGAACGCCTCCGCGTGGCCCATGTGCAGGTCGCCGGAGGGGTAGGGGAACATGTCGAGGACGTACGCGCGTTCCGCCGAGTCGTCGTCGCGCGGGACGAAGGTGGCGTCGGTCTCCCAGAACCGCTGCCAGCGCAGCTGGGCCGCGGCGGCGTCGTAGCGGTCGGGCGCCTCGTCGGCGTTCGGGGCGGCAGCGGCCTCGACGGCGGTCATGGGTGGTCTCCTCGATCGGGGTCCGGGCATGAAAAAGCCCCCGTGCCGGCAGGCACCAGGGGCAGCCGCGCAGCGTTCGCCGCGCGGCTAGAGAAGCAGGAGGATCCCGGACACGTCGGTGAGTCTAATCCCTCGCGGGCGGCCGGGCCCGACGGCCGACCGCGACGAGCAGACCGGCCAGGAGCGAGCCGCTGGTGCCGAGGGTGAGGTCGCCGAGGGTGTCGGGGTAGACGTAGGCGTACGTCGGCAGGGTGCGCAGGAACGCGGCGTACTCCCCGAGCTCCCACAGCACGGCCGCGGTCGCGCCGAAGCCGAGCCCGACCATGACGACCACCCCGGCGCCGGTGCGCCGCCCGGGCGCCCACGCGAGCAGCACCCCGGCGGTCAGGAGCGCCCAGTGCGCGAAGTGGCTGACGTCGTCCCACCAGGTCACGGTGTCGAAGAAGTCCAACCGGTTGCCCAGCAGGTCCGACAGCCACGGCAGGGTGACGAGCAGGTCGGCACCCCACGGGAACCGTCGCCCCGCCCAGGCCCGCCGGCCCCGCAGCCACCACCAGACCGGCACGGCCAGCGCGCCGAGCGGGTAGACGACCAGGCGGACGCCGGCGCCCTTGGCCTTGAGGTTGGACAGGTCGGGGTACGCGAGCGCGACCAGCAGCAGGACGACCAGCGCCGCCTTGGCCAGCAGGTCGAGCGCGAGCGGGACCTTCGAGGGTGACCTCAGGGTGGGGTTCAGCGACGCCCGAGCCGGCGCTCGCCGCTCGCGCCGCGCTCGTAGGTCAGGCCGTAGTGGCTGTAGAGCTCGGGCTCCTGCTCGGAGGTGAGCTCGCCGTCGGTCTCGATGGTCGGCGCGTCCTTGGCCGTCTTCTTGTCGGTCACGACGCGCACCTGCTTCGGCGAGACCGTCGCGCCGGCCAGCGGGACGAACACGAGCTTGGCCGGCACGCCGCGCTTCACGCTCGCGAACGCCGGCTGGTCGGTGGAGGTGTCGAAGTAGACCCCCTCCAGGGAGCCGATCTTCGAGCCCGTCCCGTCGACCACGGACAGCCCCTGCCACTCCCGGATGTCGCCGACCTCGACCACGTTGCCGCTCACGCTCCGACCCTCTCGCCCGGGCGACCTCGTGGCCGCCTGCGGCGAGCCTAGTGGTGCCGTTCCTGCGCCTCCCAGGCGCTGGCCAGCATGTCGCGCAGCGAGTGCCGCATCCGCCACTCGAGGTCGCGCCCCGCGAGCTCGCCGGAGGCCACGATCCGGGCCGGGTCGCCGGGACGGCGCGGGGCGACCGCGGGGGTGAAGTCGATCCCGGTGACCTCGGCGGCGACGTCCATGATCTGGCGGACCGAGACCCCGTCGCCGCTGCCGAGGTTGTAGACGGGCTCCAGCGGCGTGCCCGCCTCGAGCGCGCGCGCAGCCACCACGTGGGAGTGGGCGAGGTCGGCCACGTGGACGTAGTCGCGCACGCACGTGCCGTCCGGGGTGGCGTAGTCGTCGCCGTTGATCCGCGGGGTCTTCCCGGCGGCGAGCATGCCGAGCACGAGCGGGAAGAGGTTGTGCGGGCTCGTGTCGTAGAGGTCGGGTGTGCCGGAGCCGACGACGTTGAAGTAGCGCAGCGAGGTGTGCGCCAGCTCGGTGCCCCCCAGCTCCGCGGCCTTCGCCTGGTCGGCGATCAGCCACTCCCCGATCAGCTTGCTCTCCCCGTACGGCGACTCGGGCCGGGTCGGCGTCGCCTCGGTGACGAGGTCGACGTCCGGCGTCCCGTACGTCGCGGCGGAGCTGGAGAAGACGATCCGCCCGACGCCGGCCGCCGCCATCTGCTCGAGCAGGACGGCGGTGCCGGTCACGTTCTGCTGGTAGGTGAGCAGCGGCCGGCTGACCGAGACGCCCGCGTACTTGAAGCCCGCGAGGTGCACCACACCGCCGACCTCGTGCTCGACGAGGGTGTGCCGCACGAGGTCGCCGTCGAGGATCGTGCCGCGCACGAAGGGCACGTCGTCGGGGACGAAGGCGGCGTGCCCGCTGCTCAGCGAGTCGACGACCACGACGTCCTCGCCCGCCTCGCGGAACGCCCGCACCACGTGCGCGCCGATGTAGCCGGCGCCGCCGGTGACCAACCAGGTCATGGAGTCCTGCCTCTCGTGGAGCGCCCAGGGCGCCGCGACCTCACACGTGAAACGCGCGCGTCACGAACCCGTGAGAACTGTCATGCCGCCGTAACGAGCCGCGCTGAGAGCGCAACACACGTCCAGCAGAGTTCGGAACGCAATCTTCGCCCGCCGCACCGACGTCAGCGCGGGCAGGTCCCCCGGCACTCCGTCCGCCGTCGAAGGAAGAAGAAGCATGACCCCACTCGATGTGAACTCCGGCGACACCGCCTGGATCCTCACCTCAGCCGCGCTGGTGCTGCTGATGACGCCCGGACTCGCGCTGTTCTACGGCGGCATGGTCCGGGCCAAGACCGTCCTCAACATGATGATGATGAGCTTCGGGGCCCTGGCCTCGATCTCCGTCGTCTGGGTGCTGTGGGGCTACTCCATGTCCTTCGGCGACGACGTCGGCGCCGGCCTGCTCGGCAACCCCGGCCAGTACTTCGGCCTCAAGGGCCTCATGGAGGACACCGGGGCGAGCCTGCCCACGATGGCCTTCGTCGCCTTCCAGGCCGTGTTCGCGGTGATCACCGTCGCGCTGATCTCGGGCGCCATCGCCGACCGCGCCAAGTGGGGCACCTGGATGATCTTCACGGTCGTCTGGGCCACCCTCGTCTACTTCCCGGTCGCGCACTGGGTGTTCGACTTCACCGTCACCGGCGACGACGGCGTGGTCACCCACGTCGGGGGCTGGATCGCCAACAACCTCAAGGCGATCGACTTCGCCGGCGGGACCGCGGTCCACATCAACGCCGGCGTCGCGGGCCTCGCCCTGGCGATCGTGCTCGGCCGCCGGCACGGCTGGAAGCGCGACCCGATGCGGCCGCACAACCTGACGCTCGTCATGCTCGGCGCCGGTCTGCTGTGGTTCGGCTGGTTCGGCTTCAACGCCGGTTCCGCGCTGACCGCGGGCAACTCCGCCTCGGTCGTCTGGGTCAACACGTTCGTCGCCACCGGCGCCGCCGCCCTCACGTGGCTCGTCACCGAGCGCATCCGCGACGGCCACGCCACCTCGCTGGGCGCCGCGTCCGGCGTCGTCGCGGGCCTGGTCGCCATCACCCCGTCCTGCTCGTCGGTGAGCCCCGTCGGCGCGATCCTCGTCGGCGGCATCGCCGGCGCGCTGTGCGCCCTGGCGATCGGGCTGAAGTACAAGCTGAACGTCGACGACTCGCTCGACGTGGTCGGCGTGCACCTCGTCGGCGGCCTGTGGGGCACCATCTCCGTCGGCTTCTTCGCCACCGCGGCCGCCCCGGCGGCGGTCGACGGCCTCTTCTACGGCGGGGGCCTCGACCAGCTGTGGCGCCAGGTCGTCGGCGCGCTGTCCGTCCTGGTCTACAGCTTCGTGCTGACGCTGATCATCGGCTTCGTCCTGCAGAAGACCGTCGGCTTCCGGGTCCCGCAGGACGCCGAGCTGGAGGGGGTCGACAGCGTCGAGCACGCCGAGACCGCGTACGACCTCGGCAACCTCGCCGGCACGCTCCGCTCGACCGGCGCGCTCGGTGCCGCCGTCGCCCACCGCACCGAGTCCGACAACGCAGAGAAGGAGGTCCACGCATGAAGCTCGTGACCGCGATCATCAAGCCGCACATGCTCGACGAGGTGAAGAGCGCGCTCGAGTCGTTCGGCGTCGAGGGCATGACCGTCAGCGAGGCCAGCGGCTTCGGCCGCCAGCGCGGCCACACGGAGGTCTACCGGGGCGCGGAGTACACCGTCGACCTGGTGCCGAAGGTGCGCCTGGAGGTCCTCGTGGGCGACGACGACGCGACCGACATCATCGACGTCCTCGTCAAGAGCGCCCGTACCGGCCGCATCGGTGACGGCAAGGTCTGGTCGGTCCCGGTCGACGACGTCGTCCGTGTCCGCACCGGCGAGCGCGGGGCGGACGCGCTCTGAGCGCAGACCCCGCCCGGGCGCTCACCACGGCCCTCACGACGGGGCTCGGCCCCGCCCGGCTCGACGTCGCGACCCGGTCCTCCTGGGACTCCCAGGCAGGGCCGGGTCGTCGGCGTTCCATGACCGAGCAGGTCGAGGAGTCCCTGCGCGGTCTGTGGGCGGCCGTCGGACCACCCTCGACCGGGGTCGCCCTGGCCTGCGTCGGCAGCCTGGCCCGGCGCGAGCTCGGCCCGCGCTCCGACCTCGACCTCGTGCTGCTGCACGACGGCCGCCCGCTCGGCACCGGGGGCGGGCTCGACGCGCTCAGCGAGCGGCTCTGGTACCCGCTGTGGGACGCGCGGGTCAAGATGGACCACTCCGTCCGGACCCCCGCCGAGTGCACGGCCGTCGCGGTCCGCGAGGTCAGCGCCGGGGTCGGCCTGCTGGACCTGCGCGTCCTGGCCGGCGACGCCGCCCTCGTGGGCGCCACCCGTACGGCCCTGCTCACGGCGTGGCGCACGAACGCCCGGCGCCGGCTCCCCGAGCTGCTCGAGTCCCTCGAGGATCGCTGGGCCAAGGCCGGGGACGCCGCGTTCCTGCTGGAGCCGGACCTCAAGGAGGCGCGCGGCGGCGGGCGGGACATGACCATGCTCCGGGCCCTGGCCGCGACCTGGCTGACCGACCGGCCGCACGGCGGGGTCGAGGCGCCGTACGAGCGCCTCCTCGACGTCCGCGACGCGCTGCACCTGACCTCGGGCCGCGACCTCGACCGGCTGCTCGCGGCCGAGGTCGACGGCGTCGCCGCCCTGCTGGGCTTCGACGAGCCCGACGACCTGCGCCGCGAGGTCAGCCTCGGGGCACGCCGCGTCGCGCACGCCGTCGACCTCACCGTGCGGGCGGCGCGGCAGGCGCTGCCGCAGCGGCGCGTCCTCGGCTTCGGCCGCCGCGAGCGCCGCCCCGAGTACCGCGACGCCGGGCACGGGCTGATCGTCACCGGGCCGGGTGGCGGCGAGGTCGGGCTGGCCCGCGCGGAGACGGCCGACGACCCGCTCACGGGTCTGCGGGTCGGCGCGCTCGCCGCGCGCGACGGGCTGGGCATCTCCCCGGTGACGGCGGAGAACCTCGGTGCCCGGGCACGTCCGCTCCCCCACCCGTGGCCGGACGCCGCCCGGGACGCCTTCGTCACGATGCTCGCCTCGGGGCCCCCGCTCCTCGGCGCCTGGGAGACCCTCGACCTCGCCGGCTGCGTCACCTGCTGGCTCCCGGAGTGGGCCGGCATCCGGTCGCGTCCGCAGCACAACCCCCTGCACCGCCACACCGTCGACCGGCACTCCGTGCAGACGGTGGTCGAGGCGCACCGGCACCTGACCGACGTGGACCGACCGGACCTGCTGCTGCTCGCGGCCCTGCTCCACGACATCGGCAAGCTGCCCGGCGCCGGCGCGGACCACCCCGCCGTGGGCGCGCCGATCGCCCGCCGCACGGTCGAGCGGATCGGTCTCGGGCCCGAGGACGCCGACCTCGTCGAGCTCCTCGTCCGTGAGCACCTCACCCTGGCCGAGCTCGCCACCCGGCGCGACCACGCCGACCCCCGGACGCAGGACACGCTCGTCACGGCCGTGGACGGGCGCAGCGACGTGCTCGCGCTGCTGCGCTCCCTCACCGAGTCCGACGCGCGGGCCGCGGGCCCGGCCGCCTGGTCGCCGTGGCGCGCCTCGCTCATGAACGCCCTGGCCGACCAGGTGGAGGGGCTGCTCGTCGAGGGCCGTCCGGCCGACCACGCCACGGACCTCGCCCGGCTCGTGGACCTCGGCCTGGCGCGCTCGGTGGCGCTCGACGCCCGCACCCGGGTCCGCGTCGAGCCCCGTCCGGGCGGCGTCGAGCTGCTCGTGGCCGCGCCCGACCGGCTGGGGCTGTTCAGCGACACCGCCGGGCTCCTCGCCGCCCACGGCGTCCAGGTCCGCGCCGCCGTGCTGCACACCGTCGACGGCGTCTCCGTCAACACCTGGCGGGTCGACAAGGAGCGGGTCTCCGACGTCCCCGACGCCGCCTTCCTCACCCAACAGCTCGACCGGCTGTCCGGCGGCGACCGCGGCGCCCTCGAGCCCGTACGCCGCCGCGAGTCCCGCGCCCGCCCCGAGGCCGCACAGGTGCACGTCGAGTCGGTCGGCGGCGCCAGCGAGTCGGCCAGCGTCATCGAGGTGCGCACCGGCGACCGACCCGGCCTGCTCTGGGCGCTCGGCGCGGCCCTGCACGCGGTCGGGCTCTCGATCCGCTCGGCCCATGTCTCGACCCTGGCCGGCCAGGCGATCGACACCTTCTACCTGACCGAGCCGGACGGCCGGCGACCCGGGCCCGAGCACGACCGCGTGGCGCTGGACGCCCTCGCCGCGGCCGCCCGCGCGGAGGTGCCGCCCGCGGCCGGTACGTCCTAGGAGACCGCCCCGACCGCGATCGACTGGTCCCGGGTGGCGATCAGGTCGTCGACCTCGGCGGCCGTCGGAGGCTGCGCCCCCTGGCGCGAGCAGACGATCGAGGCCGCGGCCGCGCCGCGGCGCAGGCTCCGCCCGAGGTCCAGGCCCTGCTTGACGTGGGCCTCGAGGAAGCCGGCCATGAACGTGTCACCGGCGCCGACCGTGTCGACGACCCGGGTGGGGAAGCCGGGCACGCGCGTCACGGCGCCCCCCGGCTCGATCGCCACGCCGCCGCCCGGCCCCAGGGTGATGACGGCCAGACCCAGGCCGTACTGCTCGACCCAGCCCGCCGCCACCTCCAGCGGGTCCGACCCGCCCGCCGCCCTGGCCAGGAACTTGACGTCCTCGTCGCTGGCCTTGACGATGCCGGCGCGCCGGCCGACGGCGCGCAGCCACGGCTGCACCTTGGCCCAGTACTCGACCGGGTCGGTGATGACGGTCGGGCGGACGTTGATGTCGTAGGACACGCCGCTGCGTACGGTCGTCATCCAGTCGAGCAGGACCTCCGCGCCCGGGCTGACGACGCAGGAGAGCGAGGCGATGTGGAGCCAGTCGTCCTCCCCGAGGGCGGGCAGGTCGTCCTCCTGCCAGCCGAAGTTCGCCGTGTCGCTGAAGTGGAACGTGTAGCTGGCCACGCCCTCGGCGTCGAGGCTGACGACCGCGATCGAGGTCGCCTGCGACGACTCGGTCGCCAGGTCGAGCCCGACGTCGGCGGCCAGGATGTGCTCGCGGAGCTGGCGCCCGAACGCGTCGCGGGAGACCCGGCCCAGGAACTGCGGGCTCGCGCCCAGCCGGCCCAGGGCCACCGCCGAGTTCATCGGGCCCCCGGCGGACAGCGCCTCCCAGGTGGAGCGGAAGGAGGTCGGCACGTCGGTCGAGGACTCGACCAGGTCGATGAGGGTCTCCCCGCACACCACGAAGCGCGTCATGCCCGCACCCTAGTGGGGGCCCCTCCCGGCCGGTCCCTGCAGCCCGAGGTCCCGGCGCAGGCCGTCGGCCATCGCGTCCCACCAGGCCGGCGGGAGACCGCGCCGGCTGACGTCGGACAGCAGCCGGCCCATCGGGTAGGCGGGGTCGAGCTCGCCGAGCCGCTCGCAGCAGACGTTGAGGAGCGTGCCGTTGCCCGAGGCCCAGCCGGCCAGTCCGAGCAGGCAGAGCGGCCCGGCCGCCAGCTCCGGCGGCGTCCGGGCGACGACCTGCTCCCACAGCGCGACGTGGCGGCGCGCGTCCTCCCGGGTCACGAGGGCGCAGGCCACGTCGCGCGCCCCGACCTCGCGCACGAGCAGGGCCAGGCGCAGGCACTCCACGTCGTCGAGCAGGACGCCGTCCCGGCTCGGCCGCGCTTCCTCGACCCGGGGCAGGGCGGTGACGACCGCCCGCCCGAGCACGTCCTGGCGCCCCGCCGGGGTGCACCGGTCCAGCCGACGGGCGAGCGGGCGGACCGCCTCGCGCAGCGCCGCGAGCTCGGTCTCCGCGGGTCCCGCCACGGCGGCCCCGACCGCCTCCCGGTCGGGGCGGGCGACCATCCCGGCCCAGACCGCCTCGGCGCTCAGCGGATGGTCCTCCGGCGCGTACGGGGTGCCCTCGGCCGGGCAGCACCCGGCGGTGCAGGCCAGCGACCACCAGCGCCCCTGCGTCACGAGCAGCAGGTCGACGACCTGGACCGCGTCGGGGCCGGCGGCCTGCGCCCGCAGCACCGCGCGGCCCTGCTCCGGGTCGGCCGCGTAGGCGACCAGGACGAGCCCTGTCGGCCCGTGCCGGTCGACGACCTCGGCGACGGCCTCCTCGAGGCCAAGTCCGAGGTCGAAGCGGGCGGTCAGCAGGACGCGACCGCCGTGCAGCAGCAGCGCGACGAGCGAGTCGGCGGGGTGGAAGCCGAGCATGAACGGCACGACGGCGAGCAGGTCGGAGGGTCGCCGGGCCGAGAGCGTGGCGGGCGGGTACGAGGTGGTCACGTCAGGACTGTGCTGCGCGGAGCCCCGCTCGTGCCGCCCGGCGGGGCCCGGCTGTGGACGACCGGGACCGGCGGCGGAGAGCTGTGGACGAGCGGCACACCGCTTGCCCGGTCCGGGCACCCTGGAGGGACCCGAACCCCACGGAGGTACGCATGACGAGCGAGCCGGTCCGCCCCCTGCACGCCGCCCTGGCGATGGCCGGGCTGCTCGGGCTGCTGTGGGTCCTCGAGGCGATGGACCAGCTGAGCGGCAACGCCCTGGACCAGTACGGCATCCACGCGCGTGACGTCGACGGGCTGCCGGAGATCTTCACCGCCCCGCTCCTGCACGCCGGCTGGGACCACCTGGTCGGCAACTCCCTGCCGTTCTTCGGCTTCGGGCTGCTCGTCCTGCTCGGCGGCGTCGCCCGTTGGCTGGTGTCGACGCTGGTCAGCGTCGTGTCCTCGGGCCTCACGGCCTGGGTCCTCACCCCGGCGGGCACCGTCGTGCTGGGGGCGAGCGGGTTGATCTTCGGCTGGTTCACCTACCTGCTGGCCCGCGGGCTGTGGACCCGCCGGCCCGGCCAGGTCGCGCTGGCCGTGGTCATCCTGGTCGTCTACGGCGGGCTGCTCTGGGGCGTGCTGCCGGGCGCCGCGGGGATCAGCTGGCAGGCCCACCTCGGCGGCGCGGTCGGCGGCGTCCTGGCGGCCTGGCTCATCCACCGCCGCGACGCCGGGCTCAGCCGGCGAACAGGTCGCGCAGCCGCTCGAGCGTGACCCGAACGGCGGCGGCGTCCACGTCGCCCGACCGCTGCCCGGCGTGCGCGAAGTGCTCCTCCACCATCGAGGCGTCGGTCGACGCGCTCGGGTAGCCGAACGTCCCCGCCGAGCCGACCACCTGGTGGGCGAGGTTCTCCGCCTCGGACCGCTCGCCCTCCTCCAGCGCCGCGACGTCGGCCCGGTCGAGCAGCTCGAGGAGCCGGACGACCCGGCCGAGGTTGACCTGGCGCGCCCGCCGTCCGAGGCTGGCCAGCAGCCGCTGCTCCGCCACCGTCTCCGGTCCGTCGGTCGGCGCCTCGAGGCCCGCGTCCGGCTCCTGCCGGTCCTCGGGCCCGGGCGCCCGGCTCACGCCTCCCACCCGAGCAGCTCGCTCACCTGGGCGGCGAGCCGCATCGCGTCGAACGGCTTGGCGATCACGCCGGCCGGACCGTCGCCGATCCAGCCCTCGGTGTTGTTCTTCGCGGTCAGGAAGATCACCGGGATGTCGCTCGTCGCCTCGTCGCGGCGCAGCGCCGCGAACGTCGTCGGCCCGTCCTGCCCGGGCATCATCACGTCGAGCATGATCGCGTCGGGGTGCTCGAGGCGTGCTTTCGTCTCCGCCTCCGCCCCCGACGACGCCGTGCTCACCGACCAGCCCGCGACGAGCTCCAGCGACGCCTTGGCGACCTCGCGCAGCAGCTCGTCGTCGTCGACGACGAGCACGCGCCGGACCTCTCCCGTCATCGCAGCATGCTAAGTCCGGCGGTGCTACCTTCGTGGGCGTGGCGGGCCACCCCGACCCCTGGCGCAGGGCGGATCGGCGGCTCCGGCTGATGGGTCTCGCGGTCGCGGTGGTCCTCGCCGTCCTCGTGGTCATCCTCGTCAGCGACCTCCCCCACCACGTCCGCCAGACCGTCACGCTCACCACCCTGGCCGCGACGGGCGTGGTCGCCGCGCTCGGGTTCCGCGGCCGCCTGCTCAGCAGCACGGGACGGCGCCGCCGCGCGTACGTCCTCTTCGTGGCGGCCTGCCTGCTGGCCTCGTCGTCGAACCTCCTCCAGCTCTTCTCCTCGCGGGTCAGCACCCCGAGCCGGGCCGCACCCGGCGACCTCGTGCTCACCCTGGCGCTCGCGGTCGCCGTGGCCGGCCTGGTGCAGTTCCCGAGCGCGCGGCGGCGGACCACCGACCTCACCAGGATGGTGCTGGACGGGATCGTCGTGGGCGGCTCGATCCTGCTGGTCGCCGACGTCACCCTCTTCCCCGAGCTGCTGGTCGCCGACCCGGGCGGCTGGCCGCTGCTGGTGGTCCCCGTGACCGACGTGGTCCTGGCGACGCTCGCCACCCTGCTCTACCTGCGCTCGCGGCGCGACCACCTCATGCTCGGGCTCGTCGCCGGCAGCTTCTACTGCTTCGCCGCCTCCGACTTCGGCTTCGCGTTCGTCACCTCCTCGGGCCGGCAGTTCGCGTACGGCTCGATCGTCGACGCCGGGTGGCTGACCGGCTACCTGCTGCTGGTGCTCGCGGTCTGGGCCCCGACGGTCCGCGCACCGGGCGCGGTGCGCGGCAGCGAGGAGCGGTCGCCGGTGCTGAGCACCGTCGTCGTCTTCGGGCTGTTCCTGGTCGCCCTCGGCACCACGCTGGCCGCCTTCGGCGCCGACCGCGTCAGCGCGCCTGCCGTGGTCCTGCTCGTGCTGGTGGTGCTGGCCGTCCTCGCCCGGCAGAGCCTGCTCGGCATCGACAACGACCGGCTGCGCCGCCAGCTCGAGGAGCGCGTCGCCGAGCGCACCCGGTCGCTGCGCCAGATCACCGCCCGGACCGACCTGCTCGTCGACTCCGTCGGCGAGGGCATCTACGGCGTCGACCCGGACGGCCTGGTGACGTTCGTGAACCCGGCCACGGCGCAGTCGCTGGGCTGGGACGCCTCCGAGCTCATCGGACGGGACGCGCACGCCACCTTCCACGCGCCTGGTCCGGACGGGCGGCCGCTGCCCGCCGCCGGCTGCTACATCGCCGAGGCGGTGCGCGACGGCGTCGTCAGCACGGCCGAGGACGACAGCTACGTCCGCTCCGACGGCCGGCTGCTGCCCGTCGAGGTCACCACGACGCCGCTGACCGAGGACGACCAGGTCGTGGGTGCGGTGGTGATCTTCCGCGACGTGACGCAGCGCCGCGAGGTGGACCGGCTCAAGTCGGAGTTCGTCTCGATGGTCAGCCACGAGCTCCGCACCCCGCTGACGGCGATCCAGGGCTCGCTCGGCCTGATCTCGGGCGGCGCGCTCGGCGCGCTGCCGGCGCCGGCGGGCCGGATGCTCGAGATCGCCTCGATCAGCGCGCACCGGCTGAACCGGCTCGTCGACGACATCCTCGACATCGAGCGGATCGAGTCGGGCGTGCTGGTGCTGGTCCCGGAGCGGCAGAGCGCCCGCAGCGTCGTGTCGGCCGCCATCGAGCAGATGCAGGTGCTGGCCACCGAGGCCGGGGTGGAGACGAGCGTGGGCCGGGTCGAGGGCGTGGTGCACGCCGACCCGGACCGGGCCGTGCAGACCCTGATCAACCTCATCGGCAACGCGCTGAAGTTCTCCTACCCCGGCGGCCTGGTCGAGGTGTCGGCCCGCCCGGACGGCGACGTGGTCGAGTTCTGCGTGACCGACCAGGGCCGCGGGATCCCGGCCGACCGGCTCGAACGGATCTTCAACCGCTTCGAGCAGGTCGACTCCGGCGACGCCCGGGAGAAGGGCGGCTTCGGGCTGGGCCTGTCCATCAGCCGGAGCCTCGTGGAACGTTCCGGCGGGCGCATCTGGGCCACGAACAACGCCGACCGCGGAGCCACGCTGCACTTCACGCTGCCCCGGGCCGACGACGTCCCCGCCGTCGGCGGGACGACCCCGGCCGGCGGGTCACCGTGCGCGCCGGTCCTCGCCGTCGAGGACTGTGAGCCGCACCACGCCGGTGCGGCGGCCGGCGACGGCCTGGGCGCTGCCAGCCGCGCCTGAGCCCCCTCCCGGCGACGCCCCGCGTCCGGGCGGACGACCTCACGCTGCTCGTTCACGGCCGTCCTGCACCTGGAGAGGTGCCGGTGTCGGTACGGTGAGCACCATGGCAGCCGAGCCGGAGCGCGTCGCCGTCGTGATCGAGGACGACGCCGACATCCGGAACCTGCTCTCAGCCATCCTCGACCAGGCCGGGTTCAGCTGCCACACCTGCGAGTCCGGCGCGGAGGGCATCGCCGCGGTCCGGGCGTACGACCCCATCCTGACCACGCTCGACATCAGCCTGCCAGGCATCGACGGCTTCGAGGTCGCCCGCCAGATCCGGGCGTTCAGCTCGACCTACATCATCATGCTGTCGGCCCGCGACGAGGAGATCGACACCCTCATGGGTCTCGACGCCGGGGCCGACGACTACCTGACGAAGCCGTTCCGGCCCCGCGAGCTCCGTGCCCGCATCGAGGCGATGCTGCGCCGCTACGTGACGCCGGTGCAGGCGGCCGTCGCCGCCGCCACCACCCCGGCCGCCGAGCCCGTCGTCGCCGCGGCCGCTCCCCCGGAGCCCGAGGCGGACACCACCGGCGGCTGGATCAGCCACAACGGCCTGCGCATCAACCCGGAGATGTGGCTGGTCGACCTCAACGGCGCCCCGCTGGAGCTGACGCGCAGCGAGTTCGACCTGCTGCTCGCGATCATGTCGGGTGCGCGACGGGTGATCTCGAAGGACGCGCTCGCCCTCGAGCTGCGCGGCGACTACGCCACCAGCGGCTACGTGAGCGACTCTGACCGGAGGGCCGTCGAGGTCCACATGGCCAACCTGCGTCGCAAGCTCAACGACCCCGTCGCGTCCCCGCGCTACATCGAGACGGTGCGCGGCGTCGGCTACCGGCTGGCGGACTCGCGCCGCTGACCGTCCCCGGTCCGGTGCTCGGAGGCCTCGGCGGGCGCCTGGTGCTCCCCCTGCGACGCCAGCTCGGCCCGCGTGCTCGTGGCCTCGGCCGCGACCTCGGCGAGCAGCGCGTCGACGGTGTCGCGCTCGCCCCGCTGGACGGCCTCGCGCAGCCGGCCGGCCGTGACGGCGAGCTCGTCGGCGCCGACCATGACGCTCGTCGACTCCAGGCTGAGCAGCGCGACGTGCGCGGTCATGAAGTTGCGCTGCTCGAGGTGGCTCCGGATCGAGGCGACCCGGTGGTCGAGCAGCTCGAGGTAGTCGTGCACGAACCGCACCATCATGGCGTCGTGCTCGGCCATCGGTCCTCCTGTGCCGCCGACCTGAGCCGGTCCCGTCGGTGGTCTCCCGGCCGGGACCGGCTCGCAGCCGGGACCGCTCGGGCGGTCGCAGGTCGTCCCCGTCGCGAGCACGGCGTCCCCTCCGCCTCGCCCGTCCACCGCCGTCGGTCCTCCCCCTCGTCGAACCGGTGGTCGATGGCCCCTGCGCTCCCCCGAGCGTCCCTGCATCCCCGTCGTCGCCGCTTCCCCTCGCGACGTTCCCTGCGTGTCGTGCCTGACCTGCACGCGTGCGGTGCCGTACGCCACCGCTCGCCCCCTGTGCCGATCGTTCCCCAAGACCGTACGGACGTCGTTGTCCCACCGGCCGTGCTACCCCCCACCAGGTCGTCGCGCCGCTGCGCGGCACGACTCCCCCAGACACGGTCGGACCCTCCCCCGAGGCGTCGACCACGGGCCCCGTGGGGCCCTGTCCTCACCGCCCGCTCTCGCGCCCGGCTGACGTCGATCCTGTCGTCGCACCCTCAACTATTCGGACGGGTCCGGCTAAGCCTTCCTCAGCGTTGGCTCAAGGGGACCGCTCCCGGAGGGCAGTTCTTCACACGGTTCTCGAGGTGACCGGACCTCAGGCGGCGAGCAGCGCCCGGATGTCGTCGGCGCCGAGCTCCGCGCCGCCGAGCCCGTCGGCGTCCAGGACCGAGCCGAAGAGCTCGGCCTTGCGTGCCTTGAGCGCCATCACCTTCTCCTCGATCGTGTCCTTCGCGACCATCCGGTAGACCATGACGCTGCGGGTCTGGCCGATCCGGTGGGCCCGGTCGACGGCCTGGGCCTCGGTCGCCGGGTTCCACCACGGGTCGAGCACGAAGCAGTAGTCGGCCTCGGTCAGGTTCAGCCCGAACCCGCCCGCCTTGAGGCTGATGAGGAACACCGGCGCCGCGCCGCTGCGGAACCGTTCGACGACCTGCTCGCGCTTCGTCGTCGACCCGTCGAGGTAGGCGTGCTCGATCCCGGCCTGCTCCAG
Organism: uncultured Actinomycetota bacterium; assembly: GCA_963762775.1. Classification (GTDB taxonomy): domain Bacteria; phylum Actinomycetota; class Actinomycetes; order Propionibacteriales; family Propionibacteriaceae; genus Microlunatus. Next base: position 209,785 of record CAVXMD010000001.1, read on the forward strand.
GCGCGTGCGGATCCGGCCGAGGAAGCTCGTGAACTGGCTGAACACCAGCGCCCGGTGCCCCTCGGCCACCAGCTCGGCCAGGTCCTCGAGCAGGATCTCGACCTTGGCGGCCGGGATGTCGGCGTGCGCCTCGTCGACGAGGGCCGGGTCGAGGCTCAGGCGGCGCAGCAGCGTGAGCGAGCGCAGCACCGTGAAGCGGTTGCGGTCGAGGTCGTCGAGCAGGCCCAGCACCTTCTGCCGCTCCCGCTGCAGGTGGGTCTGGTAGACGCGCATGTGCCGAGGTGCCAGCTCGACCTCCAGCACCTGCTCCTGCTTGGGCGGGAGGTCGGCGGCGACGGCCTGCTTGGTGCGCCGCAGCAGGAAGGGCCGCACCCGGCGGCGCAGCTGGTCGAGCCGGCCGGCGTCGTGGTCGCGCTCGATCGCGCGGCGGTAGAACTGCGAGAAGCGCTGCGGCGAGGGGAACAGCCCGGGCGCGGTCACCGAGAGCAGCGACCACAGGTCCATGAGGCTGTTCTCCAGCGGGGTGCCCGTGATGGCCAGGGTGAACGGCACGCCGACGCGGCGGGCGGCCTGGTAGGTCTGCGCCCGGTGGTTCTTGACGAACTGCGCCTCGTCGAGCACGAGCCCGGACCAGGCCACGGCGGCGAGCTCGTCGACGTCGAGGCGCAGTCGTGCGTACGAGGTGACGACCAGGTCGGCCCCCGCGACGCGCTCCGCCACGCCGACGCGGGGCCGGCCGGGCGGGCCGAGGGCGACGACCCGCAGCGAGGGCACGAACCGTGCGGCCTCGGCCACCCAGCCCGGGACGACGCTGGTCGGGGCGACGACGAGGAACGGCGGCGCGGCCGGTGCCCCCGGCTCCGCCGCGGCGGCCTGCTCCAGGCGGGCCTGCGCGACCAGGGCGAGCGTCTGCACCGTCTTGCCCAGCCCCATGTCGTCGGCCAGGATCCCGCCGAGCCCGTGCGACCAGAGCGTGTGCAGCCAGGTGTAGCCCTCGCGCTGGTACGGCCGCAGGGTCGCCTCCAGCGTCGGCGGCAGCCCCGGCGGGTCGACGGGCTCCGCCGTCGTCAGCCCGCGGACCGCGCTCGACCAGCGGGCCGCCTGCTCGGCGACCACGCCGAGGTCGACCAGGTCCTCCCACAACGAGACCTGGAAGCGGTTGAGGCCCAGCTCGACGCGGTCGTGGTCGGCCAGGGAACGGGACTCGTCGATGAGGTCGCGGAGCCGGTCCAGGGCCGGTCGTCGCAGGCTGAACCACACGCCGCTGTCGAGCACGAGGTGCTCCTCGCCCTGGCTGAGCGCCACGAAGAGCTGGTCGAAGGGCACGCGCTCGCCCTCGAGCGAGACCTCGACGTGCAGGTCGAACCAGTCGGCGGTGTCGGCCCGCTCGGTCGCGCTGACCGCCACGGCCGGCTCGGCGAGGGACTCGCGGTACCCCGGCAGGTCGCCGACCGGACGCACCTCCACGCCCGCCCGCTCGAGGACCGGCAGCGTGCGCTCCACGAACAGCGCGGCGTCCAGCCCGTCGAGCAGCGCGTGGGCGGCCGGGACGGCGGGCCCGGGGCCCGGCTGGCGCAGCACGGGCACGTCCGCCCAGGGCAGCGGCAGGTCGACCAGCAGGGCACGCTCGGCCGCCGCGTCCCGCAGCCGGCCGGTCACCGGGTCGTCGAGGTCGAAGGAGGCGTCGGTCCCGGGCGCGACGTAGTGGAAGGACCAGTCGAGCCGGACCCGGCGCTCCGGGCGCGGGGTCACCGACAGCACCAGCCGTGGCGCGACGTCGACGGGCAGCACCACGCTCGCGTCGCGGGACCTGACCGGGGCGTGCCGGCGCAGCGGGCCGACGTAGTCGTCGAGGAAGCGCTCCTCGTCGGCCCGTGGCACCAGCAGCGGCCGGGCCCCCACCACCAGCGTGCGCAGCTCGCGCGGCAGCAGCCGCTCCAGCCGGGCGAGCGTGAGCCGCGAGTCGGCCCCCAGCGCGAAGACGCCGTGCGCCGGCTCGCCCAGGACCCCGACCGAGGTGAGGTCCACGGGCTGCTCACCCACCCGCACCCGCGGGCCGACGAGCAGCCCGACGGACTCGACCCGGCGCACGTCCAGCGACACCTCGGCACCGGGCCCGACCTCGAGCGCCTCCGCCGAGTCCTCGACGACCACCTCGAGCCCGGCGGGCCCGACCTGCTCGAGCAAGGACCAGAAGGCGCTGCTCACGGTCTGCAGCGAGAGCCACGGCGTGCGCGGCAGGGCGTGACGGGCGCCCGCGCCCGCCGCCGCGCGGAGCTGGAGCAGCAGCTCGCGGTGCGCGGGCACGTACGAGCGGGCGACGAAGTCCAGGTCCTCCCAGGAGATCCCCGAGCGCACCCAGCCGCCGCCCCGGCCGCGGCGTACGGGCCGGGCCCGCAGGTCGAGCCGGCCGGCGTAGCCCCGGTGCGCGGGGATGCGCTCCACGCCGAGCTCGAGGCCGAGCGGGGCGATCTCCACCTCGGGCGTCGGCGGCGGGGCGGTGACGAGCGGGCCGAGGACCCGCTCCCACTCGGCCCGCTCCACCCGCGGGCCCGGCCCCTGCTGGTGCCGGGCGACGAGCAGGACGGCCGCGGCGTGCTTGCAGTCCATGGCGACCGGGCAGCTGCAGCGGCTGCGGTGCACGGTCGTCGTCCCCGACGGCGACGAGGCGAGGAAGACGGTCACGGTGTAGTCGTCGCGGTGGGTCCCGCGGACGCGGCCCGACACCGTACGGGCGGCGTCGTCGACCTCGACGTGGCTCACGTGACCGGAGCGCACCGCGACCCGGGCCCGGGCGAACGCCTCCGGGCCGACCAGGGTGCTGATGGCCGCGTCGCCGAGCCCGGCCGTGGCAGGGCTCGCCGGGCCGCCCGGACCGGCGTCGTCGGAGGCGTCGGAGGGGTCCGCGACGAGGCCGGCGAGCGCCGCCTCCGCGTCCTCGAGCGCCTCGTCCGACCACATGCCCGCGATGCTAACCGCGCCCTCCGACAGGTTCCGTGCTCGCGCGAGGCGGTGCCCGGACCCCTCCCCGCACCCCGGGCCCGCGGGGTGGAACCATGGTCGACCAGGCGCCCGTAGGGCGCGTCACCGCGGCTCCTGCCGACGTGCAGAGCCGCACGATCACCACGGAGGACCGATGAGCGACAGCAGCCTCGAGGGACCGGCCGACGGCGGCGCCGAGGGCACCCCGGGCGTCCAGGACGGCGGAGCGGACGGCGGGGCCGAGGGTCCCGCTGACGGCGGCGCCGAGGGCACCCCGGGCGTCCAGGACGGCGGAGCGGACGGCGGGGCCGAGGGTCCGGCCGACGGCGGCGCCGAGGGCACCCCGGGCGTCCACGACGGCGGGGCCGACGGCAGCGCCTAAGGACGACCGCGGCGGTGCCCGGCCCCCGGGCCGGGCACCGTCCGCGTCCCGAACCACCACCGACCCAGGCGAGGACCCCGTGCCCGACAGCCTCACCCCTGCTCCGGACCGGCTCTCGCCCGCTCTCGGACGCCTCGTCGCGACCGACCCGGACACCTTCGCCGCCGAGCACTGGGGTCGTCAGGCCCTGCTGAGCCGTGCGGCCGACCTACCCGCGCCGTTCACCGACCTGCTCGACGAGACCGCGGTCGACGAGCTCGTCTCCGAGCGCGGGCTGCGGACCCCCTTCCTGCGGGTGGCCAAGAGCGGGCAGACGCTCGGCGACCGCGCCTTCACCGCCCCGGGCGGCGTCGGGGCCGGCATCGCCGACCAGGTCAGCGACAGCCGGCTGGTGGAGCTGTTCGACGACGGGGCGACCCTCGTGCTCCAGGCGCTGCACCGCGTCTGGCCGCCGGTGCTCGACTTCGTCGGCGCCCTCGCCGACGAGCTCGGGCACCCCGTGCAGGCCAACGCCTACGTCACGCCCCCGCAGAACCAGGGCTTCGACGACCACTACGACGTGCACGACGTCTTCGTGCTGCAGGTCGCCGGCGCCAAGCGCTGGCGCATCCACGCCCCCGTCTGGGAGGCGCCGCTGCGCGACCAGCCGTGGACCGACCGCCGCGCCGCCGTCCAGCGCGCCGCCGCCGAGCCGCCCCTGATCGAGGCGGTGCTGGAGCCCGGCGACTGCCTCTACCTGCCGCGTGGCTTCCTGCACGCCGCGACGGCGCTCGGCGGTGTCAGCACCCACCTCACCCTCGGGATCCACACGTGGACGCGGACGGCGCTGGCCGAGCAGCTGACGGCGCAGGCCCTGCGCGCCTTGACCGACGACGTCGAGCTGCGCCGCTCGCTCGCCCTGGGCGTCGACCCCACCCGGCCGGAGACCCTCGCCGCCGACGTGGAGCGGGTCCGGGCGGCGCTGCTCGCAGCGGTCACCGCGGCCGACGCCGACACGCTGGTGGCGGCCCTGCGGCGCTCCGACCGCGACTCGCGGCGCCCGGCCCCCGTCGGCCCGCTGGCGCAGCTGCGGACCAGCACCTCGCTGGAGCCCGGCACCGTCCTGCGGCTCCGCGACCACCTCGCCGCCACCCTCGACCAGGCCGGCGGGCGCAGCGTGCTGCGCAGCCGGGCCGGCGAGGTCACGCTCGACGAGGCCGACGTGGCGCCGGTCAAGGCGCTGCTCGACGAGGGCCGCGCGGCCGTCGACGACCTCGGCGAGCCCCTGGCCCGGCGGCTGGTGGCCAAGGCCGTGCTCGTCTTCGACGACTGACCGCCACCACCCCCTGATCCCGCGCCGCCGGACGGAGGAGGGGCGAGCGGACACGCCGCCTCGTCCGCGAGGGACGACGCCGGCGGACCGGAGCGGGATCTGCGCCGGAGCGAAGCGGAGGCAGGATCACAGCGTCACGCGCAGGATCTTGTCGTCGTCCTTCCCGGGCGTACGACGGCCGTCGGTGTTGCTGGTCGTCACCCACAGCGAGCCGTCACGGGCGACGGCGACGTTGCGGAGTCGGCCGTGGTCACCCGCGAAGTGCGCCTTCGGCTTCGCCGCGTCGGTCCCGTCGAGGGCGACCGAGAACAGGCACTGCCCCTGCAGCGCACCGGTGAACGCCGTCGAGCGGGTGATGGCCAGGCCGGCCGGTGAGCAGCTGCTCGTGGGCGACCAGGTCGCGGCCGGGTCGGTGTAGTCGTCGTCGCTGCTGCGACCCTCGACCCGCGGCCAGCCGTAGTTGCGCCCCTTGACGATCCGGTTGAGCTCGTCGGCCCGCTTGTCGCCGAACTCCGTCGCCCACAGCCGGCCGCCCGCGTCGAAGGCCAGGCCCTCGACGTTGCGGTGGCCGTAGCTCCAGGTGCGGTTGTCGTACGGGTTGCCCGACGCAGCCCGCCCGTCGGTCCGGACCCGCAGGATCTTGCCCGCCAACGAACCCTTCTGCTGCGCCAGCCCCGAGTCCTCGGCGTCCCCGGTGCTGACGAACAGGGTCCCGTCGGGGGCGAACAGCAGCCGCCCGCCGTGGTGGTGGACGCTCGTGGGGATCCCGGTGAGCAGCGCCTTCGGCTTCCCGACCTTCCCGCCGGCGATGCTCAGCCGGACGACGCGGTTGTCGCTCCGCGAGGTGAGGTAGGCGAACACGGTGTCCTCGTCGCCGGGCGCGAGCGCGATCCCGAGCAGGCCGCCCTCGCCGATCCCGGTGGCCGGCTGCACGCCGGACACCTCCCCCAGCCGGGTCACCTTCCCCTTCGGGGTCACGCGCAGCAGCCGGGCGGTGTCGCGCTCGGAGACGAGCGCGTCGCCATCGGCGAAGAACGCCATCCCCCACGGCACGTCGAGGTCGTCGGCGATCGTCCCGGCGACGTCGGGGTCCGGCGGGCCGCTGGGCGTCCGGCTCGGACCGGCGCTCGGGGTCGCGGACGGGCTGGGGCCGGGGTCGGGGCTGCCCGAGACGCTGGGGCTGCCGGACGGGCTCGGCGTGGTCGACGCAGCGGGTGCCGGCGCCGACGCCGTGCTGCCGCCTTCCGACGACCCGGACCCGCACCCCGCGAGCCCGCCGGCGGCCAGCCCGGCCGCCCCCAGCAGCAGCGCGCGACGGGTGGGACCGGGGACGGGCGCGACCATCGTCCGAGTCTGCCGCGCCCTCCAGGCCGCCGCACAGGTTGGCGTCGTCCGACCACCTCCGGGGCCTGGACTCGGCTATCCTTCGTGGCACTGCCGTCGGGGCGGCCTCCTTGTCCGTGCGCCTGTGCCTGGAGCCCCGATGCCCCCCACCCGTCGTGCCGTCCGACGAGCCCGGCACCTCGTCTGGCCGCTGGCGGCGCTGCTGTCCCTCGGGGTCGTCGGCCAGGCCTCGTACGCCGCGTTCAGCTCCAAGGTCAGCAACACGGGCAACAGCCTCGCCGCCGGCACCGTCGTGCTCGGCGACGACGACGCCGGCTCGGCGCTGCTCAGCCTCACCAGCCTCAGGCCGGGCTCCACCGGGTCGCGCTGCATCGCCGTCACCTCGAGCGGAACCCTGCCCTCGGCCGTCAAGCTCTACGCCACCGACGTCACGGCCACCAAGAGCCTGCCCACCTACATCACCTGGACGGTCACGCAGGGGACGGGCGGCACGTACGCCTCCTGCTCCGGCTTCACCGCCCTCGCCAGCGGCTCGTCGGTCTACTCCGGCACGCTCGCCGCCTTCACCGGCAGTGCCACGGCCTACGGCTCCGGCGTGGGCAGCTGGGCGCCCACCGGCACGGCGTCGGAGACGCGCACGTTCCAGGTCGCCTACGCGGTCAGCAGCACCACCCCCGACTCGGCCCAGGGCGGCACCGCGACGTTCGGCCTCACCTGGGAGGCGCAGAACAGCTGATGCCCGAGCCCACGCCCAAGCCCTGGAGCTGGCCGCGCCTGGTCGCGGTGACGCTCGCGCGCGCGGTCCTGGTCGGGTTCCTCGGGCTCGCCGCCTGGGGCTCGCTGCCCGCGGTGGTGGGGTGGCACCCCACGACGGTCAGCAGCGGGTCGATGCTGCCGCGCCTGCACGTCGGTGACGTGGCCGTGTCCCGTCCGCTCGGCGGCCACGCCCCGCCGCTGGGCAGCGTCTTGCTGTTCCACGACCCCGACCACCCCGGCCGGCTGCGCCTGCACCGTTTCGTCCGGCTCGAGGACGACGGGCTGCTCGTGACCCGGGGCGACGCCAACGCCGGCGACGACTCGAGCCCGGTCACCCTCGGGGCGGTGGAGGGCATCGGGACCCTGCGGGTGCCGTGGCTCGGCCTCCCCGTGTTCTGGCTGCGCGACGGCAGCTGGCTGGCGCTCGGGCTGACGGCCGCGGGGCTGGGCCTGCTCCTCGTCGTGGCCGTCAGCGGTCGGGACCGGACGTTCGCCGAGGACGAGGCGCCCGAGGACGAGCCGCCCGACGAGGACGCGGAAGCCGGTGCGGGACCGGCCGACGCCGTGCCCGGGGTCGTGGACGACGGCGTCCGCTGGAGCCGGCCGACGCTGCTCCGCCGCGGCGTGGCGCTGGCGGTCGCCGGTCTCGTCGTGCTCGGACCTGCCGTGCCGGCCGGCGCGGCCTTCCGCGCCACCACCGCGACCCGGGCCGACCTCGGTGCTGCGACGTACTTCACCTGCGCGAGCGGCGTGGCGTCGCTGAGCCCCTACCTCTGGTACCGGATGGACGAGACGTCCGACACCACCACCTCAGCGACCGACAGCTCGGGCAACACCCGCACCGGCGTCTACAGCTCGGGCGACAAGACCTCGGTGCGAGGTCAGGCCTGCACGAACGACAGCGGGCGGGCGATGAGGTTCAGCGGCAGCGGCTACCTCAGCTCGCCGGCGGTGGCCGGAGGGATGCCGAACACCTTCAGCCTCTCGATCTGGTTCCGGACGACCACCACGACGGGGGGCAAGATCATCGGCTTCGGGAGCGCGCAGACCGGCCAGTCCGGGAACTACGACCGCCACATCTACATGAGCGACGATGGTCGGCTCTACTACGGCGTCTACGCCAACGCCACGAAGACGATCTCGTCGACCGCGAGCTACAACGACGGCGGCTGGCACCTGGCCGTGGCGACGCTGTCCTCCGCGGGGATGCGCCTCTACGTCGACGGCAAGCTGCTCGTCCGCGACACCACGACGACGACCGGGGAGCCCGGGTCGACGGCGTACGTGCGGATCGCGTTCGACAACGTGGGCAACTGGCCGAGCAGCCCGTCGAGCCCCTACTTCAGCGGCACGCTCGACGACGCCGCTCTCTTCACCACCGCGCTCAGCGCGGCCCAGGTGAGCGCCCTCTACGAGGCGGGCACCGCGTGAGCACGGCGGGAGTGACGGTCCGGGTGCCGCAGAAACCGGACGGGCGCGAGCCGTTCGGGGCCCGGCTTGAGCGGTTCTTGAGGAACGAATCATCCATCTTTCAATCTTTTGAGCTTCCTGAGGAGACGTTGTCCGTGGGCCTGAGGCCCCGTGGAGGTGCCGACGGCAGAGTTCTTCTCACCGGGCCACAGGGACCGGGGAGCAGGCGGGGGCCGGCTCGTACGGAACACCACCGCCAGGAGCCCCCGATGTCCACCGCCGCCGTCAAGACCGCCCGCCCGTCGCGCAAGGTCGCCACGATCGTCTCGCTGATCGCCGTCCCGGCCGCGCTCGCCGCCTCCGGCCTCGTCGTCGCCCAGTCCTCCTACTCGGCCTACTCCGCCACCACGGTCAACCCGACGTCCAACTGGGCCACCGGCACCGTCGCGCTCGCCGACGACGACTCCAACACCGCCGCCTTCACCGCCAGCAACCTCAAGCCCGGCTCCACCGGCACCCGCTGCATCGTCGTCTCCTCCACCGGCTCGCTGCCCGCCTCCGTGAAGCTCTACGGCACCGGCGCGGCCACCACCAAGGCGCTGGCGAGCGACATCAACCTGACCATCACGCAGGGCAGCGGCGGGTCGTTCGGCTCCTGCACCGGCTACACCCCGCTGGCCACCGGCTCGAGCGTCTACTCCGGCACGCTCGCCGGGTTCGGCACGAGCGCCACGGCCTTCAGCAACGGCGTCGGGGCCTGGGCCACCACCGGCGCGGGCACGGTCGCGAACCCCGAGACCCGGACCTACCAGCTCACCTACAGCGTCCGGACCGAGACGACGAACGACACCCAGGGCGGCACCGCAGCGCTCGGGTTCACCTGGGAGGCCCAGAACAGCTGACCGCCCACCGGACCCCACCCGAGAGAAGAGCTCCGATGAGCACCAGCACCCGTCCCTCGCGCAGGGTCGCCACCCTCGTGTCCCTGGTCGCCGTCCCCGCCGCCCTCGCGGCGTCCGGCCTGGTCGTCGCCCAGGCGTCGCACGCCGCCTACTCCTCCACGACCCAGAGCCCCACCAGCAGCTGGGACACCGGCACCGTCGTCCTGACCGACGACGACGCGGACGCCGCGGCCTTCAGCGTCACGAACGCCCGGCCCGGCTCGTCGGGCAGCCGCTGCCTGGTCGTGACGAGCACCGGGACGCTGCCGTCCGAGGTGCGCGTCTACGGCGCCAACGGCCGGGGGACGACCGAGCTGGCCGGGTACATGAGCCTCAGCATCACGCGCGGGAGCGGCGGGTCGTTCGGCTCCTGCGACGGGTTCCGCCCCGAGGGCGACGGCACGCCGATCGTCGACGGCAGCTTCGTCGGCTTCGGGATGGCCCGCACGTCGTACGGCAACGGGGTCGGCGGCTGGAGCCCGACGGGAGCGGCACCGGAGTCGCGGACCTACCGGATCGGCTGGGCCATCTCCCCCGACGCACCGAACAGCACCATGGGCGGCACGGTCGCCGGCGACATCGTCTTCGAGGCCCAGAACACCTGAGCCCGCCCCCTCAGGACATCCGTTCCCCGGCCTCGACCCGGGCGCCCACGGTGTTCTCCGGCGGGGCGAGCGGGCAGAGCCAGGCGTCGTCGTAACGGCACGAGGGGTGGTAGAGGAAGTTGAGGTCCACCACCAGCCGGCCGCCCGCGTCGCCGAGGTCGGCGCCCTTGGCGGTGTCGAGCAGGTAGCGTCCCCCGCCGTAGCTGCCCGCCCCCGGTCGGGCGTCACCCGCGGTCCCGTCACGCACCGGCAGGAAGATCCCGCCCGCGTACTGCTCGAGCCACCAGACCGTCAGGCTCCCGCCGACGGGTTCGGGGAGCTCCACCCGCCCGACCGCGCGCAGCCGCGTGCTGCCGGTCTCCCCGCTCGGCAGCTCGAGCTCCCGGGCCCCGTCGTCGACGGGCACGAGTGGCACCTCGAAGCGGAACGCCGGGTCGTACGGCCAGCACGGCAGCCCCGTCTCGCGCAGCGGGCTGCCCGCCGGCAGCGAGCTCTGCGGGTGCTCGCGGAACAGCGCGTCCCGGCCCGCGCGCCACGTCGCGTGCCCGGTCGCCGGGTCGGCCTCGGCCCGGACCGCGGCGTAGAGCGCCGCGACCCGCCGCCGCCAGTCGGCCAGCTCCAGCTCGGCGCGTCCCGCGGCCCTCGTCTCGTCAGGCACCGATCGGTCCTCTCGCTATCCCCCGCGCGCCGCGCAGGTCTCCGGTCAGGTCGCCCAGCAAGGGTGACGCGGGGTCCGCGAGGTCGCGCGGGGCCCGGTGGGAGCGCAGGGCGGCGGCCAGGTCGTCGAACCCCGCCACCAGCTGCGCGACGTCGTCGGCCGGCGGCCGGGCGGCGGGGTGCCGGGCCCGCGCCGCGGCCTCGCTGAGGTCGTCGGTCGTCTTCTCCAGCTGGGCGATCAGCGGCCACCACGCGGCGGCCTGCCGCGACAGCGGCGGCGGCTCGGCCAGCGTGCTCTGCAGCTCCGAGCGGATGTCGGACATGGCGCCGTACGTCCGGCGCCGGGCCGGTCCGACCAGGCTGCGGTCGGCCCCGAAGGCCACCCGCGCGTAGCCCCCGAGGGCCTCGACCCCGGCCGCGATGTGCTCGCCGAGCCGTGGGCGCCAGGTGCCCGGCCAGCACAGGTAGCCGACGACCAGCACGATGCCCGCGCCGATCGCGGTGTCGACCAGCCGGTCCAGCGCGATCCGGCCGTCCACGCGGGCGCCGAAGTCGATCAGCAGCAGCACCAGCGGCGTGATGAACGTCGACAGCAGCCCGTAGTTGAGGTTGCGGCCGAACGGGAACGCGAACGCCAGCACGGTCATCGGCAGCAGCAGCCAGGCCCCGTGCGGCACGACGGCGACGACGGCGACCCCGAGCAGGACGCCGACCAGCGTGCCGAGGGTCCGCTGCACCCCCCGGGCGAAGACCGACCCGAGGTCCGGCTTGAGGACGAGGGCGGCGGTCAGGACGATCCAGTACGGCTTCTCGAGCGGGACGAGCTGGCGCACCGTCTCGGCGACCGCGAGCGTCACCGCCAGCCGGACGGCGAACGTCCACGCCTTGCGCCCGGGCACGTAGCTCGCCCAGGTGCGCCGGTCGGGCCGCGACGGCGAGGACGGGTGCCCCTCGACGGTGCGCACCACCTGCGTCAGCGAGGTCAGGACCGGACGGGCCTCCTCGTCGGCGGCCGCCGCCCGGTCGAGGTCCTCCTCGAGCGCGGCCAGCGCGCCGCGGACCTCGCGGTCGCGACGTCGGCCCACGAGGCCGGCGAGCCGGTCCAGGTGGTCGGCGAGCGCGGGACGGGTGACGCAGCGCTGCGCCTGCAGGTCGAAGACGGCCGTCACGAGCGCGAACGTCGCGGTCAGCGCCCCGGCCAGCCGGCGCAGGTCGTCGCGCCGGCCCGCCGAGATCGACCGTGCCGTGACCACGCCGTCGTAGGCCTTGGACAGCTCGCGGACCAGCACCACCCGACGGCCGTGGACCGCGCCAGGGTCCGGCGCCGCCTCGTCCGGGCGCCGGAGCTCCTCGGCGAGACCGTGGAGGACCGACACCTCGGCCGCCCGCGGCTCGTTCACCGGCGGATCGAGCCGCGTCTGGACGAGGGACAGCAGCAGCGCCCAGGCCACGCCGGCGGCGTAGACCACGGCGATCTGGCCGAGCGGCACGGAGGTCGGCAGGGCCGCGGCCACGGCGACGTAGACGAGCAGCTGCAGGCTCGCGAAGGAGAGGTTGGCGCTGATCGAGCTCAGCAGGGCCGACACGACGGCCACGGCGGCGACGGCCAGGACCGCGACGACCCCGGTCCCCACGATCTCGCGGCCGAGCGCCAGGCCCGCCAGCCCGTAGAGCCCGCCGGTCACGACCCGCCGGAGGCGGGAGCGGAAGGCGCCCCCGTTGTCGCCGAACGCCCCGATCAGCCCGCCCATCCCCGCGAACACGCCGAGTCCCGGCTGACCCAGGAGGAGCCCGGCGGCGAGCAGCACCGGCACGGTGAGCGCCGAGCGCACCATGTCGCCCCAGGGGACCTCGGCCTTCTTCGGCGCGAGGATCCGGACGACCCAGTCCGGGGCGATGGGGTCGAGGCGGCTCGGGTCGCGGCCGTACGTCCGCGGCGACGTCTCCGTCATCGAGGCCGCCCGGCGTCGGGCTGCGAGGTCGCCACGCCGCCGATCATCCCAGCCCGTCGTCGGCGTCGGGCGGGCGGCGGTCAGCGCGGCCCGGGGTCGCCGGCCCGCAGCCGGACCAGCTCGGCGCGACGCTCGGCCTGCGCCGCCGGGTCGGGCACGGGCAGGGACGCCAGCAGCCGCTGCGTGTACGGGTGCTGCGGGGCGCCGAGGACCTGCTCGCCGGTGCCCTCCTCGACCAGCTCCCCGTGGTAGAGCACGGCGATCCGGTCGGCCAGCAGGTCGACGACGGCCAGGTCGTGGCTGATGAACAGCGAGGCGAAGCCGAGGCGGGCCTGCAGCTCGCCGAACAGCTCCAGCACGCGGGCCTGCACCGAGACGTCGAGCGCCGACGTCGGCTCGTCCGCGACCAGCAGCTTCGGGTCCAGGGCGAGGGCGCGGGCGAGGCTCGCGCGCTGGCGCTGCCCGCCGCTCAGCTCGTGCGGGTAGCGGTCGCCGTAGGCCCGGGGCAGCTGGACCGCCTCGAGCAGCTCGTCCACGCGCTGGCGCGCCGTCCGGGGATCGGCGGCCCGGCCGTGGACGACCAGCGGCTCCGCGACGCACTCGGCGATGGTCAGCAGCGGGTTGAAGCTGGAGGCGGGGTCCTGGAAGACGAAGCCGATGTCGACGCGACGCGCACGGAACGTCCGCTCCCGCACCCCGCGCATCTCCTGGCCGAGGACCTCCAGCGACCCGCCGGTGACCTTGGTCAGACCCGCGATCGCCCGTCCGATCGTCGTCTTGCCCGAGCCGCTCTCCCCCACCAGACCCAGGACCTCGCCCGCCCGGAGGGTGAAGGAGACGCCGTCGACCGCGGTGAAGCCCGGGCGCCCGAGGCGTCCGGGGTAGGTGATGGTGAGCGCGTCGGCCCGGACGAGGACCTCCGGCTCCGCGCCGGCCTGCTCCGCCTGGGCGCGGGCGCTCGCCCGGGCTGCGGTGCGCACCCGGCCCTGACCGACGTACGGCACCGCCGCCAGCAGCTTCTTCGTGTAGTCCTGCCGGGGGTGCGCGAAGAGGTCGACCGTGCTCGCCTGCTCGACGACCTCGCCGGCGTACATGACGGCGACCCGGTCGGAGAGGTCGGCGACGACACCGAGGTTGTGGGTGATGAGCAGGATCGAGGTGCCGTCGTCGCGGAGGGTCCGCAGCAGGTCGAGGATCTCGGCCTGGACGGTCACGTCCAGCGCCGTCGTCGGCTCGTCGGCGACGATCAGGCCCGGGTCGAGGACGAGGGCCATGGCGATGACGACGCGCTGCTTCTGGCCGCCCGAGAACTGGTGCGGGTAGTAGTCGACCCGCTGCTCGGGGTCGGGGATGCCGACGCGGCGCAGCACGTCGACCGCCCGGGCCCGCGCCTCGCGGCGGCCGACCTTGGCGTGGGCCCGCAGGCCCTCGGCGATCTGCCAGCCCACGGTGTAGACGGGGTTGAGCGCGGTGGACGCCTCCTGGAACACCATCGCCACGTCGCGGCCGCGCACGTCGCGCAGCGTCGAGCGCGGCACCGAGACGACGTCGGTGGTCGAGCCGCCGTCCTTGGAGGACAGCAGCACCATGCCCGAGGAGGTGGCGCTCGCGGGCAGCAGACCGAGGATGCTCTTGGCCGTCACCGTCTTGCCGCTGCCGGACTCGCCGACGACCGCGAGGACCTCGCCCGGGGCGACCTGGAGGGTGACCCCCGCGACGGCCTTGACGGCGCCGGCGTCGCCCGCGAACGAGACCTGCAGGTCCCGGATGTCGAGCACGGGTCCCGCCGGGCGCTGCCGGCCGTCGGTGAGGCTCATCGGTCCCGTCCTTCGTCGGTGTCCGCCCCGGGGACCTCGAGCCCGTCGGCGACGTCGAGCGTCCCGCCGGGGACGACCGAGGTCGCCGCCACCGTCCCGCTCGCCGCGGTCACGCTGCGCCGGCCCCGCAGCCGCGGGTCGGCCAGGTCGTTGAGGCTCTCGCCCACCAGCGTCACGCCGAGGACGGCGAGCACGATGGCCAGGCCCGGGAACAGCGCCGTCCACCAGATCCCGCTCGTCACGTCGCCGACGGCGCGGTTGAGGTCGTAGCCCCACTCCGCGGCCGAGTTCGGCTCGATGCCGAAGCCGAGGAAGCCCAGGCCGGCCAGCGTGAGCAGCGCCTCGCTGGCGTTCAGGGTGAAGATCAACGGCAGCGTCCGGGTCGCGTTGCGCAGCACGTGGCGGACCATGATCCGTACGCTCGAGGCACCGACGACCTTGGCCGACTCGACGTACGCCTCGGACTTGATGCGGACGGTCTCCGACCGGATCACCCGGAAGTACTGCGGGATGTAGACGACGGTGATCGAGAACGCCGCCGCCAGGATCCCGCCCCACTTGCTCGACTGCCCGCCCGAGATGGCGATCGAGGCGACGATCGCCAGGAGCAGGGTCGGGAAGGCGTAGATCGCGTCGCCGACCACGACGAGGACGCGGTCGAGCCAGCCGCCGACGTAGCCCGAGACCAGTCCCAGCGCCACGCCGACGAAGATCGACAGCACGACCGCGACGATCATCGTCTCGAGGGCGGTCTGCGCGCCCCAGACCACGCGGGAGAGCACGTCGTAGCCGCCCTGCGTGGTCCCCAGGAGGTGGTCCCCGCCGGGTGGCTGCAGGGTGCCGAACGCCTGGCCGTCGGCGTCGCGCTGGGCCCAGCGGTAGGGGGCGACGAGCGGCGCGAGCACGGCGACGAGGACGAAGACCGCGGTGAGGACCAGGCCGGCGACGAGCATGCCGCGCTGCACGCCCACGCTCTGGCGCAGCTGGTGCACGACCGGCAGGTCCCGCCAGGTCCGACGGCGACCCCGCAGGCCGGGTGCCCCCGTAGCGGTGCTGGTCGCGCTCATCAGTAGCGCACCCGCGGGTCGATCAGGGCGGCCAGGACGTCGACGACGAAGTTGGTGACGGCGACGATCACCGCCAGGAGCGCGACGATCCCCTGCACCGCGACGAAGTCGCGCGCCGAGAGGTACTGGGCCAGCTGGAAGCCGAGACCCTTCCACTCGAAGGTCGTCTCGGTCAGCACCGCCCCGCCGAGGAGCAGGGCGATCTGCAGACCGATGACGGTGATGATCGGGATGAGCGCGGGACGGTAGGCGTGCCGGCGCACGAGCCGGTACTCGCTCACCCCGCGCGACCGGGCCGCGTCGACGTACTCGGTGCCCAGGGTGCCGATCACGTTGGTGCGCACCAGGCGCAGGAAGATGCCGGCGGTCAGCAGGCCGAGCGCGACCGCCGGGAGCACCGCGTGCTGGAGCACGTCGACCACCGCCGCCGGGTCGCCCAGGCGGATGGCGTCGATCAGGTAGATGCCGGTCTTGCCCTCCAGCAGCTGGAGGTTCAGCTCGGTGCCGGTGCTCGCCCGGCCGGAGACCGGCAGCACGCCGAGCCTGATCGCGAACACCAGCTTGAGCAGCAGGCCCGCGAAGAAGACCGGCGTGGCGTAGCAGAGGATCGCGAAGACCCGCAGCACCGCGTCGCCGAAGCGGTCGCGCAGGTAGGCCGCCAGCATGCCGAGCGGGATGCCCACGACGAAGGCGACCACCAGCGCGTACACGGCCAGCTCGAGGGTCGCCGTCCCGTAGGTGACGAGCACCTCGGTGACGGGGCGGTTGTCGCTGAGCGTGGTGCCGAAGTCGCCGCGCAGCAGACCCCCCAGGTAGTCCAGGTACTGCACGAGCAGCGGCCGGTCGTAGCCGGCGGCGTGGATCCGCGCCGCCAGCTGCTCGGGCGGCAGCCGGCCTCCCTGGGCCGCCGTGATCGGGTCCCCGGTCGTCCGCATCAGCAGGAAGACCAGCGTGACCAGGATGAACACGGTCGGGATGATCAGCAGGAAGCGGATGATCAGGTAGCGACCGAGGCCGCCGCCCCCACGGGTCTTGCCCGCAGGGGCGGCGGCTGCGGCGGCTGCGTCCCCGGTGTCCAGGACCGTCATGCGAACGTCCGGGACAAGATCAGCTCTTCGACAGCGCCGCGTAGCGGAACTTGAACGACGCGTCCAGCGTCTGGTCCGCCCCCGACACGGTCGAGCCGACGACCGCGACCTGCGAGCCCTGCAGCAGCGGCAGCGTCGAGATGTCACGAGCCTCGGCGGTCTGGATCTGACCGATCAGGTCGGCCCGCTTCGTCTTGTCCGTCTCCACGAGCTGCTCGCCGATCAGCTTCTGCACGGTCGCGCTGTCGTAGTGGTTGGCCACGAAGTTGTTCTTGCTGAAGAACGGCGTCAGGTAGTTGTCCGCGTCGGAGTAGTCCGGGAACCAGCCGAGCTGGTAGACGGGGTAGGCGTCCTTGACCCGGTCCTTGGAGTACTGCACGTACTCGGTGGACTGCAGGTCGACCTTGAACAGCCCCGAGGACTCGAGCTGGCTCTTGATCAGGCCGTACTCGTCGGTCGAGCCGGGGCCGTAGTGGTCGGTGTTGTACTGCAGCTTGAGGTCGACCGGCGTGCTCACGCCGGCGTCGGCCAGGGCCTGCTTGGCCTTGTCGACGCTCGGCCCGCCCTGCCCGTCGCCGTAGAGCGTCTTGAACGACTCGTTCGCCCCGGTCAGCCCCTTGGGGACGGCGGAGTACAGCGGCGAGTAGGTGCCCTTGTAGACCTGCTCGGACAGCGCGCTCCGGTCGATGACGTCGGCCGTGGCCTGGCGCACGGCCAGCGCCTTCGCGGTGTCCGCGTCGGAGGTCTTCGCGCCGTACGGCATGGTGTTGAAGTTGAAGACCAGGTAGCGGATCTCACCGCCGGGGCCGTCGACGACCTTGACCTTGTCGTTCGTGCGCAGGTCGGCGACGTCGTTCGCCGACAGGCTGCGGAAGGCGACGTCGATCGAGTTGTTGCTGACCTCGAGCTTCATGTTCGACGCGTCGGCGTAGTACTTGACGTTCACCGTGCCGGTCTTGGCCGGACCGAGCAGGCCCTGGTAGCCGTCGTAGCTCTTGTACTGGATCAGGTTGTTCACGTCGTAGCTGGCGATCGTGTACTGGCCGGCGAACGCCTTGCCGTCGACGATCGTCTGGTCCGGGGTGACCGCGTCGGCCGAGAACACCTCCTCGTCGACGATGGGGCCGGCGGGCGACGAGAGGACCTGCGCGAAGGTCTGGTCGTTCGCCGCCTTGAGCGTGAACACGACCGTGGTGGGGTCCGGGGCGCTGACGCTGTCGAGGTTCGACAGCAGCGACGACGGGCCGTTGGGGTCGGCGATCTTGACGTCGCGGTCGAAGGTGAACTTCACGTCCGAGGAGGTGAGGTCGTGCCCGTTCGCCCACTTCAGCCCCGGCTTCAGCTTGACCGTGTACTCCGTCGGCGACGTGAACTCCGCCGACGTCGCGATGTCGGGAGCCACGTCGGGGCTGCCGTACGGCGTGTTCAGCAGGAACGGGTAGACCTGGTTCATCACCGCGAACGAGCCGTTGTCGTACGAGCCGGCCGGGTCGAGCGAGGTGATCTTGTCGGTCGTGCCGATGACGAGCGTGCCGCCGGACGCACCGGCGGAGCTGCCGGCGCTGGTGCCGCCACCTCCGCAGGCGGCCAGCAGCAGGGTCGAGGCGGCGAGGCCGGCCCCGAGGGTGGCCAGGCGGCGTCGACGGGAGGGGACGTGGGACATGCGTGCTCCGATCCGGTGGGACTCTTCGGCAAGACTTGCGGTCGACCGAGCGCCGGGCGCGGGAGGATCTCTCGTGCAGCGCGGCGCGGCGCCGCTCAGTGTTCCACGGCCGTCCACCCGGAGCACACTCCACGGACCGCGTCGTTGAAGGCTTTACCTGTTCGTAGCACCCGCTCGGCTCGGGCTCAGCGCGAGGCCTGGGTCTCCGCGGCGGGCGCCGGTTCGCTGGAGTGCGCCTCCTCGGCCGAGGCGAGCTTGATCACGCCCGCGATCACCAGGGCCAGCCCGATGCCCTCGCCGAGCAGGATCAGGCGGCTCTGCCCGGGGTCCTCGCCCAGCACCAGGAGACCGAACGTGATGGCGACGGCCACCTCGGCGACGTTCAGGATCGGCGTCGTCACCGACAGCCGGGTCGCCTGGTAGGCGCGTTGGTTCAGCAGCACCGCCCAGGCCCCGGTGACGACCAGCGCCCAGAGCGGCCACGACCCGAGCACCGCGCCGAGCCCGTCGGCGAACCGCGCGAGCACCAGCTTGACCAGCCCGGCCACCAGCCCGAAGAGCACGCCCGCCGCCCCGGCCAGGACCGCGCCCCGCAGCTGGGTGACCGAGCTGCGGTGCGCCACCGCCATGGCGATCAGCACGAGCCCGACCCCCACGCCCACCAGGGCCGCGCCGAGCCCGTTCTTCGGCGCCTCGTCGGCGGTCGGCGGCCGGACGGCGAGGAACAGCGCCAGCCCGGCCCACGTGACCACCAGCCAGACGAGCGTCGAGCCGTCCGGGAGACGGTGCTCGAGCGCCGAGCGGATGACGACCGCGAAGACGATGCCGCTGACGATGATCGGCTGCACGAGCGAGAGGTCGCCCCGGCTCAGCGCGAAGGCGTGCAGGCTGAAGGCGACCGCGCTCAGCCCCAGCCCGACCAGCCAGGACGGGTGCTGCGCGATCCGGACGAAGAAGCCGCCGTGGCTCTCCTCGTCGGGCGCCGTGCTCCCCGCGACCCGCTGCTGCAGCGCCGAGCCGAGCGCGAACGAGAAGGCCGCCGCGAACGCGGCGACGACCGCCAGGACCACCTGATTCCCCTCCCTGCCGCGCCGGACCCCCGCGGAACCCTACGGTGCCCGGCGGACGCCGACCACGACCGACGGGCCGATCGTCGCGATCGCCCACGGGCCGGGCCCGCCGCTGGTAGCGTCCCGGTGCGCCGTGGGTCACGGCACCAGCACCTGAAGGAGCGGCCGTGGGCCTCGGAACCGGGATCTTCCTCCTCGTCGTCGGCGGCATCCTCGCCTTCGGGGTCAAGGACTCCTTCGACGCGGTCGACCTGACCGCCGTCGGCTACATCTGCATGGGCGCCGGGGTCCTGGCGATCATCCTCACCTTCGTCGTCCAGCAGCAGCGCCAGCGCACGAGCCACACCACCGTGGTCGAGCGTCGCGACCTCGACGGTGGCGGGCCCCCGGTCGTCTGAGCACCGCCCGTACGTGGGAGCACCGCCGCCGCTGACCGTCGTCTTCGACCTCGGCGAGGTCCTCGCCTCCCCTGGCACGCTGCTGGCCGAGCTGGCCGCCCACGCCGGGACGGACGAGCCGGCGATGACGACGGCCTACTGGGCGCACCGCGACGCGTACGACCGCGGTGGCGAGGACGACGCGTACTGGCGGGCGGTGCTCGGGAGCGCCGGCGCGGTTGACCACGCCACCGTCCGCGGCGCCCTGCGCGCGACCGACGCCCGGGTCTGGTCGACCCTGCGCCCCGACGCGCGCGACACCCTGGCCGCGCTCCACGCCGCGGGCGTCCGGGTCGCGATCCTGTCCAACGCCCCGCACCCGATGGCGCAGGCCGCCCGCGCGAGCGACTGGGCGCGCTGGGTCGACGTGTGGTTCTTCTCCGCCGAGCTCAGGCTGGCCAAGCCCGACCCGGAGATCTACGCCGCCGTGACGGACGCGCTCGGGGTGCCGGGCGAGCAGGTGGTGTTCTTCGACGACCGGCAGGTCAACGTCGACGCTGCTCGAGGCGCCGGGTGGGACGCCCACCTGTGGACCTCGGGCGTCGCGGTCGAGGAGACGCTGCGCGCCCGGGGCCTGCTGCCCTCGTGACGACGCGCTACGGCGTCTTCCTCCGCCCGGACCCTCTGACCTGGCTCGGGTCGGCCTTCGTCTACGACGTCCACACCGACGGGTCCGGGCGACCCAACCACGCGCTGGTCGCGGTGGCCGACGCCGTGCGGGACGCCGTGCTGCCGGTGTCCCTGCCGATCACCGACCACCTCGTGACGCCCGTCGAGGAGGCCGAGTTCCACGGCCACCTGTCGCTGGCCTCCCACGACCTCCTGGTCGACCCCGGCCTCGCCGACGAGGTCGGCGACTTCATCGCGGGTCTTCCGCTGGCACCGCCGCCGACCTTCACCGCCCGGGTCTACTCCCTGCTCGCCTTCGAGGCGGGCTGGGAGGGCGAGTGGTGGCGGTCGATGACCTGGCGCCACCTGCGCTCGTGGACGGCGCAGGGCACCGAGGACGACCTCAGACGGCCGTGAACCCGTTGTCGACGAAGAGCTGGGCACCGTTGACGAACGACGCGTCGTCGCTCAGCAGGAAGAGGGCCGCCTTCGCGACCTCCTCGGGCTCGCACATCCGCCCCTGCTGAGCGGCGATCGCCGCGTCGGAGACGTCGACGCCGTACGAGCCGAGCAGCTCGACCTCACGGAGCCCGTGCGGGGTCCGGATGAAGCCGGGGCAGACGGCGTTGCAGCGGATCCCCCGGTCGCGGAACTCCACCCCGATCGCCCGGGCGAACTGGTGGACCGCGCCCTTGGTGACGTCGTAGAGCACCTCGGCCGGGGTCGCTGCGACCGCCGAGATCGACGAGGTGCACACGACGGAACCCCCGCCCGCGTCCAGCATCCCGGGCAGCACGGCCTGGGTCATGAGGAACATGGAA
This sequence comes from uncultured Actinomycetota bacterium, assembly GCA_963762775.1. Classification (GTDB taxonomy): domain Bacteria; phylum Actinomycetota; class Actinomycetes; order Propionibacteriales; family Propionibacteriaceae; genus Microlunatus. The sequence goes on from CAVXMD010000001.1 coordinate 230,698, forward strand.
CGGACGTTGACGTCCATGAGGAAGTCGTAGTCGGCCTGCGTCGTCTCCAGGAACGGCTTCACGACGATCGTGCCCGCGTGGTTGAAGAGGAGCGTCGGCGTCCCGAGGGCCTCGGTCCCCGCCTGCACCGCGGCCTCCACCTCGTCGGCCCGGCTGACGTCGGCGCGCGCGAAGAAGGCCCGTCCGCCGGCCGCCTCGACCTCGGCCACGACCGCGCGTCCGAGGTCCTCCTGCCGGTCGACGACGACGACGGCCGCGCCCTCCGCCGCCAGCAGCCGTACGGCGGCGGCCCCGGCTCCGCTCGCCCCGCCGGAGACGAGGGCGACGCGCTCGGCGAACCTCATCCGCGCTCCTCGCCCACCGCGACCTCGGCCGCCCGGATCGCGGACTCGCGCGCGGCGATGACGTCACCCATCGGGGGGCCCTGGAACCGGCGCCGCTCGACCGCGAACCAGAGGATCAGCGCCAGGACGACGAAGCCGACGGTGATCGGGAGCGCGTAGCTGTTGGGCGGCTGCACGCCGAGGAAGATCAGCAGCGCCATCGCCAGCACGGACAGGACGGCGATCACGCGGAAGGCCGTGGTCCCGAGGTTCCAGGGGCCCATGTGCGGCCACTTCTTGCCGCCGATGGCGAAGAGCCCCAGCGCGATCGGCACGGTGAAGGAGAGGAACAGGAAGATCACCGTGCAGGAGACGACGATCGAGTACGCCGGCGTGCCCGCGATCGTGATCGCGGAGGTGAACCAGACGAACAGCACGGCCAGGGTCGCGGCCGCCCAGATCGCCGCCACCGGCACGCGCCGCTTCGGGCTCACCTTGGCCAGGATCTTCGAGACGCCCGGCATCCCGCCGTCGCGGGAGAAGGCGAACAGCATCCGCGAGACGCTCGTGACGGTGGCCAGCCCGCACAGGAACTGGCAGAGGAAGATCAGCACGTAGAGGACGTCACGGACGACGTGGTTCATCTGGGCGTCCATGGCCCAGAAGAAGACGCCGAAGCCCTGCGAGGCCGCCTCGTCCATGTTCGGGATCATCAGCACGAACGAGCAGAGCATGACCCAGCCGAACAGCCCCGACCAGAGCACGGCCGACACCATCCCGGACGGGACGTTGCGCGCGGCGTTGACCGTCTCCTCCGAGGTGTGCGCGGACGCGTCGTAGCCGGTGATCGTGTAGACGGGCAGCAGCAGCCCGAGCAGGAAGGCCATGCCCACGCCGACCATGACCGGCCAGACCGCGTCCGCCCCGGGGGTGCCGGTGTAGTCGTGGAACGTCCACAGCCGGGAGACGTCGAGGGTGTCGGCCGCGATCAGGCAGGCGATCGTGAGCGCCGCCGACGTGACGAAGATCAGGTAGCCGGAGAGGTCCGTGAGCCTGGCCGTCAGCCCCACCCCGAAGTGGTTGATCAAGGCCTGGACCCCGGTGATCACCACCATGAACCCAACCCTGACCGGCAGGGTGTCCTCGATGCCGAGCCGCTCGCCGAACGCCCCGTAGACGAAGTAGTAGGTGCCGACGTTGATCGCGCCCAGCACGGTGATCAGGCCGAGCAGGTTGAGCCAGGCGGAGAGCCAGCCCGTGAACCGGTTCCCGAGGATGGAGCCCCAGTGGTAGAGCCCGCCCGCCGTCGGGTACGCCGACGAGATCTGCGCGAGCCCCAGCGCGAACACCCCCGAGATCGCGACCCCGACCGGCCACCCGATGCCGATCGCCGCTCCCCCGGCTCCCGAGGTCGCCTGGCCCAGCGAGTTGATCCCGCCAGACAGGATGCAGATGATCGAGAACGAGATGGCGAAGTTCGAGAACTTGCTCATCCGGCGCTCGAGCTCCTGGGCGTAGCCCATGCCGTGCAGGACCGAGGTGTCGGCGTCGCGGTCGGTGTCGCTGTAGGCGGCGGAGCCGCTCGGTCGGGTGGGACGTGCCATCGGTGTCGGAACCTCTTCTGCGGCCGTCGGGGTGGGGCGTGCTGAGGCGCATCATGGCGCTTGCCGGCGCGGGCGTCACCCCCGGCACGCCGTCGTGTCACGCGCTCGACGCATCGGGGGGCAGCCGGGCAGGGGCCGCATACCCTGACGAGGAGCCCGAGCAGCAGCGACGTCCTCGAGCGGAGGCCAGGGAGGTCGGGCCGTGCGGGAGCGTACGAGGCGGGCGCAGCCACCGCTGGCGTCCCGCTCCGGGTGGGCGGACGTCCTCGGTCCCCTCGCCTGGGCCTCCGTGGTGGTGGTCGTGCTGCTGTGGGTCGTCCGGCAGGGCCCGGAGCGGCTCACCGGCCTCGTGCCGGGGCTGGAGTCGGTCGGGCTGCTCACCGGTCTGCTGTCCGCCGACCTGCTGCTCCTGCAGGTCGTCCTGCTCGCCCGCATCCCGTGGGTCGAGCGCGCCTGGGGCCACGACGTGCTGGTCCGCCGGCACGGCTGGCTGGGGTTCGGATCGTTCGCGCTGATGGTCGTCCACGTCGTCGCCTTCGCGGTGCAGCGGTCGGTCCGCGACGACTCGGCGTCGTGGGCACCGCTCTGGTCGCTGTTCGTCACCGACTCCTGGATGCTCTGGGCCAGCGTCGGGACCCTGCTGGTCGTCGTGGTGACCCTCACCTCGCTCCGCCCGGTCCGCCGTCGGCTGCGCTACGAGTCCTGGCACCTGCTGCACCTCTACGGCTACCTCGGCGTCGGGCTGGCCCTGCCGCACCAGATCCTCGACGGCTCCGACTTCCAGTCCGCCCGCGCCTCCCGCTACTGGTGGTCGGTGTGGGCGCTGGCCGCCGCGGCGGTGCTGGTCTTCCGGATCGGTGTGCCGGCTGTGGCGCTCGGTGAGCTGCCGGTTGCGGGTCGCGTCGGTCACGCCCGAGGGCCCCGGGGTCGTCTCGGTCGTGGTCGAGGGCCGGGCGCTGCACCGGCTGCGGACGCGGTCCGGGCAGTTCTTCGTCTGGCGCTTCCTCGACGGTCCCGGCTGGACGCGCGGCCAGCCGTACACGATCTCCGCGGCGCCGACCGACGACCGGCTCCGGATCACGGTCCGGGCGGCCGGGGACGGCAGCGGCCGGGCCGCGCGGCTCACGCCCGGGACCCGGGTGCTCGTCGAGGGTCCGTACGGCACCATGACCGCCGAACGGCGCCGGCTGCCGGGGATGCTGGCGATGGCCGCTGGGATCGGGATCACCCCGATCCGTGCGCTGCTCGAGGACACCCCGTACGCCCCCGGGGAGGCGGTGCTGGTCTACCGGTACTCCAGCACGGAGCATCAGGTGTTCGCGGCCGAGATCGCGGCGCTGGCCGAGCAGCGGGGCGTCCGCATCGTCGCCCTGCCCGGGGCACGCCGGACGGACGGGAGCTGGCGGCCCGCCGGCCTGGACGGTGCGGGAGCGGACGCTACGTGGACGGAAGACGAGGAACCGGACGACGTGCAGGCCCTGCTCGACCTGGTGCCCGACGTGGCCGACCGCGACGTCTTCGTCTGCGGTCCCCCGGGCTGGACCCGTGCCGTCCGTCGGGCCGCACGCTCGGCCGGTGCGGCCCGCGAGCAGATCCACACCGAGGACTTCGCGTGGTGACGCCGCGCGGGACCAGGGCGCGCTGATGCGACGGCTCGTCGTCTGGTCTGTCGTCACCGTGGTGCTGCTGGTGCTCCTCGTCGGCTGGCAGCTCACCGGGGCGTCGGGCCGGCCCTGACGGGGCCCCGGTCTCAGTCGGTCTCGGCCACGTAGTCCCAGGCCGCGACGGCGCCCTCGGTCGTCGGGTCGTAGCGCAGCAGGCCCTCGCCGGCGGGGACGACGCCGACCAGCGACAGGGTGTAGTCGTGCCCGGGCTCCAGCCGGTCGGGCACCCGACGCCCGGGTGCGGCCGCCAACGGGTGGAGGCCGCCCTGACCGTCGAGGACGTCGAAGCCGGCGGTCCGCATCGCGATCGGGGCGGTCACGCCGCTGATCTTCACGGTGAAGGTGCAGCGGACCTCCTCGGCGCCGACCTTCGTGTCGGCCGGATAGCTCGGTCCGTCGACGTCCACGAGCGCCTGCGCCGTCCCGACCCGGACGACCACCGGGCTGCCGGGGTAGGACATCGCCGGTGAGTCCAGGCTCCCGGTCGGGGTGCCCTGCGTCGACGGCGACGGCAGGAACGTCGGCCAGGCGCCGATCCCAGGCTCCGCGGTGCTGGTCGCTCCCGGCGCGGAGCAGCCGACCAGCAGACCGGCGGACGCCAGCAGGCCGAGGGCCGCGAACGCCGTGCTGCGCATGTCCGTCCTCCCGTCCGTCAGTGGCGGGCGTTGGTGAACACGTCGGGGCCGAAGGGCGCGAGACCCGACTGCGCGGCGTACCCGAGGTGCCCCCGACCGTCGAGACCCCCGCTCACCGTCCCCGCGGGCAGCTCGGCGTGGTCCTTGCCCTTCGACACCTGGAACACGTCCTCCATGGTGCGCAGCCACGAGTAGTGGTTGTAGCTCACCGTGCTGACCGTGCCCGGCTTGATCAACGGGGAGATCAGCACCGAGCCGGAGATCCCGCCGCCCGGGGTGGCGTCCTGGGCGTCGAACGTCGACTCGGGGGTCTGACCGGCCTGCAGGTGGCCCGGGACGCCGGTGGGCGAGAGCGTGATGCTCGTGACCGCTCCGGTGGTGCGCACCTTCTTGCCCTTCGCGTTCACCAGGGTCAGGGTGCCGACCGACGACGGGTCGGTGGCCGACGCGACGAGCACCGGTCCCTCGTCGCTCACCCGTCCCACGTAGCTGCCGGACGGGACACCGTCGCCGCTGACCAGCCGGCCGATGTCGGCGGGCGACACGTTGGCCTTCACCGTGCTGCTGCCGCTCGCTGCGGAGGCCTTGATCGTCTTGGCCGCGGCGTACGACTTGGTGGCCCGGGTGTGCTTCGCCCCGGCCACGCAGTTGGTCTTGGCCGTGTCGACCAGCGCGGTGTCCTCCTCGCACGACGGGGGACGCGCGATGAAGCCGTTGAAGCCAGGGCCGGGGTAGAGCTGGTTGCCGTACCGGTCGGTGCCCAGCGTGGAGTTCGGGCCCGTCGGCTCCCAGCTGACGTTCTTGCCGTCGATGTTCTGCCCCGCGCGATCGGCCTTGAGGTAGTCCTTCGCCAGGGCGCCCGGTCCGGGGAACTGGCCGGCCGGGTAGGTGAGGTAGCCCGGGGCGGTGTCGGGGACGGTCGGGGCCTGGTAGCCGTAGATCATCCGCTTGGCCGCCTTCTCGGCGACCGTGGTCTTGTCCGTGGCGTTGTTGAACCCGAAGCTGTAGAAGGGTGGGTTCGCCTCGTCGAACGTGATGTCGATCAGGCCCCCGTCCTTGAACGCGGCCGACCGCTCGATCAGCGGGACGTAGTAGCGCAGGAAGAGGTCGGAGGCGTAGAGGCCGCCGGTGTGGTTCGTCGGCGCGGTGCTCAGCGGCCGTGAGTAGTCGGGGTCACCCTTCGCGTCGAAGAGCCCGGACAGGTTGTTGCCCTTGCAGGTGGAGTCGTGGGCGTCGCTGCAGTTGTTCGGCGTCACCCAGCTGAAGGCCGGCACCTGGTCCGCCGGCTTCTGCAGGTCGGCGATCAGGCCCGACTGCTGGTCCTGCAGCGTGGCGATGTGCTGCGCGTCGCTGTCGGTCCCGCCCTGCGCCGGCGTCGTCAGGGCGTCGCCGCCGGTGTTGTCGTCGCCGATGATCGAGTGGAACCACCCGAACGGGAAGTGCTTGGCCACGTACTGGTCGTTGGCCTGCGCCCCGGTCAGCGACGAGATCCCGACCGCTTGGTCGCCGTCGGTGACCGTCATCTTCCGCGGGTAGGTGTCGGGGTTGTTCTGCCGGGTGCCGGGCGAGCCGCCGAGCCCGTCCTCGCGGCCCGGCTGGTTGTGCAGGTCCTGCGCGTAGCCCTTCCAGGTCACCTTCGCCGCGTCGAGCTGGTTGAACAGGGTCGGCGCCTGCTTGGGGAGCGTGCAGCCGTTCTTGCCGTCCGCGGCGTTGGACCCTGCCGCGGACGCCACCTGGCCGTAGGTGTCCGTACGCCCGAACGCGCGGCCGGTGTGCTGGGTGACGATGCTGCCGTCGCTGCCGAGGTTCGTGTCGGCGACGTCGCAGTCCTCCTGCACGTCGACGGTCGGCGCCTGTCCCGACACGAGCGTCAGGTAGTTGTCCATGCTGTAGTGCCCGGTGCCGTAGTAGCTCTTGAGCAGGGCGCCCTGCGACGGCAAGGTCTTCCACAGGTAGCTGTTCTTGTTCAGCCCGGTGAACGTCTGGTCGTACGACTTGTTCTCCAGGATGATCAGCCAGACGTGCTTGACCTGGCCCGCCTTCAGCCCGGTGGAGCTGATCCGCGACGAGGCGCTCGCCGCCGCGAGGTCGGCGGCGTTCGACGTGGCCAGCGCGGGGACGACCGCGCTGGTGAGCATCAGGCCCGCGAAGGCCAGGGACGAGACGACGACGCGTCGGGCGATCCTCATGGGTTCGTCTTAGCCCAGATACGGGACCTATGGGAAGAGGGGGCCGGGAAGTGTCCGTGACCTCGCTCGTCGACGTCTGCTGTGGAGCTTAGGGGATTCGAACCCCTGACCTCTTCCATGCCATGGAAGCGCGCTACCAACTGCGCCAAAGCCCCTCGTGGATGCGCGGTCCGGGCCGGTGACCCCTCCGCGACAACCCGAGAAGACTACCAACCGCTCCCGGGGCTCACGAAATCGTCTCTCGCACGGCGAGCGGACGGACGTCGTACTCGGCCACGCGCCAGTAGCCGCCGGAACGGTGCCGGTGCAGGACCGCCCACGCGCAGTTGTCGAGGCTGCCGAACGTGCGCCAGTGGTCGAAGGGCAGGCCCACGAAGCGGCAGAGCCCGGCCCGGCCGGCGAGGCCGTGCGTGGTGACGACCACGGTCGCGTCGTCGTCGGCGAGGTCGGCGATCTCGGTCAGCGCCGCGGCGACCCGCTCCCCCACCTCGGACACCGTCTCGCCCGTCGCCGAGCGCCGGACGTCCTCGCCCTGCTGCAGCCGCGCGTACAGCTCGGGGTCCTGAGCCGACACCTCCGAACCGTGCAGCCCCTCCCAGCTCCCGACGTGGATCTCGCGGAGCCGCCGGTCCGGCTGGACGGTGAGCCCGGTGGCGTCGGCGAGCGCCGCGGCCGTCTGCTGCGTGCGCTGCAGGTCGCTCGACCACAGGGCGGTCGGCCCGAGCGTGGCGAGGTGCGCGGCGGCCTCGCGGGCCTGCTGCTTGCCGGTCGCGTTCAAGGCGATGTCGGCCTGGCCCTGGAAGCGGGCGTGGTAGTTCCAGTCGGTCTGACCGTGGCGCCACAGGACGAGGCGCTCGGCGGTCACCGGCGGACGTCCAGCCCGAGCGAGATCTGCGGGGTGTCCTGCCAGAGCCGCTCGAGGGCGTAGAAGCGGCGCTCCTCGGCGTGCTGCACGTGCACGACCAGGTCGAGGTAGTCCAGCAGCACCCAGCGCTGCTCACGGTCGCCCTCGCGCCGGACCGGCTTGGCCCCGACTCCGCGCAGCGCCTCCTCGACCCCGTCGACGACCGAGCCGACCTGGCGCTCGTTGGTGGCGGTGACGACGAGGAAGACGTCCGTGATGGCGAGCTGGTCGGACACGTCGAAGGCGACGATCTCGGTGCCGAGCTTGTCGGCCGCGGCCTCGGCGGCGACCTGCGTCAGCTCCAGGGCGTGCTCGGTGGCGGTCATGGGTGTCCTTCTCGTCTCGGGATGCTGCCGCTCGGGGTCCGAGGGCACAACCTGCCCAGCGTGCCAGGCCGGGCCAACCCGGCGACGGTCCTCACGGCTGGTAGAGCCCGCGCTTGGCGATGTACTGCACGACACCGTCGGGCACGAGGTACCAGACCGGCTCGGCGTCGGCGACCCGGTGCCGGCACGCCGTGGACGAGATCGACAGCGCCGGGATCTCGAGGAGCGTCATGCGCTCCTTGGGCAGCGAGGCGATGTTCGGGGTGTCGATCTCGACCCCGGGCCGGGTGCAGCCGACGAAGTGCGCGAGGTCGAAGAGCTTGTCCGAGTTCCGCCAGGTGAGGATCTGGTCGAGGGCGTCGGCACCGGTGATGAAGAAGAGGTCGGTGTCGTCACCGCGCTCGGCCCGGATGTCGATCAAGGTGTCGTAGGTGTACGTCGGGCCCGGGCGCTCGATGTCGACCCGGCTGACGCTGAACCGCGGGTTCGACGCGGTCGCGACGACCGTCATCAGGTAGCGGTCCTCGGCGGCGGAGACCTCGCGGTCCGCCTTCTGCCAGGGCTCACCGGTCGGGACGAACACGACCTCGTCGAGCCCGAAACGGCCGGCGACCTCGCTGGCGGCGACGAGGTGGCCGTGGTGGATGGGGTCGAACGTCCCGCCCATGACGCCGAGGCGGTGACGCTTGCCGTTCGTGGACGGGTGGCGGGCGAGACCCGTCGACACAACGTGCTCGCCGGCGGGTCGTACGGTCATCGCCGCGCGCCGCGACGGGCGCGGCGGGCCGCCTGCGGGAAGGGACGCACGCTCAGCTGTGCGGCCGGCCCTTGCCGATGGAGATCGTGATGGCGAGCAGCAGGTGCAGGATCACGAAGGCGATCAGCCCGAAGCCCCACGCGGGGATCGGCAGCTCACGCTCGGTCTCCAGGAGCGCCAGTCCGAAGTTCATGGGGTGACTGTAGCGGTCGGGCGCCGCCCGGACCTTCCCGGCGTGGCGCTGTCCACCGACTTGTCCACAGATGTGAACAAGAGTTCGATTTCTGTCGGCGGCTCGCCGTAGCGTTCTCGGATGGCGTTGCGCGTGGTCGAACCGGGCGAGGAGCTCTCCCACCCGACCAGCGCGCGCCTGCACGCCCTGCTGGGCGAGCTGACGGCGATGACGTCGGACGCGCTGGCCGGGGTGGACGACGAGGCGTCGGAGGCCGACCTCGTCGACCAGGTCGCGCTGCTGGAACGGCTGCGCGGTGCGGTGGCCGCGGCCCAGGCGAGCGTGATGGTGCGGTTCGGCCGGGCGCGGGTCGATCGACAACTGGCCGAGGACGTACACCCCCGTGACATCGGCCGCGGCGTGGCGGAGGAGGTCGGCCTCGCCTGCCACGTGTCCTCGACCGTCGCGGCCCGTCGTCTCGGGTCGGCGCGGGCGTGGTGGTCCGACCTGCCGCACACGTTCGTCGCCCTCTCCTCCGGCCGGGTGAACGAGCAGACCGCCGACGCGGTGGTGATCGAGACGCGGCACCTCGACGCCGTGACGCGTCGCGAGGTGGACGCCCGGCTGCACGACGCGGACCTCCCCCAGCTCGGCGTGCGAGAGGCCGCGAGCCTGGCCCGGCGCTACGCGTACGAGGCCGACCGGGAGGCGTACGTCGCGCGGGGCCGGCACGAGCGGAAGCACCGACGGGTCGGGCTCCGACCGGCGCCGGACACCATGAGCGTGCTGTCGGGCTACCTCCCGGTGGAGCAGGGTGTCGCTTGCCTGGCGGCGCTGCGCCGCCACACCGACGGCGTCGTCGCCGACGGCGACGACCGCTCGCGCGACCAGATCATGGCCGACACCCTCGTCGAACGACTCACCGGCCAGGCCCGTGCGACCGACGTGGCCGTCGAGGTGCAGCTCGTCGTTCCCGGCGACGACGGGGGCACAGTCACGCTCACCGGCGCCGGGCCGCTGCCGACGGCCCTGGCCGAGGAGGTCGTCGACGCCAGCCAGGGCGCGAAGCGGTGGCGCGTCCTGCACGCCAACCTTGCCGGGCACCTCGTCGGTCTCGGCGCGCGGCGACGCCGGTTCACCGGTCCGCTGGCCGACCTGCTCCTGGCCCGGGACCAGACCTGTCGCGTGCCGTTCTGCGGGGCACCCGTGCGGCACCTCGACCACGTCCGGCGCCACGCCGACGGCGGGGAGACCACCCTGGCCAACGGCCGCGGCCTCTGCGCCCGCCACAACCTCGTGCGCGAGCACCCCGGCTGGAGCGCGGTCGTCGTCCACGACGGGCTCGGTCGCGAGCCGCACACCGTTCGCACCACGACGCCGACCGGGCACGTCTACTCCGCCCGGGCGCCCGACCCGCCGTGACCAGGGATCGGCTAGCGCGTCTGACCGGTCCCGGTGACGACGTACTTCGTGGACGTCATCTCGGGCAGGCCCATGGGCCCGCGGGCGTGGAGCTTCTGCGTCGAGATGCCGATCTCGGCACCGAAGCCGAACTCGCCCCCGTCGACGAACCGGCTCGAAGCGTTCACCAGCACCGCGGCGGCGTCGACCTGCGCGGTGAAGCGCTGGGCGGCCGCGGCGGAGTCGGTGACGATCGTCTCGCTGTGCCCGGTGGAGTGGGTGGCGATGTGGGCGAGCGCCTCGTCGAGGGAGTCGACGACGCCGACGGCGAGGTCGAGCGAGAGGTACTCGGTCTCCCAGTCCGACTCGGTGGCCGCGCGGACCTTCGACCCGTACGCGGCCGTGCGCGCGTCGCCGTGCACGGTCACCCCGGCGTCGGCCAGGGCGGCGAGCGCGGCGGGAAGGAAGACGGGGGCGGCGTCGGCGTGCACGAGCAGCGTCTCGACCGCGTTGCAGACCGAGGGCCGCTGGGTCTTGGCGTTGAGCAGGATGGCCTGGGCCATCGCCGGGTCGGCGCTGGCGTCCACGTAGAGGTGGCAGTTGCCGACCCCGGTCTCGATGACCGGGACGACGCTGTTCCGCACCACGTGGTCGATCAGGCCCGCCCCGCCCCGCGGGATCAGGACGTCGACCAGCCCGCGGGCGCCCATCAGCTCGTCGGTCACCTCGCGCGGGCCCGGCACGAGCTGGACGGCGTCCGCGGGCAGCCCGGCGTCGGTGAGCCCGTCGCGCAGGGCAGCGACGACGGCGGCGTTGGAGTCGGCGGCCGACGACGACCCGCGCAGCAGCACGGCGTTGCCGGACTTCAGGCAGATGCCGGCGGCGTCGGCGGTGACGTTGGGGCGGGCCTCGTAGATGATCCCGACCACGCCGAACGGCACCCGCACCTGCCGGACCTCGACCCCGTTCGCGTTGGTCCAGCCGCGGACGACGTCACCGACCGGGTCGGGCAGCCCGGCCAGGTCGCGCAGGCCGTCGACCATCCCGGCGACCCGGTCGGGCGTCAGGCGGAGCCGGTCGACGAGCGCGGGCCCCGTGCCCGCCTGCTCCGCCCGGCGGACGTCGACCGCGTTGGCCTCGAGGACCGCCGTCTCCGCCTTGGCCAGCGCGTCGGCCATGGCCTGCAGCGCCGCGTCCTTGGCCGTGCGCGTCGCTGTCGCGAGGGTCCGCGCGGCGTCCCGGGCGGCGAGGGCCTGCTGCTGCACCGTCATGACGCCACGGTAGCGGAGCAGACCCTCGCCGGCCCCGGCCTCAGACCCGGCGTCCTGTCACCAGCAGGTACTCCCACTCCATCGTCTCGTCGACGAGGAAGCGCTCCCCCAGCGCCGCGAGGTCGGCGTCCAGCGCGGCGAGCTTCGCCGGGTCTCCGGCGACCGCGGCGTACACGGCGATGGTCGGCCCGTAGGTCGCCCGCATGAAGTCCCGGAACTCCGCACCGGACCCGAAGCGGTCGACCCGCAGGGTCTGCTGGCGGGCCGCGAGCCCGTCCAACCGGTCCCCGAGGAGCTCACGGACGTGGTCGAGGCGGCCCCACAGCGGCGCGGGCGAGGCCCCGGGCGGAGGCGGCGGGGCGTACGGCTTCATGGTCGCGAAGAGCTGGCCGATGAAGCCGTCCGGCGTCCAGCTCAGCACCCCGATCGTGCCGCCGGGACGGCAGACCCGGACGAGCTGGTCGGCGGCGGCCTGGTGGTGCGGGGCGAACATGACGCCGATGCACGAGAGCACCGTGTCGAAGGTGCCGTCCGCGTACGGCAGCGCCTCCGCGTCGGCGACCTCCCAGGTCAGGTCCAGCCCCTCGGCCTGCGCCGCGGCGCAGCCGACCTCGAGCAGGGCCGGGGTCAGGTCCGTGGCCGTGACGTCCGCGCCGCGGCGGGCGGCCGGGAGCGCGGAGGTCCCGGTCCCGGCCGCGACGTCGAGGACCCGCTGGCCCGGCTGGACGTCGACGGCGTCGACCAGGAGCGCACCGAGCCCGCCGACCACCTCGTCGGCGACCCTCGGGTAGTCGCCGCTGGCCCACATGGCCGCGTGCCGGCCCTTCAGGGCGCGGTCGGCGTCCTTGTCGGTCGTCGAGCGGGTCGCGTCGGTGGTGGTGGTCATGGGTGCCTCCTGGTCGGGTGGTCGATGACCACGACGCTAGGGAGCGCAGGCGGTCGCGCACATCGGCGCCGACACCCAACTCCCGTACGCGGGAGGGCTGGACGTGGCGGCTGGCGCGTACGCCTCAGAGGGGCGAGAGCAGTCGCCCGACGGCCGCCGCGCGGGCCGACCGGCCGCGCAGCCCGAGCTTGGCGTAGGCGTTCTGCAGGTGCCGCTCGACGGTGCGGACCGACAGCACCAGCTCCGTCCCGATCGCGTCGTTGTCGCAGCCGCGCGCAGCCAGCCGGAGCACGTCGAGCTCGCGCGGCGACAGCACCTGCGCGAGGTCGGTCGTCGCGGGCACGCCCTCGGCCGCCGGCGAGCGGTCCGGAGCGAGGAACGCGGTCAGCTCGCGCAGCAAGACGGGCCAGGCGGGTTCGTCGGCCAGCACGATGTGGTTGTCGCTCTCGAGCGCGACGAGCCGGGCCCCGCGGATGTGCGTGGCGAGGTGCCGGCTCTGGGAGAACTCGTTCATCTGGTCACCACGGCTGTGCAGCACGAGCACCGGCAGGTCCAGCTCGGGCAGCCGCGCGCTCGAGTCGGTCACCTGCCGCTGCCCGCGGGCGATCACCGCGGTGTCCGCGTCGACCGCCATCCGCTGCAGGTCGTCGATCCAGCGCATCTGCTCCTCGGTGCCGCCCGGGATCATCAGGTGCGTGAACACCCGCCGGAACTCCGGTGTCGGACGGTCCCAGCCGACCTTGATCAACGCGGTGAAGGCCGCGTCCAGCTCCCGCTCCTCCGCCGAGGCCGCGACCTGCGCGCCGGCGTAGCTGCCGTAGCAGGCGAGGCGCGTGACGCGGTCCGGGTGCCGGGCGGCGTACTCGATCGCGACGGGTCCGCCCTGGGCCATGGCGAGCACCGCGAACCGTTCGAGACCGGCTGCGTCGGCGACCGCCTCCAGGTCGGCGACCCGGGCCTCGAGGCTGTGGTCGGTGACGCCGCGGTCGGAGAGGCCGTGGCCCCGTTCGTCGAACCTGATCACGGTCGCGATCCGACCGAGCTCCGTGAGGTAGTGCCGCCAGACGGGGCTCTGCCAGTCGAACTGGAGGTGGCTCAGCCAGCAGGCGTCGACCAGCAGCGGCGGTCCGGACCCGTGCACCGCGTACGCGATCTGCACGCCGTCCGCCGAGCGCGCGAAACGGATGTCCTGCACCACGTTCGCGGACGCGACCCCCATCGCACGATGGTAGAGCCGTGGAGACCTCAGCGGTCGAAACGCGCACCCTCAGGTCTGGGCCCCGAGAGGTGGAAGACGAGCAGGACGATCCAGCCGTTCCGCAGGCCGCTGCGGTTCGTGTCGTGCAGCCGGCGCCAGCTCAGCGCGAGGGTCGGGATCGCCACGACCAGTCCCCACAGCGAGGACGGCACGTCGCCCACGTCGCCCGTCTCTCGCGACGCGGCGGCGAAGCTGCCGGTCTGGAGCACGCCAGAACCGACGGAATGTCTCGCCGAGGCCCGCCCCGTAGAGGGGAGGTGCAGCGGGTCGGTGGTCGTGGGGCCGTAGGACACAGCCCGAGAGGTCAGCTGTTGTCCTTCACGTACTGCTCCGGGTCCTTGTCCACGATCGGGACCCCGTCGACGTGCTCGGCCTCGTACGCGGCGAAGGCGACACCGATGCGGTGCCGGGTCTCGAGGTCGACGTGCTCGCGGAACTCCTTGAGCCCCTCGTGCTCCTCCTCGCCCATGTGCTCGTCGTTGGCCTCGCGGGCGTCGTTCACACCCTTCCACCAGGCGTCGCTGCCGACGTCGGCCTGCTGGCTGGCGAGGATCCCGTCGCGGATGTCGTTGTGGTCGCCGACCGCGTCCTCGGTCTCCTCGATCTCGGCGTGGTCGTGCAGGCGCTCCCCCAGCTTGAGCAGCTCGGGGTAGAAGAGCTCCTCCTCACCCTGGGCGTGCACCTCCAGCATCGTCGAGAGCCGCTTCCACAGCACCCCGAGCGTCTTGGTGTCGTCCTTGGACACGTCGTCGAGCATGGCGAACATGCGCCGCTGCTCGTGGTGGTCGGAGAGGATGAGCTCGCAGATGTCCACGGCCCTGATCCTAGGGACGGGTTCAGACGAGCACGGGGGGCAGGGCGCCCTCGTGCTCCAGCAGCCAGCGCTTCGTCTCCAGCTCGTGGCCCGGGTCGCCCCCGGAGAAGCCACCGAGTCCGTCGGCCGCGACGACCCGTTGGCACGGGATCACGAGCGGGACGGGGTTCGCGGCCATGATCGAGCCGATCGCCCGGGCCGGGACGCCGGTGCCGCTGCGGCGCGCCAGCTCGGCGTACGTCACGGTCTCCCCCGCCCGCACCGCGCGCAGCGCCTCGAGCACGGCGAGGGTCGTCGGCTCCAGGCGCGGCAGGTCCAGCGGCAGGTCGAAGTCGCCGCGCTGGCCGGCGAAGTACTCGCGCAGCTGCCCGAGGACGAGCTGGACGGTCTCGTCGGGTTCGGTCGAGGCGCCACCCGGGTCGAGGCCCCAGCCGAGCCGCCGCAGCCCGCCCGGCCCGGCGAGGAGGCCGACCACCCCGACCTGGGTGTCGTACGCGTCGTAGAACAGGCTCGGCGCGCTCACCGCGTCCGCCGCCCGGCGGCCAGCGCCTCGACGGTCTTCGCCAGCCGGTCGGCGCGCGTCTCGGCCCGCTTGGCCTCGGTGACCCAGCGCACCCACTCCTTGCGCTGGCCGGGCGCCAGGCTGTCGAAGGTCACCTGCGCCGCGGGCACGGCCGCCAGCCGCTCGGAGAGGTCGTCGGGGACCTCGACCGTCCGAGGCGCCACGTCCGCGACGAGCTCGACCTCCACCTCGTCTCCCGCGGCCACGCCGGCGCCGGTGCGGTTCTCGGCGCTGAGCGGGAGCATCGAGCGTCCGCCCATCACGCCCACGGTGCTGCGGTAGGAGTGCCCGCGAGGAGAGACGGCCGGCCGCCGGCCGGCCGAGCCGTCGAGCAGTCGGCGGCACGAACCCGGTCGCCGTCTTCCCGTCGAGCTCGACGGTCGCCGTGAAGCGGACGGGGCTGCCTGGCTCGGTCACGCGACCATCCTGACGCACCTGCGACACTGCGGCCATGCCCGATCCCGACACCGAACGCCTCGAGGTCCGACGCACGGTCCACGCCCCGGCTGACGCCATCTTCGCGCTGCTCCGCGACCCGCAGGGCCACGTGGCGATCGACGCCTCCGGCATGCTGCAGGACGCCGACGGCGGTCTCGTGGCGGGCGTGGGCGACAGCTTCGTCGTCCACATGGACCGCGAGGCGCTCGGCGACCGCCCCGACCTCAGCCTGTACGACGTCACGGTGACCATCACGACGTACGAGCCCGACCGCGAGATCTCCTGGTCGGTCCTCGGCCCGTCGCGCCCGCCGATCGGCCAGGTCTACGGCTACCGCCTGACCCCTGTCGACGAGGGGACGACCGAGGTCGTCTCCTTCTACGACTGGTCCGACGCCCACCCCGGGTGGAAGGCCCGCGGCATCTTCCCGGTCATCTCCGAGTCCTCCCTCAAGGGGACCCTCGGCATCCTCGACCGCACCGTCCGCCGGGGCTACGTCCACCCCTGACGTCGGGCTAGTCCCCCAGCACCACCATGGCGTCGCGGTGCACGACCGTGCGTTCGTACGCGGCGCCACGCTCCGCCGCCAGGTCCTGCGTCGTCCGGCCGAGCAGCGCCGGGAGCTCGTCGGAGTCGTACGCGACCAGGCCGCGCGCCACGACGACGGCGTCGGGCCCGACGAGGTCGACGGGTTCGCCGGCGGCGAAGGTGCCCTCGACCGCGGTGATGCCGGCGGGCAGGAGCGAGGCCTTGCGTTGCACGACCGCGCGGACCGCCCCGGCGTCGAGGACCAGGCGGCCCTTCGCCGCACTGGCGTGCCGCAGCCACAGCAGTCGCGTCGGCCGGCGCTTTCCGGTGGGGGTGAAGAGCGTGCCGACACCCGCGCCGGCCAGCGCCTCGCCGGCGTGCGGGGCGTCGGTGAGGACGACCGGGATGCCGGCGGAGGTCGCGATGGCGGCGGCCTCGATCTTGGTCTGCATGCCGCCCGTGCCGACGGCCGAACCCCGTCGGGTGACGTCGACGTCGGCGAGGTCGGCCGCGCCGTGGACGACGTCGATCCGGCGGGCTCCGGGCTGCGCGGGATGGGTGGTCCAGAGCGCGTCGACGTCGCTGAGCAGCACCAGCGCGTCGGCGTGGACCAGGTGGGCGACGAGAGCGGCCAGCCGGTCGTTGTCGCCGAACCGGATCTCCTGGGTCGCGACGGTGTCGTTCTCGTTGACGACGGGGACGACCCCGAGCTCGAGCAGCCGCCCGAACGTGCGGAAGGCGTTGCGGTAGTTGCCCCGCCGCGTCACGTCGTCGACGGTGAGCAGCACCTGCCCGACCCCCAGGCCCGCGCGGGCGAACAGGCGCCCGTAGTGCTCCATGAGCAGGCTCTGCCCGACGGAGGCGGCGGCCTGCTGGTTGGCCAGGTCGTGGGGGCGGGTCCGCATCCCCAGGGGGGCGAGCCCGGCCGCGATGGCCCCCGACGAGACGAGGACGACCTCACGCCCGGCGAGCCGTACGGCGACCAGCGCGTCCACGAGGGCCCCGATCCGGGCGGGGTCGATGCCGCCCGCCGTCGAGGTGAGCGACGACGAGCCGACCTTGACCACGACCCGGTGGGCCGTGGCGACGGCCGACCGGTCGACGATCAGGGCTGCGTCAGCGCCGTCGGACACCGTGGTAACCGCCGTCGTCCTCCGCCTCACGGGCCGCCTGGTACTCCTTGTCGAGCTCGCGGCGCCGCGCGACGGCCGGACGCTGCGGGTCCTCCAGCCGGACGTCCTCGCCGCGGCGGCTGAGGATCTCGGCGCCCACGTCGACCTGTGGCGCGAAGTCGAAGACCACCGCCCCCTCGCCGTCGGCGGCTCCGCCGATCGCGACGCCGTCGCCGGCCCGGGCCCCGAGCTCGAGCAGCCGGTCCTCGATCCCGAGCCGGTTGAACCGGTCGGCGAGGTAGCCCACGGCCTCGGGGTTGCCGAAGTCGGTCTGGCGCACCCAGCGCTCGGGCTTGTCGCCGCGAACCCGCCACAGGTCGCCCTCCCGGGACACGACGAACGGCTTGCCACCCCCGCGGACGGGCTCGGGCCGCAGCACGATCCGGGCCGGCGCGGGCGGCGGGAGCGCCGCGCGACGCTGGGCGACGAGGTCGGCCATCGCGTACGTCAGCGCCTGCAGGCCTTCGCCGGTCTTGGTCGAGACCGCGAACACCCGGTAGCCGCGCGCCTCGATGTCGGCCCGCGCGATGTCGGCGAGCTCGGCGCCGTCGGGGACGTCGACCTTGTTGAGCGCGACGAGGCGCGGGCGGTCCTCGAGGCCGCCGTGCGCGCCGAGCTCGCCCTCGATGACGTCGAGGTCGGAGACGGGGTCGCGGCCTGGCTCGAAGGTGGCGCAGTCGACCACGTGCACCAAGGCGGCGCAGCGCTCGACGTGGCGCAGGAAGTCGTGACCGAGCCCGCGGCCCTCGCTGGCGCCCTCGATGAGCCCGGGCACGTCGGCCACGGTGAAGGTGGTCGCGCCGGCCACGACGACGCCGAGGTTCGGGATCAGCGTGGTGAAGGGGTAGTCCGCGATCTTGGGCCGCGCCCGCGAGATCGCGGCGACCAACGACGACTTGCCAGCGCTCGGGTAGCCGACGAGACCGATGTCGGCGACGACCTTGAGCTCGAGCGACACCGTGCGCTCGGTGCCGTCCTCGCCCAGGAGGGCGAAGCCCGGGGCCTTGCGGGCGGAGGAGGCGAGCGCGGCGTTGCCCAGCCCGCCACGGCCGCCCTGCGCGACGACGAGCTCGGCCCCGGGACCCGTGAGGTCGGCGAGCCGCTCACCGGTGTCGGCGTCGCTGACGACCGTCCCGTCCGGGACCGGGAGGACGATGTCCTCGCCGTTGGAGCCGTTCTGGTGGTCGCCGCGTCCGGGCTGGCCGCTGGTCGCGCGCCGGTAGGACTGGCGGTGGTAGTCGACGAGCGTCGTCACTTCGGGGTCGACCCGGAGGACCACCGAACCGCCGTGCCCACCGTTCCCGCCGTCCGGACCGCCGAGCGGCTTGAACTTCTCGCGGTGCACGGAGGCGCAGCCGTGCCCGCCGTTGCCGCCGAAGGTGTGCAGCGTCACCTGGTCGACGAAGCTGGGGATGGCCATGCCGGGCGCCTCCTCTCAGGAGGACGGGGGTTCGTGCGGGAGCGGGTGAAGAGGTTCAGAGACGACGAGAGGGTGGCCCGTCCGGGCCACCCTCTCGACACGTCGTGCGTCTTGCTCGACCGGACGGTCAGACCGTCGCGACCTCGGGGGCGGCGACCGCCGCGACGAGCTGGATGTTGACGACCCGACGCCCGCGCCGGGTGCCGAACTCGACCTCGCCGGCGCGAAGGGCGAACAGCGTGTCGTCCTTGCCGCGGCCGACGCCCTCGCCGGGGTGGAAGTGGGTGCCGCGCTGGCGGACGATGATCTCGCCGGCGTTGACGACCTGGCCGCCGAAGCGCTTGACGCCGAGGCGCTGCGCGTTGGACTCGCGGCCGTTACGGGTAGAGCTCGCGCCCTTCTTGTGTGCCATCTGCTCGCCTCAGCTCTCGATGCCCGTGATGCGGATCTGCGTGTGCTTCTGACGGTGACCCTGACGCTTGCGGTAACCGGTCTTGTTCTTGAACTTCATGATCCGGATCTTCGGACCCTTGGTCTCGGCCAGCACCTCGGCGGTGACCGAGGCCGAGGCGAGCGCCGAGGCGTCCGAGGTCACCGAGGTGCCGTCGACCAGCAGGAGCGGCGTCAACGCCAGCGAGGAACCGGCCGCGCTGTGCACGCGGTCGACCTCGAGGACGTCGCCCACGGCGACCTTGTGCTGACGGCCGCCACTACGCACGATCGCGTACACGCCTGACCCACTCTCTTGGAATTGACTTGCCTTGATGTCGTGGAGATCCGTACGGCCCCGCCTGTCCGGCCGGCACGTACGTGAGCACGCCGGAGCGCGCACCGAGGGTCAAGGCTACGTGCCGCGCTCAAGACCGGTCAAACGCCGACCACTACCGTGTCCAGCATGCTCGTGGACCCGCCGCCCGTCGAGCTGCCCCACGTCCACGCCACCGTCTACCTGACGGCCCTGCGCGAGGGTGGTTCGCTGCCCGGGCTGGTGGAGGCCGACGACCTGGGCACGTACGTCGTCAAGTTCACCGGGGCCGGGCAGGGGCCCAAGGCGCTGGTGGCCGAGATCGTGGTGGGCGAGCTCGGCCGTGCGCTCGGCGTCGACATCCCTGACCTCGCCCTGATCGAGGTGGACGCCGAGCTCGGTCGCCGAGAGCCGGACGAGGAGGTCCAGGAGCTCGTCTCGGCCAGCGCCGGGCTGAACCTGGCGGTCGACTTCCTGCCCGGCGCCGTCGGGTACGACCCGGGCTTCGACGTCGAAGCGGAGCAGGCGGCCCGGATCGTCTGGCTGGACGCCTTCGTCGCGAACGTCGACCGCAGCGCCCGGAACACCAACCTGCTGGTCTGGCACCGGTCCCTCTGGGCCATCGACCACGGCGCCTGCCTGCGCTTCCACCACGCGTGGGGCCGGCCGGAGACGTTCGCGACCGGGCGCTACCGCTACGACGACCACGTCCTCGCCGACGTCGGCGACCCGCGCACGGTGCACGAGGACCTCGCCGCCCAGGTCACCCCCGCCCTGCTCGCCGACGTCCTCGCCCTCGTGCCCGACGCCTGGCTGCTGCCCGACCCGACCCGGCCGGACCCGCTCGCCCCGCCCGACGCCGCGAGCGCCCGGGCGGCCTACGCGGAGCACCTGCTGCTCCGGCTGGCGCACGCCGAGAGCTGGCTCCCGTGAGCCCCCCGGCGGAACGGTTCCCCTACGTCTACGCCGTCCTGCGCGCCGTGCCGCGGGTCGACCGCGGCGAGTTCGTCAACGTCGGGGTGGTCCTCTACTGCCAGGCGCGCGACTTCCTGCAGGCCTCGGTCGTCGTCGACGACGTCCGGCTGCGCGCGCTGGCCCGGGACGTGGACCTCGACGCGGTCCGCACCGCCTCCGAGGCGGTCGTCCTCGCCTGCGGCACCCCGGTCGGATCCGCCCGCGAGAACGAGGGCCTCGCGGTCCGTTTCGGGATGCTCACCGCACCCCGGAGCACGGTGGTCCAGCCGTCCCCGGTGCACGCGGGGATGACGACCGAGCCCCGCGCGGCCCTGGCCCGGCTGATCGCCCGCCTGGTCGCGCCGCCGGACTGACGGGCTCGCCTGACAGACTCGGCGACGTGCCCCACCACCCCCTCGCCGGTCGCGAGATCCGCCTCGTCCACGGCCCGTACGCGGCGTCGGTCGTCACCCTCGGCGCCAGCCTGCGCACGCTGGAGCACCAGGGACGGCCGCTGGTCGTGGGCTTTGCGACCGACGAGCTGCGCCCCGCCTACCGCGGCGCTCTCCTGGCCCCGTGGCCCAACCGGGTCGTCGACGGCCGCTACACCTTCGACGGGCAGGACCAGCAGCTCCCGCTGACCGAGCCCGACCGTGGGCACGCCCTGCACGGCCTGCTGGTCTGGGCGGACTGGACGGTCGAGGCGGCCTTGGAGGACTCCGTCACCCTCGTCGCGGAGCTCGCCCCCAGCGCCGGCTACCCGCACCGGCTCCGCGTCCGGTGCGTCCACGCGCTCGCCGACGTCGGGCTCACCACGACCGTGACCGCCGAGACGCTGTTCGACCGTGCCCCGTACGGGGTCGCGGCCCACCCCTACCTGACCGCGGGCGGCGCCCGGCTCGACGACTGCCGGCTCACGCTCCCGGCCGACGCCTACGTCGCGACGGCCGGCGCCCGGCTGCTGCCCGACGGCGAGCGCGACGCCGCCGACGCCCCGTGGCCGGACTTCCGCGAACCCACGCCGATCGGGACCGCGCAGGTCGACCACGCCTTCTCCCGTCTGCGCCGCGGGGCCGACGGGCGGGCCCGCGTCCGCCTCGAGGCGCCGGACGGCTTCGCCGTGGAGATGACCTGGGGGCCGGAGCTGGGCTGGGTCCAGGTCCACACCGCCGACCGCCCGGAGCCCGAGCTGGACCGCGCCGGTCTCGCCGTGGAGCCCATGACCTGCCCGCCGGACGCCTTCGGCACGGGTGAGGACCTCGTCGTGCTCGAGCCCGGGAGCGAGCACACCGCGTCCTGGACGATCAGCGCCGGCTGACCGGGCCGTTCGGCGCGACCCGCGCTCAGTCGTCGCTGGCGAAGAGCGCGAGGAGCTCGAGGAACTCGGGGCTCTCCGCGCCGTCCGGACCTCGTACGGAGCTCAGCACGTCGGTGAAGCCGTCGACGTCGGTGAAGTCGCCGTCGACGTCCGCGAACCCCATCGACCAGTCCGGGAACCGGCGCCCGGGCCGGTCCTCGACGAGCACGGTGCTGACCTCCTGGTGCCGGGGGTCGGCTGCGATCACGGCGTAGAGCTCGTCCACCCGGGCGCGCGGACCCTCGAGCAGCTGCAGGAAGGTGCCGTGGCGGTAGAGCAGGATGCCGCTGACGCCCAGGTCGGCGTTCTTCACGCGGCTGCGCCGCAGCAGGTCCAGCAGGTCGGGCGCCGAGAACGGAGCCGACGCCTGGCTCTCGTAGGCCAGGGTGTACACCACGCCGCCAGCGTACGGCGCTCCGCTGCCAGGATGACGGGCGTGCTGAGCCTGGACGACGCGTGGGTGTGGGACTCGTGGGTGGCGGACGACGGGGAGCGGTACCACCTGTTCTTCCTCAAGGCCCCGAAGGCGCTGACCGACGCCGGACGACGGCACGTCAACGCGACGGTCGGGCACGCGACGTCGACCGACCTCGTCACCTGGGACTACCTGGGTGAATGCTTCAGGGCGGCCGGGCCGGCGCCGAGCTTCGACGACCTGGCCATCTGGACGGGTTCGGTGGTCCACGACGGCGAGCGGTGGCGGATGTTCTACACCGCGATCTCGCACGCGGGGCACCACATCTTCGACCAACGGGTCGGTGCCGCGGTCTCCGACGACCTGCACACCTGGACCCGGACGGGCACGACGCCCGTCGTCCTGCCGGACTCGTCCTGGTACAAGACGCTGCACTCCCACCCGTCCGAGACGACCGGGCCCGACGTCGAGCACAGCAGCGAGACCTGGCGCGACCCCCTGGTCCTCGCCGACCCCGACGGCGACGGCTGGCACCTGCTGATCAGCGCCCGGGACGTGAGCGCCGGGCGCAACGACGACGGGGTGATCGCCCACGCCACCAGCCCCGACCTCGAGACCTGGACGCTCGGCGCGCCGCTGTGCGCGCCGGGGGCCGGGTTCGGCCAGCTGGAGGTGCTGCAGGACAAGCAGATCGACGGTCGCTGGGTGCTCGTCTTCACCTGCCACCCGCAGGAGATGACGCCGGAGGCCCGCGCCCGGCTGGGCGAGTACTGCACCTGGTCGCTGCCCTCCCCGGCCCGCTCGGGCCGTGGGACATCACCCTCGCGCGCCCGTTCACCGCCGAGCCGGACCTCTTCGCCGCGCCGCTCGTGCAGCAGCGGGACGGCTCGTGGGCGATCGTCGGCTTCCGGAACACCGAGCCGACGGGTGTCTACAGCTTCGACATCATCGACCCGATCCCGGTCGGACTCGACGACGAGGGCTACCTCGTCGCCCGGGCCTGAGCGTCAGCGGAGGGTGTCGACCGCCGCCCGCTGGACGGCCAGGCCGGCGACGTAGCGCTCCATGAACGCGTCGAAGCCGGCGGCGTCGTCGTCGTCGGGGTCCGCCCGGGTCAGCACGGCGTCGCCGAACACCCGCTCCTGGAGGTAGTCGGCCAGGCTCTGCCCCTCGGCGCGCTGCCGCGAGTACGCCGCCAGCACGGCGATGCCCCACGCGCCACCCTCGGCGGCGAGGTCGCCGACCGAGACCGGAGTGCGGATCGCCGCGGCCAGGAAGCGCTGCGCGACGCCCTTGGTCCTGAAGAGGCCGCCGTGGGCGAACATCGTGTCGAGCTCGACACCCTCGTCGGTGAGCAGGACGTCCATCCCGAGCCGGAGCGTCGCGAAGGCGCTGTAGATCTGCGCCCGCACGAACGTGGCCAGGTCGAACGTGCCACCCGGCGAGCGCACCACCAGCGGCCGACCCTCGTGCAGGTCGGTGATCGGCTCGCCGGAGAGGTAGTTGTACGCGACCAGCCCACCGCCGTCGGGCGCACCCTCGAGCGCGGCCTCGAACAGCGTCGAGAAGACCCGGTCGGCGGGCACCGGCGAGCCGAGCGCCGTCGCGAACTCGCCGAACAGCCGCGCCCAGTCGTTCAGCTCGCTGGCGCCGTTGTTGCAGTGCACCATCGCCACCTGGTCGCCGGCCGGCGTCGTCACGAGGTCGAGCTCGCGGTGCGGGCGGGACAGGGCGCGGTCGAGCACGACCATCGCGAAGATGCTGGTGCCGGCGCTGACGTTCCCGGTCCGGGGCGCGACGGACCCGGTCGCCACCATCCCGGTCCCGGCGTCGCCCTCGGGCGGGCACAACGAGATCCCGGCCGGCAGCTGACCGGTGGGGTCGAGCCGGGCCGCGCCCTCCGCGGTCAGGGTCCCGGCCTGCTCGCCGGCGAGCAGGATGCGCGGCAGCAGGTCGACCAGCGGCGTCGTGAAGCCGAGCCCGCCGGCCAGCTCGTCGAACTGCGCGAGCATCCGCTCGTCGTAGCCGCGCGTCTCCGGGTCGATCGGGAACATCCCGCTGGCGTCGCCGACGCCGAGCACCTGCTCCCCGGTCAGCTGCCAGTGCACGTAGCCGGCGAGCGTCGTCACGTACGCCACCCGCCCCACGTGCTCCTCGTGGTCGAGGAGCGCCTGGTAGAGGTGCGCCACGCTCCAGCGGTGCGGGACGTTCTGCCCGAAGGCCTCGCTGAGGCGCTGCGAGGCCTCGTCGGTGTTCGTGTTGCGCCAGGTGCGGAACGGCACGAGCAGCTCGCCGTCGGCGTCGAAGGCGAGGTAGCCGTGCATCATCGCCGAGACGCCGAGCGCGCCGACCGCACCGGGGTCCACGTCCCCCCGGCGCGCCGCGTCGGCCGCGAGCCCGGCGTACGCCTCCCGCAGCCCGTCCCACGCCGCCTCCAGCGGGTAGGTCCACAACCGGTCGGTGAAGCTGTTCTCCCAGTCGTGCCCGCCGGTGGCGAGCGAGGTGAGGTCCGGACCGACGAGGACCGCCTTGATCCGGGTCGACCCCAGCTCGATCCCCAGCGTGTTGCTCATCTGGCCCTCCGGGCTCACTTGGACGCGTTCGCCGCGCGCCGCTTGTTGAAGATGTCGAACGCCACGGCCAGCAGCAGGACGAAGCCCTTGATGAAGGACTGCACCTCGGTGCCCAGCCCGAGCAGCGACATCCCGTTGTTCAGGACACCCATGATCAGACCACCGATGATGGCTCCCGTCACCGTCCCGATGCCACCGGTGACGGCCGCCCCGCCGATGAAGGCGGCCGCGATGGCGTCCAGCTCGAAGCCGGTGCCGGCGCCCGGCAGGGCCGAGTTGCTGCGCGCGGTGAAGGCGATGCCCGCGATGCCGGCGAGCACCCCCATGTTGACGAACAGCAGGAAGTCGACCCGCTTGGTGTCGACGCCGGACAGCTGCGCGGCGTGCAGGTTGCCGCCGCGGGCGTAGATGTGGCGTCCGAAGACGAACTGCTGCATGACCGTGCTGTAGATCAGGATCAGCGCGGCCAGGATGACCAGCACGATCGGGGTGCCGCGGTAGCTGGCGAGGGTGAAGGTGATCAGCAGGATGAACACCGCGGTGAAGACCGCCTGGGAGAGGAACCACGAGAACGGCTGGTCCTCGAGGCCGAGCTTGACCCGCTTGCGGCGCTCGCGGACCTGCTGGCCGACCAGGCCGATCGTGGCCGCGAACCCCAGGACCAGGGTGAGCGGCTCGAAGGCGCTGACGCCGCCGCCGAGGTCGGGCAGGAAGCCGGAGCCGATCGCGACGTACTCCGAGGGGAAGGGCGTGATCGGCACGTTGTGCAGGATCATCTGCGTGAGCCCGCGGAAGGTCAGCATGCCGGCCAGCGTCACGATGAAGGCGGGGATGCCGACGTAGGCGACCCAGAAGCCCTGCCAGGCGCCGACCACCCCGCCGACCACGACGGCGGCTATCACGCCGAGCCACCAGGGCCAGCCCCACTGGACGATCATGATGCCGCTCACGGCACCGACGAAGGCCACCACCGAACCGACCGACAGGTCGATGTGACCGGCGATGATGATCATGACCATCCCGATCGCGAGGATCAGGACGTACGCGTTCTGGCCGATGATGCTGGTGACGTTGCGCGGCGTCAGCAGCGTCCCGCCGGTGAGCGCCTGGAACAGGATCACGATCGCGATCAGGGCCAGGAAGATGCCGACCTGGCGGAGGCGGCCGGACAGGAAGGCACCCAGCCCAGCACCCTCGGGCTCCGGCGGGGGGACGACAGCCGTGTCGTCGGTCAGGGTCTGCGTCGAGGCGGACATGCCGCTACTCCTTCTCACTCGTCATGTACTGCATGAGCTTTTCCGGCTGGGCCGTGGCCACGTCGACCTCGCCGGTCACCCGACCGGCCGACAGCGCGTAGATGCGGTCGCAGATCCCGAGCAGCTCCGGGAGCTCGGAGGAGATCACGATGATCGCCTTCCCCTGCGCCGCCATCTGATTGATGATCGTGTAGATCTCGTACTTGGCGCCGACGTCGATGCCGCGGGTCGGCTCGTCGAGGATCAGCACGTCCGGGTCGGTGAACAGCCACTTGCTCAGCACGACCTTCTGCTGGTTGCCGCCGGACAGCTTGCCGGTGACCACCCCCACGTCGGGCGCCTTGATCCGCATGCTCTTGCGGAAGCCGTTCGCGACCACGGTCTCGGCGTTCGCGTCGACGTGACCCCAGCTCGCGAGCTTGCCGAGGGCCGAGCCGGAGATGTTCCGCTTGATGTCGTCGATGAGGTTCAGCCCGTAGCGCTTGCGGTCCTCGGTCGCGTAGGCGATGCCGTGGGCGATCGCCTGCTTGACGGTGTGCGCCTGGATCAGGCGGCCGTCCTTGTAGAGGTTGCCGGTGATGTCGCGGCCGTAGGAGCGCCCGAAGACGCTCATGGCCAGCTCGGTGCGGCCGGCCCCCATCAGCCCGGCGATGCCCACCACCTCGCCGGCGCGGACGTGCAGGTTCGCGTGGTCCACCACGAGGCGGCTGTGCTCGAGCGGGTGGTGCACCGTCCAGTCCTCGATCCGCAGCACCTCCTCGCCGATCTCGACGTCGCGCCCGGGGAAGCGGCTGTCGAGGTCACGGCCCACCATGCCCCGGATGATGCGTTCCTCGGAGACGTCGTCGGCGTGCAGGTCGAGGGTCTCGATGGTGCGCCCGTCGCGGATGATGGTCACCCGGTCGGCGATCGCTTTGATCTCGTTCAGCTTGTGGCTGATGATGATCGAGGTGATGCCCTCGTCGCGCAGCCCGTCGATCAGGCCGAGCAGGTGCGCGGAGTCCGTGTCGTTCAGCGCCGCCGTGGGCTCGTCGAGGATCAGCACCTTGACCTCCTTCGAGAGCGCCTTGGCGATCTCGACGAGCTGCTGCTTCCCGACGCCGAGGTCGGTGATCTTGGTGACCGGGTTCTCCGCGAGACCGACGCGGCGCAGCAGTTGCGCCGCCCTCAGGTTCGTCGCGTTCCAGTCGATGCGGCCGCCGCGCTGCTGCTCGTTGCCGAGGAAGATGTTCTCGGCGATCGACAGGAAGGGGCTGAGCGCGAGCTCCTGGTGGATGATCACGATGCCGGCGTGCTCGGAGTCCCGGATGCCCGAGAACGCGGCCGGCCGGCCCTCGAAGACGATCTCGCCCTCGTACGAGCCGTGCGGGTAGACGCCCGACAGCACCTTCATCAGCGTCGACTTGCCGGCGCCGTTCTCGCCGCAGATCGCGTGGACCTCGCCGCGCTCGACGCTCAGGTTGACGTCTTGCAGGGCCTTCACGCCCGGGAAGGTCTTGGTGATGTCGACCATCTGGAGGATGGCGTCGTTCGTCATCGGGTTCAGCTGCTCCTTCGTCGTGAGCACGAGCGTGTGCTGCGGGTGGTCCTGGCGAGGACCAGGAGGGTGGTCGGTGCCCGCGCCCCCGGACGGGCGCGGGCACCGACCACCGGGCCGGGAGGGCTACTCGCCGTTCTCGACGCCTTCCTTGGTGTAGTAGCCGGAGTCGACGACCTCGGAGATCAGGTTGTCCTTGGTGATCACCACGGACTCGTGCAGGTAGGCCGGCACGACCTTGATCTTGTTGTTGTACGTCGTCGTGTCGTTCGTCTCCGGCGTCCGGCCGTTCAGCACGTCGTCGACCATCGTCGCGGCGGTGTCACCCAGCTTGCGGGTGTCCTTGAAGATCGTCGAGTACTGCACGCCGTCGAGGATCAGCTTGTCCGAGGGCTTCTCGGCGTCCTGCCCGGTGACGACCGGGTTGTCGATGCCGGCGGCCTTGGTGGCGTTGAGGATGCCGCGCGACAAGCCGTCGTAGGGCGAGAGCACCCCGTCGAGCTTGGCGCCCTTGGCGTAGAAGCCGTTGAGGATCGTCTCCATGCGCGCCTGCGCCGTCTCGAGCTTCCACTGCTGGATGGCGACCTGGCTGAAGTCGGTCTGGCCGGAGACGACCTTGAGCGTGCCCTTGTCGATGTAGGGCTGCAGGACGCTCATCGCGCCGTTGTAGAAGAACTGCGCGTTGTTGTCGTCGGGGCTGCCGGCGAAGAGCTCGACGTTGAACGGCCCGGCCTCGCCGGTGTCCTTGCCGTCGGCGTCGAGGATCCCGAGCCCGGTGAGCAGCGACGTGCCCTGCTGGACGCCGACCTTCTGGTTGTCGAACGTCACGTAGTAGTCGACGTTCGGCGAGCCGTTGATCAGCCGGTCGTAGGCGATGACCTTGACGCCGTCGCCGCCGGCGTCGGCCAGCTGCTGGGTGAGGGCGGTGCCGTCGATGGAGGCGACGATGAGCGCCTTGGCGCCGTTGTTCAGCATCGACTCGATCTGCTGCTGCTGCTGGGGCACCGAGTCGTTGGCGTACTGCAGGTCGACCTTGTAGCCGAGCGACTCGAGCTTGGCCTTGACGTTGTTGCCGTCGTCGATCCAGCGTTCGGACGTCTTGGTCGGCATGGCGACACCGATCAGCGCGCCCTGGTTGGCGCCCGCGGCGGGGGCCTCGCTGGACGCGGTCCCGGCGCGGCCGCCGCCGCAACCGGCGGCGGTCATCGTGAGGGCGGCGGCCACGGCCACCACCGACATGAGCTTGCGTGCCTTCACTTCGTGATCCTCCTTGATTCGTGGTGCATGCAGGCGTCGGTCGCGGGATCTCCGCACCGACGACGTTCAGAATCCGGCGGCGAGCCGGTGGTACGCCTGGTTCCAGCGCAGCTCGCGGGTGAAGTCCCGCGAGCGCGTCTCGGCGTCGATGACGACGAGCTCGACGCCGAGCGCCTCGGCGAAGTCGTCCAGCACGTCCGTGCCGACGGCGGTGGACAGCACGCTGTGGTGCGGACCGCCCGCGGCGATCCAGCACTCCGCCGAGGTCGGCAGGCTCGGCCGGGGCTCCCACACCGCCCGCGCGACGGGCAGCTTCGGGAGCGGCTCGTCGGGCGCGGTCACGTCGATCTCGTTCAGCACCAGGCGGAAGCGGTCGCCGAGGTCGCAGATCCCGACGACGACGCCCGGGCCGGGCGCGGCGTCGAAGACCAGGCGGACCGGGTCCTCCCGGTCGCCGATGCCGAGCGGGTGGATCTCGACCCGTGGCTTCGCGACGGCGATGCTGGGGCAGACCTCGAGCATGTGGCTGCCGAGGATCTTCTGGGGCCCCGGGGACAGGTGGTAGGTGTAGTCCTCCATGAACGAGGTGCCGCCCGGCGCGGCGACCGCGCCGCCGGCCATCGCCTTGATCGTGTGGAGCATCACCGAGGTCTTCCAGTCGCCCTCGCCGCCGAAGCCGTAGCCCTCGGCCATCAGGCGCTGGACGGCGAGCCCGGGCAGCTGGCGCAGCCCACCGAGGTCCTCGAAGTTCGTCGTGAAGGCGTCGAAGCCGCCGTCGACGAGGAAGGCGCGCAGCCCCGCCTCGAGGCGGGCGCCGTAACGGAGCGAGCCGTGCCGCTCGCCGGAGGGCAGCAGCTCGGGGGCGACGTCGTAGAGGTCGGCGTAGGTCTCCACCAGCGCGTCGACCTCGGTGTCGGCGACGTCGTCGACCGCGGCGACGAGGGCGTTCACGCCGTAGGCGTTGACCGAGACGCCGAACGTGCGCTGGGCCTCGACCTTGTCGCCCTCGGTGACGGCGACGTCGCGCATGTTGTCGCCGAACCGCGCCAGCCGGAGCGAGCGCACCGCGGCGACCCCGAGCGCGGCGCGCTGCCAGTCGGCGATCCGACGCTGGACCTGCGGGTCGTTGACGTGGCCGACGACGGTCTTGCGGTGCACGCCGAGCCGGGTCTGGATGTAGCCGAACTCGCGGTCGCCGTGGGCGGCCTGGTTCAGGTTCATGAAGTCCATGTCGATCTCGGACCACGGCAGCGACTCGTTCGCCTGGGTGTGCAGGTGCAGCAGCGGCGTCTGCAGCGCGTCGAGCCCCGCGATCCACATCTTGGCCGGCGAGAAGGTGTGCATCCACGCGATCAGGCCGATGCAGTCGGGATCGGCGTTCGCGGCGAGGACGGTGCGGTGGATCGAGCCGGAGTCGGTGAGCACCGGCTTCCACTCCACGGGCACGGGCAGCCCCTCGGCCTTGCCGAGCAGGCTCACGACGTCTTGGGACTGCTGCTCGACCTGCGCGACGATCTCGGGGCCGTAGAGGCCCTGGCTGCCGGTCAGGAACCACACCGTGGGTGCGGAGGAGGACATGACGCTCCTTGCTGGAAGAGGCTCGGGGAGGGGTGGGACGGGCCGCGCGTCAGCGCTGGCCGTACGCGTTCTGGTAGCGGTCGTAGAGGGCGTCGACGTGCGCCCGGTCGATGGGCAGCGGCTCGCCGAGCTGGCGCGCGACGTGCACCGTGCGCGCGACCTCCTCGACCAGGACGGCGGCCTTGACCGCGGCCCGCGCCGACGTGCCCACCGTGAAGGGGCCGTGGTTCGCCATGAGCACGGCGCGCGAGCGGTACCGCGCGAGGGTCTCGACGATGCCCCGCCCGATCGAGTCGTCGCCGATGATCGCGAACGGCCCGACCGGCACGTCGCCGCCGAACTCGTCGGCCATCATCGTCAGCACGCACGGGATGGCCTCGCCGCGCGCGGCCCAGGCGGTGGCGTAGGTCGAGTGGGTGTGCACGACGCCGTTCACCTCGGGCAGGTGCGCGTAGACGTAGCCGTGCGCCGCGGTGTCCGACGACGGGGAGCGCTCCCCCTCGACGAGGTTCCCGGCGAAGTCGGTCACGACCATCGACTCGGGCGTCAGCTCGTCGTAGCGCACGCCCGACGGCTTGATCACCATCAGGTCGCGTCCGGGGACGCGGGCGGAGACGTTGCCCGCGGTCCACACCACGAGCTCGTTGAGGGGCAGCTCAGCGTGCAGCTCGGCAACCTCCCGGCGGAGCTCGACGAGGGTGGCGGTGACTGCGTCGACGGCGCTCATCCAGCACCTCGGGCCATGGGGTCCTCCAGTCGGCTCCACGCTCGGCCCGACCATCCCATCGGCACCGATGTGAGCGATAACATTTCATCGCTGCCGAGGACTGTCAAGCAGCGCGGGCCAGCTGACGGTCGAGAACCGCGGATCGTCACGGCTCGCCAGCCAGTCCGAGCAGCGCGCCGGACACCCCCGCACGACCTTCGCCTGGGGTGCTGGTGACCTTCGGTGTTCGCGATAACATCCGGTTTCCCGTACGCAGCGGGGCCGGCGGGGAGGAGCGCAGGTGCCACGTACCGACCCGCGCCCGGCGTCACCCACGATCTTCGACGTCGCCCGGCTCGCCGGCGTGTCGCACCAGACCGTGTCGCGGGTGATCAACAACCACGCGAGCGTGCGCGAGAGCACCCGGGAGCGGGTGCGGCAGGCCGTCGAGCAGCTGCGCTACCGCCCCAACGCCGCCGCCCGGGTCATGGTCGGGGGCCGTTCGCGCAACATCGGGCTGATCACGACGGGCTCCTCCGACTACGGGCCGAGCAGCACCGTGCTCGGGCTGCTGTCCGCCGCCCGCGCCGCCGACTACTCGGTGTCGCTGGCCACCGCCGTCGACACCGAGCCCGAGTCGGTCCAGGCCGCCGTCGACCTGGTCCTCGGCCAGCACGTCGAGGCGCTCGTCGTCGTCGCCTCCCGGACCCGGATCCTGGACGCGGTCTCGGGGCTGCACCTGCGCATCCCCGTCGTCGTCATCGAGTCGAGCGGGCGCACGAGCCGCCCGACGCTGGCGATCGACCAGTACGCGGGCGCCCGCCTCGCCACCGAGCACCTCGTCGGGCTCGGCCACCGCTCGATCGTGCACGTCGCCGGGCCGGGTGACTCGATGGACGCCACGGAGCGGCTGCGCGGGTGGCGCGACACCATGGCCGAGCACGGCCTCGTGGCGCGGCAGCCGCTCGTGGGCGACTGGACCCCGGGCTCGGGCTACCGCATCGGCGCCGCCCTGGTCCGCGACGGGCTCGCCTTCAGCGCCCTCGTGGTCGCGAACGACCAGATGTCGCTGGGCTGCGTCCACGCGCTGTCCGAGCAGGGCATCCGGGTGCCCGAGGACGTCAGCGTCGTGGGCTTCGACGACATCCCCGAGGCCGAGCACTTCGCACCACCGCTGACGACGATGCGCCAGGACTTCCGCCAGCTCGGCACCGACGTGCTGACCACGGTGCTCGACGTGCTCGAGGACCGCGAGGTCGACCCGGTCGCGCGGCTGGTGCCGACGCTGGTCGTCCGACGTTCGACCCGGGCCCCGGGCTGACGGTCACCCGGGCGGTGACTCCTGGTCGCCGGCCGCCCCGAGCAGCTCGCTGCGGTGGGCCAACGTGGTCCGCAGCCGGCCGTGCTCCCGGCCGCGGGCGAGCTCGGCGGCGTCGATGCGGTGCCACTGCGGCATCCCGAGCGGGTGCACGCCGCGTGCGGCGAGCAACGTCTCCAGCGTGTCCGGCACGGCGCGGGGCACGAGGATGCCCGCGCCGACGTCCTCGAGCAGCGACACGACGGTCTCGGCGGCGTCCGAGCGGTTCGTGCCCACGACGCCGGTCGGCCCGCGCTTGATCCAGCCGGTCGCGTACTCCCCCGGCGAGAAGGTCCCGTCCCGGATCACGCGACCCTCAGCGTTCGGGATCCGGCCCGTGCCCTCGTCGTACGGGACCCCGGGCAGCCGCAGCCCGCGGTACCCGACCGCGCGGACGACCAGCTGGGCGGGCAGCGTCCAGGGCTCGCCGACGGCGCGCACCAGGCCGTCCTCGCCCACCGCCGACCGGGTCACCTCGACCGCCTCGACGGCGGTGGTCCCCCGGATCGCGAGCGGGCTGGTCCAGAAATGCAGGTGGACGCGGTGGGCGGCACCGGTGGGGGGACGGCCGGCCCACTCGGCGAGCACGGCCAGGTTCCGGGCCGCCACCCGGTCCTGCTCGGCCACCAGCCGGCTCGACTCGTCGAGCACCAGGTCGGCGGGGTCGAGCACCAGGTCGACCTCGGCCAGCTCGCCGAGCTCGCGCAGCTCCTTGGTCGTGAACGCCGTGTACGCCGGGCCGCGGCGGGCGAGCACGTGCACGTCGCGCACCGCCCGGGATCGCAGGGCCTCGAGGACCTCGTCGGGCATGTCGGTGGTGCTGAGCTCGTCCACCCCGCGCACCAGGACCCGCACGACGTCGAGGGCGACGTTCCCGGCTCCGACGACGACCACGTCGTGGGCCGCCGACAGCAGCTCCGGCACGAAGGGGTGCCCGGGGGCGGCGCCGCCGTCGTCGGGATGGACGTCGGGGTGCCCGGTGTACCAGGTGACGAGCTCGGGGGCGGCGATGCTGCCCTGAAGCTCCTCGCCGACGATGCCGAGCCGGCGGTCGCTCGCCGCGCCGTACGCGTAGACCACGGCGTCGACGCTGGCCCGGAGCTCGTCCACGGTCACGTCGCGGCCGACCTGCACGTCGCCGTAGAAGGTGACGTCCGCGCCGTCGAGGGTCCGCTCCAGCGTGCTGCGGATCGAACGGATCGACGGGTGGTCGGGCGCGACGCCGTAACGGACGAGCCCGAAGGGCACCGGGAGCCGGTCGAGCACCGCGACGCGGACGTCGAGGTGCTCACGCCCCGGCCGCCGGGTCAGCGCCTCCGCGGCGTAGATCCCGGACGGCCCTGCCCCGACGACCGCGACCACGAGAGGCACCGGCTCAGGCGGACGCCTCGTCGCCCGCGTGCGCGGACGAGGCCGCCACCTCGGCGATGGCCTGCTGGACCGCCGCTCGGATCGCGGGGTCGGTCGTGGACGTCTCCGGCTCGGACGCGTGCTCGGGCTGGTCGGGCTGGTCGCCCCCGGAGTCGTTGCCGTTGCGCCGGCCGCGGCCACCTCGGCTGCGCCCCGGGCGGGACGAACCGTTGCCGCCGGCGTCCGCCGCCGGCTGGCCGGAGTCGTGGCCGTGGCCCGAGGACCCGCCCCGTCGGGAGCCGCGCTGCTCGCGGGCCCCGCCGTCGGCCTGGCGCTGGCTCTCGACCGGCTCGTCGTGGATCTCGTAGCCGCGGCCGTGGCAGGTCGGGCACTCGGTGCTGAAGGCCTCGAGCAGCCCGGTACCGATCTTCTTGCGCGTCATCTGCACGAGGCCCAGGCTCGTCACCTCGGCCACCTGGTGGCGCGTGCGGTCGCGGCCCAGGCACTCGACCAGGCGCCGCAGGAGCAGCTCGCGGTTCGCCGGCAGCACCATGTCGATGAAGTCGATGACGATGATCCCGCCGAGGTCGCGGAGCCGGAGCTGGCGCACGACCTCCTCGGCCGCCTCGAGGTTGTTGCTCGTGACGGTGGCCTCGAGGTTGCCCCCGCTGCCCGTGAACTTGCCGGTGTTGACGTCGATGACCGTCATCGCCTCGGTGCGGTCGATCACCAGCGAGCCCCCGGAGGGCAGGAACACCTTGCGCTCGAGCGCCTTGGCGATCTGCTCGTCGATCCGGAAGCGGCTGAACACGTCGGTGCCGTCGGCCTCGTCGGAGCCGGGCTCGTAGCGCTTGAGCCGGTCCGCGAGGTGCGGCGCGACGTGCTGGACGTAGCCGTCGATCGCGGCGTACGCGTCGTCGGG
Organism: uncultured Actinomycetota bacterium; assembly: GCA_963762775.1. GTDB lineage: Bacteria > Actinomycetota > Actinomycetes > Propionibacteriales > Propionibacteriaceae > Microlunatus. Next base: position 265,029 of record CAVXMD010000001.1, read on the forward strand.
ACCGTCGTTGCCGGAGACGATGAGCTCGGCGAAGTCCTCGGTGAAGAGGTCCCGGACGATGCGCACGGTGAGGTCCGGCTCGCCGTAGAGCTGCACCGGGGCCTGACCCTTGGCCACCTTGGCCTCGATGTCGGACCACTGCGCCTGCAACCGGTTGACGTCGCGGACGAGCTCGTCCTCGCTGGCCCCTTCGGCGGCGGTGCGCACGATGACGCTGGCCTCGCCGACCAGGCCGGAGAGGATGTCCTTGAGACGCTTGCGCTCGTTCTCGGGGAGCTTGCGGGAGATGCCCGACAGGTGCCCGCTGGGCGCGTACACGATGTAGCGGCCCGGGATCGAGACGTGGTTGGTGAGGCGGGCGCCCTTGGCCCCGACCGGGTCCTTGGTCACCTGGACGAGGACGGTCTGGCCGGACTTCAGGACCTTCTCGACCTTGCGGTTCTGGCCCTGGGCGCCGAAGGACTCCCAGTCGACCTCACCGGCGTAGAGGACGGCGTTGCGGCCCCGGCCGATGTCGATGAAGGCGGCCTCCATGCTCGGCAGCACGTTCTGCACGCGGCCGAGGTAGACGTTGCCGATCAACGACGTCGCCGACTCCCGGTCGACGTAGTGCTCCACGAGGATGTCGTCCTCGAGCACGGCGATCTGGGTGAGCGTGTCGCCGGAGCCGGAGCTGTCGGCGCGCTGGCGGATGATCATGCGGCGCATGACGGACTCGCGGCGCGCGAGGAACTCGGCCTCGCTGAGGATCGGCGCGCGGCGCCGGCCGGCGTCGCGGCCCTCGCGGCGGCGCTGGCGCTTGGCCTCCATGCGCGTCGACCCGCTGATGCCGGTGACCTGGTCCTCGGCGGCCTTCGCCTTGCGCGGCTCGCGGACCCGGACGACGACCTCGGTGGGGTCGTCGGGGGCCGAACCGGTCTCCTCGCCACGACGGCGCCGACGACGACGGCGGCGGCGGGTGCCGTCGCCCTCCTCGCCGGACTCCTCGCCGGAGTCGGCGTCGTCCGGCTCCTCGGCCTCGCCGTCGTTCGCGGCGGCCGGCTGGTCGGTGTCGTCACCCTCGGCGGAGTCGCTGTCGGCGTCGCCCGTCCGGCGGCGACGGCGGCCCCCGCGGCGGCGACGGCGGCGGCGGCTGCCGTCGCCGGACTCGCCCTCGGTGTCGGCTCGTCGGCCTCGTCGGCCTCGTCGGCCTCGTCGGACGCGTCCGTCGTGTCGTCCTGCTCGTCGGACCCGTCCTCGTCGGAGGGGGTCTCGGTCGTGCCGGTGTCGGCGGCGTCCGGCGAGGCGATCTCGTCGTCGGTCTCGGCGGCCGGCTCGACGGTGCTGCTGTCCTCGGCCTCGACCTGCTCGGCGACGGCGGGCGCGGGCTCCTCGGGCTCGGGGAGGTCGACGGGGGCGACGACGGCCTCCGGCTCGACGGGCTGCTGGACCTCGCCCGCGACGAGGTCCTCGGCGTCGGTCTCGGCCGCCGCCACCACCGGGACGGCCTTGCGGGTCCGCCGCCGGGCGGGCCGCTCGGCGGGCTCCGCCTCGAGGCCGGCGGCGGTCTCGGCCGGCGCAGCGGTCTTGCGGGCACGGCGTCGGGCGGGCCGGGCCTCCGGCTCGGCAGCCTCGGGTGCCGGGCTCGGCTCGGCGTCGAGGCGGTCGGCGACCGGGTCCCCGACGGGGTCGGGGCGGGTGCTCGTGGCCGGCTCGAGGCCGTCGGGGGGGACGACGTCCGGGCTGGGCTCGGCGCTGGGCTCGGCGCTGGGCTCGGGGCTCGGCTCCGGGGGTGCGGTGACCGCGGCCGGCGGACCGGCCGGGCGGCTGGCCGCGCGACGCCGCCGGGGCGCCGGGGTCGTGGTGGCGGGAATCGTGTCGTTCGTGTCGGGCTCGTTGTCGAGCACTCGATCTCCATTCGCGGCGCGCACTGCGCACCGGTGTCGGTCGCCTCCGGCGTGGCCGGGAGGACGGAAGCCTGCGGGGCTGGCGCCGCGCACGGGGACCCGCGGTCAGGTCAGGCCCGTGGGCCGCCCGTCGCGGTGGAGCTCCGTGGTCTCGCGGGGCTGCGGGCTGTCACCCCGCGGCCTGGTCTCGCCACGACCGGTCGCCAGGAAAGGCGTCGGTCTGCCCCGAGTATCCCACACCCGCCCCAGGAGGGGCACGGTCGACGCCCCGAGAGGTCGACCGACCGCCTGTCAGACGACCGGCGAACCGTCCCGCGGGTCCGCGACGGCCCCGGTCTCGCGGTCCAGCAGGCCCTGCGTCAGGCGGGTGAGCACGGGCGGGTCAGGGCGGCGCAGCGTGGGGTCGACCACGGCCAGCCCGGCGAGCACGTCGTCGGGCCGCACGAGCGGGACCTCGTGGGCCAGGACGAGGTCGAAGCCGTCGGCGGTCGGGTGGGCGCTCACCACGCAGCCCCGCGCGTCGAAGGTGCGCAGGCCGTTCTTGGTCATCCGCTGGACCTCGACGACGTCTCGGGCGAGGAACGTCGCCAGCGCGGCCGCGACCTCGTCGGGGTCGGACCCCGGCAGCCGGACGGACCAGCGCGAGCCGGTCAGCCGGTCGGCCAGCGCCCCGGGCTGGGCCACCCAGACCTCGACGACGTCGAGCCCGGTCGGCAGCGCGGCGTCCAGCGCCTCGCGCACCCGCTCGGGGTCGCACGGGGCCGTCAGCCCGATCTCGCAGTACTCCGCCTCGCTCGCCGCCCCGGTCGCGCAGGCGTTCGCGTAGGAGATGCGCGGGTGCGGCGAGAAGCCCGAGGAGTACGCCATCGGCACCGCGGCGCGGCGCAGCGCCCGCTCGAAGGCCCGGCTGAAGTCCCGGCTGCTCGTGAACCGCGCCCGACCACGCTTGGCGTAGCGCAGCCGGAGCCGCTGCACGGGCGGCGCCTGCTGCTCGGGCTGGTCACGGGCCATGGGCCGACCCTACCGAGCACAGGCCTGGGGTCGCCCCACATCGACAGGTTTCCGGAGCGCCAGCGACGGGAACCTCCGCGGGGGTGTGGGGTCGTCCCCCACATCGACAGGTTTCCGGAGCGCCAGCGACGGGAACCTCCGCGGGGGTGTGGGGGTCGTCCCCCACATCGACTCAGTAGAGCTGCTCGGCGTACGCCGGGCCGTAGTGCTCCTCCACCTCGGCGAGGGGCTGGTCCGCGCGCTCGAAGGTGTGGCTGATGACCGCGCGGCTCGGCAGCACGTCGGGGTCCCACGTCTCGGGGTCCCACAGGCGCGAGCGCAGGAACGCCTTGGCGCAGTGCGTGAAGACCTCCTCGACCTCGACGACGAGACCGAGGATCGGCCGGGCACCCTGCACCGCCATGGCGTCGAACCAGGGCGCGTCGGAGACCAGCCGGGCCCGCCCGTTGACGCGGAGCGTGTCGTCGCGACCCGGGACCAGGAACAGCAGCCCGACGTGCGGGTTGGTCAGGACGTTCTTGTAGCCGTCGACGCGCCGGTTGCCCGGGCGCTCGGCGATCGCGACCGTCCTCTCGTCGATCACGTGCACGAGCCGGCCGGCCGGATCGCCCTTCGGCGAGGCGTCCAGCCGGCCCTCCTCGTCGGAGGTCGCGAGGACGCAGAAGGGCGAGGCGTCGAGCCACTGCCGGTGCAGGTCGTGGATCCGGGTCTGCACCTTGTCGCGCACCAGCGGGATCGGCTCCCCCACCACCGCGACGAGCTCGTCGAGCGTGCGGACGGGGGTCTCGGTCGCGCTGAGGGTGCCCATGGAGCGCAGCCTAGGACGCGTCGAGCCCCTGGCGGACCTGGATAACCGGGAGCAGCGTCTTGCCCGTCGGCCCGACCTGGATGCTCGTGTCCATCTGCGGGCAGACGCCGCAGTCGAAGCACGGGGTCCACCGGCAGTCCTCGACCTCGCGCTCGTCGAGCGCGTCCTGCCAGTCCTCCCAGAGCCAGTCGCGGTCCAGGCCCGAGTCGAGGTGGTCCCAGGGCAGCACCTCCGCGTGCTCGCGCTCGCGGGTCGTGAACCACGCGACGTCGACCCCGGTGCCGGCGAGCGCCTCCGCGGCGCAGCGCATCCAGCGCTCGTACGAGAAGTGCTCGCTCCAGCCGTCGAACCGGCCGCCGTCGCGCCACACGGCCTCGATGACGCGCCCGACCCGGCGGTCGCCGCGGCTCAGCAGTCCCTCGACCACGCCGGGCTTGCCGTCGTGGTAGCGGAACCCGATCGCCTTGCCGTACTGCCGGTCGCTCTGCACCGAGGCCCGCAGCTGGCGCAGCCGGTCGTCGACGACGTCGGCCTCGCACTGCGCCGCCCACTGGAACGGGGTGTGCGGCTTGGGCACGAACCCGCCGATGCTCACGGTGCAGCGGATGTCGCGCCGGCCGCTGACCTTGCGGCCGGTGTCGATGACCCGGCGGACCAGGGTGCCGATGGCGAGCACGTCCTCGTCGGTCTCGGTCGGCAGGCCGCACATGAAGTAGAGCTTCACCTGGCGCCAGCCGCTGGCGTACGCGGCCGCGACCGTCCGGATCAGGTCGTCGTCGGTGACCATCTTGTTGATCACCTGGCGCAGCCGCTGCGACCCGCCCTCGGGCGCGAACGTCAGCCCGGAGCGGCGCCCGTTGCGCGACAGCTCGTTGGCCAGGTCGATGTTGAAGGCGTCGACGCGGGTGCTCGGGAGCGAGAGCGAGACGTTCGTGCCCTCGTAGCGGTCGGCGAGCTGGTGGGCGACCTCGCCGATCTCGGAGTGGTCGGCGCTGGACAGGCTCAGCAGGCCGACCTCCTCCAGGCCGGTCGCCTCGATGCCCGCGGCGACCATCGAGCCGATGGTCTCGATGCTGCGCTCGCGCACCGGGCGGGTGATCATGCCGGCCTGGCAGAAGCGGCAGCCACGCGTGCAGCCACGGAAGATCTCGACCGAGTAGCGCTCGTGCACCGTCTCGGCCAGGGGCACGAGCGGCTTCTTCGGGTAGGGCCAGGCGTCGAGGTCCATGAGCGTGTGCTTGCGGACCGTGTACGGGACGCCGCTGCGGTTCGGCGCGATCCGCCGGATGCGGCCGTCGGGCAGGTAGTCGGTGTCGTAGAACTTCGGGACGTAGACCCCGCCGCTCGCAGCCAGCCGCAGCAGCAGGCCGTCGCGACCGTCCGGACGCCCCTCGGCCTTCCACTCCCGGATCACCTCGGAGATGGCGAGCGCGATCTCCTCGCCGTCGCCCAGCACCGCGGCGTCGACGAAGTCCGCGATCGGCTCCGGGTTGAAGGCGGCGTGCCCGCCGGCCAGCACGATCGGGTCGTGCTCGCGGCGGTCCACGGCGTGCAGCGGGATGCCGGCCAGGTCGAGCTCGGTGAGCATGTTGGTGTAGCCGAGCTCGGTGGCGAAGCTCAGCCCGAAGACGTCGAACGCCCCGACCGGGCGATGCCCGTCGAGGGTGAACTGCGGGACCCCGTGCTCGCGCATCAGGGCCTCCATGTCGCCCCACACCGCGTACGTGCGCTCGGCCAGGATCCAGTCCCGCTCGTTGAGGACCTCGTAGAGGATGGCGATCCCCTGGTTCGGCAGGCCGATCTCGTACGCGTCGGGGTAGGACAGGCACCACCGCACGTCCGTGCCGTGCCAGTCCTTGACGACGCTGTTCAGCTCGCCGCCGACGTACTGGACCGGCTTGCTCACGCGGGCGAGGAGAGGTTCGACCCGCTCGAAGAGCGAGTCCGGGCTGGGCGCGTTCTCGAGGACCGTCATGGTCGGACCAGCGTAAGGCTCCCGGTCGCGTACCCACCCTCGCCCGGGACGCCCCGTCAGGCCGAGGCGCCGGTGTAGTGGCGCAGCGCGAAGCGCCAGAAGACCCGGGAGCCGACGACGAACACGAGGGCGACGCCCACCGCCAGCACGGCGTCGGTCGGCGTGAGCTGCCCGCTCAGGGCCTGGGCCGGGACGGTGACCGCGAAGGCGATCGGGACGACGAAGGTCAGCACCGGCCGCATCCAGCCCGGGAAGATCGTCACCGGCCAGCGTCCGGCGCTGCCGAACAGCGACTGGAAGATCACCAGGACGTTGTCGAGCCGGACGAGCCAGAAGGCCAGCGTGGACAGCGCCAGCACGAAGCCGTAGACGATGGCGAAGCCGGCGAGCACGGTCACGAGGAAGAGCCCGACCTGCCCGGGTCCGACGTCCAGGCCGGTCCGGGTCACCCCGACGACCACGACGCCGATCCCCAGCACCACGTCGGTCAGGGCCTGCGGGGCGACCCGCTGGACGCTCGCCAGCAGCTGCGCGTCGACGGGCTTGGTGAGCAGGAAGTCGAACGTGCCGAGCCGGATCCCCTCCATCAGCGCCTCCATCGACGGCCGGACCACGATCCCGACCAGCCCGCTGATGAAGAAGTGGATCCCGATCAGCACCAGCAGCGCCGCCGGGGTCCAGCCCCGCAGGTCGGGCGTGTGCGCGTAGACCACCGACAGACCGACCAGCTGCGTCGCCAGGCTGATGAGCGCGTTCACCGCGGCGATCGCGAAGTCAGACCGGTACTGCACGAGGTTCAGCACGCCGACCGCGAGGTAGGCCCGCAGCACTGCTCCATGAGGGGGGCGACCCCCCGCACCCCGCGAAGGCGGCTGCCTCACGTGCCCACCGCGCTGTAGCGGCGGGCGGCCCGTCTCCACAGCAGCCGGAGCGCGAGCAGCGCGACCCCGGTCCACACGAGCTGGGCGGCGTAGCCGAGCGCGAGGTCACCGCCCGGTCGACGACCCAGCAGCACCTCGACCGGGAAGGCGAGCATCCACGGGAACGGCGACCACGCCGCCACCGTCTGCAGCCAGCCCGGCAACACCTCCAGCGGCGCGAACTGACCAGCGAGGAACGTGAACACCGAGGCGTAGAGCGCGTTCAGGGCCGACACCTTGGTCAGCCAGAACGCGGCGAGGGCGAGGCACCACTCGACGAGGAAGCGCAGCGCCATCGCCAGGACCACCGCGGGCAGGAAGGCCAGCACGTCACCGACCGACGTCTGCGAGAAGTCCGCGTCGAAGGCCAGCGCCAGCAGCACGGCCACGGGCAGCAGCCCGACGAGCCCGACGAGCTTGTAGGTGAGGGACTGGCACACGTCGTGGTGGACCGGGTGGACGGGGCGCAGCAGGAGCGGGGAGAAGGCACCGGTGCGGATGCGGAACTCGAACTCGTACATGTGCCAGATGAAGGTGAGGTGGCCGACCACCATGAGCACGAGGTAGTAGGCGACGAACTGGCGCGCGGTGTAGCTGCCGGTGCTTCCCGTGCCCGTGACCGTGCTCCACACGGCGATCAGGACGAGGGGCTCGATCACGACCGAGAGCACCCAGATGGCCACCGCCCCGCGGTAGGCGAGGTTCAGCGAGAGGCTGGTCGACAGCTCGCAGCGGTAGTAGTCGACGAGCGCCCGCAGCGTCGTGCGGGCCCGGTCCCGGTCCGCCTCGGGTCGTCCGGGGTCAGTCGCCGTGCGCGCCACCGCGCACCTCCGCGTCCGGGGAGGACGCGAAGACGTCCTCGATCACCTCGTCGATGGGCGGGTCCTCGATCGTCAGGTCGACGACCGGCAGGTGCGCCAGCAGCCGTCCGGCCGCGGCCGGCGTCTCGGCCCGTCCCACGCGGATCGTCGCGCTGGTCGACGTGCAGGCCACCACCGTGCCGCCCGACAGGTCGGCGAGCAGGGGCTCCGAGGCGACCGCGCCCTCCTCGAGCTCGACCGAGACCAGCTTGTGCGAGGCGAACCTCTCGACGAGGTCGACCAGCGCGCCGTCGTACAGCAGCCGGCCGCGGTGGATGACGATCACCCGGCGGCAGAGCGCCTCGACGTCGGCCATGTAGTGGCTGGTGAGCATGACGCACGCGCCGGTGCGCTGGTTGTACTCCGCGACGAAGGACCGGATCCGGCGTTGCATCCCCACGTCGAGCCCGATGGTCGGCTCGTCGAGGAAGAGCACGGCCGGGTGGTGCAGCAGCGACCCCGCGATCTCGCACTTCATCCGCTCGCCGAGACTGAGGTTGCGCACCGGCTTGCGCAGCAGGTCGCCCAGCTCCAGGAGCTCGGTGAGCTCGGCCAGGCGGCGGTCGAAGTCGGTCGGCGCGATCCGGAAGATCGCCCGGTAGAGGTGGTAGGAGTCGACGACCGGGATGTCCCACTGGAGCTGGTTGCGGTTGCCCATGACGAGCGCCATCCGCCGCAGGTAGTCGCGGTCGCGCTGCCACGGCGTGAACCCGAGGACCTCGGCGTGCCCGGACGTCGGGTGCAGCAGGCCGGACAGCATCTTGAGCGTCGTCGTCTTCCCGGCCCCGTTGGGCCCGAGGAAGCCCACGACCTCGCCGGCGTCGATGCTGAAGCTGACGTCGGTCACCGCCTCCACGCGCCGCGTACGCCGGCGGACCAGCGACGACACGGCCGCCTTCACCCCGCCCTCGCGCTCGGGGACGACGTAGGTCTTGCACAGTCCGACGACGCTGACCTGGGCCACGACGGTGCCCCTTCCGGCTGCCTGCGGAGGATCAAACCACAGCCGCCGCCTCAGCTCAGCCGGGCGTCGTCCTCGCCGCCGGTCGCCTCGTCCTCGGGGGCGGGGCCGAGGTGGAACCCGGCGGCCTCGAGGTCGGTGGCCAGGTCGTCGCGCTCGAGGAGGTCGTGGCGCACCTGGTCGGTGCGGTAGACCGTACGGCCGACGAGGTGCGCCGAGACCGGCGCGGTGGCCAGCTGCAGGGCCGCGATGAGGATCAGCGTGCCGAACGACGACCAGGTCCGCAGCGACACCTCCACCCCGGCGGCGAGGAGGATCAGCCCGAGGGTCTGCGGCTTGGTCGCGGCGTGCATGCGCGAGACGACGTCGGGGAGGCGGACGATCCCGAGCGCGGCGGCGAAGCAGAGGAAGCAGCCGAGCAGGACGAGCACCGCCCCGACCAGGTCGAAGACGTCGTCCGCGGTCACTGCTTGCCCCCGTCCGGGCGGTCGGAGTCGCGCCAGCGCACGGCGAGGTCACGCTCGGCGACGAAGCGCGCGATGCTCACCGCGCCGGCGAAGCCGAGCAGGGAGAGCACGAGCATCACCGGCAGCGTGGTGGCGTGGTCGTTGACGATCGCCTCCGCGGCCAGCCCGGCGATGATCACGGCGACCAGCACGTCGGCGGCGACGACGCGGTCGAGGCTGCTGGGGCCGCGGGCCATCCGGGCCACGGTCAGGGACGCGGCGACGACCAGGAGCACCGCCCCGATCCCCACCATGACCAGCACGGCGGTGTGGACCCCGCTCATCGGTCCTCCTTCGTCGTCGGTGCGCTCTGCGGCAGCGGTCGCCCGGCGTCGAGAGCCGCGACCTCCTCGTCGGTGCCGAAGGCACGCAGCACCCGGGCCTCGGCGGCGAGGACGTCGTCCGCGGCCCGGTCCAGGGCGGCCGGCTCGACGGTGTCGAGGACGTGCAGGTAGAGCGTGCTGCTCCCCCGGTGGACCTCGAGCACGATGCTGCCGGGGACGAGCGAGACGAGCTCGGCGGTCATCGTCAGGAACAGGTCCGAGCGGCTCCGCAGCCGGACCCTGATGATCGCGCTGCGTGGCTCGTGGTGCGCGAAGACCAGGCCGACGACCCGGACGCTGGAGCGGACCACGTCGACCGCGAGCCGGCCGACGAGGCTCGCGAGCGCGACCGGACGGATCCGCCCCGGTCGCTCGATCGGTGGCAGCGGGAAGACCAGGAACACCAGCAGCGTGAGCAGGATCCCGGTGACGACGAGGAACAGCGACACGCGGTCCCACAGCAGCACCCAGACGAGGGTGAGGACGACGAGCGCAGCCAGGCTGGGTCGTCGCCGGGCCGCGCCTCGGCGGGCGTCGGTCTCGGTCCGGGCGGGCGGGCTCACCGGATGCCCCCGGGCAGGACGGCACGGACGTAGGCCGCGCCGCCCACCAGGTCGGACGCCGACCGCTGCGCGTACCCGTAGAGCGGGCCGGCCACGACGGTCAGGCCCACGCCGACGAGGACCAGGGCGGTCGTGGTGGCGACCATCGGCCACGGCATCCGACGGCCGCTCGGCAGCTCGCCCTCGTTCGGGTCCTCCTCGTCGCCGGACGAGGACCTGGTGGACGGGGACCTGGTGGACGGGGACCTGGTGGACGGGGACTCGGTCGGGGTCAGCTCCGCCTCGTCGGCCTCGGTGTCGAGCGGGCGCCAGAAGGCACGGTTCCAGACCTTGGCCATGGCGTACAGGGTCAGCAGGCTGGTCACCACACCGCCGCCGACCAGGACGTACGCCAGGGTCCCGCCGTGCTGCACGCCGGCCTGGAGCAGGCCGACCTTGCCGACGAAGCCCGAGAAGGGCGGGATGCCGGCCAGGTTCATGGCGGGGACGAAGAAGAGGATCCCGAGCACGGGCGACACGGCGGCGAGGCCGCCGAGCTTGGTCAACGACGTGCTGCCGCCGCGGATCTCGACGAGCCCGAGCACCAGGAACAGCGTGGTCTGGATCGTGATGTGGTGCGCGGTGTAGAAGATCGCCCCCGCGTAGCCGGCGGTGCTCGCCAGGGCGACGCCGAAGATCATGTAGCCGATGTGGCTGACCAGGGTGAAGGACAGCATCCGCTTGACCTCGGTCTGGGCGATGGCGCCCAGGATCCCGACGACCATCGTCACCAGCGCCGCCCACATGAGGATCCGGGTGAGGTGGCTGTCGCCGAACAGCAGCGTCTGCGTCCGGATGATCGCGTACACGCCGACCTTGGTCAGCAGCCCCGCGAACACCGCCGTCACCGGCGCCGGAGCAGTCGGGTAGGAGTCCGGCAGCCACGCCGACATCGGGAAGACCGCCGCCTTGATCGAGAAGACGGTCAGCAGGAGCAGCTGCAGGACCAGTGCCACGTCGTGCGGCAGCTCGGCCAGCCGGAGGGACAGCTGGGCCAGGTTCACGGTGCCGGTCGCCGCGTAGACGGCGGCGATCGCGACGAGGAACAGCGTCGAGGACAGCAGGCTGACCAGGACGTACGTGCTCCCGGCGCGGACCCGTCCGGCGGTGCCGCCGAGGGTGAGCAGCACGTAGGAGGAGAAGAGCAGCATCTCGAAGCCGACGAACAGGTTGAACAGGTCGCCGGCGAGGAAGGCGTTGGAGACGCCGGCCGAGAGGACGAGGAACGTCGGGTAGAAGATCGAGATCGGCGTCTCGCGGCGGCGCTCGGCCTCGGGCGCACCCATCGAGAAGAGCAGCACCGAGAGGGTGACCACCGACGACACGAGCAGCATCAGCGCGCTGAGCCGGTCGGCGACCAGCGCGATGCCGAGCGGCTGCGGCCAGCTCCCGACCCAGAGCACGATCGGCCCGTGGGCGTCGGTCAGGTGGACGAGCAGGGCGGCGACCGTGGTCACGGCGACGAGGACGACGCCGGCGACCACCCGCTGGGCGTGGGGACGGCGGTTCAGGGCGAGGGTCAGCCCGGCGCCGAGGAGCGGCAGCAGGACGGGCAGCGGCAGCAGGTTGTTCACGCCCGTCCCTCCCCCGCCGCGGTCCTGGCCTTCGGTGCTTCTCCGCCCTCGCTCGCCGACGCGTCGCCGGCGTCGTCGTCGTCGAAGCCGACCGGGTCGGCGTCGGAGTCCTCGGGGTCGGCCGTGACGCGCTCGCCCTCCTGCTCGCCGGTGGCCTGACCGGTCTCGTCGGGGTGGCCCTCGACCTCCTCGTCGTAGCTGCCGGAGGTCTCGTCCGCCAGCGCGAGGCGGCGGATGACCGAGTCCTCGACGTCGTCGGAGACCTCGTCGTGGCCGGTGATCTGGAAGCTGCGGTAGGCCAGCGCGAGCAGGAAGGCGGTCACCGCGAGGGTGATGACGATCGCGGTGAGCACGAACGCCTGCGGCAGCGGGTCGCTCATGTCCTGCGGCGGCGTGACGCCGGTGATCGGAGCGCCGCCGGCCGCGCCGCTGGCCACGAGGAAGAGGACGTTCACGCCGTTCGAGGCGAGCAGGACCCCGACGAGGATCCGGGTGAGGGACCGCTCGAGGACGAGGTAGACCCCGGCGGCGACGAGCACGCCGGCGACGAGGGCGAGGGTGAGGTTCGGGCTCACGACGTGGCCTGCCCCTCACTACGCCGCTCCGGCAGCGGGGCGCGCCGAGCCGGCCGGGCGGTGGTCTCCGAGGCTCGCGGGGCGGGGGCGCGGTCCTCCGCCTCGTGCTGGTCGATGCCGGCACCCAGGCTCCGGGCGAGGTCGAGCATGACGCCGATGACGACGAGGTAGACCCCGACGTCGAAGAAGGTCGAGGTCACCAGGTGCGGCGAGCCGAGGATCGCGAGGTCGCCGAACGGCGTGCGGACCGACTCGAGCGCGTGGACGGAGAGGCTGAGGTCGTAGCTCTGGCCGATCCGGCCGCCGAACGCCGCGGGGGCCAGCAGGCTGAGCGCCGCCAGCGCCAGCCCGGAACCGAGCACCTTGCCGGCGTCGACGGGCGCGGCCTCGTCGAGCTCGCGGCTGCCGGCCGCGAGGTAGCGGATCATCAGGGCCATCCCGGCGACCAGCCCGCCCGCGAACCCGCCGCCGGGCGCGTTGTGGCCGGCCAGGAGCAGGTAGACCGAGACGACGATCATCACGGGGAACAGCACCCGCGTGACGACCTCGAAGACGATCGAGCGCCGGGCAGGCGAGAGTGCCTCTCCGCCGCGCAGCCAGATCGTGCGACCGCCGGCGCTGGCGCCGGTCGGCCCCTCGGGCCGGACGGGACGGGCCGAGTAGCGGCTGCGCAGGAAGATCAGGCTGGCCACCCCGGTCGCCGCGACGACGAGGACCGAGATCTCGCCCATGGTGTCCCAGGAGCGGATGTCGACCAGGGTGACGTTCACGACGTTGCGGCCGTAGCCGAACGTGTAGGCCACCTCGGAGTAGGTCGCCGAGACCGGCACCGCGGTGCGCGCGCCGCTCGCGACCAGCGCGATCCCCACGACGACGATGCCGACGAGCACCGCGACGACCAGGCGCCACCAGCGGCTCGACGACAGCGGCCGGGTCGTGAAGTACTTCGGCAGCTTGCGCAGCACGAGCGAGAAGACGACGAGCGTCACGGTCTCCACGAGCACCTGGGTGAGCGCGAGGTCGGGGGCGCCGTGCAGCAGGAACAGCACGGCCACGCCGTAGCCGGTGACGCCGGTGAGCATCACGGCCCGCAGCCGGCCCCGGGAGGTGGCGGCGGTGACCGCCCCGACGGCCATGACGACGCCGACGAGCAGCTGGGCCGGGGTGTCGAACAGCCGCACCTGCGGCCACTGGCGCACGAGCAGCAGCGCACCGCCGGGGAAGACGATCAGCACCAGCAGGATCGAGGCGAGGTAGACGGGCACCGACCCGCGCTGCGTGAGGGCCGTCGTCTCCACCGACAGGCGGTCGAGGCCGCGCATGACCCGCTGGTAGGCGGTCTCGGCCTCGTACGGCGCCGGGAAGGTCGACTGCGCCCGCGCGATGAAGCCGCGCTGCCAGAACAGCAGCACGCCGACCGCGACGGCGAGCGCGGACATCCCGAGCGGCGCGCTGAAGCCGTGCCACAGGGCGATGCCGTGGCTCTCCTCCCCCACCCGGAACGCCGCTACGTAGCCGCCGAGCGCGTCGGTGAGGGGGTGCCCGACGAACCCGCCGGCGAGGCACAGCACGCCGAGCAGGACGGGCGCGGCCGCGAAGCCGGCCGGTACCGGGTGGCACGCGGTCGTGGGGTGCTCGCTGCCGCTCGGGTCGAGGAAGTAGGCGCCGTGCTTGCCCACGAACGCGCCCCACCAGAAGCGCAGGGTGTACGCGACGGTGAGGGCCGAGCCGGCGACCAGGGTCGCGGCGAACAGGACGGCGGGCAGCGGCGGGACGCGGGTGCCGTCGCCGCCGACGAGGTAGGTCAGGCTCTCGAACGCCGCCTCCTTGGCGACGAACCCGAGCGTCGGCGGGATCGCCGCCATCGACGCGCCGGCGAGCAGGGCGGCCCCGGCGACGACGGGCATCCGGCGGCCGACGCCGTTCAGCCGGCGCAGGTCCCGGGTGCCGGCGCTGTGGTCGACGATGCCGACGACGAGGAAGAGGGTCGACTTGAACAGCGCGTGCGCGATCACGAGCGCGATCCCGCCGAGCGCCGCCGACCGCGTGCCGATGCCGCACAGCGCGACGAGGAAGCCGAGCTGGCTCACCGTCCCGTACGCGAGCAGGACCTTGATGTCGTACTGCCGCAGCGAGCGCCAGCCGCCGATGACCATCGTCGTGGCGCCGAGCGTCATGAGGACCGGGCGCCAGCCGGGCGTGCCCGCGAAGACCGGCGCGAGGACGGCGACGAGGTAGACGCCGGCCTTCACCATCGCGGCGGCGTGCAGGTAGGCGCTGACCGGCGTCGGGGCCGCCATCGCACCCGGCAGCCAGAAGTGGAACGGGACGAGGGCCGACTTGGTCAGGGCGCCGACGAGCAGCAGGACGACCGCGGTCACGACGTACGCCGAGCCGACCCCGCTCGCGGCGGCCGCGGACAGCACGCCGGAGAGCGAGAACGTGTCGTAGCGCACGCCCAGCAGGACGATGCCGGTCAGCATGGCCAGGCCGCCGAACGTGGTCACGATCAGCGCCGTGAGAGCGGCGCGACGGTTGGCGGCGAAACGCGGGTTGTGCCCGACCAGCAGGTAGGAGAAGACCGTCGTCAGCTCCCAGAAGACGTACAGCCCGATCAGGTCGTCGGAGGTGACCAGGCCGGTCATCGCGCCCGCGAAGGCCAGCAGCACGGCCCCGGTACGCAGCGGCGGCTCGTCGTCGGTGAAGTAGAAGCGGCAGTAGAAGAGCACGAGCGCGCCGACGCCGCTGACGATCAGCGTCAGGACCCACTGCAGGACACCGATCCGGAAGGAGACGTCGATGCCCAGCGCCGGGATCCACGAGAAGCTCTCGGTGACGACGCCGCCGGCGAGGACGACCGGTCCCTGCAGCGCGGTCCAGACCGCCGTCGCGGCGGGGACCAGCGCCATCACGTAGAACGCGCGGCCCCGGAGCGCGCGCAGCAGCCACGGCGCCACGAGGGCGACGCCGAGGTGCACGACGAGCAGCAGGGTCACGGGGTTCCTCGTCGGTCAGCGGCGGGGACCCATGACCCTAGCCGGGATCCGGGAAGCCTCCCCGAACCCTGCGGCGGGCTCAGCCGAGACCGGGGAACCAGAAGGCGATCTCACGGGCCGCGGACTCGGGCGAGTCCGAGCCGTGCACGAGGTTCTCGCGGTTGGACAGCGAGAAGTCGCCGCGGATGGTGCCGGGAGCCGCCTTGCGACCGTCCGTGGCCCCGTTCAGCCCGCGGACGACCTCGATGACCTCGTCACCCTCGAGCACCAGCGCGACCGACGGGCCCGACGTGATGAAGGTCCGCAGCGGCGGGTAGAAGGCCTTGTCCACGTGCTCGGCGTAGTGCGAGTCGGCCTCCTCGCCCGTGACGTGGCGCAGCTCGAGGGTCACCAGGCGCAGGCCCTTGGCCTCGAAGCGCGCCAGCACGGCGCCGACGAGGCCGCGGCGGACCGCGTCCGGCTTGATCAGGACGAACGAGCGCTGCGACGGCGGAGCGGACGGCGTGGTGGTCATGGCTGCGACCCTATCGACCAGCGCCGGGCGAGCCAGCGCAGGACCACGGCGCCCTGGGCGCGCTGGAACGCCCGCACGGTGGGCAGGCCCGGCGGGTCGGGCCGCCGGGCCACGTCGACGAAGTACCCCGCGAGCCCGGCGAGCACCGCGTCGACGTCGGCGGCCGGGACCCCGGGCAGCCAGTCGGCGAGCAGCGCCTCGAGCGGGGCGTGCTCGTCGTAGAGGGCGAGGTTGACGAGCAGGGCGAGCCGGTCGAACCAGCCCGCCCCGCGGGTCGCCCACGGCCAGTCCACGACCACCACCGAACCGTCCGGCCGCACGAGCACGTTGTCCGCCCGGACGTCGCCGTGGACCAGCGCGGCGCCCGCGAGCGCAGCCTCCCCGCGGTCGGCGCACGCCGCGAGCCGGTCCAGGTGCCGGACGGCCCACGCGTCGAGACCGAGGTCGGGCTCCGCGCGCAGCCGGTGCCAGCCGGCGAAGTCCGCCGCGAAGCCGGGCCCGGTCTCCGGCAGGTCGACGAGAGCGCCGGTCAGCGGCAGCGCCGCCACCGCCTCGAGGGCCGCGCGGACCGCCTCGAGCTCGACGCGTTCCCACGGCAGGTGCGGGTGCCGGCCCTCGACGTCGGTGAGGACGAGCGCGACCCAGTCGCCGTCGTCGTGGCTGCCCAGCAGTCGCGGCGTGGGTGCGGTCGCGGGCAGCGCCGCGCTGACGCCGATCTCGCGGCGGTGCAGCCCCGGCGAGTGCGCGTTGACCGAGCCGGCCACGGCCTTCACGAACGCCCGGCGGCCGTCCGCGGTGACGACCCGGTCGGCGCTGCCCGGGGAGAACCCGCCCGGCTGCGACACCGCCGCCACGACCTCGGACCCGAGGATCTGCTCGACCGCCGTACGCACGGACGCAGGCAGGTCCGACCACGCCACCCGTACGCCCGCCGCCACGACCATCCCGGCATCGTCCTCCGACGCGGGCCCCGAGGCACGCCGGTTCCGGCGCCGGCGTCAGCCGACCAGCGAGCCACTCGTCCAGGCGCCCTCGCCGAGGAGCACCAGCTCGCGCTGGTGCAGGTGGCTCAGGGTGCTGCGGTGCCCGACGCTCACCACCGCGGTGCGCGGGAGCCGCTCACGGACCAGCGTGTAGAGGGCGTGCTCCATCCCCTCGTCCAGCGCCGCGGTGCTCTCGTCGAAGAAGACGAGGGTCGGCTGCAGGAGCAGGATGCGGCCGAAGGCGACGCGCTGGCGCTCGCCCGGCGACAGCGTCGCCATCCAGTCCTTGACCTCGTCGAGGTGGCCGACGAGGTGGCCGAGCTGGACGTCGTGCAGCGCCCGGCGCACCTGCTCGTCGGCGAAGACCTCGGCGGGGGCGGGGTAGGTGATCGCGGAGCGCAGGGTGCCGAGGGGCAGGTAGGGCTGCTGGGCGCAGAAGACGACGTGGCCCTGGGGCCGCGAGACGACGCCGCGCACGTACGGCCACAGGCCCGCGAGGCTGCGCAGCAGCGTGGTCCTGCCGGTGCCCGAGCGCCCACGGACGAGCAGCCACTCCCCCGGCTCCACGGTGAGGTCCAGCCGGTTCACCAGCGGCTCGCCGCTCGGCTTGCTGATGTCGAGCCCCTCGACCTCGAGCCCGGTCGTACGCCCCGAGCGCAGCGGCACCGGGAGCGCGCGGGCCTGCCCGTTGGCGTCGAGCAGGCCGGTGAGCCGGTCCAGGGTGGCGCGGTAGGACGCGAAGTTGTCGTAGGTGTTCCGGAAGAACGACAACGAGGAGACGACGTTGCCGAAGGCCTGGTCGGACTGCGTCACGTCCCCGAGCTGGATCTGGCCCGCGAAGAAGCGCGGCACCTGGACGATGATCGCGACGATGCCCAGCAGCTGGGTGATCAGCACGTTGTAGCCCTGGAACTTGAGGTTCCTCCAGACGAGGCCCCACTGGTTCGCGATGACGGCGGAGAACCGCGTCGACAGCCCCTGCTCCTCCACGCCCTCGCCGCCGTAGAGCGCGATCGCCTCGGAGTTGTCCCGGGTGCGGGTCAGCGAGTAGCGGTAGGACGCGTTCAGCCGCTCGGCGAGGAAGTTCAGCTTGATCAGCGGCCGGCCGATCTTGATCGCGAAGATCGTCGCGACGAGGACGAAGACGTAGGCGATGAACACGAGCGCCTTCGGGAAGCCGATCCCGAGGAGCGTCAGGGTGCCCGACAGCGACCAGAGGATGACGGTGTAGCTGACCAGGGTGAGCATCGCGCCGATCAGACCGATCGTCAGTGACTGCGAGACGGTGACGAACGACGCGACGTCGGCCTGGATGCGCTGCTCGGGGTTGTCGATCGGTTCGGTGATGTACCGGCCGCGGTGGTACGCCGTGCCGCTCAACCAGTCGGTGACGGTCTGCGCGTTCGTCCACTGCCGCCACCGGATGAGCTGGAGATAGGTGACGTAGTAGGAGATCACCGCCTCGGCGATCGCGATGACGGCGAGCACGGCGTAGAACGCGACGGTGCGCCAGAACGCCGCCGGCGTCCTTCTCCTGCAACGAGGTGAAGAGCGTGTTCTGGTTGTTCGACGACAGCACGCTGAGCCGCACCTCGAACACGGCGAAGAAGACGAGCAGGAGCACCGTGAGCAGCGGCTTCCAGCTGGCCCGGTCGTCTCGACGCGGCTTGAAGTAGCCGCCCGCGAGCCGCCAGAACTGCCGGCCGAACCGCGTCCGGCGGCACAGCAGCAGACCGAGCAGGAACGCGCCGACGATGCAGAGCACGAACGCCCCGACGATCCACAGCAGGCTCTGAAGCACCACGTCCACGTCTCGACCCCCTCCGTACGCCGGACGTGGCGACGGGCTCGTGCCCGGGGTCCGGTGGGAGCACGGTAACGGCGAGGCGCCGCCGCGGGCCGCATCTCGCGTGACGGCGCCGTTAAGCCTGCGGACGGGCTCAGCTCAGGAGGTGCGGGGCAGCGTCCGGGCGTCGAGCCGCTTGCCGAGGACGAAGGACACCGTCCACAGCGCGGCGAACATCACGCCGACCACGAACATCGCCGGCGTCAGGAAGCCGAGCAGCACCCCGGCGACCTGGGCGAGCCAGCCGACGGGGTAGCCGACGGGCTTGCGGAGCAGGCCGGCCGAGACGAGCGCCAGCAGCGCGGAACCGCTGCCCAGCAGGGCGGCCGGGAGCGCGTCGACGTGCGAGACCAGGATCATCACGGGGATCGCGAGCGCGAAGACGACGACCTCGAAGAGCAGCACCGACAGCAGCGGCACCCGCATCGGGTTCTTGGGGCTCAGCGCCAGGGGCGACGCGGGCGGGTCCACGGGAGCGGCGGGGCTCGACGTCGTCATCGGCTCACGTCCAGCTCTCCCGCTCTTCGTCGGTCGGTTCCCACGACGACTCTCCCGGGCCGCCGAGGTCGCGCTCCAGCGGATCCCAGTCGTCGTCGGTGTCGTCGTCCGCGTCGGGCGTCGAGGCTCCCGGCGCACCGGGCGCGTGCTCGCCGACCAGGAGGCCGCGCGCCTCGCCGACCAGGACCACCGAGCCGCTGACCAGCACCCCGGGGGTGCCGACGCCCTCGCCCTCGGCCAGCCCGACGGCGGCCTCGAGGGCGTTGTCCAGGCGCGGGGCGACGGTCACCCGCTCGGCCCCGAAGACCTCGGCGGCCAGCTCGCCGAGCTCCTCGGCCGGCAGCCCGCGGTCGCTCGAGGCGACCTGGGTGACCACGACGTGGGTCAGGACCGGCTCGAAGGTCTGCAGCAGGCCGCGCACGTCCTTGTCCGCCATCACGCCGATGACGCCGACGAGCGGGTTGAGGTCGAACGCCTCCTCCAGCCCCGCGACCACCGCGGCTGCGCCGTGCGGGTTGTGGGCGGCGTCGAGCAGGACGGTCGGCGAGCGCCGCACCACCTCCATCCGCCCGGGCACGGTCACGGCGGCGAAGCCCTCGCGGGCCACGTCGGGGTTCAGCGCCTTGAGGCCCAGGAACGCCTCGACCGCGGCCAGGGCCAGGGCGGCGTTCGACGCCTGGTGGGCGCCGTGCAGCGGGATGAAGACGTCCTCGACCGGGCCCTCCGCACCGTTCAGGCGGAGGAGCTGGCCGTCGACGGCCAGCTGGCGACCCAGGACGCCGAAGTCGATGCCCTCGCGCTGGGCCAGCGCGCCCACGTCGGCGCACCGCTCGAGCAGCACCTGCGCGGCCTCGAGCGGCTGGCCGGCGAGGATCGCGTGCGCGCCCGGCTTGATGATGCCGGCCTTCTCGCGGGCGATCTCGCCCACCGTGGAACCGAGCAGGTGCGTGTGGTCCAGGTCGATCGGGGTCACGACGGCCACCCCGCCATCGGCGACGTTGGTGGCGTCCCAGGTGCCGCCCAGCCCGACCTCGATCACCGCGACGTCCACGGGGGCGTCGGCGAAGGCCGCGAACGCCATCGCGGTCATGATCTCGAAGAAGGTGCAGGCGACCCCGTCGATCCGGCGCTCGTCGACCACCGCGACGTACGGCTCGAGCTCGGCCCACAGCTCGTCGAACCGCTCGTCGGAGACCGGCTCGCCGTCGATCGTGATGCGCTCCGTGAGCGCGGTGAGGTGCGGGCTGGTGAACCGGCCCGTGCGCAGCCCGGTGGCGCGCAGCAGGGACTCGATCATGGCCGTGGTGCTGCCCTTGCCGTTCGTGCCGGTCACGTGGACGACCGGGTAGGCGCGCTGCGGGTCGCCGAGCAGCTCGGTGAGTGCGGTGATGCGGCCCAGCGACGGCGCGACCCGGTGCTCCGGCCAGCGGTTCGTCAGGTCGCGGACGACGTCGGCGTGGGTGCGGTCGCCAGCCGGGAGGGTGTCGGGTGCGGAGACGGCGGGAGCGGCGGTGTCAGACATGGCACGTCGAGTCTAGGTCTGCGGCCGTTATCTAGGATTGCTCCTCGTGACCACCACCGCCCCCGCACCGGCGATCCCGGACCGACCCGCCCTGGAGGGGCTCGAGGAGCGCTGGCTCGAGCGCTGGCGCACCGACGCCACGTACGCGTTCGTGCGCCCCGAGGGGGACCCGGCGCAGGGCCGGTCGCAGGTCTTCAGCATCGACACCCCGCCGCCGACGGTGTCGGGGTCGCTGCACGTGGGCCACGTGTTCTCCTACACCCACACCGACCTCGTCGCCCGCTACCAGCGGATGACCGGCCTCCGCGTCTTCTACCCGATCGGCTGGGATGACAACGGCCTGCCGACCGAGCGCCGGGTGCAGAACTACTACGGCGTGCGCTGCGACCCGACCGTCGCGTACGACCCGGACTTCACGCCTCCCGAGAAGCCGGACCCCAAGCACCAGGTGCCGATCAGCCGACGGAACTTCGTCGCGCTGTGCCACGAGCTCACCCACCTCGACGAGCGCACGTTCGAGGACCTGTGGCGCCGGGTCGGGCTCAGCGTGGACTGGTCCAGCCTCTACACGACCATCTCCGACGACGCGCAGTCCGTCGCGCAGAAGGCGTTCCTGCGCAACATCGAGCGCGGCGAGGCCTACCTCTCCGAGGCCCCGACCCTGTGGGACGTGACCTACCAGACGGCGGTCGCGCAGGCCGAGCTCGAGGCGCGCGACTACCCCGGCGCGTACCACCGGGTGGCCTTCACCCGGACCGACGACGGCACGGCCGTCCACGTCGAGACGACCCGGCCCGAGCTGATCGCCGCCTGCGTCGCGCTGATCGCGCACCCGGGTGACGAGCGCTACGCCGGGCTGTTCGGGCAGACCGTGACCTCCCCGCTGTACGGGGTCGAGCTGCCCGTCATCGCGCACGAGGCCGCCGAGCCCGACAAGGGGTCCGGCCTGGTCATGTGCTGCACGTTCGGCGACCTGACCGACGTGACCTGGTGGCGCGAGCTGCAGCTGCCGACGCGGGTGATCATCGGCCGCGACGGGCGCATCCTGCGCGAGCGTCCCGAGTGGATCGCTCCTGGCTCGGCGAGCACGGCGTGGGACGCGATCACCGGCAGGACGACCTTCTCGGCCCGCGAGGCCGTGGTCGCCGGGCTGCGCGAGACCGGTGCGCTCGACGGCGAGCCGAAGCCGACCCAGCGGATGGCGAACTTCTACGAGAAGGGCGACAAGCCGCTCGAGATCGTCTCGACCCGGCAGTGGTACATCCGCAACGGCGGGCGCGACGCCGCGCTCAAGGCCACGTTCCTGGAGCGCGGCGACGAGCTGGCCTGGGTCCCGCAGCACATGAAGCACCGCTACGACAACTGGGTGAACGGGCTCAACGGCGACTGGCTCGTGTCGCGGCAGCGGTTCTTCGGCGTGCCCTTCCCGGTCTGGTACCCCGTCGACGCCGAGGGCGACCCCGACTACGCGCACCCGCTGCTGCCGGGCGAGGACCGGTTGCCGGTCGACCCGAGCAGCGACGTGCCCGACGACTACACCGAGGACCAGCGCGGCGTGACGGGCGGCTTCGTGGCCGACCCCGATGTCATGGACACCTGGGCGATCTCGTCGCTCTCGCCGCAGATCGTGTGCGGGTGGGAGCGGGACCCGGAGCTGTTCGCGCTCACGTTCCCGATGGACCTCAACACGCACGCCCACGAGATCATCCGGACCTGGCTGTTCTCCCGGGTGGTCCGCGCGCACTACGAGAACCACTCCCTGCCGTGGGTGCGTTCCATGATCAGCGGCTTCGTCATGGACCCCGACCGCAAGAAGATGAGCAAGTCCAAGGGCAACGTGGTCGTCCCGACCGAGATCCTCGAGCGTTACGGCTCCGACGCCGTCCGCTGGCGCGCGGCGAAGGCCCGCCCCGGGCTCGACTCCCCCTTCGACGAGCGGGAGATGAAGGTCGGGCGGCGCCTGGCGCTGAAGGTGCTGAACGCCAGCAAGTTCGTCCTCGGCTTCGGCGTCGGCCCGCAGACCCTCGACCGCGCGGCGGTGACCGAGCCGGCCGACCGGGCGCTGCTCGCCGGGCTCGCCCGGGTGGTGGAGTCGGCGACCTCGGCCTTCGAGGCGTACGACTACACCGGCGCGCTCGACGTGACCGAGACCTTCTTCTGGTCCTTCTGCGACGACTACCTCGAGCTGGTCAAGGAGCGGGCGTACGGCGCGCAGGGCCAGGAGGGCGGTGCGTCCGCCCGGGCCGCCCTGGGCCTGGCGCTGCACACGCTGCTGCGCCTGCTCGCGCCGATCATGCCGTTCTGCACCGAGGAGGTCTGGTCGTGGTGGCAGGAGGGTTCCATCCACCTGTCCTCCTGGCCGCAGGCCGGTGAGCTCGCGGTCGACGGCGACCCCGCGCTGCTGGACGACCTCGCCGCCGCGCTCGCGGGCCTGCGGGGGGCCAAGTCGTCGGCCAAGGTGTCGATGAAGACCGAGATCACCGTGGCGACGTTCGCCGGTCCCGCCGCGACGCTCGACCGGCTGCGGGCCATCGAGGCCGACCTGCGGGCCGTGGGCCGGATCGTCGGCGAGGTCACCTGGACCGAGGCGGACGGACCGCTCGCCGTGCAGGTGGCGCTCGCCGAGGCCTGAGGCCCGGCCGGGTCGCGCCGGGCCGGGCCAGGCCGGTTCAGGCGACGTCGATCAGCACCTTGCCCACCGCGTCCGCCTCGACGGCCGCGTGGGCGTCGGCGGTGCGTTCGAGCGGGAAGCGGACCAGCGGCAGGCCGGCGGCCTCGCCGACGTCGAGCGCGCCGTCGACCAGCGCCCGCGTGATGTCCTCGGCCGCGACCTGCAGGGCGTCCTCGCCGACGGTGTAGAGCAGCAGGCCCTGCAGGCGCAGGTTGCGTGCGAAGAAGGGCCGCACGTCGAGCGAGACGCTGTCGCCGCCGTTGTTGGCGTACACGGCGATGGTGCCGTGGTTCGCGAGGACGGCGAGGTCGAGGGCGGCGTTCGGGCCGGGGGCCACCTCGACGACGAGGTCGACGCCGTCCGGCGCGACGCCGCGGATCTCGGCGGCCGCGTCGGACTCGCGGTAGTTCACGACGTGGTGAGCGCCGGCCGCCCGGGCGAGCACGGCCTTGGCCTCGCTGCTGATCGTGGTGACGACGGTCGCGCCGGCCCAACGGGCCAGCTGGATCGCGGCGTGGCCGACGGCGCCCGCTCCCCCGGCGACGAGGACGATGCGGCCGGAGAGTGCGCCCGGCGCGAGCCGCGACGGCCCGTGCTCGGTCACGGTGAGCGCGCGGTGGGCGGTCATGGCCGGGACGCCGAGCGCGGCGCCGACGTCGAACGAGATCCCGTCGGGGAGCCGGACGACGTGCTCGACCGGCACGGTCACGTGCTCCTGGGCCGTGCCGGACGGGCGCTGGTGCTGCGACAGGAAGATCCACACGCGGTCGCCGACCTCGAGCTGCGGACTCTGCTCCGCCGCCTCGGGACTGATGGCGTCGACCGTGCCGGCGCCGTCCTGGTTGGGCGTGACCTCCGCGAAGGGGAGGTCCTCGCCGGGACGGGTGCCCGTACGGGACTTCCAGTCGGTCGGGTTCACGCCGGAGACCGCGATGCTCACGCGGACCTCGCCGGGACCGGGCTCGGGCACGGGACGGTCGACGAGCTCGAGGACGGAAGGATCACCGGTGGTGCGGTAGACGATGCTCTTCATGTCTGGGTCAAGGCGGTCGAGGCCCGGGTTCTTCCGACCTAGGCTGATCCGGTGCCCCTCTCCGACTTCACCGCCACCTCCCTGACCGGGGTGGAGACGCCGCTGTCCACGTACGACGGGCAGGTCGTGCTCATCGCCAACACCGCCTCGAAGTGCGGGCTGACCCCGCAGTACGAGGGGCTCGAACGGCTCTACCGCGCGCACCGCGACGAGGGCCTGGTGGTGCTCGGCTTCCCGTGCGACCAGTTCGGCCACCAGGAGCCGGGCGAGGCCGAGGAGATCTCGGACTTCTGCACCATGAACTACGGCGTGACGTTCCCGATGTTCGGAAAGATCGAGGTCAACGGCGACGGCACGCACCCGCTCTTCAAGTGGCTCAAGAAGGAGCGCTCCGGCATCCTGGGCGGGTCGATCAAGTGGAACTTCACCAAGTTCCTGGTCGGCCGCGACGGCGAGGTCCTCGACCGGTTCGCGCCCACGACGACGCCCGACGCGCTCGAGAGCGACGTCGAGACCGCGCTGCGCCGCTGAGGCAGGGCCTCCCCTTTCGAACAGTGGTCCAGAAGGAGGGCGACACGCCGATCTGATCCTCCCCCCTTGGACCACTGCCGCCGACTGCGAACGAGCGTGGTTCATCGGACCTCGGCGGTCCAACGGGCACGCAACCGTTCCCAGCCCGGACGCCGCAAGGCCGACGCGTTGAGGAGCGCTTCCCAGGCCCGGAACCGCCGTACGTCCCATGCCCTCCCGAGCAGCTCGTCGGTGCTGCGGATGATCCGTGCTCCGTCTCGCAGCAGATGACGGGAGGTGAAGCCGTGCCGGTCCCAGTGCGCCTGTGACAACGCCCGGCTCCGGGTCAGGTCGGCGTCCTGGGCTTCAGGGGTCCGGTGCACGGCCCCGTCGTACTCGTGGATCCGACGGGTGCCGTCGATCAGCAGGTCGGCCCGGGCGATGAAGGTCCCGTCGATGTCGAAGATGTCTTGCTGCGGCGTCACGGGGATCTCCGCCGAGTGGTGCAGCACCCGCATCACCGATTCCCAGGGGGACTCGCTGCGCCCGTCACTCAGCGGGAGGACGGAGCGGAGGGCTGGTGCTCCTCGACGGCCGGACCGCGTGGCTGCGTCGAGCTCATCGAGACTCACGTCGCCAGCGGCCAGAGCGCTGTCGACGAGGACGACCAGATCGAGCACGGCAAGGTCGCGGGCGGCCGCGAGCAGGGTCTCGGGGGGTTCGGCGAGTCGGACGCCCTGAACCAGGCGTGTCGCTGGCTGCACGGGGTGCCGGCACACCTTCAGACCCGGTCTACGCGGTCTGGCCACCGACGCGGGGAGCGCCACGAAGACGGGAGCGGGAGGGCAGGACGGGAGCCACCACCCGTACGCCGCGCACGCGGACAGGTGCGTGAACGCGGTGGTGGACGGCAGGACGAGCGCCCAGCCACCCAGAGCCTCGAGCGGGGTACGAGGTGCGTCGTCCTCCCAGACCCCGTACGTCACCCGCCGCCAGGCCCGGCCGGGCGAGCGTCCCGCCTTCGCCACCATGTGGGCAGTGTGGTGACGACCGGCCCGTTCGAGCCGCCCCGCCACCCGGGCTGTGGACGCACGGGCCGAAGTCGTGATCGACCTGTGGACGGCCGCACCATCAGCAGCGGTCCATGCGGAGGACCTCGGCCGGCGTGTCGCGGTCCCGATGGACCACTTCTCGGCCGGAGCCTGACGATGAACGGAAGGCTAGGCCGACTTCTCGCGGCGCTCGCGCTTGGCGAACTTCTCGCGCGGGACGAGGGTCGGGTTGACCGCGTCGCGGACGACCTCGCCGGTGATGACGACCTGGGCCACGTCCTCGCGGCTCGGGACGTCGTACATGACGTTGAGCAGGACCTCTTCGAGGATCGCGCGGAGGCCGCGGGCGCCGGTGCCGCGCAGCAGCGCGAGGTCGGCGATCGCCTCGATGGCGTCCGGGCTGAACTCGAGGTCGACGCCGTCGAGCTCGAAGAGCTTGCGGAACTGCTTGACCAGAGCGTTGCGCGGCTCGACGAGGATGCGAATGAGCGCGTCGCGGTCGAGCGGGGCGACCGAGGCGATCATCGGCAGCCGACCGATGAACTCGGGGATCAGCCCGAACTTCACCAGGTCCTCGGGCCGGACGTCGGCGTACGGGTCCTCGCTGTCGGGCTTGCGCGAGGTGAGGTCGTTGTTGAAGCCGAGCGGGCGCTTGCCGACCCGCGACGAGACGATGTGCTCGAGGCCGGCGAACGCGCCGCCGACGATGAACAGCACGTTCGTCGTGTCGATCTGGATGAAGTCCTGGTGCGGGTGCTTCCGCCCGCCCTGCGGCGGCACCGAGGCCGACGTGCCCTCGAGGATCTTCAGCAGCGCCTGCTGCACGCCCTCGCCGGAGACGTCGCGGGTGATCGACGGGTTTTCGCTCTTGCGGGCGATCTTGTCGACCTCGTCGATGTAGATGATGCCGGTCTCGGCCTTCTTCACGTCGAAGTCCGCGGCCTGGATCAGCTTGAGGAGGATGTTCTCGACGTCCTCGCCGACGTAGCCGGCCTCGGTCAGCGCCGTGGCGTCCGCGATCGCGAAGGGGACGTTCAGCATCTTGGCCAGCGTCTGCGCGAGGTAGGTCTTGCCGCAGCCGGTGGGGCCGATCAGCAGGATGTTGCTCTTGCCGAGCTCGACCATGTCGTCCTCACCGCGACGAGCCGGCGCGTTGGCCTGCGCCTGGACCCGCTTGTAGTGGTTGTAGACCGCGACGGCGAGCGCCTTCTTGGCGTTGCCCTGCCCGATGACGTAGCCGTCGAGGAACTGCCGGATCTGGTGCGGCTTGGGCAGCTCGTCGAGGAGCCCGACCTCTCCGGTCTCGGAGAACTCCTCCTCGATGATCTCGTTGCAGAGGTCGATGCACTCGTCGCAGATGTAGACGCCGGGGCCGGCGATGAGCTTCTTGACCTGCTTCTGGCTCTTGCCGCAGAACGAGCACTTGAGGAGGTCGCCGCTCTCGCCGATCCGGGCCACGCCGTCTCCTCACTTCGCTGCGCCAGCGGCACAGTCGTGTCCGGCCGGGGATTTCGTGGTGCCCACACCCTAAGCCCCGGGCGTCCGGGATGCGGGAGATCTGCAGCAGCCTCGGCGGGGTCGCGGCCCCTCGGCCACGACCCCTCCGGGCGTCAGGCCGGGACGGCCTTCAGCGAGGTGAGGATCTCATCGATGATGCCGTACTCGAGCGCCTGCTCGGCCGTGAGGTACTTGTCGCGCTCGATGTCGCGGCTGACCTCGGCGGTCGACTTGCCCGTGTCGGTCGAGAGCATGTCCTCCATCAGGGACCGGATGCGCAGGATCTCGCGCGCCTGGATCTCGATGTCGGAGGACTGGCCGTAGCCGCCCTCGGTCGCCGGCTGGTGGATGAGGATCCGGCTGTTCGGGAGCGCGAGCCGCTTGCCCTTGGTGCCCGCCGCGAGGATCACGGCCGCCGCCGACGCCGCCTGGCCGAGGCAGACCGTGCGGACGTCCGGCTTGATGTATCGCATCGTGTCGTAGATCGCGGTCAGCGCGGTGAACGAGCCGCCCGGGGAGTTGATGTAGATCTCGATGTCGCGGTCGGCGTCCATCTGCTGCAGGCAGAGCAGCTGGGCCATGACCGCGTTCGCGATCTCGTCGCTGATCGGGGTGCCGAGGAAGATGATCCGGTCCTCGAACAGCTTGGTGTAGGGGTCGATGCGCCGCATCCCGTAGGAGGTGCGCTCCTCCCACTGCGGGATGTAGTAGTCCATCTGCGGCGCGAATGGCTGCCCCTCGGCGAAGGGCGCTCCGAACTGGCTCATCGTTCGATCCTTCATGGGTCGGGGGGTCACTGGTTGGGGGCGTCGGCTGCGTCGGGGATCTGCGCCGCCGACGTGTAGACGCGGTCGATCTGGCCGTAGGCCAGGGCCTCCTCGGCCGTGAACCAGCGGTCCCGGTCGGAGTCGGCCTCGATCTGCTCGAGCGTCTGGCCCGTGTGCTCGGCGATGAGCTTCTGCATCACGTCCTTGATGTGGAGCGACTGCTCGGCCTGGATGCGGATGTCGCTCGCCGTGCCGCCGAGGCCGCCGGAGGGCTGGTGCATCATGATCCGGCTGTGCGGCAGGGCGTAGCGCTTGCCCTTGGTGCCGGCGCAGAGGAGGAACTGCCCCATCGACGCCGCCAGACCCATGGCCACGGTCGCGACGTCGTTGGAGATCCAGTTCATGGTGTCGTAGATCGCCATCCCCGAGTCGACGGAGCCGCCCGGGGAGTTGATGTAGAGGTAGATGTCCTTGTGCGGGTCCTCCGCGTTGAGCAGGAGCATCTGCGCGCAGATCGCGTTCGCGTTCTCGTCGCGCACCTCGGAGCCGAGGAAGATGATCCGGTTGGCGAGGAGGGACTGGTAGACGTTGTCGTCCAGCCCGATGCCACCGCTGCGAGCGGCGGAACGGGGACCGTGGGAAGAGGCGTTCACACGAGCGAACTTACCCGTCGGGTCTGACGGCGCGGGGCCCGCTGGGGCGTTGTTCGCTGTCGGCGCAGTGCCCCACGGGGCGTCCGACGCCCCGGCCCCGGGCAGGCGAAGGGGCGGCCGGCCTGAGCCGAACCGCCCCTCGCTCCCGTGCCCGACATGTCGGCGGTGCTCCCCCGAGCCGCTCCCCGACCGTCGTGCCCAGGTCCTCCCAGTGTGCCCCGCCAACCGCGACATCGGCTCAACGCGCTGTCAGCCTTGTCTCAAGGCTGCGGCGGGCCGGGCCGTACGGCGGCTCAGGACTGCTGGTCGTCCTGCTGCTCGTCCTGGACGGTCTCGCCGTCGGAGGTCTCGGCGGCCTCGGCCTCCACGGCGGCCGCGACCGCGGCGTCCTGCGCGTCGGTCTCCGGCGACCCGAGCGACCCGTCCTCGCGGACGGCGGCGAGGTCGACCCGCTCGTCGTTGCTGTCGGTGACCGTGGCCGCCTCCACGACCGAGGCCAGCGCCTTGCCGCGCCGGATCTCGACCATGTACTCCTCGATGTGGTGCGGGTGCTCCTGCAGGTGCTCCGCGATCTGCTGCGGGGCCGTGCCCTCGGCCTGGGCACGCCGCAGGATGTGCTGGGTCAGGTCGTTCTGGTCGACGCCGATCTCCGTCTGCTCGGCCACCTTGTCCAGCACCATCTGCGCCTTGAGGGACTGGGTCGAACGACGCTCGACGTCGGCCCAGAACTCGTCCTCGGTCTGCTGGTCGTCCTCGCTGTCGGCGAGGTACTGCTCGAGGGTCAGACCGGCCTGCGCCAGCTGCGAGGTGATCTGCTGGCGACGGCCCTCCAGCTCGGAGGACAGCAGGTTCTCCGGCACCGCCACGTCGATCGCGTCGACGAGCGCCTCGAGGACCGCGTCGCGGGCCTGGGTGGCCTGCTCCAGGCGGGCGGCGTTCGTCGCCATCGTGGTGATGCTCGCGCGCAGCTCCTCGATCGTGTCGAACTCCGAGGCCTCAGCCGCGAAGTCGTCGTCCGCCTCCGGCAGCTCCTGCTCGGTGACCTTGGTGACGGTCACCTCGATGTCGGCCTCCTCGTCCTTCAGCGGACCGCCGACCAGGGTGGAGCGGAACGTCGCCGACTCCCCCGCCGAGAGGCCGGTGACGGCGTCGTCGAGCCCGTCGAGCATCTGCCCGGAGCCGACGGTGTACTCGAGGTCCTCGGCCGTGGCGTCGGGCAGCGGGGCGCCGTCGTTGGTGGCCACCAGCGACAGGGTGACGAGGTCGCCGTCGGCCGCGGCCCGCTCGACGGTGGTGCGGCTGCCGAAGCGCCGGCGCAGCACGTCGAGCTGCTCGTCGACCAGGGTGTCGGGCACGTCGAGGGCGTCGACCTGCACGGCGATGCTCGAGGGGTCGGGCACCTCGAACTCGGGGCGGACGTCCACCTCGGCGGTGAACTCGATGAGGTCGCCGTCCTCGAGCTTGGTGACCTCGACCTCGGGCTGCGCCATCGGGGTCAGGGCGTTCTCGGTGACCGCGGCACCGTAGAAGCGCGACCAGGAGTCGTTGAACGCCTCCTGGATGACCACGCCGCGCCCGAAGCGCTGGTCGATGACCATCGGCGGCACCTTGCCGCGCCGGAAGCCGGGCACGTTGATCGAGCGGGCGATGTCGGCGTACGCCTTGTCCAGGCTGGGCTTGAGGTCGCCGAACGGGATCTCGACGGTGATCTTGACCCGCGTGGGGCTGAGCTGCTCGACGGTGCTGGGCACGGTGGTGGGACTCCTGGAAGGTCTGGGCTGCGTCCGGTGCCACGTGAGGTCGTGCGCCGGGTCGACGGTCCAGCGTACGGGGGTCCGCGAAGCGAGCACGAATCCGCCCGCGGCCCGGGAGGACCGCGGGCGGGACGCTCAGCGCGGGGCCGCGCCGTCACCGTTCGTGGACGGACCCGTCAGGCCCTTCGTCATGGTGCCCGCGGTCCGTTCGATGATCGCCTGGAGGTCGAGGCCCGTCGCCGACTTGAGCATCTGCATCGTCTGGGTGACGTTGTCGGTGACCTGCCGTGGGAGCGCGCCAGCACCGTCGGAGGAGATCACCGTGAGGTGCTCGATCGCGCTGATCGGCGCCGCGACCTCCTTGGCGATCTGCGGGAGCACCTCGATGAGCATCTGCAGCACCGCGGCCTCGTTGTAGTGCGCGAAGGCGTCGGCCCGCTTGTTCATCGCCTCGGCCTCGGCCTGGCCCACGGCGAGCGTCGCCGCCGCGGTCGCCTCGCCCTCGGCCCGGGTCGCCTCGGCCTCGGCCAGGCGGCGTGCCTTGGCCGCCTCGCCGCGCTTGGCTCCCTCGACCGCCTCGGCCTCCGCGAGCGACGACCGACGGGCCCGCTCGGCCTCACCGGTCAGCCGGTCCTCCTCGGACTTGGCCTGCGCGGCTGCGATGGTCGACGCCTTGCGGGCCTCGGCCGCAGCGATCTGGGCGTTGCGGGTGGCCGCGGCCTCCTGCTCGACCTTGTAGCGGTTGGCGTCGGCGGGCTTGCGCACCTGCGTCTCCAGCTGGCGCTCGGTCAGCGCCGCCTGACGCACGGCGACCTTCTCCTGCTCCAGCAGGATCGCCTGGTCGCGGTCGGCCTGCGCGAGCGGGCCGGCGGAGGCGGCGCGGGCGGCCGCCGCGTCGGTCTCGGTCTTGATCTCGGCCTGCCGCAGCGCCAGGGTCCGCTGCGCGACCGCGATCTCCTCCTCGGACTTGATGCGCGCCTGCTCGGCGGCCTGACGGGCGTTCGCCTCGGCGATGGCGGCCGTCTGGCCGATCCGCGCCGCCTCGGGGCGACCGAGGTCGGCGAGGTAGCTGCCGTCGTCGGTCACGTCCTGGATCTGGAACGTGTCGAGGATGAGCCCCTGGCCGGTGAGCGAGTTCTCCGACTCGTCCGCCACCCGCT
Organism: uncultured Actinomycetota bacterium; assembly: GCA_963762775.1. GTDB lineage: Bacteria > Actinomycetota > Actinomycetes > Propionibacteriales > Propionibacteriaceae > Microlunatus. The sequence goes on from CAVXMD010000001.1 coordinate 296,486, forward strand.
GGGCGAAGGCCGCGCGGTCGCGGATGATCTGCTCGACGGTCAGCCCGCCCACGATGGAGCGCAGCGCGCCGGCCAGCACCTCCTGGGTGAAGGGCTCGATCTCTGCCTGCTGGGAGAGGAAGCGCTGGGCGGCCAGCCGGATCTGGTCGGCGTTGCCGCCCACCTTGACGATGGCCACGCCCTCGACGTTCAGCTTGATGCCCTGGCCGGACACCGCGCCGCGGATCTGCACCGAGATGCGGCGGCTCGAGAGGTCCATCGTGGCCAGGCGCTGCACGAAGGGCACCACGAACGAGCCCCCGCCGAGCACCACCTTCTGCCCGGAGAGGTCGGTGCTGAGCTCTCCGGTCTCCGGGTTGAGCACGGCCTTGCCCTTGCGGCCGGTGACGATGAAGGCCTGGTTGGGTCCGGCGACCTTGTAGCGGCTGGTGACCAGCAGGAAGAGGAGGACCACCAGGACGACGAGGCCGGCGATCGGGTAGAGCAGGTCGGGCACGGACGGGCCTTTCAGGCGAGCGGCCGCGCGCGACGCGGGGCCGGGATGGACAGGATCGGGCCCGCGGGGGTCATCCGAGCTCCCCGCGGACGGGGGCGACGGCGACGGCGGTCGGTGAGAGGACCCCGGTGACATAGACCTCGGTGCCCGGCTCGACGGCGGTGTCGGCGCGGGCGTTGAGCTGCACCGAGTGGCCGCCGACCTGCACGCGCACGACGCCGAAGCCACCCTCGGGGATCGAGGTGAGGACCTTGGCGTCGCGGCCGACGGTGTCGGAGGTGGTCACGGTCGCGTCGCTCCCGCTGCCGCGGACCACGCGCGTGAGCCAGCCCGCGAACCACGCGAAGCCCACCCCCACGACGACACCCGCCCCGACGGCCAGCCCGAGCGGCGCACCCAGCCCCTCGCTCAGCGCGGCACCGAAGCCGAAGGCCGAGACGAAGCCGCCGATGACCGCGCTCGAGAAGACGTCGCCGGCCAGCCCGTCGAACGCGCCGCCGAACAGGTCCCCGAGCAGCAGCGAGAGGGCGAGCAGCACGAGCCCCACGACGCCGAGCAGCAGGAAGACCGTCACCGTCGACTCCTCCCCGGGGCGCGGGCAGCGTGCTCGCGAGGAGATCGTAGGGCGCCTCGGGTGCTCGCGGAGAGCCGTACGGCAGACCGGCTCGTTAGGGTCGGGATCGTGGCGACGCTGATCCACCTCAACGGGCCGCCGGGGATCGGGAAGTCGACGCTCGCCGCGCTGTGGGCGGAGCGGCACCCCCGCACGCTGGACCTGGACATGGACCGGCTGCACCCGCTCATCGGCGGCTGGCGCGACCCCGAGCAGGACACCCACGCGCTCGTCCGCCCGCTCGGCAAGGTGATCGCGGCCGCTCACCTCGCCGACGGGGACGACGTCGTGATGCCCCAGTACCTGGGCCGGCTGAGCGAGGTCGAGGCGTTCGCGGCGATCGCCCGCGACGCGGGGGCACGGTTCCGCGAGGTGGTCCTGCTCGACGACCGCGCCGCCGCGCTGGCCCGGTTCGACGCCCGGACCGACGACAGCGAGTGGAACCGGCACAACCGGGAGGTCGTCGCCGCGCTCGGCGGGGCGACGTTCCTGCACGAGATGTACGACCGGCTGCTCGAGGTCCTCGCGTCTCGTCCCTCGGCCGTGGTGGTCCGCAGCGAGCCCGGCGCGGTGGAGGAGACGTACGAGGCTCTGGTCGAGGCCCTGGACGAGCCGGGCTGACAGGTCTGGGGACGGTCTGGAGCGGGCGACGAGAATCGAACTCGCGTGGCCAGTTTGGAAAACTGGGGCTCTACCATTGAGCTACACCCGCGTGGCCCTCATGGGCCGGCGCACACCTTACCGGTGTCGGGGCGACAGGACTCGAACCTGCGGTCTTCTGCTCCCAAAGCAGACGCGCTAGCCACTACGCTACGCCCCGTTCCAGCCGGCACCCTCGTCGAGCGGTGCCGACCGGCGAGGGCCGAGTCTACGGGTCACGATCACGCGCGGCAGTCCTCGACCCCGACGTTCGCACCGTCTGCTCCGACAAAGCGTCGGTGCGGCTCGCCCTTCTCCCGTAGCGTGCGCCCCATGGCGGGGGCCCGGTGGTTGGTGACGGGCGGTGCCGGCTACGTCGGCTCGCACGTGGTCCGTTCCCTGCTGGTCTCCGGGCGCACGCCGGTCGTCCTCGACGACCTCTCCACCGGACGGGCCGAACGGGTGCCTGCCGGCGTCGAGCTGGTGCGCGGTTCGGTGACCGACGAGGACGTGCTGCTGCGGACCCTGACCCGGGCCCAGGTCGGCGGGCGTGGTCCACCTGGCCGCCAAGAAGTCGCCGACGGAGTCGGTGGCCGACCCGCTGCGCTACGCGACCGAGAACGTGGGCGGGGTGATCAGCCTGCTGGCCGCCGTCCGACGGACCGGTTGCGCCCGGGTGGTGTTCTCGTCGAGCTGCTCGGTCTACGGGACGCCGAAGGGCGGCGCGGTGGACGAGGAGTCGCCCACGGAGCCGGTGAGCCCCTACGGCGACTCCAAGCTCTACGGCGAGCGGCTGCTCTCCGCAGCCGGCCGGGCGTACGGGCTGGGGGTGGTCAGCCTGCGCTACTTCAACGTGATCGGGGCGAGCGCGCCCGGGCTGGTGGACGACGGCGCCCACAACCTCGTCCCCCTGGCGGTCGCCGCCCTGCTGGATGGCCGGGCGCCCCGGGTCTTCGGGGACGACTACCCGACGCCCGACGGGACCTGCGTACGCGACTACGTCGACGTCCGGGACGTGGCCGACGCCCACGTGGCGGCCGCGCAGGCGCTCGAGAGCCGACCGCGGGTGGCCGCCTACAACGTGGGGCGTGGCGAGGGCAGCAGCGTCCTGGAGGTGCTCGCCGCCCTCGGCGAGGTCAGCGGCGGCGACGTCGCGCCCGCGGTGCTGCCCCGTCGTCCCGGTGATCCTGCGCAGGTCGTCGGGCGGGTGGAGCGGATCGCCGCCGAGCTCGGCTGGTCGGCACGGCGGGACCTGGCGGAGAGCCTCGCCTCGGCCTGGCACGCCGCGACCGCGTCGCTCGCCGGCAGCGTCGGACCGTGAGCGCCCTCGTTCCCCGCTGGCGCGAGAACGGCGGGAGAGGCGGCTCGCGGGAACCGCTGCTGCCGACCCTGTGGCGAGCCCGCGACCTGATCGGCTTCTTCGTGCTGCGCGACCTGCGGGTGCGCTACAGCCAGGCCGTGCTGGGGGTGCTGTGGGTCCTGCTGCAGCCGGTGGCCACGGTGGTGATCTTCACGCTCGTCTTCTCACGGCTCGCCCGGGTCGGGAGCGACGGGGTGCCGTACCCGCTGTTCGCCCTGACGGGGATGGTGGCATGGACCTACTTCTCCGGTGCGGTCACGCGCGGCTCGGAGTCCCTGGTCGGCAACCCCGAGCTCGTGACCAAGGTCGAGCTTCCCCCGGGTCGCGGCCCCGGCCGCGGCGGTGCTGTCGCCGCTCGTCGACCTCGGCGTCGCGTTGGCGCTGCTGGCGGTGCTGCTCGCGGTCTACCGACGTCCGCCCGGATGGAGTGTGCTCGCCGCTCCCCTGTGGCTGGCGCTGCTGCTCCTCGCCGCGTTCGGCACGAGCCTGTGGCTCGCCGCCCTGAACGTCCGCTTCCGCGACGTGAAGCAGGCCCTCGGACCGGTCCTGCAGGTCTGGCTGTTCGCCAGCCCGGTCGCCTACCCGAGCAGCGCGCTGGACGGCGGTGGCCCGGTTCCTCTACGCCCTGAACCCGATGGTCGGCGTGATCGACCTCGCCCGGTGGTCGCTGCTGGGAGCACCCTGGCCCGGAGCTGGCCGCTGGTCGTGTCCGTCGTCGTCGTCCTCGTCGTGCTCCTGACGGGCGCGGCCTACTTCTCGCGCGCGCAGCGCACCTTCGCGGACGTGATCTGAACCGTGCTGCGCGTCGAGCTCGACCGGGTCAGCAAGCGGTACCGGCTCGGTCACCGGACGAACCTCCGCGAGGCGGTGAGCGCGGCGGTCGTCCGGCCGTTCCGCGGGCGGACCGGTCGCGACGAGCTGTGGTCGCTGCGGGACGTCGAGCTTCTCCGTCGGCGACGGCGAGGCCCTGGGGATCGTCGGTCGCAACGGGGCCGGCAAGAGCACCGTGCTGAAGGTCCTGGCCGGGATCACCACCCCGACGTCCGGGGTCTCGCGGACCCGGGGGCGGGTCGCGCCGCTGCTCGAGGTCGGCACCGGCTTCCACCCCGAGCTCACCGGCCGGGAGAACGTCTACCTCAACGGAGCCGTCCTGGGCATGTCCCGTCGCGACATCACGCGCCGGTTCGACCGAGATCGTCGAGTTCTCCGGCGTCGAACGGTTCCTCGACACCCCGGTCAAGCGCTACTCCAGCGGGATGTACCTGCGGCTCGCGTTCTCGGTCGCCGCGCACCTCGAGCCCGACGTCCTCGTGGTCGACGAGATCCTCGCCGTCGGCGACGCCGAGTTCCAGCGCCGCTGCCTGGGCAGGATGCGCGAGGCCGAGCAGGAGGGTCGCACCCTCGTGTTCGTCAGCCACGACCTGGAGTCCCTGGCGCGGCTCTGCCCGCGGTCGGTCTGGCTGGACGGCGGCCGGCTCCGGGAGGACGGTCCCACCGGTGAGGTGGTCCGCCGCTACCTCGGTGACGGGCTCGCGGTCGACGCGGCCAGGACGCACCCTGCGAGCGGGGCCGGTCTCGGTCCTCGGCGTGGCCGTCCGCGGCGAGGGACCAGGTGCTGCGGAGGGCGGCACGGTGCTGATGCGGGAGGACCCGCTGACGGTCGAGGTCGAGCTGGACGTGACCGAGGGCCTGCCCGGGGCTCGACCTCGCGGTCTACGTCTCGGACGCGCGCGGGGTGCGGGTCCTCGACGAGGCGCTGAGCGACCGGGACCTCGGACTGCGACGGGGCCGACAGCGCGTGCGGCTGAGCGTCCCGCCCCTGCTCAACGTCGGGTCCTTCACCGTCGGGCTCTGGGTCGGCACGGCCCACGAGGAGCTGCTCGACGAGCCGGCCGCCGCGGCGTTCAGCCTGCAGGGGCACGACCGCGGCCGGCCGGACCGCGTGCTCGTCGGCGGACCTGCCGTTCGTCGTCGAAGAGGTCCCGACCCCGTCCGCCGGTCCTGGGCGCGGGACCGCTAGCGGAGCGTGACGAGGTCCAGGCCCTGTTGCCGTACGGCGGCGACGACCGCCGGCAGCGCGTCGATCGTGGCCGAGCGGTCCAGCGCCCGGGCCGCCCAGGGCTGCTCGACCCAGTCGTGCAGGAGGACGACGTCGCCGCCGACCGCCGCACCCGCGACGGCGACGACGCCGCTGCGGCCGGCGTCGGGGTGCCAGTCCTGCGGGTCGACGCTCCACAGCGACGGCCGGGTCCGGCGCAGTCGCAGCTGCACCGCTCGGGGCAGGTCGAGGTAGCCGCGCGGCGGTCGGAAGAGCGGTACCCGTTCCCCGAGGGCGTCCTCGACGGCGGCCTGCCCCCGGGCGTAGTCCTGCGCCAACGACCGGAGGGAGGTGGCCTCCGGGTCGGGGTGGGTGTGGCTGTGCGATCCGATCGCGTGACCCTCCGCCCGGGCCCGTCGCACGAGGGCCGGGTGCCGCTCGGCGTTGCGCCCGACGCAGAAGAACGTCGCGCGGACGTCGAGAGCCGCCAGCACGTCCAGGACCCGGTCGGTGGACCCCGGCTGCGGTCCGTCGTCGAAGGTCAGCGCGACCGCGCCCGCACGGGTGTGCCGCCCGGCGCCCGCGAGCGCATCGATCAGGGGCCACCGCACCCGGGTCCACCGGGCGACCAACGCGCCCCTCAGGTGCACGACCGGTCCGCCCGCACGGTCACCAGCAGCGGGAACTGCGGGTCGACGGCGTCGAGCTCGTGCCGGCGCAGCTCACCGGCCGCGACGCCCTCGAGGAACGCGACGCTCGCCAGCACGTTGCCGTGCGTGCGCACCTCGACCTCGCCCTCGCCGAACGCCTCGGTGAAGAGCCGCCGCGCCGCGTGCGGGGTCAGGGCCCAGTACCAGGTGTCGGCCCACCGGTCCGTGCTGACCGGGCTGATGCCGGGCACGGTGAGCAGCAGCGTGCCACCGGGGCGCAGCAACCGGTGCAGCGTCCGGGCCGCGGCGGGCAGGTCGTAGACCAGCTGGAGCGTCTGGGTGACCACGAGGCAGTCGAAGGCCGCGGAGGGCAGGTGCCCCGCGTCCGCGAGATCGGCGACCAGGGTGGTGCCGGGGATCGCCGGGTCGACGTTGAGGACGTCTCGTCGGGTCACCCGCTCCCCGCCGAAGCGGCGCGTGTAGGCGTCGTCCCCGACCTCGAGGACCCGCCCGGCGACGAGGTGGGCGTGCTCGGCGAGGAAGCCCTCGATGTAGTGGCGGTCGACCGGGAGCCCCCGGTCGAAGCCGAACTCGCGGCTGACCGGGACCAGTCGCCGGCGCGGCCAGACCTCGGAGAGCGCCGGTCGGGGCACGCGGCGGGCGAGCCTCCGGACCCCGCGGCGCAGCACCTGACGGGCGGCCCGCGGGACCAGCCGACGGACCCGGTCGGCCGGACGCACCGCGTGCGGTCCTTCGTCGTACGGCGCGAGCGCCTCGGCGAGCTGGGCGCGGAGCTCGACGTGCTCGCCGCCGCCTTCCTGCAGCTCGGGTCGCTGCGCCACCCAGCGCAGGTAGGCCTCGTGGCTGCTGCTGGGCCCGTTCGGGTCGTAGGTGCCCTCGCGGAGGGCCCGCGCGCTGCTCGACCCGTCGTGGCGGCGGTAGCGGGCGGTGCGGCTCCCGCTGATCACGCACGCGCGACCGAGGGAGAGCTTCGCGAGCAGCACCTGGTCCTCGAACAGGGTGGTGAACGCGGCCTCACCGCCACCGGTCTCGACCAGCGCCTCGCGCCGCACCAGGAGGCTGCAGGTCGGGGTGGTGTACGCGCCGCGGCGCAGCACCGCCGAGAGCATCCGGGGCGGGGGGACGAGGGTGCCGGGCGGCCAGGCCAGGGGCGACCAGCGGTCCTCGGCGTCGGGGTCCGACCAGCTGTACCAGTTGAGCGCGCGGCCGCAGACGAACGCGGCGTCCGGGTGACCGGCGAGCAGGGCCACCTCGTGGGCCAGGTGGGCCGGGTCCCACACGTCGTCGGCGTCCAGGAAGGCCACGACCTCGCCGCGGGCAGCCTCGATGCCGAGGTTGCGGGTGGCGCTCATGCCCCGGTGACCATGACCCGGGTGCTCCAGGTAGCGGACCCGGTCGGGCTGCTCGGCGGCCCGCCGCCGGGCCGTCGCGCTGCTCGTGTCGCTCGACCCGTCGTCGCAGAGCAGCAGCTCGAGCGCCGGGTGGCTCTGGGCCAGCACGCTGTCGATCGCCTCGTCGAACCAGCGCTCCGCGTCGCGGAAGATCATCACGACGGAGACCAGCGTCCGCGCCAGGTCGTCCTGCACCGGACCAGAGTGGCACGGCGGCGCACGCGCCAGCACGGGTCCGGTGAGAAGAATCGTCGAACGGCCGGTGCTCCGCCCCTGCGCGCCCTACAGTCGGAGGACGCCGGCCGCGGGGGCTCCGGTGTGCGGCCGGGGGGCTGCCGCAGCTCGGGAGGCACGTCGTTGAGGGTCTTGGTCACCGGAGGTGCCGGGTTCCTGGGCAGCCACCTCACCCGGAGGCTCCTCGGCGAGGGCCATGACGTCACCGTCCTGGACGACCTCAGCACGGGTGCCGTCACGAACCTCGCCGGGCTGGAGAGCACCGGACGGCTGACGGTCCTCGAGCACGACGTGGTCGTGCCCTTCGACCTCGACGTCGAGCAGATCTACCACCTCGCCTGCCCGGCCTCGCCCGTCCAGTACCAGCGCAACCCGGTGCAGACGATCAAGACCTGCGCGCTGGGCTCGGTCAACGTCCTCGACCTGGCCCTGCGGACCGGGGCGGCCGTCCTGCTGTCCTCGACCTCGGAGGTCTACGGCGACCCCGCGGTCCACCCGCAGGACGAGTCCTACTGGGGCAACGTCAACCCGATGGGCCCGCGCTCCTGCTACGACGAGGGCAAGCGGTGCGCGGAGGCGGCCTTCTTCAGCTACCGCGAGCAGCACGACCTACCCGTCAAGGTCGCCCGGATCTTCAACACGTACGGGCCGGCGATGCAGCCGGACGACGGCCGGGTGGTCTCGAGCTTCGTCGTCTCGGCGCTGCGCGGCCGACCGCTCCGGGTGCTGGGCGACGGGTCGCAGACGCGGTCGTTCTGCTACGTCGACGACCTGGTCGAGGGCCTGGTGCGCCTGATGGCCACGCCGCACGAGGTGACCGGACCGATCAACCTGGGCAACCCCGACGAGCACACCATCGCCGAGCTGGCCGAGCTCGTGCTCGCCATGACGGGCGCACCCGCCGGCCTCGTCGAGCACGGGCCGCTGCCCGTCGACGACCCGACCCGCCGCTGCCCGAACATCGAGCAGGCCCAGTGGGTCCTGGGGTGGAAGCCGTCGACCGAGCTGCGGGACGGGCTCGCGGCCACCATCGCCTACTTCGAGGGCCTCGACCTGTGAACGACTCGACGGCCCGAGGCGTCACCGCGATCATCCCCACGCACAACCGTCGCGACCTGCTGGGACGGACGCTGCGCTCCGTGCTCGCGCAGGAGGGCGTCGACCTGACCGTGCTGGTCGTCGACGACGGCAGCGTCGACGACACCGAGGCGTTCGTCCGAGGCCTCGGCGACCCCCGGGTGAGCGTGCTCCGCCATTCGGAGGCCCGGGGCGTGTCGGCCGCCAGGAACACCGGCATCGCGCACGCCACGACGCCGTGGCTGGCGTTCGTCGACGACGACGACCTGTGGGCGCCCACCAAGCTGCGCAGCCAGCTCGCCGCGATCGCCGGGTCCCCGGGCGCTCGGTGGTCGTCCACCGGGTCGGTGAACATCGACTTCCGCTGCCACGTCTCCGACTGGCACCTGCCCAAGGCCGACACCGATCTCGCCTCGATGCTGCTGGAACGCAACCACGTCCCCGGCGGTGGCTCGGGGGTGCTCGCCGAACGCGAGCTCACGCTCGCCGTCGGCGGCTTCGACGAGGCCATCTCGAACCTCGCCGACTGGGAGTTCTACACGCGGCTGGCGCTCGCGTCACCGGTCGCGCCGGTCTTCCACTTCGACGTCGGCTACTACGTCCACCCCCAGGGGATGGCCCACGACGTCAGGCGCTCGGAGCAGGAGTACGCGTACCTGGCCGTCAAGCACGGACGCGAGCGCCGACGTCGCGGGATCGAGCTCGAGCAGGTCGACTGGCGGCGCTACCTGGCCGGGCTCGCCTACAACGCCGGTCAGACCGGGACCGGCATGCGGCTGCACGCCGAGCTCCTCGTCCGGCACCGGCGCTGGCGGTCCGCGAGGAGCATCCTGCTCGGCCTGGCCCCGGAGAAGGTCCGGCGCCGCCGGAGCGCCAGCTGGGTGCCCCCGGCACCCGACCACGGGCTCGGAGCCGAGGCCGAGGCCTGGCTGGCTCCCTACGCGACCGCGCTGGGCTGACCCGAGACCTCCTGCGGCGGCAGGACGTGCTCGCCGCGGGAGTCGGTGCTGAGGCAGAGCGAGCAGACGAAGGCGTCGTGGGCCGCGCAGGCGCACATGTCCGGACGCTCGTAGCGCTGCCCGCAGACGTGGCAGTCGAGCAGCACGTCCGACGGGTTGCCGAAGTCGTCGAGCATCGGCAGCGTGATGCCGTCGTCGTTCCGGCGCAGGTAGTAGCGGCCCTTGGTCGCGAAGGCGATCACCGGCGGGAGCACCAGGGCGAGCACGATGGCGACCAGCGGCGAGAACGGCTGCAGGGCCGCACCGAGCCCCCCGAAGAAGCAGACGATCGAGAGCCCGCCCGCGACGAGCAGCGTCCCGAAGCCGACCGGGTTGACCGCGTGGAGCATGCCCCGACGGAACTCGGGCTGCTTAGGCGACAGCTTGAAGACGTACTTGTTGAACGTGATGTCCGAGGCCACGGCCACGACCCAGGCCATGCCCAGGTTCGCGTAGAAGCCGAGGATCGTGTTGAGGAAGCTGAACATGTCCGCCTCCATCAGCACCAGCGCGACGAGCAGGTTGAAGGCGAGGAAGACCAGCCGCCCCGGGTAGCGCTTGGTGATCCGGGTGAAGGAGTTGGTCCAGGCCAGGGAGCCCGAGTACGCGTTGGTCACGTTGATCTTGACCTGGCTGATCACCACGAGGACGACGGCGAGGCCGAGGGCGACGGGCGCCGGCATGATGTCGCGGTAGATCTCGAGGAACTGGTGCACCGGCTGGTTGGCCACGGCGGCGCCGTCGGTGACGTTCGCGATGATGTAGACCGCGAGGAAGAGCCCGATCACCTGCTTGACCGCGCCGAAGATCACCCAGCCCGGTCCGGCCAGGACCACCGCGCGCCACCACTTCCCGGCGTTCTCCGGCGTGCGGGCGGGCATGAACCGCAGGTAGTCGATCTGCTCGGCGATCTGGGCGATCAGCGAGAGGCAGACGCCGGCGGCGAGCATGACCGAGCCGATGTTCGGCGCACCCTGGCCGTCCTCGCCCTGGTAGGCGAAGAACGAGCCGACCGACTCCGGGTGGCTGACGAGCAGGTAGACGAACGGGACGACCATGAGGACGAGCCAGAGCGGGGTGGTCCACAGCTGGAGCGTGGAGAGCACCTTCATCCCGTAGATCACGAGCGGGAAGATGATCAACGTCGAGACGGCGTAGCCGGCCCAGAGCGGCACGCCGAGCCCGAGCTCGAGCCCCTGGGCCATGATCGAGCCCTCGAGGGCGAAGAAGATGAAGGTGAACGACGCGAAGATCACGTTGCTGACCACCGAGCCGTAGTAGCCGAACCCGCTGCCCCGGGTGATCAGGTCCAGGTCCAGGTTGTACCGCGCGGCGTAGTAGGCCAGCGGAAAGCCGGTCAGGAAGATCACGACGGCGAAGACCGCGATCCCCCAGAGGGCGTTCGTGGTGCCGTAGGAGATGCCGATGTTCGCCCCGATGGCGAAGTCGGCGAGGTAGGCGATCCCACCGAGCGCGGAGACCGCGACGACGCCGGTCGACCACCTGCGGTAGTGCCGCGGGGCGAAGCGGAGGGTGTAGTCCTCCAGCGTCTCCTTGGTCGCGCTGCCGGCCGCGAGGTCGGCCGGGACGCCGGCTGTGCTGGTCGAGACGTCGCCGGACCGGTCGGGGGTCACGTCCTGGGTCATGGGGGCTCCTGACGGAAGGTGGGTCCAGACGACCCTGGCCCCAGCGGGTTCCGGGGAGGTTTCAGCGAGGTTCAGGTCTGGTGTCGTAGGAAAGGGCGTCGGACCCGGACCCGGACGCACGACCGGCGCCCGACCCCGGGAGGGGTCGGGCGCCGGTGGTGGCGCTACGGGTGGGTCGTCAGTCGGGGATCATGTCGAACGTGTCGGGGTCCGGCCCCGTACGCCCGGCCTCGCCCCGGTCGAGGGCGCTGATCAGGGCCAGGTCCTCGTCGGTGAGCTCGAAGTCGAAGATGTCGAAGTTGTCGCGGACCCGCTCCGGGGTGACCGACTTCGGGAACACGACGTGGCCGAGCTGGACGTGCCAGCGCAGCGTCACCTGAGCCGTGCTCTTGCCGACCCGCTCGGCGATCGTCGTCAGGGTGGGCTCGTCGAGCACCCCGCCCTGCGCGATCGGCGACCACGCCTCGGTGATGATGCCGTGCTCGGCGGCGTACGCGCGCACCTCGTCGTTGGTGAAGAACGGGTGCACCTCGACCTGGTTCACGGCCGGGACGACGTCGGTCTCGTGGGCGAGGCGACGCAGCTGGTGCGGGGTGAAGTTGGAGACGCCGATCGAGCGGGCGCGACCGTCGCGGTAGAACTCCTCGAAGGTCTTCCACGTCGAGACGAAGTCGCCGTCGTAGCGGGTCGGCAGCGGCCAGTGGATGAGGAACAGGTCGACGTGGTCGGTGCCCAGCGCCTCGAGCGTGCCGTCGAAGGCGCGCCGGGCGTCGTCGGGTGCGTGGAAGCCGTTGTTCAGCTTGCTGGTGACGAAGACGTCGGCACGGTCGACGCCGGAGGACCGGATGCCCTCGCCGACCTCGGCCTCGTTGCCGTACATCTGCGCCGTGTCGATGTGGCGGTAGCCGGTCGCGAGGGCCGTACGGACGGCCTCCGCGGTGTCGTCTGGCTCGATCTGGAAGACGCCGAACCCCAGCTGCGGGATCGTGCGTCCGTCGTTCAGGGAGACGTGAGGGACGTCGGTCATGAGGGGTGCGCTCCTTGCGGTCGGAAGTGGTGCGTCGGTCGGGACCGACCTCCCACCGTAGCGGCGGCGCCGGTGGGGTGGTCGGGTGCCTCAGGCCTGGCCGGACATCCGGGCCAGGGTCGGTCGCGCCTCGTCGGCACGTCGCTCGGCGTCCAGCCGGACCGACTCCGGCACCAGCGAGGTGGAGAGCACGACCATCGAGTGCGCCGGCACCGCGTGCTTGGTCCGCGAGCGCCACGGCTTGAGGTCGGGGTCGACGTCCCCGGTGGCGGTGTTGAGCCGCACCGTCCAGGTCTCCCCGTACGCCTTGACCGGCGTGGTGAACGTGATCGGGTCGGAGCTCGCGTTGAACATCAGCAGGAAGTGGTCGTCGCTGATCCGCCGGCCCAGCGTGTCGGGCTCGGGGATGGCGTCACCGTTGAGGAAGACCATCAGCGACTGCGAGTAGCCGGTCCCCCAGTCGGCGTCGCTCATCTCGTTGCCGTCCGGCTTGAGCCAGACGATGTCGCCCAGCGCGCTCTGACCGCCGTGCAGGGCGTCTCCGGCGAAGAAGCGCCGGCGCCGCAGCACGGGGTGCGCCTTGCGCAGCGCGATCGCCCCCGCCGTGAACTCGAGCAGGGCCCGCTGGTCGGCGTCGAGGTCCCAGTCCACCCAGGCGATCGGGTTGTCCTGGGCGTACACGTTGTTGTTGCCGCCCTGCGTGCGCCCCAGCTCGTCACCGTGGGCGAGCATCGGCACCCCCTGGCTGACCATCATCGTGGTGATGAAGTTCCGGACCTGCTGCAGCCGCAGCCGCTTGACCGCCAGGTCGTCGGTCGGGCCCTCGACGCCGCAGTTCCACGAGCGGTTGTGGCTCTCGCCGTCGTTGCCGCCCTCGCCGTTCGCGTCGTTGTGCTTGGAGCTGTACGACACCAGGTCGCGCAGCGTGAAGCCGTCGTGGGCGACCACGAAGTTGATCGACGCCGTGGGACGCCGGTCGGAGTGGTTGTAGAGGTCGCTCGACCCGGTGATGCGGGACGCGAACTCGCCCAGCGCCGCGGGCTCGCCGCGCCAGTAGTCGCGGACGGTGTCGCGGTAGCGGCCGTTCCACTCGGTCCACAGCGGCGGGAAGTTGCCGACCTGGTAGCCGCCGTCCCCGAGGTCCCAGGGCTCGGCGATCAGCTTGACCTGGCTGATCACCGGGTCCTGCTGGATGATGTCGAAGAACGCGCTCAGCTTGTCCACCTCGTGGAACTGCCGGGCCAGCGTCGCCGCGAGGTCGAAGCGGAAGCCGTCGACGTGCATCTCGAGCACCCAGTAGCGCAGCGAGTCCATGATCAGCTGCAGCACGTGCGGGCTGCGCATCAGCAGGCTGTTCCCGGTGCCGGTCGTGTCGTAGTAGAACTTCTGGTCCTCGTCGACCAGCCGGTAGTACGAGGCGTTGTCCAGGCCGCGGAACGCGATCGTCGGGCCCAGCCGGTTGCCCTCGGCCGTGTGGTTGTAGACGACGTCGAGGATGACCTCGATGCCGGCCTCGTGCAGCGACTTGACCATCGCCTTGAACTCGGTCGTCTGCTGACCGCGCTGGCCGGAGTTGGAGTAGGCGTTGTGCGGGGCGAGGAAGCCGATCGTGTTGTAGCCCCAGTAGTTGGACAGGCCCTTCTCGCGCAGGTGCGTGTCGTCGACGAACTGGTGCACCGGCAGCAGCTCCACCGCCGTCACGCCGAGCGTCGTGAGGTGCTCGATGATCGAGGGGTGGGCGACGGCCGCGTACGTCCCGCGGATCTCGTCGGGCACGCCCGGGTGGGTCATCGTCAGGCCCTTGACGTGCATCTCGTAGAAGACCGACTCGTGGTACTGGTGGCCGGGCGGGCGGTCGTGACCCCAGTCGAAGAACGGGTTCGTGACGACCGACAGCATGGTGTGGCCCAGCGAGTCGTCGTCGTTGAACGACTCCTCGTCGCCGAAGTCGTAGCTGAACAGCGACTGGTCGCCGTCGATCATGCCCTCGATCGCCTTGGCGTACGGGTCGAGGAGCAGCTTGGCGGAGTTGGCGCGCTGGCCCTTGGCGGGGCCGTACGGGCCGTGGACGCGGAAGCCGTAGCGCTGCCCCGGCTGGATCCCGGGCACGTAGCCGTGCCAGACCGACCCGTCGACCTCGATGAGCTCGATGCGGGCCTCGCGACCCTCGTCGTCGATCAGGCACAGGTCCACGCACTCGGCGACCGCCGAGAAGACGGCGAAGTTCACACCCGTGCCGTCGTACGTCGCACCCAGCGGGTAGGGCCTGCCTGGCCAGAGATCCATGTCCACCTCGGGGGGTCGGGACGTGCGTGAGCACGCCTTCGGGGTTCGGCCCACGGCGTCGGGGGCGGGACGATTCGCGCAGGCGATCGTCCCACAGGACGGTCGCCGGACCCGGCTCCGGCCTGCTCGAGGAGCTGGTGGGAGCGCCCGTGGACATCGCCCCCACCAGCCGCTCGACCGGGCCGGTGGACCGTGGTCGCATGCAACTCCATGATGTTGACCGATCAACCTTGGGACAACGGTGTCAGAGTCTCGGTTCCGGCTCAGGATTTCCTCAGACCTCGGGCTCCGGTTGCGGCCGGGCGGCGGCTGCGGGCGCGCAGGAGAGGATGGTCCGGTGCGACGCGAGGCCTCGGTGCTCCACCTGGACCTCGACGCCTTCTACGCCTCCGTCGAGCAGCGCGACAAGCCGTCGCTGCGCGGGCGGCCGGTCGTGGTGGGCGGGACCGGGCAGCGCGGGGTGGTGGCCACCGCGTCGTACGAGGCCCGGGTCTTCGGCGTGCGGTCGGCCATGCCGTCGCACGAGGCGCGGCGCCGCTGCCCGAACGCCGCCTTCCTGACCCCGCGCTTCGACGTCTACCGCGAGGCCAGCGGCCAGGTCATGGGCCTGCTGCGGGCGCTCTCGCCGCTGGTCGAGCCGCTGTCGCTCGACGAGGCGTTCGTCGACCTGCGGGCCACGCCGGAACCGCTGGACCTCGCGTCGGCGTCCGTCACGGCGCGGGTGCGGCGGCTGAAGGACGACGTCTCGGAGGTCACCGGCGGGCTCACCGCGTCGGTCGGGATCGCGTCGTCGAAGTTCCTGGCCAAGATCGCCAGCGAGCTGGAGAAGCCCGACGGGCTCTGCCTGGTGGAGCCCGGCACCGAGGTGGACCGGATCGGGCCGATGCCGGTCGGCGTGATCTTCGGTGTCGGACCGGTGACCCGCGAGCGGCTGGACCGGATCGGCGTCCGCACCGTCGCCGACCTGCGCGGCGTCGAGCCGGCCGAGCTCGTCCAGGTGGTCGGACGGGCCCACGCGGAGAGCCTCGCCGAGCTGGCCTGGGCCCGCGACGACCGGCCGGTCGAGGCGGAGCGCGAGGCGAAGTCGATCTCGTCGGAGAACACGTTCGCCAGCGACCTCACCGACCGGGCCGAGCTGGGCGAGATCCTCCGTCGCGACGCCCGGCAGGTCGCGGCCCGCCTCGTGGCGGCCCGGCTCTTCGCCCGTACGGTCACGCTCAAGGTCCGGCGGCCGGACTTCTCGACCCTCACCCGCGCCCGGACCCTGCGCGGGGCCACCGACCGGGCCGAGGTCATCGCCGGCGTCGCCGGCTCCCTGCTCGACGCCCTCGACGTCAGCGGGGGCGTCCGGCTGCTGGGCGTGGGCGTGGCCGGGCTGACGGACCTGCTGCAGGAGGACCTGTTCGCCTCCGAGGCGCTCCTCGAGGAGCCGCCCGCGGACGCCGGCGAGGCCGCGGAGCCGGACACCGGGCCCGAGGGACCGACCGAGGACCACGCGTACGGCCCGTCGGTCCCGGGCTGGGCGCCGGGTCTCGACGTCGAGCACGACGAGCACGGCCCGGGATGGGTGTGGGGCTCGGGCCGGGACCGGGTGACGGTGCGCTTCGAGACCCGCGACACCCCGCCGGGACCCGTCCGGACCTTCGCCGCCGACGACCCCGCGCTGCACCTGCGGTCCGTCGGCTGAGTGCTGCCGACCTGTTCCCGCTGTGCGCCCCTCCCGCACCACGAGCCCAGCCCCAGCCCCAGCCCCAGCCCCAGCCCCAGCCCCAGCCCCAGCGCCAAGAAAGCGCTGACTCCGTACCCCTCGAGGGGCGCTCCGGAGGTCGGGAGTCAGCGGTTCCTGGTGACGGGTTGGCGGGGGTGGGTGGAGGGGAGGGCCGGGGTCGAGAAGTGGCGGGTGGGGCGGGCGGGGTTCAGCGCTGGACGGCCGCGCGGGCGGCGGCGCCGACCAGGCCCGCGAACAGGCCGTGGTCGTCCCCGCTCTCGGGGTGCCACTGCACGCCGACCCAGTAGCCGCGCTCGGGGTCCTCGATCGCCTCGACCGTGCCGTCGGCGGCACGGGCCGACACGACGAACCCCGGGTGCTCGGCGACGGCCTGGTGGTGGTGGCAGCTGACCTGCATGGCCTCCCCCACCATCGACGCGACCATCGAGCCCGGGACGGCCCGGACGGAGGTCCAGCCGTACGCGTCGCCCTCGGGCCCGTGCTCGTGGTGGCCGACGACGTCGGGCAGGTGCTGCTCCAGCCGCCCGCCGCCGTGCACGGCCAGCAGCTGCATCCCGCGGCAGATGCCGAGGGTCGGGACGCCGGTGGCGGCCGCCGCGTCGAGCAGGGCCAGCTCCCACGCGTCGCGGTCGGGCCGGACGTAGGTGTGCGGGCCGGGCTCCTCGCCGTAGCGGGAGGGTTCGACGTCCGCGCCACCGGTGACGATCAGGCCGTCGACCCGGCCGACGAGCGCCTCGGCCCCCTGGCCCTGCGGCGGCAGCAGGACCACCGTGCCGCCGGCCGCCTCCACCGAACGGGCGTACGCCGCGGGGAGCAGGTCCGCGGGCTCGGTCCACACGCCCCAGCGGGCGGTCTCGCGGTAGGTGCTGAGGCCGATGACGGGTCGCGGCAGCACACGTCCATGATCACAGATGGCGCACAGGTCACGGCGTCGACGCCCCGGGCCGCGCCCCGTACGCTCGCCCGGGTGTGGACCGGGACGCTGGAGCTCGACCTGCTGCTGGGCGACGTGCACTCGCTCAAGGAGAAGCGCTCGCTCGTGCGGCCGCTGGTGGCCGAGCTGCGCCGCCGCTTCGACGTGAGCGCCGCCGAGGTCGGCCACCTCGACCTGCACCGCCGGACCGCTGTCGGGGTCGCGCTGGTCGCGGCCGACCGGGCGCACGTGGTGGACGTGCTGGACGCCGCCGAGCGGCTCGTGGCCTACCGGCCCGAGGTGGAGCTGCTCTCGGCCCGGCGCCGGCTGGTCAGCTCCGACGACGACTGACCGGGACGGGACTCAGCGGGCGCGACGGCCGGCCGCGTACGGGTCGCCGGGGTCGACGTCCAGGACGGTGCGGGGCGGCGCGACGAGGGCGTCCTCGCGGGCGCAGCGCCAGCCCTCGCCGGGCTCCAGGCCGGAGATGGTGTCCCCGTCGCCGATGACGTCGCCCTCCTCGACCAGGTACGCCGCGGTCGCGTAGAGCAGCCCGGCGAGCCGGCCGGGGTCGAGGTCGCGGAAGTGCACCTGCAGGTCGGGCAGCCCCAGCGGCGCGAGGCCGCGGGTGTCCATGACGCGCTCGTCCTCGTCGTCGGCCACGGTGAAGAGCCGCACGTTCAGCAGCCCGCCGAGGCCGTCGGAGGACGGTTCGTCGGGATCGGTGACGCGCTGGCTGGTCGGCCAGGAGACGGCCAGCGGCCGGGTGGCCACGCCGAGCGCGCGGACCACCCCGACGAGGGCGGCGACCCGGTCGCGGACGCCGTAGGGCTGGGCGGCGGTCTCCAGCACGAGCACGCTCGCCCGAGCCTCCTCCAGCGCGTCGTCGGCGCCCGGCCAGTCCCAGGTCTGGCTGGTGTCCGGCAGGCTCTTGCCCGGGGAGTCGAGGAGCGAGCCGGGCAGGACCAGGGTCGCCAGGGGCTGCACCGGCCCCGACATCGTCCGGACGGGGAGCTCACCGCCGTCGTACGGGACCACGAGCGAGCCCTGCTGTGCCTCGGTCCCCGGCGAGACGGCCCGCAGGCCCTCGAGCAGCCGCGGGTCGGACAGGTCCGGCGCCGAGGCGTACCAGAGCTCGGCCACCAGGGGTTCGGGCTCGCTCATGGGGTCCTCTCGTCCAGCAGCGACAGCACCGCGTCGGCGACGACGTCGGGCCGGTCGACCATCATCAGGTGCCGGCTGTCGTCGACGACGACGTGCCGGCCGCCGAGCCGGTCCGCGAGGACCTGCTGCTTGCGGACCCACCCGGCGCGGCTGCCGGCGGTGAGGACCACGCTCGGGGTGCCCGGCCAGGTCGTGGTCCCCAGCAGCGCCTGCAGGTCGGCGAGCTGGTCGCCGTACGCGGCCTGCTCGGCCACCAGGCTGGCCAGGGTGTCCGGACGGCGGAAGAGCTCCTCCGTGCCCGGCGGGCGGCTGTAGTTGATCCGGAGCCGCTGGCTCTGCGCCCAGACCGCGACCCGGGTCGAGAGCGCCGCGGCGACCGCGAACGGCGGGAGCCGCGACCCGCTCAGCGCGACCTTCGACGCGGCCAGCCACGCCCGGTCGAAGGCGGCCGACGGCCGCTCGGCGTCGACCTCGATGCTCGCGTCGAGCAGCACCAGACCGCTCACCGAGCCGGGGTGCTGCCGGACGAGCGCCTCGGCGTGCGGCCCGGCCATCGAGTGCGCGACGACGACGGGCGGCCGGCCCAGGGCCTCGCAGAGCGCGAGCAGCGTCGCGACCTCCTCGGCGAGCGTCGGCAGCCGTCCGGGCCAGGGCGTGTCGACCATCCCCGGACGGTCCAGCGCCACCAGCCAGCGGCCCGGGAGCGCCGTCTCGACCGGTCGGAAGGCGTACGACGGCACGGCGCAGCCGGGCAGCAGCAGGACCGGGGTGCCGGGGCCGGCCACGACCTGCAGGTGGACGAGCCGTCCCCCCAGGGAGGTGACGTGGGAGCCCTCGGTCCGGACGAGCTCCTCGGCCGCGGGTCCGACCCGGTCGGTGCTCACTTCTCACCGGTCCGCGGACGGACCAGCGGGAAGGCGATCGTCTCCCGGATCGATCCCTGCGTCAGCATCATCACGAGCCGGTCCATCCCCATCCCCAGGCCGCCCGAGGGCGGCATCGCGTGCTCCAGCGCCAGCAGGAAGTCCTCGTCGAGCTCCATGGCCTCCGGGTCGCCGCCCGCGGCCTGCAGCGACTGGGCGGTCAGCCGCGCGCGCTGCTCGACCGGGTCGACGAGCTCGGAGTAGGCGGTGCCGATCTCGGCCCCGAAGGCGACGAGGTCCCAGCGCTCGGCCAGCCGCGGGTCCGCCCGGTGCGGGCGGGTCAGCGGCGAGACCTCGGCCGGGAAGTCGGTGTAGAAGGTCGGGCGCACCGTACGGGACTCGACGAGGTGCTCGTACAGCTCGAGGAGCACGTTGCCGCGGGTCCAGGACGCGTCGACCGCGATCCCCGCACCGTGCGCCAGCGCCAGCAGCTCGGCGTGGTCGGTGTCGGGGGTGACGGGCGTGCCGAGCGCGGCCGACAGGGCGTCGTTCACGGTGACGACCGGCCACTCCTCGGCGAGGTCGACCTCGTGCGCCGTACCGGCCTCGTCGGTCCCGCGGACCAGCGTGCCGCCGCTCACCGCCCTCGACGCGGCGACGACGATCTCCTGCGCCACCGTGCGCATCGTCGTGTAGTCGCCGTACGCCTCGTAGGCCTCGAGCATCGTGAACTCGGGGTTGTGGGTGGCGTCGGCGCCCTCGTTGCGGAAGTTCCGGCCGATCTCGAAGACCCGGTCGACCCCGCCGACCATCAGCCGCTTGAGGAACAGCTCGGGCGCGATCCTCAGGTAGAGGTCGAGGTCGTAGGCGTTGATGTGGGTGCGGAAGGGGCGCGCGTTCGCGCCGCCGTGGATGGTCTGCAGGATCGGTGTCTCGACCTCGAGGAAACCCCGGGAGTCGAGCGTGTCGCGGACGGCACGCAGCGCCGCGGAGCGTCGGCGAAGCCGGTCGCGGGCGGCGAGGTCCACGGTCAGGTCGAGGTAGCGCTGCCGGACCCGGATCTCCGGGTCGCGGATCCCGTGGTGGAGGTCGGGCAGGGGGCGCAGGGCCTTCGCCGTGAGCAGCCAGGAGGTCACCCCGACCGAGACCTCGCCGCTCCGGGAGCGGACGACCGTGCCCTCGGCGCCCAGGTGGTCTCCGAGGTCGACGTCGCGACGGAGCCGGTCCATCGCCTCGTCACCGAGGACGTCGCGGCTCAGCAGCAGCTGGACGTCGCCGCTCCAGTCCCGCAGCACGACGAACAGCACCCCGCCCAGGTCACGGACGCCGACCACCCGACCGGCCACGCTCGCCGCACGCTCGATCGTCTCCGCCGTCACGTCGGCCGCACCCTGCTGCGGGCGGAACGACGGCGGGTAGGGATCGGTGCCCTCGGCGACGAGCCGGGCACGGGTCGCCGTCCGGAGCCGGACCTGCTCGGGCACCCGGACCGACGGCGGCACCACGACCGGGAGCGGGGCCACGGCCACCGGGCCGGTCGCCGCGGCGTCGGGCAGGACGACCCGCTCGGGCGGCGGCCGGAGGAAGGCGGGCAGGTCGATGAAGCCCTCGGCCACGCCGAGCGCCGTGCCGACCAGGGCGATGTCGCGCGTCTCGGCGAAGCACAGGAACCGCGGCTGCCACTCGGGGCGGTACTTCACGTTGGAGCGGTAGAGCGACTCGAACTGCCACCACCGCGAGGCGACCAGCAGCAGCCGGCGCCAGAGCCGCAGGACGGGGCCGGCACCGATCCGGGCGCCCTCCTCGAAGGCGGAGCGGAAGACGGCGAAGTTCAGCGACACTCGGCGCAGCCCGAGCTCGGGAGCGGCGGCCATCACGGCGCCCACCATCAGCTCGGTGACGCCGTTGTCGGCGACGGGGCTGCGGCGCATGACGTCGAGGGAGAAGCCGTCGCTCCCCCACGGCACGAAGGACAGCAGCCCGGCGACCTCGGCGGCGGGCCCGGCACCGGCGTCGACCCGCTCGGGCGGGAACAGGGCCTCGACCATGAGGCAGTCGGCGTCGGCGGGGTCGCCGAGACGTCCGAGCGCCATCGAGAAGCCGCGCTCGCTCTCGGTGTCGCGCCAGGCGTCGGCCCGCTCGACCAGCGCGGCGAGCTCGGCGGCCGGGAGGTCGCGGTGGCGCCGGACGCGGGTGCGGTAGCCGAGACGCTCGAGGCGCTGCACGGCCTGGCGCACCGGGCGCATGTCGCGGTCGTTCAGGTGGAAGTCGCGCGGGCGGAGCACCGCCTCGTCGCCGATCCGGATGACGCGCAGGTCGAGGGCGCGCGCGTACGCGGTCGCACCGGCCTCGCTCGCCCCCACGACCGCGGGCGTCCAGCCGTACGTGTCCACCAGCCCCTGCCAGGCGCGGATGGCGCCGTCCCAGCGTTCGGCCGGACCGATCGGGTCGCTGCTGGCCAGGCAGACGCCGAGGTCGACGCGGTAGGTGACCGCCGCGGCCCCGTCCGGGGCGAAGACGACCGACTTGTCGCGCCGGGTCGCGAAGTAGGCCAGCGAGTCCTCGCCCGACTGCGCCACGAGCGCGCGGACGCGCGGCTCGTCGGCCGGCGACATCAGCGCGGCGAGGCGCTGGGAGCGGGTGAGCATGACGACGGCGGCGAGCAGGGTGAGACCGAGCAGCAGGCCGACCACGGTGCCGACCCAGCCCGGCGGGCTGGAGACCGGCTGCGGCACCAGGTCGCTCTCCGAGCTGAAGACCGAGCGGGCGAGCCGCTGCGCGATCCAGGCCAGCCGGCCGCGGGGTCCGACGAGCTCGTTGGGGAAGACGGTGACCAGCGTCATCCCGACCCCGACCGTCACCGCGAGCCCGACCAGGAGGGTGAGCAGGGCCTTGCGCCCGCTGCCGGGGGCGCGCCGAGCGGTGAACTCACCCCGGTAGCGCACGAAGCAGGCGGTGAGGGCGCCGAGCGCGGCGAGGTTGAAGGCGAAGCGGGCGTAGACACCCACGGCGTCGGAGTCCGTGCTCACGGCGAACAGCGACGCGACGAGCCCGGTGACGACGGCGAGGTCGGTGAGCAGGAAGAAGACGAAGATCACGAGCGCGAGCACCCAGGCCACGCGCTTGCGCCGGGCCAGCGCCGCCCCCAGCAGGAGCAGGAACACCCCGAAGCCGATCGACCCGCCGTCGACGGGGAAGAACAGCGTGGAGCAGAGGTCGACCACGGCCCCGACCCAGCCCACCCCGGGGAAGGCGGTCTCGAGGATGAGCACGACGCCGGCGAGGAAGAAGAGCCGCGACACCAGCACCGGCAGGCGGGGCATCCGCGGCGCGTCGCGGCCGCGGGCCGGTCGCCGGTCGGGCGGCGACCGCACCGCTACCGGCGGGTCGCTCTCCGCCGCGGGCCGGGTGCGTTCGGCCGCCGCGCTGCTCACCGTCCCACTCTCCCACCGAGGACCAGCCAGGCGAGCGCTCCCGCGGCCGATCCGCGCGTGCCGTCCCCCGTCTCCTGCTCGACCCGGGCCCGAGCCTCGGCGGCGCACCGGCGCGCGAGCTCCGCGGCCGGGACGCCCCACGCCCGGGCGAGGCGCTGGCCGGCGGCCTCGTCGACGAGCCCGAGCACGACGGCCGCGTGCGCCACCCGGTCGACGGCGACGGCGGGCACGACCCGGCCGGGCAGGCCCGCGCCCAGCCAGGCACCGAGACGGCGGAGACCGACGCCGACGTCCGGCAGGAGGGCGGCACCGGAGGGTGCCTCCACGTGCCGCGGGCGCAGCAGCAGCGCGAGCTCGAGCGCGCCGGGCTCGTCGGCAGGGAAGGCGGCGCGCAGGGCCGCGAGGTGCGCCACCGGCCGGGCGGGCGGTCGGCCGGCCCGGACGTGGCCGAGCACGACCGCCGCCCCGGCGAGCCCGACGCCCGGCGACGGGTGGTCCAGGGCCCTGAGGCCGGCGGTGGCCGCGTCCAGGAGCGCCACCGCGCCCGTACGGTCGGCCTCACGGGCCAGGAACGCGACGTCGAACGCGTCGAGCCCGCCGGGGTCGTCGTCCAGGCGCTCGACGAGGCGGCCGGCGAGGAGCTCGACGGCGTCCGTCGCGGCGTCCGGCGGGCCCGCCGTACGACGGTCCAGGGCGTCCTGCACCACCAGTCCCACGACGGCACCGTCGAGCCGCGCCGTGCCGGCCGGGCTGGTGGGCCCGCCGAGCGCGGTCCCG
Organism: uncultured Actinomycetota bacterium; assembly: GCA_963762775.1. Classification (GTDB taxonomy): domain Bacteria; phylum Actinomycetota; class Actinomycetes; order Propionibacteriales; family Propionibacteriaceae; genus Microlunatus. The sequence continues at coordinate 319,842 of CAVXMD010000001.1, forward strand.
GCCGCGGCGTCCACCAGGTCGTCGAGGTCGGGCGCCCACGCGAGCCCGTACGCGGTCGTGCCCCGCGCCGAGCGCAGCTCGACGGTGTACGGACCGGGTGCGGCGGCGTGGACCTCCACGTGGTCCTCCCCCACCTCGACGGCGAGGTCGTCAGCCACCACGGCGACGTCCGGCCCGGCGGCCAGCACCGCCGTCTGGTCCGCCTCGAACCACGTGGTGGGCGGCAGGTCGGCACCCAGGTGCGCGCGACGGGCGTCCGGGACGACCTCGAGGCGCCACTGCGCCGCCCAGCGGTGGCCCGGACCCAGCACCGGCGGGTCGAGCACGAACCCCGTCTCGTCGACGTCCGCCTGCGCTCCCGCCCGGAGCCGTCCTACCAGGAGCGGGCCGTCGCCGTCGGCGACCTGCACCGCGTACGCCGCCTCCGCCCCGGCCGCGAGTGCCGTGACGACCGTGCCCGGCGCGGCCCGCCAGCCGAGGCGGACCCGCGTGAGGACCACGTCGGCGTCGGTCTCGTTGGCGAGCACGACGCGGACGACCCAGGCCTGGTCGACGGCGTGCCGGACGACGGTGCGCAGACCGCCGCCCCACCGCTCCACCTCGACCTCGTCGGCGTCCACCCGGACCTGCGGCGCGCCGAGGTCGACCCGGCCGGTGGCCGTCGTGACGTCCAGGTCGCCGACCGCCTCCAGCCAGGGCACGGACGACGGTCCGTCGGCGACCGCAGCGGTCCCCGCGGCGTCCACGTGCAGCAGGAGACCGGGGCAGCGCAGCACCGCGCCCGTCGGTTCCACCGCTGCTCCTCCCGTGCGCGCCACCCGGTCTATTCCTGCGTCCGGCGAATCATCGCGTCTCGATAACGCTTGCGTGTCCGCCCTCGGATGCGGCCCGAGACGCTCCTAGCGTGGGACACGTGCCGACCGACCACGGGCGCCGTCCCCACCAGGGTCACGCCGAGCGCGACCTGTGGCCGCGCGACTTCGGCCGCGACGGCGTCTCCGGGCTCGTGACCCTGGACCGGGCGATGCGGGCGCGCGACGCGGCCCGCCCGACGATGGCCGACGAGCTCGAGGCCGCCGAGGTGGTCGACACCCTGCTGGCCCGGATCGACGGCCGGCGTCCCCGGGCCCACGCCCGCTGAGCTACCGGCCGGCGCGGTCCTCGTAGCGCGCGAGCAGCGCGATCCGGCGGGCGTGCCGCTCCTCGTCGCTGAAGGGCGTGGCGAGGAAGATCCGGGCGAGCTCGACGGCCTCGTCCTCGGAGTGCATCCGGGCGCCGATGCCCATGACGTTGGAGTCGTTGTGCTGGCGGCCGAGCGAGGCGGTGTCACGGTCGTAGACCAGCGCCGAGCGGACGCCGCGGACCTTGTTGGCCGCGATCTGCTCGCCGTTGCCGGAACCGCCGATGACGATCCCGAGCGAGCCCGGGTCGTTCACCACGGCCTCCGCGGTCGGGATGCAGAAGATCGGGTAGTCGTCCTCGGCGTCGTACTCCACCGGACCGTGGTCGACGACCTCGTGCCCGTCGCCCTGCAGCGCCGCGACGAGGTGGCCCTTCAGCTCGAAGCCGGCGTGGTCGCTCCCGATGTGAACGCGCATGGCTGCAGTCTGGCAGACCTCACGGAAGCGCTTCGACGGACCAGGTGGGCACCAGGTGCGTCAGCCCGAGGGTCCTCAGGGCCGGGTTCCCGGGCGGGTCCGGTGCTCCTACGCCTCAGCAGGCCGGAGCGCGGGCAGGACGACGTCGTCCACGACCGCGACGAAGAACGAGCGCCCGACCGGTCCCCGGCCGGCGCCGAGGCGGTGGCTCGACATCGCCGGCACGACCTGCGCGAGCAGCGGGACCTTTCCGCCCAGACCCGCGGCGACCTCTCCCCGGTCGACCGCCCGCTGCAGCAGCGCGTGGTGCAGCTCCACGTACGGCTCGGTGATCGTCGTGCGGACGGCGTCGGCCAGCCGCGGCGAGCTCCGCGTCGCCGACGTCAGCCCGGCGAGGACGAGCATCCGGTGGTCGGGGCCGCCGAGCCAGGGCGAGTCGATCACGGCCAGCAGGTCCGCGCGCAACGAACCCTCGTCGGGGAGGTCGTCGGCCTCCGGGGGGCGACCGGCCGCCCCGATCGCGGCGAGGACGAGGTCCTCCTTGGTCGGCCACCGTCGGTAGAGCGTGGTCTTCGCCCGGCCCGCGCGCTGCGCGATCGCGTCGACGGTGACGTGCTCGTAGTCCTGCTCGGCCAACGCGTCGAGGGTGACGGCGAGGACCTGCGCGTCCCGCGAGCGGTCGAACGGGCGGCCGGGGCGAGCAGGCGCGTCCGCCCGGGCGTCCGGGTCAGCCCTGCCTCCTCCCACGGGTCCGAGGCTACCGGCGGTTGACAGAGTTCCGCTACTGCCTAGTATCGAAACAGTGATCCGGGACGGGCTCGGCGCGACAAGGGCAGGAGACCCGATGCAGATCGACGACGCCGTGGTGGTGGTGACCGGCGCCTCGTCCGGCATCGGCGAGGCGACGGCCCGGGCCGCGGCCGGGCGCGGGGCCCGGGTGGTCCTGGCCGCCCGCCGCCAGGAGCGCATCGAGGCCCTGGCCGAGGAGCTGGCCGAGGGATCGGGCCGCGCCGTGGCCGTCCCGTGCGACGTCACCGACCGGGCGCAGGTCGATGCCCTCGTCCGGTCCACGGTCGCCGCCTTCGGCCGCGTCGACGTCCTGGTCAACAACGCCGGTCAGGGGCTCGAGGCCGACGTCGAGCAGATCGACCTCGACGACTTCCGCGCGCTGCTCGAGCTGAACCTGCTCGCGCCGCTCGCGCTCATGCAGGCGGTGCTCCCGCTGATGCGGGCCCAGGGGTCCGGCAGCATCGTCAACGTCAGCTCGGGGACCACGTTCGCGAACGTGCCCGGCCTCGGCGCCTACGTCGCGTCCAAGATCGCCCTCGAACGGCTCACGGCGACAGCTCGGAACGAGCTGGAGGGGACGGGGATCACCGTCTCGACCGTCATCCCGTTCGCCACCAGCACCGAGTTCATCACCGCGCTGCGCGCCGGGCGCGAGCGCGCGGAGGTCGGCATGGCCGGTGCCGCCTTCGACCCGCCGGAACGGGTGGCCGAGCTGATCCTCGGTCTCGTCGAGAGCGGCGCCGCGCAGGCGGACCTGGTGCCGGTCGCCTACGGGGGCAGCCGCCGACCGTAGGCCCGCCTCGCCGGACGACCCGGGAGCTCAGTCGAAGATCGGGTCCACCGTGCGGGTGCGCTTGAGCTCGAAGAAGCCCGGGTACGACGCCAGCGCCAGCACGCCGTCGAACACCCGGCCGGCCTCCTCCCCCTTGGGCGCGGGCGACATCACGGGGCCGAAGAAGGCGACGTCGCCGACGTGGATGACCGGCGTGCCGACCTCCTGGCCGACCGCGTCCATCCCGGCGTGGTGCGAGACGCGCAGCGCCTCGTCGTTGTCGCCCACGTCGCCGGCGTCGGCCAGCTCCGGCGGCAGCCCGACCTCGCGCAGGGCGGCCTCGAGGGTGTCGCGGCCGAAGCCCTGCTGCTGGTTGTGGATCCGGGTGCCGACCGCGGTGTAGAAGGCGCGGAGCTGCTCGGGACCGTACTGCTCCTCGACCGCGAGCGCGACGCGCACCGGCGCCCAGCCCGAGTCGAGCATCGTCCGGTAGCCCTCGGGCAGGTCCCGCCCGGCGTTGAGCACCGACAGGCTCATCACGTGGAAGACGGTCCTCACGGGTCGCACCTGCTCCACCTCGAGCATCCAGCGCGAGGTCATCCACGCCCAGGGGCAGATCGGGTCGAACCAGAAGTCCACCGTGGTCGTGGCACCGGTGCCGGGCGCGGCGGTCCTGGCCGCGACCTGGGTCGCGGCGTCCGAGGTCTTGGCGCGCACGTCGTCGCTCAGCTGGCGCACCTCGGCGACCAGCGCCTCGAACGCCTTGCGCGTCTGCTTGCCCAGGGCCTCGAGCTCGGTCTTCGCGCTCGTCTGCTTGCTCTTCTTCGCCATGGGACGAGCGTAGGCAGGCCCTCCCACGGGCGACGGGCGTCCCGTCCCTCGGTCCGCGGCGCGTGGAAGGATCGAGCGCATGTTCCCCGACAACCTGACCCGGGCCGAGGCGCAGGCACGCGCCGCGCTGGTGGCGACGCAGACGTACGCGGTGCACGTCGACCTGTCCGGCCGCGAGGTCGAGGACGCGACCCGGCTCTTCACCTCCTCGTCGCGGATCCGCTTCACGGCGCGCGAGGCGGGCTCGCTGCATGTCGACCTGATCGCCGAGCGCGTCCGCTCCGCCTCGCTCGACGGCGTGTCGCTCGACCCGGCGACGTTCGTGGCCTCCCGGCTGCCCTTCGACGTCACCGCCGGCGAGCACGAGCTCCACGTCGACGCGGTGGTGCGCTACAGCCGCAGCGGCGACGGGCTGCACCGGTTCGTCGACCCGGCCGACGGCGCGGTCTACCTCTACACGCAGTTCGAGCCGGCCGACGCCCGCCGTGTCTACGCCTGCTTCGAGCAGCCCGACCTCAAGGCCCGGTTCTCGGTGTCCGTCGTCGCGCCCGCGGACTGGCGGGTCTTCTCCGGCGGCGCGGTCGTGAGCCAGGAGCCGGTGGCCGCTCCCGACGGCGCGGAGGGCTTCGTGCTCACGACCTTCGCCGAGACCGAGCGCGTCTCCACCTACCTGACGTCGCTGCTGGCGGGCGACTACGTCAGCGTCGAGGGCGAGATCACCAGCGTGGGTGGGCCGGTCGCGACCAGCACGATCTGTCGGCGCTCGCTGCTCGAGAGCCTCGACGCGGACGCGATCGTCGCGGTGGCCCAGGGCGGGTTCGACGTGTTCGAGGCGAGCTTCGGGGTCGCCTACCCGTTCGGCAAGTACGACCAGGCCTTCGTGCCGGAGTACAACGCCGGCGCCATGGAGAACATCGGGCTCGTCACCTTCCGCGACGAGTACGTCTTCCGCAGCCGGGTGACCGAGGCCTCGCGGCAGTACCGGCGCGAGGTGATCCTGCACGAGCTGGCCCACATGTGGTTCGGCGACCTGGTGACCATGCGCTGGTGGGACGACCTGTGGCTGAAGGAGTCCTTCGCCACCTGGTGCTCCAACTTCGCCGCCGGCGAGCTCAGCGACGACCCGGCGACGACCTGGGCGACGTTCGCGGCGGGGTCGAAGACGAGCGCCCTGCGCGCCGACCAGCTGTCGTCGACGCACCCGATCTCGGCCGACATCGTCGACCTCGAGGCGGTCAGCACGAACTTCGACCAGATCACGTACGGCAAGGGCGCCGCCGTGCTCGCGCAGCTCGTGGCCTTCGTCGGGCGCGACGCGTTCCTCGAGGGCGCGCGCGCCTACTTCGCCGAGCACGCGTACGGCAACACCAGCCTGGCCGACCTGCTCGCCGCGCTCGAGCCGCCCTCGGGTCGCGACCTCACCGCCTGGTCGAAGCTGTGGCTGGAGACGGCGGGCGTGGACACGCTGCAGCTGGCCGTCGAGACCGAGGGGGACGCGGACGGCGCGACGCTGGGTCGGGTCGCCGTGCTGCAGAGCGCGACGGAGCAGCACCCGACCCTGCGTCCGCACCGCCTCGTCGTCGGCGCGTACGACCTCGTCGACGGCGTGCTGACCCGGACCGCCCGGGTCGAGCTCGACGTCGACGGTCCCGAGACCGTCGTCCCCGAGCTCGCCGGCCGCCCGCTGCCGGCGCTGCTGCTGCCGAACGACGAGGACCTCACCTTCGCGAAGGTCCGCCTCGACCCGCGCTCCCGCGCCACCGCGCTGGAGCACCTGCCGCTCGTGGCCGACCCGCTGGCCCGGGCCGTGCTGTGGGGCTCGCTGTGGGACGCCTGCCGCGACGCCGAGCTCCCGGCCCGCGACTACGTCGACGTCGTGCTCCGCACGGCGGCCGTGGAGACGGTGCCGACGCAGCTGCGCCTGGTGCTGGGTCAGGCTGCCCTGGCCGCGAACTCCTACACCGGGCTCGCCGAGCGTGCCGAGGTCCAGGGCGCGCTCGAGCAGGGCCTGGGCGAGCTGCTGGGAGCCGCGCCGGAGGGTTCGGACGCGCAGCTGGCGTTCGCCCGGTCGTTCGCGGCCGCGGCCGACCCGGGGTCCAGCGCCGACACGCTGGCCGGCTGGCTCGAGGACCGCGACGTGCCCGAGGGCCTGGTGATCGACCGCGACCTGCGCTGGCTGCTCGTCGGCCAGCTCGCCCGCCTCGGGCGGATCGACGAGGCGGGGATCGCCGCGGAGCAGGCACGCGACGACTCCAACACCGGGATCGAGCTGGCGGCGGGCGCCCGGGCGGCGCTGCCGACGCCCGAGGCCAAGGCCGAGGCGTGGCGCCTCGCCTGCGAGAGCGACGAGGTCACCAACAGCGTCCAGTCGGCCATCTGCCTGGGGTTCGGCCAGCGCGGCCAGGACGCGGTCCTGGCCCCGTACGTCGAGCCCTACCTGGCGATGGTCGAGGACGCCTCGGCCCTGCGCGGCGTGTGGGCGACCAAGGGGGCGGTGCTGCGCACGAGCGCCGTGCGCAACCTCTTCCCCCTCCCCGCCGACCGGCAGCCCTTCCTCGACCGGCTGGACGCCTGGCTCGCGACCGTCGACCTCTCGGCCTCGGTGGAGCGCACGGTGCGGGAGCGGCGCGACGACTCGCTGCGCGCGCTGCGCTGCCAGCAGGCGGCGTCGTAGGCACCGCGTCCGGGCCGGCCGGGACCCTGACGTTCGGCCCGGTCCGGCGGCTGGAGACCACCGAACCCTTCGACGGGACCACGCTCTTCGCCTTCCTGCGCCGCTTCGCGGTGCCCGGCGTCGAGCACCACGACGAGGTGGTCGGGGGCGACGGTGCTGCACTCCGGCTGACCCGCACCCTGCGGCTCGCCTCCGGTCCCGGAGCCGTCCGGCTGACGTGGGACGGCGGGACGCTCGGCGTCGCGTACGCCGGTCCCCCGGCCGACGCGGCCGAGGCGCTCGTGCGGGTCCGGCGGCTGGTGGACGCCGACGCCCCGGTCGCCGCCGTGGCCGCCACGCTCGGAGCCGACGCGCACCTGGCCGACGACGTGACCACGAGCCCCGGCCTGCGGCTGCCGGGGTCCACCGACGTGGGCGAGGCGGCCGTGCAGGCGCTGGTCAGCCAGCAGATCTCGATGGCGGCGGCCGCCCGCTGCTCGGCCAAGCTCACGGACGCCCACGGCGCCGAGGTCACGGTCGAGGACGGGCACGTCACGCGGCTCTTCCCGCGGCTCGAGGTGCTCGCGGCGGCCGACCCGGAGACCCTGCCGATGCCCCGGGCCCGCGGTCGGGCGCTGGTCGGGCTGGCGGAAGCGCTGGCGGACACCTCGCTGGTGCTGGACCACGACCGGCCGTGGCCGGACCAGCGGGCGGAGCTGGTGGCGCTGCCCGGCATCGGTCCGTGGACCGCGGACGTGATCGGCCTTCGTGCGCTCGGCGAGCGCGACGTGCTGCTGACGACGGACCTCGCCGTACGGCGTCAGCTCGAGGCACGCGGCGTCAGCGCGACGGCGGCGTGGTCACCCTTCCGCAGCTACGCCACGGTCCACCTCTGGCGCCCGTACGTCTGAGCGTCCTCCGCGCCCGGCGGGCGGAGCTCACTCGTCGTCGGTGCGTGCGTGCAGGGTCGTCGGCCGCCGGGCCGCCTCCCCCATCTGCGTGATGCCGTGCGCGAGGCCGCCGACGATGTCGTCGGCCACGAACGAGGACCGCATGCTGGTGGCCGCGAGCGCGCAGTCGCGGTCGGACAGCGCCTTGCGCGCCACCTCACCGGTCACGATCTCGAGGACCTTGAAGTCGGGGTCGCACAGCACGAACACCGACCGGGAGGGGTCCTCCAGCGCGCCGTGCAACCGGGCTGCGTACGCCCGGGCGTCTTCCTCGGACACCCCGACGTAGACCGAGAAGGTCAGGCCGGACGCGTCCTCGGCGATCTGCGTGGCCCGCTCCAGCCGCCGGCTCTCGCTCGGGCTCAGGTCGGTGTCGTCACCAACGGGCACTGGCCCCCCCGGTGTCCGCCTCGGGCGCTGCTGTCGAGGGGAACCGGTCCGCCCGCCCCTGGCTGGAACCTTCGAGCTGCGGACGTTCCTGGTCGGGCGCGAGCCCGAGCCGCACGTCGGCGCCCCCCATGACGGAGGTGGCTCGGCCGCCCATCCAGACCGGGTCGCTGTCCCTCGGGCCCGAGCCGTGCCTGGAGCTGTCGAGCGCCGCGTGGCCCTTGGCCACCGCGAACACCAGCACGATGACGACCAGCGGGATCCCGCCGAGCAGTCCGAGGGCCTCCAGCGGCGTGACGGCCGGAGCCTCCGGCCAGCCGAAGAGGGTCTGCAGAGGCACTAGCATGCTGACGGTCGCGGTCACGGGTCCACGGTATCGGCCGGGTCCAGCCGACCACGACTCCCCCGGCGCACCGGCCCGGGCCGACGACGCGTGGAGGGGTGCGAGGGTGTCGCTGACGGGGTCGGACGAGGTGGTCCCGGACGCCCGGCAGGTGCTCGACGCCGACCAGATCAGCCGGGCCTGCGCGCGGATGGCGCACGAGATCCTGGAGAGCAACCGGGGCGCGAACGGCCTGGTCCTGCTGGGCATCCCGACCCGGGGCGTACCGCTGGCGCGCCGCCTGGCCCGCGCGATGGGCGAGGTCGAGGGGACCGCGATCCCCGTCGGCTCGCTCGACGTCACCATGTACCGCGACGACCTGCGCCGCCAGCCCACCCGGGCCGTCGGCCGTACGGACGTGCCGGTCGGCGTGGACGGCGCCGTCGTGGTGCTGGTCGACGACGTCCTCTACTCCGGTCGCACCGTGCGGGCCGCCCTCGACGCGCTCGGCGACCTGGGCCGGCCCCGGGCCGTCCGCCTGGCCGTGCTCGTCGACCGCGGCCACCGCGACCTCCCGGTCCGGGCCGACCACGTCGGCAAGAACCTGCCGACGCGCTCCGCCGAACGGGTCTCGGTCCGCCTCGCGGAGGTCGACGGCGTCGACGAGGTGACGATCACGCCGCCGCCGGGCGGTGCGGGAGCCACCGGCGCGGACGAGGACCCGGCCCACGCACCGCACGACCTGCCGGACCAGCTGCGGCCCGACCCGTCCGGGAGCGACGCCTGATGCGCCACCTGCTCTCCGCCGCCGACCTGGACGTCGCCGCGACCACCTCCATCCTCGACCTGGCCGAGGAGATGGCGCTGGTCCAGAGCCGCCCGGTCAAGAAGCTGCCCGCCCTGCGCGGCCGGACGGTCGTCAACCTCTTCTTCGAGGACTCCACCCGGACCCGCAGCTCCTTCGAGCTGGCCGGCAAGTGGCTCTCCGCCGACACGATCAACATCAGCGCCAAGGGTTCGTCGGTCTCCAAGGGCGAGTCCCTGCGCGACACCGTCTTGACGGTGGCCTCGATGGGGGTCGACGCCCTGGTCATCCGGCACATGGCCAGCGGGGCGCCGCTGCAGGCCGCGCGGTGGTTCGAGGAGCTGGGGCTCGGGGTGCACGTCCTCAACGCCGGCGACGGCACCCACGAGCACCCCACGCAGGCGCTGCTGGACGCCTTCACGCTGCGCCGCCACTTCCGGGCCCTCGGTACGGGCGGGGAGCTCGCCGGGCGCCGCGTCGCCGTCGTCGGCGACATCACGCACTCCCGGGTCGCCCGCAGCAACGTCACCCTGCTCACCACGCTCGGCGCGGACGTCGTCCTCGTCGCCCCGCCCACCCTGCTCCCCTCCGGCGTGGGCACCTGGCCGGTCGAGGTGCGCACCGACCTCGACGAGGTCCTCGGCGAGGTCGACGCGGTGATGATGCTCCGTGTGCAGCGCGAACGGATGTCAGGCGGCTACTTCCCGACGCCGCGCGAGTACACCGTCGGCTACGGCCTCACCCGCCGGCGGCTCGGGCTGCTGCGCCCGGGCACGCCCATCTGCCACCCCGGCCCGATGAACCGCGGCCTGGAGATCTCCGCCGACGCGGCCGACTCGGCCTCCTCGCTGATCCTCGACCAGGTCGCGGCCGGCGTCGCCGTCCGCATGAGCGTGCTCTTCCAGCTCCTCGGCGGGGCCGACGAGACGACAGGAGCGCTCCGGTGACCCACCCCCTCGACGCCCGGCCCGGCCGCGACGTCCTCGTCGTCGGGGCCGACCTGGCCGGGGCGGGGCGTGGCGACCTGCTGGTCCGCGACGGCCGCTTCGTCGACCCGACCGACGTCCGCGCGGACGCCGAGCGCGTCGACGCGGCCGGCCTCGTCGCCCTGCCCGGGCTGGTCGACCTGCACACCCACCTCCGCGAACCGGGCCGCGAGGACGCCGAGACCGTCGCCACCGGGACCGCCGCGGCCGCCCGCGGCGGCTACAGCGCCGTGCTCGCGATGGCCAACACCTCCCCGGTGACCGACACGGCCGAGGCCGCCGAGCACCTCGTCACCCTCGCGGCCGCGGTCGGTTCGGCGGCCGTCGTCCCCGTCGGCGCGGTCAGCAAGGGGCTGGCCGGCGAGGAGCTGGCCGAGCTCGGGCTGATGGCCCGCTCCGCCGCCCGTACGCGGGTCTTCTCCGACGACGGGCGCTGCGTCGCCGACGCCCGGCTGATGCGCCGGGCGCTGGAGTACGTCCGCGCGTTCGACGGCGTCGTGGCCCAGCACGCGCAGGACCCGCGCCTGGCCGGGCCGGACGCCTGCTGCCACGAGGGCGAGGTCTCGGGCCGCCTCGGGCTGCCCGGCTGGCCCGCCGTCGCCGAGGCCGGGATCGTGGCCCGCGACGTCGGCCTCGCCGAGCTGACCCGCTCCCGGCTGCACGTCTGCCACGTGTCGACGGCCGAGACCGTGGACGTCCTGCGCTGGGCCAAGCAGCGCGGCGTCGACGTCACCGCCGAGGTCACGCCGCACCACCTGCTGCTCACCGTCGACGAGCTGCTGGGCTACGACCCGACGTACAAGGTCAACCCGCCGCTGCGTCGGGCCGAGGACGTCGCCGCGGTCCGCGCCGCGCTGGCCGACGGCACCATCGACGCCGTGGCGACCGACCACGCCCCGCACGCCCGCCACGACAAGGAGCACGCGTTCGTCGACGCGGCGTTCGGGATGCTCGGGCTGGAGACGGCGCTGGCCGTGGTGGTCGAGACGATGGTGCGCCCGGGTGCGCTCGGCTGGGGCGAGGTCGCGACGCGGATGTCGTCGGTGCCGGCGCACGTCGCGCGGCTCGCGGACCAGGGTCGTCCGCTCGCGGTGGGCGAGCCCGCCAACCTCGTGCTCGTCGACCCGGAGCGGCGCGCGACCGTCGACCGTGACGCCTCGGCGTCGCTCTCGCGGAACAACCCGTGGCACGGCCGCGACCTGCCCGACCCGGTCGTCGCGACCTGGTGGGCCGGCCGGCAGACGTACGGTCGCTGAGTGGAGCGGCGCGCGTTCGGTGGCACCGGGCTGGAGGTCTCGGTCGTGGGCCTCGGGGCCGGCCAGGTCGGGGAGGCCGACGTCGACGAGGCCCGGGCCGCCGAGGTCCTGAACGGCGCCCTCGACCTCGGTGTGACGCTGATCGACACCGCCCTGTCGTACGGCGCGAGCGAGGAACGGATCGGGCGGCACCTCGCCCACCGGCGGGACGCGTTCGTGCTCTCCAGCAAGGGCGGGTCCGGCGTGCCGGGCCACGAGGACTGGACGCCCGGTGCCGTCCGGGCGAGCATCGAGCAGACCCTGCGCCGCACCCGCTCCGAGCGCGTCGACGTCTTCTTCCTGCACTCCTGCCCGGTCGAGGTGCTGCGTCGGGGCGACCTGCAGGACACCCTCGACGACGCCGTCCGCGCCGGTGAGGTCGGCGTCGCCGGTTACAGCGGGGACAACGAGGCGCTCGCCTTCGCCGTCGCCTCCGACCGGTTCGGCGCGGTCGAGTGCAGCGTGAACGTCGCCGACCGCTGGAACCTCCACCACGTGCTCGCCGGGCCTCCCGGCCCGGGTGTGATCGCCAAGCGGCCGATCGCGAACGCCCCGTGGCGCTTCGCCGACCGGCCCACGGGGCACTACGCGGAGCTCTACTGGGAGCGGCTGCGCGAGCTGCGGCTCGATCCAGCCGGGCTGTCGTGGCCCGAGCTCGCGCTGCGCTTCACCGCGTACGCGCGCGGCGTCCACACCGCGATCGTGGGCACCGCCCGCCTCGCGAACCTGCGCGCGAACGTCGAGGCCGCCGCCGCGGGCCCGCTGCCGGCGGGCGTCCTCGCCGACCTCGACGCGGCCTGGCGACGCGTGGGGACGGGCTGGCCGAGCTCGACCTAGCCGGCTGCTCGGGAGCGGTCGGCGCCCGGCTGGCAGGCTGGCCGGCGAGCGAGCACCACCCCGACCAGGCTGACCGCGCCGCCGACGACGGCGAGCGGGAGCGGCACCTCGCCCAGCAGCAGCCACCCCAGGGCGCCCAGCGCGTAGGCCCAGGTCGAGAAGGCGATCCCTGTGGGCACCACGCCGAGGTAGACGACGCCCCACCAGACGCGAGGCGCCGCCGCCAGCCCCCGGACGAGCTCGCCGGCGAAGGGCAGGCAGGCCACGCAGCCGGGCGAGCCGGCGCCCGCCGCCCAGCGCGCGGAACGACGTCAGGACGGTCAGGACGAGCGTCCCGACGAGCAGCCGACCCAGGCTGAGAGCCCCGGGGCTCAGCCACGGCGCGGCGAAGCGGATGCCGACGAACGCCGACGCCCAGGCCAGCACCGTGACCACGACCGCGACGACGCCGGGGCCGCCGAGACCGGGGCGCGCGGGGCCGGGGTGCGCGCGGCCGGGAGGCAGTGCCACCGGACGAGGATCGCAGCGCGGATCGTCGAGGGCCACCGGGTTCCGCGCTCCTAGGGTGTGGCCATGCCCACCTGGTTCCCGAGGACGCTGGCCGACGCCGCCGAGTTCGTACCCCTCCGCATCGTGTTCCTCGTCGTGCTCGCGCTCGTCGCACGGGCGGTGGTGAACCGGCTGATCGACCGTACGGTGCGCCGCGCGACCGGGGACCGCCGCCGACTGCGGATCCGCGCGCTGGAGGCGCTCCGTGAGACCGACCGCGAGCCCGGTGACGGTCGGCGCGACTCGCGGATCCGCGCCCTCGGCTCGCTCGCCCGCAGCGCCACGACCGTGGTGATCACCATCGTCGCGCTGCTGATGATCTTCTCCGAGATGGGCTTCAACATCACCTCGATCATCGCCGGGACCTCGGTGATCGCGGTGACCGTCGCCTTCGGCCTGCAGAACGTCGTCAAGGACCTCGTCTCCGGCATGTTCATGCTGGTCGAGGGACAGTTCGGCGTCGGCGACTTCGTCGACATGAAAGAGGCCGCGGGGACGGTGGAGGCGATCAACCTGCGGGTGACGACGCTGCGCGACGACCACGGCAACGCCTGGTACGTCCGCAACGGCGAGATGATCCGGATCGGCAACTTCAGCCAGGGCGGTTCCGGCCGCCCGCCGGCGGACTTCGGCACCGCGAAGGTCCGGCTGGTCGAGGCGACGAGCCCGTCGACAGGCTCAGGGGAGGTCCCCTGAGCCTGCCTCTTCGGGGCTCAGCCCTGGAAGGTCGTCTCCAGCGTGATCGGGACGGAGAGCGCCTGCGAGACCGGGCAGTTCTGCTTCGCGTCCTGGGCGGCCGCCTCGAACTCCTCGGCCGTGATGCCGGGCACGTCGCCGACGACGGTCAGCTTGATGCCGGTGATGCCGGTGCCGGCCTGGAAGGTCACGTCAGCGGTCGTGTCGATGCTGGTCGGCGGGTGCCCGGCGCCGGCGAGGCCGTGGGACAGCGCCATCGAGAAGCAGGTCGAGTGGGCCGCGGCGATGAGCTCCTCGGGGCTGGTCTTGCCGTTCGGCTCCTCGGCGCGCGACGGCCAGTTGACCTCGAAGCTCCCGGCCTCGGACGAGACGAGCTCGACCTCGCCCTGGCCCTCCATCAGGGAACCCTCCCAGTGGGCCTGCGCGGTACGGACGACAGCCATGCGTTCTCCTTCGGGGTGCGTGCGGCAACCGGTTCCGGTCGCCCACGACCAATCGTGCCAGGCACGGCAGTCACGCGACCGGGGTGCCCTCGCGCGGCGAGGGATGATGAGGGTGATGTCCGAGCCACCCGTCAGCCCGTCCGCCAGCCCGGCGCCCGCCTCGTTCTACGACGCGATCGGCGGGCACCCGACGTTCGTCGGGCTCGTGCGCCGCTTCTACGAGGGCGTAGCGAGCGACGCGCCGCTCCGCGCGCTCTACCCCGAGGAGGACCTCGGTCCCGCCGAGGACCGGCTGCGCGGCTTCCTGGAGCAGTACTGGGGCGGGCCGACCGCCTACAGCGAGGAGCGCGGGCACCCGCGGCTGCGGATGCGGCACGCGCCCTTCTCCGTGACACCCGACATGCGCGACCGCTGGATCACCCACATGCGCGACGCCGTCGACTCCCTCGACCTGCCGGAGGGGCAGCGCACCGAGCTCTGGACCTACCTCGAGCGGGCCGCCCACTTCATGGTCAACACCCCGGGCGACGAGCCCGCTCCCGCCCCGACGATGGGACCCGGGGCCGTACGGTCGGTCCCGCTGGGTCGCCGCCCCGACGCGGGCTGAACCCGGTTCGTCGAGCGCTCAGGCGACCGGCATCCCCGGGGCCCCGGGGAGGGCCCAGGCCGACAGCGCCGTCCGCTCGGCTGCGTCGAGCGGGCGCGGGCCGACCGCGACGGAGCGCGCGCGGGCGTAGACGGTGCCCGACGCGGGGTCGCGCACCTCGGCGGTCAGCGTGAACGACCGCGAGCCCGCCGCGACGACGCTGGTGGCGACCTCGTACGGCTCGCCGCGGAAGGCGAGCGGTGCGAGGTGGTCGAGGTCCTGGCGCACCAGCGACCAGACGACGCCGTCGGACCACTCGAGGCTGCCGGTCATGATCGCGACCCGGGCCTCCTGGACGTAGTCGTAGAACTTGACGTTGTTCACGTGCCCGTAGGCGTCGAGGTCCGACCACCGCACCGTCAGCGGGTAGCGCGCGGCCCGCTCCCCCACCGCGACCCGCGGCACCGTGCGCAGCGGCTCCGCGGGATCGAGGTAGGCCGCGAACGCCGCCCGCTCGACCTCGTTGAGCCGGCGCACGCCGCCACCGGCGAGGTCGAAGGGGACCAGCGTGGTCCGGGCCCGGGCCGCCACCGTCTCGCCGTCGAGGACCTCGTAGCCGACGACGAACCGGCTCGCGCCGAGCGCGTCGATCCAGGTCGAGACGGTCAGCGGCTCCGGCCCGTAGCCGACGGGCGCGAGGTACTCCACCTGCTGCGCGACCACGAGCACTCCGGTACGCAGCAGGTCGGCCAGCCCCGGGGCGCCCGCGTGCAGGAACGCCACCCGGGCGTCCTGCAGGTGGTCGAGGTAGACGGCGTTGTTGACGTGGCCCTGCGCGTCGAGGTCGCCCCAGCGCCGGGGCGAGCGGTGGACGAAACGGGGGTGCGTGGACTCGGGCACCGCTCAGTCGCGGTCGTAGAGCGAGTCGAGCAGGTCGGCGTAGCGCCGCTCCACCTCGGCGCGGCGCACCTTCATGCTGGGGGTGACCTCGCCGCGCTCGACGTCGAGCTCGCCGGGCAGGAAGGCCCAGCGCTTGACCGTCTCCCAGCGCTCCAGCTTGCGGTTCGCGGCCTGCACGCAGCCGTCGACCAGCGCGCGCACCTCCGGCGCCTGGGTGAGGTCCTCCGGGGTGGCGTAGGTCAGCCCCTGCGCGTCGGCCCACCCGGTGATCTCGCCGGGGTCGAGCGCGACCAGGGCGCTGATGTACTTGCGCCCCTCGCCGTGCGCGACGACCTGGCTGACGTACGGGCACGCGGCCTTGATCACGCCCTCGACCTCCGCGGGGGCGACGTACTTGCCGCCGGAGGTCTTGATCAGGTCCTTCTTGCGGTCGGTGATCTTGAGGTAGCCGTGGTCGTCGAGCTCACCCAGGTCACCGGTGGCGAACCACCCGTCGACGAACGCCTCCGCGGTCTGCTCGGGCAGGTGGTGGTAGCCGCGCATCACGCCCGGACCCTTCACGAGGATCTCGCCGTCGTCGGCGATCTTGGCCTGCGAGCCGGGCAGCAGCGGCCCGACCGTGCCGAAGCGCGTCGCCCGCGGGTTGTTCACGAACGTCGCGGCGCTGGTCTCGGTGAGGCCGTAGCCCTCGAGGACGAGGAGCCCGGCCGCGTAGAACCACTCCTGGACCTCGCGGTTCAGGCCGGCGGACCCGGACACGAAGAACCTGATCTTGCCACCCATCCGCGCCTTGATCGTCGAGAACACGAGCCGCTCGGCCACCGCCTGCTGGACGGCGAGCAGCCCGCGCGGACGTCCTCCGGCGAGCCGGACCGGCGACGTCTTCCGTCCCACCCCGAAGGCCCACTCGACGATCTTCTTCCGGGGCCCGCTCGACGCGCTCGTCATGACCCGCGCGCGCACCTTCTCGAAGATCCGCGGGGCGCCGCACATGAAGGTCGGCTGCACGACGCCGAGGTTCTCCACCAGCGAGTCGATGTCGCCCTCGATCGCGGTGGCGAAGCCGATCTTGAGCTGGATGGCGATCAACGCCTTGCCGAAGACGTGGCTGAGCGGCAGCCAGAGGTACTGCAGGTCGTCGCGCGAGATGATGTCGTACGCCTCGACGGCCGCGCCCTCGTAGACCAGGCAGTCGTGGACCAGCTCGACGCCCTTGGGCCGACCGGTCGTGCCCGAGGTGTAGATCAGCGTCGCGAGGTGGTCGGGCCGGGTCTGCGCGATGACGTCCTCGACGCAGGACGGGTCGGCGACCAGGCGCTCGCGGCCGCGGGTCCGCAGCTCGTCGAGGCTGATCGCGCGGGGCCCCCGGGGCACACCGGACATGAGCACGACCGTCTCGAGCGCCGTCAGCTCGTCGGCGTGCTGCTCGATCTTGTCGACCTGGCCCTGGTCCTCGGCGAAGACGACCCGCGCACCCGAGTCGCCCAGGATGAAGGCGACGTCCTCGTGCTGCGTGGTCGGGTAGACGGTCGTCGTCGCGGCACCCGCGGACATGATCGCCAGGTCGGCCAGCACCCACTCGATGCGGGTGCCGGAGGCGATCGCGACCCGGTCCTCGAGCTCGACCCCGATCGCGAGCAGCCCCGCGGCGATCTCGAAGGCGGCGTCCCTGGTCGCGGTCCACGACAGCGACACCCAGCGGTCGCCCTGCCGGTGCCGGAACGCCTCACGCTCGCCGGAGGCCCGCACCTGCTCGAGCAGCATCGCCCCCACCGAGGCGGGACGGTTCTCCACCACGTCGACCAGGACGTCGTCGTGGTCGGGGTGCTCGGCTGGGTCCATGCTGCGGCTCCGCGTGCTCGTACGGGCCGCCTCGGCAAGCATCAGCCGGCCACGATGAAGGCTGGGCGCGTCAGGTTACCGGAGAGCCCGGACGCGCCCCCCGCAGCGCGCCGCACGCAAACCCGTTGACCCGCGGCCCGCCGTCCGGCTGGACTCGGGAGGTGGGAGACCCCGAGCGGCACCTCGCCCTCGGCGTCCTCGCGCACGTGGATGCCGGCAAGACCAGTCACGGCGCGGGACTCGGCCCGGGGTGCGGAGCTCCAGCGGGCCCTGGTCGAGCTCGCGGACGTCGACCCCCTGATCCGGCTGCGCCCCGACGCGCAGCCCGGGTCGCTGCTGATCGACGTCTACGTCGAGGTGCAGCGCGAGGTCCTCGCCGAGACGCTGGCGTCGGAGCACGGGATCGTCGCGGACTTCTCGCCCACGCCGGCCGCGTGCGTCGAGCGTCCGGCCGCCGTCGGCCGCAGCGTCCGCCGGCTGAGCGAGGCGGACCACCACCGGGCGGTGACCGTGGCCGTCACCGTGTCGCCCGGAGCACCGGGGTCGGGCGTGCAGGTCGTCGTCGCCGCCCCCCGCCTGACGCTCTCGCTGCGGTTCGACCGACGACGTCCGGGTGGCCGGTGGGTCACCGTCCTGACGGGGACGGTCCCGTCGGTCGAGGTCGACGCCGTCCGCACCGCGCTGCCGACGGCCGCCCACGGCCTGGCCGTCCTGGAGTCGGCGCTCGACCACCACGCACCTGCGCACCACCGCCGCCCTGACCTGTGTCGTCCCTGTGGACGACAGGACGGCCGGTCGGCGTGTCGTCGACTAGGGATTGCAGGCTCGACGCCCGTACAGTTTAAGGCGACATGACCACGACTGCACCCCCGGCAGCGCGCTGGCTCACGGACGACCAGCAGAAGGTATGGCGCGCCTACCTCCTCGGCAGCGCCGTCCTCATCGAGCGCCTCGACGCCCAGCTCCGTGACCACGGCCTCGATCTCGCCGAGTACGAGATCCTCGTCACCCTCGACGAGTCGGCGGACCGCCAGCTCAGGATGGCCGAGCTCGCCGACGCCGTCCACCAGAGCCGCTCCCGGCTGACGCACACGGTGACCCGCATGGAGAAGCGCGGGCTCGTCGAGCGCACCACCTGCCCGGTCGACCGGCGCGGGGTCTGGGCGAACCTCACCGACGCCGGCCGCCGGCTGCTCGAGGAGGCGGCGCCGAGCCACGTCGAGTGCGTCCGTCGGAACTTCGTCGACGCCGTCGAGGTGGCCGACTACGAGGCCGTGGGACGGGCGTACCGCGCGGTGCTCGCCGTGCCGCAGGACTGAGCCCGCCCACGTAGCCCTCCCACGTAGCATCGGGGGCGACCATGACGACCGCTCCCCTGCTCGTCGCGCCCACGGGCGACGACGTCCCCGAGCCGCTGCGCGAGCTGCACGCCGAGCTCGACCGGCGCGGTGCCGCCGGGGCGCTGGACGCCTCGACGCTGGCCCGGGCCCTCTACTCCACCGACGCCTCGCTCTACCGCGTCGTTCCGCAGGCGGTCGCGCGGCCCCGCTCGGTCGACGAGCTGGTCGCGGTCCTCGACGCCGCACGGGCGGCGCGGGTGCCGGTCACGACCCGCGGCGCCGGGACGTCCTGCGCCGGCAACGCGGTCGGCCCCGGCCTGGTCGTCGACGTGGGCCGCCACCTCACCCGTATCGGCGCCGTCGACCCCGAGGCGCGCAGCGCGCAGGTGGAGCCGGGCGTCGTGCAGTCCGCCCTGCAGGCCGCGGTCGCCCCGCACGGGCTGCGCTTCGGACCCGATCCCTCCACGCACAACCGCTGCACGATCGGCGGGATGATCGGCAACAACGCCTGCGGCCCGCGCGCCCTCGGCTACGGCCGCTCGGCCGACAACGTGCTCGCCCTCGACGTCGTGACCGGCCGCGGCGAGCGGCTGCACCTCGAGCACGGCACCGAGGCCCCGCCCGCCGCGAGCCTCGCCGCGCTCCGCGACGTCGTCGGCAGCGGGCTCGGCACCATCCGGACCGAGCTCGGCACGTTCGGTCGCCAGGTGTCGGGCTACAGCCTCGAGCACCTGCTCCCCGAGCGCGGCTTCGACGTCGCCCGGTTCCTCGCGGGGACCGAGGGCACCCTCGCCGTCATCACCGGGGCGACCGTACGGCTGGTCGCCGACGCCCCGCACAAGCGGATGGTCGCCCTGGGCTACCCGACGATGGCGGACGCGGCCGACGCCGTCGTGGCGATCCTGGCGCACCGGCCCACCGCGGTCGAGGGTCTCGACCGCCGGATCGTCGACGTCGTGCGACGGCGCCGTGGCGACGCGGCCGTCCCGCCGCTGCCGCGCGGCGACGGCTTCATGCTCGTCGAGGTCGTCGGCGACGACCCGGCCGAGGTCGCCGAGCGCGCTGGTCGCGTCCTGGCCGACGCCGGCGCGCTGGACGGCTTCGCCGTGCAGGACCCGACCGAGGCGCTGGCGCTGTGGAAGATCCGCGAGGACGGCGCCGGCCTGGCCGGGGTCAGCCTCGCCGAACCCGCCTACCCCGGCTGGGAGGACGCCGCCGTGCCCCCGGCGCGGCTCGGCGCCTACCTGCGCGACTTCGACGCGCTGCTCACCGAGTTCGGGCTGGACGCGCTGCCGTACGGCCACTTCGGCGACGGCTGCGTGCACGCCCGCATCGACTTCCCGCTGACCCGGCCCGGCGGGGCGCAGACCTACCGCCGCTTCGTCGAGGCGGCCGCCCGCGTCGCGGCGTCGTACGGCGGCTCGATGTCGGGCGAGCACGGCGACGGGAGGGCGCGCTCCGCGCTGCTGCCCGCGATGTACTCCGCCGAGGCCATCGCGCTCTTCGGCCGGGTCAAGGCCGCCTTCGACCCCGACGACCTGCTGAACCCCGGCGTCCTCGTCGACCCCGCACCGGTCGACGCCGACCTGCGCACCGCGGGTCTGGTCGGGCGGCCGCTGCCGGTCAGCCGGGCGTTCTCGGCCGACGTGCACCGCTGCAGCGGCGTCGGCAAGTGCCTGGCCAACACCACCGGCGCGCAGGGCGTGATGTGCCCCTCCTACCAGGCGACCCGCGAGGAGAAGGACTCCACCCGCGGCCGGGCCCGGGTGCTCCAGGAGCTCGTGCAGGGCACGTTCGCCGACGGCTGGCGCTCGCCCGAGGTCCACGACGCGCTCGACCTCTGCCTGTCCTGCAAGGGCTGCGCCCGGGACTGCCCGACCGGCGTCGACATGGCGTCGTACAAGTCGATCGCCATCGACCACGCGTACACCGGCCGGCTCCGCCCCCGGAGCCACTACGCCCTCGGCTGGCTCCCCCGCTGGGGCCGGCTGATCACTCGCGTGCCCGGGCTGTCCGCCTTGATCAACCTCACGACCGCGACCCCCGGGCTGCGGAACGTGGTCCGCTGGAGCGCCGGCGTCGACCAGCGGCGCTCGCTGCCCCGGTTCGCCGACCGGCCGGCCCGCGCCCGGGTGCAGGCACCGGCCGACGGTGGCACCGGGCGCCCCGTCGTCGTGTGGGTCGACTCGTTCTCGGACTGCTTCGACGGCGCTGGTGCGGGCCCCGTCGTCGACGTCCTGCGCGCCGCCGGCTACGCGCCCCGGTTCCTGGAGCGGAACGCCTGCTGCGGCCTGACCTGGATCAGCACCGGCCAGCGCGAGGGTGCCCGCCGCCAGCTCCGGGCGGCCCTCGACGTCCTGCACCCCGTCGTCGCGTCCGGGGTCCCCGTCGTCGGCCTCGAACCCTCCTGCCTCGCCGTCTGGCGCAGCGACGCCGAGGAGCTGCTCGACGACCCCCGGGTCGCCGAGGTCGCCGCCGGCGTCCACACGCTGGCCGAGCTGCTCGAGCGGACCGAGGGCTGGACGCCGCCCGACCTCGCCGGCGTCGACGTCGTCGCCCAGCCGCACTGCCACCACGCCTCGGTCATCGGGTGGCGCGCCGACGCGGCCCTGCTCGCGGCGACCGGCGCCACCGTCACCACGGTCGGCGGCTGCTGCGGTCTCGCCGGCAACTTCGGCGTCGAGCAGGGCCATTACGACGTCTCCGTCGCCGTCGCCGAGCACGACCTGCTGCCCGCCGTACGGACGCACCCCGACGCGGTCGTCCTCGCCGACGGCTTCTCCTGCCGCACCCAGCTCGCCGAGCTCGCCGACCGCCGGGCCGTCACCCTGGCCGAGCTGCTCGCGCCCGGCTTCCGCGCCCCGCGGACCTCGGAGGTGGAGCTCGGGACGGCCACGGACGACGAGCACCGGTCCGACCCGCACGACGGGTCGACGACGGCCGAGCCGCCGGTCGCGCAGCAGCGTCCGACGCTCGACCAGAGGTCCGTCGACGTCCCCTGAGGAGCTGACGGTCGAGCCGCGCCCGGTCGACCGACGGCTGCTGCGCGTGCTCGTGGCCGGGGTCGTCGCCGTCGCCCTCGTCCTCGGGGGTCTGGCCGTCGTCGACCGGCTCCGGGGCGGCGCGTCCTCACCGGACGTCCTGGCCGAGCGGGTGGTCACCGCGCTCGACCGCGAGGACCTCCCCGCCCTGGTCCGGCTCGTCGAGCCCGGCGAACGAGCCGCCCTGGTCCGGCTCGCGGGGGCCTTGACCAGCCGCCTCGACGAGCTCGCCCTGCCGACGGCGGTCGGCGGGCCCGGACCGGCCGAGGGCCGACCGCTCGAGGGCGTCGACCTCGCTCTGACGGGCGCCGCGCCCCGCGTGGAGGCCGAGTCGGGCGACGTGGCCCTCGTGGACCTCGGCGACCTGTCGGTCCGGGTGCGGAGCACCCCTGCCGCGGCGCACGGCCTGCTGCGGGTCTGGTTCGACCACCAGCAGGCGGAGCGGGCTTCGGACCTCACCTACCGCGGGAGCACGCTGCCGAGCGTCGGCACCCTGCCTCGGCTGGTGGCGGTGGAGCGGTCGGGCCGCTGGTACCTCAGCGTGGTCGGCACGCTGATCGGGCCGGGGGTCGGCGAGGACACCGCACTCACCGTACGGACGCTTCCCCCGTCCGCCGCACCCACGCCCGAGGCGGCGGTCGAGGCCACCCTCGGCGTCCTGCTCGACGGTCGGGCGCCGACCGACGTCAGCACGCTCGCCCGGACCCTCGACCGGGCCGGTTCCGACGTCGTGCAGCTGTGGGGTTCGGTGGTCTCCACCACGGGCCTGCCGGCGAGCGCCGCCCGGGTCGAGGCCCTGACCACCTCGGCCGGCCCGGTCGTCGACGATCGTGCCGTCGTCCGCGTCACCGCGCTCCACGTCGGGGGCACGTCCGCGCTGGAGGTCGGTGACGGCTGCGCGACGCTGGACGGGACGCGCACCTGCCTGCGACCTTCGGGGTACCACTACGTGGGCGGCACCGGCTCGCTCGGGTTCTTCGAGCTGCTCGGTCACGACGGGTCCTTCTCGCTCACCGCCGTGCGCGACGGCGGCGGCTGGCGCACGAGCCTGCCCGAGAGCCTGGCCGACGCCCTGGTCGGGTACGCGGACGGCCTCACCCGCGAGCAGGTGCTGATGGTCCTCGGCGCGGAACGGCTCGACACCCCGGGTGGGGACCTCCAGCCCGAGGTCGCGCAGCAGGCGGTGTTCACCAGCGGGGGCTACGCGCTGCGCAGCCTGCACCTCGACCGCGCCGGGCTCTACCGCGTGATGCCGAGCCCGGCGGGGGCGAACCGCGCCTCGATCTACGACGCCGACGGCCAGCCGTCGATCCAGCCGTTCTACCCCAACGACTCCGTCTACCGGCTCGCCGCGGGCGACCACACCGTGCTCGTCTGGGCCGACGACGCCTTCTCCGCGACGCTCCGCGAACCCGCGCCAGCGCCGTACCTGCAGGAGGTCGAGGTCCGCTCGGTCGGCTGAACCCCTGCAGCAGGACGCCTCCATCCCATGGAGACGTGGGATGGAGGGGTCTGCACAGGTTCCAGATCGTGCAGACCCCCTCTGTCCCACGCAGACGTGGGACAGAGGGGCGCAGACTGCGGTGGGCCGAGCCCTAGTCGCGCGTCAGGCGGCGGTGGGTCGCCCGGTGCGGGCGGGCGGCCTCGGCGCCGAGGCGGCCGATCTTGTTCGCCTCGTAGTCGGCGTAGTTGCCCTCGAACCAGAACCACTTGGCCTGCTCCTCGTCGTCGCCCTCCCACGCGAGGATGTGGGTCGCGACGCGGTCCAGGAACCACCGGTCGTGGGAGATCACGACGGCGCAGCCCGGGAACTCCAGCAGCGCGTCCTCCAGCGACTGGAGCGTCTCGACGTCCAGGTCGTTGGTCGGCTCGTCGAGCAGCAGCAGGTTGCCGCCCATCTTGAGCGTGAGGGCGAGGTTCAGGCGGTTGCGCTCACCGCCGGAGAGCACGCCCGACGGCTTCTGCTGGTCCGGTCCCTTGAACCCGAACGACGCCACGTACGCCCGCGACGGCATCTCGAAGTTCGCGACCTTGATGAAGTCGAGGCCGTCGGAGACGAGCTCCCAGACGTTCTTCTTGGGGTCCAGACCGGAACGGCCCTGGTCGACGTAGCTCAGCTTGACCGTCTCGCCGAGGGTGAGGGCGCCGCCGTCCGGCTTCTCCTCGCCGACCAGCATCCGGAACAGCGTCGACTTGCCGACGCCGTTCGGGCCGATGACGCCGACGATGCCGGCCCGCGGGAGCGTGAAGCTCAGCCCGTCGAAGAGCAGCCGGTCGCCGAAGCCCTTGACGAGACCGACGCCGTCGAGCACCTGGCTGCCCAGCCGTGGCCCGGCCGGGATGTTGATCTCCTCGAAGTCCAGCTTGCGGTTGCGGTCGGCCTCCGCCGCCATCTCCTCGTAGCGGGTCAGGCGGGCCTTGTTCTTGGCCTGGCGCGCCTTGGGGTTCGACCGCGCCCAGTCCAGCTCGCGCTCGAGGATCTTGGCGCGCTTGGCGTCGCGCTTGCCCTCCACCTGCAGGCGGGCCCGCTTGGTGTCGAGGTACGTCGAGTAGTTGCCCTCGTACGGGTGCGTCTTGCCGCGGTCGATCTCGAGGATCCACTCCGCGACGTTGTCGAGGAAGTACCGGTCGTGCGTCACGGCCAGGACGGCGCCGGGGTAGCTCTTGAGGTGGCCCTCGAGCCAGTTCACGCTCTCGGCGTCGAGGTGGTTGGTGGGCTCGTCGAGCAGCAGCAGGTCGGGCTGCTGCAGCAGGAGCTTGCACAGCGCGACGCGGCGGCGCTCACCCCCGGAGAGCACGTCGACGTCGGCGTCGGGCGGCGGGCAGCGCAGCGCGTCCATCGCCTGCTCCAGCTGGGAGTCGATGTCCCAGGCGTCCCGGTTGTCGAGCTCGGTCTGGACGTCGCCCATCTCGGCCATCAGCGCGTCGAAGTCGGCGTCGGGGTCGGACATCGCCTCACCGAGCTCGTCCATCCGCCGCTGCAGCGCCTTGACGTCGGCGACGGCCTCCTCGACGTTCTCGAGGACCGTCTTGCCCGCGGTCAGCGGCGGCTCCTGCAGCAGGATGCCCACCGTGGCGTCACGCGCCAGGATGACGTCGCCGTTGTTGGCCTTCTCCAGGCCGGCCATGATCTTGAGCATGGTCGACTTGCCGGTCCCGTTCGGGCCGACGACGCCGATCTTGGCGCCCGGGTAGAAGGACAGCGTGATGTTGTCCAGCACGAGCTTGTCGCCCAGGGTCTTGCGGACGTTGTGCATCGAGTAGATGAATTCAGGCATGGGTGCTTTCGGATCGGGAGGTCCCGGCGCGCGCGGACCGGGCGAGGCGCAGCCGACCCCCCAGTATGCCAACAGTGCTCGCCGCACGGGCTGGAGGTCGCTCCGCTCCCGCCCCCCGCACCAACAGTGCTCGCCGCACGGGCCGCACGAAGAAACCGCTGACCACTGACAGCCCCCGAGCCCGAGACGGCGTCGGGAGTCAGCGGTTTCCGGGTCAAGGGGAAGGGTGGGCCGAGGGGAGGTAGTGAGGTCCGGAGCCGGAGCCGGCGCTGTTCAGCCTCGCGCCCGCGCGATCGCGGACCGGGCGGCCTCGTAGCGCTCCAGCTCGGCGCGGACCGGGGCGACCACCTGCTCGGCGCTGACCTGGCCGACCGCGGCGAGCAGCCGTTGGCGGGCCAGGCGGGCCCGACGCCGGGCGCCGACGGCGACACCGATCCGGGCGAGGCCGGCGACCAGGAGCCCGGCGACGACGCCTCCGACCCCCAGGACGGTCGGGACCGGGAAGCCCCACCAGGTCACGCGCGGCAGCGGCGGCAGCTGCAGGTACGCGAGCAGGAACGCAGCACCCAGCCAGCCGAGACCCACCAGGACCGCGGCGAGCAGCACCCACTGCAGGACGCGGATCGCGGACCACCAGCGCCGGTGCCGTTCGAGGTCGAGGTCGGTGGTGGCGACGGCGCGGTCGAGCGCGTCGGACAGACCCGTTCCCGAGCTCTTCGTCGCCGCCCGGACCGCGTCCGACCAGCCACGCCGGAGGCCGACGGACGCCTCGTCGGCCAGGGTCCGCAGCGCGGTGTCGACGCGGGCCTGCTGGACACCGGAGCTGGCCGGGAGCGAGGTCCGCGACGTCTGCGTGGGCGAGGCGATCTCCCGACGGCCCCCGCCGAGGCGCAGCCGGCGCAGCGGGTCCGGCTTGAGCTTGGCCACCCAGGCGAGCACCGGCCACCCCGTGGCGAGCCCTCCCCGCAGCCGCCAGGCCTGGTCGACGGCCCGGGAGACGACGGGGACGCCGGCCGCCTCGCCGAGCTGGGCGTCGAGGTGGGCGACCGTGCGCCGGCCCAGCTCGGGTGCCGGGTCGTCGCCGGAGGCCGACGCGAGCCGACCGGCCACCGCACCCACGTCGGCGGCCAGGCGCGCCGCGGCCGCCCGCTTGCCCGTGACGACCCGGGCGAGCCGGGCGAGCAGGACGTCGAGCCCCTCCCCGGTCGCGGCCGAGACGCCGACGACCTCCACCGCGTCGAGGCCCTCGACGTCGAGCAGCCGGCGCAGGTCGCGCAGGCAGGCGTCCCGGGCGGCCGGGGTGAGGGTGTCGACCTGGTTGAGCACGACGAGCATGACGGCGGCGTGCCCGGCCAGGGGCCGCAGGTAGCGGTCGTGCAGGGCGGCGTCGGCGTACTTCTGCGGGTCGACCACCCAGACCAGCACGTCGACGAGGGCGACGAGGCGGTCGACCTCCGTACGGTGCTCAGCGGCCGTCGAGTCGTGGTCGGGGAGGTCGAGCAGCACCAGCCCGTCGAGCGCGTGCGCCACCGCCCCGTCCTCCGCGACGACGTGGCGGCGTCGCACCTGGAGCCAGTCGAGCAGCTCCTCCCCCGCGTCCTCGCCCCAGGTGGCGGCCATGGTCGACGAGGTGGTCGGGCGTCGGACACCCACGGTCGCCAGGTCGGTGCCGGTCAGGGCGTTGAACGTGCTCGACTTGCCCGAACCCGTCGCCCCGGCGAGCGCCACCACCGTCGCGCCGCCGGAGAGGGCGAGCCGGCGGTCGACCTGGTTGCTGACCCGGTACGCCTCGTCGACCACCTCGCTCGACACCCGGCCCTCGCAGGCGTCGGCCGCCTCGCGCAGCCCCCGCACCCGGCCCGCGAGGGCGACGGTCGGGTCACGGCGCGCCAACCGCTCGCGCCCGCGCGCGACGAGGGAGGAGCCGGCCATCAGCGCAGCCCGCGGCCCGGGTCCGGTTCGACCAGCTCCACCAGCTCGGCCTCGACGACGTCGTCCGCGCCGCCCCCGTCCTCGCCGAGCCCGTCCTCATGGGGCGGCCCGGCCGTCAGCGCCGGCGTCTCGTCACCCCCGCGCAGGGCGTCCGGGGACCTCGTGCCGAAGCCCGGCAGCGCGGTCCGCGCAGAATCAGCGGTCGCGGCCGCCTCGCGCAGGACGGCTCCGAGGCCGGCGTCGACGCCCAGCCCGTCGAGCAGGGCGTGGTAGCGCAGCAGCTCGTCGGCGAGCAGCGCCTCGACGCGGGCGTCCAGCTCACCCTTGGCCGTCTCGGCGAGCCGACGGACCGCCTGGTCCCCGAACACCGCCTCGAGCACCCGCTGCGCCAGGATCGCCGTACCGCCGGCGACCCCGACCTCGGCGCCCACGAGCCCGCCGGTGTGGGCGAAGACGAGGATCATCAGCGCGACCCCGATGCCGTTCACCCCGAACGCCAGGAAACGCGCCCGCGAGCGCTTGCCCATGCCCTCGTCGGCGACGAGGTCGAGCACGGCGCCCTGCCAGTCGCGGATGACCCGGGCGGCGCGGTCCCGGAGCTCGGGCGAGCTGTGCGAGAGGTCCGCCGGGCTGCGGCCGAGCACGTCGCGCCCGGCCGCGGTCGAGCGCCAGGACGACTCGGCCCGCTCGGCCGCCGCGTCGGCCTCCTGGACCAGGAGCGACTCCAGCCCCGACTCCACCGCGACCTCGAGGTCGCGCGACCCCTGCGGTTCGCCCTTGATCGCGGCGACGACGCGGTCCCGCAACCAGCCGATCCGCGCCTCGAGCGCCCGGAAGAACTCACCGGTCCCCACGAAGTCGTGCCAGCGGGCGAGGACCTCGCCGCGCAGCAGGGTGCCGTCCTCGGTCTGGACGGCCACGGTCCGGACGGCCTCGGCGTACGAGCGGTCGACCTCGGCGCGCAGCTGGTCGAGCGCCTCCGCCTGCTCGTCAGCGGCCCGCGCCACGCCCGGCGTCCGCCCGACGACCGAGCCCACCGCACCGTCGAGGGTCTGCTGGACGACGGCCGCGCGGCGCGACCGGTCCTGGGCGAGCGCGGCCAGCCAGCCACGGATCGGGGCCACGGCCGCGTCGGGAAGCAGCCCGTCGGCGTCGACGGCGGTCTCGGGCACCGCGAAGAGGGGCGAGTCCGCGAGGCCACGCTCGCTCATCATCTGGCCGAGGTGCGGCGGCACGTCGCGCATCGCGCGCGGCGGGACCCGGTCGAGGACGACCGCTACGGCCGCGCTCCGCTGCGCCGCGGCGGCGAGGAAGTCCCACGGGACCGCGTCGGCGTAGCGCGCCGCCGAGGTGACGAACAGCCACAGGTCGGCGGCGTCGAGCAGCTGCGCGGCGAGGGCCCGGTTCTCGGCGACGACGGAGTCGACGTCCGGCGCGTCGAGGACGGCGAGGCCCGGCGGGAGCGCCGCGAGAGGCACGAGCTGGAGGTCACGCGCCCGCTTGCCGGAGCCGGTGGAGCGCGCCAGCCCGGGCAGCACCCGGTCGTCGGCGAACCATCGCGCGTCGTCGGGGTGGTGCACCAGCACCGGTGCCCGGGTGGTCGGGCGGATGACGCCCGGCTCGCTCACCCGGTGGCGGACGAGCGAGTTCACCAGCGTGGACTTGCCGGCCCCGGTCGAGCCGCCCACGACGGTGAGCATGGGGGCGTCGATCGCGGCCAGCCGCGGCAGGACGTAGTCGTCGAGCTGGAAGCCGATCTGGCCAGCGGCCGCCTGGGCCTCGGCGGCGCCGGGCAGCGGGAGCGGGAGCCGGGCGCGGGCCGCGACGTCGCGGAGGTGCAGCAGGGCAGCCTCCAGCGGCGTGGGCTCCCGCGACGGTGCGGGGGCTGGTGCCGCCATGGCCGACTCCTACTCGCCGGGAGGCTTCCAGCTGGGATCGACCTCCGAGTAACGGGTAGCAGTCTGCCCCAACGGACCCGGCGTCCCGTTCGGCGCGCCCGGCGCGGGAAAGCTGCCGCCCAGACCGGCCGGTCCGGGGAAAGCCGGCGGCGGGTACGCGGCGACGGCCGGACCCCTCGCTCCACGGCGCCGGAGCCGGGACCACGGGTAGGACGTCTTGCCGACGGGCTCGACCACCGCGCGCGGGCGGAGCGTCCTACGGTCGCGAGCAGGGTGCGTTCGCGCCGCTGCCCGGTGGCGTCGACGAGCCCGCGGTCCATCGAGTCGCGCAGGTACGCCAGCTCGGTCACGGCGCGCTGCAGCCGCAGGGTCGCGAGGAACGTCGACGGCGAGGAGAACAACGCGTGCCACAGGGCCCGCAGCCGGGTCCGCAGCCGCGACAACGGCTTGGGGTCGTCCGGCTCGAGCCAGCCGACGCGGACGTAGTCGCCGAGGCGCGTCCGGATCAGGCGACCCTCCTTGAACAGCTGCCGCACCACGAAGCCGACGAAGCCCAGCACCAGCGGGATCGCGACGAAGAAGAACACGACGAGCTGCTGGCGCTCCGACAGCAGGCTCGCGGCCGTGTTGAACGACATGTGCAGCAGGGCCGCGGCGCAGAATCCCGCGAGCGGGGCGACCACCCGGACGGTCTTGGACTTCGAGCGGAGCGCGACGGCCAGCCCGATGCCGGTCATGGACGTGAAGAGCGGGTGGCCGAAGAACGTCAGCAGACCGCGCAGCACGAAGGTCTGCTGCAGCGCCTGCTCGGGCGAGACCGCGCCGATGGTCCGCGCGGCGTAGCGGTAGGCCCGGCCGTAGTAGAGGATGTTCTCCACGAAGGCGAACGCCGCGCCCGACAGCCCCGCGAGCACGATGCCGCTGAGCCGGCTGACCCAGGCGTTGCGCATCAGGATCGCGAGCCAGAACAGCACCGTTCCCTTGGCGGCCTCCTCGACGAACGGCGCCACGAAGATCGCCGCCCGCGCTCCGGTCGCCGGGTCCCCGTCGCCGATGATCGACAGGTGGGAGGCGGCCCAGGTGTTGACGCCGGCCGCGACGTAGGTCGCCACGCAGGCGCCCCAGCCGAAGGTCATCAGCCACACCCAGAAGCGCTGCGGACGGAACCGGTCGGCCCACAGGAAGAGCAGGGACAGCGGCACCGCCGTGATCAGCGCGTACCGGGCCGCGATCGGCACGGCCTCCCTGCCCAGCCCGGGCAGCACCCCGCCCGGCACCTGCTGGTCCGGCACGACCTGGCGGTAGAGCAGCACGAGGCAGACCGCGTACGCGACCAGCATCACCAGTGTCAGCCACGCCAGCCGCGAGCGCAGCAGCCGCTTGGGCAGCGGCTGACTCAGATCGGGCTCGGTGGGCAGGCCGTTGCGCGCCTCCTCCCGCGTACGGCGCGGGGCACGCACGGCGGCCGGGGCGGACATGCGACCAAGAGTAGGCGGCGCGGGGTGCGTCCCGGCTTGGCTCCTCCTGCTACTTGGCGAGAGGGGCCAGGAAGGGCTGCACCACCTGGAGGAAGGCGCTCGGCCGCTCGGCGTGCGGGGTGTGCCCGAGTTCCAGGCTCACGAACGAGGCGTCCGGCATCGCGTGCGCGAGCTCGCGCAGCCGGCTCTGGTCGGTGCGGCTCCGGGTCCCGCCGATGAGGAGCGTCCGGGTGCGCAGGTGGTTGGCCAGCGGCCACCAGTCCGGGTGGGCCTCGTTGAGCCAACGCCGGATGACGAGGACGGCACGCCAGTCCCAACGCTCCTGAGGGTCCGGCCCGAGCGGCAGCTCGAGACGCGGCGAGGCGGCGTCGGGGGGCGGCATCTCCTCGAGCACGAGCATCCGCAGCCGGTCGGGGTGCTCGGCGGCGACGAGGAAGGCGACCAGCGCTCCGCTGGAGTGCCCGACGAGGATCGCGCCGAGCACGCCGAGCGCGTCCATGAACCCCACGACGTCGTCGGCGAAGCCGGCCATCGAGTACTCGTCGGTCCACTCGCTGTCGGCCCGCCCGCGCAGGTCGAGGGCGATGACGCGGAAGTGCTCGCCGAGCGCGGGGGCGACGTGGGACCAGGTGGTGCCGTCGGACGTGGTGCCGTGCAGGAGCAGGACGACCGCTCCGTCGGGTCGTCCCCACTCGCGGTAGCGCAGCGTCGGACCGTCGGCGAGCTGCACGGTCGGCATTCCCGAACCCTAGCGGAGCCCGTGACCACCACACCGACCCCGCCGCCGAACCAGGAGGAAGGACGCCGAGAGCAAGGGCCGAGAGACCGAGGGAGAGGAAGGTGCTGAACGAAGACGGATCCGAGGAACGAGGATCCGCCGTACGACCGTCCGAGGGGACGAGGACCTGGTCGGCCGGAACCAGTCGGTCGCGGGAGCGCAGCGACCTCGACGCCCGGCGGAGCGCAGCGCAGCCAGGGTGGGCACGCCTGGAGGGACTCGAACCCCCAACCGGCGGGGTAGAAACCCGCTGCTCTGTCCAGTTGAGCTACAGGCGCCGAGCCTTCATCGTACGGGCGCGGGCCGGGGCGGCGTAGGTTCCACCGGTGAGCCAGGCCCCCGGAACCGTCCGCTGGCGCTCGATCGCGGTGCCGGCCTACGGCCCGACGATCCTCGTCTCCATCGGCCAGGGCGCGACGCTGCCGCTGGTCGCCCTGTCGGCACGCGACCTCGGGGCGAGCGTCGGCGTCGCCGCGTTCGTCGTCGCCCTGATCGGCATCGGCCAGCTCGTCGGCGACCTGCCCGCCGGTGCGCTCGCCGCCCGGGTCGGGGAGCAGAAGGCGCTGGTCGCCGCCTGCACCGTCGACGCCGTCGCCCTGCTGGGCGCCTTCCTGTCCCGCTCGCTGTGGCTGCTCGCTGTCGCGATCTTCGTGACCGGCCTCGCCGGCGCGGTCTTCAGCCTGGCCCGGCAGGCCTACCTGACCGAGACCGTCCCGGTGCGGATGCGGGCTCGGGCCCTCTCGACGCTGGGCGGGACCTTCCGGGTCGGCCTCTTCGTCGGCCCGTTCGTGGGCGCGGCGCTCGTCTCGCGCGGCGGGATCGGGACGGCGTACGGGTTCGCGGCGCTGATGAGCCTGTCCGCGGCCGTGCTGACCGCCTTCCTGCCCGACGTGACGCGCACCCAGCGGGCGACCCGCGCCGGCAGCGGCGAGGCGCAGCCGTCGGTCTTCGCCGTGCTGCGGCAGCACCGCCGGACGCTGATGACGCTCGGGACCGGCGTGCTCGTCATCTCGGCCGCCCGGGCGACACGGCAGACGATCGTGCCGCTGTGGGCGGCCTCGCAGGGCCTCAGCCCGACGACCGTCAGCCTCGTCTACGGGGTGTCGGCCGGCGTCGACATGCTGCTCTTCTACCCGGGCGGGGCGATCATGGACCGCTTCGGGCGGGTCTTCGTCGCCGTGCCGTCGATGGTGGTGCTGGGTCTCGGCTTCCTGCTCCTGCCGCTGACGCACGCCACCCCTGCGATCGCCGCCGTCGCCGGGCTGATGGGTCTGGGCAACGGGATCTCCGCCGGCGTCGTCATGACCCTGGGTGCCGACGCGGCCCCGCGCGAGTCGCGCGTGCAGTTCCTCGGCGGCTGGCGGCTGTGCGCCGACCTCGGCAACGCGGCGGGGCCGCTGATCGTCAGCGCGGTGACCGTCGTCGCCCCGCTCGCGGCCGCCGCGGTGACCATGGGGGCGCTCACCTGGACCGGCGTGGCCTGGCTCGCCCGCTGGATCCCCCGACGGCCCGTCGAGGAGCCGGCGGAGTCACTACAGTGACGGCGGTGACGTCGGCGAAGGACTTCCTGGTCTGGATGGACTGCGAGATGACCGGGCTCGACCTCGTCCACGACGAGCTCGTGGAGGTCGCCGCCCTGGTCACCGACAGCGACCTGAACGTCCTCGGCGAGGGCATCGACATCATCGTGAAGCCGAGCGCGGCAGCCCTCGACCAGATGGGCGACTTCGTCCGGAACATGCACCAGAGCTCGGGCCTGCTCGCCGAGCTCGACAGCGGGCTGACCCTCGCCGAGGCCGAGGAGCGCGTGCTCGACCACATCCGCGAGCACGTCACCGAACCCCGCCGCGCCCCGCTGGCCGGCAACTCGATCGGCACCGACCGCGCCTTCCTCGCGGTCGGGATGCCGACGCTCGAGGCGTACGTGCACTACCGCAACGTCGACGTCTCGAGCGTGAAGGAGCTCGCGCGGCGCTGGTTCCCGCGGACCTACTACGCCGCGCCGGCCAAGACGGGCAACCACCGGGCCCTCGCCGACGTGCAGGAGTCCATCGAGGAGCTGCGCTACTACCGGGAGGCCGTGTTCGCGCCGCTGCCCGGCCCGGACTCCGCCGCCGCCCGCGCGATCGCAGCCCGGCACCAGGGTGCGCTGACCGGCGCGACCCCGCCGAGCGCCCCCACGCCCGGCTCCGCCGGCTGAGTCCGTCCGAGGCGGAACGCGTTCGGCACGCGGGCGCGTGACCACTACACTCTTCCCTGCGCAGCGAGCCGGCCCCCGGGTCGTCCTCGGTCTGCCACGGTGGGTGTAGCTCAGCTGGTAGAGCACCTGGTTGTGGTCCAGGTGGCCGCGGGTTCAAGTCCCGTCACTCACCCCACTCCCGGATAGGGTCGTCGCATGACGTACTCGCCGGGGTACCCGGTCCTCCCGGTGCAGACCCAGGTGGTCGTGGCGCCTCACCGGTGCTCGACCGCCCACGTGGTCATCGCCTGGGTCTGCGCGGTCCTCACGCTGGGCTACCTGCTCCCCTGGGCGATCGCCGCCACACGGAACCGCAGCAACGTCGTGGCGATCGCCCTGATCGACCTGTTCCTCGGCTGGAGCCTGGTCGGCTGGGTGGCCGCCCTGGTGATGGCCTGCGGAAGCGACCGAACGGTCGTCCTGGTGCACAACACGTACGCGCCGCAGCCGTACGGACCGCCGGGCCACCCAGCGCAGGCGTACCCGCAGCCGTACCCGCCCCCGGGCTACGCGCCGCAGCCCTACCCCCAGACCTACGCCCCACCGCCCGCGCTGCCGGCCGCCCCGGCCCAGCCCGTCGCCCAGGAGCCCGAACCCACGCGGGTCGACCCCTTCGGCACCGAACCGACGCGCCCGCTGGGCCCGTCGCCGTGGCAGCGGTCCGAGCCGTACGGGTCGTACGACGGGTCCTCCGAGCCGCCGTCGTCGGGGACGGGGTCCGACCATCGGCGCTGACGTCCTCGCCCCCGCCCGTCCCCGGCGTCCGCTCCCCCCGCTCGCCCGTGCCCGCCTGCGCGGCGCGATCTGGGCGGGCCGGGGTGCCGCGCTGGCGTCGCGGCTGAGCGGGCGGGGTTCGGGGACGGCGATCCGCGGTTCGGTGATGCTGCGGCTCGACCCGGCCGCCCTCGGCGAGCTCGTCGCCGGCCGCCGCGTCGCCATGGTGTCGGGCACGAACGGCAAGACCACGACCACGCACTTCCTCGCCGCGGCGGTGCGCGAGGCGCTCGGGCCGGCCGCCCACCGGCTCGTGCACAACGCCGACGGGGCCAACCTGCACGGCGGCATCGCCTCGGCCCTCGGCGAGCACCCGCGGGCCGACCTCGCGATCCTCGAGACCGACGAGCGCGTCGTCGCCGACCTCGTCCGGCTCGGGCGGCCCGAGGTCCTCGTGCTGCTGAACTTCAGCCGCGACCAGCTCGACCGGCACCACGAGATCAAGGGCCTGGGTCGCAGCTGGCGCGACGCCCTGGCCGCGGCCGGCGAGGACGGGCCGGTCGTCGTCGCCAACGCCGACGAGCCGCTGATCGTCTGGGCGGCGCAGACCGCCCGCCGGGTCGTCTGGGTCGACACCGCGACCACGTGGACGCAGGACGCCGCGCTCTGCCCGCGCTGCGGCTCGCCGCTCGTGCGCGAGGACCCGGGCGGCTGGCGCTGCACCGGCTGCGACCTCGCGCAGCCGCCCTCGACCTACCGCGTGGTCGGCGGCACCATCGTGCGGCCGGACGGTTCGGTGGTGACGCCGCGGCTGAACGTGCCCGGCGGGTTCAACGTGTCCAACGCGGCCTGCGCCCTCGCCGCCGCCGAGCTGCTGGGCGTCGACGCCGAGACCGCCCTCACCGGCATGCGGACCGTCACCGCGCCCGCGGGCCGGTTCGGCACGGCCACGATCTCCGGGAGCACGGCCCGGCTGCTGCTGGCCAAGAACCCGGCGGGCTGGGCCGAAGCACTGCCGCTGGCCACGTCGTCGACGGTCGTGCTGGCCATCGACTCCGCCGCCGCCGACGGACGCGACGTGTCGTGGCTGTGGGACGTCGAGTACGAGCAGCTGGCCGGGCGCTCCGTCGTCGCGACGGGCCCGCGCGCGCAGGACCTGGCCGTGCGGCTGGCGTACGCGGGCGTCGAGCACCGCACCGTGCCCGACCTCGCCGAGGCCCTGCGAGGCCACGCCGAACCGGTCGACGTCGTCGCCACGTACACGCCGTTCCAGCGACTGCGGAAGCTCGGTGGGCTGTGACGACCCGCGTGGGTGTCGGGCCCGTCACCAACGACGTCGCGGGCACGTACGGCCCCGGCGACGGCCCTCGCGTCGAGGTCGTGCTGGTCTACCAGTCGCTGCTCGGGATCTACGGCGACCGCGGCAACGCGACCGTGCTCGCCCGGCGGCTGGCGTGGCGCGGGTTCGACGCCGTGCTGACCGTGGTCGAGCCGGGCGAGCCGCTGCCCGACACCGGGCACGTCTACCTCCTCGGCGGCGGCGAGGACGCGGCCCAGATCTCCGCGGTCCGCGCCCTGCAGGCCGACGGCGGCCTGCACCGGGCGGTCGACCGCGGGGCGGTGGTCTTCGCGGTGTGCGCCGGCTACCAGATCGCGGGGCGGACGTTCACGGTCGGCGACCCGTCCGTCCCGGGCGGCTCCGGAGGCGAAGGTGCTGACCAGGTCATCGAGGGGCTCGGGCTGCTCGACGTCACCACCACGCGCGGACCACGGCGGGCGGTCGGGGAGATCCTCAGCCGCTGGCGCGGTCACGACGGGGACTCGGACGACTCAGCGCTGCTCACCGGCTTCGAGAACCACGGCGGCTGGACCCGGCTCGGCCCGGACGCCGAGGCCCTCGCCGACGTCGAGGTCGGGGTCGGCAACTGCGCCGACGGCACGGAGGGCGCGGTGAACGGGACGGTCATCGGCACCTACCCGCACGGGCCCGTCCTCGCCCGGAACCCGGCCCTGGCCGACCACCTCCTGGGCCTCGCCCTCGGTGAGGAGCTCGCTCCGCTCCCGCGTCCGGAGATCGACGCACTGCGCGCCCAACGCCTCGCGGCGGTCCGCGGGACGCGGTGACGGACCCCGACGTCGTCGTCGTCGGCGGCGGGCACAACGCCCTGGTCGCCGCGACGTACCTCGCGCAGGCCGGGCGCCGGGTCGTCGTGCTCGAGGCCCGCGAGGAGCTCGGCGGTGCCGTGGCCGGGGCGCGGCTGTTCAGCGGCCTCGACGCCCGGGTCTCGCGCTACTCCTACCTCGTCTCGCTGCTGCCGGGCGCCCTCGTCCGCGACCTCGGGCTCGACCTCGAGCTGCGGTCGCGGCGGGTCGCGTCCTGCACGCCCACCCCGTACGGCGACCTGCTCGTCGAGCCGTCCGACGGGCCGGCCACCCGGGCGTCGTTCGCCGCCCTGACCGGGGACGACGCCGCGTACGCGGCGTGGACCGACTTCTACGACCGGGTGGGCGAGCTCGCCGCCGTCGTCGCCCCGACGTTGACCCGGCCGCTCCCCCGGGCTGCGGACCTGCGAGCGGCCGTGGCGCCCCAGCTGTGGCGCGACCTCGTCGAGCGGCCGATCGGCGAGGTCCTCGAGTACACGTTCGCCGACGACACGGTCCGTGGGGTCGTGCTGACCGACGGGATCATCGGGACGTTCGCGTCGGCGTCCGACCCGACCCTCGTGCAGAACCGGTGCTTCCTCTACCACCTGATCGGCAACGGCACGGGCGAGTGGCGGGTCCCCGTGGGCGGGATGGGCCGCGTCGCCGACGAGCTCGTCCGGGTCGCGCGCGCCGCCGGCGCCGACCTCCGTACGGGCGCCGTCGTCACCGCGGTCGAACCGCTCCCCGACGGCGGCGCCGAGGTCGTCCTGGCCGACGGGTCCCGCCTCGACGCACCGCACGTGCTGCTCGGTTGCGCTCCGGCCGTCGCCGCCCGACTGCTCGGGGCCGACACGGCTGACGTGAGCCGCGCCGGAGGGGAGCCAGCTCAAGGTCAACCTGCTGCTGCGCCGGCTGCCCCGGCTGCGCTCCGGCCTCGATCCCGCCACCGCCTTCGCCGGCACGCTGCACCTGGGCCAGGGCTACGCCCGGCTCGAGGGGGCGTACGCCGAGGCCGCCGCGGGGACGCTGCCCGACCCGATGCCGAGCGAGGTCTACTGCCACACGCTCACCGACCCGTCGATCCTCGGCGTCGACCTGCAGGCCGCCGGCTACCAGACACTCACCCTGTTCGGCGTGCACGCGCCAGCGCGGCTGTTCCGTGACGACCCCGACGGCGCCCGCGACCGCGCTCGCGACGCCGCTCTCCGCTCGCTGCAGGCCGTCCTCGCCGAACCGCTCGCCGGCTGCCTCGCCGTCGACGCCGACGGTCGGCCGTGCGTCGAGGTCGTCACCCCGCTCGACCTCGAGGCCGAGCTGCGGATGCCGGGCGGCCACATCTTCCACGGCGACCTGGCCTGGCCGTGGCTCGCGGACGACGCCGTCGTCCGGACGCCCGCCGAGGCCTGGGGCGTGGCGACGGCCCACCCCGGGCTGCTGCTGTGCGGCTCGGGCGCGGTTCGCGGAGGTGCCGTCAGCGGCCTCGGCGGCCACAACGCCGCCATGGCCGTCCTCGCCTCGGACTGACACACCGGACCGATTCGGGTCTGGAGCGGAGCTTTGCTAATGTTGGTCCTCGCGCGCCGCTAGCTCAACAGGCAGAGCAGCTGACTCTTAATCAGCGGGTTGGGGGTTCGATTCCCTCGCGGCGCACCATCTTCTCCAGCACGCCCCTCCGCCATCCGGCTGAGGGGCTCCGTGTTCTCCAGACCGAGCCACCTGCTCGTGCGAAAAACTGTCAGTGGGCTCGGACACAATAGAACGCGTGATCGACCCCGTGGCTCTCGACCGGAGCGGCACCCTCGTCGTCGCCGAGACCACGCTACGTGCGCTCAAGTCTCTCGACGCGGAGACGCTCCAGCTCGCCGCACACTGGGCCGACCTGCACGACCCGGCGAGCCTGCCGCCCCCGCAGGACACCTTCGAGGAGCGCCGGCGTCGTCTGAACGGCGACCACGGCGTCCGGCTCGGTGGGGAGGGCACGCCGGAAGTCCTCGCCAGCTGTCTCGCGGAGCTCGGCACGGTGCTCGAGACCAGCTCCGGCGGCGCACGGCACCTCGTGGCCGACGCGCTCGACCTGCGGCACCGGCTCCCCCGCCTGTGGGCCGAGGTCGTCGCCGGCCGGGTCCGGGCGTGGAAGGCCCGTCAGGTCGCCTCCGCCACTCGGACCCTGCCGGCCTCAGCGATGGACGAGGTGGACGCCGGGTTGGCCGACCTGCTCGCGACGCTGCCGTGGAGCAGGTTCGCGACGGTGCTCGAGGCGACGGTGAAGCGAGCCGGACCGTACGAGGCCCGGGCCGCGGAGGAGCAGGCGGCGACCCGCCGATTCGTCGGCGTGGGCCGGGCGAACGACCACGGCATCACGACGCTCATCGCCCGTGGCACCACGCTCGACGTCCAGACGTTCCTCGCCGCGGTGAAGCGGATCGCCGAGATCCTCGAGGCCGAGGGTGACCCGGACCCGGTCGACGTCCGCCGCTCCAAGGCCGTCGGGATCCTCGGCCAGCCCGCACGGGCGCTCGCGCTCCTGACCGGGCACCGAGAGGACCGGGACCCCCGAGGGTCCGAGCCGACAAAGACCGAGCCCGGAGGACCCGACGAGCCGGCCGAGCCCGGTGACCGTTCGCTCGACCTGACCGGCCTGACCGGTGCCGACCCGGCAGCGCTGGCCGCCCTGACGACCGCAGGCCCTCGGGTCCAGCTCTACGTCCACCTCACCGACGCGGCGCTCGCGGGCACCGACCCGCGCGCGATCGCCCGGGTCGAGGGTGTCGGTCCGATCACCGTGTCCACGGTCCGAGCCTGGCTCCGCCGACCCGACGTGAGCGTGACGATCCGGCCGGTCGTCGTCCCCGGCGAGACGGTCCCCGTCGACGCGTACGAGATCCCCACCTCGACGCGCGAGGCGGTACGGCTCCGGAGCCCGGCCAGCGCGTTCCCCTGGTCGGCGTGCACCGCACGGACGATGGACCTCGACCACGTCGCGCCCTACGTGCCTCCGGCGAGGGGTGGACCGCCGGGTCAGACGAGACCCGCGGGGCTGGCGCCGCTCGCCCGTAGCGAGCACGGGGTGAAGACGAGCGGCCGGTGGCAGACCCGCTCGCCGGCGCCGGGTGTCCAGCTCTGGCGCACCCCGCACGGCTGGATCCACCTGGTCACCAACCAGGGGACGTTCCCGCTCGGCCGGGGTGCCACGGCTCGCGCGCTCTGGCGCGCCGTCGCAGCTCCCGGAAGCCCCGCGAGGCCGGTCCTGGGAGCCAGGACCCGCAGCCTCGTCGAGTCCTACCTCCACGACCTGACCCGGCACGATCCAAGGGCGACGGCGTCGCGGCTCACGAGGTAACGCGCGGGGCTCGGGCAGCGTTGTAGACGTCAGGCAACGTCCGGGGACGTCGCACCGCCGCGCCCGGGCACCAGCCTGGACGTCCTCACGTCCTGGAGTGCCCGATGCGTCGCCGTCCACTCGTCCTGGCAGTGCTGCTGCTCGTCATCGGCTTCGTCGCCGGCGGAGCCCTGACCGCGGTCGGGGCCACGCCCAACGACTCCGCCTGCCGTAAGGGGCTCAGCAGCACGAAGAAGCCCAGCGACGCCGACCTGCTCACCTACGACGCCTGCCGGTTCGACAAGCTGGACGCGGCGGTCGCCGGCCTTCGGACCAGCGCCACGGCCGGCCCGACCGCGTCGAGCACCCCGGGGTCTTCGAGCAGCCCGACGCCGACCCCCGCCCCGACGACCTCCGGAACCCTGGACCTCCCGCAGAAGCCCTACGCCGGCGGGCCGTCGTTCTGGGCCCAGTTCCCCGCCGCGAAGGCCGCCGGGTGGGACAGGTCGGACATGTTCCCGATCCTGGTCTGGTACGGCTCGTGCTCGCCGGAGCAGTACGCGTTCGACAAGGCCCACGGGATCAACACCTACGCCCAGTGCAACCCCGACACACCCCACGCCGACCTGAAGGCAGCCGGGCTCGACACCCTGTTCACGGCGAAGGGCCAGCCGAGCGCTTCGGTGACCACCCAGCCGGGCGTCCTGCTCGACGACGAGGTCGACGGACGCTACAGCGACAGCGAGGGTGTCGCGCACCTGAAGCAGCTCGACGCGCAGCACGGCGTGCAGGGCCGTTTTTCCTACGCCAACTACACCTCCGGGATCGTCACCTACGACCGGAGCATGGCCAACAGCTCGGCGTACCTCAACGGCACGTTCAACGACGTGATCGGGCTCGACCAGTACTTCTACAGCAACCCGCAGTGCTCCTGGACGGACCCCGACCAGGCGTTCCGCTTCCGGACGCCGGCGGGCCAGAACCCCATCGACCGGAGCAGCTGCCGCACCTCCAGCTCGTACGGCAAGGCGCAGCAGCTCCTCCAGGAGGTCGACGCGAGCGACGGCAAGGTCGACAAGGCCATCCTCGCCTTCGTCGAGGTCGTCGCACCCGGCGGCGGAAGCCAGAACGGGGGGACCTACGTGCAGCCGACCGGGGCGCAGATCCGCGCCGCCGCCTGGCACAGCGTGATCGGGGGCGCCGCCGGCGTCGACTGGTTCACGAACAGCCCGGACGGCGGCTCGGCCAACCCGTGCCTGTCGGGAGACGTCCTCGCCGACGCCCGCCTGGGCCGCGGCTGCAGCGCGGTGGCCCCGAACGTCGAGGCCATGGGTCGGACGAACCGCGAACTGCTCGCCATGGCCCCCGTGCTGAACGCCCCGACGCTGCGCTGGGACTTCGGCAGCGGGATCGACTCGATGCTGAAGGTCAAGGACGGCTCGGCCTACGTCTTCGCGATGACGAAGGACGGGGGCACCGGCCCGCGGACGTTCACCCTGCCGAACGGCATCGCGGCCGGCACGGTCGAGGTCGTCGGCGAGAACCGCGCCCTGCCCGTCTCGTCCGGCCGCTTCACCGACGCGTTCCCCGCCGAGTCCGACGTGCACACCTACCGGATCGCCCTCTGAGCTCCTGACCCGGGCCCTCCGCCGACTACCGCGTCCTCGACAGCTCCACGAAGCCGCTGCCCAGGTCTCCGACGTGGTTGCCGTGCGCGTCAGCGCGCCAGGAGACCTCGGGCTCGCTCGTCCGGAAGGTGTAGGCACGACCTGCCCGCACGTGCATGACGACCGCCTCCGGGCTCGCGGGCGTCGCCAGGTTCAGGTCTACCGAAGGACCACCTTTCGGCACCCGGAACGTGACCGCCCCCCGCTCGACGGTCGGCTCAGGGAGGCAGCGGTACTGCTCGGCCGGCATCGAGTAGGGGAACAGCGACGCCGGCGAGGCCGCGTCACGGACGGTGAGCAGGTACCTGCCCTTCGGCAGGGCCGTCGGGAGCGGGAAGTCAACCGGACCCACCCCGAGGTAGATGGTCGCCGTACCTCCGGCCACGACCTTGCCGGTCGAACGCCGTGTCAGCTGCCAGGAGGCCGTGACGTCGTCCAGCGACTCCGACTGGAACTCCTGCTCGAGCGCAGGTGTGCTCGTGGTCGTGCACCAGCTCACGACGGGGTCGTAACGCGGCTCGTCCGCGACGTGGATGTTGGTGAAGCAGGCCTCCGGAGCGAGGAGCCGACCGCGCTCCTGGGTGACGGTACGACCGTGCGTCGGCTCCGCCGTCAGCTCGATCTGGCCCCGCGCGTCGAAGGGCAGGGTCTTCGTGGGGAACCGCAGCCGTCTCCCCCGGTAGAGGTACCGCGCGCCGTCCGACTCGCTGATGCCGTCGATCCGCGCCCCCGAGCAGCCGCTGAAGGTCGCGTCGATCGAGGCGAACGTGACGACCGGGGTCACCGCCGCAGCAGCCGGTGCGGTCAGCAGCCCCGCTCCGAGCGCCAACGTCCCCAGCACCGCGACCACGACACGTCGCCCGCTCCTCGTCCTCATCCCGCGCTCCTTACCGATGGACCACTCCCAGCCAGAGCATGGCCCGTGGCACCCCGGGTCGGCAAGAGGAGCGCTGGAAGACCGGCAGA
This sequence comes from uncultured Actinomycetota bacterium, assembly GCA_963762775.1. Classification (GTDB taxonomy): domain Bacteria; phylum Actinomycetota; class Actinomycetes; order Propionibacteriales; family Propionibacteriaceae; genus Microlunatus. The sequence goes on from CAVXMD010000001.1 coordinate 361,878, forward strand.
CGCCGCGGGCCCGGCCACCGAGGTGGCCGGGCCCGCGGGACGTACGGGTGGAGCTGTGTCTTCTCCTGGGACTACTTCACGCCACCGGCGGTGAGGCCGGCGACGATGCGGCGCTGGAACAGCAGCACCGCGACCAGGAGCGGGACGGTCACGATCACACCGGCGGCCATGATCGTGCCGTACGGGGTGTCGAAGCCGGTGGTCCCGGTGAACTTGCTGATCGCCACCGTGGCGGTCTGCATGTTGGCCGACGTCAGGAACGTCAGCGCGACGAGGAACTCGTTCCACGACCCGATGAACACGATGATCGCCGTCGTGAAGACGCCGGGCGCCGCGAGCGGCAGGATCACCTTGCGGAACGCGACGCCGGGGGTGCACCCGTCGACCATGGCGGCCTGCTCCAGCTCCACGGGGAGCTGCTTGAAGAAGGCCGTCAGGTTCCACACCGCCAGGGGCAGCCCGAAGCTGAGCCCCGGGATGATGACCGCCTGGTAGGTGTTGATCCAGTTCGGGAACCAGCCGAAGGGCGGGGTCGACGAGAACATCTTGAGCAGCGACGGGATCAGGATGATCAGCGGGAACATCGAGCACGCCATGATGATCCAGAGCACGGCGCCCTTGCCCTTGAACGACAGCCGCGCCAACGCGTACGCCGCCACGATGCCGAAGACCAGGGTGAGCACCGTCGTCGTGCCGGAGACGATCAGGGAGTTGATCAACGACCGGCCGAAGTTGTTCTGGCCGGCGAAGACGCCCTTGAAGTTCTCGATCGAGACCGGGTTGGGGATGAACTGCGTGCTCCGGCCCTGGCTCGGGTCGCGCAGCGACGAGACCACCATCCAGTAGAAGGGCAGGATGCAGTACAGGACGATGAGCCCCATGCCGACGTAGGACGCGATCATCCCGATCCTGGCCTTGGAGCCGGGCTTCTCCCGCGCCAGCTCCGCGACCTCGGCCGAGGTCAGGTGCGCGTGCTCCTGCGTCGGAGGCGTCGTCGTGGTCGCCATCAGTGGTTACCCCCCACCATCTCGAGCCCGGGAGCAGCCTGGGCGCCTGCGTCGCCCTTCTTGCCCTTCTTCTTCTTCGGCATGCCGGTGTCACCGATGACGTCCGCACCGAGGACCTTGACGAAGAGGAACGCCACGAGCAGCACGTAGACGAACAGCACGATGGCGTACGCCGAGGCCTGGCCGTAGCGGGTGGCCGCTGCCTCCTGGTAGGAGAAGATCGACAGCGTCTCCACGTGGTACTTGCCCGCGCCGATCATGCCCCACGGGAGGTCGAACATCCGCATGGTGTCGAGCGTGCGGAAGAGCACCGCGACGACCAGGGTCGGCTTCACCAGCGGCAGCGTGATGCGGGTGAACTGCTGGATCGCGGTGGCGCCGTCCACCTTGGCCGCCTCGTAGACCTCGGCCGGGATGGTCTGCAGGCCCGCGAGGGTCAGTAGACCGATGAAGGGTGCGGTCTTCCAGGTGTCGGCGATGACGATCGCCCAGAAGGACGAGCCGTTGTCGGCGAGCCAGAGGACCTGCGTACCGAGGATCCGGTTCATGACACCCGAGGAGTCGAAGATCAGCTTCCACATGAGGGCCGACACGATGGTGGGGATGGCCCAGGGCACGAGGATGCCGGCGCGGACGATGCCACGACCACGGAAGGCCTTGGACATGATCAGTGCCATCGCGACCCCGAGGATCGTCTCGAGGATCACGCAGATGACGGTGAAGGCCGTCGTGTTCCAGAAGGCGTTCCAGAACCGGTCGATGGTGCCCCAGGCGCCGGTGACCGGGTTGAGGCCCGCGAAGATGTCGGTGAAGTTCCTCAGCCCGACGAACGAGTCGCCGGCGGCGATGAGTCCGGTGTTCGGATCCACGCCGCTGTTGGTCTGGAAGAACGACTGCTGGATGGAGACGAGGACCGGGATCCCGGCCACCAGCGCGATGATGATCAAGGTGGGTGCGAGCAGGATCCACGCCAGGCGGGCCTGACCGTCGCTGAACGCGTTCTTCTTGTGCTTGTGACCGTCGTTCGGGGCAGCGGTCGCCGCCCGTGGTTCCGCCGTGGCAGTGGCCATGCGGTGACCCCCTTTTCAGAGATGACCCGAGAGTCCCCGGCACGGCGGATGCCGTACCGGGGACCGCGTGGGCGAGACCGGACTTACTTGATCAGGGTCTGCAGCTTGGTCTGCAGACCCTGCAGGGCAGCGGTCGCGTCGGCCGTGCCACCGTTCGCTCCGGTCTGCAGGGCGCCGTACGCAGCGTCCTGGATGGCCAGGGTGACGTCACCGTACTCAACCGCCTTGGGCCGCGGGATCGCGCCCTGGATCGACTTGAGCTGGGTCGGCAGGAACGGGAACTTCTTGACCAGGTCGGAGTCGGTGTACAGCTTCTCCAGCGTGGGCGACTGAGATGTGGCCAGGGTGTTCGACTTCTGCGTCGCCTCCGAGCTCATGAACTTGAGGAAGTCTGCCGCCGTGCCCTTGTTGTCGGCGTTCGCAGCGATGGCGAAGTTGTGACCACCGAGGCTGGACACGCCCGGGCCGGTGATGCCCGGCAGGGCGGCGACGTCGAACTTGCCCTTGATGACGCTGGCCTTGTCGGTCTGGGCCAGGTTGTACACGTAGCCCCAGTTGCGGTGGAAGATCAGCTGACCGGCCTCGAACGCCTGCCGGCCGTTCTCCTCCTGCCAGGTGATGGCCGCCTTGGGGATGTCACCGTTCTTGAACCAGTCGGCGAGCGTCTGCAGACCCTTGGCCGCCTCGGGCGTCGCGACGTTCGGCTTGCCGTCGTCGCCGACGATGACGCCGCCGGCGCTGTGCACGGCCTCGTCGAAGTTCACCGTCAGGCCCTCGTACTTGTTGTACTGGCCCGCGAAGCAGTCCAGCTTCGAGTCGTTCTCGCCGGCCTTGATCGTGTCGCAGTCGGTCTTCATCTCGTCGAAGGTGGTCGGCGGCGTCGAGATGTTGTACTTGTCGAGCAGGTCCTTGCGGTAGTAGAGCAGGCCGCCGTCAGAGGTGTTCGGGTAGGCGTACAGCTTGTTGAAGTAGGTGGACGCGCTCACGGCGGACGGCAGGAAGCCGTCGGTCGGGAACTGGTCGGCCGGCAGCGGCACGACGTAGCCCTTGGCCGCGAACTCGGAGGTCCAGACGACGTCGACGCTGATCACGGCCATGGCCGGGTTCTTGATCTGCGTGTTCTGGATCATCTGCTGCCGCTGCTGGTCGGCGGAGTCCGGCAGCTCGTGCAGCGTCACCTGACCGTTCGGGTGCTGGCTGTTGAACTGGGCGATCAGCTTGGGGATGTTCCCCGAGGTGTCCTTGCCCTGCCAGAACTCGATGTTGCCCTGCTTGGTGAAGTCCACCGCCGGAGCGGATGAACCGGTGCCCGTGCCGGGCGTGGATCCGCCGCCACCGCAGGCGGCTGCGACGAGCAGCGCGCTGAGGGAGATGCCGGCTACCGCGACGCGGCGCCCTGAACGAACGAAACGCATGAGGCCTCACTTCATTGTTGAGAACGCACCCGTTCCGGTGGGTGCTGTCGAGCCACAGTAGGGGCACGCCGTCACGCGAACGCAACACCCCACGACGATCTCATCAAGATCGTTATCAACTGCGTAACACGGAAAACCGACGCCTGGGAAGGCCGAGGGCTGGGCCGGACGTCGTCATTACGGGTGGTCGCAGCGTGGATGCGCTTCTTAATCCTTCAAGATCGACAGCTGCGTCGACGCAGGAGTGTCGCGGGTCGTGAAGGGGTTCAGCGCCGGCGGCGGTTCAGCAGCGCGCGGACGGTCAGCAGGACCGTCACGGTGCCGGCCGCGACCGAGGCGAGGGTGACCACGTGGTCGGTGCGCAGGTCGCCGCGCACGTTGAAGAGGTAGGCGTGCAGGTCGTCGCGCCGGGCCTGGACCGCGGCCTTGATGCGCCCGACCGTGCGCTGCTTGATGCGGGTCGGGTGCACCTCGTCGATCAGGCCCGAGACGGAGGCGGCGAGGCGTTCGCGGGTGGCGGAGAGGTCGGCCTCGATCTGGGACTTCGTCCGACCGGTGAGGCTGGGCTCGCTGGCCTGGGTCGCCACCTGTCCTCCTGACTGCTCGAGCTCGGACCACCGGGCGCTCGCCCGCGGTACCGCTGAAGCCTAGGGCAAGGCCGCAGGACGGGCACCCGCGCCCGCTCCGGCGCGGACACTAGGGTGAGCGATCATGACGAGACTGGACGCCGGGGACGCCGCTCCCGCCTTCACCCTGCCCGACGCCGACGGCCGCGAGGTGTCGCTCTCCGACTTCGCCGGCCAGCGCGTGATCGTCTACTTCTACCCGGCCGCGCTCACGCCGGGCTGCACGACCCAGGCCGTCGACTTCACCGCCGCCATGGACGACCTGGGTTCGGCCGGCCTGCGCGTGCTCGGCGTCTCGCCCGACGAGCAGGCCAAGCTGACGCAGTTCCGGGAGCGGCAGTCCGTCGCCTTCCCCCTGCTGTCCGACCCGGGCAAGACCGTGCTGTCGGCCTACGGGGCGTACGGGGAGAAGCTGCTCTACGGCAAGCTCGTCGAGGGCGTCATCCGCTCGACGTTCGTGGTGGACGTGGACGCCAGGGGAAAGGGCACCGTCGCGGTCGCGCAGTACAACGTGCGCGCCGCCGGCCACGTCGACAAGCTCAAGCGCGACCTCGGCGTCTGAGCCTCCTCGCCTAGGCTCGGCACCCGGGCCGGAGTGGTGGAACGGTAGACACGCAGGATTTAGGTTCCTGTGCCCGCAGGGCGTGAGGGTTCGAGTCCCTTCTCCGGCACGGACCTGCTCAGCGACGCGCGTAGGACACGAACGCGTACGCCGGGGCGGCGTCGGTGGCCTCGTGCTCCTCGCGGGCGGTCTCGCGCCACACGGCCGGGTCGACGTCGGGCAGGCGTACGGACCCGGTGGGTTCGAGCGCCACCTCGGTGAGCTCGAGCCGGTCGAGGCGGTCCCAGGTCGCGGCGTAGAGCTCTCCCCCGCCCGCGACCCAGACGACCTCCGGCTCGCGGCCGACGGCGTCGTCGAGCGCCCACTCGACCGTCGGCGCGGTCAGCACGCCGTCGCCACGCCACCTGCGGTCCCGCGTCACGACGATGGTCGTCCGCCCGGGCAGCGGACGGCCGATGGAGTCGTACGTCTTGCGGCCCATGACGAGCGTGTGGCCGGTCGTCAGCTCCTTGAACCGGCGCCAGTCGGCGGGGATGCGCCAGGGGATGTCGCCGTCGGCGCCGATCACGCCGTTGCGGGCCACCGCGGCGATCCCCACCAGCGCGGGACGACGCGTCGAGGGGACGCTCATACGGCGATCGGCGCCTTGATGCCCGGGTGCGGGTCGTAGCCCTCGATGCTGATGTCGTCGAGGCTGAACCCGTCGATGTCGTGCACGTCGGGGTTGAGGACGAGCCGCGGCAGGGGACGCGGCTCGCGGGTGAGCTGGAGCCGGGCCTGGTCGAGGTGGTTGAGGTAGAGGTGCGCGTCACCGAGCGTGTGCACGAAGTCGCCGACCTCGAGCCCGCAGACCTGGGCGACGAGGTGGGTGAGCAGGGCGTACGAGGCGATGTTGAAGGGCACGCCGAGGAACACGTCGGCCGAACGCTGGTAGAGCTGGCAGGACAGCTCGCCGTCCGCCACGTAGAACTGGAACATCGTGTGGCACGGCGGCAGGGCCATCTCGTCGAGCTGGCCGACGTTCCAGGCGTTGACGAGGTGGCGCCGGGAGTCGGGGTCGGACCTGATGGAGCGGACGACCTCCGCGATCTGGTCGACGTGGCGCCCGTCCGGCGTCGGCCACGACCGCCACTGGTAGCCGTAGACCGGTCCGAGCTCGCCGTCGGCGTCGGCCCACTCGTCCCAGATCGTCACCTTGTTCTCGTGCAGCCACCTCACGTTGGTCTCGCCGCGGAGGAACCACAGCAGCTCGGCGACCACCGAACGGGTGTGCACCTTCTTCGTCGTGAGCAGCGGGAAGCCCTCGCGCAGGTCGAAGCGCAGCTGGTGACCGAACGTGCTGAGCGTGCCGGTGCCGGTCCGGTCGCCCTTCTCGACGCCGTGGTCGAGCACGTGCCGGACGAGGTCGAGATAGGTCTTCACCGCTGGATCCTCACCGCAGGGCCTCCTTCGCCAGCTCGCCGAGCAGCACCGGCAGCATCGCCCGGACGGCCTGGCCGCGGTGGCTGATCCGGTCCTTCTCCGCCGCCTCGAGCACGCCGTTGCTGACCTGGTGGCCGTCCGCCACGAACAGCGGGTCGTAGCCGAAGCCATTCTCACCGACGGGGGCCCGGAGAAGCCGACCATCCATCCGACCGGTCGTCGTCCGTTCGGTCCCGTCGGGCAGCACGAGGGCGACCGCCGCCGCGAAGTGCGCGGTCCGGTCCTCCTCGGCGACGTCGTCGAGCTGGGCGAGCAGCAGGGCGTTGTTCGTGGCGTCGGTCGCCGCCGGCCCCGACCAGCGGGCGGAGCGGACGCCGGGCATGCCGTTGAGCACGTCGACCGCGATCCCGGAGTCGTCGGCCAGCGCCGGGAGCCCGGTCGCCGCCACGCAGGCCCGGGCCTTGAGCAGCGCGTTGCCGACGAACGTGCGCTCGGTCTCGGCGGGTTCCGGGTACGGCGGCAGGTCGCCCAGCCCGAGCACGGTCACGTCCGCCCCGGCGGTCGCGACGAGCCGACGCAGCTCGACCAGCTTCATGGCGTTGTTCGTGGCGAGCACGACGGTCGCGGCCACGCTCAGCCCGCGAGGGCCGCGCGCTGCAGCTCGGTGAGCTGCGCGCAGCCGGCCGCACCCAGGTCGAGCAGGCCGTCGAGCACGGACCGGTCGAAGGGCGCGCCCTCGGCGGTCCCCTGGACCTCGATGAACCGGCCGGCGCCGTCGGTGACGACGTTCAGGTCGACCTCGGCGACGGAGTCCTCGGAGTAGGCGAGGTCCAGCATCGGGGTCTCCCCCACCACCCCGACCGACACGGCCGCGACCGAGCCGGTGAGGGGTTCGCCGCTGAGGGCGTTGCGGTCCCGCAACCAGGAGACCGCGTCGGCCAGGGCGACGTACGCGCCGGTGATCGAGGCGGTCCGGGTGCCGCCGTCGGCCTGCAGGACGTCGCAGTCGAGGACGATCGTGTTCTCGCCGAGAGCCTTGTAGTCGATGACGGCGCGCAGGCTGCGGCCGATGAGCCGGCTGATCTCGTGGGTGCGCCCGCCGATCCGGCCCTTGACCGACTCGCGGTCGGAGCGGGTGTTCGTGGCCCGCGGCAGCATCGCGTACTCGCTGGTCACCCAGCCGAGCCCGGAACCCTTGCGCCAGCGCGGCACCCCCTGGGTCACGCTCGCAGCGACGAGCACGCGGGTCCGGCCGTACTCGACGAGCACCGAGCCCTCGGCCTGGTCCAGCCAGCCCCGGGTGATGGTGACCTCCCGGAGCTCGTCGGGGCGGCGGCCGTCAGCGCGGGTGGTCATGGTCCACGAGCCTAGGCGGCGGGCCGCCGCGCGGCCCGATCGTCCAGACCGCCCCGGTCGTCGCCAGCGCCGTCGGGCCCGAGAAGTGCGGTGCCGCCTCGGCGAGCACCTGCTGCGGGTCGTGCCAGGGCGGGACGTGGGTGAGCAGCACCGACGCGACCCCCGCCCGCTCGCCGGCCGTCGCGGCCTGCGACCCGGTGAGGTGCAGCCCAGGCGGGTTCCGGGGGTTCTCCAGGAACGCCGCCTCGACGAGCAGCAGGTCGACCCCGGCTCCGTCCTCGCCGCGGGCGAGGTCGACCAGCGCGTCGCAGGGTCCGGTGTCGCCGGAGAACACCAACGAGGCGCCCCCCGCGGCCTCGGTGAGGCGGACCGCGTAGGCGTCGACGGGGTGGTCGACGGACGCGGTGGCGACGCGGAACGGGCCGAGCTCCTGCTCGCCCTGCCAGACCCGGTAGTCGAACCACGCCCCGATCGGGGTGCCGGGCTCGGCCGTGCGGTCGGGACGCGGGGGCACGTCGTAGGCCCGGGCCATCCGCTCGCCCGCACCGGCCGGGGCGAGGACGGGCGGGCGCGGCCAGGGTGCGGTCGGCGCGTAGCGGCCGGCGACGTAGGCCGCGCACAGGTCGAGGCAGTGGTCCGGGTGCAGGTGGCTGAGGCCGTAGGCGTCGACGGCGCGCGGGTCGAGGTAGCGGTGCAGCGCGCCGAAGGACCCCGGCCCCAGGTCCAGCACGAGGCTGAAGGTGCGCCCCTCGTACGGCGCCTGCACGAGGTAGCAGGAGGCGGGCGAGCCCGGGCCGGAGGTGGAGCCGCTGCACCCCACGATCGTCAGCCGCATCAGACGAACTGCTCGACGTCGGTGACGAGGCCGTTCAGCAGCCGGGCCCCCAGCCGCTCGAACGCCTCCGGGTTGCCCGTCGTGAGGAAGCGGTGCGTGCTCGGGCGGGGTTGGGCGTGGGTCAGCCCGCGGCGGGTGAGCTCGGCGTAGACGGCCTTGGCGCCCTCGTCCGCGCTGCTGACGAGCGTGACCTCGTCGCCGAGGACGAGCGAGATGACGCCGGTGAGCAGCGGGTAGTGGGTGCAGCCGAGGACCAGGGTGTCGATCCCCGTCCCGGGCCCGGTGCCACGCAGCGGGGCCAGGTACTCCTCGGCGGCGGCCAGCAGCTCCGGACCGCCCGTGACGCCGGCCTCGACGAACGGCACGAAGCGCGGGCAGGCGACGGTGCTGACGCTGATCGAGGGCGCGGCGGCGAAGGCGTCGTCGTACGCCTGCGAGGTCGCCGTCGCCTCGGTGCAGATGACGCCGACCCGGCCGCTGCGCGTGGCCGCCGCGGCCCGGCGGGCGGCGGGCGAGATGACCTCGACGACGGGGACGGAATAGCGCTCACGGGCGTCGCGGAGGACGGCGGCGCTCGCGGCGTTGCAGGCGATGACGAGCGCCTTGACCCCCTGGGCGACGAGGTGGTCGAGGCACTCGAGGGCGTACTCGCGGACCTGCGCGATGGGCTGGTCGCCGTACGGGCACCGGGCCGTGTCGCCGAGGTAGACGATGTCCTCGTACGGCAGCAGGTCGATCACCGCGCGGGCGACGGTGAGCCCCCCGAAGCCGGAGTCGAAGATCCCGACGGGTGCCTCGGTGCCGGGGTCTGCCACAGTGCCCGATCTTAGGGGCCCGATCTCAGGGGGCCCGATCTCGGAGGGGGCCCGATCTCAGGGCGTCAGCTCGTCGGGAAGCAGAGCTCGAGGTTGATGTCGTCGGGGTCCTGCAGCGAGAGGATCGCCATCGGGCCGATCTCGGTGACCTCGCCGTGCGTGACGCCGTCCGCGTCGAGCCGCTCGGCGGCCTTGTCGAGGTCGCTGCGCGAACCCACGACCAGGCTGACGTGGTCGAGCCCCACCCGGGTGGACGAGAAGGTGTCACCCGGCTCGGCGACCGGCCGCAGACCGAGCAGCTGGTCCCCGAACGAGAAGACGGCCCCGCCGTAGTACTTCTCAGGGTCCTCCCGGACGCCCGGCTGGTCGATCGAGGCGGACTCGTCGATGACGGGCTCGCTGCCGAGGAGCGTGGTGTAGAAGGCCTTCGAGCGTCCGATGTCGGTGACGGTGAGGCGGACGTGGTGGATGCCCGTGGGGCTGACGGCTTCTGCGGGGTGCTGGCTCATGACGTCAGTCTGTCCCCTCCCGTCCGGCCGGTCGCAGGCGGGTGTGTCGCGCACGACCCTTCGGGCTAGGCCCAGACCTGCGTGTCGAGGAAGTCCTCGGTCTCGTCGAGGTCGGTGGTGTACGCCCCGGTGGAGAGGTACTTCCAGCCGGCGTCGCAGATGATCAGCGCGATGTCGGCCGGCTCGCCGGCCTTCTGCGAGCGGGCGGCCTGGGCCATGGCCGCATGGACGATCGCGCCGGAGGAGAGGCCCGCGAAGATGCCCTCGCGCTCGAGCAGCTCGCGGACCCGGCGTACGGAGTCGCGCGCCCCCACGGAGAAGCGCCGGTCGACCAGCGACGGGTCGTACAGCTCGGGGACGAAGCCCTCGTCGAGGTTCCGGAGGCCGTAGACGAGCTCGCCGTAGCGCGGCTCGGCGGCGATGATCTGCACGTCGGGCTTGTGCTCGCGGAAGAAGCGGCCGATGCCCATCAGGGTCCCGGTGGTGCCCAGGCCGGCGACGACGTGGGTCACGCTCGGCAGGTCCTCGAGGATCTCGGGCCCGGTGGTGCGGTAGTGCGCCTCGGCGTTGGCCGGGTTGCCGTACTGGTAGAGCATCACCCAGTCCGGGTGGTCCGCCGCGATCTCCTTGGCGACGCGGACGGCCTCGTTGGACCCGCCCGCCGCGGGCGAGGAGACGATCTCGGCGCCCCACATCGCGAGGATCTGGCGTCGCTCGACCGAGGTGTTCTCGGGCATGACGCAGACCATCCGGTAGCCGCGCACCTTGGCCGCCATGGCGAGCGAGATGCCGGTGTTCCCGCTGGTCGGCTCGAGGATCGTCGCGCCGGGCCGCAGACGGCCGTCCGCCTCGGCGGCACTGATCATCGCCAGCGCGGCGCGGTCCTTGATCGAGCCGGTGGGGTTCCGGTCCTCGAGCTTGGCCCACAGCCGGACGTCCGCGCCCAGGGAGAGCGAGGGCAGCCCGACGAGCGGGGTGTGACCGACGGAGTCCTCCAGGGAGGCGTACCTCGTCACGGGCGGATCAGACCCGACCCGCCCGCCACGGCCGGGAGCACGACGACGACGTCGCCGTCGGCGACCGGGGAGGAGAGACCGCCGGAGAAGCGGACGTCCTCGTCGTTGACGTAGACGTTGACGAAGCGGCGCAGGTTCGTGGCCGCGTCGGTCGAGTCCACGATGCGCGCCTTGAGGCCGGGGTGCCGGCCCTCGACGTCGTCGATGACCTCGGCCAGGGTGCTTCCCTGCCCGGACACGGCCTTCTCGCCGCCCGTGTAGGTCCGCAGGATCGTCGGGATCCGCACCTCAACCGCCATGGTGTCCGTCTCTCTTCCACTCACCGACCAGGGATGGTCCCCGGTCCGAACGCCTCGAACCGGCCGGCCTATTCCTCGTCCGGCTCCGCGACCGGGCCGACGGCCTCGATCTCCTCCTCGGTGACGACGCCGTCGAGGATGCGGTAGGACCGGACCGAGACCGGCCCGGGCTCGCGTCCCGACTCGGCCGTCGACACCAGCACGTAGTGGGCCTGCGGCTCGGCGGCGTAGGAGACGTCGGTCCGCGACGGGTAGGCCTCGGTCGCGGTGTGCGAGTGGTAGACGACGACGATCTCCTCGTCGGCGGCCCACATCTGCTTGGCGATCTCGAGCTGCTCGGTCGGGTCGAAGCGGAAGAAGGTCGGGGACCGGTCGGCGTTGATCATGGGGACCAGCCGCGTCGGCGTGTCCGACCCCTCCGGGCCGGCGACGATCCCGCAGGCCTCGTCCGGGTGGTCCGCGCGCGCGTGGGAGACCATCCCGTCCAGCAAGGCCTGGCTGATCCGGAGCACGGCGTCACCCTAGGTCGCGCGGCGCCCACCCGAGCGACGGTCCCAGCCTGGTGGCCATGTCCGTGAGGATCTGGACGTAGTCCTCGGGCTCGAAGGTGAACGGCAGCGCGAAGGCCACCTCGTCGATCTCGCGGAACGCGGCGTCGGCGCGCAGCCGCTCGACCAGCTCGTCGGTGGTCCCGACGAGGTCCTCGGCGAACAGCAGCCCCGCCGGACCCTGGGGCGCGCGGGTCCGCTCCCGGCGGGCATCGGCGTACGCGGCGTACTTCTCACGCTGCTCCCGGGAGGCGGTGTCGGTCGGCAGCACGACGAGTCCCTGCGAGACCCGGGCCTGTTCGCCGAGCGGGTGGGCCGCACGGAACGCCCGCACCTGCGCCAGCTGCGTCTCGCCGAAGTCGTACGTGCCCGGCTCCTGCTCCGCGCCCTCCCACTTGACGACGCTGCTCGTGAGGAAGTTCATCGCGTGGGCACCCGCCCACTCCGCCGAGCGCAGGCTCGCACCGCCGTACCACATCCGCTCCCGCAGGCCGGGCGCCTGCGGCTGCACCCGGTCGGAGAACACCTCGATGCCGCGGGTCCCCGTGAAGGTGCTCGCCCGCTCGCCCGACACGAAGCCCAGGAGCCGTTCGACCCGGCCGTAGCCGAAGTCCTCGGCGGCGGCCGTGTCGGGGTAGAGCGAGGCGCGCACGTCGTCCCAGGCCATCGGCGGGCCGACGCTGACGCCCGGGTTCAGCCGGCCGCCCGCGAGGACGTCGACGGTGGCGAGGTCCTCGGCGAGGCGCAACGGGTTCTCCCAGGCCAGCGGGATCACGGCGGTCCCGAGCTCGATGCGGGAGGTGCGCTGGGAGGCGGCCGCCAGGACGGCGACCGGCGAGGAGATGCCGTGCTGGAGGTGTCGGTCGCGCAGCCACGCGCTGTCGAACCCCAACCGCTCGCCGAGCTCGATCATCTCGAGGGTGACCGCGTGCCCCGGTGCCGGGTCGTCCGGGTCGAAGAGCCCGATGGTGAGGAAGCCCAGCCGGCGCAACGGCCGGTCGGGCGTGGGCACCGGAGGCACGGCGTCAGGCACGTCCCCACGCTAGCCGGACCGCGTGGGCCAGACTCGGGACGTGATCGAGACGGACCACTACATCCGGTTCACCCACGTCGACGACGTCGTCGCGACCGCGACCGGCCTGACCGCCCGGCTGCACGACGAGGAGCTGCGCGTCGAGGTGGTGCGTCCCGACCTCGTGCGGTTCACGATGAGCCGGGCCGGGCGCTTCGACGAGCAGCCCACGCACGCGGTCTGCGCCGACGTGGCAGAGGCTCTTCGGCAAGCTCGGGGGACGTTCTCGGTCGAGGTCGACGACCGGGAGGCGCGGCTCGTCACCGACGCGCTGGTCGTGACGCTCGGGCTGGACCCCTTCCGCGTGGACGTGCACCGCCCGGACGGCTCGGCGGTGCTCGAGACCGCGGTCGACGACGAGGGCCGGCCGTGGGCGTACGCGACCCTGAACGACAGCTTCACGTTCCGCCGGACGTGCCGCCCGGAGGACGCGGTCTACGGCCTCGGGGAGAAGAGCGGGCGGCACAACCGCAAGGGCCGTGCCTTCGTCGGCTGGAACACCGACGTCCTCAACCCGACCGAGAGCCGCCCGTTCGCCGAGCGCTACCCCGAGGGCGACCCGCGCCGCGACCGTACGTCGACCGAGTTCGACCCGTACTACGCCTCGATCCCGTTCTTCTACCACCTGCGCCACCCCGTCGGGGACACCTCCGGGTCCTTCCTCGACAACGGCTACCGCACCGACTTCGACTTCACCGCCCCCCACGAGTACCGGGTGCACGCGTCGGGCGGCACCTGGACCGAGTACGTCTTCGCCGGCCCCGGCATCCCCGCGATCCTGGAGGCCTACACCTGGCTGACCGGCCGGACGGCTCCCCCGCCGCTGTGGTCGCTCGGCTACCACCAGTGCCGCTGGGACCGCTCCGACGCGCAGCGCGTCGAGGCCGTCGCCCTCGCCCACCGCGACCGCGGCATCCCCTGCGACGCGCTCTGGCTCGACATCGAGTACATGGACGGCTACCGCGTCTTCACCTGGGACCACGACCTCTTCCCCGACCCCCGGGCGATGCTCGCCACGCTGCGCGAGCAGGGCTTCCGGGTCGTCACGATCATCGACCCGGGAGTCAAGCACGACCCCGGCTACGCGGTCTTCGACTCCGCGCTCGAGGCCGACGTCCTCTGCCGGACGCCGGCGGGCGACCTCTACATCGGCCAGGTCTGGCCGGGGAACACGACGTTCCCGGACTTCACGACCGAGCAGGGCCGCCGCTGGTGGGGCGAGCTCAACGCCGAGCACGTCCGTTCGGGGCTCGCCGGGATCTGGAACGACATGAACGAGCCCGCGACCGGCGCCATCGCTTCGGACCGGATGCTGTTCGACCACGGCACCGTCCCCCACGAGCGGTTCCACAACCAGTACGCGCTGCTGATGGCGATGGCGACGACGGCGGGGCTGCGCGAGGCCATGCCCGAGCTGCGCACGTTCGTGCTCTCGCGCTCCGGCTTCGCCGGCATCCAGCGCTACGCGGCGAACTGGATGGGCGACAACCAGGCCCGCTGGGACCACCTCGCCCTGAGCATCGCCATGGGAGCGGGCTTCGGGCTGTCGGGGCAGCCGTTCGTCGGGGCGGACGTGGGCGGGTTCCAGGGCGACACCCAGCCCGAGCTGTTCCTGCGCTGGATGCAGTACGGAGCGCTCACCCCGTTCTTCCGGAACCACACCGAGATCGGCACGGTCGACCAGTACGCGTGGACGTTCGGCGACACCGTCGAGGACCTCGTGCGCGCCGCGATCTCGCTGCGCTACCGGCTGCTCCCCTACCTCTACGGCGCCTTCCTCACGGCCGGCGAGACCGGGGCGCCGGTGCAGCGCCCGCTCGTCTACGACCACCAGGACGACGGCACCGTGCGCGACGTCGACGACGAGTACCTGCTCGGCCGCGACCTGCTCGTGGCCCCGGTGACCGAACCCGGCGCGACCGCCCGGCAGGTGTACCTGCCCGACGGCGACTGGTACGACTGGCGCACGGACGAGGCGTACGGGGGTCGGCGCTTCCTGGTCGCGCCGACGCCGATGGACGCGATCCCGCTGTACGCCCGGGCCGGGGCGGTCGTGCCGATGTGGCCCACGGCGCCGGCCTCGACCGCCGGGCACCACCCGGCCGAGGTCGAGCTGCACCTGTTCGTGCCGCTGCGCGACTCGACGGTCCGCTCGACGCTGCAGGAGGACGACGGGCTGACGTTCGCGGCGCAGGACGGCGCCTGCGTCCGGACGACGTTCGTGGTGCAGCGCTCGGGCGACCAGCTGAGCCTGCGGGCCGGCGTGGCCGGCGACGGCTACCCCGAGCACGCGCGCGAACGGTTCGTCCTCGTGGTCCACGGCGCCGACCCGGCGACGGTCCTCGTCGACGGCGAGCCGGTCGACGTCGTCGACCACCGCGTCACCTTCGACAACGCCGGGACCGGGTTCGACGTCGACCTGGTGCTGGCGGGCTGACCGCACCTACGGTGGGCGGCGTGGCAAGGCTGCCTCGATGGCTGCGCGGGAGTCCCGTGGTCCTGCTCGACGCCCTCCCGGCGCCGAGGGTCGACGAGCGCGCCGTGCTGCGTCGCGTCGCGGCCGAGGCGGTCATCCTGCAGGACGACGCCGAGGCGGTGCTGGCGCAGATCCGGGCTCACGGCCACCTGGGGTTCATCGCCCCGCGCGGCGGTCCCCTGGTCCGGCGCTTCTTCGCCCTGCGCGACCTGCTCCCCCGCACCTGCGCCGACCCCGACGACGAGCGCCTGCGCAACGTGGTCGACGTCGCGCTGCACAGCCACGCACTGCTGCTGTCGATGGCGATGGACCTGCTCGCGTCCGAGTGGCGCTCGCCCCGGATCGTCGCCATGGTCGACCGGATCGACGGTCTGGGGGTCGCCGGCGCGGCCCTCGAGGCGGCGTACGCCGAGCTGGCCCGTGTCCCGCTGACCGATCCCGTCGCCCACTGACCCGAGGAGCACCGATGCCCGTCTGGTCGTGCCGCACCTGTGCCGTCGAGCACCCCGACACCGCGGAACCGCCCCCGACGTGCGCGATCTGCAGCGACGACCGCCAGTACGTCCGCCCGTCCGGGCAGCGCTGGACCACGCTCGCCGAGCTCGCCGCGAAGGGATGCTCGGGTTCGCTCGAGGAGGTCGAGCCGGGGCTGCTCGGCATCACGGTGGCGCCCAAGGTCGCGATCGGGCAGCGGGCCCTGCTGGTGCGGACGCCGACGGGCAACCTGCTGTGGGACCCGAACGGCTACGTCGACGACGCCCTCGAGGCCGCGGTCCGCGACGTCGGCGGGGTCGCTGCCGTCGCTGCGAGCCACCCGCACATGTTCGGTGCGCAGGTGGAGTGGGGCGAGCGCTTCGACGCCCCGGTCTGGGTGCAGGCGGCCGACCGCGGCTGGGTGCAGCGCGACGACCCCCGCGTACGGACGTGGGGCGAGACGCTCGAGGTCCTGCCGGGCGTGACGCTGCACCGGCTCGGCGGCCACTTCCCCGGCAGCGCGGTCGCCCGGTTCACGGGTGCGGACGGCAAGACGGTGCTGCTCACCGGCGACACCGTCGCGGGCACGCCCGACGAGCAGTGGGTCTCGTTCATGCGCAGCTTCCCGAACCTCGTGCCGCTCTCGGCGGCGGTCGTCCGGCGGATCGCCGACCGCGTCGTCGCGCTCGACCCCGCGCGGCTCTACGACAACTTCGGCGGGCAGGTGCTCGCCGACGCCCGGCCCCGCGTCGCGCGGTCGGCCGACCGCTACGTCGCCTGGGTCAGCGGGCACCTCGACCACCTCACCGAGCCCTAGGCTCCACGAGGTGGACGACTTCCGGGTGGGGCTCGAAGGGCTGGACGCCGAGCTCGCCGACACCTCGCTCGAGGTCCGCGGGACCCTCCCACCCTGGCTGCGCGGGACCCTCGTGCGCAACGGTCCGGGCCGGTTCAGCGCCCGCCCCGGCGGGCAGGGCGAGCAGGCCCGGCACTGGTTCGACGGCCAGGCGATGCTGCACCGGTTCCGCGTGGGCGACGGGCAGGTCGCGTACGCGAACCGCTACGTCCGCAGCCCCGCATGGCGGGCGGCGACCGAGACGGGCAGGTTCGGCTACGCCGAGGTGGGGACCGTCCCGACCCGGTCGTGGGTCGAGCGGGTCCGCCGCCTCGGGCGACCGCCGGTGACCGGCACCAACGCGGTCGTGAACGTCCTGCGACTGGGTGGGCGCCACGTCGCCGTGACCGAGACGCCGGACGCGATCCCGTACGACCCGCTCACCCTCGAGACCCTCGACCCGGTCGGCTACGCCGACGACCTGCCCGGCGACTGGTGCTGCGCGCACCCGCACCACGAGCAGGACCGCGCCGCGCTCACCGGCTTCACCGTCGAGTACGGCCGCCGCAGCACCTACCACCTCTACGAGCTCGCCGACGACAGCCTGGAGCGCCGCCTCGTCGCCAGCGTGCCGGCCGACCGCCCGGCGTACATGCACTCGTTCGCGCTGACGCCCCGGTTCGTCGTGCTCGTGGAGTACCCGCTGATCGCGAACGCGTTGTCGCTGCTGGCCGGTCGCTCCATCGTCGACAGCCACGACTGGCGTCCCGAGCGCGGGACCCGCTTCACGGTCGTCGAACGCGCGACCGGCGCGGTCGTCTGCCGGACCGTCACCCCGGCCTTCTTCTGCTACCACCAGGTCAACGCCTTCGAGGACGACGGGGCGCTGCTCGTCGACCTGCCGGCGACCGCCGGCGAGCGGGCGCTGCACCAGTTCGACCTCGACGCGCTGCGCGGTCCGGGCTGGCGGAACCCCGCCGGCGAGCTGCGCCGCTACCGCGTCCCGCTGGACGGCGGGCCGGTCACCTACCGGCTGCTCAGCGCGACGCCGCTGGAGTTCCCCCGATTCGCCTACGAGCAGCGTCTCGGCCGGCCGTACCGCTTCGTCTACGGCGTCGGCACGCCGGGGAGCGTCACCACGTCCTTCTCCGACCGGCTCGTGAAGGTCGACGTCGAGACCGGCGGCAGCCGGACGTGGGCCGCGCCCGGCTGCTGGCCGGGTGAGCCGGTGTTCGTCGGCGATCCGTCATCCTTCGCCGAGGACGCCGGGGTCGTGCTCTCGCTCGTGCTCGACTCCCGCGCGCGCACCTCGTTCCTGCTCGTGCTCGACGCGACCACGTTCGACGAGGTCGCGCGGGCCGACCTGCCGCACGCGGTCCCACTCGGGTTCCACGGGCAGTGGTACGCGGGCGAGGTCTGAACCGCCCCGCTCAGCAGGACGGCGAGCCCACGTCGTCGTCGAGGCAGTAGAGACGGTCACCCTCCGCGGTGCGGGCGACGAGCGCCTCCTCGGCCCGGTCCTCGCGCGGCAGGTGGAGCGTCGTCCCACGCGGCAGGACGGTCGCGGCGCCGTCGGGCCAGGGTCCCGCAGCCACCCGCCAGCCGTGCGCGTTCGGCATCTCGGTCACCACGCACCCGACGACACCCACCTGCTCGGCGTCGGCCGTCGTCCGGCCCTCGCTCCGCCACCAGGTCCGGCCGTCCCACTCCACGACGTCGCCGTAGTCGTCGGTCCCGTTGCTGGTGTTCGTCAGCAGCGGCGGACACGCCGGGTCCACGACGACCGGCACCTGCCGGGTCGTCCACCAGCGTCCCGTCAGGGCGCCGGCGACGACCACGACGGCCAGCACGACGAGCAGGACGCGTCTCCTCGTCGTCGTCATCTCCTGATCGTGCACCTGATCCCGGACGTCATCAAGAGGCCACGGCATCGTCCACCGTCGGGGCCTACGGCCGACGCGGCGACCCCGGCGGCACGTTCTTCGCCCACGACACGATCGAGACGGCGAGCGCGTCGACCGGTCCGTCGCTGCGGACCAGCCGGTCGGAGCCGTCAGCACCGGAGTCGTCGGCCGTGTGTACGGGCGGTGATCCGGGTGTTGCGGAGGGGTTTCTGGTCGGGGTCGACCCAGCGGGGCGGGGTCCAGGTGGGGAGGCCGTCGATCATCCGGCAGGTCCAGCCGCGGCCGGCGAACTGGTGGTGGTGATAGGCGCAGAGCAGGGTCAGGTTGTCGAGGTCCGTCGCGCCGCCGTCGGCCCAGGCGATGACGTGGTGACGTTCGCACCACTCGGGTGGGCGGTCGCAGCCGGGGAAGGAGCAGCCGCCGTCGCGGGCGATCAGCGCGACGGTCTGGCCCGGGGTGGCGAGCCGTCGGCGTCGTCCCATCCGCAGCACGACCCCGGTCGGGGTGACCACGCTCGGGTAGACCTCGGCCTCGTCGGCGAGGTCCCGGACCGCATCGGCCGACAAGATCGTGCCGTCGCTGGTCACACCCCACCGGGCCTGGGCGGCGAGGTCGGCCTCGTTGATGGTGACGATCACCGTGGCGGGGGTGCCGCCGGAGTCGGGGAGGGTGCCGGAGCGCAGCAGCCGGTCGCAGACCTCTTCGAGGGCGTCGTGGGTGCGTTGGCCGTGGTGGCGGGGGTCGGGCTGATCCACGACCCGGCCGTCGTCGAGGGTGACCGACTCGACGCGGGGTTTCGCGAGCGGGTCGAGAACCGCGCGGAGCTTCGCCCCCACCGGACCCGTCAGGCGGCCCTCCACGAGCACCATGCCGTCCCGCGTCTGACGGAACGCCAGATGCCGACGATCCTGCTGGAGCTGGTCGTCGGGCACGGTGCCGTCGGGGTCGATCCGGTCGACGACCTGCTGCGCCAACCCCCGCAGCTCCTTCGGCCCGAACGTGGTCGCGTACCGGGCCAGCAGCTCGTCACCGAGGGCGAGGTCAGCCGGGTCGAACCCGCGGTGGTCCACGCCCGCCAACGCCCGGACGCACACGTCGACCTGCTCAGGACTCACGAGACCGTCGCGCTGCGCCGCGGCCAACGCCGGACGTACCGGCTCAAGCGGCTCCCCGCTCATCGACACCCGTTCGCCCAGCGCCGCTGCAGCCCGTACCCGCCGAGAGGCCTCACCGTGCGAGATCCGTAGTGCCCACGCCAGCACCGCCGCTGTGCTCGGCTGCGTCAATGTCTCCGGTAGCCGCCGCGCCTCCGCGTCACGAACCGCCCGGTGGTCGACCAACGCCGACCGGTTCCGGACCTGCTCGAACCGCTGAAGGAACCCGACGAGCTCCCGGTCGTCGAGATCGTCCAAGCCACCGTCCTCGACGAGCTTGACCAGCTGGTCCTGCGCCGTCGACCAGGCGTCGAGCGCGAGGTCGACCGCCGTCGCCTCCCGCCCCTCGATCTCCATGCGTCGAACCTACGGAACCCCACTGACAATTTTCGAACGCACGTTCGATCGGCTCCGAACGACGCTCAGCGGATCCCGCTCCTCGCGAACCCCTGCACGAAGTAGCGCTGGAAGACGAGGAACAAGATCACCATCGGCGTCACGTTGATCAGCGCGAAGGCCATGGTCGCGCCGTAGTCGGGGCCGAACTGGCCCTGCAGGTAGAGCAGGCCGATCGGCAGCGTGAACAGCCGGTTGTCCTGCAGCGCGATGAGCGGCCAGGCGAAGTCGTTCCAGGTGCTCAGCAGGCTCATGAAGAACAGCACCGCGATCAACGGCTTCGACAGCGGCAGGACGATCCTCGTGAACACGCGCAGGTGCCCGGCGCCGTCGATGCGGGCGGCCTCGACGAGGTCGTGCGGGATCGCCAGGATGAACTGCCGGGCGAGGAAGAGGCCGAACGCCGACGCCGCCGTCGGCAGGATGACGGCCCAGTAGCTGCCGTAGAGACCGAGCGTGGTCACGAGCCGGAACAGCGCGACCATGATCACCTGCACCGGGAGCGTCAGGGTGGCGAGCGCGGCGAGGAAGATCGCGTTGGACCCGCGGAACTTCAGCTGGGCGAACGCGTAGCCGCCGAGCAGGTTGACGACCACCGTGAGGATCGCGGTCGTCAGCGCGATGGCGACGGAGTTGCCGAACCAGGTCGTGACCGGGAACGCCGAGAGGACGCGCGAGAAGTTCTCGGTGGTGAGCTGGCGCGGCCACAGCCGGAGCGTCCCGCCGAGGAGGTCCGAACGTGACGACAGCGCCACGACGACCATCCAGTAGAGCGGGAACAGCACCACCGCGCACACCACGACCGCGGCGACGAGGCGCACGGCCAGCAGGCCGCGCGACCGTCGCAGGTGCAGCGGTGCCCGGTGTCCGGTGCCGCCCGGTGTCGTCGTCGTCGAAGGACGCGAGGACGGTACGGACGTCGGGGCTCCCGCCCCGGGCGGGCCCGCCGGGTCGACCGCGCTCGCCGGGTCCACCGGGCTCACGGTGCGCTCGCTCATCGGACGCTCCTCATTCCACGACGTCCCGGCTGCGGTTGGTGCGCCACTGCGCGACCGTGAAGGCCATGGTCAGCACGAGCAGCACCACCCCGATCGCCGCGGCGTAGCCCTGGTCGCGGACGTCGAAGCCCGTCTCGTAGGCGTACGTCACGAGGACCGAGGTGGCGTTGCGCGGACCGCCGCCGGTCATGACGAAGACGATGTCGAAGACCTGGAACGAGTAGATGACGTTCAAGATCAGCAGGAAGAACGTCGAGGCCCCGAGCAGCGGGACCGTGAGGTGGCGGAACTGCTGCCAGCGCCCGGCGCCGTCCAGCACCGCGGCCTCGTACAGGTCGGGCCCGATGCCCTGCAGCCCGGCGAGGTAGATCAGCATGTTGAACCCGACCCGCCACCAGAGCGTCACGAGCACGACGGACGCGAAGGCCGGCCCGCTGCCGGACTGCCAGGCCACGCCCGGCAGACCGATGGAGGTCAGCAGCTTGTCGAGGATGCCGGTGTTCTCGTCGAAGACGAGGACACCGAGCAGCGCCGTCGCCACCCCGGAGATCGCCATCGGCAGGATGAGCACCGAGCGGAACACCGGCGCGCGCCGGCAGCACCGAGTTGAGCAGCACGGCGGCGCCGAGCCCGAGGGCCATCGACAGCGGCGTGACCAGCACCGTGAACGCCGTCGTGTTGATCAACGAACGCCAGAACAGGCCGTCGCCCAGCAGCTTGGCGTAGTTGGCCAGGCCCGCGAACGTCCCCCCGCCGAACCCGTCGGTGCGCTGGAAGCTGATCACGACCGCACCGACCAGCGGCACGAACACGAAGATCCCGAGCAGCAGCAGGTTCGGCGTCAGCAGCAGGTACGCCGCCCGGGCCTCGCCGCGGACGTGCCGGGGCTTCAGCCGGGTCACCGACCCTGCGGACGCCACCTCACGCGCCCGTGGCGGCAGCGATGCCCTTGCTCAGCCCGGCGATCGTCGCCCCGGTGCTCTGGCCGCCGACGAACGCCTGCTCCAGCTGGTCCTTGAGGACGGTGATGATCTTCGACATCACCGGCGAGGCCACCTGGCTGGAGTCGCTGGCCCGGACCTGCGCGGCCTGGCCGAGGAAGACCGGCGTCACCTCGGGCCGCACGGTGAAGCTGATCCCGTTCTGCACGAGGTCCGCACGGGT
>CAVXMD010000002.1:0-313842 GCA_963762775.1 uncultured Actinomycetota bacterium
CACCGTACGACGACCGCGGGCCCCAGCCGACCAGGCCTTCCTCCTCCTGATCCGGAAAGAGCAGGCGACAGCCGTCGCCCTCAGGAGCCGGAGGGCACGTCGAAGTGCCGGCGGAGCACGTCGGTGTAGCGGCCCATCAGGTCGTCCGCGGCGGCGACGTCGGCGTCGGTGGGGTCGTACCGGCCGGCGACGGGCACCTTCCAGGTCGGGAGCTCGCCCGTGAGTGCCCAGGCCGCCTGGCGGGCGGCGCCGACGGCGACGCTCTCGAACGACTCGGTGACGACAACGGGAAGGCCGAAGATGCTGGTCGCGATCCGGCGGACGGCCTCCGACTGCGACGCACCCCCGGTGAGGGTGATCGCCGAGATGGTCCCGGTCTGCTCGCGCAGGACGTCGACGCCGTACGCCAGGCTCCAGAGCACGCCCTCGATGGCGGCTCGGGCGAGGTTGGCGGGCTTCATGCTCGAGAGCGTGAGACCGACGAGCTCACCGGTGGCGTGCGGCAGGGACGGCGTCCGTTCGCCCTCGAGGAACGGCAGGAACACCAGACCACCGCTGCCGGCCGGAGCCGTGAGCGCGAGCCGCGCCAGCTCGTCGAGGGTGACGCCGAGGACCTCTGCGGTGGCGACGAGGTTCCGCGCGCCGTTCAGGGTGCAGACGAGCGGCAGGAACTCCCCGGTGGCGTCGGCGAAGCCGGCCACGGTCCCGGTGGGCTCGTGGGTGGGCGTCGACGTGCGGGTGAAGGCGGTGCCGCTCGTCCCGAGCGAGACGACGGCCGAGCCCGCCTCCAGGCCGAGGCCGAGCCCGGCGGCCATGTTGTCGCCCGTCCCGGCCGCGATGGCGATGCCGTCGGGGGTGTGACCGACGACCTCGGAGGGTTCGGCGACGCGTGGGAGGTCGACCAGGCGGCCGAGCGCGAGCCGGACGAGGTCGTCGCGGTACGTGCCGGTGGCCGGGTCGAAGTAGCAGGTGCCCGAGGCGTCGCCGCGGTCGGTGACGGGGGCGAACGAGCGCCCGCCCAGCTCCCAGGTCAGGTAGTCGTGCGGGAGCACGACGGAGGCCACGCGCGCGGCGAGGTCGGGCTCTGCCCGCGCCAGCCACCGCAGCTTCGTCACGGTCATCGAGGCGAGCGGGACCGTGCCCACCGCGTCGGCCCAGGCCTGGCGCCCGCCGAGCTCCTGCACCAGGTCGGCCGCGTCCTGCGCCGAGCGGACGTCGTTCCACAGCAGGGCGTCGCGGACCAGCCGACCGTCCTCGTCGAGGGTCACCATGCCGTGCTGCTGCCCGCCGACCGCGATCGCCTCGACCCCGTCGAGCAGGCCGGGCTGCGCCGCCGCCTGCCGGTAGGCGTCCCACCACGCCGCGGCCGACACCTCGGTGCCGTCCGGGTGCGGTGCCCGGCCGGAGCGCAGTACCTCACCCGTCTCCGCGTCGCAGACCACGATCTTGACCGACTGGGTGGACGAGTCCACCCCTGCGACCAGCGTCAACTCTTCCGTCCTCTCCTCGGGCCGGCCACCGAGCGGTGGTCGGTGCACATCACGTCCGCCTCGACGAATCCTCGCAGCGCGGCGGCCGTCGGCTCGCCGCCGACGACGACCCGGTCGACGTCGCGGAGATCGGCGAAGGTCACGAAGGACGGTCGTCCCAGCGCCGACTCCTCGACGAGGGCCAGAACGCGGGTGCCCGCAGCGACCTCGGCCTGCGAGACGGCCGCAGCCGCGGGCGTCGGCTGGCTGAGACCCCGCTCGACGCTGATCCCGGCCGGGCACACCACGCTCACGTCGGTGTGGACGCGCCGGAGCTCGGTGAGCGCCCAGTCGCCCTCCTGCGCGTGCGTACGGGGACTGACCGTCCCGCCGATGTTGTAGACCGACATCCGCGACGCGCGGGACAGCACCAGCCCGACGTCGAGGGAGTTGGTGACCACGGTGAGGTCGTCGGCGGGCGGTGCGTTGACCATGACGCACGCCAGCTCCAGGCTCAGCCGGCCGGTCCCCAGCAGGAGCGTCCCCTGCTGCGGGAGCTCGGCCCACAGGGACTCGAGGAGCGCGCGGTCGGCGGAGACGGGCGCCCCGCCGCCCGGCGTCCCGGGTCCGGCGTACCCGCCGACCGGAGAGGCGAGGGCGGGCTCGACCTCGACGGCCCCGCCGTGCACCCGGACGAGCTGCGCCCGGGCCTCGAGGACGCGGAGGTCGCGGCGCACCGTCTCCTGCGCCACCCCGAGGCGACCGGCGACGTCACCGACGTCGAGACGTCCGTCAGCGGCCAGCCAGCCCAGCATGAGCTCGAAGCGCTGGTCGGGGGAGAGCACCGCCGCCCCGCCGTCGCTCGCGCGTCGCGTCGTCATGACGGGCGCCTCCTCGAGCCTCGTCGGTGGCGGCGCGACCTCGTGGAGCGGGAGGTCGCGCGCGGACCAGAGCGTAGCCCGGACCGGGCCGCTGCCCGAAGCGGCCCGCTGGGCTGCCCGACTGCGTGGCGTGCGCCCGTCGGATTGCCCGGGCTCGGCACACCCGCGCGTGCCGGTCCGGAGGACGGTGGCCGTGCCACCTGCGAGGATGGCGCGCGCCACGGAGGAGGAGGTGAGGACCCTGACCAAGTACCCGCCCGAGCGGCAGCGGGCGATCACCGACTTCCTGCTCGCGCAGGAAGAGCGCCGTGCGACCGTCACGCAGATCAGCGAGCACCTCGAGGTCACGACCGAGACGGTGCGCCGCGACCTCGACACGCTCGAACGACGCGGCCTCCTGCGCCGGATCCGGGGAGGGGCTCAGCTGCTTGACGCCGTCCCCTTCGAGGTGGCGCTCGCCGCGCGGCATGCCGAGCAGCTCGCGGACAAGCGGCTGATCGCGGCGCGGCTCGTCGACGAGCTCCCCGAGGACGGGGTGCTCGTGCTGGACTCCGGCTCGCTGACGCTCTTCACCGCCCAGGCGGTGCCGCGTGACGCGACGCTCACCGTCGTGACGAACAACCTGCCGGCGGCCCATCACCTGGCCGACCATCCCGGCGTCCGCGTGATCACCCTGCCGGGCACCGTCCGCGGGCTCACGAGCGCGGCCGTCGACGCCTGGACCAGCCGACGTCTCCAGTCCCTGACCGTCGACGTGGCCGTGGTGGGCGTCAACGGCATGACCGCCGCTCAGGGCCTGACCACGACCAACCCCGAGGAGGCGTCGGCCAAGCGGGCGATGCTGCTCAGCGCACGGCGACGGATCGTCCCGGTCATCTCGGGCAAGCTCGGCCGCAACTCCTTCTGCTCCTTCGCCACGGTGTCCGAGCTCGACCTCGTCATCACCGACGCCGGTGCCCCCGACCCGGTCGTCGCCGAGCTCACCGCGGCGGGTCCTGAGGTGGTCGTCGTCGGCTGCTGAGCCGGCAGCTGACCGGCCCGGGGCTGCTCTGGGCCTGGGCACGCGCGGACGCGGGCGACAGGGTTCGGGCGGGTCGGGGAGGATGGGGCGGTGGCACAGGCGGAGCGTCCGGGCGGGCGAGGTGGCGGCAGCGGCCGTGGTGACGGACGAGGCGCCGGTGGCGCGGGCCGGGGCGCGGGCAGCGGCAGCTGGGCCGGGCGCGGCGGTGGCACCAATGGCGCGGGCCGCGGCGGGGCCGGCGACGGTGCGGGTCGCGCCGGTCGGTCCGGCCCGGACCGGGGCGGCCGGCCGAGCGGTGACCGGCCCTGGAACCGGGACGAGCGTCCGCGTGACGACCGGCCGAGCGGTGACCGGCCCTGGAACCGGGACGAGCGTCCGCGTGACGACCGGCCGAGCGGTGACCGGCCCCGGAACCGGGACGAGCGTCCGCGTGACGACCGGCCGAGCGGTGACCGGCCCTGGAACCGGGACGAGCGTCCGCGTGACGACCGGCCGAGCGGTGACCGGCCCCGGAACCGGGACGAGCGTCCGCGTGACGACCGGCCGAGCGGTGACCGGCCCCGGAACCGGGACGAGCGTCCGCGTGACGACCGGCCGAGCGGTGACCGGCCCCGGAACCGGGACGAGCGTCCGCGTGATGAGCGCCCGCGTGGCGACCGCCCAACGGGGGATCGTTCGCGTACCGACCGTCCGAGCGGGGACCGGCCGCGCGGGGACGCCGGTCGTAGCCGCGACGCACGGGACGACCGCGGCGGTCGACCCGATCGCGGCGGGCGGCCCGACCGTGGGGGTCGGGACGACCGTGGGGGCCGGGACGACCGGGGTCCGCGGGACGACCGCGGGCCGCGCCCACCGGCCCGGCCGGGCCTGGAGCGACGGGCCGACGAACCCCGCGTCCCCGACGACGTGGACGTCAGCACCCTGCACCGCGCGGTCCGGGCGGAGCTGCGCAGCCTGCCCAAGGAGCTCGAGCAGATCGTCGCCGGCCACCTCGTGGCGGCGGGCGAGCTGATCGACACCGACCCGAGCGCGGCGTACGCGCACGCTGAGGCGGCGCGCCGGCGGGCAGCGCGGCTGCCCATCGTGCGGGAGGCGGCGGCCGAGACCGCGTACGCGGCGGGCGAGTACGCGGCCGCCCTGTCGGAGTACCGGGCGCTGCGCCGCATGACGGGCGGGGCGGACTACCTCCCGGTGATGGCTGACTGCGAGCGCGCCCTCGGCAAGCCGCAGCAGGCACTCGCCCTGGCCCGAGAGGCTGCGACCCTCGACCTCGAGCCGGCGCTGCGCACCGAGATGACGATCGTCGCCGCGGGCGCCCGCGCCGACCTGGGCCAGCAGGCCGAGGCGGTCCGGATGCTGCGCGAGGCGGTCGCCGGGCCGGCGCCCGTGCGCACCGGCCCCGCCCTCACCCGCGGCGCGGCCGCGGCGGCCAAGGAGCAGGAACGGCAGGCCGCCGCGCGCCTGCGCTACGCCTACGCCGACGCGCTGCTGCAGACCGGGGCGACGGACGAGGCCCGGAGGATGTTCGCGGACGCGGCGAAGCGCGACCCCGACCAGCTGACCGACGCGCAGTCGCGCCTCGACGAGCTCGACGGGCTGGTCCTCGACATCGACGACGAGCTGGAGGAGCTCACCGACGAGCCCGAGGACACCGAGACCGTCGAGGACAGCGAGGACGTCCCCGAGGCCGACGAGGACACGGCGGACGAAGCGGCCGATCAGGCCGAGGTCGATCACGACGAGGGCGGACCGCGTGGCTGAGCGCGGGACGGTCGTCGACGCGTACGACGGGGTGCTGTTCGACCTCGACGGCGTGCTCTACCTGGGCCCGGTCGCGGTGCCGGGCGCGCCGCCGGCCGTGGCACGCCTGCGGGAGCGTGGGGTCGAGGTCGGCTTCGTCACGAACAACGCCGCCCGGACGCCGTCCGCGGTCGCCGCACACCTCACCGAGCTCGGGATCCCCGCGGGCACGTCCGACGTCGTGACGTCCGCGCAGGCAGGGGCCCAGGTGCTGCGGCACGACCTGCCCGCGGGCGCGCGGGTCCTGGCCGTCGGCGGGGCCGGGGTGCGGCAGGCCCTGGCCGAGGCCGGCCTGACGGCGGTGTCGACGGCGGAGGCGGACCCGGTCGCGGTGCTGCAGGGCTACGGCGTCGACCTCGCCTGGCAGGAGCTGATCGAGGCCGCCGTCGCGATCAACCGCGGTGCCCGCTGGGTGGCGACGAACGACGACCCGACCCGGCCGACCGACCGTGGTCTGGTGCCCGGGAACGGTGCCGCGGTCGCCGCGGTCCGGATGGCCGTCGCCGTCGAACCCCAGGTGGCCGGCAAGCCGTACCGCCCGCTGCTCGACGAGACCGTCGCCCGCCTCGCGGCCTCGCACCCGGTCTTCGTGGGCGACCGGCTGGACACCGACATCGCCGGGGCCGTCAACGCGGGGCTGGACAGCATGCTCGTGCTCTCCGGGTCGCACGGCCCGGCCGACCTGCTCACCGCTGCGCCCGGCTCCCGACCGACCCACCTGGGCCAGGACGTCGGCGCCCTGCTGCTGCCGCCGCTCGACGTGACCCTCGACGCGACGTCGGCGCGCTGCGGGACGGCGACCGTACGGGCGGTGGACGGCCGCCTCGAGCTCGACGGCGCGGCCCCGACGACCACCGACGCCCGGGTCGCCGCGACCTGGGCCGCCGCGCGGCTGGCCTGGCGGGAGGCCGACGCCGGGCACCCCCTCGACCTCGGCGTCGTGCTCCCGGCCCTGGCCGTCCGCGCGGCCTAGGGTGACCGCATGGCTGCGTACCGGTCGGTGATCTCGGGGTTCGCCCAGCTGGCCGAGGAGATCGGGCTGGCCAGGCGGGCCAACCGGGAGATCTTCGAGCAGCTCGTCGCCGCCGAGGTCGGACGGGTGGCGGCGCGGCTGGGTGTCGTCCCGGCCCCCGAGCTGCGGGCCGCCCGGGCGCGGCTGGACGCGGTGGAGGACGAGCTCTCCGTGCTGCGCCTCGAGCTCGACGACCTGAGGCTCCGCGTCGCGACGGTCGAGGCCGCCGTGCCCGACGTCGACCTGCCCGACGACCTGACCGAGGCCGACCCGACCGACGCCGCGTCGGGGCCGGTCCGATGAGCGAGCCCGACGTCACGCCCGGGCCCGGTTCCGCGCCCGCGACCGGCGAGCCCCGCGTGGACCGCGCCCTGGCCGACCTCGGCGACCTCGACGAGACGCCCGTCGACGAGCACGTCGACCGCCTGACCGCCGCGCACACCGCGCTGCAGGAGGTGCTGCGGCAGCCGGTCGACCCGGACACGTGACCGGGGTCCGGCTCGACCGCGCGCTGGTCGAGCGCGGGCTGGCCCGTTCTCGGGCCCAGGCGCAGGAGCTGATCCGGGCGGGCCGGGTGCACGTCGACGGAACCCTCGCCCGCCGCCCCTCCGAGCTCGTCACCGAGGCCGGTCGCGTCGAGGCGAGCACCGACCGGTACGTGTCGCGGGCGGCCCACAAGCTGCTCGGCGCGCTCGACGACCTCGGCCTGCCCGTCGCCGGTCGGGCGCTCGACGCCGGGTCGTCGACGGGCGGGTTCAGCCAGGTCCTCCTCGAGCGGGGTGCGACCGAGGTCCACGCCGTCGACGTCGGCACCGACCAGCTCGTGGCCGCGGTCCGGGAGGACCCCCGCGTCCGCGTCCACGAGCGGACGAACCTCCGCGACCTGACCCTCGCGCACGTCGGCGGCGAGCCCGTCGACCTCGTCGTCGCCGACGTCTCGTTCATCTCGCTGCGGCTGCTGCTGGAGCCCTTCGCCCACGTCACCCGGGCGGACGGGACGTGGGTGCTCATGGTGAAGCCGCAGTTCGAGGTCGGGCGCGAGGCGCTCGCCCGCGACGGCGTCGTGCGCGACCCCGGGCTGCGGCGGCGGGCGGTGGCCGGGGTCCTCGACGCGGCCGCGGCGCTCGGCCGGCACGCGCAGGCCGTCGTCGAGAGCCGGCTGCCGGGCCCGGCCGGGAACGTCGAGTTCTTCGTCCACCTCACGACGACGCCCCGCGCGGCCCCGGGTCCGCTCTGGCCGGCCTCCCTATGCTGACGCGGTGACCCCTGGACCCGAGGCGCGACCCGAGGCCGGGCCCGTGAGCCACCGCCGCGTGGCCGTCCTGACCCACATGGGCCGGCCGGCCGCGATCGCCGCCGCGACCCGGCTGATCGCGGGGCTCCTCGAGGCGGGGATCACCAGCGCGCTGCCCCGAGGCGACGCCGACTGCCTCCCGGAGGCGCTGGCGAAGGAGACCGTGCCGCTCGAGGCGCCCGACGACGCCTCTCCGGAGATCGAGCTCATGATCGTCCTGGGTGGCGACGGGAGCATCCTGCGCGGGACCGAGTGGGTCCTGCGCGCCGACGTCCCGCTGCTGGGGGTCAACCTGGGCCACGTCGGCTTCCTCGCCGAGGCCGAGTCCTCGGAGGTCGACAGCATCGTCACGAGGGTCGTGGACCGCTCGTACACGGTCGAGGAGCGCTCGACCATCGAGGTCACGCTGCGCGAGTGCGTCAGCGGCGAGGTCGTCTGGTCGTCCTACGCCGTGAACGAGGTGTCGGTCGAGAAGGCCTCCCGCGAGCGGATGCTCGAGGTGCTCGTCGAGGTGGACGGGCGCCCGCTGTCGCGCTGGGCGTGCGACGGGGTCCTGATGGCGACACCGACGGGCTCCACGGCGTACGCGTTCTCGGCCGGCGGCCCGGTCATCTGGCCGAACGTCGACGCCCTGCTCGTCGTGCCGCTCAGCGCGCACGCGCTGTTCTCGCGTCCGCTCGTGCTGGGTCCGACGTCGCACGTCGTGATCCAGCTCATCGACCGCTCGCAGACCGACGGGGTCGTGTGGTGCGACGGGCGACGTTCCGCGGAGCTGCGGGCCGGGCTGCAGATCGAGGTGCAGCAGGGTGAGCACCGGCTGCTGCTGGCCCGCCTGTCGGAGGCGCCGTTCACGGACCGGCTGGTCAACAAGTTCGGCCTGCGCGTCGAGGGCTGGCGCGGCGACGCCGAGGACCGGCAGTCCGACGAGGACCGGCGCAGCGACGCCGCTACCACGGGCTCGCGCTGCGCCGGCGGCGAGGACAACGGACTGCCGGAGCGGGGCTGATCATGATCACCGAGCTGCGCATCCGCGACCTCGGCGTGATCAGCGACGCCGTCGTCGCGCCGCACCCCGGGCTCACCGTGGTGACGGGCGAGACCGGTGCCGGCAAGACCATGATCGTCACCGGTCTCGGCCTGCTGCTCGGCGACCGGGCCGACGCCCGGGCCGTCCGGGTCGGCACCGAGCGCGCCGTCGTCGAGGGCCGGCTCACCCTCCCGGAGGACGCCGAGCGGGCCCGCCTGGGTGACCGGGTCCACGAGGCCGGCGGCGAGCTCGACGACGACGAGCTGCTCGTGGCGCGCCACGTCACCGCCGCGGGACGGTCCCGGGCCTTCCTCGGAGGCGCCCAGGTCCCGGTGTCGGTGTGCGCGGAGGTGACCACCGCGCTCGTCGCGATCCACGGGCAGTCCGAGCAGACCCGCCTCTCCGCCCCCGAACGTCAGCGCGAGCTGCTGGACGCGTACGCCGGTGCCGACCTCGCCGAGGCGCTGGGGGAGTACCGCCGACGCTGGACCGCGCATCGGGCCGCCCGGGCCGAGCTCGACGCCCTCGTCACGGCGAGCGCGGAACGGGCCCGCGAGGCCGAGCTGCTGCGCTTCGGGCTGGAGCAGGTCGAGCGCGTCGCGCCCGAGGCCGGCGAGGACGTCGCGCTCGCGGCCGAGTCGACCCGCCTGCAGAACGCCGACGACCTGCGCCTCGCGGTCGGCGGCGCGCTGGCCGCGCTGGCCGGCGACCCCGAGGACCCGAACGACGCCGGCGGCGCCTCGGGGCTGCTCGCCGCTGCCCGCCGAAGCCTCGACCACGCCTCCGCCGACCCGGCGGTCGAGACCCTCGCGGCTCGCGTCACCGACGCGTCCTACCTCCTGGCCGACGTCGGTTCCGACCTGGCCGGCTACCTCGACGACCTCGTCGCCGACCCCGCCCGCCTCGAGCAGGTCTCGACGCGGCGCGCCCAGCTGGCCGGGCTGACCCGCTCGTACGGCCCCACCGTCGACGACGCCCTGGCCTGGTCGGCCCGTGCGGTCGAGCGCCTCACCGAGCTCGAGGGCGGCGACGAGCGGATCGGGGTCCTCACCGAGGCCGTCGCCGCGCAGGAGCAGGACCTGCGCACCCGGGCCGCGGGGCTCACCGCGTCCCGCACCCGGGCCGCCGATGGTTTCGCGGCGGCCGTGTCCGGGGAGCTCGCAGCCCTGGCCATGCCGCACGCCCGGCTGGTGTTCGCGCTCGCGGCGGCCGAGCTCGGCCCGTACGGCGCCGACGCGGTCGACCTGCTCTTCGCCGCGAACCCCGGCAGCGAGCCCCGCAGCCTCGGTCGGGTCGCCTCCGGCGGCGAGCTGTCGCGCGTCCGGCTCGCGCTCGAGGTCGTGCTGGCCGCGGACCGGCCGGGCGGGACGCTCGTCTTCGACGAGGTGGACGCCGGCGTCGGAGGTCGGGTCGCCGTCGAGATCGGGCGCCGCCTGGCCGAGCTGGCCCGGCACAGCCAGGTCGTGGTCGTCACCCACCTCGCGCAGGTCGCGGCCTTCGCCGACCGGCACTACGTGGTGGTCAAGGCCGACGACGGCCAGGTCACGACCAGCGGCATCGTCCGGCTGGCCGAGGAGCAGCGCACCGCCGAGCTCGCCCGGATGATGGCCGGGCTCGAGACGACCGACTCGGCGCTCGCCCACGCGGGAGAGCTCGTCGAGCTGGCCGCAGGTGCCCGCGCCGGGCACCGCTGACGCGTTCGCGTCCGAGGTGCGACCCGCCTCCCGTGGGAGGATGGCCGACGCCATGAGACTGCCCGCCCTGCTGCGCCGCCACGCCGAGCCGGCGGAGGTGGGCGGTGTGGCGCGCCTGGACCGGCGGACCAAGAACCTCACGAAGCGCCTGCAGCCGGGCGAGGTCGCGATCATCCACCACTCCGACCTGGACCGGGTCAGCGCCGAGGCGCTCGTCGCCAGCGGCGTGAGCGTCGTCGTGAATGCCGTCCCCTCGGTCTCCGGCCGCTACCCGAACCTGGGCCCGAGCATCCTGCTCGACGCCGGCATCCCGCTCATCGACGACGTGGGCGACGACGTGTTCACCCGGGTCGTCGAGGGCGACCGTGTCGTCGTCGACGGCGACCGGCTGCTCGACGCCGGCGGCGCCGTCGTGGTGAGCGGCACGCTGATCACGACCGAGGTCCTGGAGGACCAGCTCGAGCGCGCCCGCGCCGGCCTGTCCGACCAGATCGACGCCTTCGCGCTCAACACCATGACCTACCTCCGCGAGGAGAAGGAGCTGCTGCTCGAGGGCGTCGGCGTCCCCGAGATCCGGACCGCGATCGAGGGCCGGCACGTCCTCATCGTCGTCCGCGGCTACGACTACCGCGGCGACCTCGACGTCCTGCGGCCCTACATCAGCGAGTACAAGCCGCTGCTGATCGGGGTGGACGGCGGCGCCGACGCGCTGATGGAGGCGGGCTACAAGCCGGACATGATCGTCGGCGACATGGACTCCTGCTCCGACGCCGCGCTGCAGTCCGGTGCGGAGCTCGTGCTGCACGCCTACCGCGACGGGCGCACGCCGGCCCTCGAGCGCGTGCAGGGGCTCGGGCTCAACGCCGTCGTGTTCCCGGCCCTGGGCACCAGCGAGGACGCCGCGATGCTGCTCGCGGACTCGTACGGCGCCCGCCTGATGGTCGCCGTGGGAACGCACTTCTCGCTGCTGGAGTTCTTGGACAAGGGACGCGCCGGCATGGCGTCGACCTTCCTGACCCGCCTGCGCGTCGGCTCCAAGCTCGTCGACGCCAAGGGCGTGTCCCGGATCTACCGCAGCCAGGTCAAGGGCTGGCACCTCGCGCTGCTCGTGCTGTCGGGCGTCGTCGCGCTGGTCACGGCGATGGCCATGACCGACGTCGGCGGGGCGGTGGGCAGCCTGATCGTCGCCCGCCTGCGCGACCTCGTGTACTGGATCAAGGAACTCTTCACGTGAACATGACCCGTCCGAGCGGAGCGAGGGCAACCCCGTCCGGGAGGACTGTCCTGAGATGACGTCGGAGCGTAGCGACGGCCACCCTGCGGGAGCAGTGTCTGATGAACCTGTCCGAGCGGAGCGAGGGCAACCCCGTCCGGGAGGACTGTCCTGAGATGACGTCGGAGCGTAGCGACGGCCACCCCCTGCGGGAGCAGTGTCTGATGAACCTGTCCGAGCGGAGCGAGGGCAACCCCGTCCGGGAGGACTGTCCTGAGATGACGTCGGAGCGTAGCGACGGCCACCCCCTGCGGGAGCAGTGTTGATCAACTTCCGCTACCACATCGTCTCGCTGATGGCGGTGTTCCTCGCGCTCGCCGTCGGCATCGCGGTCGGCGTCTCGCTGAGCCCCTCGCTGGACAAGGGGCTCCTGGACCAGGCGGGTCAGGACCGTGACCAGGTCGCTGCCCTGCGTACGGAGCTGGCCCGGCGAGACAACCTCGACACCTACCGCAGCACCTACGACCAGCGCACCGCCTCGCTCGTGCTGCCAGGGCAGCTGACCGACACCCGCGTCGCGCTGGTCGTCATGCCCGATGCGCCCACCGCGGTCGTGGCCGCCGTCGGCGACGCCGTGGTCCAGGCCGGCGGCCAGGTCGTCACCAAGGTCGAGGTGAGCGCCGACGTCTTCGACGCGAGCCGGGCCGCCGCGGTCGAGCAGGACTTGGCCGAGCTCAGCCAGGTCGGGATCAGCGACGCCATGACTCCGGCCACCAAGGTGGGCTGGTGCCTCGCGCGCGCCCTGACGAACAAGACGTCGGGCGCCCGCGACCCGTACGCCAAGAACGTCGGGCGCACGCTCGCGGCCGCCGGCCTGGTCGACGTCCGCGAGGACGTCGACGACACCGCGCAGCTCGTCATCGTGGTGACGGCGGCCACGCCGACGACTCCCCCGGCGGACGACGTCCTCACCGCCCACGTCCAGCTCGAGACCGCGCTGCACGACCAGGGCGGCGCCACCGACCACGTGGGCGTCGTCGTCGCCGGGCCCGACAGCGACGGGCTGGTCGGGACCGACGTCGGGACCATCCGGACGACGTCGCCCGCGGCGGACGTGCTCAGCACCGTGGACGTCGCCGACCTGCCCAGCGGGGTGGTGACGACCGTGCTCGCCGGCAAGGAGCAGCTCGCCGACGGGCAGGGCCACTACGGCGCCCTGGCCCGGGCCGACGACGCCCTGCCCGCGGTGCGCTGAACCGTGCCCGCCCGTCCGGCCCGCGGCCTCGCCCCGAGCGTGGTGGCCACGGCCGTCGCGCTGGTCGGCGGCGCCGCGGCGACCCGGCGGGCCGGCGCTCCTCCCGTCCGCCGCTGGCTCCGGACCAACCACGCCGGAGCACCCGTGACCCTGCTCGAGGGGCCCGTCGCCGTCGGTGCGCTGCTGGCGGGCTGCCTGGTCGAGCACCGGCTGGGTGCCCGCCCGGCCCGGGTGCTGGCGACCGCGCTCGCCGGGGCGGGTGCCGGGGTCGTGGGGGCGTACGACGACCTGGCCGGTGATTCCCGGGCGCGCGGGTTCCGGGGGCACCTCGCCGCGCTGCGTCGCGGACGCGTGACGAGCGGGACCGTCAAGATCGTCGGGGTCGGGCTGAGCGGGCTGGCCGCGGCCGTGGTGCTTGGTCGCGACCGGGGCGCGGTGGGTCTCGTGGACCTCGCGGTCGACACGGCCCTGGTGGCCGGCACCGCGAACCTGGTGAACCTGCTCGACCTCCGACCGGGTCGGGCCGCCAAGGTCGTCGTGCTGCTGGCGGCGCCGCTGACCGGGGCGGCCGGTGCGGCCGGGCCGGCCCTCGGCGCGGCCGTCGGGAGCCTGCCCGCCGACCTCGGGGCGCGCTCGATGCTCGGTGACTGCGGGGCCAACTCGCTGGGGGCCACGGTCGCCACCGCCGCGGCCGGGACGCTCGGGCGACCCGCGCGCGTCCTCGCGCTCGCCGGGGTGGTCGCGCTGAACGTGGCCAGCGAGCGCGTCAGCTTCACCGCCGTCATCGCCCGGACGCCGGTGCTGGCCTGGCTGGACGGGCTGGGACGCCCCCGGCCGACCCCGGCGTGAGGCGTGGGCGCGGTTCGGTCCTCCTCGGCGTCGGCGGGCTGACCCTCGCGGCGCGGGTGGTGGGGTTCGGTCGCTCGCTCGTCTTCTCCAAGACCGTCGGCGACACCTGCCTGGGTGACGTCTACAACGCCGCGAACGCCCTGCCCAACGTGCTCTTCGAGGTCGCGGCGGGCGGCGTCCTCGCCGGGGTGGTGGTGCCGGTCGTCGCACGGCACGTCGGGGCGGGCCGGCGCGACGAGGCCCGCCGGACGACCTCGGCGCTGCTGACCTGGACCCTGCTCGTGCTCACCGTGGTCGCGCTCGCCGCGTTCCTGGGCGCGGGGGCGTTCGCCCGGGCGTACGCCAAGGAGGGCTGCGCGGACAGCACGGCCGTCCTCGCCACGCTGGTGGCGATGTTCGTGCCGCAGGTCTGGTTCTACGGGATCGCCGTGGTCAGCGCCGGCGTGCTGCAGGCGCACGGGCGGTTCCTGGCCGCAGCCGCGGCGCCGCTGCTGTCGAGCCTGGTCGTGATCGCCGGCTACCTGCTCTTCGCGGGGGTCGCGGTGCCCGACGCGAACCGTGACCTCGGCCTGCTCGACACCCGGGCGCTGCTCGCCCTCGGCCTCGGCACCACGGCCGGCGTCGTCGCGCTCGCGCTCTGCACGGCCGTCCCGCTGGCGCGGCTCGGACTCCGGCTGCGCCCGGGCCTGTCCTTCGCGCCCGGCGACGGCCGGGTCGTGGCCGCCATCGGCACGGCCGGGCTGGCCGGGCTCGTGCTGCAGCAGGTCAGCGTCCTCGTGATCAACCTCGCCGCCAACCGCAGCCCCGACCCCGGCGCGCTCACCCGCTTCACCTGGGCGAACGCGCTCTACCTGCTCCCGTACGCCGTGCTCGCCGCGCCGGTGCTCCAGATCGTCTTCCCGCGGCTGGCCGCGGCGGCCGGGCAGGGGCCGGACGCGCTCGGCGCGGTCCTGCGCCGTACGGCACCTCCGCTGGTCGTGCTGGCCTGGCTGGGAGCGACCCTGCTGGCCGCGACGGCCGTCCCGGTGGCCCGCGTGCTCGTCCTCGGCCCCGGTTCGGGGCGTACGGGGGCGCTCGCCGGCCCGGTCGCCGCCCTCGCGCCGGCCGTCCTCGGCTTCGCCCTGATGGGCCTGGCCACCCGGACCCTCCTGGCCCAGCACCGCGCGCTCGCCGCCGGCACCACGACCGCCCTGGCCTGGGGCACGGTCACGGTGGCGGCGGTCGTCGTGACCGTCGCCGTCCCCCCGGCGGCGCTCGTCGAGGCCCTCGCCGGCTGCGTGTCGCTCGGTCTGGTCGTCGGGGCCTGCGCCGGCTGGTCGGCCGTCGCCCGTCGGGGCGGGGGCGGGCCCGGGCTCGGTGCGCTCCTGGCCGGGCTGGCCGCCGCCGTGCCCGCCGTCCTCGCCGGCGGGGCGCTGGGCCGCCTGGCCGACGACGCCGGGCTGCCGGTCGCCGTCGGTCTCGCCCTCGGCGCCGCCCTCCTCGCCGCCGTCGTGTTCGTCGGGGTGCTCGCCGTCGTCCGCCGCCCGCTGCTGCGGGCGACCTGGGCGCTGCGCCACCCCGACCCGGCCGAGTCCGTGGGCGCGGGGACGACCCGTGCCTGAGCCCCCCGACCCCGCGTCGCCCTCGTGCTGGGCGCGAGCACCGGCGGGATCGGGCGCCACGTCGCGAGCCTCGCGCCCCGGCTCGTGGACCGCGGGTTCGACGTCACGGTCCACGCTCCACCCGTCACGCTCGCCGCGCACGACCTCGGCGTCCCGGCCGCCGTCCTGGACGCGCGGTCGCTGGTCCGCGCGGTCGGGAGCGCTGACCTCGTCCACGCCCACGGCTTCAAGGCCGCCGCGCTCGCGCTGCCGGTCGCCCGGCTCCGGAAGGTCCCGCTCGTCGTCACCTGGCACAACGCCGTCCTGGGGACCGGGGCCGCGGCCAGGGTCGGACGGCTCCTGCAGCGGCTCTCGGCGCGGGCCGACGTCGTCCTCGCGGCGAGCAGCGACCTCCGGGCGCAAGCGGTGGCTCTCGGCGCCCGGGACGCCCGCCTCGCACCGGTCGCGGCGCCCGCGCTCCCGGCCCCGCAGACCCTGCCCGGCGAGCGGCGCACCGCGCTCGGGCTGGGCACCGACGACGTCCTCGTCGTCACCGTCACCCGGCTCGCGCCGCAGAAGAACCTCGACCTGCTCCTCGACGTCGCCGCCCGGACGCGGGACCGGACCGGGCTGGCGTACGCGCTCGTCGGCGGCGGACCGCTCCACGACGCGCTCGCCCGTCGGGTCGCCGACGAGGGGCTGCCGGTCACGCTCGTGGGGCCGAGCGACGACGTGGCCTCGTGGCTGGCGGCCGCCGACCTGGCCCTGCTGCCGTCGCGCTGGGAGGCGCGCGCCCTCGTGGCCCAGGAGGCCCTGCTCGCCGGGGTGCCGCTCGTGGCCACCCGGGTCGGGGGAGTTCCCGAGCTCGTCGGGGACGCGGCCGTGCTCGTCGACCCCGACGACGCGGAGGGGGCGGCCCGGGCCGTCCGCGACCTCGCCGACGACCCGGCCGCCCGTCGGCGCCTGGCCGAGGCCGGACGGCGTCGGGCGGGAGGGTGGCCGGACGAGGACGACGTGGCCGACGAGACGGCGGCGCTCTACCGGCACGTCCTGGCGGGTCGGGACCGCTCGGCTTCCTAGACTGAACCGTTCCGTCCCCGACGCAGTGAGCCGAGCGATGACCGTGATCCCCGAGCCCGAGGCGAGCCAGGAGCCCGAGGCCAGCCAAGAGGCCGGTGCGAGCCCCGAGGCGGGTGCGCCCCAGGCTGCCTTCGCCATCGAGGGTGCCGGCGTCCCCACCCCCGCCCGGATCGCATGGGGGCTCGGAGCCGGCGACCTGGTGCTCGGCGGGCTGGGCCTCGTGACGCTGCTGGTGGCCGCCCTCGGCACACCGGTGGTGGTGGTCGGGGTGCTCGCGGTGCTCGTCACGGTGCTGGTCGCGCTCGCGATCCGAGCCCAGGTGACCCAGCTCGGGACGGGCCTCGGTGACCTCGGACGGCTGCTGGCCCTCGCGGCCGTCGTGGTCGCGGTGCTGCCGCTCGGTCCGGCGCACTGGCTGCCGCTCCTCGTGCTCGGCGCGGCCGTCGTCGCCGAGGTCGGCTACTCGCGCGTGGTGCGCGTGGCGGTGCCGTTCAGCAGCCACCTCCCCGGCATCGACGTCCGCCCGGCGTCGCGGTTCGCCCCGCGCACGATCGCCTGGGCCGGCGCCGCGGCCGGCGTGCTCGTCGTGGTGCTGGTGCTGCTCCCGCTGCCGGTCTGGCCGGCCTGGGTGGTCGCGGTCGCCGCGCTCCTGCTCGCCGCCGCCGCCCTGCTCGACGCCGCGTCCTGGGTCCTCCAGCGGCGCCGCGCCGAGCGTCGCCTCGGGCGCACGCTGCTCGCGTACGGCCCGCGCTTCGCGCTGCACTGGGACGCCCAGCCCGGCACGGGCTACCAGATCGGGCGCTGGATCCCCTACCTCGACCGGCTGGGGGAGCGCTACGTCGTCTTCGTCCGGAACCCGCGCAGCTTCGCCGAGGCCGAGCGGATGACCGACCAGCCCGTCATCGTGCGGCGCG
Source organism: uncultured Actinomycetota bacterium (assembly GCA_963762775.1). Lineage (GTDB taxonomy): Bacteria > Actinomycetota > Actinomycetes > Propionibacteriales > Propionibacteriaceae > Microlunatus. The sequence goes on from CAVXMD010000002.1 coordinate 17,090, forward strand.
GCGCCCGGGAGATGGACCCGGTGATGGTCGGCTCGTTGCGCTGCGTCTTCTACGTGAACAACGCCCTGCGCAACGTGCACGTCGTGCGCTACGCCGGGGTCCGCCACGTCCAGCTCAACCACGGCGACAGCGACAAGGCGACGAGCTACAACCCGGTGTTCCGGATGTTCGACCGCAACTTCGTGGCCGGCCAGGCCGCCGTCGACCGGTTCAGCGCGCACGGCATCTCCACCGCCTCCGACTTCTTCGAGATCGTCGGACGCCCGCAGGTCGAGGACGTCGCCGTCGCGACGCCGGGCACGCCCGTGCGGCGGGTCCTGTACGCCCCGACCTGGGCGGGCATGCACGCCGACTCCGCCTACAGCTCGCTGCCGATCGGTCCGGACGTCGTGCGCGGGCTGGTCGCGCGCGGCTGCACGGTGGTCTACCGCCCGCACCCGTACACCGGGCGCAACGCCCAGCTGCGCGCCGCCTCGGAGCGCGTGACGGCGCTGCTCGCCGAGGACAAGGCGCGCAACGGCACGCCCCACGTGTTCGGGGCGCAGGCCGAGCAGGTGTGGAGCATCGTCGACTGCTTCAACGCCGTCGACGCCCTCGTCTCCGACGTCTCCAGCGTGGTGCCGGACTTCCTCTACTCGGAGAAGCCGTTCGCGGTCGCGGCCATGGGCGGCAGCGTCGAGGAGTTCTTCGCCGAGATGCCGGTGGCCCGCGGCGGCTACGTCCTCGCCGGCGACGCGAGCAACCTCGACGCGGTCCTCGACGACCTCCTGGGCGCCGACCCGGAGCGGGCCGAGCGGCACCGCCTCAAGACCTACTACCTGGGCGACATCCCCGCCGAGGGGTACGCGGACACGTTCGTCCGGGCCGCCCGCGCCGAGATCGAGCACCGTCCCTGACCGGAGGCATGCACCCGGGGCAGCTGGTGGTCGACGCGGGGACCGTACGGTCGCTGCTGGCCGACCAGCTGCCCGCGCTCGCCGGGCTGGACGTCCGCCTGCTGCCGCAGTCCGGCACCGTGAACGCCGTGGCGCGGCTCGGCGAGCACCTGGCGGCGCGCTTCCCGCTGCAGCCCGAGGACCCCGCCGTCGTCGCCCGCACCCTCGCCACCGAGGCCGACGCGGCCCGTCGGCTCGCGAGCCGGGTCCGGGTGCCGGTCCCCGAGCCGGTGGCGCTGGGCGAGCCCGGGCACGGCTACCCGCTGCCCTGGTCGGTGCAGACCTGGGTGCCCGGGACCGACGCGACCGTCGTGGACCCGGGCGCCTCGACGGCCTTCGCCCGGGACCTCGCCCGGCTCGTCGCCGACCTGCGGACCGTGCCGACGCAGGGTCGGACCTTCGTCGGCGAGCACCGGACGAACCGCGGCGGCACGATCGCGGCGCACGACCCCTGGGTGCAGACCTGCCTCGCGCGGAGCGCCGGCCTGCTCGACGTGCCCGCGCTCGCCGCCCTCTGGGACCGGCTGCGCGACCTGCCCCGCGGGGCCGAGCCGGACCTGACGACCCACGGCGACCTGATCGGCGGGAACGTCGTCGTCACGGGCCGGGGCGCGTCCGCCCGGCTGGGCGGGCTGCTCGACGTCGGCGGGACGGGACCGGCCGACCCGGCGCTCGACCTCGTCGGCGTCTGGCACCTGCTCGAGGACGGCCCCCGTACGGTCTTCCGCGCCACCCTCGGCGTCGACGACGCGACCTGGGCGCGCGGCGTCGCCTGGGCGTTCGAGCAGGCCGTCGGGCTGGTCTGGTACTACCGGAGCACGAGTCCGACCCTGAGCGCCCAGGGACGCCGGACGCTCGAGCGGGTCGTCCGTGCCGACGCCGCCGGCGACCTGCCGGGGGTCGGACGCCACACCGGTCTCGCGTCGGGTTCGACCGAACGGCCCCGCCCCACCTAGGCTGGCAGTCCGTGGGGCCACGCGCGAAGTTCACCAAGCACCTGTTCGTCACGGGCGGGGTCGCTTCCTCGCTCGGCAAGGGTCTGACCGCCTCGAGCCTGGGCAGCCTGCTGGTCGCCCGCGGGCTCAGCGTGTCGATGCAGAAGCTCGACCCCTACCTCAACGTCGACCCCGGGACGATGAACCCGTTCCAGCACGGCGAGGTGTTCGTCACCGAGGACGGCGCGGAGACCGACCTCGACGTCGGCCACTACGAGCGCTTCCTCGACCGCAACCTCTCGGCCGAGGCCAACATCACCACCGGCAAGGTCTACTCCTCGGTCATCGCCAAGGAGCGCCGCGGCGACTACCTCGGCGACACCGTCCAGGTGATCCCGCACATCACCAACGAGATCAAGGACTCGATGCTCGCCATGGGCGGGCTGGACTCCGAGGGCAACCAGATCGACGTCGTCATCCACGAGATCGGCGGCACGGTCGGCGACATCGAGTCGCTGCCGTTCCTCGAGGCAGCCCGCCAGGTCCGCCACGACGTCGGCCGCGAGAACGTCTTCTTCCTGCACGTCTCCCTCGTGCCCTACATCGGCCCGAGCGGCGAGCTCAAGACCAAGCCGACGCAGCACTCGGTGGCCGCGCTGCGCCAGGTGGGCATCCAGCCCGACGCCGTCGTGTGCCGCTGCGACCGCGAGATCCCCGAGTCGGTCAAGCGCAAGATCTCGCTGATGTGCGACGTCGACGTCGAGGCCGTCATCGAGAACACCGACGTGCCGAGCATCTACGACCTGCCGAAGATGCTGCACGACCAGGGCCTCGACGCCTACGTCGTACGGCGCCTCGACCTGCGGTTCCGCGACGTCGACTGGACCCGCTGGAACGACCTGCTGGACCGCATCCACCACCCGCAGGACGAGGTCGTGATCGCGCTCGTCGGCAAGTACGTCGACCTGCCCGACGCCTACCTCTCGGTCGTCGAGGCGCTGCGTGCGGGCGGGTTCGCCAACCGGGCCAAGGTCGGCATCCGCTGGGTCCCCTCCGACGGCTGCGCCACGCCCGAAGGAGCGGCGCGGCACCTGGCGGACGTCGACGGCGTGTGCGTCCCGGGCGGGTTCGGGATCCGGGGGACCGAGGGCAAGATCGGCGCGATCCGCTACGCCCGCGAGCACGGCATCCCCACCCTCGGGCTCTGCCTCGGGCTGCAGTGCATGGTCATCGAGGTCGCCCGGAACCTGGCCGGTCTGGTCGGCGCCGACTCCAGCGAGTTCGCGCCGGACACGCCGCACCCCGTCGTCGCGACGATGGCCGAGCAGGTCGCCATCGTCTCCGGCGAGGGCGACCTCGGCGCCACCATGCGCCTCGGCGCCTACCCCGCCGAGCTGCAGCCGGGCTCGGTCGTGGCCAAGGCGTACGGCCAGACGCAGGTGAGCGAGCGGCACCGGCACCGCTACGAGGTCAACAACGGCTACCGCGCGCAGCTCGAGGAGGCGGGGCTCGTGATCAGCGGGACGTCCCCGGACAGCCAGCTGGTGGAGTTCGTCGAGCTGCCGACCGAGGTGCACCCGTACTTCGTCGCCACCCAGGCCCACCCCGAGCTCAAGTCACGCCCGACCAAGCCGCACCCGCTGTTCGCGGGGCTCGTGGACGCCGCGCTCGACCGTCGGCTGGCGACCCGGCTGCCCGTCGAGCAGCGCCGGTGAGCCCGGAGCGCCCGGCGCGCGACGCCGACCTCGGTGACCGCGTCGTGCTCGCGCCCGCCGAGCTGGCCGACGTCGCCCTGTCCTGGCCGGTGCTGTCGACGCAGGTGCTGGCGCAGGGCCACGTCGCCACGTTCGCGCAGGACCGGGTCCGGACGCCCGACGGTGGCGAGATGACCCGGGAGTACCTGCGCCACCCCGGCGCGGTCGGGATCATCGCCCTGGACGACGCCGACCGCGTCGTCCTCGTCCGCCAGTACCGCCACGTCGTGCGGCACCGGCTGGTCGAACCGCCCGCCGGGCTCCTCGACCACGCCGGCGAGGACCCGCTGGTCGCCGCGCAGCGCGAGCTCGCCGAGGAGGTCGGCCTGTCCGCCGGCCGCTGGGACGTGCTCGTCGACCTGTTCAGCACCCCGGGGATCATCGGCGAGGGCCTGCGCGTCTACCTCGCCCGCGATCTCGCGCCGGCGGACCGTCCCGAGGGCTTCACCGCCGAGGGCGAGGAGGCCGAGATGGACACCGTCTGGGCCTCGCTGGACGACCTCCTGGACGCCGTCCTCGCCGGCCGCCTGCACAACCCCACCCTCGTCAGCGGTGTCCTCGCCGCCGGGACCGCGCGGCTGCGCGACGGGTTCGCGTCGCTGCGCCCGGCGGACGCGCCCTGGCCCGCGCGGGACGCGCTCGCGGCGGCGGGTCTGCTGCCCGACTGAGCTCTGCCCTGCCCCCGCCCAACGCAGCAGCACACCCCGCGGACAGCCGCACACGTCCGGAGGAGTGCGGCTGTCCGCGGAGGTCTGCGGCTGACGCTCCGGGCCAGCTGAAGGCGGCGCCGCGTACCTCCCGAGCGTCTCGATAACCTCAGACGGTGAGCTGGCTCGACGACGCCGTGATCTACGAGATCTACCCCCAGAGCTTCGCCGACAGCGACGGCGACGGCACCGGTGACCTCCCGGGCGTGGTCGCCCACCTCGACCACCTGGCCTGGCTCGGGGTGAACACGATCTGGTTCAACCCGTGCTTCGCCTCGCCGTTCCGCGACGCGGGCTACGACGTGTCCGACTACCTGCGGGTCGCCCCCCGCTACGGCAGCAACGACGACCTCGTCGCGCTGTGCGCGGCCGCCCGCGAGCGCGGCATCCGGGTGCTGCTCGACCTCGTCGCCGGGCACACCTCGGTCGCCCACGCCTGGTTCGTCGAGGAGTGCGCCCGCGAGGTCGAGGGCTCCGTCCCGGGCGACCGCTACGTCTGGTCGGCCGGCACGGACACGGGCGAGGCCCCGGGCGACGCGTGGGTGCGCTCGCCCGGCCCGCGCCCGGGCTACTACCTCAAGAACTTCTTCGACGAGCAGCCGGCGCTCAACTTCGGCTACGCCCGGCCGGCTGCCGACGAGCCCTGGCGCCAGCACCTCGACGAGGCCGGCCCGCGCGCCAACCGCGCCGCGCTGCGCGAGGTGATGGCCTTCTGGCTCGACCGCGGCGTCGCCGGCTTCCGCGTCGACATGGCCTACTCGCTGGTCAAGGACGACCCGGACCTGCAGGCGACGTCGGCGCTCTGGCGCGACCTGTCGGGCTGGCTGCACGAGGCGTACCCCGACGCGGTGCTGCTGCCCGAGAGCGACTACCCGGCGCCGGCCGACCTCGGTCAGCGGTCGGGCTTCGACGGCGACTTCTTCCTCGTCATCCACCCGGCGCACTCGGCGCTGTTCAACAACGGCGGCGCGGGGACGCTGTGGTGGCTGCCCGACCACGACCGGTGCTTCTTCGACGCCGACGGCTCGGGCGGGGCCGCGGCGCTCGGCCGGTTCCTGGACGTCTGGGACGAGCACGAGCGGGCGAACGGGCCCGACCGTCGCGTCGTGCTGGCCAGCGCCGACCACGACTTCTCCCGGCTGAGCACGGGCGACCGTACGGCCGAGCAGCTGCCGGCCGCGTGGGCGTTCCTGCTCACCTGGGGTTCGGTGCCCTCGGTCTACTACGGCGACGAGATCGGGATGCGCTACCTGCCCGGCCTGCCCGACACCGAGGGCAGCGTGTGCAACCCGGGCTACAACCGGGCGGGCTGCCGCACCCCGATGCAGTGGGACGACGCGCTGCCGAACGCCGGCTTCTCCGACGCGCCGGTCGACCGCCTCTACCTGCCGCAGGACCCCGACCCGTACCGGCCCACGGTCGCCGCCCAGCTGGCCGACCCGGGCTCGGTCCTGCACACGGTGCGGCGGCTGCTCGCGCTGCGCGCCGCCACGCCGGCGCTGGGCACCGGGGCGGACCGGCGGGTGCTGACCCGCGACTACCCGTTCGCCTACGTGCGCGGCGGCTCGCACCTCGTGGTGGTCAACCCGCGCCGGGCCGCGGCGGCCGCCGACGTGCCCGAGCTGAGCGGCAGCACGGCCGAGCGGCTGGACGGTCACGGCGTCGAGGTCACCGACGGGCGCGTCGTCGCCGACGGGTTCGGGTGGGGCGTCTTCGCGCTGTCCTGACCTGCCGCGCGGAGGGGCCCGGGCGACGGCGCGCGGCAGCCGGAGCCCGCCGGGGGCCGCGGCCTATGCTCAGACCTCGGGGAGGTCAGGGACGGGTTGGTCACGGTCGACGCCCGACCCGCGCCACGGGAACGAGCCAGGAGCGACACGTGAAGGTCGGAGTACCCAGCGAGGTCAAGAACAACGAGTTCCGGGTCGCGATCACGCCCTCGGGCGTGCACGAGCTGACCAGCCGCGGGCACGAGGTCCTCGTGCAGGCCGGCGCCGGGGTCGGGTCCTCGATCCCCGACGACGCGTACGGGGCGGCGGGCGCGAAGGTCGTCGAGGGCTGGGAGCCGGTCTGGTCCGAGGCCGAGATGGTCCTCAAGGTCAAGGAGCCGATCGAGGTCGAGTACGACCGGATGCAGCCCGGCCAGGTCCTGTTCACCTACCTCCACCTCGCCGCGAACCGGGCCTGCACCAAGGCCCTGCTCGACCGGAAGGTCACCGGCATCGCGTACGAGACGGTCCAGCTGGCCAACGGCTCGCTCCCGCTGCTCGCCCCGATGAGCGAGGTCGCCGGCCGGCTCGCGCCGCAGGTCGGGGCCTACCACCTGATGTCGCCGCAGGGCGGTCGCGGGACGCTGATGGGCGGCGTGCCCGGGACGCACCCCGCCAAGGTCGTCGTCATCGGCGCCGGCGTGTCCGGCATGGAGGCGGCGACCATCGCGCTGGGCATGCAGGCCGACGTCACCCTGCTCGACCTCAACATCGACAAGCTCCGCGACGCCGACCGGATCTACCGCGGACACATCAAGACGGTCGCCTCGAACAGCCTCGAGGTCGAGCGCGCCGTGCTCGACGCCGACCTCGTGGTGGGCGCCGTGCTCGTGCCCGGGGCCAAGGCGCCGACCGTCGTGACCAACGACCTGGTCGCGCGGATGAGGCCCGGCAGCGTGCTGGTCGACATCGCGATCGACCAGGGCGGCTGCTTCGAGGACAGCCGGCCCACGACCCACGCCGACCCGACCTTCCGCGTGCACGACTCCGTCTTCTACTGCGTCGCGAACATGCCCGGCGCGGTCCCGCACACCTCGACGTACGCCCTCACCAACGTCACGCTGCGCTACGCCGCGAGCCTCGCCGACCGGGGGTGGCGCGACGCGCTGCGCCGTGACCCGGCGCTCGCGCTCGGCCTCAACACCCACGACGGCGAGCTGACCAACGGGCCCGTCGCCACGGCGCACGGGCTGGAGCACCGCGCGCTGGCCGAGGTGCTCGGCTGAGCGGACTCGAACGGCTCGTCGCGGCCTACCTCGACCACCTGTCGGTGGAGCGGGGGGTGTCGGTGCACACGCTCGCGGCCTACCGCCGCGACCTGGCCCGCTACACCGCCTGGCTCGACGACGCCGGCGTCCGCGAACCCGCCGGCGTCACGCCCGGTCTCGTGGGCGCGTACGCGGCCTCGCTCGCGGAGGGGGTCCGGGGGCCGGACGGTGCGTGGGCCCTCCCGCCCCTCGCCTCGGCGAGCGTCGCGCGGGCGGTCGTGGCGGTGCGCAGCCTGCACCGCTTCGCCGTGGCGGACGGACTGGCCGCGAGCGACCCCGCCGTCGAGGTCCACCCGCCCCGGCCGGCCCGCCGGCTGCCGAAGGCGCTCTCGCTGGACCAGGTGCAGCTGATGCTCGACCTGCCCTCGGGCGAGAGCGTCGAGGGGCTGCGCGACGCGGCGCTGCTGGAGCTGCTGTACGGCACCGGCGGGCGGATCAGCGAGGTGGTCGACCTCGACGTGGACGACCTGACCCGGGCCCTGACGACGCCGCCCGACGAGCTGGCCGGCCTCCGCGTCGTCGGCAAGGGCGGCAAGGAGCGGGTCGTGCCGCTCGGCTCGTACGCCCGGGCGGCCGTCGAGGCCTACCTCGTCCGCGGCCGCCCGGCCCTGGCGGCCCGCGGGCACGGCACCCCGGCCCTGCTGCTGAACGCCCGCGGCGCGCGCCTGTCGCGGCAGAGCGCGTACGCGGTCCTGCGCCGGGTCGCCGCGCAGGCGGGCGTACGGGGCGAGGTCAGCCCGCACACGCTGCGGCACTCGTTCGCCACCCACCTGATCGACGGCGGCGCCGACGTCCGCGTCGTGCAGGAGCTGCTCGGCCACGCGTCGGTGACGACGACGCAGATCTACACCCTCGTGACCGTCGACCACCTGCGCGAGGTCTACCTCGGAGCCCATCCCCGTGCCCGCTGACCCGGTCGCCGGCCTGGCCGTGGTCGCGGTCCGGCGCCGGCCGGGGGCGTCGTCGTGAGCCCCCGAGGCGTCGCGCTGGCAATGGTCGGGGCGCTGCTCGCGCTCGTCGTCGGGGCCTCGCCCGCGGCGGCGCACGACACGCTCACCGGGACGACCCCGGACGCCGGCGCGACGGTGGACCGGACGCCGAGCGCCGTCGTGCTGACCTTCGACCAGCCGGTCGTCGCCATGGGCACCCAGGTCCTCGTGACCGGTCCCGCCGGCGAGGTCCACGCCGGGGTGCCGCGCCTCGTCGACGACACCGTCACCCAGGACCTGCAGGGCGGGGCCCCCGCCGGGGCGTACACGGTCGTCTGGCGGGTGACCTCGTCCGCCGGACACCCCGTGTCGGGGACGTTCACGTTCACCTCGGGCGCGGCCGGGACGGGACTGGACCCGCCTGCGGACCCGCAGGTGACCGACCCGATGGTGGCGACGGGCGTGCCCGGGACGACCGTGCTGGTCGCCGTCGTCGGGGTGCTGGTCCTGCTGGCGGTCGTCGCGGTGGTCGTGACGGTCCTCGTGCGGCGTCGCTCCGTCGAGCCGTAGGAGACCGCGCGCCCTGCTCGCGGGGAGCCCGTACGGCGGGCCCCGCGAGCACCGGCGTGGACGCGCCGCGCGGCGTACTAGGGTGCGGGGGACCTCGAGACGGAACCCCAGGGGAGTGATGGTGGATCAGCAGGACGGGCCGCAGGCCCTGCCGGCCGACCCGCCGCCGGTGGACGCGTCGCTCGCGGGTGCGCCCGAGGAGGACGGCGAGGCCCTGTTCGCGGCCCCGGCACCACCGCCGCGCGACCTCTCGACGGCCGGTTCGCCGGAGGCCGAGGTCGGTCCGACCGGGCGTCCCTGGCCCGCGCTGGGCGACCCGCCGACGCTCGCCGAACCCCGCCCGCCGGCCACCGTCATCGCCGTCTGCAACCAGAAGGGCGGCGTCGGCAAGACCACCACGACGATCACCCTCGGGGCCGCGCTGGCCGAGCTCGGCCGTCGGGTGCTCCTGGTCGACTTCGACCCGCAGGGCTCGCTCTCGGTCGGGCTGGGCGTCAACCCGCACACCCTCGAGCACAGCGTCTACAACCTGCTGCTGACCCGCGACGTCGGCGTGCACGACGTCATCGACCGCACCGACACCGAGGGCCTCGACCTGCTGCCCAGCAACATCGACCTCGCCGCCGCCGAGCTGCAGCTCGTCAGCGAGGTCGCGCGCGAGCAGACCCTGTCGCGGGTGCTCCGGCAGGTCAAGGGCGACTACGACGTGATCCTCGTGGACTGCGCCCCCTCGCTCGGGCTGCTGACGATCAACGCGCTCACCGCCGCGGACTGGGTGCTGATGCCGCTGGAGTGCGAGTTCTTCGCGCTGCGCGGGATCGCGCTGCTGACCGACACCATCGGCAAGGTGCAGGACCGGCTCAACCCCGACCTCAAGGTGCTCGGCATCCTCGGGACCATGTACGACCCGCGGACGCTGCACAGCCGCGAGGTCCTCGACCGGGTCGTGCAGGCGTTCGGGGACCAGGTGTTCCACACCGTCATCCGCCGGACGGTGAAGTTCCCCGAGACCACGGTGGCCGGCGAGCCCATCACCAGCTACGCCAGCGCCTCGCCCGGCGCGGCCTCGTACCGGATGCTCGCCCGCGAGGTGCTCGCCCGGTGCGCAGCCTGACGGCGTGACCCCCCAGGCGCTGCGCCCGGCGGAGCCCGCGGGACGTGCGTCGTTCGACGTCCACCTCACGAACTTCGAGGGCCCCTTCGACCTGCTGCTGCAGCTGATCGGCCGGCGCCAGCTCGACATCACCGAGGTCGCGCTGTCGCAGGTGACCGACGACTTCATCGCCCACATCAAGGCCGCGGGCGACTCCTGGGACCTCGACCAGACGAGCCAGTTCGTCGTGGTCGCGGCCACGCTGCTCGACCTCAAGGCCGCGCGGCTGATCCCGTCGGGCGAGGTCGAGGACCCCGAGGACCTCGCGCTGCTCGAGGCGCGCGACCTGCTCTTCGCGCGGCTGCTGGCCTACCGGGCGTTCAAGCAGGTCGCGGACTGGCTGGAGCGGACCCTCGCCGAGGAGTCCCGCCGCGCCCCGCGGACCGTCGGTCTCGAGCCCCGGTTCGCCCGGCTGCTGCCCGAGGTCGAGCTGACGATCACCCCGGAGGCGTTCGCGGCGCTGGCCGCCCGCGCGATGGCACCCAGGCCCGCCGAGGTGCTGTCCCTGACGCACCTGCACGCCCCGGCCGTGAGCGTGACCGAGCAGGCCGGCGTGCTGGTCGACCGGTTGCGCCGGCAGCGGGTGGCGACGTTCCGGGCGCTGACGGGCGACGCCGACCGGCTGACGACGGTGGCGCGGTTCCTCGCGCTGCTCGAGCTCTTCCGCGAGGGCGCGGTGGCCTTCGAGCAGGTCACGGCCCTCGGCGAGCTGACCGTACGCTGGACGGGCGCCGACTCCGGCGACCTGGAGATCTCCGACGAGTTCGACCAGACCCCCGACGGCACCGGCGAGACCGGCGCCGTCGAGCAGACCGACCAGACCCAGGACGAGGACGGCCCCGCATGAGCGAGCCCGAGCAGGTGAGCGAGGACGTCCCCACGGCGGCCGACGTCGCGCCCGCGCTCGAGGCGCTGCTCCTGCTCGCCGACGAGCCGATGAGCGCGGTGCGTCTGGCCGAGGCGGTCGACGCCCCGGAAGCGGTCGTCGTCGAGGCGCTCGAGGCGCTGGCGTCCTTCTACGACGAGACCGGCCGCGGCTTCGAGCTGCGGCACGTGGGCGGCGGCTGGCGCTACTGGACGCGCGTCGAGCACGCCGACGTCATCGCCGCCTTCGTGGTCGGCGGGCAGAGCGGCCGGCTGTCCCAGGCCGCGCTGGAGACGCTGGCCGTGATCGCCTACCAGCAGCCCGTCTCCCGCGGCCGCGTCGCGGCCATCCGTGGCGTGAACGTCGACGGCGTGATCCGTACGCTGCTGGCTCGCGGTCTGGTCGAGGAGGCCGGGCACGACGTCGAGACCGGCGCCGCCGTGTTCGCGACGACGTCGGCGTTCTGCGAGAAGATGGGTCTGGCCAGCCTGGCCGACCTGCCGCCGCTCGCCCCGCACCTGCCCGAGGTCGAGGAGCTCGAGGCCGAGCTCTCCGCCCTGGCCGCAGCGCCCGAGCCGCCGGCTCCGGACGCACCGACCGGGTCCACCGGGTTGCACGAGCCGGCCACCGAGAACGAGGAGGCGAGGACATGAGTCCCCGCGACCAGCACGACACCCGCCCCGCCGGCCGCCGCGACGAGGCGGAGCCCGAGGGCCAGCGGCTGCAGAAGGTCCTGGCGGCTGCCGGCCTCGCCTCCCGGCGGGCGTCGGAGATCATGATCGACCAGGGCCGGGTCGAGGTGAACGGTCAGGTCGTGCGCGAGCAGGGCCGTCGCGTCGACGCCGAGAACGACGTCATCCGCGTCGACGGCTCGCGCATCCCGCCGCCACGCCGGCACCGCTACATCGCGCTGAACAAGCCGCGCGGTGTGGTCTCGACCCTCCACGACCCGGAGGGCCGCCCGACGCTCGCCGACGCGGTCGTCGAGTCCGGCGCCAGCAAGGCGCTGCTCAAGGAGCGGCTCTTCCACGTCGGCCGGCTCGACACCGACACCGACGGCCTGATCATCCTGACCAACGACGGCGACTTCGGGCACCGGGTGTCGCACCCGAGCTTCGAGATCGACAAGACCTACCTCGCCGAGGTGGAGGGCATCGTCAACGCGGTGACCCTCAAGCGGCTCAAGGACGGGATCACCCTCGACGACGGCCCGGTCCGTCCGCGTGGGCTCAAGGTGGTCTCGACGGTGGGTGGCAAGTCGCTGGTGCGGCTCACGCTCCACGAGGGTCGCAACCACATCGTCCGCCGTACGATGGAGCACGTCGGGCACCCCGTCCGGCGACTGTCCCGGATCGGCATCGGACCGGTGCGGCTCGGCACCCTCAAGGTGGGCGAGGTCCGTGACCTCACCCGCGAGGAGCTGGGCGCGCTGCTGGACCTCGTCGACCGGGGCTAGAGGGAGGGGCGCAGCCACTCGATGGACCGCCGCATCTACGGAGTGGAGACCGAGTACGGGGTCGCCTGCACCTCCGGCGGGACGCGTCGCCTGACGCCAGACGAGGTCGCGCGCTACCTGTTCCGGCGGGTCGTGACCTGGGGGCGCAGCAGCAACGTCTTCCTGCGCAACGGCTCGCGGATCTACCTCGACGTGGGTTCGCACCCCGAGTACGCGACGGCGGAGTGCGACGACCTCGTCCAGCTGATCAGCCACGACCGGGCCGGCGAGCGGATCCTCGAGGACCTGATCGTCGACGCCGAGCAGCGCCTCGCCAGCGAGAACATCGCCGGGGACATCTACCTGTTCAAGAACAACACCGACAGCCACGGCAACAGCTACGGCTGCCACGAGAACTACCTGATCAGCCGGGTCGGCGACTTCTCCAAGATCACCGACGTGCTGGTGCCGTTCCTCGTGTCGCGGCAGCTGATCTGCGGCGCGGGCAAGGTGCTGACCACGGCGCGCGGCGCGGAGTACAGCGTCAGCCAGCGCGCGGAGCACATCTGGGAGAGCGTCTCCTCGGCGACGACGCGCAGCCGGCCGATCATCAACACCCGCGACGAGCCGCACGCCGACCCCGAGCGCTACCGCCGCCTGCACGTGATCGTCGGCGACTCGAACATGAGCGAGACCACCACGCTGCTCAAGGTGGGTTCGGCGGAGCTGGTCCTGCGCCTGGTCGAGGCCGGCGTGCCGATGCGCGACCTGGCCCTCGACAACCCGATCCGTGCGATCCGCGACATGAGCCGCGACCGTACGGGCCAGGTGCAGGTCAGCCTGTCGAACGGCCGGCGGATCTCGGCCCTGGAGCTGCAGACCGAGTACTACGAGAAGGTCGCGGAGTTCGTCAGCCGCGAGAGCCTGCGGACGCCGACGGTCGACCGGGTCCTCGACCTCTGGGAGCGGACGCTGCGCGCGGTCGCCGAGGACAAGCTCGAGCTGATCGACACCGAGATCGACTGGGCGATCAAGCTCAAGCTCCTCGACCGCTACGCCGCCAAGCACCAGATGAGCCTCGCCGACCCGCGCATCGCCCAGATCGACCTCGCCTACCACGACATCCGACGCGGCCGGGGGCTCTTCTCCATCCTCGAGTCCCGCGGCGCGGCCGCGCGGGTCACGACCGAGCCGGCGGTGTTCCGGGCCAAGTCCGTCCCGCCGCAGACCACCCGGGCCAAGCTGCGCGGCGACTTCATCCGCGCCGCCCAGGAGTGCCGCAGCGACTACACGGTCGACTGGGTGCACCTCAAGCTCAACGACCAGGCGCAGCGCACCGTGCTCTGCAAGGACCCCTTCGTGGCTGCGGACGAGCGGGTCGACCGCCTGATCGCGTCGATGCGCAGGGCGTACTGACCCGCTGTCGCTCAGATCGGACGACCCGGGCCGGTCCGGTCGGCCCTCGATCACCGCCGACTCGTGCGCCGGTGCCTGGACGACCGGACGGGCGGGACACGCTCTTCGTCCTGCCCGGGAGGGAGGAAGGCATCGGACCAGAGCACGAGGCGCGTCCGAGCGGAGCGAGGACAGAAGACACAGGTGGGCCCCTGTAACCTCTCCCGGTGCGACTTCGACCCGTCCCGCTGACCAAGGCCCTCGTCGGGCTCGGCCTGAGTGCGGTCCTCCTGGCTCTCGGCGCCTGCGGCGACGACAGCGACCCGGCCGCCAGCGCGAGCCCCAGCGCGTCCGCCTCCGCCCCGGACACCGCGAGCGCGAGCCCTTCGTCCTCGGCGAGCCCGAGCGCGACGCCGACGATCACCCCGTCGAACAACTTCGCCGCGGTCAAGGTCACCGGCGCGTACGGCAAGTCGCCCACGGTCAAGGTCGACTCGCCGTGGGCGATCGACCAGACCCGCACCGAGGTGCTCTCGCCCGGCAAGGGTCCGGTCGTGCAGGCCGGCTCGACCGTCGAGGTCAACTACTACGGCGTCAACGGGCGCACGGGCAAGAAGTTCGACGACTCGTTCAGCCGGGGCCAGTCCATCGCCTTCCCGCTCGACCAGGTCGTGCCCGGCTTCAGCAAGGGCCTGCAGGGCCAGCGCCAGGGCAGCCGCGTCGTGGTGGCGATGCCGGGCTCGGACGGCTACGACGCCAGCGGCGGCAGCCCCCAGGCCGGCATCAACGTCGGGGACACCCTGATCTTCGTGGTCGACATCGTCGCCGTGCCGCTCACCGGCCCGTCGGGCACCGCCGTGGCCCCCAAGGCCGGCCTCCCGACCGTCACCGAGACCGACGGCAAGCCGGTGGTGACCGTCCCGAAGACCGACCCACCGAGCGACCTCGTCGTCCAGCCGCTCATCCAGGGCAGCGGCAAGACCGTGGGCCAGTCCGACTCGGTGACGATCGACTACAGCTGGGTCGACTGGAGCACCGGCGCGGTCCTGGAGCAGACGTACGGCGCCAAGCCCGCCACCGCGGCCCTCGCGTCGCTGGTGCCCGGGCTGCAGAAGGGCCTGGTGGGGCAGAAGGTCGGAAGTCGGGTGCTGGTCGTCGTGCCCCCGTCCGAGGGCTACCCGCAGGGCAATGCGACGCCGAAGGTCGACCCGGGCGAGACGCTCGTGTTCGTGGTGGACATCTTGTTCACGTCGTCCGCCAGCTGAGTTCTCCAGCCGGGGTCCGAGGCCGTCGGGGTTCATGGCCGCCGCGCCTCGCAACCATCCGCCCGGGCGGGTGGTTCACGCTCGGTGTCGGTCCGTGGTCCCGCCCGGGCTCCCGCCAGACCCGTCCACGCTCGGCGCGCCGGCCATGAACCCCTCCTTCGACGTCACCTCTGGATGCCGCCCTGCCCACTCGGCAGCATGAACGCACACGACGACGACTCGACGGGCGCGTCCCCCGCGCCGACCGGGGGTCGCGGTGCATAGGGGTGGGACTAGGACGGGGTCAGCTGACGACTGCGCTCCCCGGCCGGGGAGCGAGGTGCTTCTCGGCGAAGTAGGTGGCGGCGGGGTTCGCGTTGAAGTTCGGGATCTCGGTGTAGCCGGCCGAGGCGTAGAGGTGGACCGCGTCGGGCTGGCGGTCGCCGCTGTCGAGGCGGGCGACGGTGTGGCCCAGGGCGCTTGCGCGGCCCTCGAGGAAGGCGAGCAGCTGGCGGGCGATGCCGCGGCCACGGAGGGCCGGCACGACGTACATCTTCTTGATCTCGCACGCGCCCGGGTCCGGCAGCTGCTTCAGGCCGCCGCAGCAGGCGGGTGAGCCGTCGACGTAGCCGATCCAGAAGCCGCCGCCGGGTGGACCGAGCTCGGCCGGGCCGGCCTTGGGCATGTCGGCGCCGTTCTGGTCGAGGCCGTCGTAGAGCACCGCGATCTCCGCGGCCATCGCCTGCGCCAGCAACTGACCGTCGCCCTCGTCGACCCGGGCGGGCCGGAGCTCCACCTGCACGCCGCTCATGGGCCGCACGCTACGCGAGCAGGGCTGCCGCGTGCCGACCCGCCGCCGCAGCGGCAAGGAAGTAGGCCGGGTCGCCGTCGAGACCACGCCCCATGGTCGACAGCCGCAGGGGAGCGTCCAGCAGGGCGTCGTCGAGCCCGTCGAGCGCGACGCGCACCGCGTGGTGCCGGTCGAGGTGCGCGACGGCCTCGTCCACCGCGGGGGCGAGAGCGGCGACCGCGTCGAGCCCGGCGATCCCGTGCAGCCGTCCGGCTCCGGCGAGGTCGGGTACGGCGAGGTCGGCCCGGGCGAGGGCGACCCGGCCGTACGCGGTCAGGCTGTGGTGGGAGACGCCGCGGTGCCGCGGGCGGGCGTCGGCGCCGGAGACCCGCAGGCTGGCGACCGGGCGACCGGACAGGGTGGCGGCGGCGTTGACGGCCTCGCCCGCGCCGACGCCGGAGAAGCCCCAGCGGGTGCCCGTCCCGAGGTTGCCGGGTCCCTGGGTCACCACGGCCACGTCGGCGCCCAGCGCCAGGCGGGCGGCCAGGAGCCCGGAGTGCACGGTCACCGCCTCGAGGTCACCGCCGAACGACTGGCCGACCGTCACCGTCCCGGCCAGCAGCCCGGCGTCGACCAGCTGTGCGACCGTCCGTGAGAAGGCGATCGGCAGCGCGCCCTGGTCGCTCATCACGTAGACCGCGCGGGTGCCGGGGCGGTCGTGGGCCAGGGCCAGCAGGACCGGCGCGAGCGCCGAGTGCAGGTCGGCCACGACCACGGGCAGGCCGTCGAGGGAGTCGGCGTCGGCGAGCAGGTCGTGGTGCGGCGAACCCTGCTCGTCGGCCCCGGCGACCATCGCCTGCAGAGGCAGGTAGCGCGCCTTGACGAGGTGCCCGGCCGGCTGCGGCGGTTGGGCGCCGACGGTGCCGTCCGGTGCGAGCGCGGCGACGACGAGGGCGTAGCCGCCGGTGCCGAGGCCGCGGTCGAGAGCGGCGACGTTCAGCAGGACCCGGTCGCCGGCCACCGGCGCCGCCATCAGGTCGGTGTAGGCCAGCGCCCGGACGGGGACGCTCGTGTCGTCGCGGTCGACGGCGAGCTCGACGGCGCCCCGCCAACCGCCGGTCACCGCGGTCACGCTGCCCGACGCCCAGACGATCACGGGCCCGACCCTAGAGGGCGCCGGGGGAGCGGACGGCTGTCCGTGCCCACCGCTAGCGTCTCGCCCATGACGATCCGCGAGGTCCAGGTGACGTTCGACTGCGCCGCGCCGGGTGCGCTCGCCGAGTTCTGGTGCGCCGTGCTCGGCTACGAGCGGCAGGCCCCGCCGGAGGGCTTCGACAGCTGGGAGGCCGCGATGACGGCGTGGGGCGTCCCTGAGGACGAGCGGGACTCCCGCGACGCGGCGGTCCCACCGGAGGGCCAGACCGGTCCCCGGGTGTTCTTCCAGCGCGTGCCCGAGGGCAAGACGGCCAAGAACCGGGTGCACCTCGACGTCCGTGCCGCCCCCGGTCTGAGCGGGGACGAGCGGACGGCCGCGCTGACCGCCGAGGCCGAGCGGCTCGTCGCCCTGGGCGCCACCGTCTTCGCCCGGCTCGAGGCGAACGGCATGGACGAGACGGTGATCGTCCTGCAGGACCCCGAGGGCAACGAGTTCTGTCTGGACTGACGAGGGCTCCTCAATCACCTAAGACCGCTCCTGATGAGTAGATTTGGTGGATGTTCTGAGGGATTGTGCAGTCGTTCGCGGACCTCGACAGGCTCCTGGCCCTGGTGCCCGGTCACGTCGTCACGCAGCTGTCCGAGGTGGACGTCGGACGTGGACGGGCGGACCTCTTCCGCAACCAGCTGCCCGCGCTCCTCGGCGAGCTCGCCGACCGGGCCCGGATCGCCAGCATCACGGCGTCCTCCGCCCTCGAGGGCGTCGTCGTCCCGGACCCGGCGCGCGCAGCCGCCATCATCCGTGACCGCACGACCACGCTCCGGACGCGCAGCGAGCAGGAGCTCGCCGGGTACCGCTCGGCCCTCGACCACCTGTTCGCGGGCGACTGGCGTCCGCTGAACGCCGGGCTCCTGCTGCACCTGCACGGCGAGCTGTTCGGGCACACCGAGGTCGTCGGCGGTCGGTGGAAGGAGGTCGACGACCTCGTCGTCGACCGCTCGCCGGACGGGACGGTGGCCGTACGGTTCGTCCCGGTCCTGGCGGCGCGGACGCCGGAGGTGACCGCGGACCTGCTGGCCCGCTACTCAGACGCCCTCGACGCGCGTCGGCACCACCCCGTGCTGCTGACCGGTCTGCTCGTGCTGGACCTCCTGACGGTCCACCCCTTCGAGGACGGCAACGGCCGCGTCGCTACCGCCGGTTCGAGCAGCGCGCAGCCTCGAACCGGACGAGCGGGACGAAGCAGCAGCGCGTCCGGGAGCACGTCCTGGAGCACGCCGCCCCGGTCTTTCGGATCGGTGACGTCCGGGCCGCGCTGCCCGGCGTCAGCGACCCGACGATCCGGCTCGCCCTCGAGCAGCTGCGGGCCGAGGGCCTCGTCGCCCCGCAGGGACGCGGTAGAACCGCGACCTGGGTGCGCGGGCGCGGTTGAACCGGCGCCAGGAGCGCGGCGCGATCCGGCTCGCCGGAGCGGAATCGCACGGGTGGTCGAGCCCGGACGTAGTAGTTTCTGCCCCGAGCGACCCAACCCCCGCGTCCGAGCGGAGCGAGGACAGACAACGTGGCACCGCGCAAGACCGAGCGGATCGTGAACCTCACGATCGCGCTCCTGGTCGCCGGCCGCTACCTGCCCAAGGCCAGGATCCGGGAGCTCGTCGAGGGCTACCACGGGCTGAGCGACGCGGCGTTCGAGCGGACGTTCGAGCGCGACAAGGACGAGCTGCGGGCCCTCGGCGTGCCCATCGAGGTCGGTGGCTACGACGCCTTCTTCGACGACGAGGCCGGCTACCGGATCCTGCCGAGCGAGTTCTCCCTGCCGCCGGTCGAGCTCGACGCCGAGGAGGCCTCCGTCGTCGGGGTGGCGGCCCGGGTGTGGCAGCACGCCAGCATGGCCGAGTCCACGCAGAGCGCGATGACCAAGCTGAGGGCCGCCGGCGTGGAGCCCGACCCCTCGGCGCTGAGCGCGCTGGAGCCGTCCGTGCAGGCCACCGAACCCGCCTTCGTCCCGCTCTGGAACGCCGTCCTCGACCGCTCCCGGGTCCGCTTCACCTACCGCGACGGCAGCCTGCGCACCCTGGAGCCGTGGGGGATGACCTCGCGGCACGGGCGTTGGTACGTCGTCGGGCGCGACGTCGACCGGGACGCCACCCGGATGTTCAAGCTGTCGCGGGTGACCGACGTGCCGGTGCCGGTCTCGCGGCCGGGCGCGTACGACGTCCCCGAGTCCCTCGACCTGCGCGCGCTGGGGCGCGCTCTCGACCCGCAGGAGCCGACGGCCGAGGCGCTGCTCGCGGTCCGCTCGGCAAAGGCGCCGTCGTTGACGCGGCGGGGCCGACCCGCGGAGCCGGCTCCGGACCTGGCCTGGGCGCCGGACGGCTACGAGCGGTGGTGGGTCGGCTACGGGAGCCTGCCCGCCATGGCCCAGGAGGTCGCCGGCCACGGGGCGGACGTCCTCGTCCTCCAGCCGGCCGACCTGCGGGGCGCGGTGGTCGACCGGCTCCGCGAGCTCGCCGGGACGGCCGCGTGACGAGCCAGGCCCAGGTGCGCCGGCTGCTCAGCCTCGTGCCGTACCTGCGCGAGCACGACGGGGCAGCCGTGGCCGACGTGGCGGCGGCGTTCGGGGTGAGCCCGCGGACGCTGCGCGCCGACCTCGGCGTGCTCTGGATGTGCGGCATGCCCGGCCTCTCGCCCGGCGACCTCATCGACATCGACATGGACGCGGTGGACGGCGAGGGCGTCATCCACCTCAGCAACGCCGACTACCTGACCCGACCGCTGCGGCTGACGGCCGGCGAGGCGCTCGCCCTCGTCCTGGCGCTGCGGACGCTGCGCGAGATCGCCGGGCCCGACCAGCGTGCCGCCACGGACCGGGCGCTGGCCAAGCTGGAGCAGGCTGCGGGGACGGTCCCGGTGGGGCAGGCCTCGGTGGACGTGACCTCGGCCGACGAGGACGTCCGGGCGACCCTGGCCGACGCCCTGGACCGCGGCCGACGCCTCGACCTGACCTACGACACCGCGACCCGGGACGAGACCACGCAGCGCTTCGTCGACCCGCTGCGCCTGTTCGTCCTCGACGGGTACGGCTACCTGGAGGCGTGGTGCTACCGCGCGGGCGGGCTTCGGACCTTCCGCCTGGACCGGGTGGCAGCCGCGTCGGTGACCGACGAGCCGGTGGCGCCGCACGACGTGGAGCTGACCGACCTGAGCGCGGGCTGGTTCGCCTCGCTGGCCGACGCGCCGGTCGTCACCCTCGAGCTCGCGCCCGAGGCGGCCTGGGTCGCCGAGTACTACCCGACCGAGACCACGGCGCCGCGACCCGGCGGGGGCGTGGTGGCGGCGTTCCGCGTGACCGACCCCGCCTGGCTGCGCCACCTGCTGCTGAGGCTCGGCTCCGCGGCGACGGTGCTCTCCCCGGCCGGGGCCGGGGAGGCCGCGACCACGGCGGCGCGCGAGGCGCTGGCAGCGTACGCGGCGCTCGACCGCCCGGCGGGTCGCTAGGCTCCGGCGGTGCTCTGGGTCCTGCTGTTCGTCGTGATCGCGGTGGGCGGGCTGCTCGTCCTCGGACGCCTCGCGCTGGGCGTGTGGCGCCGCGCGCAGGGACTGCTCCGCGAGGTCGAGGTGGTGGCCGGCCGGGCCGGCGAGCTCGCCGACCTGCTCGCGCAGGTGGAGGTCGGGGTGCGCACGGCGACGGCGCAAACCGCCGGTGACGTCGGCTCCGAAGTCCTCGACGACGCCGCCTGGCCGGGTACCGTCGAGACGTACGATGACCGAGGCGCGACAGCGCCGGGAAAGAAGGAAACATGACCCCGCTCGCGTTCGGCGGTCTCGGTGTCCCCGAGCTGCTCATCATCCTGGCCGTCGTCCTCCTGCTCTTCGGCGGGACCAAGCTGGCGGGGCTGGGCAAGTCCAGCGGCCGGGCCCTGCGGGAGTTCAAGGAGGAGACCAAGGGTCTCCGGGACAAGGACGGGGCGGCCCAGGACGGGACGACCGCCGGCCAGCCGCCGACCGTGACGCCGGAGCCGCTCGCCCCGACCGACCCGGGCTACACGCAGCCGCCCCGCAGCAACGTCTCCGGGTCCGCCGACCCCAGCGACGCGCGTCGCGACGCCTGATCCGCGTCCGCTGACCGCGACCTGCTGACCTCGTGTCCCTCACCGTCCGGGGCCGGCCGATCCGGCTGAGCCTGGACTGGCTCAAGCCGCCGAAGGCCGGGCCCGACGGCTCGATGAGCCTGTTCGAGCACATCGCCGAGCTGCGCTACCGGCTCATCGTGATAGCGCTGACCGTCCTGGCCGGCACGATCGTGTGCTGGTTCTTCCGACACCAGCTGACCGACGTCCTGTTCTACCCGTACGAGCAGGCCGCGCGGCCCTCCTGGCGAAGAACCCCGGCGCAGACATCACAGCTCGTTCAACAGCCGGCGTGGCGGCGCCGTTCACCCTGGCCCTCAAGGTGTCGGCGCTCGCCGGGCTGCTGCTGACCACCCCGATGTGGCTCTACCAGCTGTGGGCGTTCGTCGTCCCGGGTCTCCTCGCCAAGGAGAAGCGCTGGACCCTGATCTTCCTCGGGTCCGCGACGCCGCTGTTCCTCGCCGGCGTGGCCGTCGGCTACTACGTGATGCCCAAGGGCCTCGTCGTGCTGCTCGGCTTCACCGAGAACGGCATCTCCAATCTCCAGGACGTCAACCAGTTCCTGTCGTTCCTGATGCGCTTCATGCTCGTCTTCGGGGTGGCCTTCCTCATCCCCGAGGTCGTGCTGATCCTCAACATCGTCGGCGTGCTCAAGGCGAAGATACCTCGTCGAAGTACCGCACGATCATCATCTTCGGCGACCTTCGTGTTCGGCGCAGTGGCGACGCCCTCGACGGACCCGTTCTCGATGCTGGCCCTGGCCCTGCCCATGTCGGTGCTGTTCATCGTGGCCGAGGTGATCGCGCACGTGCTCGACCGGCGCAAGGCCCGTCGGGGGACGGTCGACCCGGTGGCGCGTGACCGTGCCCTGCGCGAGCTCGCCGACGGCGAGGATGCCTGAACCCACCCCGGCCCCGGCCGCCGTCGCCCTGGTCGTCAACCCGTCGGCGGCGAAGGGGCGGGCGCAGGCCCTGCTGCCCGACGTGGTCGGGCGGCTCCGCGACGCCGGCCACGAGGTGGCCCTGCGGCTGAGCCGCAGCCCCGGCGAGGCCGCCGAGATGGTCGCGGAGGCCGCGCAGAGCGGTGTCGGGGTCCTCGCCGTGATGGGGGGCGACGGCATGGCCCACCTCGGGCTCAACGCCGTCGCCGGCCACCTGGCCGCGCACCCCGACGACCCGTTGGCGCTGGGCCTCGTCCCGGCCGGCACCGGGAACGACTTCGCCCGCGCCCTCGGGCTCGACCCCGACGACCTCTCCGGCGCGGTGGCGGCGCTGGCCGCCGGAGCCAGCCGACCCGTCGACCTGCTGCAGGTGGGCGCGCGCTGGGTCGGGACCGTCGTGGCCACCGGCTTCGACGCGCTGGTCAACGCCCGCGCCAACCGGATGCGCCGACCCCACGGCTCCGCCCGCTACACGATCGCGGTGCTCGCCGAGCTGCGGACGTTCCGTGCGCTGCCGTACGTGCTCGAGGTGGACGGCGAGCGCCGTGAGCTGGACGCGATGTTCGTCTCGGTGGGGAACACGGGCAGCTTCGGCGGCGGGCTGCGCATCTGCCCCGACGCCGACCCGTACGACGGCCTGCTCGACGTCACCGTCATCCACCCGGTCCGGCGTACGAAGCTGCTGCAGCTGCTGCCGCAGATGAAGACCGGCCGCTTCGCCGCCGACCCCTGCGTCGAGCGGTTCCGGGCGCGCACCGTGCGCGTCGTCGGCGGCGCCGGCACCGTCTACGGCGACGGCGAGGAGCTGGGTCCGACCCCGGTCACGGCGGTGTCCGTCCCCGGGGCCCTCCGGGTCTGCCTGCCGTCCGCGCCCACCGGGACGACGCGGACCCGACCGGGCTGAGCGGCGAGCTGGCCGACCTCAGCGGCCCCGACCTGCTCGTACGCCCCACGCGGCACGCCTGTTCCTGCGACACTCGCACCCGGGCAGCGACGTCTGCACCGGGAGGAGCTCACGATGCCGGTTCTGCACCGACGGGGCCAACCCGTCCGCCTGCTTTATCTGCAGGCTGGCTCCCTGTACGTGGGACGTGTGTCGACAGGTTCTGTCAGTGCCGTCACTCACTGTTATCGGCAGGCCTGCTGGTACGTGGTCTACGTGCGGACCGGGAGGCTCGGATGAGCTGGAGATCGATGAGAGTGGAACTGCCGGCCACGGGCCGTAGGTCTTGGCTGCTGGTTGACGAGGCGTTCGCGGTGCAGCCGGAGTGCCGTGACTTCGTGCTCGGGCTGATGGGGCTGGAGCGGTCGACGGAGACGGTGCGGGCCTACGTGCCGCGGGTGGGGCGGTTCTTGAACTGGTGCGAGTCGTCGGGGGTCGTGTGGCGCCGGGTGAGCTTGGCCGACCTGGCCCGGTTCAAGTTCCACGTCGAGCAGTCCAAGACCGTGCGCGGGACCCGCCTGTCGGGGAAGTCGGTCAACGCGGTCTTGATCGCGGTCGTCGAGTTCCTGCGCTTCTGCGCAGCCCACGGCCATGTCGAGCCGGTCGTGGTGGCGAGGCTCAACGAGCGGGGTTACGTGCAGTTCACGCCTGCGGCGTTCGACCGGGGCGAGCGCGGTGAGTTCTCGAATGTTCGCGCACGGGCGCTACGGGCGGCGGAGGTCACCCGGCTGCCGGAGACGCTGACCAGCGACGAAGCCGTCAGGCTGGTCGATGCGGCTAGGTCGAGCCGCGACCAGTTCCTGCTGATGCTCCTGCTGGTGACGGGGATGCGGATCGGTGAGGCGCTCGGGATGCGCCGCGAGGACCTGCACCTGCTGCCGTCGTCTCGGGCGGTGGGTTGTGAGGTGCCTGGCCCGCACGTGCACGTCCGTCCGCGGCTGAACAACGCGAACGGGGCCCGGGTGAAGTCGGGACGTGCGCGGGCCGTCCCGGTGACAGAGGCCCTGGTAGAGGTGTTCCGTCGCTATGCCGTCGAGCGGCAGGCCGACCCGGTCGCCGACGGTTGCGACTACGTGTTCGTCAACCGGCACGGGCCGGGTCACGGCCGGCCGATGTCGTACTCGAACGCCAAGCAGATGGTCGAGGCGGCAGGTCGACGCGCCGGGTTCCGCGCCCGGCCGCACATGTTGCGCCATACCGCCGCGACCGGCTGGTTGCGGTCCGGCAACGCCATCGACGTCGTCCAGGCCCTGCTCGGCCACGCTTCTCAGTCGAGTACCGCGGTCTACCTGCATGCCTCCGACGCCGATCTGCGGGCTGCCGTGGACAGGACCACTCGATGAGTGCCGACCTGGCGAGCGTGCAGGCAGTGGACGTCGCACCGTTGGGGGTGGCGGAGTCGCCGACGGCCGCCCACTTCATGGATCAGCCGGACCCGGACTGGCTGGCCGCTCTGACGCAGCAGTTGGACCCCGGCTGGCGCCCGGGCGAGTGGGATCCCGCGCGGCTGCGGTTCCTGGGCGACCCGGACAACCCGAGGACGTGGGTGTTCCGCTGCACCCGGAAAGGCTGCTCCGGGTTTGCCCACGGTGTTGCTTCGTACTGCCCCAGCTGCAGCGCCCGACGCAACCAGGCCGGCAGGCCTACCGACTTCGACGCGAACTACGCCCGCTACGCCCCGAACCGGCGCTATGCCGACCAGGACACGGTCCGTCGGTTCGACCTGGCTCCGCTGCCGGACGGGCTCCGCACCGAGATCCTGATCGGCCTACAGGTCCTCGACCGGGACCGGGTCCTAGTGCCGGTCCGCGTGCAGACGCTCCTCAACCGCCTGCCCAAGGGCACGGAGTCGCTGATCGACATCACCGAGGAGACCATCGACGCATTGGCTCCTTCCGAACGCGGTCTGGCCCGGGCGCTGCGATCGGTGCTGCTCGCCGACCGAGTCGCGTTCACCGGTGCCGATCCCACGTTGGGTGACGTGTGGGAATGCCGGTTGCTCGGGCTGACCGCTGGCTCCACGGGGCGCAACTACATCGCCCGCTACGGGTTGTTGGACTTCCGGCCGGTCCACCGAACGTGGCTGCGGGAACTGGTCAAGGAGTACTTCCGGATCCTGCGGCCCAACGTCAGCTCCTGCCGACTCACCCTCAGCGCGGTCGTCGTCGTATCCCGGGCCCTCCTCGGGCAGCCGAACGGGAACGACCCGACCCGGCTCGGGATGAAGGAGATGACGGCGGTCGTCGACCACATCCGCTTCCTGGTGCGGCCCAACGGCACGCCCTACTCCGACGCCCACCGGGCGCAGATGTTCAGCTGGTTCCGCCAGATGCTGGTCTTCATGCGCCAGTCCGGCCTGACCGAGCAGATCCCGGGCGCCTTCGACCCGGCCGGCGCGAGGCTCCACCAACCAAAGCCGGTGAAGCGCGAGAGGGCCGCCGAGGACCTGCTCGGCCGGTCCCTGCCCGACCACGTGATCGCCCAGCTCGACGCCCACCTCGACCTGCTCGGCGCTCACTCGAACTTCGCCAGCCCCGGCTGGACCGCCGACGACCTGCGGCACATGTATCGGACCGTCTACCAGCTGGTCCGCGACACCGGCCGGCGGCCCGAGGAGATCACCACGTTGAAGACCGGCTGCCTGGCCTATGTCGACGACCGCCCCACTCTGATCTACGACAACCACAAGGCCGGCCGCCTCAACCGTCGGCTGCCGATCGCAGAGTCCACCGCCGAGGTGATCAAGAGCTGGCAGGCCCGGCTGGCCGGGCTACCCGCCGAGAAGCTCGGCGCGCAGTGGATGTTCCCCAGCCCCGGAACCCGCGGCCGCGTCTCACCCAACGGTGGCCACCTGACCACCAGCACCTTCGGCGGGCGCGCGTTCCGGCTCTGGGTCGACTCCATCCCGGCCCTGCTCGACGAGGGTCTCGACGGAAACGGGCTGAACACGCTCTACCCCCGCGACCGGATCACCCTCTACGCGTTCCGCCACAGCTACGCCCAGCGCCACGCCGACGCCGGCACCCCGGTCGACGTGCTGCGCCAGCTCATGGACCACGTCTCGGTCGAGACCACCCTCGGCTACTACAAAGTCACCTTGAAGCGGCGCCGGGAAGCCGTCGCGGCCGTCTCCGACCTGATGGTCGACCGGCACGGACGGCGGATCAGGGCGGTCGGTGACCTCGACTACGCCGTCGGCACCGTCGCAGTGCCCTACGGCAACTGCGCCGAGCCGTCGAACATCAAGGCCGGCGGTGGGCACTGCCCCATCCGGTTCCAGTGCGCCGGCTGCGCCTTCTACCGACCCGACCCGTCCTACCTGCCCGCGATCGAGACACACGTCGCCGAGCTGCGTGTGAACAAGGAACAGGCCCTCGCTACCGACGCCGCCGGCTGGGTCGTCACCAACCTCGCCGACCAGATCGACGCGTTCACCGGCGTCACCAAGGCCATGAACACCCTGCTCGATGACCTGCCCGAGGAGAACCGGCGCAGCGTCGAGCAGGCAGCGAAGGAGATCCGACGGATCCGACAAGCCGACACCGCCATGCAAGGAGCCGACCAGTGAGCACCGAGACCTCTGGATCGGCGGTCCAGCGGACCGACAAGCTCGTCCTCGCCCGACGAGAAGCCAGCCGCGTCAAAGCCGTTACGCGCCCTCGAGACCGTCGCACGCCTGCACGCCGCCGGCGACCCGGTCACCTTCGCCCGAGTTGCCCGCACCGCCAACGTCTCTACCTGGTTCACCTACAACAATCCCGAGGTCGCAGCGGCCGTCCGTAAAGCCCAAGCCGACCAGACCGAGCACGGCCTACGCGAAACACCACACCTCGGTGACCGGGTCAGCGCCGCCAGCCTCCGCGTCGACCTCGAACACGCCCGACACGAGAACCGCGACCCTGAAGACTCAGGTTCGCCAGCTTCAGCGGACCATCGGGCAACGCCTCGGCGCCGAGCTCGAAGCCGTCGATCCGACCGTCCTACTCGAACAGCTCCGAACCCTGGAACGGCATAACGCGCAACTCGCCGACCAGCTCGCGACCGCTCAGCAACGGCACCGAACGTCTGAGGATGAACTGCGGGAGACAGCGGCTGACCTCGCCGCCGCTCGGGAGTCCCTACGGCGCACAATCAGACCGGTACCCCGTTGATCACCGCCTGCTGCCCTAACGATTGCTCGGAGCAACCTCTTGGAACCGTGCGTCAACTCCGACGCCGACCACCACGGGTGACGTATTGGCTTGGCTGCGAAGATCATGCTCTAGGGTGTGACCCTCTAAGTCTGAGCTTCTCGAGTCTGAGGCGGCCATCGTGACTCACGTATTCTTCGGGTATCCAGAGTTCCCGTACTCACAAGCTGATTCGATGCGAGCGACAGCGGGGGAGTTGGGCAGATCTCCAGACGTCACAACTCGAACTTGGGAACAACTTCGCGTGGACGGGCAGATAGTTCTCTCGCGGATCTTTGAGGAGATCGACGCCTCTGATATGTGCATCTTCGACGTGACTAACCTGAACGCTAATGTCTTATTTGAGGCAGGTTACGCCGTTGCGAGAGGCAAGCACGTCTGGTTCGCGCTTGACTCCACCGTCTCTAGTGCCACACACGACTGGAAGACATTAGGGCTCCTGCGCGCGTTCGGATACTCTTCCTACCAAAATAGCCAGGAGCTAGCAGCAAGGTTCCGCGACCAAGACCCTCTCTCGCAGCCGAGCCCATACGACGCTCTCATCGAGCCGTCCCTCATTAGTAATCAGGTCTCCAAGAGTCTGCTCTACTGCACTACATTCGAGACTTTCGAGGCCGCATTGCGTCTCGACGAGTTAGTCAACAGACGCTTACGTGTGGGTGACAACCTTATCGTCTCGGATCCACGAGAGTCAGGTCTCGAGGAACTCGCATGGTATGCGCCTCGCATACTTGAGAGTGCTGGCGTGCTCGTGCACTTCGCTGGTCCGGCCCGTAATCTCGCCAGTCGACATAACCTTCGACATGCCTTCATAGCCGGAATGGCTGTTGGCTTCGACGTCAACGTACTGATGCTTGCCGAACCCGACTTTGCCATCCCCTTTGATTTTGAGGGTCTACTCACTAGTTACCACAATGTTGAGGAGTGCACCACACGAGCTCGTGAGTGGTTGGACCAACTTAACTTCGATGACTTCAAGTTTTCAAGACGAGACACAGGTCGAAATCCTCTCCTTGGAATTTCGTTCGGCGAGCACGTGGCTGAGAACGAGCGGTCCGAGATCGCCGACTACTTCATTCATACCTCCGCCTTCGAGGATGTACTGCGAGCGCGCGACGCGATCTTCATCGGCCACCGCGGCACCGGTAAGACGGCTAATGCTCTGCTCGCTTATGACGAGATCGCCGCGGATAAACGGAATCTTGCAATAATGATCAAGCCACCAGGCTTCGAGTTCCTAGCGCTACTTGAAGTAGTCAAGAAGCTCCCGGAATATCAGCATGACTACTTTTTCGACGCGCTGTGGCGATTCCTCATCCAGAGCGAGCTCGCTTACCAAGTCGTCGCTGAGATCGAGAACAAGCCCACAGTTCCTCGATCGAGAGAGCAGCAGGTCTTCCTCGACTTCACAGAGGGCCTTAGCTTCGACGTCCGACAAACGTTCTCTAATCGCCTTGAGTCGGCTCTCGAGTGGATAAGTGAAACCTTACCCAAAGACGCAGAATCTATCTCTGGGGGACGAAATGCGATTAACGAGGCTTTCACAGCAGGACCTTGACCCTACTACGCAAGCAACTCGGCCCAGTACTTCGAGACAAGGAACGAGTAGCGGTACTTGTAGATAATCTCGATAAGGGTTGGGAGCGCGGAGCAGATTTTAAAGTGCTGAGTCGTCTCATCCTTGGGCTCCTCGGCGCTCGAGGGAATCTCGTGGTCGACTTTAGTCGCGAGGACTACTGGCGAGATCAGGTCAAGTTGACCGTCGCGATCTTCCTTCGGTCGGATATATACGTTTACCTTCGCAGCGAGGCGCGAGAACCTGACAAACTGCCGTTGTCAAGCGTCTCATGGCAGGACGGCGAAACACTTCTTCGTGTCGTGTCGACTCGGTTCGACTACGCGCGCTCGAGTTCGGGGTCTTCATCAATGGCTCCCCTCACGTGGGAGACGCTATTTTGTGAAGAGATCAGTGGGCTGAGCCCTTCAGAATTCATCGTCTCCAACGTCCTGCCGAGGCCTCGGGACGTCATCTACTTCTGTAATTCTGCCCTAGCGCGTGCAGTTGACAGAGACCACCCTCGGATAGAAGAAGCTGACCTGCAGTCAGCGATGCAAAGTTATTCGCAGTACGCCTACGAAGCCTTACTCGTCGAGAACGGCGTGACAGTTGCGGAGCTAGCCGACGCTCTCTTCGCTTTCTTAGGTGCTCGCGCCGTCTTGAGCCGTCGCGAGGTGGTCGAGCTTCTAGTAGATGCAGGCGTTTTAGCCGATCGAGTTCAAGTGATAGTAGATAAGCTTATTACGAGCTACTTCCTAGGGATCGAAGTGACATCGGGTGTTTTCGAGTATCCCGAGGTCGGTACTCAACTAGACAGAGCGCGACGCTTAGCTTCGCGACATCAACACTCGATCGATGACCAATTAGTCCGAGTACACCCTGCATTCCGCGACTTCCTTGGTATCACCGCGGACTAGTTAAAAGACTGGAACTGCGTGCTTCGCCGGCGTGCTCGCTCCTTCACGAACGGCCCGGTCGCAGTGGTGCGCCCCAGTCGGCCAGCCCAACTTCAGCACCTAATACGTGCCTCACGTAACTCATGGCACTATGCACTTCGCCTTCGCGGCGACGGCGCGTCGGCTTGCAGATAATTCGTTCTGTGCAGCCGTCCTGCTCGCAGGCACGACCGCGGGCCTCGGCACGGTCGGACCGGCCGTCGCCGGCACCCCGAGGCTGGACCTCGGGGTCTCGACGCTCCCGGAGCAGCGCACGACGGAGACGCTCGGCCCCGGCGTCGAGCTGACCCAGATCATCCGCGGGACCGGAGCGGCTACGAGCAGCCAGATCGCCACGACCACGCGGGGGCCCTGGCGGGTGAACGTCGTGCGCATCGACCCGCGGACGGCGACGGGTCACCTCGCCGCGACGTACGGCGCGGACCTCGCCCGGACCGAGACCACCAGCGCGCTGACGAGCGCGGCCGGTGCCCTGGCCGGCGTGAACTCCTCCTACTTCACCTACACCAAGAACCCCACCTACCCGGGCGACCCGGTGGGCCTCGGCCTGTACGACGGACAGCTGCTGAGCGAGCCCGCCGCCACCTCGACCGAGGTCGACGTCCTGGTCGACGCCACCACGAACAAGGTCCGTCTCGGCCGGCTGACCTGGTCGGGCTCGGTGCGCAACCGGACGACCGGGGCCACGCTCGCGCTGACCCGGCTGAACTCGCCGCCGGTCGTCCCGTCCGGCTGCACCACGCTGTCCGACCCCACCCGCTGCACGAAGGCCGGGGCCGTCGTCCGCTTCGTCCCGGCGTTCGCCGCGGCCACGCCGAAGGGGCGCGGCGTCGAGGTCGTGCTCGACGCGAAGGGCTGCGTCGTGTCGACCGCGAAGTCGCGCGGGCGGACGCTGATGAGCACCCAGACCTCCGTCCAGGCCACCGGGCGCCAGGCGAAGACGCTGCTCGCGCTGGCCAAGAAGGGCTGCCTCAGCACCAGTCTGGCCCTGCGCGACGCGAAGGGCGCGAAGGTCGAGCTGCACGCCGGTCTCTACGGCGTGGCCGGCCGCTACCGCCTCGTGCAGGACGGGCACGTCGTGGTCCCGTCCAAGAAGGAGGTGTTCTTCGACCGGCACCCGCGGACCTTCGTCGGCACCACCAAGGCCGGTGTCGTCGCGCTCGTCACCATCGACGGCACCCAGGCGACCAGCGTCGGCGCGACGCTGAAGGAGGCCGCCGCCGTCGCCGTGTCCCTCGGGATCACCGACGCGGTCAACCTCGACGGTGGCGGGTCGACGACCATGGTCGCCGGCGGCCAGGTCGTGAACCGGCCGAGCCACGGCGCCGAGCGCGCCGTCGGCGACGCCCTGGTCTACGTCGGGCACGCGGCCGGGTGAGTCCCGCGCCGTCTCCGGCTCCGAAGCCCCTTGCTAGCGTCGGTCGGAGGAAGTGCCGTACAACGAAGGAGGACACATGTCGATCGGGGACAAGGCCAAGGACGCCGTCCAGCAGGCCGCCGGCAAGGCCGAGGAGGCCGTGGGCAAGCACACGGACGACGCCGAGCTGACCGCCCAGGGCCACAAGGACCAGGCCATGGGCGAAGACCGGATGGACACCGAGAAGGCGAAGGACGCCGTCGAGGACTGACGACGTCGGCGAGACCTGCCGACGGCACCCGTCCGTCGTCCCCGCAGCAGGGGACGATGGGCGGGTGCCGTCGGTGTCCGTCGTCCTCGTCGCGGCCACGAGCCTGCACGCGGGGTTCCAGCTGACGGTGACGCTGCTCGTCTACCCGGCCCTGGCCGCCGTCGCCCGGCCGGACTTCGCGCAGGCCCACGCCCGGCACTCCCGCACGATCGTCCCGCTCGTGGGCGTGGTGTACGGCGCGGGGATCGTCGCCGCCGTCGGGGCGCTCCTGGTGACGCCCTCGTCGGCACTGGTCTGGAGCTCGGCAGCCGCCACCGCCGTCGCGCTCGCCACCACGGCCTTCCGCGCGGCCCCGCTGCACGCCCGGCTGGGCCGGCTCGGCCCCGGACCCGCGCTGCTCGCCGCCCTGCTCCGCGCCGACCGTATGCGTACGGCGGCCGCGCTCGTCGCGGCGGCGGCCGCGATCGCGGCCGCGCTGCTCGGCTGACCGCCCCGCGACCGTGGACCGGGCGGCTACATCCCGAGACCGCCCAGGTTCGCGCCGGCCGCTCCTGCGGCGCCCGCTCCCGGGATCGCGCGGGGCTGCTCGCGGTAGGCGTCGCAGCGCAGGCAGATCTCGTAGCGCTCGCGCGTCTCGGGGTTCTCACGCTCGTCCCAGTCGTGCCGGCCGAAGCGGCACTTCATCGTTGCCTTCTCCATGACTCATCGTCCCACGTCTTGCTCGCCCCGTCGCGGCCCTGACGCGGGGCCGCCGGTGGGGCGGGCGGGTAGGTTCGGGGGTTGTGAGCGCGGAACAGGTCAGTCCCGCCGAGGCGTACGCGCGGTTCCGTGAGCGGCGCACGTCCCCGCAGCTGGCGGCCTTCGCCGACGGCTACGGCTTCGGGTTCGACGACTACCAGCTCGAGGCGTGCGCGCACGTCGAGGCGGGCACGGGCGTCCTGGTCGCGGCGCCGACGGGCGCGGGCAAGACGATCGTCGGTGAGTTCGCGGTCTACCTGGCCCTGCAGCAGGGCCGCAAGGCCTTCTACACGACGCCGATCAAGGCCCTGTCGAACCAGAAGTACGCCGACCTCGCGCGCCGCCACGGTGCCGCGAACGTCGGCCTGCTCACCGGCGACAGCTCGATCAACTCCGAGGCCCCGGTCGTCGTCATGACCACCGAGGTCCTGCGGAACATGATCTACGCCGGTTCGCGCACGCTGGAGAACCTCGGCTACGTCGTCATGGACGAGGTGCACTACCTCGCCGACCGCTTCCGCGGCGCCGTCTGGGAGGAGGTGATCATCGGGCTGGCGGACTCGGTCCAGGTGGTCGCGCTCTCCGCCACGGTGAGCAACGCCGAGGAGTTCGGCGAGTGGCTCGCGGCCGTGCGCGGCGAGATGGAGGTCGTCGTCTCCGAGCGGCGCCCGGTCCCGCTCTACCAGCACGTGCTCGTCGGGCGCACCCTCTACGACCTGTTCGCCGACGTGGCGCCGACGGCCCGGCCCGACGCCGCTCCTGGCCGCGGCGAGGTGAACCCGGCGCTGCTCAAGGTGGCGCGCGACGAGACCCGCTTCGTCCGCGACGACTCGCGCCGCCCACGCGGCCGGAGCGGTCGCGGGAAGAAGACCGTGTCGTACGGCAGCGGCGCCTACGGGGGTGCCGGCGCCCAGCACGGCGGGGGCGAGCGTCGGCCGCGCTCGCTGAGCGCCTCGAGCCGGCCGGAGATGGTCGAGCAGCTCGACCGCGCCGCCCTGCTGCCGGCGATCGTGTTCCTCTTCTCCCGCAACGGCTGCGACGCCGCCGTCCGGCAGCTGCTGGGCTCGGGGCTGACGCTCACCCGCCCCGAGGAGCAGGCCGAGATCGCCGGTGTCCTGGCCCACCACCTCGGCGGCCTCGACCCCGCCGACCTCCGCGCCCTCGACCACCCGCGATTCGCCGAGGCCCTCACCCGCGGCGTCGCCGCGCACCACGCGGGCATGCTGCCCGCGTTCAAGGGCTGCGTCGAGGAGTGCTTCGTCCGCGGTCTGACCAAGGTCGTCTTCGCCACCGAGACCCTGGCCCTCGGCATCAACATGCCGGCGCGCAGCGTGGTGCTGGAGAAGCTGGTCAAGTACAACGGCGAGAGCCACGCCGACATCACGCCGGGGGAGTACACCCAGCTCACCGGACGCGCCGGCCGGCGCGGCATCGACGTCGAGGGCCACGCCGTCGTCCTGTGGCAGCCCGGCCTCGACCCGCGTGCGGTCGCCGGCCTGGCCTCGCGGCGTACGTACCCGCTGCACTCGTCGTTCGCGCCGACGTACAACATGGCCGTCAACCTCATCGGCAGCGTCGGGCGGACCCGCGCCCGGGCGCTGCTGGAGCAGTCGTTCGCGCAGTTCCAGTCCGACCGCTCCGTCGTGGGCGTCGCCCGGAACCTGGCCCGCAACGCCGACACCATCGCGGCCGAGTGGGCGACCGCCGCGTGCGACCGCGGCGACTTCGAGGCGTACGCCCGGCGCCGCGGCGAGATCGCCGCCCTCGAGGCGGACGCCGCCCGCGAGCGCAAGGCCGACCGACGGGCGGAGAGCACCCAGACCCTGCTCACGCTGAAGCCCGGCGACGTGGTCCGCGTCCCCGCCGGGCGCAGCCAGGGCTGGGTGGTCGTGCTCGACCCGGGCACCCACGACGGGCGGGTCGACCACGGCGCCGACGCCCCGCGCCCGCTCGTCATGACCGAGGAGCGGCAGATCCGCCGCCTCGCCCTCGTCGACTTCCCCTCACCGCCGGTGGTGGCCGGGCGGATGCGGGTGCCGAAGCACTTCAACGCCAAGGAGCCCGCCTCCCGGCGCAACCTCGCCGCCGCGTTCCGCTCCAAGCTGGCGGAGATCGACCTGAGCGCGCCGGCGCTCCGGCGGGCACCCGCCGACGAGGAGGTGGCGGCCAAGGTCGAGCAGCTGCGCGACGAGCAGCGCCGCGACCCCTGCCACGGCTGTCCCGACCGCGAGCAGCACGCCCGCTCCGCCGAACGTGCGCTCCGCCTCGAGCGCGAGAACGACCGGCTCGAGGCCCGCGCCAGCTCGCGGACGCACACCATCGCGACGGCGTTCGACCGGATCTGCCTGGTGCTGGAGTCGCTCGGCTACCTCACCGGCGACGCGTCCAGCAGCCCGCGCGACCAGGTCGGCGACGCCGGTCGGATGCTCGCCCGCATCTACGGCGAGCTCGACCTCGTCGCCGCCGAGTGCATCCGCGCCGGCGTGTTCGACGACCTCACCGTGCCGCAGCTCGCGGCCGTGCTGAGCGCGCTGGTCTTCGAGGCACGCCGCAGCGACGAGCACACGCGTCGCCCGCGGATGCCCGACCTGGCCTCCAGCGAGGCGGTCACGCAGGTCCGCCGCGTCTGGCGCGAGGTGTCGCTGGTCGAGCGCGACGCCCGCCTCACCCGCAGCCCCGAGCCGGAGATCGGCTTCGCCGAGGTGGCGTACGGGTGGGCGTCCGGGCGCTCGCTCGCCGCCGTGCTCGACGAGACCGACCTGACGGCGGGTGACTTCGTCCGCTGGGTCCGCCAGGTCGTGGACTTCGCGGGCCAGGTCGCCGACGCCGCCGGCCCCGGGCCCCTGCGCGAGACCGCGCACGCCCTGGTCCGGATGATGCGCCGGGGCGTCGTGACCTTCGAGGCCGAAGAGGTCGACACCGGTTAGCAGCGGTTCGTGGCCTGGCCGGGCGGGACGTCCGCGCGCCGTAGGATCTCGCCTCGTGCCGTCGCCCGTCCCGTTCCGTACGGGCTCGGTCGTCGTGCGCGCGGTGACCGTCGCTGTGCTCACCGTCGGGCTCGTGGGCGCCGGGTCCTGGATCCCGGCCCAGTCGCGTGACGAGGCCGCGACCGTCTCGGCGGTCACGCGCACGTGGGCCCAGCTCGGGGCGATGCTGGGCAACGTCGACGTCGTGCACGCGCTCTTCTACTCCACGATGAAGGTCTGGCTCGACCTCGTCGGCATCTCCACGTTCACCCTGCGGCTGCCCTCGGTGCTGGCCTGCGGGATCGGGGCCGGCCTGGTGGTCGTCCTGGGTTCGCTGCTCTTCACGCCGCGGGCCGGGCTGCTGGCCGGCCTCGTGATGGGGGTGTGCCCCCGGATCACGCTGGTCGCGACGGAGGGCCGGTCGGGGGCGTGGTTCAGCGCCGCGACCGTGCTGCTCGTGCTGCTCGTCGTGCTCTCCGTACGCCGGCCCTCCTGGGTCTGGTTCCTGCCCGTCGCCCTGGCCACGGCGTTCGTCGGGGGGCTGCACGTCTACGCCGCACTCCTGCTGCCGGTGCTGGTGGTCTGGCTGTGGGCCCCGCCCGAGGTCGAGGGCCGGCGCCGCCGGGTGTGGCGGCTCGGCCTCCCCGTGCGTCGGCTCGCCCCCTTGCTCGGGATCGTCGCGGGGGCTGTGCCGGTGGTCCTGCTGGCCTGGCGGGCCCGCGGCCAGCAGGCCCAGGTGGACTGGATCGACCCGCCCACGCTCGAGTCCCTGGCCAAGATCGCCACCGAGACCGTGGCACCCACGAACGGGCTGTGGGCCGTGCTCGCGTGGGCGACGGCGGCCGCCGGGCTGGTGTGGCTGGCGCGGCACCGACGCGGGCGGCGCGGCACGACCTTCCTGCTGATCGGCTGGGTCGCGTTCCCGGGGCTCGCGCTCATCGCCGTCTCCGCGGCCTGGACGCCGCTCTACTCGCAGCGCTACCTCTCGTTCTGCGTCGGGGGCCTGGCCGTCCTGTCCGGTGCGGGGCTCGCGTCCGTACGCCGGCGGTGGCTGGGATTCGTCCTCGCGGCCAGCCTGCCCCTGGCCGGCGGCGGCACCTACCGCGACCAGCGCACGACGGACGCCTGGGACAGCTGGGCCGACATCGCGGCGGTGGTCGCCTACTCGGGCAACCCGGGGGACCCGGTGATCGACTACCCCCTGGTCTCGGCCGTCACGGTCTCCTACCCGGGCGCGCTGGGCACCGGGCCCGTGCTCAACGCGGGGGCCGACCGGATCAGCCGGAGCTACCTGTGGGACGAGCGGCTGCCGCTCGCGCAGGTCGAGCCGCGGCTGCGCGGGATCCAGCGGCTCTGGTACCTCTCCCCGGCCGCGGACGACGTGCAGCGCACGCTCGAGATCCGCCGGCTGCGGCAGCTCGGCTTCGACGGCCGGATCCTCGAGCGCAGCGACGCCGAGCAGACCTGGCTCTTCACCCGCACGGCCGCGGAGGCGGAGGCGGGCGACCTGCTGCTCAGGACGCCTGGCTGACGGTCGAGCAGTTGAAGTCGGGCACGCGCAACGGGGGCATCACCGTCTTGGTGACGTAGTCGTTCCACTCCCGGCACAGCACCGGCACGCTGGCGCCGACCTCGGTCACCCGGCCCAGCAGCTCGATCGGCGACTCGTTGAAGCGAAAGTTGTTGACCGCCGCGACGACCTCGCCGTGCTCGACGAGGTAGACGCCGTCCCGGGTGAGCCCGGTCAGCAGCAACCGCTCGGGGTCCACCTCGCGGATGTACCAGAAGCAGGTGAGCAGCAGACCGCGCTCGGTGCGGGCGATCATCTCCTCCAGGGTCGCGGTGCCGCCCGCGTCCATGACGAGGTTGTGCGCCGAGGGCGTCGCCGGCAGCCCGGTGGCCGCCCCGTGGGCCCGGTTGCGGACCAGGTCGGTCAGCACCCCGTCCTCCAGCCAGC
Source organism: uncultured Actinomycetota bacterium (assembly GCA_963762775.1). Taxonomy (GTDB): domain Bacteria; phylum Actinomycetota; class Actinomycetes; order Propionibacteriales; family Propionibacteriaceae; genus Microlunatus. The sequence goes on from CAVXMD010000002.1 coordinate 53,998, forward strand.
GCACGGCTCCGACGTCGAGGCCCTGGTCGAAGGCGAACGACGTCCCGTCCTCCGACATCGTCGAGGCGACGAAGGGCAGCGTCTCCTCGCCCGGCCACGCCGGGTCCGAGAGCAGGGTGACCGGCAGCGGCGTCAGCCGTTCCCCGACCCGCGTCCGGCCCTCACCGGCCGCGTACACGTTGCTGCCGTCTTCCGCGTCGCGTGCGCTCGCCGTCCACCAGGCGTAGATCATCAGGTCGGCCACCGGACCCGGCGGGATCAGGGTCTCGTAGCGGCCCGGTGGCAGGTCCACGGTCCGGCGCGCCCAGCCGAGCCGCTGGACGAGCTGGGCGTAGAGGTCGTCGACGTCCACGTCGGCGAACGTCCGGGTCTGCTGCCCGACCCAGGCAGACGGCGTCGATGTGAGGGGACGACCCCCCACACCCCCCGGTGGGTTGTCGTCGCCAGCGCTCCTCAAACCCGGGTCGACGCTCTTGCCGTTCAGCTCGAGGCGGCCCGACGGGTCGATCCCACGCCGACGCAGCCCGGTGCTGCTGGCCAGCGACACGGTCTCGACGACGTGCTCGGCGAAGCCGTAGAGCAGGTGGCCGTCGTCCGCGGCCCGGGCGAACGCCCGCCCCAGACCTTCGGCGACGGCGGCCAGGGTGTCGACGCTGGTGCCAGCCGGGTCGGCGTCGAGGTCGGCGGTCGTGCCGGTGTCGGGCCCGTCGGCCGGGCCCACCAGGGCCGTCGGCTCCTGCGCCGGCGACGCCGCCCGGGCCGCGGCCTCGGCCGCTGCCACCACGGCGGCGACCTCGCCCACGTCACCGATGTCGGCGGCCACGGTGGCGATCGCGGTCCCGCCCTCGACCTCGGCGGTCGCGGTGACGGCGAGGTTGCGACCGTGCATCTCCCCGTTGGTGGTGAGCGCGTTCGCCGCCCAGCGCAGGTTGACCTCGGAACGCTCCGTGAGCACGGCCACCACCGGACCGGTGGCGACCCGCAGCGCCTCGTCGAGCACCTCGCCGGCTCTCATGCCGCTCCCTCCGTCGCCGTGTTGAGCACGTTCACGCCCCGGAACAGCGCGGACGGGCACCCGTGCGACACGGGTGCCGACTGGCCCGGCTGGCCCTTCCCGCAGTTCGTGACGCCGCCGAGCACGTACGTCTCCTCGCCCCCGGTCGCCTCCATCGAGCGCCAGAAGTCGGTGGTCGTCGCCTGGTAGGCCACGTCCTTGACCTGCCCGGCGAGCTCGCCGCCCTCGATCCGGTAGAAGCGCTGGCCGGTGAACTGGAAGTTGTAGCGCTGCATGTCGATCGACCAGGACTTGTCGCCCACGACGTAGAGGCCGTGGTCGACGCGCGAGATCAGCTCCGCGGTGCTCGGCCCGCCGGGCGTGGCGGCCAGGGAGACGTTCGGCATCCGCTGCATCGGGAGGTGGCCGGGGGAGTCGGCGTACGCGCACCCGTTCGAGGGGCCGAGGTCCTTCTCGGCGGCCATCTGGCGGTTGAGCTGGTAGCCGACGAGGGTGCCGCGTTCGACGATGTCGAAGGTCGTGGCCGCCACGCCCTCGTCGTCGTAGCCGATCGTCGCGAGCCCGTGCTCGGCGACGCGGTCCCCGGTCACGTTCATCTCGGGGCTGCCGTAGCGCAGGGTGCCCAGCTGGTCGAACGTCGCGAACGACGTGCCCGCGTACGCCGCCTCGTAGCCGAGCGCGCGGTCGAGCTCGGTCGCGTGCCCGACCGACTCGTGGATGGTGAGGAAGAGGTTGCTCGGCTCGATGACGAGGTCGAGTCGCCCGGCCTCGACGGTCGGTGCGGCGGCGTGCTCGGCCAGCAGCCCCGGGATCTCGGCGACCTCGGCGTCGAGGTCCCAGCCGGTGCCGGTCAGGTATTCCCAGCCGCGGCCCACCGGCGGCGCGAGCGTGCGCATGGTCGCGAAGCCGTGCGCGCCCACGCTGACCGCCGTGAGCTGCGGGTGGATCCGGACACGCTCCTGGGTCGTGGTGGTGCCGGCGAGGTTGGCGAAGAACTTGTCCTCGTGCACCCAGTGCAGCAGCGCCGAGGTGTGGCTGACGCCCGGTCCGGCGAGCAGCGCGGCCGAGAGCTCGAGCATGCGGCCCTGCCGCTCGGCCTCGTCGACCTCGAAGGGGTCGGTGGCGAAGGTCGAGACCCAGGTCGCGTCGCGGTGGACGGGCTCGTCGGCGAGCTCGACGCGGTGCGGCGTCAGGGGCTTCGAGACCCGGGCGGTCGCGACGGCGCGCTCGGCGAGCGCAGCCGCGACCGTCGTCGTGAGGCCGACCCCGGAGGCGAAGCCCCAGACGCCGTCGTGCACGACGCGGACGGCCAGCCCGACCGTGGTCGAGTCCGTGCTCGACTCGAGCGAGCGGTCGCGGAACGTGCGCACCCCGTCGCGGATGCGCTCGACGCGCAGGTCGGCGTAGCTGCAGCCGAGCTCGGCGGCGCGGCTCAGCGCCGCGTCGGCGAGGGCCCGCAGCGGTAGCGCGGCGAACTCCGCGTCCGGGGCTCGGGAGGACGGGGGAGCAGGCACACCGGGGGGCACCTCCGACACCCTAGCCAGCCCCTCCGACAGCCCGGAGCGGCCCGGCGGCGGTCCCGTCCGGTCGGCCCGTCGGGAGGGCCCGGACCGGCTCCGAGCCCTACGCTGGTCGGGTGCCGGTCGCCGTTCGGGTCATCCCCTGCCTCGACGTGCACGCCGGCCGCGTGGTCAAGGGCGTGAACTTCGTCGACCTCCGCGACGCCGGCGACCCGGTCGAGCTGGGCGCGGTCTACGACGCCGAGGGTGCCGACGAGCTGACGTTCCTCGACATCTCGGCGAGCTCGGAGGGCCGCGAGACGACGCTCGACGTCGTGCGCCGCACCGCCGAGACCGTCTTCATCCCGCTCACCGTCGGGGGCGGCGTGGGCAGCGTCGGCGACGTCGACGTGCTGCTGCGGGCCGGGGCGGACAAGGTCGCGATCAACACCGGCGCGATCCGCCGGCCGGAGGTGATCGGCGAGATCACCCGACGCTTCGGCAACCAGGTGCTGGTGCTGTCGGTCGACGCGCGCCGCGCCGCGGGCACGCCCTCGGGCTTCGAGGTCACCACGCACGGCGGGCGCCGCGCCGCCGGTCTCGACGCCGTGGAGTGGGCCCGTCGGGGCGTCGGGGAGGGGGTCGGCGAGATCCTGCTCAACTCCATGGACGCCGACGGCACGACCGCCGGCTTCGACCTCGAGATGATCGCGGCCGTCCGCGCCGCGGTCGACGTCCCGCTGATCGCCTCCGGCGGGGCCGGGCGCGTCGAGGACTTCCCGCCCGCCGTCGCCGCGGGCGCGGACGCGGTGCTCGCCGCGACCGTCTTCCACTTCGGCACGCTGCGGGTCGGCCAGGTCAAGGAGGCGATTGCGGAGGCGGGCTTCGCCGTCCGGCGTCCCGCCGCGTCGTCGTTGGCGGTCGCGGGCCCGACCAGGGAGACTTCTGCCCCGTGAGCGCCGACAAGAACCCCGACAAGAAGAAGAAGGGCAAGGGCCGCAAGGCCACGCTCGCCGACCTCGAGCCCCAGCCGGTGAGCCCGGAGAACTGCCTCTTCTGCCGCATCGTCGCCGGCGAGCTCCCGTCCCGGCAGGTGTACGCCGACGAGCACGCGGTCGCCTTCCTCGACATCAACGCCTGGCACCGGGGCCACACGCTCGTCGTCCCCCGTCGCCACGAGAGCGACCTCGTCTCCGGCTCCGCCTCGCTGCCCGAGATCGCCCCGGCGATCGACGCGGTCGCCCGGCTGCTGAAGGCGCGGCTCGCGCCGGACGGCATGAACGTGCTGTCCTCGGCCGGCGTCGCCGCCGGGCAGACCGTCTTCCACACCCACGTCCACGTCATCCCGCGCTACGCCGACGAGCCCGGCTTCACCCACCTGGTCAACCCCGGCGAGGCGCCCGAGGGCGAGCTCGACTCGGTGTGGCAGCAGATCTCGGCCGGCTGACCGTGGCCGACGTCGAGACCGCCACCGGCACCGCTCCCACCTCCGGCGCGCCCGACCGTGGCACCGTCCCCGTTCCGCTCACCCGCGGTCGCCGGGCCCGGCTGCTCGCCGTCGAGCTCGTGCCGCCCGTGGTCGTCGGGCTCCTGCTGCTGCCGTTCGTCATCGCGTACAGCCGTTGGTGGCCGCGGACCCCGAACACGATCGACCTGCAGGTCTACGTGTACGCGGTCAAGGACATGCTCGTCGGCAAGGACATCTTCCTGACCAGCACGCCCGGCTGGCACCTGTTCTTCATCTACCCGCCGGTCGCCGCGGTCCTGATGACCCCGCTGGCCTTCGGGCCGTACCTGTTCTGGCAGATCGCCTGGACCGTGGCCGGCGTCGGCGCCTCGCAGTCCGTGCTGCGCCGCTGCGGGGTCCCGCGCGGCTGGAAGCTCGCGCTCGTCGGCAGCGTCGCCCTCCTCGCGGTCGAGCCGATCCGTACGACCCTGGGCTACGGCCAGGTGAACACGTTCCTCATGGCGCTCGTCGTGGCCGACCTGCTGCCGCGCTGGCCGGGCGCGCCCGTCGGCCGCGGTCGGCTGCAGGGCGTCCGGGTCGGGCTGGCCGCGGCGATCAAGCTCACGCCGGCGCTGTTCGGCGTGTTCGCCTTCCTCGCTGGACGGCGGCGGCTCGCGATCGTCTCCGGCATCTCGTTCTTCGTGTTCACCGGGATCGGCTACGTCTTCCTGCCGCGCAACACCGTCGAGTTCTTCACCGGCCTTGCCGGCGGTGACACCCGGACGGCCTCGCCGCTCTACGTCGGCAACCAGTCGCTGCTCGGCGTGTTCTACCGCCTGGTCGACACCAGCCGCGCGACGACCCTGCTGGGCCTGGGCGTCGCCGGGGTCGTGGCCGTGCTCGGGGCGCTCGTCGCGGTGCACTGGTGGCGCCGCGGGCAGCACGTCTTCGCCATCGCGCTGGTCGGTCTGTGCACCAACCTCGCCTCGCCGCTGTCCTGGACGCACCACTACGTCTGGATCCTGCCGATGGGCGTCGCGGTGCTCACCCAGGCCCTGCCGCGCTGGGTCCGGGTCCTCGCCGGCTTCTGGGTCGTCTGGGTCTGCGTCTGCCCGCCGCTGACCCTGCTGCCGTACGGCAACCAGGTCGAGCGCACGTACACGCCCCTGCAGGAGCTCGTGGCCAACCTCGGCCCGGTCACCGGGGTCGTCCTCGTCGTCGCCCTGACCGTCCGGCTGCTGGTCCTGCGCGGCCGCACCCTGCCCCGCCACGCCCTCGTCGCCGGCGGCGACGTCGTGAAGGCACCGGCCCTCCCGGGCTGACCTCGTCCTGCCCGAGGTCCTGGGCGCCCCACCCTTTCCCCCGTCCCGTTGCCGTCGCCGTTGCCGTTGCCGTTGCCGTTGCCGGCTACCCGAACCCCGGGTCCGCGCCGACCCCCCTCGCGCTCTCCGCGAGGAAACGCTGACTCCGTACGTCGGTGGGGGCGGGTTCGTTGTCGGGAGTCAGCGTTTCCTTCGTCCAGGGGGTTGGGTTGGGCGAGGGTGGGGGAGCGGTCGCGTACGGCGCTTAGGTCGGCCCTTCCTCCCTGCCTCCCCCAACCCCGAGGAAACGCTGACTCCGTTCGTCGGTGGGGGCGGGTTCGTTGTCGGGAGTCAGCGTTTCCTTCGTCCAGGGGGTTGGGTTGGACGAGGGTGGGGGAGCGGTCGCCTACGGCGCCCGGGCCGGGGGTCGGAAGGTTCGGGGCGCGGTCGAGCGGCGGCACTAGATTGGCCGGCATGACGGACACGCTCGACGACACCGGTGTCGGAACTTCCGCGGGAGCGGAGCGACCTCCAGCCCCTGCGGCGAGCAGTGTGGAGGTCTCCCTTCCGCGGGAGCGGAGCGACCTCCAGCCCCTGCGGCGAGCAGTGTCGAGGTCTCTTCCGCGGGAGCGGAGCGACCTCCAGCCCCTGCGGCGAGCAGTGTCGAGGTCTCTTCCGCGGGAGCGGAGCGACCTCCAGCCCCTGCGGCGAGCAGTGTCGATATCAAGCCGCGCTCGCGGGTCGTGACGGACGGCCTCGAGGCGACGGCCTCGCGGGGCATGCTCCGCGCGGTCGGGATGGGCGACGACGACTGGGTCAAGCCGCAGATCGGGGTCGCCTCGAGCTGGAACGAGATCACCCCCTGCAACCTCTCGCTCGACCGCCTGGCCAAGGCGGTCAAGGACGGCGTGCACGCGGCCGGCGGCTACCCGCTGGAGTTCGGGACCATCTCGGTCTCCGACGGCATCTCGATGGGCCACGAGGGCATGCACTTCTCGCTCGTCAGCCGCGAGGTGATCGCCGACTCGGTCGAGACCGTGATGTCGGCCGAGCGCCTCGACGGCTCGGTGCTGCTCGCGGGCTGCGACAAGTCGCTGCCCGGCATGCTCATGGCCGCGGCCCGCCTCGACCTCGCGTCGGTCTTCCTCTACGCCGGCTCGACCATGCCCGGCCGGGTGGGCGACAAGGACGTGACGATCATCGACGCGTTCGAGGCCGTCGGCGCCTGCCTCAAGGGCCTCATCACCCGCGAGCAGGTGACCGAGGTGGAGCGCGCGATCTGTCCCGGCGAGGGTGCCTGCGGCGGCATGTACACCGCGAACACCATGGCGAGCGCGGCCGAGGCGCTGGGCATGTCGCTGCCCGGCTCCGCCGCCCCGCCCGCCGTCGACCGGCGCCGCGACGGCTTCGCCCGCAAGAGCGGCATGGCCGCCGTCGAGCTGCTGCGCCAGGGCATCACGGCCCGCCAGATCCTCACCAAGGAGGCGTTCGAGAACGCCATCGCCGTGGTGATGGCCTTCGGCGGCTCCACCAACGCCGTGCTCCACCTGCTGGCCATCGCCAACGAGGCCGAGGTCGACCTCACGCTCGACGACTTCGTCCGGGTCGGCCGCAAGGTCCCGCACCTCGGCGACCTCAAGCCGTTCGGTCGGTACGTCATGACCGACGTCGACCGCGTGGGAGGCGTGCCGGTCGTCATGAAGGCGCTGCTCGAGGCGGGTCTGCTGCACGGCGACTGCCTCACCGTGACCGGGAAGACCATGGCCGAGAACCTGGCCGACATCGACCCGCCGGACGTCGACGGGACCATCCTGCGGGCCCTCTCGAACCCCATCCACCCGACGGGCGGCATCACGATCCTGCGCGGCTCCCTCGCACCGGAGGGTGCGGTGGTCAAGAGCGCCGGCTTCGACACCTCGGTGTGGAAGGGCACGGCCCGCGTGTTCGACGGCGAGCGCGCCGCCATGGACGGTCTCGAGGACGGCACCATCGGGGCCGGCGACGTCGTCGTCATCCGCTACGAGGGCCCGAAGGGCGGCCCCGGCATGCGCGAGATGCTCGCGGTCACGGGCGCGATCAAGGGCGCGGGCCTCGGCAAGGACGTCATGCTGATCACCGACGGCCGTTTCTCCGGCGGCACCACGGGTCTGTGCGTGGGCCACATCGCCCCCGAGGCGACCGAGGGCGGCCCGATCGCGCTCGTGGAGGACGGCGACCCGATCACCCTCGACGTCGCGAACGGCACCCTCGAGCTCGGCGTCGAGCCGGCGGAGCTCGAGCGTCGACGTGCGGCCTGGACGGCACCCGAGCGCCCGGTCCGGCGCGGTGTGCTCGGCAAGTACACCAAGCTCGTCCGCTCGGCGAACGTGGGCGCGGTCTGCGGCTGAGCCGCTGACCGGCTGACCCCGGGCCGTCGCGCCGCGGCGGTCCGGGATCCTCGTCCCCACAGCGGTCCCGCCCGTCGTACGGACGGCGCAAGGGTGCGCGGAACCGTCCCGTGGGGCCTTCGCGCGCCCGTCCGGGTGACGTCGGGAAAGTCAGCCGACGCACCGACGTTCCTCGTCCCGCCGGGCACGACCAGCCTCACCGCCACGGCGGTGTCCCAGGTGCCGGCCGTGGTCGACCTGATCTCGGGCGCGCAGGGCATCGACGTCGTCGGTGGGCTCGAGGACGGCAGGGACGGCAGGGACGGCAGGGACGGCAGCACGATCTCGACCGTCACCGTCGAGGAGAAGGCGCCGGGCACCGTCTTCTCGGGCATCTGGTACACCGACGTCAACGAGATCGGGCCGGTCGGGACCGGTGGTGCGCCGAAGGCCGCCTCCCGGGTCGACCTCAATGCCCGGACGCCGGGCTTCGACACCGCGGTGACCTCGTCGACCGGAGACTTCTGGCCGGTCGTGCTCGACCCGCAGGCCGACATCGGTACGCCGGTGACGATCCAGCCAGGCGGCTCGGCGACGATCCCGGTGACGATCCGGCCGACGGCCGAGGTCGGGACCAAGGTGCGGGGGACGCTGAACGTGATCACGCCGCCGACGTTCGCGCTGCCCTTCGCGACCACGGGCGAGGTGGTCTCGACGCTCGGCTACGCCTACACCGTGGGTTCGGCGAGCACGGCCGCCGCACCGGACACGGTCGAGGGCAGCCCCGCGACCGGGACGGCCGGCCGGTAGGGCCAGGCTGCGTCTTCGTCGCCGACTGAGAAAAGTTCTGGGGCGTCGTCCACCTCCACGGTGGTCGACGCCCCAGAAGTTTCCACCCGGACGTCCGGTCGCCCCCGTGCCCTAGCCTCGCGGCGTGCGGAGCATCGACCTCGAGGAGCGGCGCGCCCGCCTGGCGCGACGCCACCTGCTGCTGCCGGGGTCCCGGACGGACGACGTCGCCGCCGTGTCCGACGCGCTGGTGGCGCTGCACTCGACGGACCCGGTCACGGTCTACCTCTCGGTGCTCGCGCGGATGGCGCACCCGTCGCTCTCGGCGGTGGACGCCGCGCTGCACGAGGAGCGTTCGCTCGTCCGCCACCACGCGCTGCGCCGCACGCTGTGGGTCGCCACCCCGGACGTCGTGCGGCTGCTGCACGCCTCGGCCAGCCGCCGGCTGGTCGAGGTCGAGCGGCGCTCGACGTTGACCGCGCTGACCGGGAGCGGGGTCGACGACCCGGAGGCGTGGCTCGCCGACGCCGAGGCCCAGGTCCTCGCGCACCTGCACGCGCACGGCCCGAGCACCGCCCGTCAGGTGGGGGAGAGCCTGCCGGCGCTCACGCGCTCCCTGGTCGTCGGCGGGCCGCGCTGGGGCCAGACGCAGGCGGCGCACACCCGGGTCCTGCTCGTGCTCGGCTTCGCGGGGCGGGTGCTGCGGACCCGGCCGCTCGGCACCTGGATCAGCGGGGCCTACCGCTACGCCGCGGCCGACGACTGGCTGCCGGGCGGCCTCGAAGGACCCGCCGGCCTCGACGAGGCTGCTGGCCGGGCGGCGCTGGTGGGCCGCTACCTCGACCGCTTCGGGCCCGTGACCACCGAGGACGTGCGCTGGTGGCTCGGCTCGACGCTCGCGGCAACCCGGGCCGCGCTGGCCGCCGTCGGGGCCGAGGAGGTCGACCTGGACGGCAGCCCCGGCTGGGTCGTGGCGGGCAACCCGGCGGCGGACCCGCCAGAGCCCTGGGTCGCCGCGCTGCCCAGCCTCGACCCGACGACGATGGGCTGGAAGGAGCGCGGCTGGTACCTCTCCGAGGCCGCCGCGCACGACGCCTTCGACCGGAACGGCAACGCGGGCCCGACGCTCTGGGTCGACGGCCGGGTCGTCGGGGTCTGGGCGCAGGACGCGGAGGGGGTGCCCGTCACCCACTACGTCGAGCAGGTCGCTGCGTCCCGCCGGGCCGAGCTCGACGAACGCCTGCAGGTCCTCCTCACCGCGACGGGTGGTACGCGAACCTCCGTCAGGTTCCCGCCGCGGGTCCACCCGCGTCTCGTGCCGCGCGGCACGACGGGGTCGGACGACCCCGGAGCATGACGGCCGGTCCGGGCCGTTCGCCGCGCCTCCAGCCGCTGGTCCGGGCCCGGGTGGCTGCGCTCGGGGCGGAGGGGCAGGCCTGGGTCGACGCCCTGCCCGGGCTGCTCGACGAGCTCGCCGGACGCTGGTCGCTCCGTCTCGGCCGGGCGCTGCCCGGAGGTTCGGCGTCCTACCTGGTCACCGCGGTGCGGGCCGACGGCAGCGACGCGGTGCTCAAGGTCGCGCTGGGGGAGAACGACACGGCGGCGCACGCCCGGGCGCTCCGGTCGGCCGACGGCCGGGGCTACGTCCGGCTGCTCGAGGGCGACCCCGCCTGCGGTGCGCTGCTGCTCGAGCGGCTCGGTCCGTCCCTCGACCACGGCTCCCTGCCGGTCGAGGAGCAGCTCGACGCGCTGGCGAGCACGCTCCTCGGCGCCTGGCGCCCGCCCGACTCCCCGGCCTACGACAAGGCCGCGGCGCTCGGCGCGGCGGTCGCCGGCTGGGCCGATCAGCACCCGGGTCTGGTCGGACCCGTGGTGGTCGAGCGGGCGCTCGCCTGCGCGGCCGCGCTCGCCCGGCCCGACCCGGGCGACCTCGTGGTCGTCCACGGCGACGCCCACCCCGGAAACCTGCTGCGGGTCCGCGCGCCCCGGGCCGGTGGCGCGACCGGCTGGGTGTTCGTCGACCCGGACCCGTTCGTGGCCGACCGCGCGTACGACCTGGGGGTCGCCGTCCGCGACTTCTCCGCCCGGCTGCTCGCCGACCCCGGAGCCGCGCCGGAGCGGTTCCGGTCGTGGTGCCGGCGGGTCGCCGCACCGAGCGGGGCCGACGCCGACCGGGTCTGGGCCTGGGGTTTCCTCGAGCGCGTCTCGACCGGTCTCCACGTCACCTCCTTCGGCGCGCACCGGGTCGCCGAACCCTTCCTCGCCTCCGCCGCGCTGCTCGCGCGGCCGGGGGCCGGGGCGCCGGATTTGCTAGGGCCCCCGAGCGTCCTTCCGGATAGCGGGACGCCCCCCGTCCCGGGTTGACGAGGAGGCGGCCGGCGCGGATTCTTGACGCATGCAGCGCCTCCTCGTACGCACCCGCGTCGGCTGAGCCCACCCCGCTCGTCGACGCCGCCCTCGCCCGCCTCCCGGCGGCGGGGGTTTTTTGTTGCCCACGCGACCACCGTCGCCCGGGCAGCAGGGGCGAGGAGTTGCACCGGCGTAACATCCAGCAGGGCCTTCGGGCGTGCACCAGCACGACGCGGCCCGTCCAGCACGAGGGAGAGCACCCGCGATGTCCACCCACGACTCCTCCGCACCCGAGCAGACCGGGGCCCAGGCTCTCGTCTCGTCGCTCGAGCACGCCGGGGCCGAGGTCGTCTTCGGGATCCCGGGCGGCGCGATCCTGCCGGCGTACGACCCGTTGTTCGACTCCAAGGTCCGCCACATCCTCGTGCGCCACGAGCAGGGCGCCGGGCACGCCGCCGAGGGCTACGCGGTCGCCACCGGCAAGGTCGGCGTCTGCATGGCGACGTCCGGCCCGGGTGCGACCAACCTCGTGACCCCGATCGCCGACGCCTACATGGACTCGGTGCCCATGGTCGCGATCACCGGGCAGGTCGCCGCCCCCTCGATCGGGACGGACGCCTTCCAGGAGGCCGACATCCGCGGCATCACGATGCCGATCACCAAGCACAGCTTCCTCGTCACGCGCCCCGAGGACGTCGCCGACGCCGTCGCGTCTGCGTTCCACATCGCCTCGACCGGCCGGCCCGGCCCGGTCCTGGTCGACATCACCAAGGACGCCCTCCAGGCCGTCGGCCCGTACGCCTGGCCGACGCACCTCGACCTGCCCGGCTACCACCCGGTGACCAAGCCGCACGCCAAGCAGGTGCGCGAGGCGGCCAAGCTGATCAGCGCGTCGCGCCGGCCGGTGCTCTACGTCGGCGGCGGCGTCGTCAAGGGCCGCGCCTGGGACGAGCTGAAGGAGCTGGCCGAGCTCACCGGCATCCCGGTCGTCACCACGCTGATGGCGCGTGGCGTCTTCCCCGACAGCCACCCGCAGAACATGGGCATGCCCGGCATGCACGGCACCGTGGCGGCGGTGGGCGCGCTGCAGCGCAGCGACCTGCTGATCGCGCTCGGCACCCGGTTCGACGACCGGGTGACCGGCAAGCTGTCGTCGTTCGCGCCGGAGGCCAAGGTCATCCACGCCGACATCGACCCGGCCGAGATCTCCAAGAACCGCACGGCCGACGTGCCGATCGTCGGTGACACCAAGGAGGTCATCGGCGAGCTGGTGTCGCTGCTGCGCGGCTCCGAGCACGCGCTGCCCGAGATCGGCGCGTGGATCAAGAGCCTGTACGACCTCAAGAAGCGCTACCCGACCTCGTTCGACCTGCCCGACGACGGCACCCTGTCCCCGCAGCACGTGATCAAGCGGATCGGCGAGCTGACCGGGCCGGACGCGTACTACGCCTCGGGCGTGGGTCAGCACCAGATGTGGGCCGCGCACTTCCTGCCCTGGGAGCTGCCCGGTCGCTGGCTGAACTCCGGCGGCCTCGGGACGATGGGCTACTGCGTGCCCGCCGCCATGGGGGCCAAGGTCGGTCGGCCGGGCTCGGTCGTGTGGGGCATCGACGGCGACGGCTGCTTCCAGATGACCAACCAGGAGCTCGTGACCTGCGCGCTCGAGGGCATCCCGGTCAAGATCGCGGTGATCAACAACCAGAGCCTCGGCATGGTGCGGCAGTGGCAGACCCTGTTCTACGAGGGCCGCTACTCCAACACCGACCTCAAGACGAACCGCATCCCCGACTTCCCCAAGCTCGCCGAGGCCATGGGCTGCGTCGGGCTGCGCGCCGAGCACCCGAACGACGTCGACGCCGTGATCGACAAGGCGCTCTCGATCGACGACGCGCCCGTCGTGGTCGAGTTCGTCGTGCACAAGGACGCCATGATCTGGCCGATGGTCGCCGCCGGCGCCAGCAACGACGACATCAAGATCGCCCGGGACATGGCTCCGAGCTGGGCGCAGGAGGACCTGTGAGCGCCCACACCCTGTCGGTCCTCGTCCAGAACGTCCCCGGCGTCCTGGCCCGGGTGTCGGGGCTCGTCAGCCGGCGCGGGTTCAACATCGAGTCGCTCGCGGTCGGCCCGACCGAGAGCCCGGAGATCTCGCGCATCACGCTGTCGGTCGACGTCGACGACCTCGTGCTCGAGCAGATGACCAAGCAGCTGAACAAGCTGATCGAGGTCCTCAAGATCGTCGAGCTCGAGCCGTCGGCCGTGCACCGCGAGCTGATCCTGATCAAGGTCGGCGCCGACCTCGACCACCGCGGCCGCGTCCTGGAGATCCTGCAGCTCTTCATGGGTGCCAAGGCGGTCGACATCTCGCCGGAGACGATCACCATCGAGGCCGTCGGCAGCCCGGAGAAGCTCGCGGCGCTCATGCAGCTGCTCGAGCCCTTCGGCATCCGCGAGCTCGTCCAGTCCGGCGTCGTCGCCATGGGCCGCGGCCCGCGTTCGATCACCGACCGCAGCGCGCGTTCCGAGCGTCACAAGGCGATCCGGATCGTCCCCTGACGCTGCCGCTCTGACGCTGCCGCTCTGACGCTGCCCCGACGCTCCGCAGCGTCCCCAGACCTCCCACCCCAACCGACCAGGAGAGACCCACCCGTGCCAGCCACGATGTTCTACGACACCGACGCCGACCTGTCCCTGATCCAGGGGCGCAACGTCGCCGTCCTGGGCTTCGGCAGCCAGGGCCACGCCCACGCGCTGTCCCTGCGCGACTCCGGGGTCGACGTCCGCGTCGGCCTGCCCGAGGGCAGCAGGAGCCGCGCCAAGGCCGAGGCGGCCGGGCTCCGCGTCCTCACGCCGTACGAGGCCTGCGAGGAGGCAGACCTGATCATGGTCCTCGCCCCGGACCCCAAGCAGCGCGCGATCTACGCCGAGGCGATCGAGCCCAACCTCGTCCCCGGCGACGCGGTCTTCTTCAGCCACGGCTTCAACATCCGCTACGGCTACATCACCCCGCCCGAGGGCGTCGACGTCGCCATGGTCGCGCCCAAGGGCCCGGGCCACCTCGTCCGCCGCGAGTACAGCGAGGGTCGCGGCGTGCCCGTGCTCGTCGCCGTCGAGCAGGACGCCAGCGGCAAGGCGTGGGACCTCGCGCTCTCGTACGCGAAGGCGATCGGCGGCCTGCGCGCCGGCGGCATCAAGACCACCTTCACCGAGGAGACCGAGACCGACCTGTTCGGCGAGCAGGCCGTCCTCTGCGGCGGTGCCTCGGCGCTGATCCAGGCCGGGTTCGAGACGCTGACCGCCGCGGGCTACCAGCCCGAGGTCGCCTACTTCGAGTGCCTGCACGAGCTCAAGCTGATCGTCGACCTCATGTACGAGGGCGGCATCGCCAAGCAGCGCTGGAGCATCTCCGACACCGCCGAGTACGGCGACTACGTCTCCGGCCCGCGCGTCATCGACGACCACGTGAAGCAGAACATGAAGGCCGTCCTGACCGACATCCAGGACGGGACGTTCGCCAAGCGCTTCATCGACGACCAGGACGCCGGCGCGCCGGAGTTCACGGCGCTCCGTGCCGAGGGCGAGAAGCAGCCGATCGAGGCCGTGGGCCACGAGCTGCGGAACCTCATGTCCTGGGTCAAGAGCCACGACGACGACTACGTCGAGGGTTCCGCGGCCCGCTGAGCCACCCCGGTACCAGGCAGACGGACGAGGCACCCCTGACCAGGGGTGCCTCGGTCGTCTAGCGGGAGCGCACCGAGAGGTTCACGACGCGGGTCTTGTCCGCGCGCAGGGCGGTGCCGACCACGAACACGCGGCTGTCGGGCGTGCCGCCCTCGGTCGTGTCCTGGTCGTTGGCCAGGATGCACAGCGAGGTCAGGTCGGGCTCGTCGAGCGGCGAGGGATGGTTCTTCACGCAGCTGCCGTACGAGTCCTCGAGCGCCGACAGCGCGTCCGCGGCCGAGTCCGGCGGCACCTCCAGCGCCGCCTGCAGCGCGTAGTCGTGCGTCGAGACGTAGTGCGAGCGGACGACGACGGTGTCGGGCGGCAGCTCGACGTCGCCGTAGAAGGCCACGTCGGCCAGCGTCAGCGAGTCGCACTCGAAGCCGGTGAACGTGTTCGTGCACCGCGAGCCGCGCTCGGTCGTGGTGGAGAAGTACGGGAGACCCCACCCGCCCGCGAACCGCGCGAGCACCAGCAGGGCGACCCCGACGGCGAGCACCAGAGCCACGCAGAAGGTGAGGACCTTCAGCGCCTTGAGGGCCTTGCTCCGGCGCCGCATGGCGGGTGACGTCGCTGACACCCGCCCAGGATGCCAGGTCAGCGCTTCACGGCCACCAGGACCGAGGTGTCCTCGGCGACCATGACGTCGACGCTGGTGAAGCGTTCGTCGGACAGCCACGCCACCCGGAGGTCGTCGACCCGGCCGCCGCGCAGCGGGGGCCAGCTCGCGCAGGGCACGAAGTCGTCGAGCACGAGCATCCCGCCCTCGTCGAGCAGCGCGGTGACCTCCTCGCGCGGCCAGTCGCGGGCGCTGGCGGCATCCATGAAGAGCAGCGAGAACGGCGCGTGCCCGGCCAGCGAGCTCCAGTCGGCGTGGATGACGTCGATGTCGTCGTCGGCGAACATCGCCATCACACCGTGGGCCATCCCGGGGTCGAGCTCGGCCGTGACCACCCGGGTGGTCTTCGGCGCGCCGCTGCGCAGCCAGGCCGCCCCCACGCCGCACCCGGTGCCGCACTCGGCGATGGTCCCGGTCCGCGTGGCCGCCAGCGTCGCCAGCAGCCGACCGGTCTCCGTGCGGGACGCCTGCACGTAGCCGCGCTGCAACGACATCCGCAGCGCGCGCAGCACGAGCTCGGGCAGCTCGGGTGGTGCGCTCACCCCCCGAGTGTGGGCGCGACCGGTCTGCGCCGTGGACACCGCGTCCATGATGTGGGAAGGCCCCGAGGTGCTCGGTGGCCCGATAGTCGGGTGTCCTACTATTTTGCTCCGACCACCCCGACGAGCTCAGGACGCGGCATGTACGAGATGTATCCGGACACGTGGCACGTCGCCGACGACGGCCACCACGACACCACCGGTCGGCCCCGACGCCGCGCGCGCCGGGAGCACCCGGTCGTCCCCGCCGTCCTCGTGGCCCAGACCGTCCAGGACCGTACGCGTCCCAGCGCCTGACGTGCGGCCGCGGTCAGGCCCCGGCCGAGACCTGCGCGGCGATGGCGTCGCCGATCTCGGAGGTCGACCGCTTCGTGCCCGGCGTGCGCGTCGTGATGTCGGCCAGCACGGCCCTCTCGACGCGCGCCGCCTCGTCCAGGAGACCGACGTGCTCGAGCAGCAGCGCCACCGACAGGATCGTCGCGGTCGGGTCGGCGATGCCTCGACCGGCGATGTCGGGGGCGGAGCCGTGCACCGGCTCGAACATCGACGGGAACGCACCGGTGGGGTTGATGTTGCCGCTGGCGGCGAGCCCGATGCCACCGGTCACGGCCGCCGCGAGGTCGGTGATGATGTCGCCGAACAGGTTGTCGGTGACGATCACGTCGAAGCGCGCCGGGTCCGTGGCGAGGAAGATCGTCGCGGCGTCCACGTGGAGGTAGTCCGTCGAGACCTGCGGGTAGTCCGTGGCCACGGTCTCGAAGACCCGGCGCCAGAGCCCGCCGGCGTAGACGAGGACGTTGTGCTTGTGCACGAGCGTCAGCTTGTTGCGGCGCCGGGTCGCCCGCTCGAAGGCGTCGCGCACGACGCGCTCCACGCCGTACGCGGTGTTGATGCTGACCTCGGTGCCGATCTCGTGCGGCGTGCCGCCGCGGAACGTCCCGCCGTTGCCGCAGTAGAGGCCCTCGGTGCCCTCGCGCACGACCACGAAGTCGACCTCGCGACCACCGACGACGGACTCGGCCAGCGGCGTCGGCACGCCGGGGAAGAGCCGGCTGGGCCGCAGGTTGACGTAGTGGTCGAAGGCGAAGCGCAGCTTGAGCAGCAGGCCGCGCTCGAGCAGACCGCTCGGCACGTCCGTCGCCCCGGGCGCGGCGCCCACCGCGCCGAGCAGGATCACGTCGGCGGCGGCCAGCGCGGCCATGGTCTCGTCCGAGAGCACCTCGCCGGTGCGCTGCCAGTGCGCGGCGCCCAGGTCGTACGGTGTGGTCTCGAAGGCGTCCGGGCCGGCGACGGCCTCCAGCACCTTCACACCCTCGGCGACGACCTCGGGGCCGATGCCGTCGCCCCCGATCACGGCCAGCTTCGTTCGCGTCACCGGCGCATCGTAGCCGGGCCGCCGGGGCACGCCGTCGCCTCGTTCCACCCCTTCCCGCCCGTGCCGCTGAGCCGTACCGACACCCAGAGAGCGAAACCGTGAGCCTTCCCTTCGACCTCCGTCAGAGCCCGCGCCCGCGCAGCGCCGCGGAACGCGACGCGATCCTCGCCGACCCCGGCTTCGGGGTGCACTTCACCGACCACATGGCCGTCGCGACCTGGACGTCGACCGACGGGTGGCAGGACTCGGCCGTCGTCCCGTACGGGCCGTTCACGCTCGACCCCGCGACCGCGGTCCTGCACTACGCGCAGGAGATCTTCGAGGGGCTGAAGGCGTACCGGCACGCCGACGGCAGCGTGTGGCTCTTCCGACCCGACCAGAACGCGGCCCGCCTCGCCCGCTCCGCCCGCCGGATGGCGCTGCCGGTGCTGTCGGAGGAGGACTTCCTCGCCAGCATCGACGCGCTGGTCGCCGCCGACGAGGCGTGGGTGCCGTCCGGGCTGAGCGGCACGGGCCAGCCGACGCAGAGCGCCGAGCAGAGCCTCTACCTGCGCCCGTTCATGTTCGCCTCGGAGTCGTTCCTCGGCGTCCGGCCCGCGCGGCGCGTGACCTACTGCTGCATCGCCAGCCCGGCCGGGCCGTACTTCGCGAGCGGCGTCCACCCGGTGCGCATCTGGGTCTCCACCACCTACAACCGCTCGGGCCCCGGTGGCACCGGCGCGGCCAAGACCGGCGGCAACTACGCCTCCAGCCTCGTCGCCCAGGCCGAGGCGGCGGAGAAGGGCTTCGACCAGGTGATGTTCACCGACGCGGTCGAGCAGCGCTGGGTCGAGGAGCTCGGCGGCATGAACGTCTACCTCGTGACCACCGACAACGAGCTCGTCACGCCGGCCCTCAGCGGAACCATCCTCGAGGGCGTCACCCGTGACTCGATCCTCACCCTGGCGACGGAGTTCGGGCTGACGCCGGTCGAGCGGCAGATCTCGCTCGAGGAGCTGCTCGAGGGCGTCGACTCGGGCTTCGTGTCCGAGGTCTTCGCCTGCGGCACGGCGGCCGTCATCACCCCGATCGGCCTGCTCGCCGACGCCTCGGGCGACCACAAGGTGTCGGCGGGGGAGACCGGCGAGGTCACCGCGGCGCTGCGCAAGAACCTGCTCGACGTCCAGTACGGCCGCGCCGAGGACACGCACGGCTGGATGCGGAAGGTGTTGTAGCTGCGTGTCCGACGGTTTTCTGACACTCGTGGCGAGATCCGCGGTCCTCTGAGGGCTCTTGTGGCCACGAGTGTCAGAAAACCGGCGTAGGGGGTGGTGAGACCCGGCTGAGAGCCGGTGCTGGCCTTCTCCACTGATCCGCGCAACACTGGGCAGGTGCTGGTCGTGGCGATCATCCCGTAGCGCGCAGAGCTCCCGCTCTGCGCGCTGAACCTCCTGCCCCACCAGGAGGTTTTTTTCTGCCCACGGCCAGACCTGCTCCCGGAGGATCACGATGTACGCCCAGCTCAGGCCAGTGCCGGCCGACTTCCACGTCTTCGACACCACGCTGCGCGACGGCTCGCAGCAGGAGGGGCTGAACCTCTCCGTCGCCGACAAGCTGGCCATCACCGCGCTGCTCGACGAGCTCGGCGTCGGTTTCGTGGAGGGCGGCTGGCCGGGGGCCAACCCGGGCGACACCGCCTACTTCGCCGCCATGGCCGAGGGGGCCGTCCGGCTCAGGCACGCCGAGCTCGTCGCGTTCGGCTTCACCCGACGCGTCGGCCTGCGCGCCGCCGACGACCCGCTCACCGCCGCGCTGCGCGACTCGCGCGCCCCGACCGTCTGCCTGGTGGCCAAGAGCCACGACCGACACGTCGAGCACGCGCTGCGGACCACCCTCGCCGAGAACCTCGCCATGGTCAGCGACACCGTCTCGCACCTGCGCTCCGAGGGCCAGCGCGTGTTCGTGGACTGCGAGCACTTCTTCGACGGCTACCGCGAGAACCGCGCCTACGCCCTCGAGGTCGTCCGTACCGCGGCCGAGGCCGGCGCCGAGGTCGTCGTCCTGTGCGACACCAACGGCGGGATGCTGCCGCCGTGGGTCGGCGAGATCGTCGCCGACACCGTCGACGCGATGTCGGGCGCCGTACGGCTCGGCATCCACGCCCACAACGACACCGGCTGCGCGGTCGCCAACACCCTTGCCGCCGTCGACGCCGGCGCGACGCACGTCCAGGGCACCGTGAACGGCTACGGCGAGCGCACCGGCAACGCCGAGCTCATCTCGGTCGTCGCCAACCTCGAGCTCAAGTACGGCTGGTCGCTGCTGCCGGAGGGTTCGCTCCGGGAGGCGACCCGCCTGGCCCACGCCATCGCCGAGGTGACGAACGTGCCCTCCAGCACCCGCCAGCCGTACGTCGGGCTGAGCTCGTTCGCGCACAAGGCCGGCCTGCACGCCAGCGCGATCAAGGTCGACCCGAACCTCTACCAGCACATCGACCCGGCCGTCGTCGGCAACGACATGCGGATGCTCGTCTCCGACATGGCCGGTCGCGCCAACATCCAGATCAAGGGTTCCGAGCTCGGCTTCGACCTCTCCGACCGCGACCTCGCCGCCCGGATCACCGACCGGGTCAAGGAGCGCGAGGCCGCCGGCTACACCTACGAGTCCGCCGACGCCAGCTTCGAGCTGCTGCTGCGCCGCGAGCTCGACCAGCTGCCCGAGTACTTCGCGGTGCACTCCTGGCGGATGTTCACCCAGGGCTTCCCGGCCGGGACCGGCCAGCTCGGCGAGCACGACAGCGACACCGAGTGCACGGTCCGGCTGACGGCCAAGGGCGTGAGCCAGCGGGTCGTGGGCGAGGGCAACGGCCCGGTCAACGCGCTGGACCAGGCGGTCCGCAACGCGCTGCTGCCGGCCTACCCGGTGGTGGCGGACTTCGAGCTGACCGACTACCGCGTCCGCATCCTCGACCAGGGCCACGGAACCGACGCGACGGTCCGCGTCCTCATCCAGACCTCCGACGGCCGCCGGCTGTGGACCACGGTCGGCGTCGGCCAGAACATCGTCGAGGCCTCGTGGGAGGCGCTCAGCGACGCCTACCTCTACGGGCTCCTGCACGCCGAGCACGCCGACGCGGCGGGGGAGACGTCGCCGAGCGACGCCGACCTCGAGCGGTTCACGACCGCGGCCGCCGACGAGCCCGCGCGCGGCTGACCACCTGCCGGGTCAGCGGCTGACGCGGCCCAGCCAGTTCGCGAGGCGCTCGGTCGGACCCGCGTCGGCGGCCGGCTCCACCGGCGCGCCGAAGGGGAAGCCCTCGCGGCCCGTGGGTGGCAGGGCACGCTGCATGGTCGCGTACGCCGGACCCACCAGAGCCGGGTCGGCCTCGGGGTCCTGACCCGTCGCGGTGGCCAGGTCCCAGCCGTGGGTGAGGTTCTCCGACAGGTAGACCCCGAGGACGACGGCGCCCGGCACCCGGCCGAACGGGGCCTCGACCAGCCGGCCCGGCGCCGCCGGGTCGGCCCAGGCCAGCCGGCCCTGCTCCATCCGGTCCCGGTAGGTCGCGAGGACGTCGGTGGGCAGCGCGGCGACCGAGTCGGGGACGGACGCGGCCGGTCGTCCGTGGCCCATGGCGACCAGCCGTTCGGCGACGCCGAGCAGGTGCCGCAGGAGCGCCGCGACGTCGAAGTCGGCGCAGGGCGTGGGGTCGCCGAGCTGGTCGGGACGGACGGCGGCGACCAGTCCCGCGACCCACTCCTGGGCCGCGTGCACCTCGGCACGGAGGTCGGGCGGGGCCGGCGTCGACGGGGGCTGCGGGTCGGTCGGGGCGGGTGCGGTCATCGTGACTCCTCGGGTCCGGCGGCCGCCTCGCGCGGCCGACGGCCCATCCTCGAACGCCATACCTGACATCTTGTGTCAGGTTTTCCTGCGAAGATCCACGGGTGAGGGCCGACCGTCTGCTGCAGCTGGTCGCGCTGCTGCGGACGCACGGCCGGCTGAGCGCGACCGAGCTGGCCACCCGCCTCGAGGTGAGCGTGCGGACCGTCCTGCGCGACCTGGAGGCGCTGTCGGCGGCCGGCGTCCCGGTCTACGCGGAGCGCGGCCGGAGCGGCGGGTTCGCCCTCCTGCCCGGCTACCGCCCTGCGGTCGAGGACCTGACGGACGCCGAGACCCGGGCCCTGCTCCTCAGCGGGTCCGGACGGGTCCAGGGCGCCGGGCTCGACGACGCCCTGCGCAGCGCCGTGCGCAAGCTGTCCGGCCGGCTCGCGCCGGAGCTGGCGCGCTCGGCCGAGCACGTCGCCGACCGGGTCGTCGTCGACCCGGGCGGCTGGTTCGGCGAGGGCGAGGAGCTCGAGCACCTCGGCGTGCTGCAGCAGGCGGTGTTCGGCGACCGGCGGGTGCGCGTGCGCTACCGCGGTCGCAACGACGTCCGGGGGTCGACGCGCACCCTCGACCCGTACGGGCTCCTCCAGGCCGGACGGACCTGGTACCTCGTCGCGGCCCACCGCGGCCGGCCGCACACCTACCGCGTCGACCGGGTGGAGGCCGCCGAGGTGCTCCCCGAGCCCAGCGCGCGTCCGGCCGACCTCGACCTGCGGGCGCTGTGGCGTGAGCTGCGGGCGGGGTTCGCACGGCCGCCGGGCCTGACGGTGCGGGTGGCCGTGCTCGACGGGCAGCCGTCCGAGGCGACGATCCTGCTCGGTGCCGTGGGCTCGGCGCGCCCGCGGGTCGTGCAGGAGGACCCGATGGTCCTCGAGGTCGAGGTGCTCGCCGTCCGTACGGCGGTCGCCGCGCTCGCCGGTCTCGGTGACCGGGTCCGGGTGCTCGACCCGCCCGAGGTCGTCGCCGCCCTGCGCGCCAACTTCGCCGCGGCCGCGGCGTTGTACGCGACGCCGACCACCGGGCCCGCGTCAGGCGACCCCGAGGAAGGCCCGCAGCGGCTCGGCCCCGGTCACCTCGACGGGCTCGCCGCGGACGAGGTCCTCGGGGCGTAGCACCAGCCGCCGGTGCAGGGCCAGCACGCCCTCGCGCGCCTGCCGGTCGACGTCACCCTCGCGGTACCCGACCTTGCGGCTCACCGCGAGGGACGCCGGGTTGTCCACCCAGGCGCCGGAGGTCACCTCGGCCGCCCCGAGGTGGTCGACCAGCAGCGCGCACACGGCCTGCCGCATCCGGGTGCCGATGCCCTGCCCCTGGAACCGGCGGGCGAGCCACGAGCCGGTCTCGGCCGTCCGGGTCACCGCGTAGTCCTTGGCCGTGAAGCCCTGGGCGCCGACGAGCTCGCCGTCGCGGCGCACGGCGAGGTCGAGCCGGACGTCGGCGGGGGAGAAGGACGCCCGGTTGCTCCAGTGGTAGGCGGCGAACTGCCGGGGCAGGTCGGTCGCCGACGCCCTGGTCCACGGCACCGCGAAGGGCATCGCGTCCATGGCGTGGATGCCCGAGCGGACCAGGTCCACGAGGCCGGGTAGGTCGTCGTCGGTCACCGTGCTCAGCGTCAGGTCGCCGCTGCGCACGACGAGGCCGAAGGGCGGCCACAGCTCGCTCGCGCTGGTCATCGTCGAAGCCTGGTCGAGCCCGGGTCGCGTGTCGAGCCGTTTGCCGGGCGTGGGGCAGCGCCTACTTCACCGAACCGGCGAACTGGGCGTGGTCGCGGTCCGTGCCGAGCGCCACGTCGACGAACACCTTGCCCCGGCTGCTCGCCGGGACGGTGAAGACGTAGGTGCCGGTCGCCTTCTTCCCCGCCGCCACCGGCACCGCGACGGGCGTGCCGCCGTCGACCGGTGCCGCGGCGGTGTAGCCGCTGCCGTAGGAGACCTGGACGTCGACGGGTCCGGCGATCTCGTCGGGCCCCTGGTCGTCGATCTCGATCGTCAGGGTGGTCGACGTGCCGGCGTTCTTGAACTGGGTGACCGTCACCTCGACCTTGTCGTCGTACTGGATCGAGTCGCCGATCCCCGCAGCGTCGGCGGGCACGCTCACGCCGGCCGAGGGGGTCGGCGACGCCGAGGCGGACGGGGCGGACGGGGCGGGCGAGGTTGCCGCCGCGCTGGACGCCGGGGCAGCCGGGGCCGAGGTCGCCGGTGCGCTCGGCGAGCCGCCGCAGGCCGCGAGGAGGGCGAGGCTCGCGAGCGCGGGCAGCAGCAGGGGTCGGACGGTCATGGTGTTCCTGTCGTTGGTCGGGCGACAGCAGCGTAGAGCTACACGGCCGGTCCGTGGGTCAGGCGACGCGGTCGATGACCAGCGGTCCGCGCTCGACCGGACCGGGTCCGACGTCGAACGCGCCCTCGAGCGCGGCCAGGGCCCGCTCGAACCGTTCCGGGGTGTCGGTGTGCAGGGTCAGCAGCGGGTCGCCCTCGCGGACCTCGTCGCCGACGCCCGCGTGCCAGGTGACGCCCGCCGCGGCCTGGACGCCGTCGCCGGGCCGGGCGCGGCCGGCCCCGAGGCGCCAGGCCGCGACCCCGACGGCCATGGCGTCCAGCCGGGTCAGCGTGCCGGTGGCGGGGGCCGTCAAGTCCTCGGTGGCCTGCGCCCGGGGGAGCGGGGCGTCGGGGTCGCCGCCCTGCGCCCGGACCATCGCGACCCACGCGTCGTGCGCCCGGCCGTCGGCCAGCGCGTCGGCCGGGTCGACGTCCTCGCGGCCCGCGCCGGCGAGCATCTCCCGGGCGAGCGCGAGGGTCAGCTCGACGACGTCGGCGGGCCCGCCGCCCTGCAGGACCTCGACGGACTCGGCGACCTCCACGGCGTTGCCGGCGCTGCGGCCGAGGGGAGACTCCATCGCGGTCAGCAGCGCGACCGTACGGACCCCCGCGTCGGTGCCGAGCGCGACCATCGTCTCGGCCAGCTCACGGGCTGACGCCTCGTCCTTCATGAACGCGCCGGCCCCGACCTTGACGTCGAGCACCAGCGAACCCGTGCCCTCCGCGATCTTCTTGCTCATGATCGACGACGCGATCAGGGCGATCGACTCGACGGTCCCGGTGACGTCGCGGAGGGCGTAGAGCTTCTTGTCCGCCGGCGCCAGCCCCGAGCCGGCCGCGCAGATCACGGCGCCGACGTCCTCGAGCTGGGCGAGCATCTCCTCGTTGCCCAGCGAGGCCCGCCAGCCCGGGATCGCCTCGAGCTTGTCGAGCGTGCCGCCGGTGTGGCCGAGGCCGCGACCGGACAGCTGGGGGACCGCGACGCCGCAGGCGGCCACGAGCGGCGCGAGCGGCAGGGTGATCTTGTCGCCGACCCCGCCGGTCGAGTGCTTGTCGGCGGTCGGGCGCGACAGCCCGGAGAAGTCGAGGCGCTCGCCGGAGGCGATCATGGCCGCGGTCCAGCGGCTCAGCTCCGCGCGGTCGAGCCCGCGCAGGAGCACGGCCATGGCGAGCGCCGACATCTGCTCCTCGGCCACGTCTCCCGCGGTGTACGCGGCGATCAGCCAGTCGATCTCGGGCCCCGCCAGGGTCCCGCCGTCGCGCTTGGTCTTGATCAGGTCCACCACGTCGAAGGTCGCCACCCGCTCAGTCTGCCGACGTCGCGGTGGACCGCGGCCGGTGGGCGCCCCGATAGTCTGGAAGGCATGCGCATCGCCCGGTTCGCCGCTGACGGCGACCCCCAGTACGGCGTGGTCGAGCTGGCCGAGGACGGTGGGCGGTACCCCGGGACCGTCGCCGTGCTGACCGGCGACCCCATCGCCCAGCCCGTCCAGCTGACCGGGGAGCGGCGGGAGCTCGACGCCGTCCGCCTGCTCGCCCCGGTCATCCCGCGGAGCAAGGTCGTGGCCGTCGGCAAGAACTACGCCGCGCACGCCGCCGAGATGGGCGGGGAGGTGCCGACGACGCCACTCACCTTCTTCAAGCCGAACACCTCGGTCATCGGCCCGGGCGAGCCGATCATCCACCCCTCGACCACGCAGCACCTCTCGTACGAGGGCGAGCTCGCGGTCGTCATCGGCCGGATCTGCCGCGAGGTGCCCGTCGAGCGCGTCAAGGACGTGATCTTCGGCTACACCGTCGCCAACGACGTCACCGCGCGCGACCTCCAGAAGAGCGACGGCCAGTGGTCGCGGGCGAAGGGGTACGACACGTTCTGCCCCCTGGGGCCGTGGATCACCACGCACCAGAGCCTCGACGAGGTCGCGAACCTGCGCCTCACCACCACGCTCGACGGCGTGACGGTGCAGGACGGGAACACCTCCGACCTGGTCCTCGGGATCGCCGAGATCGTCGCGTTCATCTCCTCGTACACGACCCTGCTGCCCGGCGACGTCATCCTCACCGGCACCCCGGAGGGCGTCGGGCCGATGCTGCCCGGCCAGGAGGTGACCGTGACGATCGAGGGGATCGGGTCCCTGACCAACGTGGTCGCCAGCGACCGCAGCAACGAGCGTTCCGACTCCGACGAGGAGGTCGGCGCGTGAGCGACGCGACCCAGCTCGACCAGCCCCGCCAGCCCGACCAGGCCGACCTGGTCGGCCCCGAGGAGACCGGGCCGGTCCCGGACCAGCCGCTGCACGCCCCGCGCGACGACGCCCGCGTCCTCGGTGACCTGGCGCCCGAGCAGGTGCGGGTGCGCTTCCCGCCGTCGCCGACCGGCAACCTGCACGTCGGCAACGTCCGCAGCGCCCTGTTCAACTGGGTCTTCGCCCGCCACTACGGCGGCACCTTCGTGCTGCGCGTCGAGGACACCGACGCCGGCCGGAACCTGGCCGAGTCCTACCAGGTGCTCTACGACTCCCTGACCTGGCTCGGGCTGGAGTGGGACGAGGGTCCGGGCGTCGGCGGGCCGTACGCGCCGTACGTCCAGAGCGAGCGCGGCGAGATCTACCGCGAGGTCGCGCGCCAGCTGCTCGAGGACGGCTCGGCCTACCGGTGCTACTGCACGCGCGAGGAGATCGAGACCCGCGAGGCGGCCCGCGGCCAAGGGCGCGGCGCCGGGCTACGACGGCCACTGCCGCACCCTCCCTGCCGAGCGCGTCGAGCACCTCGAGGCGCTGGGCGCCCCGTCGGTCGTCCGGATGCGGGTGCCCGACGGCGACATCGTCTTCGACGACCTCGTGCGTGGCGAGGTGCGCTTCGCCGCGGAGCACGTGCCCGACTACGTCCTCGTCCGGGCGAACGGCGAGCCGCTCTACACGCTCGTCAACCCCGTCGACGACGCCTGCATGGACATCACCCACGTGCTGCGCGGCGAGGACCTGCTGCCGTCGACCCCCCGCCAGATCGTCCTGTACGAGGCGTTGGCCCGGATCGGCGTCGGCGCCGGGCGCACACCCGGTTCGGGCACCTGCCGACCGTGCTCGGCGAGGGCAACCGCCGGCTGTCCAAGCGCGACAAGGGGGCCGGGCTGGCGGAGTACCGCGAGCAGGGCTACCTGCCCGAGGGCCTGCTGAACTACCTCGCCCTGCTCGGCTGGTCGATCGCGGAGGACCGCGACGTCTTCACCCTCGCCGAGATGGTGGAGGCGTTCGACATCCTCCGGGTCAACGCGAACCCTGCCCGCTTCGACCCGCGCAAGTGCGAGGCGATCAACGCCTCGCACATCCGGCTGCTCGACGTCGGCACGCTCACCGAGGCGCTGGTCCCGTACTTCGTCACGGCCGGGCTCGTCGTCGACCCGCCCACGGCCGAGCAGCACGCGCTGCTCGCCGCCGTCGCGCCGCTGGTGCAGGAGCGCATCCAGACGCTGTCCGAGGCGACCGGGCTGGTCGCGTTCCTGTTCGTGCCCGACGCCGACCTGGTCGTCGAGGACGGGCTGCTGACGCCCGCCTCGGCGCCGGCGCTCACCGCGGCGCACGAGGCGCTCGCCGGGCTGGAGACGGTCGACGCGGCGTCGGTCGAGGCTGCGCTCCGGGCCGCCCTGGTCGACGGGCTCGGGCTCAAGCCGCGGCTCGCCTTCGGGCCCGTCCGGGCGGCGGTCACCGGCCGCAAGATCTCGCCGCCGCTGTTCGAGTCGATCGAGCTGCTCGGTCGCGACGCGACCCTCGCCCGCCTCGCCGCGGCGCAGGAGCGTCTCGCCGGTCCCGACGCGGCCCGCTGACGTGGCGTCGGGCTCCTCTCGGCCGCGCCCGGGTCCAGCGGTCCGGCAACCCGGCCGTCCGCGGCGGCGTCCAGCCGCCGAGGGCGCCGACGCCGCGGCCCGTCGCCGCTCCGCAAGGAGGTCCAGCGTCGGGCAGCTGCCGGCCGACGGGGCGCCGTACCCGCTGGTCCTGCGCAACGCCGAGACGGTCGTGGTGGCGCTCGGTCGCTCGGGGCGATCTTCGGGCTGTCCTCTACGTGCTGCTGGTCAGCTCGTGAGCCTCGCTGGTCGTGCGGCTCGGCTGGATCGTCGACCACCCCGTCGACTACCGGACCTACTACACGCAGGCGGTCGCGTACGAGCGGCCGGTCGGCCTGCTCGCGTCCAACCTCGCATCGCGGTGCTGATCCCGATCGCGCTGGCGCTGGTTCTGGTCGTCCACCACGCGCGGCCGCGTTGGGTCTTCTCCGTGCTGCCCGGCATCCGCTGGCGCTACCTGCTGATCTGCCTCGTGACGTCAGCCGTCGTGTTCGTCGGCGATCCAGGGCGTGCTGGAGGCGATCGCCCCCTCGGGGCAGGTGCGGACCCAGACCGGCTTCTGGGGCTTCTTCGCCGTCATCGTCCTGACCTCGCCGCTGCAGGCGGCGGCCGAGGAGGTGTTCTTCCGCGGCTACCTCATGCAGGCCCTGGGGAGCGTGGTGTCGCGGCCGTGGTTCGGGGTGGTGACCTCGGCCGTGGTGTTCGCGCTGCTGCACGGCACGCAGAACCTCGCCCTGTTCGTGAACCGGCTCGCCTTCGGCCTGCTCGCCGGCGTGCTCGTCTGGTGGGTCGGCGGCCTCGAGGCCGGGATCGCGGCGCACGTGGTGAACAACCTGGTGGCGTTCATCTGGGCCGGGCTCACGACCTCCATCGCCGCGCTGCGGGCGGTGCAGTCGCTGACCTGGGTGCAGTCCGGCGTCCAGATCCTCGGCTTCGTCCTGTGCGCGGCGGCGGCGCTCCTGGTGTCCCGGCTGCTGGGCCTACGGACCCGGGTCGACCTCTCGGCGCCCGGTGTGACCTCGTGAACACGTCCACGGTTTGAGTGGAGGCGCCGGTCTCCGGTAGTGTTTCTCCTCGTGCTCCCAGCCGGAGCATCGTCCCGGTCGGGCTCCTCCAGAGCGCAGCCGAGATGGGGTATGGGGTAATTGGCAGCCCGGCTGATTCTGGTTCAGTTAGTCTAGGTTCGAGTCCTAGTACCCCAGCGCAGGACAGCTAGGGCCCCGTTGTGTAGCGGCCTAGCACGCCGCCCTCTCAAGGCGGTAGCGCGGGTTCGAATCCCGTCGGGGCTACTTCTTCACACCCGTTCTCATGAGGACGAACGGCCCGGGGGACCACACCGGAACGCCAGCCGATCCGGGCGCGCAGGCCACATCCAGGCGGCGGCGAGGTGTCGGGCAGGGTGGGCCGGGATGACGAGGGCGGAAGTTTCTGCGCGTCCTGATGACCAGACCAGGGTGGAGAGCGGCGAGAGGATGCTCGGGGGTTCATCCCCTCGCCGCTGAGGACAAACGTAGTGCTCTCGCAACGTCCAGCGCAGGCGAATCGTGTCATCTACAGGACATGACCAGAAGTAGACATTCGTGGATGCACGTCCCCTCGAGATCCAGATCACAGCTACTTTGCCAGACAGAGGTGCTGAGCCTTCCTTGCTGTGCTCGACGATCGGGGGATCGCGTACGAGCAAGTGCACCAGGGGACCGGCAGCCATGGCCTGCCGGCCCCGTGCCGTCGGGACCGACACGAACGAGCCATACCGACGCATCGGCACAGCTCCGCACGGATCGGGCCAGGCGGATCAGGAACTCTCCCGCACCGTCGTGCCATGCAGCGGGCGCTGACCGCCCGACGGACGGCGGCCTGCAGCGCGTGTCGACCGTCTCTGCCGGAGCCTCTTCATCGCGTGGCCGAGCCCCGTCGTGGTGAGGGCCAAGAAGGACGAACGTGGTCGACGGCAGGGGCCGGTGGAGGCCGTCAGACCTGTCGAGTGCGGTCGCCCGGGGCCGGGCAGCTGTCTCGCGCCGGGTCCAGCAGAGTCTGTGACGTGCACGTGGACGTGCGGGCGCCGACACCGGCCACGCGCGCCAGCCGACGTGACGGGTCCGGTCACCTGCTGGTCGCGTGCACCGGTACGAGCCGCACGCGGGACGAGGGAGTCGTTGCACCTCCCGCCGTCCCTGCGCCGAGCGTCACGGTCACGAGTGGCGCTGCTGCCTCACCATCCACCTCCAGCCAGACCGTGGCCCCGGCCTCAACCCGCGCGCGGGACGACGTCGTCCGCCGGGTTCCGAGACCTGACGGCTGGCGGCGGGTCGTGAGGCGGCCGGTGGTCGACGTGGAGGAGTGCGAGATCTACTGGGAGAGGTTCATCTCGAGACGGTCGAGCAGCGTCTCGAGGGCGGTCTCGAACTCGTCGGTGCTGTGGTCCTCGCTGAGCAGCGGTCGAAGCCGGGCGACGTCGGGCATGGCGCTGAGGTCGATCTGGCCGTCCTGGTTGGTGATCTGGGCGTCTCCCTCGTCGAGGGCCACCTCGACGGGCGACGTCTCGGCGCCCCGCACCGCGGCCTCGAGGAGCAGCTGGCCGAGCAGAAAGCTGCTGAAGGCTCGGTAGGTGTCGACGACCTGGGTGTCGCTGAAGCCGTGCCGGGTGAGCGTGCTCAGGAACTGCTGGACGAGGTCCAGGCTGCGCAGGGGCGGCCGGAGCCAGGGGGCGGCGGGGTGCCGGGTGGCGACGAGCGGGAACGCGGCGGCGTGATCGGTCGCGATCCGCCGTACGGAGGTCGCGAGCGTCTGCAGGTAGCCCTGCCACGAGGCCTGCGCGAGCTCGTCGTCGAGGTCGCGGCGCACGCCTTCCAGAAGTTCGGCGATCACGGCCTCGAGCAGGTCCTCGCGGCCGTGGACGTAGCGGTAGAGCGCCATCGGGACGACGCCCAGCTCGTGCGCCAGAGCGCGCATCGTGAGTCCTTTTGCGCCGTCTCGGTCGATGAAGCGGAGCGCGGTCTCGACGATGGTGTCGCGGTCGAGTCCTCGGCCGGTCGTCGCCCGCGCGCTCGGTGCGCTCGGCGTGTCGTTCGTCCTGTTCGATCCCATCCGGCTCTTCCGTCCTCAGAGGTCGCGCGCTCACCCGGGGCCCCAGACACCCTAGTGAGTGTCCGACGGAGGCACCCGGGGCGGGAGCGGTCCGGGCTCCGACGTGTGGTTCCCGCGTCGGTGCCGCGCACCTCTCTGGGGCCAGTACGGCTCGCTCAGCACTGGGTACGCTGTCTGTGTACAACGTACGCACGTGTCGAGCTGTCTGCCCCTCGTCGGGGGAGGTCGCCGGTCTCGCCGCGAGCCGGTCGATGCACGGCGCAGCCCCACCCAGGTGCGGCTGTGGCTCCACCCCATCCAAGAACGTGAGGAACCCCATGAGCAGCGCCACCACCCCGCCCGCCGACCGAGACCGGTCGACCAGCGGCCCGAACGGGCGGACCTCGGACGAGCGCACGTACGCCGGCCGTGCAGACGCGGACCGGACCGGCGAGGGCCGCGACCTGCGCGCGGAGCGGCGCGACCTCGTCGCGCGGCAGAAGGAGCGCTTCGGCGGGATGAAGTTCGGCTCCTGCTTCTTCGGCTGGCTCACCGCCACCGGCACCGCGGTCCTGCTCACCGGCCTGCTCACCGCCGCCGGTGCCGCGATCGGCTCCCGCACCGACGCCGGTCAGGCTGGTGCCCAGACCCTCGGCCTCGCGGCCGGCATCGCCCTGCTCGCCGTCACCCTGGTCGCCTACTTCGCCGGCGGTTACGTCGCCGGCCGGATGGCTCGCTTCAACGGCCTCAAGCAGGGCCTCGGCGTGTGGCTGTGGGCGCTCGTCGCCGCCGTCGTCCTCGCCGTCCTCACCCTGGCCGCCGGGGCCCGGTTCGACGCCCTGTCGAACCTGAACGCCGTCCCGCAGCTGCCGATCAGCAGCCAGACCGCGACCGCAGGCAGCATCATCCTCGCCGTCGGACTCGTGGTCCTGGCCCTGGTCGGGGCGCTGCTCGGTGGCCTGGCCGGGATGCGCTACCACCGTCGGGTCGACGCCACCATCCTCGACACCGGCACCGCAGCCACCACCAGCACCGCGAACACGACCGGACGCTGAGCCCGGCGCCGCTCGGCAGGCAAGACGCCGAGCGGCTTGCCGGTACCCGCGGCGTCCCGCGCGACGCCGCGGGTCAGGTCGTCCAGGCCCGTCGGCCGAGGGGAGCCAGCGGCACCAGGACCGGCGTGGCGACGCGGCGTGCCTCGGGCACGACCCGGCGTGCACCGTCTGGGGGGCGTGCTCCGCCTGGGCCGCGCCACCCCGGGACCGACTCCTACGCTCGACGAG
This sequence comes from uncultured Actinomycetota bacterium, assembly GCA_963762775.1. Classification (GTDB taxonomy): domain Bacteria; phylum Actinomycetota; class Actinomycetes; order Propionibacteriales; family Propionibacteriaceae; genus Microlunatus. Next base: position 85,383 of record CAVXMD010000002.1, read on the forward strand.
CCAGGCCCAGGTTCCTGCTGGACCGAAGCCCCACCGACGGCGTCCGGCTGCTCGACCAGGCTGGGGTGGTCGACATCGCCGCCACCGCCGCCGGCCAGGCCCGGGAGGTCACCCAACACGTCCGGGTCAGCCTCGTCGCCGTGCTGAACGCCACGGGTACGTCACCGGCTCCGTCGCCGTCAGCGTCCTGACCGTCGAGCCCGCCGTCACCTCGAACGGGCATCGCCAGACCATCTCGACCAGCGCGAGGAGCTCGAACATCTCGACCACGTCCACCCCGAGCACGTCCACCCCGATCACCGAGACCCCGGACATGTCCACGTCCGCGTGGTGCCGATGAGCACCGGTGCCCGCGAGGCGCTCGTACGCCCGCCCCGGCTGCGCGGCGACGACGCCGGGGGAGCGAGCCGCCTCGAGCTGTTCTTCGACCTCGCCTACGTGCTCGTCGTCCTCGAGCTCGCGGAAGGCCTCTACACCGACCTGACCTGGCACGGGCTGGCCGTGCTCGTCGGGCTGTTCGTCGCGGTCTGGTTCTCCTGGGTCGGCTACACCCTCTACGCCAACCGCTTCGACACCGACGACGTCGTCTTCCGCCTCGCCAAGCTCGCCGCCACCGGTGCGGTCGCCGGCTGCGCTGCGGCGGCCAGCGACGCGGTCGGGAAGTACGCGCTCTACTTCGCGGCGAGCTTCCTGCTCGGCCGGCTGATCTTGCTGCTGCTCTACGTCCGGGCGTGGCGTCACATACCCGACGGACGACCCACGATCGAGGTCTACCTCGTCGCCTCGAGCGTCAGCTCGCTGCTGTGGGCGGCGTCGCTGGTCGTGCCCGAGCCGGCGCGTTACTGGCTGTGGGCCGCCGCGGTGCTGCCCGACGTGCTCGCCCCCGTCGTCGCGACCCGCCGCTCCGATCGGCTGCCGCTGCACGTGGAGCACCTGCCCGAGCGGTTCGGGCTGTTCATCATCCTCGTCCTCGGCGAGGCGCTCGGCGGTGCCGTCCGCGGGGTCCACGACGCCTCGTGGGCCGGGCCGTCGCTGGTCGTCGGCGTCCTCGGGCTGGTCCTCGCCTCCGGCCTGTGGTGGATCTACTTCGACGTGGCCGCCACCAGCAGCACCCCACGCCTCGCCTCGCCTGACCGGCAAGCCGAGACCAGCGAGGCCATCGGGGCCGCGACCGGTGCAGCGGGCGGTGCCAGCACGGGCAGCGACAACCGGCACGACCTGTTCGTCTACGGCCACCTGCCCCTGGCCTTCGGTGCCGTGCTCGTCGGCGTCGGGCTGGAGGATCTCGCCGTCCACCTGAACACCGAGGCCGACTGGCTCCTCGCCGGCGGGCTGGCCCTGTTCCTGGCCGGGATCGCCCTCGTCGTCGGCGGCACCTCGAGGTCCTGGCGCAGCGTCTGGCCCTGGCCCCTGCTCTTCGTGCCACTGGCCCTGCTGCTGCCGCTCGTCGCCTACCCGGCCGCCATCGTCGTCGTCGCGGTCTTCGCCGCGCTCGTCCTCGTCCTCGCCGTCCACGGCACCATCGCCAGGCGCACGCCGGACACCGTGATCAGCGGGTGACGCGGACGACACCCGGCCCGACAGCAAGCCGTCCGGTACCCGCTGGGGTGTGTGATCGACACGACGACGCGGGCTCCACGTCGACCACGTGGCGCGGGTTCCGGTGCTGCACCCTGGTCGGCGAGCAGGGCGAGCAGGCGGGCAGGTCGAGGTGAGCGAGGCCGACGCCGAAGTCGGTCCACGTCGATCCGTCCGCACCTGGGCCGTGGACGTCTCGGCGTCGAGCAGCGCGTCGACGTCGGGGTCGGCCGCCGGGTTGCTGTCGGACGCGTCCATCTCCCTCGATGGTCGTGGCCACGACGGGGCCGGAACGAGCTGCGCGGCTGCTCCGACCCCGTCGCCATGCGGTCGGCAGATCGAGGCACGGCTGACCGAGGCCCGGTTCGCGTACGCCCACGTCCTGCTCGGCTACGCCGACGGCGGGCACTCGCTGAGCCTGCCGCCCAAGGAGCCGTACGCGCCCGACCCCCACGTCGGTCACCGGCTCGAGCCACGTGGTGGCGTCACCCGCCTCGGTCTCGTCGAGGATCGCGTGGTGGCGCATCATCTGGTCGGCGCGACCGCCGTGCCCGTGATCCGCACCCGGCAGGGTCCAGACGGTCTCGCCCGCGGCGAGGCGCAGGACGGTGCCGTCGCGGGTGCCCACCAGGGCCGGCGCCGTCGGTGCAGACGAGGAGCTGGCCGTTGGCGTGGGAGTGCCAGTTCGTCCGGGCACCCGGGGTGCAGCGGACGAGGCCGACGACCAGGCGTGAGTCCTCATCGCCGCCGAAGACGGGGTTCATCCAGACGTCGCCGGTGGAGTCGGCCGCGGGGGTCTTGACGGTGCCCTGCGGTTGCACGGTGCTGCACGTGGATCTCCGCGAGGTGGGCCGGGTGTTCCCGAAGCGGCTCCCGTCCGTCCGAGGGCCACGTCAACCGCGATGTACGGGCCGGGCCGACCCGCCTGAAGATCGAGCCGGACAGGCCGCGCCGTGAAAGGGTGGCGGTCTCGTGGACCGGGGTCGGAGGAGGTGCGGTGCGCAGACCAGGCGGCCCGGTGCGGGCGCGACCCGCCCGCGCCCGTCGTGCCACCGGCCGTCGCTGGGCCCCGTGGCTGCCCGTCGTCGGTGTCGTCCTCGTCCTCGCGCTGGTCGCGCTCACGGGTGGGTTCCGCGAGGCCGAGGCGGTCGGGCCCCGGCGCTTCGCGGTCGGCGAGGTGGTCGAGCTGCGGCGCTGGGTGGTCGCGGTGCGCGACGTCCAGCTCGTCGACACCACCTCGTACGGCAGCCCGGCCCCGGCCACGCTCCGGGTCGACCTCGACGTGACCTGGACGGGCGACGCCACCACCGAGGTCCTCCCGAAGGGCCTGGTCACGCTCGTCGTGCCGGGTGGGCCCGCCCCGAGCGAGGACGTCTCCACCGCGTCGTCCGGCGTCTACACCGGCGGCTTCGACCCCGACGTGACCCGGCCCGTACGGCTGGAAGCCGTGTGGCCGGCCGGTGCCGGACCCGACGACCCCCGACGACCGGCCCCGGCCACGGTCCAGGTCGTGCTCAGCGACGAGCGGCCCGCGCAGAACTTCCTCTACGCCGACCAGTGGGTCACGACGTCGCCGCTCGGGCACGTGGCCGTCGCGCCGAGCGACGTGAGGACACGGTGACCCGGCTGCGCGGCGTCCTCGGGCTGGTCGGCTGCCTGGTCCTGGCCCTGATCATCGCCGCGGTCGCGCCCGACCCCGCCACCGACCTGCGGCGCCGTTGGTCGGACGCCGACGTCGGTGCCTGGGCGCAGACGCCGGACGTCCGGGCGCGCGTGACCGCCGTGGCCGTGGTCCGCAGCGCCGACCGGGGCTACGGCGACCCGCTGGCGAGCACGCAGGCGCTCGTCGTCACGGACGTCGACGCGTCCGTACGACGCCAGGTCGTCCTGTTCAGCCACGTCTACCTGCTGACGGCCGACGGGCACGAGTACGAGGCGCGCCCGGAGTTCGTCTCCGCCGGCCTCGGGCTCACCCAGCCGGGGTTCACCCGGCACGCGACGCTGGTCTTCGAGGTGCCGCCGGACCGGCTGGCCGGTGCCGCGCTCGTCCTGGACGCGGACGCGGCGTCGGTGGACGGCTACGCCGAGCCGCCGTCCGCGTCGACCTCGGGCTGCGCGCACCGGTCCGGGTCAGCCCCGAGACGGTGACGCCGCAGCCCGCCACGGTGACGACGTCGTGACGCCCCCCGAGGTGGCTCCCGCCCGCCGTCGACGGCTCCTGGTCGCCGCGGCGGTCCTCGCCGCGCTGGCCGTCGCCGCGGTCAGCGGCTGGTACCCGTACGCGAAGCTCGCTCCCGCCGCCCCGAGCGCCACGCTGCGCCCGGGGGAGAGCGCCGAGCTCGACGGCGTGCGCTACCGCCTCGAGCGGTTCGTCGTCGCGCCCTCGCTCCCGGCCGACGACCCCGAGGACCCGCCGGTGCCGGGCCCGGACGGTTCGGCGCTCGTGCTCGTGGTGGTCAGCCAGACCGTCCTGGACCGTTCGGTGCGCCTCGACGAGCACTACTGCGACGCCACGCTGGTCGACGGGTCGACGGTCTGGGAGACGGACTCCGACGTCACCTCGCTCGTCGCGCGCCCGGCGGCGTTCGGCTGCAGCGACAGCGACGACGCCCCGCTGCGCTACGACGTCCCGCGCGAGACGGGCTTCACGTTCCTGGTCCCGGCCGACGCGGGCTCCCGCGTCTCCGGCCGGCTGCGGGTCACCGACGGACCGACGCTCGCGCTCGTGCCCTGAGCCCCTGTTCCCGGAAGCAGTGTTCCCCGAAGCCCCGTTCCCTGAACCCCCCTGCCCTGGCCGACGGCCCTGGCGAACACCGCCCCGTAGAGCGCGACCGAGACGGTCGTGGCGAGCGCGGACACGACGAGGTCCGAGGCCGGGTCCAGCAGCAGCGTGACCGCGGTGCTCCGCGGCCCGACGAGCACGCTCAGACCGATCTCGAGGAGCCCGCGCAGGGCCTGGAGCGCGGCCGACAGCAGCAGGTAGGCACCGATCACCCGGGGTCCGGCCCGGGCGACGAGGCGGAGCGCCTGGAGGACGGGGAGGTACTTGGTGCGCAGGTCGTCGGTCGCGAGCAGGACGACCCGCCCCGCCGGGGTGGTGCCGTAGCGGGTCCAGCGCTCCAGCCGGGCCGCGACGGGTGTCCCGGCCAGCACGTCGGCGGCCGACACCTCGCGCCAGCCGTAGACCACGGCGGTCAGCGCCAGCCACATCAGCGGCAGCCCGAGCACCGTGGCCAGGACCGCCGGGCCCTCGGTGGCCAGGGTCTGCACGGCCTCGCGCAGCGTGGGTCCGAGCGGCAGCGCGAGGTCCGGCAGCAGCGACACGACCGCCTGCCCCGCCGCCGCGAGCTCGCTCCACACGACGCGCTGCTCGAGCCAGGCCTTGGCCGCGCGCACGGCGACGACCAGCACGACGAACACGCTCAGCGCCCAGACGCCCTCGGCGACGACCCCGAGCACGCCCACGGCGTCGGAGCGGCGGTGGCGCAGCACCACGCGGACGACGGCGCGCAGCAGCCAGCCGCCTGCAGCGAGACCGAGGTAGAGCGGCAGCCGCTCGGTGTCGAGGCTGATCGACCAGTCCTGCACGCCCCCGATGCCCTGCACCACGTAGTTGCTGCGGAACAGCGCCCCGACCTCGTCGTCGAGGAAGCCCCACACGGCGTACACCGCGAGGAACGGTCCGACCGCGAGGGTGACGACGTCGAGGGTCCGCTCGTGCGCCAGCAGCGCGGGCGGCACGGCACGGGCCGGAGCCGGTGACGCGTCGTCGTCGGCCGCCGGCGGGACGACCAGGGCCGGGCGGACCGCCCCGACCATCAGCACCAGGGCCACCAGCTCGGCGACGACGGCGAGCACGAAGACGAGGTTGGCCAGGACCTCGTGGCGCACGCCCAGCAGCGCCGACCCGAACAGGCCGACCTGGTGGACGGCCCAGCCCGCGCAGAACAGACCGAGCAGCACCGCCCCGCGCTCGCGCACCAGCCGGGCCGTCGCCGCGGCGAGGCCCGCGACCTCGGTCAGCGTGAAGGTCCCGGGGGCGGCCATCGCGGCAGCGTAGCCGGGGTGACGCGCCGAGGGGTCAGGAACGCTGTCGTACGCCGGTCGCCCAGAACGCGACGGGGCGCAGCCGGCCGTCGTCGACCTTGGGCGTGAAGGCGACCGCGTTCGACATGGCCGCCGACACGGCGTGCTCCGCGTCCGGGCTGTCGACCGGCAGCACGAGCTCGTCCGAGCCGGCGGACTCCGGTCCGGCGGTCGGGTCGAACCGACGGATCGTCACCTCGAACTTCGTCAGGTCCATGCCTCGCCCCTCACGTCGACGCGCCACGCGTCGCGGCCGAGGACCACGCCGGACGTCTCGTCGACCAGGTCACGAGCGGCGGGGCGACGCGACCTGGGCGGTGGAGGCAGGGCCGTCAGGGCGCAGAGGCAGCATGGTGCCCGTGACCGAACCGATCAGAGTGACCGTCTGGAACGAGAACTTCCACGAGACCAGCGAGCGTGACGGGGCCGCGATGGCCGAGCGCTATCCCGAGGGCATCCACGGGGCGATCGCGCGGGGGCTGCGCGACGTGCTGGGCGACGGGGTGGTCACGACGACGGCGACGCTCGACTCGCCCGAGCACGGGCTGAGCGAGGAGGTCCTCGCGAGCACGGACGTCCTGACCTGGTGGGGCCACGTCCGCCACGGCGACGTCGACGACGCGGTCGTGGCCAGGGTCCACGAGGCCGTGCTGGCCGGGATGGGCCTGCTGGTGCTGCACTCCGGGCACTTCTCGAAGATCTTCAAGCGGCTCATGGGGACGTCGTGCTCGCTCGCGTGGCGCAGCCAGGACGACGCCGAGCTGGTCTGGACCGTCGCGCCGGGCCACCCGATCGCCGAGGGCGTGCCGCACCCGATCCGCATCCCCGAGCAGGAGATGTACGGCGAGTACTTCGACATCCCCCAGCCCGACGAGCTGGTGTTCGTCTCGAGCTTCACGGGCGGGGAGGTGTTCCGGTCGGGCTGCACCTTCCGGCGCGGCCGCGGGCGGGTCTTCTACTTCTCGCCCGGCGACCAGGCCTTCGGCGTCTACCACCACCCCGACATCCAGCGCGTCCTCGCCAACGCGGTCCGCTGGGCCGCTCCCGAGCAGCGCAGCGGACGGACCGCCCCGGGCGTGGTCAACCGGAAGGTCCCGGACTTCGACGGAGCTCGCCTGGCGACCGGCCCGAGCGCGGAGGTGGGCGCGTGAGCCCGACCCTGCGCGCCGGGGTGGTCGGCCTCGGCTGGGCCGGCCAGCAGCACATGGCGGCGTACGCCCGGCACCCCGACGTCGAGCTGGTCGCGATCGCCGGGCTCGAGGACGGACCGCGACGCACGCTGGGCGAGAGCCTCGGGGTGCCGGTCGAGGGTCGCTACCGCGGCTATGCGGAGATGATCGACTCCGCCGGGCTCGACGTGGTCAGCGTGGCCACGCCGACCGCCCTGCACGCTCCCGTGGCGGTCGCGGCCCTCCGCGCCGGCGTCCACGTGCTCTCGGAGAAGCCGATGGCCGAGAACGCCGAGCGGGCCGCGGAGATGGTGGCGGCCGCCCGCGCCAACGACCGTGTCCTCGACGTGTCGTTCAACCACCGCCGCCGTGGCGACGTGAAGGCGCTCAAGCAGCTCGTCGACGACGGCCTGCTCGGCGAGATCTACTACGCCAAGGCCGGCTGGCTGCGCCGCTCGGGCATCCCCGGGCTGGGCACCTGGTTCACCCGGCAGGCCCTCGCCGGCGGCGGACCGATGATGGACATCGGCGTGCACATGCTCGACATGGCCCTGCACCTCATGGGCGAGCCGGGCGCCGAGACCGTGAGCGCGGCGACGTACGCGGAGTTCGGTCCGCGGGGCCGCGGTGGTTCGGCGACGCGGGCCGCGGCGACGCCGGACGCGTCGGGCACCGTCCCGTACGAGGTCGAGGACCTCTCGACGGCGTTCGTGCGGCTCGCGGGCGGAGCGACCCTGCTGCTCGAGGCGAGCTGGGCGTCCTACGTCGAGCGCGACTCGCTGTACGTCGTGCTCTACGGCTCCGAGGGCGGTGCCGTGCTGGGCTCGCCCGAGGTGTGGAACACCTCCCGGCTGACGGTGCTGAGCGAGGTCCGCGGGATCCCCGCCCTCCTGACCCCGGACCTGCCGCCGGACGGGCACCACGGCGAGGCGGTCGACGACTTCGTGGCCAAGGTGCAGGCGCCGGACCGCTCGGGGCTGCACGGCGACCAGCTGCTGACGCGGTCGCGGATCGTCGACGCCGCCTACCGCTCCGCCGAGACGCACCGCGAGGTCGTGCTGGGCTGAGCCGGTCCCGGCGGCCGGACCGACCGTCGGCCGAGGGCCGGGCTCAGGCGTCGGCGCTGCGGTAGGCCGCCAGCCAGAGCGCGAGCTGCAGGTCGGTGCGCCCGGACCCGTCGCGCAGGTCGGTGCCCGTCAGCGCCGCGATGCGGTCGAGGCGGTAGTAGAGCGTCGTGCGGTGCGTGTGCAGCCGCTCGGCCGCGGCGGCCACGTCCCCGCCGAGGTCGACGACCGTACGGGCGGTGAGCAGGAGGTCGGGCCGGGGGAGACCGGCCAGGGTCTCGGCGGCAGGGTGCACGTCGGCGACGGCGAGATCGGCCGGGGCGTCGACGACCAGCCGCCACGCCCCGAGCGCGTCCCAGGACACCGGGTCCACCTCCGCCCCGGCCCGGACGGCGCGGTCGGTGGCCACCGCACGGCGCAGGGCCTCGGCCAGCCGGACGAGGGGGAGCGGTGCCCCGCTGGTGGCGTCCCGCGGCTGCTCGCGGGACACGTACGCCCGCCAGCCGTCGGGCAGCGACCACCCGCCGCGCCGGGCACCGGCGTCGACCTGGACCCGGGCACCGGCGGGGAGGTGCTCCAGCCGGGTCAGCTCGGCGGCCGCGTCGGCGTCGGGCCCGTCCAGCAGGACCCGCACCAGGCGGTCGCGGCGCCGGGCCACGTCGCGGCGCGAGACCTCGGCGCGCGACAGCACCTCCGCCGCCCGGTCGGCGCACTCGACGATGCCCGCCAGGTCGGCCGGGCGCACCCGGTCGTCGGGGTCGAGCACCCAGAGCAGACCGAGCAGCTCACCTCCCGCGTGCACCGGCATGCACCAGCGCGCCCACATGTCGAGCTCGGGGACGCCCGGCGTCCGCACCGGCACCTGCGTCTCGGCCAGGTCGAGCCGCTTCACGACGCGGGCGACGGGCGGGTCCACCCGGCGGTTGAGGATCGAGCGGACGCGGGTGCCGTCCACCGGGCCGCGGGTGGCCCACCACACGGGCCGCTGCTGACGGTTCTCGACGAGGACGGACAGGTTCAGCCGGGTGGCCAGCTGGTCCACCGCCGCCTGGACGTCCTCGTGGCCGTCCGGCTCCCCGACGTCGACCCCGAGGCTCGGCGCAGCGTCCACGTCGCCAACCTAGTGGCGTACGCGGCCGCCGGGCCACGGCGGGAATCTCGGACGGCGGCTGCTGGTTGTGGTCCTCGCCGGTGGCACGGTCCTGCTGAGGTCCGCACCACCCGCCCCGTACCCGAGCAGCGTCGTCACCCAGGAGCCCGCCCCATGATCGCCGAGCCCGGCACCGTCGTCCCCGGTCCCGGACAGCCGTCCGCCCCGGACCGGTCCCCGGTCAGCCCGCAGTCGCCGGTGAGCTCGGAGGCCTTCCGGTCGATCTTCCGGCGCCACCCCGCCGGCGTCGCCGTCGTCGCGCTGCGCGAGGGTGACCGACCCGTCGGCTTCACGGCGACCTCGGTCATCTCGGTCTCGGCCGACCCGCCGCTGCTGGCCTTCTCGGTGGCGGACACCTCGTCGAGCTGGCAGGCGCTGACCGGCGCGACCTCGCTGACCGTCAGCTTCCTGGGAGCCGAGCAGGTCGACGTCTCCGCCCGCTTCGCGACGCGCGGCGTGGACCGCTTCGCCGGCGTGGCCTGGCACTGGCTGCCCACGGGCGAGCCCGTCCTCGACGACGTCCCGGCGTGGGTGCGGGGCGGCGTCGTCGAGCGGCTCGCCGTCGGGTCGAGCGTCCTCGTGGTGGTCCGCGTCGAGGAGTCGGCCCAGGGCGGTCCCGAGGCGCCGCTGGTCTACCACGACCGCGCCTACCACTCGTTGGACGAGGGCTCCGCGCTCTGAGTCTCGACCTCTGCTGCAGCGTCAGCCCGGTCCGCCCCGCCTGACGGCTCTTCGCCTCGCACGCTGACTCTCGACCCTCGACCGAGCCTTGAGGTCGCCGCGCCACCGACGGTTGCAGGCCCCGCGGCGCGAACTTAGCCTCATCCGGTCTGCTGACGGAGGCAGGCGCTCGGGGCTGGCGAGAGGAACGATTGTCGTGGCACGAGCGCGATCGGGACGGCGTACGGCGCTGCACCTGGCGGTGGCGGGCGCGGCGGTGCCGGCCCTGCTGCTGGCGGCCCAGCCCGCCTGGGCCGGAGGGCTGACGACGGCCCCCTCGAGCACGAGGACGACGGCGAGCATCGCGAGCCCGGTCACCGACGGGCCCGAGCGGTCGCTGGTCGTCGGGACCCCGACCCTGACGCCGACCGAGCGTGCCCAGGCCGCGGCCAAGGACGCGGTCGTCGCGCGGAGCCTGTCGGGCACCCAGCAGCGCGCGTTCCGGGCCGCGACCGGGACGTCGGCGCCGCTGCGGGTCTCCGTACGGGCCGCCGCCGAGGACGACCCGCTGCCCGTCCACCGCTCGATCAGCGCGATCACGCAGAAGGCGCAGACGCGTTCCTACTGGTGCGGCCCGGCCACGCTGGCGATGCTCGTGCAGGCCGACGACGCCTCCATCTCCCAGACCACGGCGGCCTCGCGGCTCAAGACGACCTCCAACGGGACCAACTGGTACAGCGGCGGCGGGACCTACCCGATGGAGAAGGCGCTCGAGCGCTACTCCGGCGACTTCGACTACACCGCGCAGAACCTGCCGTACACGCCGAGCAAGGCCGACGTGACGACGTTCAAGGGCCGGTTGATGACCGACATCGCCGTGAACCGGCACGGGATCGCCGGCAACGCGGTCGAGGTCCGCAACGGCCCGCACCTCAACGGGCACCCCAACCGGACGATCTACCACTGGGTCGCGGTGCGTGGCTACGACGACGACGGCGACACCACCCGCTACGCCGACTCGGTGTCGGGCTCGAACATCTCGTGGGCGGCTCCGGTGCCGCGCTACAACGAGATCGACACCGACAAGATCGTCACGATCTTCGGTGCCCGTGGCTACGTCTGGTAGAGCCCGGGTCGGGCTGGCGACCCTCGCGGTCGCCGTGCTCGCGGTCGCCGCGTGCTCGCCGGCGGCGCCGGGGACGGGGACGTCGTCAGGACCCGCCGTCCCCTCGGGCGCCCCGCCGGCGGCCACCGCGACCCCGCCGGGCAGCCCCGCTCCGTCGAGCCCTGGACCGTCGAGCCCTGGACCGTCGAGCACCGGTGCCTCGGGCGCCGGCCCGTCCGGCGCGCCGGCTCCCGACCTCGAACCCTGCCGCGTCTCGCTGCCGTCGCGCTGGAGGTCCGCGCTGACGAAGGGCGAGGTCGCCCCGGCGCAGGGCGAGGTGCTGACCGTCGCGCTCGGCACGGACGACGGCTCGGTGTTCGCCGTCTCCGCCGTCGACGGCGTCCGGCACACGTTCGTGCGGCGGCAGGCGGGCCGGGAGACCGTGGTCCAGGACCTCGGCCTCGAGCACCCCGAGTGGCAGGTGCTCGGCGCGACCTTCGACGGGCGCTACCTGGCCTACCGGGTCGACCGCTCGTACTCGGGCTTCGAGGACTTCGGGCTCTACGTCTGGGACAGCCAGGGCGACGGGAAGCCGGTCGAGGTCGCGCACGGTGAGAAGGACTCCGACGGGGAGCTGATGCAGACCCCGTTCGTCGACCCGGTCCTGGCCGACGGCTGGCTCTACTGGACGCAGACCCGCGACGCCGACCCCGGGCACACGGTGCTGTCGGGCTACCGGTTGTCCGACGGCCACGTCGAGCGGCTGAGCCAGGGCTACGGCCGCGCACCCGTCCGCTTCGGCGACCTGCTGGTGTGGGCCGACAGCACCGGGCCGGGCAAGACCTCCACCCTGCGGGCGCTCGACCTCGCCACGCACCAGCAGGTCGCGGTCCCGGAACCGCTCGCCGGGGTGCGCGGCCCGTACTACCTCGCGGCGGACCAGGACACGATCGCGTGGGTCTCCGGGAGCCAGGGTTCGCAGGTGTCGGTCTGGCGACCGGGCTGGGCGCAGACGTTGGTGCTGGCCACGAAGGCGAAGTCACCCCAGTTCCCGCGGATCGCCGGTGACACCGTCGTGTGGACGGGTTCGGACGCGACGTACGCCGGGGACCTCCGCAGCTGGTCGGTCGCGCAGCTCACCCCCTCGTACGGAGGTGTCTACGCCGACGGTGGCCCGGTCGCGACCGTCGGCTTCGCGCCGACGGGCAAGAGCGAGGTCTCGGTGCAGGCGCTGCTCGACACGGCGGCCGCGGGCCCGCTGGGCCGCGAGGGCTGCTGACGACCTGCTCGGTGCCTGCGGTCTACTCGGTCACCTCGGGCTGCTGCGGGGCGTCGCCGAGCAGGCCGGCCGCCTCGAGCTGCTCGGCCAGGCCGGCGCCGTCGTAGGCGTAGAACCACGGCACGTCGGAACCGTCCCGCCGTACGTGCCGGCGAGCACCGGCGAGGACCGCCTCGCCCGGCGTCAGCTGGCGGATGCAGACCGCGACCACCTGGTCGGGGTGCTCCGCGCAGAAGCGGCCGTACGTGTCGGGGTCGTGCTGGCCGTCGTCGCCGACGAGGAGCCAGCGGACGTCGGGGAACTCGCGGGCGAGCCGGGCGAGCGCGTCGCGCTTGTGCTGCGTGCCGTCGCGGAACCACGCGTCCGTCGTCGGGCCCCAGTCCGTCAGCAGCAGCGCGCCCGCCGGGTAGAGGTTGCGCGAGAGGAAGCGGGTCAGGGTGGGGGCCACGTTCCAGGCGCCGGTGGAGAGGTAGACCACGGGGGCGCCCGGGTGCGCGTCGGTGAGGCGCTCGTAGAGGACGGGCATGCCGGGCGTCGTGGTCCGGGCGTGCTCGTTGACGACGAACGTGTGCCAGGCCGCGAGCAGCGGGCGCGGCAGCGCGGTGACCATGACGGTGTCGTCGATGTCGGACACCAGGCCGAAGCGGGCGGCCGGGTCGACGACCAGCACCCGGGCGTACGAGGGTTCCGAGCCCTCGACGCGGTACTCGACGCGGTGCCAGCCGGGGGCCAGGTCGACGTCGATCACCGCGTCGACGAGGCCGGACCGGTCGGCCGAGATGGTGTGCGTCGTCCCCCCGACCTCCACCTCCAGCTGCGCGTGCTGGACGGGGACGCTGGTGAAGCTGCGCCAGCCACGGGCGCCGACCGGCTCCCCGGTCAGGCGGTGGGTGCCCTTGTTCAGCAGCACCCGGCCGAGGACCCGGATCCAGCCGGCGCCGCCGTAGCCGGTGTAGGGGATGACGAGCGGCTCGAACCCGTTCGCCCGCGCCCGCCGGGCCCGCCAGCGGACGAAGCGGTTCTCGGCGCGGGCCGCGAGGTGGACCGCCGGTGCGGGCAGCGGGGAGTCGGGCACGGACCCAACCTAACGGCGTACGCGTGCTCACAGGTGACGCCCAGGCCGGACCGAGCGCGCCCACGGGCGGCCGCGGTCAGATGAGTCCATGACCACGACGCCCGGGCTCCGCGACCTCTCCACCTCGTCCACCTCGACCACGCGCCGACGTCCCGCCCGACGGGTCGCCGCCGGTCTGGTCGCCGGCAGCCTCCTCACCGCCGTCGTCGGGCTCGCGGCACCGGCCGCGGCCTCGGCCGCGCCGACGAGCAGCTCCGCCACGGCCACGCTCGTCGACTGGCCGGGGCGAGGTTCCGGGAGCTGGGGCGGCACCGGTACCGACGCGTACGGGCGCTCCGGCGGTTCGACGGGCGGGCAGACCACCACGGTCGACTCGGACCCGGCCACCGCGACGGAGTCGAGCGGCGTCGCGCTGATCGACACCGTCCTCACCGACGGTGAGGCCGCGGGCACCGGGATCGTGCTGACCTCCGACGGAGAGGTCCTGACGAACTACCACGTCGTCGAGGGCTCGACGAGCGTGAAGGTCACCATCGCCAGCACGGGGTCGACGTACACCGCCTCGGTCGTCGGGGTCGACCAGAGCGCGGACGTGGCCCTGCTGCAGCTGCACGACGCCAGCGGGCTGACCGTGGCGCAGATCGACGACGACACGCTCGCCGTCGGCGACGACGTCACCGCCGTCGGGAACGCGGGCGGCACCGGCACGCTCACCGCGGCCGACGGCGACGTCACCGACCTCTCCTCGTCGATCACCACGGCCTCCGAGGGGACGGTCGCCGGCGAGCAGCTGACGAAGATGATCGAGACCGACGCCGACGTCGTCGCCGGCGACTCGGGCGGCCCGCTGCTCGACAGCGAGGGCGAGGTCGTCGGCATCGACACCGCCGCCTCGAGCGGGCAGGAGATCGACGGGTACGCCGTCCCGATCGCCACCGCGCTCGCCGTGGTGACGCAGATCCGCAGCGGCGACGAGACCACGGCCGTCCGGATCGGGGCGGCCGCGTTCCTCGGGGTGCAGGTCGCCACGAGCACGACGGCCGACGCGGGCTACGGCTACGCCAGCAGCGCGGGTGCAGCGATCGCGGGCGTGGTCGACGGCGACGCGGCCGACGACGCCGGGCTCGAGGCGGGCGACACCATCACCCGCGTCGGCAGCACCACGGTCACCGACGCGGCCGACCTGACGAAGGCGCTGTCGACGATGAACCCGGGCGACAAGGTCACGATCGTCTGGACCGACGACGCCGGCCAGGCGCAGTCGGCGACCGTGACCCTCGACGCGAGCCCCGTGAACTGACCCGGGCACAAGAAAACGCTGACTCCCGACCCGTTCGAACGTCGAACGGTGGTCGGGAGTCAGCGTTTCCTGGTGGAGCTGGTGGAGCTGGTGGAGCTGGTGGAGCTGGGGAGCTGGGGAGCTCGGTAGGCGTCTCGGGCTGGCCGCGCACGGAACCGTCGGTGGTCGCCGTGCGCAGGGAACGGGAGCGCAGCGTGACAGGGGAGGGGTCAGCCCTCGGAACCGCTGCGGCGCAGCACGTCGCTCAGCCGCTCGGCGGCGGCGATGACGGCCGGGGCGTGCAGGCGGCCGGGCTGGCGCGAGAGCCGCTCGATCGGGCCGGAGACGCTGACGGCGGCGATGACCTTGCCGGAGGGGGACCGTACGGGCGCCGAGACCGAGGCGACGCCGGCCTCGCGCTCGCCGACGGAGTGGGCCCAGCCGCGCCGGCGGACGGCGGCGAGGGCGACGGCGGAGTAGCGGCTGCCGCGCAGGCCGCGCTGCATGCGGTCCGGCTCCTCCCACGCGAGCAGCACCTGCGCCGCCGAACCCGCCTGCATCGTCAGCTGCGTCCCGACCGGGACGCTGTCGCGCAGCCCGGACATCCGCTCGGCCGTCGCGACGCAGACGCGGAAGTCGCCCTGGCGACGGAACATCTGCGCCGACTCGCCCGTGATGTCGCGCAGCCGCGCGAGCACCGGCCCCGCCGTGGCGAGCAGGCGGTCCTCGCCGGCGGCCGAGGCGAGCTCGCCCAGGCGCGGCCCGAGCACGAAGCGGCCCTGCAGGTCGCGGCTGACCAGCCGGTGGTGCTCGAGGGCGACCGCGAGCCGGTGGGCCGTCGGGCGGGCGAGCCCGGTGGCCGAGACGAGGCCGGCCAGCGTCGTCGGTCCGGTCTCCAGCGCCCCGAGAACCATGGCGGCTTTGTCCAGCACGCCGACACCGCTAGAGTTGTCCATGCCTTGATACTGCCGTCTCGGATGCTGGAACGCAAACCCGACGGACCGCAGGGCGAAGAGGGGTAGACGACGACACCGAGGAGCGATTCGCATGGGTAGGACGCTGAGCGAGAAGGTCTGGGACGACCACGTCGTCCACCAGCACGAGGGCGAGCCCGACCTGCTCTACATCGACCTCCACCTCGTGCACGAGGTGACCAGCCCGCAGGCGTTCGACGGCCTGCGCCAGGCCGGTCGTCCCGTCCGCCGCCCGGACCTCACGCTGGCGACCGAGGACCACAACACCCCGACGCTGAACATCGACCAGCCGATCGCCGACCCGGTGTCGCGCACGCAGGTCGACACGCTGCGGCGCAACGCGGCCGAGTTCGGCGTGCGGATCCACAGCCTCGGCGACCTCGACCAGGGCATCGTCCACATCATCGGCCCGCAGCTGGGGCTGACCCAGCCCGGCATGACGATCGTCTGCGGCGACTCGCACACCTCGACGCACGGGGCGTTCGGCTCGATCGCCTTCGGCATCGGGACCTCCGAGGTCGAGCACGTGCTGGCCACCCAGACGCTGCCGCAGGCCAAGCCGCAGACCATGGCCGTGAACGTGAACGGCGAGCTGCCGCCCGGCGTCACCGCCAAGGACATCGTCCTGGCCCTGATCGCCAAGGTCGGCACCGGGGGCGGGCAGGGCTACATCGTCGAGTACCGCGGCACCGCGATCGAGGCGCTCTCCATGGAGGGCCGCATGACGATCTGCAACATGAGCATCGAGTGGGGTGCGAAGGCGGGGCTGATGGCGCCCGACGAGACCACGTTCGCGTACCTGAAGGGTCGTCCGCACGCCCCGACCGGTGCCGACTGGGACGCCGCGGTCGCCTACTGGTCGACGCTGAAGAGCGACGCGGACGCCGAGTTCGACGTCGAGGTCGACCTCGACGCCGCTGCCCTGACCCCGTTCGTCACCTGGGGCACGAACCCCGGCCAGGGCGTCCCGCTGGGCGCCCCGGTGCCCGACCCGGAGGTGTTCGCCGAGGCGAGCGACCGCGTCGCCGCGACCAAGGCGCTGGAGTACATGGCGCTGACGCCCGGGACGCCGATGCGGGAGATCGCGGTCGACACCGTCTTCCTCGGCTCGTGCACCAACGGCCGCATCGAGGACCTCCGCGCCGCCGCCGAGGTCATCTCGGGCCACCACGTCGCCGACACCGTCCGGATGCTCGTGGTCCCGGGTTCGGCCCGCGTGCGCCTGCAGGCGGAGTCGGAGGGCCTCGACGTCGTGTTCAAGGAGGCCGGTGCCGAATGGCGTGCGGCCGGGTGCTCGATGTGCCTGGGCATGAACCCCGACCAGCTGGCCCCGGGGGAGCGCTCCGCGTCGACCTCGAACCGCAACTTCGAGGGCCGGCAGGGCAAGGGCGGGCGTACGCACCTGGTCAGCCCGCTGGTCGCCGCCGCCACCGCCGTGCGGGGGACGCTGAGCTCCCCGGCCGACCTGGACGAGCGCGTCGACGACCTCGTCGGCGCCCCCGCCCGCTGACCCCGGCCCGAGACGACGAGACGAGACGAGCGATGGACGCCTTCACCACCCATACCGGGACCGCGCTGCCGCTGCGGCGCAGCAACGTCGACACCGACCAGATCATCCCCGCGGTCTACCTCAAGCGCGTGACGAAGACGGGCTTCGAGGACGGGCTCTTCGCCGCCTGGCGCAAGGACCCCGACTTCGTGCTCAACGCAGCCGCAGTACGCCGGCGCGACGATCATCGTGCCCGGGCCCGACTTCGGGACGGGCTCGTCGCGCGAGCACGCCGTCTGGGCGCTGCAGAACTACGGCTTCCGCGTCGTCATCGGCTCGCGCTTCGGTGACATCTTCCGCGGCAACTCGGGCAAGGCCGGCCTGCTGGTCGCCCGCGTCGACCAGAAGGTCGTCGAGGAGCTGTGGGACTTCGTCGAGGAGCACCCGCAGGCACCGATCACGGTCGACCTGCAGGCCCGCAGCATCGTGGCCCCGGGCTTCGAGGCCGACTTCGAGATCGACGACTACACGCGCTGGCGCCTGCTCGAGGGCCTCGACGACATCGGCCTGACGCTGCGCCAGGCCGACGCCATCGACGCGTACGAAGCGGGGCGGCCCGCGTTCAAGCCGGCGACGCTCCCGGCCCGTACGGCGGGCGTCGCCTGAGGAGATCCCTGCCGGCACAGCACTTCTTCGTAGGCTCTTGTCCCCCGCACGGGGGATAGTACCGACACCGCAGGAAATCTAGCCTGGTCGCCGTGAACAAGGCCGAGCTGATCAAGGAGCTCTCCAAGCACTTCGGCAGCCGGGCGGCGGCCGCGCAGGCGCTGGACGCCGTGATCGACACCATCGCGGACACCGTCTCGACCGGGGAGAAGGTCACCGTGACCGGGTTCGGCGTCTTCGAGAAGGTCGACCGGCCGCCACGGACCGTGCGCAACCCGCGGACCGGCGAGCGCAAGGAGGTGCCGGCCACGTCGGTCGTCCGGTTCCGTCCGGGCACCGACCTCAAGGCCGCGGTGACCTCCGACCAGTAGCGGTCACCCTTACAGCCAGGCCGACAGGACGCGGGTCCCGGCGAGGACCGCGTGCAGCCGCTGGCCGGGCCGCGGCGCCCGCAGGTCGTCGGCCAGCGCGTCGACGGGGAGCGACACCCGGACGCCGTCGGTCGTCACCGCGAGGCCGTCCGGCCCACCCGGCGTGACGGTGGTGACGGCGGCGTACCTGCCGAGGCGCCCGGTCCCCGGGTCGACGAGCACGGTGGTCGCCGCGCCCAGCCCCAGGCCGACGGCGTCGGTCAGGTCCACCTCGGTGTCGACGTCGCGGCGGGCGTCGGGCACGGGCGTGCCGATCCGCCCGTCGGTCAGCGCGGTCGCCCCCGCGCTGTGGTGCGCCGCCGCCGAGCGACCCTGGAAGCGCGGCGCCAGCGCGACGCCGGGCGCGGCGTGCAGCATCGTCGTGCCCACGCCGGACGCGTCGGGGACGGACGCCCGCTCGTGCGCCGCGGCCGCCGCCAGCACGCGCCCCACGGACGCGGGGCGGAGCGCGGGCAGGTCGCCGACGCAGGCCAGCACCCGGCCGAGGCCGTCGGCGCGGAGCCGGTCGGCACCCTGGCGCAGGGCGTCGTTCAGGCCCGCCGGGCGTACCTCCGGCACGACGGTGACGGTGACCAGACCGGCCCGGTCGAGCCGGTGGCGCAGGGTCGGCTGGTCGCTGACCACGTGCACCGCCTCGACCGCGGCGACGAGGGCGTGCAGCGTGTCCACGGCCATGGTCCAGGCGAGCCGGCGACGCAGCGGCGCGGGCAGCGGGGCCAGCCGCGACTTCACGTGCTCGCCGGCCTTGAGGGCCACCACCGCACCGACGCCGGGCGTGGGGAGGGGAGGTGCGGGCGCGGTCGTCATGAGCGGCGTCGATGCTGCCACACCCGGGCCCTCGCACCCGGAGCCTCGACTAGGGTGACGAGACCTCGCGGCACCCGGCCCGGGCGGACACCAGGATCGGTGACGGCCATGCGGCGCGACGGCTCGTCCGGGGTGCCCCGCCTCGACGTCGTCAACACCGAGCCGGGCGACGCGACGATCCGGCCGCTGGTCAAGGTGCTGAACGCGGTCCTCGAGCCGCTGAGCCGACGCGACTGGGAGGACCAGGAGCGGCTGCCCGCGACCGGCGGCGTCATCGTCGTGGCCAACCACATCTCGAACGCCGACCCGCTCGCCCTCGGGCAGTTCCTCGCGTACTCCGGCCGCTGGCCGCGCTTCCTGGCCAAGAGCTCGCTGTTCGGCGTGCCCGGGCTGGGCGCGCTGCTGCGCCGGGTCGGCCAGATCCCGGTGCAGCGGGGCGGGGTCCACGCCGGCGACGCGCTCGTCGCGGCCCGGACCGCGCTCGACCGGGGGCAGGCCGTCGTCGTCTACCCCGAGGGCACGATCACGTACGACCCCGGCCTGTGGCCGATGCGGGGGCGCACGGGCGCGGCACGGCTGGCCCTCGCGACCTCCTGCCCGGTCGTCCCGGTGGGGCAGTGGGGGGCGGAGGAGTTCCTCCGCGGCCGGACGGTCGGGCTGCCGCGCTTCTGGGCGCGCCCGACGCTGCGGTTCCGGGTCGGGCCGCCGGTACCGCTCGACGACCTGCGCGGTCGACCGCTCGACGCCGCCGTGCTGACCGAGGCGACCGACCGGATCATGGCCGCGCTGACCGACCTCGTGGCCGGGCTCCGGGGCGAGACCGCCCCGGCGGTGCGGTTCGACCCCCGTCCGGCGCGGTCCGGGGAGGCGCGGTGAGGGTCGCGGTCATGGGTGCCGGCTCGTGGGGCACGACCTTCGCCCGGGTCGTCGCCGACTCCGGACACGACGTGACGCTGTGGGCCCGTCGCCCGGAGCTCGCGCAGGCCATCACCCGCGAGCACCACAACCCCGACTACCTCCCCGACGTCGAGCTGCCCGCCGCGCTCCGCGCGGTGCACGACCCGGCCGAGGCGATGGACGGCGCGTACGCGGTGGTGCTCGCGGTGCCGTCCCAGCGGCTGCGGGCGGCGCTGAGCGGTTGGGACGTGCCGCGCGACGCGTGCGTGGTCAGTCTCGCCAAGGGCATCGAGCTCGGGACCGGCCGGCGGATGAGCGAGGTCGTCCGCGAGGCCGGAGGGGTGGAGCCGGAGCGGCTCGCCGTGCTCACCGGGCCGAACCTCGCCCGCGAGATCGCCGAGCGGCAGCCGTCCGCGAGCGTCGCCGCGAGCGTGCGGGAGGCGACCGCGCAGGACGTGCAGGGCCTGTGCCGTACCGACTACTTCCGCGTCTACACCAACGCCGACGTCGTCGGCTGCGAGCTGGCCGGCGCGACGAAGAACGTCATCGCCCTCGGCGTCGGGATGGCCGTCGGGCTGGGGTTCGGTGCGAACGCCACCGCCTCCCTCATCACCCGCGGCCTCGCCGAGACGAGCCGCCTCGGGCTGGCCCTGGACGCCGACGAGCACACGTTCTCCGGCCTGGCCGGGCTCGGCGACCTCGTCGCGACCTGCGCCTCGCCGCTGTCGCGGAACCGGACGTTCGGCGAGGAGCTCGGTCGCGGTCGCAGCGTCGCCGAGATCAGCGCGGCCACGCGTCAGGTCGCCGAAGGGGCGCTGTCGTGCACCTCGATCCAGCAGCTCGCCCGCGCCCACGGGGTCGAGATGCCGATCGTCGACCAGGTCGCCGCCGTGGTCGCGGGGGAGCTCACCCCGGAGGAGGGCGTCCGCGCGCTCATGTCCCGGACGGCGGGGCGCGAACGGGCCTGAGCCTGCGTCGGCAGCAGACCCGCACGCGTGACGACGCTGCTGCCGTCACAGCCGCTGCAGCGAACCCGCCAGGTCGGCCCAGAGGTCCTCGACGTGCTCGCAGCCGACGGAGACGCGGACGAGGCCCTCGGGGACGACGTCCAGCTCGGCCGGCCAGCGACGGCGGCGCTCGAACGTCGACTCGACGCCGCCGAGGCTCGTGGCGTGGACGAACAGGGCGCACCCGTCGACGAACCGTTCCGCGGTGGGGCCGTCGGCGAGCTCGACCGAGACCAGGGAGCCGAAGCCGTCCATGGTCGCGGCGGCCCGCGCGTGGCCGGGGTCGTCGGGCAGGCCGGGGTAGCGGACCCGGCGTACGGCGGGGTGCTCGGCGAGCCGCGCGGCGAGGACGCCGGCGTTGCGCTCGGCCGCCCGGACCCGCAACGGCATCGTCCGGACGCCGCGGAGCGCCAGCCAGGCCTCCATCGGTCCGGGGACCGCCCCGACGTCGTGCCGGACCGCCGAGACCGCGGCGAAGAGGTCGTCCGCCTCCGCACCGAGACCCACGCTGACGGCCCCGAGCAGCAGGTCGGAGTGACCGCCGACGAACTTCGTCCCCGACTCGACGACGAGGTCGAAGCCGAGCTCGAGCGGGCGCTGCAGCAGCGCGGTGGCGAACGTGTTGTCGACCGCGGTGCGGACCCGCCCGCGCAGCGCGGCGCCGATGGCGGGGAGGTCGGCGACCTCGAGCAGCGGGTTCGTCGGCGACTCGAGCCAGACCAGGTCCGCGCCGTCGGCGGCAGCCAGGACCGCCTCGGTGTCGGCCACGTCGACGGGACGGACCGTCCAGCCGTACCGCTCGGCCCGGGCCCGGACCAGGGCGTCGACGCCGAGGTAGCAGCTCGACGGCAGGACGACCGTCCCCCCGGGCTCGACCAGGTCCAGGACCGCGGCGGCCGCGGCCATGCCGCTGGCGAACGTGACGCAGCGGCCGCCCTCGAGCGCGCCGAGGACCTCTTCCAGCGCCGTCCACGTGGGGTTGCCGTCGCGGCCGTAGCCCAGCGCCGACGTCGTGACGTCGTGCGCGCCGACGTAGGTCGAGGTCAGGACCGGGCTGACGTTCAGCGGGGTCCCGGGCTCGCGGCCCGGTCGGCCGAGGCTCACGGCGAGCGTCTCGCGGTGCAGGTCGGTGTGGTCGGTCACCCGCCCATCCTCCGCCGCGCGCCGAGCCGGCCCGGAGCGCCCGCGCCGATATGGTCGTCGAGTGACGACCGAGCCGGATCTGACCGACCGCCCGGAGGCGGCTCGGAGGGTGCGGGTGGCCCTCGTCTTCGGCGGCGTCAGCAGCGAGCACGGCGTCTCGTGCCTGACCGCGTCCGGCGTGTTCTCCGCGCTCGACCCGGCGCGCTACGAGGTCGTCGGCGTCGGCATCACCCCGACCGGGCGCTGGGTCCTCGTCGACGACGACACCCTGCGCTCCCTCGAGGTGCACGACGACCGGCTGCCCGAGCTCAGCGAGCAGGCGCCGGACGCCGTCCTCCTGACCCACGGCCCCGGCAGCCGGCTCGCGGTCCGCGACGACGTCTCGTACGGCAGCGTCGACCGGCACTCGGCCCTGTCCTGGATCGGCCCCGTCGACGTGGCGGTCAGCCTGCTGCACGGCCCGTTCGGCGAGGACGGGACCATCCAGGGCCTGTTCGAGATGATGGGCACGCGCTACGTCGGCGCGGGCGTGCTGGCCAGCGCGGTCGGCATGGACAAGCACTTCATGAAGCTCGTGCTGAGCGCCTCCGGGCTGCCCGTCGGGCCGTTCGTCACCGTTCCCCCCGCCGAGTGGGAGCGCGACCGCGCGGCCTGCCTCGACGCGATCGCCAGCCTGCGGATGCCCGTGTTCGTCAAGCCGGCCCGTGGCGGGTCGAGCCTCGGCATCACCAAGGTCGACGACGCCGCCGGCGGTGCGCTCGAGGTCGCGATCGCGCTCGCCCAGGAGCACGACCCCAAGGTCGTCGTCGAGGAGGGGTTCGTGGGCGCGCGCGAGCTCGAGTGCGGGGTCCTCTCCGACGTGGACGGCGGCCGACCGCAGGCGAGCCAGATCGCGGAGATCCGCGTGCACAGCCCGTCCGGCTTCTACGACTTCGCGGCCAAGTACCTGCCCGAGGAGCAGGTCGACCTCGACGTCCCTGCCGACGTCGAGGTCGCCGTGGCCGACGAGGTGCGCGCGCTGGCGATCCGGACGTTCGAGGCCGTCGGGTGCGAGGGCCTCGCCCGCGTCGACGTCTTCCTGACCCGCGAGGGCCGCGTCGTGGTGAACGAGATCAACACGATGCCCGGCTTCACCGCGCACTCGATGTTCCCGCGCATGTGGGCGGCGAGCGGTCTCGACTACCCGGCCCTGGTCGACCGCCTGATCACCCTCGCCCTGCAGCGTCCGGTCGGCCTGCGCTGACCCGAGCCGGGTCGTCCTACCCGCAGGGCTTCGTCGCCGGGTCGTGCGCGACGACCGCGTCGCCCACGTCGACGAGCGCCCCGGACTCGGGCGCGTAGCGGGTCGGCACGGCGACCTCGACGTACGTCGGCCGCCCGATGGTCGTGAAGATCGTCCCGCCGTCGGCGTCCTCGGCCAACCACCCGACCCCGTCCACCTCGAGGCACTCGCTCTCGTTCGTCAGCGCCGCCGGCGCGGCGACGCCGCACCGGAGCACGATCGCGGGCTTGCCCCACGCGGCCGAGTACCGGCCCGGCTCCACCGTCCTCCGCCCCTGGTCCAGCACGCTCTCGGGGAGGTCGGCCAGCACCCCCGCGCACACGGCCACCGAGGCCTCGTCCGGCCGGGGATCGTCCACCGCCACCCTCCCGCAGCCCGCGAGGAGCGTGGCCGAGGTCGCCAGGACGACGACCCGCCCGACCGCGCACACGGTGCGGCGTGCGGGAGCCCAGGAGAAGGGGCGGGGTTCCGGACGCCGCGGTGCGGAGTCCCGCCCCTTCGACGACCCGAGCACGGCGGACCTCAGAGGTGCACGACCGGGCAGGTGACCGTCCGGGTGATGTGGGGAACGCTCTGGACGCGTTTGATGACCAGCGTCCCCAGCTCGTCCATGCTCGCGGCCTCGGCGCGGACGACCACGTCGTACGGGCCGGTGACGTCCTCGGCGAGGGTGACGCCCGTGATGCGCCGGATCTCCCCGGTCACCTCCGACGACTTGCCGACGGCGGTCTGCACCAGGATGTAGGCCTGCACGACCACGACGGTGTCCTCGCTCCTCGTGGCCAGCACGGTGCACGGCGGAGCACCGGTGCCCGGCCCGGCGGCCGACCACGTACGCTCACCGGTGTGCGTCAACCTACAGGTTGCCCCGGGCCCGCGACGCACGTTCGTCGTCCGTGAGCCCGGGCGGTACGGGTCCGACGACCCTCGCGCAGCTGGGTGAGTTCGCCCTCATCGCCGAGCTCGTCCGCGATCTCCCCGACGCCGACGAGGTCCTGCTCGGACCGGGCGACGACGCCGCCGTCCTGAGCGTCGGGGGCTCGGTCGTGGTGTCGACCGACGTGCTGGTCGAGGGCGTCCACTTCCGCCGCGACTGGAGCAGCCCGACCGAGATCGGCCGCAAGGCGATCGCCGTGAACGTCGCCGACGTCGAGGCCATGGGGGCCCGGCCGCAGGGCGTGGTGGTCGGGTTCTCCGCGCCGGGCGACACCGAGGTGCGCTGGACGCTCGACCTCGCCGCCGGCCTGCGCGCGGAGTGCGCGACCGCCGGCGTGAGCCTGCTCGGCGGGGACACCACGCGGGGCCGCGACGTGACGCTCTCGGTGACCGCGCTCGGCACGCTCGACGGACGGGCGCCGGTGCGACGCGGGGGTGCCCGGCCCGGCGACGTGCTCGCGGTCTGCGGCCGGCTCGGCTGGGCGGCCGCGGGACTGCTGGTGCTCGGGCGCGGGTTCCGCTCGCCGCGGGCGGTCGTCGAGGTCCAGCGCGTGCCGCAGGTCCCGTACGGGCAGGGTGCCGTCGCCGCCCGGGCCGGGGCCACCGCGATGGTCGACGTCTCCGACGGCCTGCTGGCCGACCTCGGACACCTCGCCCGGGCGTCGGGCGTGAGCATCGACGTGCGCACCGAGGCGCTGGAGGTCCCCGAACCGCTCCAGGCCGTCGGCGCGGCCACCGGGGTCGACCCGCTGCTGCTCGTCCTCACCGGGGGCGAGGACCACGCCCTGGTGGCGACCTTCCCGCCCGGACGGGTCCCCGCGGGCTGGACGACGATCGGGTCGGTCGCCGCGGGCGGCGCGGGCGAGGACGGCGCAACCGGCGTGCTCGTCGACGGAGCCCCCTTCGCCGGCGTGCCCGGCTTCGACCACTTCCGCCCCGGCGCCCGTCGCTGACGCGGTCCGGCGAGGGGCCCGGTCGCGGTTCAAGCTACGCCCGGCGCTTCGCGTGTGACTCCTGTGACGGCTGTGCCTGACCGTTAGAGTGCGGTCCATGGCGACCCGCGCGTCTTCCCCCGCGCGGACCGGCAGCCGGTCTGGTTCCACCAGCTCCGCCTCCCGTCCGCGCGCGTCCGGAAGCAAGAGCACCTCCACGCGTCCTCGGACGACTCCAGGACGCGCTCCCGCCCGGCCGGCCAACCGGCGGCCCGTGCCGCGCGGCCGTGCCCCGCAGCGCTCGGTCGTGGGCACGGTCCTGCGCGGGATCGTCGTCCTGTGGCAGGGGCTGGCGCACGGCGTCGGCACGGCCGCCCGCGCCGTCGGCCACAGCGCCCGAGACCTCGACCCCGGCCTGCGCCGCGACGGGGCGGGCCTCTTCGTGCTGGCGGTCGCCATCGTCATCGCGGCGGAGTTCTGGTTCGGGATGCCCGGCACGTTCGGCCACGTCGTCCACGTGGGCGTCTCGACGATCATCGGCGGGCTCTCCGCGCTCGCCCCGATCCTGCTCGCCGGCATGGCCTGGCGGACCCTGCGCCACCCCGACCGCAACGGTCCGGCCGGTCGCCAGGTCGTCGGCTGGGGCGCGATCCTCTTCGGTCTGCTCGGCCTGATCAACATCGCCCGCGGCCTGCCGCTCACCGATCAGCCGGAACGTCTCCGCGAGGCCGGCGGCATCCTCGGCTACCTCTCGAGCTCGATCCTGTCCGACCTCGTGACCGTCTACGCCGCCGTGCCGCTGCTGGTCCTGCTGCTGCTCTTCGGTGTCCTCGTCGTCGTCGGCATCCCGCTGCACGAGCTCGCCGACCGCGCCCGGACGGCCACGGCCCGCCTCACCGCCGACCCGGAGGCCGTCGAGGGGACGGTGCTCGACGACCGCGACCTGGACTACGGCGTCGACGAGGCGTACGAGACCCCGGTGGTCAGGGAGGCCGACCACGCGGACGAGCGCGGGACGACGAAGCGCAAGGGCCGCGGACGCAAGGCCATCGGGCCGCCCGAACCGCTCGCCCCGCTCGTCGACCTCGACCTGCACGACCCGGACGAGGACCGCGCCGACGCCGAGCCGACCGAGGTCCTCAAGGCCCCGACCCGGGCCGGCCTGCCCAAGAGCGCACCGGCACCGACGGCTGCGCCCGACTCGTTCGTCGTCCACGAGGCGCCCGAGCTCGAGGCGCCGGCGCACAGCCCGATCCCGCAGCGCGCCGAGCAGCTCCAGCTCTCCGGCGACGTCAGCTACCTGCTGCCCGACTCCGAGACGCTCAGGCCGGGCAGCGTGCACAAGTCGCGCACCGAGGCCTCCGACGCGGTCGTCGGCCGGCTGACCGAGGTGCTGCGCCAGTTCGAGATCGACGCGCGCGTCACCGGCTACAGCCGCGGTCCGACGGTGACCCGCTACGAGGTCGAGCTCGGCCCGGCGGTCAAGGTCGAGAAGGTCACGGCGCTGTCCAAGAACATCGCCTACGCCGTGGCCAGCGCCGACGTGCGGATCCTCTCGCCCATCCCGGGCAAGTCGGCCATCGGCATCGAGATCCCGAACACCGACAAGGAGGTCGTCTCCCTCGGCGACGTCATCCGCTCGTCGAAGGCGCGCAGCGACCACCACCCGATGACGGTGGGCCTGGGCAAGGACGTCGAGGGCGGCTTCGTCGTCGCGAACCTCGCCAAGATGCCGCACCTGCTCGTGGCCGGCGCGACCGGCTCGGGCAAGTCGAGCTTCGTGAACTCGATGATCACGTCGATCCTCATGCGGTCCACCCCGGACGAGGTCCGGATGCTCATGGTCGACCCGAAGCGCGTCGAGCTGACGATCTACGAGGGCGTGCCCCACCTGGTCACGCCGATCATCACCAACGCCAAGAAGGCGGCCGAGGCGCTGCAGTGGGTCGTGCGCGAGATGGACATGCGCTACGACGACCTGGCCGCGTTCGGCTTCCGGCACATCGACGACTTCAACAAGGCCGTCCGGGCCGGCGGGGTCAAGCCGCTGCCGGGATCCGAGCGCACGCTCGAGCCGTACCCGTACCTGCTGGTGATCGTCGACGAGCTGGCCGACCTGATGATGGTCGCCCCGCGCGACGTGGAGGACTCGATCGTCCGCATCACCCAGCTCGCCCGCGCCGCCGGCATCCACCTGGTGCTGGCGACCCAGCGGCCCTCGACCGACGTCGTCACCGGCCTGATCAAGGCCAACGTGCCGAGCCGGCTCGCCTTCGCCACGTCGTCGATGACCGACTCGCGCGTCATCCTCGACCAGCCCGGTGCGGAGAAGCTGGTCGGCCAGGGCGACGGGCTGTTCCTGCCCATGGGGTCGAGCAAGGCGATCCGCATCCAGGGTGCGTGGGTCACCGAGCAGGAGGTCCGTGCGGTCGTCACGCACGTCACCGAGCAGCTGAAGCCGACCTACCGCGAGGACGTCACCGTCGCGCCCGAGGCGTCCACCAAGGTCGCCGAGGACATCGGCGACGACCTCGACCTCGTGCTCCAGGCCGTCGAGCTGGTCGTCACCCTCCAGCTCGGCTCGACCTCGATGCTGCAGCGCAAGCTGCGGGTGGGGTTCGCCAAGGCCGGGCGGCTGATGGACATCCTCGAGACCCGCGGCGTCGTGGGTCCCTCGGAGGGCTCCAAGCCGCGCGAGGTGCTGGTCAAGCCCGACGAGCTCGAGGACGTCGTGGAGAACCTGCGCCTCGGCTGAGGCCGGCGGTCGCTAGCGGACCGGGCCGATCTGCAGCAGCGGGGCCGCCGTGCTCTTGCAGCCCGTGGTCTTGAAGGCCACGAACACGGCCTCCTTCGAGCCGGGCGGGTAGACCCGGAACCCGCGGACCGTCGTCTGCTGGCAGTCCTCGCCGTAGCTGCCCGGCTGGCCGCGACGCAGCGCGGCCGTGACGCTCTTCCCGACGGCGAGCGTCCTGGTGCTCACGGTGTCGTCGGTGCGGTTGGCCGCCTGGCCGACCTGGGTGCCGTCGTCCCCGGTCACGTACGACACGCCGGGGAAGCCACGCAGGGTGCAGCTCGCCGTCCCGGCGTTGGTGAACGTGAACGTCCCCGCCACGTTGCCGGCCCCCGCGCCGCCCCGGTCGTCGGCGTAGCGGACGCGCAGGTCCGCCGTGGTGCAGACCTCGGGACCGGCCCCGGTACCGCCCGACGCGGTGGCGCTCGGGCTCGCGGTCGCCGCCTCGGTCGCGGTCGCCGTGGCGGTCTGCGTGGCCGTCGCGGTGACGGTCGCCGTGGGCTCGGTGCCGGTCGTCGGCGCGGTCTGGCCGCCCGAGGTGCCGCAGGCGCCGACCAGGAGCAGCGGCACGCCGGCCGCGAGGACGAGAGGGAAGGCGCGAGACGCGCGTCGTGCGGGCATCGGGGGGCTCCTGGGGCTGATGTGACGATGTGCCTGTTCAGTGAACCGCCCGGGTGGCCTGCCCGAGGCTCATCGCGGCCCGCGTGTCGCCCGGTGCAGCGGCCCCACCGGTACGAGCGCGGACGCGTTCGCGCGGAGGCCGGTCTCGTCCGGTCGGTCATACTGGAGCGTCATGCCTTCTCCTGCCAGCGCTCCTGCCCGACCGCTCACCGCGGTGCACCTCGTCACCCTCGGCTGCGCCCGTAACGAGGTGGACTCCGAGGAGCTGGCGGCCCGGCTCGAGGACGGCGGCTTCCGCCTCGTCGAGGACCCCGCCGACGCGGACGCCGTCATGGTGAACACCTGCGGCTTCGTCGAGGCCGCCAAGAAGGACTCGGTCGACACCCTCCTGGAGGCCGCCGACCTCAAGGCCCAGCTGGCCGAGCAGGGCCGTACGCAGGCCGTCGTGGCCGTCGGCTGCCTGGCCGAGCGCTACGGCGCCGAGCTCGCCACCTCGCTGCCGGAGGCGGACGCGGTGCTCGGGTTCGACGACTACGCCGACGTCGCCGGTCGACTGCAGCACATCCTCGCCGGTGGCCACCACGAGACCCACGTCGCGCGCGACCGTCGCACCCTGCTGCCCCTGGCCCCGGCCCAGCGCCGGGCCGCGGCCCGGACCACGGCGATCCCCGGTGTGCCCACGCCTGCGGTCGACGTCACCCCGCTGCCCGAGGGCGTCGCGCCGGCCAGCGGCCCGCGCGCCTTCCGCCGCCGGCTGAGCGGCAGCCCGTACGCGCCGCTCAAGATCGCCTCGGGCTGCGACCGGCGCTGCGCCTTCTGCGCGATCCCGGCGTTCCGGGGCGCGTACGTCTCCCGCACCCCCGACGAGGTCGTCGCCGAGGCGCGCTGGCTCGTCGAGCAGGGCGTGGCCGAGGTCATGCTCGTCAGCGAGAACACCTCCTCCTACGGCAAGGACCTCGGCGACATCCGCCTGCTGGAGTCGCTGCTCGTCGACCTCGGCGCGGTGGACGGGCTGGAGCGCGTCCGGGTGTCGTACCTGCAGCCGGCCGAGATGCGTCCCGGTCTCGTCGACGCGATGACCTCGCTGCCGCACGTGGCGCCGTACTTCGACCTGTCCTTCCAGCACGCGGCGCCCGGCGTGCTGCGCCGGATGCGGCGGTTCGGGGACCCGGACTCGTTCCTCGCGCTGATCGAGAGCATCCGGGCGGCCGCCCCGCACGCCGGCATCCGGAGCAACGTCATCGCGGGCTTCCCCGGCGAGACCGACGCCGACGTCGAGGTGCTGAGCGACTTCCTCGTGGCCGCACGCCTCGACGCGGTGGGCGTGTTCGGCTACTCCGACGAGGACGGCACCGAGGCGGCGGGCCTGGGCGGGCAGATCGACCTCGACGAGGTCGAGGTACGCCGCTCGGCCCTGGCCGACCTGGCCGACGAGCTGGTCACCCAGCGGGCCGAGGAGCGGATCGGCGAGCGCGTCCGCGTCCTCGTCGAGGAGGTCGCGTGGCAGGGCGACGCGACCGAGACGAGCGGGCGGGCCGCGCACCAGGGTCCGGAGGTCGACGGTTCGGTGACGCTGGACGTCGGTCATGCTGTGGTCGTGGGCACCTTCGTGGACGCCGTGGTCACGGGCAGCGACGGCGCGGACCTGCGGGCGGTGGCGTGAGCGGGCAGGCCGGCACGGCGAGCACCCCGCGCAAGGTCAGCTCCTGGAACGTCCCCAACGCGCTCACCGTGCTCCGGCTGGTCATGGTGCCGGTCTTCGCCTGGGCGCTGCTGGCGCACCCCGACTCCGTCGGCTGGCGCGTCGCGTCGACCGCGATCTTCGTGGTGGCCATCCTGACCGACGCGGTCGACGGCAAGGTCGCCCGCAAGTACGACCTGGTCACCAGCTTCGGAAAGCTGGCCGACCCCATCGCCGACAAGGCGCTCACCGGCATGGCCTTCATCGGTCTGTCCGTCCTGGGCGAGCTGTGGTGGTGGGTGACGATCGTCATCCTCGTCCGCGAGTGGGGGATCACGGTGCTGCGGTTCGTCGTGATCCGCTACGGCGTGATCGCCGCGGACCGGGGCGGCAAGCTCAAGACGCTGCTGCAGGCGGTGGCCCTGACGCTCTACCTGCTGCCCTTCCTCATGGTTCCCGGGCTGCACTGGCTCCACGTCGTCGGTCAGGTCGTCATGGCCGCGGCGTTCGTCATGACGGTGCTCACCGGCGCCAACTACGTCCGCTCCGCCCTCCGGCTGCGGCGCTCGTCCCCGACCCGATGAGCCCGTGGCGCTGAGCCCGGCTAGCGGCGGCCGGGCGGTCGCCGTCCTGGACGCCCTGCGGGCGCGGGGACTCACGCTCGCGAGCGCGGAGTCGCTGACCGGCGGGCTCGTCGGGGCGGCGCTGACGGCGGTGGCGGGGTCGTCGGACGTCTACCGGGGCGGAGTCGTCTGCTACGCGACGGACCTCAAGGCCACGCTCGCCGGCGTCCCGGCCGACCTGCTCGATCAGCACGGTCCGGTGGCACCGGAGACGGCGGCCGCCCTGGCGACCGGGGTCGCGCGGGCCTGCGCCGCCGACGTCGGGGCAGCGACGACCGGGGTCGCCGGGCCGAGCCCGCAGGACGGGCACCCCGTGGGCGAGGTCTACGTCGCCGTGGCCCGCGGGAGCGCTCCCGCGGCGGTCCGGGCGCTGCGGCTGGACGGAGACCGGGACACGATCCGGACCCGGACGGTCGACGCCGTCCTCGCGCTCGTGCTCGAGGTCGTGGTCGCAGAGACCGCTCCTGCCTGAGTCCGCGTCCGACGGACCAGGGTTGAGCGTGGTGGACTCCGGTCGGTTCACCTCGGTGGGTACAGTTCCTCACATGTCCTCTGCGACGCCGGTCAAGCAGGTGCTGGTCCGCGAGCTGATCGGGGAGTCGCTGCGCGAGGCCCGCATCGACCAGGGCCGCACGCTGCGCGAGGTGTCCAAGGCCGCCCGGGTGAGCCTGGGCTACCTCTCCGAGGTCGAGCGGGGGCAGAAGGAGGCGTCGAGCGAGCTGCTCGCGTCGATCTGCTCGGCCCTCGACCTGCCGCTGTCGGTCGTCCTCAACGTCACGAGCGAGAAGATGGCGGTCCTCGAGGGCGTCAGCGCCCGCGTCACACCGCTCCCGCAGGTCCGTGCCATGGCGCGCGCTGCCTGAGCCTCTTCCGGCGGGATCTCAGGCCGGCTGCTGCTGAACGTCGGACCCGTTCTCCCCGGTCTGCCGCTCCGGCTGGCCGACCGCGTCCACCAGGGCGTCGACCCGGGCCTCGGCCCGTTCGACGAGCTCGAGGTCGGCCCTGGTGTGCAGGACCGCGGCGTCCAGCAGCAACGTCGTCATGGCGTCGTCCCGATGGTCGCGGGCGAGCTGGTCGAGCGCCTTCAGCCGGCTCAGCTCGTGGCGGCGTTGGCGGGCCAGCACCTCTTGGAGGGGGAGCGTGCCGCTCCGCGCCGCTGCCACCAGCTTGAGCACGAACTCGTCGCGGAAGCCCCCGTTCCGGTCGGCGGGCTCCGCCAGCCAGGCGTCGAGCGTCTGCCGGCCGGCCTCCGTGAGGTGGTAGACGACGCGATCCGGACGAGAGGCCTGGCTGACGTGGGACGAGGCCACGAGCCCGTCGCGGGTCAGCCGGTTCAGCACCTGGTAGAGGTGGCCGATGTTCAGCCCGCCCCATTGCGGACCGACCGCGTGCTCGAAGGCCGACCGCAGCTGGTAGCCGTGCGAGGGCCCGTCGGCCAGGAGCGACAGGACGGCGTGCTGGATGGGCACGGCACCACCCTCTCATCACCTCGAGCCGTCGGGCGAGAACTGGTCGACCCACCCCGTGAGGACCCTTGCATTCTCGCAATGTAGGAGTGAGAGTACGGGGGTGCTCCGTCTCGCGCTCGCCCAGCTGAGGGGTGCGATCGGCCGCACCATCGCGCTGCTCGTCGCCATCACGGTCGCCACCGCCAGCTTCACGGTCCTCACCGGCGCTGTCTCGACCACCCGCCTCCAGGTGCGTGACACGGTCACGACGTCCTTCCGCAACAGCTACGACCTCCTGGTCCGGCCGCCGTCGTCGTACACCCCTCGAGAAGGCGCCGAGGGTCTCGTACGACCGAACTACCAGTCCGGCGTCTTCGGCGGGATCACGACCGCTCAGCTCGACGCGATCCGCGGGATCGACAGCGTCGAGGTCGCCGCACCGGTGGCGAACATCGGGTACGTGAACGTGGTCGGCAGCGTCCGGATCGACCTCGGCCGGCTGCTCGACGGCGCGCGGCAGCAGCTGTTCCGGGTCCGCCCGGTCTTCAGCACGGACCGGGGGACGACGCGGTTCCTGGGCACCCCGGTCTACGTCTACGTGAGTCGCAACCGGGCGGTCCTCGAGAAGGGCGGCTTCCGCTACGGCACCGGGGACGACGACGTGTTCGCCGGTCCGACCTGGGCCGAGCGGATCCCGGGCCGTGGAGAGACGCTCCCGTCGTGCGCCAACTACCTGCTCGACCAGCAGGCGGTCCTCCTGCGTCGGGAGGGTAGGGACGCGACCTACTCCGCGACCCCGTTCGGCTACCGGGACCCGTACGCGAGCACCGCCACGTCGATGACGTGCTACTACCTGCCGACCAGACCGACCTCGAAGGACCAGTTCGGCGCGGCGGACCCGCGCCGGCTCGAGGCGGTCATCCCCGTGTCGTTGCCGGTGCTGCTGACCGCGATCGACCCGGTGGCGGAGGACGCCATCTCCGGCCTCGGCGCCGCCGTCACCTCGGGTCGCACCCTGGCGGCGACCGACGTCGCACCGGGCTACCAGGAGGGGACGTCGCGGACGACGCAGCTGCCGGTCCTCGCCGCGGACACCGTCACGGTGGATCAGCAGGTGTCGGCCGATCTCGAGCGCGTGGACGCCAGCAGCGCGGAGCTGACCGCCACGATGGCCCGCCGGGACGGGCTCCTCGCCCGGCTGGCCCGCCTCGACGCGACGCGGGTGGGTGCAGCCCCGGCCGTGACGGCCGCCTCCACCTGGACCGACGTGATGGACCGCGCCGCCCGTCCCGGCGACGAACCCGTCGTGGGGACCTACTGGCAGGTCGGGCCGTCGCAGTACACCGACACCGGCGGCACGCTCGGCGTCGTGCCGGTCCCGAACCCGGCGAGCCGGTACGTCTCACCCCAGCTGGGCGACCCTGCCCCCGTGGGCAGCGACGACAGCGGGGTCCGCGAGGTGACCGAGCAGTCGTACCGGCAGGGCGGGTTCCTGCTCGCCTCGCTACGCCCGGTCGGCCGCTTCGACGCCACGAAGGTCCTCGGTGACGACCGGCTCTCCGGCCTGACCAGCCCGACCTACGCCAGCCCGCTCCTGCCGGGTGCCGACGCGGCGAGCCGATCAGCGCTGGGCGACCAGCCGCTGGCACCGAGCAGCAACGTGGCAGGTTACGCCGCTCAACCCCCGGCGCTCCTGACGACGCTGGCCGCTGCAGGTCCGCTGCTCAACGCGGCCGACTACGGAAGCCCCGAGGCGGGCGCCGTGCTGGAGGGCGGCGAGCTGGGCCACGAGCGGGCCGACCCGATCAGCGTGGTCCGGGTCCGGGTCGCCGGGATCACCGGGCCCGACCCGGTGTCGCGCGAACGGCTGAACCAGGCCGCCCTGGCCATCGCCCAGCGGACCGGCCTGGCCGTCGACATCGTCGCCGGGGCCTCGGGGGTCGCGACCACCGTCGTGCTCCCGGCCGGCGAGCACGGTAGGCCGCAGCTCGCGCTGGAGGAGAGCTGGGCCAAGAAGGGCCTGGCGTACGCGGTCGTCGCGGCGGTGGACCGCAAGAGCCTGACGCTGTTCCTGCTGATCCTGACGGTGTGCACCCTGGTCGTCAGCAACGCCGCGAGCGCGTCCGTCCGCACACGTCGGGTCGGCCTCGGGGTTCTGTCCTGCCTGGGCTGGAACCGCGCGCGGCTGTTCGGGGTCGTGATGGTCGAGCTCGCGGTCGTCGGGCTCGTCGCCGGGCTGGTCGGCGCCGGGTTGGCCATCGGCGTCGGCGCCACCACCGGTCTCCCGGTGACACCACGTCGGGCGCTGCTGGCCGTCCCTCCCGCCGTCCTGCTCGCGGTCCTGGCGGGCCTGGCCCCGGCGCTCCGCGCGGCTCGCGCCACGCCCATGGACGCCGTCCGTCCGTTGGTGCGCCCTCCGCGCCGTGGCCGCCGGACGGTCTCCGTCACCGACCTCGCCCTGCACGAGCTGAGCCGCACCCCGGGGCGTACGGCTCTGGCGGCGGTCAGTCTGGCCGTCGGGGTCGCAGCCCTCACGGTGGTCCTGGCCGTGCAGCAGGTGTTCCGCGGGCTCGTCGTGGGCTCGCTGCTCGGCGACGCCGTCGCGCTGCAGGTCCGCGCGCCCGACGTGGTGGCGCTGGGCACGATCCTGCTGCTCGGCCTCGTCGCGGTAGGAGACGTCTTGTACCTGTCGTTGCGCGAGCAGGCTCCTCAGCTGGCGGTGCTGCGGGCGACGGGCTGGTCGGAGGCCGCGCTCGCCCGGCTGGTCGTCGTGCAGGGCCTCGGTATCGGCGTCCTCGGCAGCGTCCTCGGCGTGGCAGCCGGGCTCCTGGCGGTGGCCGGCCTGACCGGCGGCGTGCCGGGCGCGATCGTCGGCCCGGTGGGGCTGTCGGTCGCCGCGGGCTGCGTCGTCGCGGCGCTCGCAGCCCTGGTGCCCGGGCTCCTCGTGCGCCGACTCCCCACCACCACCCTGCTCGCCGAGGACCCCGCATGAGCGACCAGACCGGCTATCCGATCGAGCTGCGCGCCGTCACCAAGAGCTACGGCGTCGCCGAGGGCGACCCGCTCTTCGCCTCCCGCGACGTCGGGCTGAGCGTCGAGGCCGGCAGCACGGTGGCGCTCACGGGGACCTCGGGCTCCGGCAAGTCGACCCTGCTGCACCTGATCGGCGGGATGGACCGGCCGACGGGAGGCAGCGTCGTCGTCGGCGGCACCGACCTGAGCGAGCTGCGCGGGCGGCGGCTCGCCGACTACCGGCGCTCGATCGGCTTCGTGTTCCAGCGCTTCCACCTGCTGCCGACGCTGACCGTGCGCGACAACGTGCTGGCCCCGTTGCTGCCGGTCCATGGCGCGCGGGCTCGACGTGGTCGTGCGCAGGAGCTGATCGAGGCGGTCGGGCTCGGTGGCCGGGAGGGTGCGCTTCCCTCGCAGCTCTCGGGTGGTCAGCAGCAGCGGGTGGCGATCGCGCGGGCGCTGGTGAACGAGCCGCGGCTGCTGCTCGCCGATGAACCGACCGGCAACCTCGACTCCGCGACCGGTGAGGAGATCCTGGCGCTGCTGTTCACGATCCAGGCCGCGTCGCCGATGACCATGCTGGTGGCGACGCACGACCTCCAGGTGGCCGCACGCTGCGATCGCCTCGTCCGGCTCCGCGACGGGCAGGTCGTCGAGGACACCGTGCTGGACCCTCCGGGCCGTGACCTGCTCGACGAGATCGGCCGGCTCCGCGCCTGACGCCGTGCCGGACGACGGCCGGCGCGGACCGTTCGGGCGCGCCCAAGGTCAGACCGACGGACGCAGCCGGAGCCCCTGGGGGGTCATCCGGAACCCGGCCTCCTGCAGCGCCGAGCTCACCCCGGCCGACCCGAAGACGTGCCCGCCGTCGGCCCGCTCCACCGTCAGCTTGCCCAGGTGGCCCTGCTGGACGGCCGAGGCGAGCGCCCGGGCTGCCGGCCGCAGCCGACGTTCCTCCTCGGCGAAGGACAGCAGCGTCTTGCCGCCGCGCTCGACGTAGAAGACCAGCGCCCCGTCGACGAGCACGACCAGCGCGCCCGCCTTCCGCCCGGGTCGGTGACCCTCCCGCTCCGGCCAGGGCAGGGCCGCGCCGTACGCGTTGGCCGGGTCGCAGGCGGCGAGCACGAGGGCGCCCGGCTCGTCGGGCTCCTGCTGCTGGGCGCGCAGCCGGTCGACGGCCCCGCTGAGCGCGAACTGCGCTGCCCCGAGCCCGTCGATGAAGTACCCGCGCCGGCACTGGCCGGTCTCCTCCATGGTCGACAGCACGCGGTACGCCGCTCCGAACCCGCCCTCGCCGCCTTCCGTCATCACGCTGCCCCGCGTGACGACGCCGTAGCGGTCGAGCAGGCCGAAGACCTGGCCGGCCAGCTCCTCCGCGGGGGTCGACGCCACCCGGTCGACCAGGGACCAGCGGCCGGACGTGGTCGGTGAGGAGATCCGCGGCGCGCGCGTCGGGCGGCGCAGGCCCTGCCCGCTCAGCCGGGCGCGGTGCGTCCGTGCCGCCGGTCGGGCCGGCTTGCGGTGCGCCCCGCCGGACACCAGCGCCCGTACGGGGTTGAACGTGTCGGAGGTGACCAGCCCGGCCCAGGCCAGGTCCCACAGCGCCGACACGTACTCAGCCCGGTCGGTGACGCCGACGGGCAGGATCGCGTCGAAGAAGCGGGCCCCGCCGGCGTCCAGCGCCGCCAGCAGCTCCTGCCCGCGGTAGTGGGAGGGTTCGGCACCTGCGTGCGGGGGCTCGGTGCCCGAGACCACGAACCGCACCCAGCCGTCGGAGTCGCCGATGGCGCCGTCGCCCACCCAGCCGACCTCGCCGGCGGTCATCAGCTCGTCGAGCAGCGCCGGGCGGTAGTCCGCGACCCGGGCGGGCAGCACCAGGGTCTCCACGGCGCTCGCCGGCAGCGCGCACCCGTCGAGCTGCTCGAGGACGGCGAGCACGGCGTCCGCGCCGCGGGTCCCCGAACCGACCCCCTGCCACTCGGTCAGGAACCGGCTGAACGCGACCTGCTCGACCGGCTCGACCTCGCGCCGCAGCGCCGCGAGCGTCCGCCGCTTGATGGTGGCCAGCACGTTGCCGTGGCAGTACTGGCGACGGTCGTCCTCGACGCCCGAGGCGTCGGCCAGCTCGACGAACGAGCCGGCGACCACGGTGCCCGCGGCGACGAGGCTGGCGCAGGCGCCCTCCACCACGGCTCGTCCGAGGCCGTAGCGGGTGGCGACGGTCGAGGCCAGGAAGGGTCCGTGGGTGCGGGCCCAGCGCAGCACCAGGTCCTCGATCGGGTGCGCCGACGGTTCGGTGAAGCTGGCCGCGACCCCCGGCGGCACCGGCACCCCGAGCCCGTCGCGCAGGCGCGGCACGTCCTCGGCGACCGCGACCATCGCCTGCCCGGCGATCCGGACCTCGACCAGGCGGCGGTCGAGCAGCAGCCCCTCCACGGCCGGACCGGGGTCGAAGCCCTCGGCCGCGCGCAGAGCGAGCTCGGCCAGGGTGAAGGGACCGGCGGTCCGGACCAGGTCGTAGAGCCGTTCCGCGTCGGTGGCCCGCCGCTCCTCGCTGAGCCCCTGCAGGTCGGCCTCGGTGCGCGCGATGACGTCGCCGTCGAGCAGCTGCTTGAGCCCGTCCTTGCCGAGCAGCTCGGCCAGCAGCGTGGCGTCGAGCGACAGCGCCGCCGCCTTCTTCTCCGCCAGCGGCACGTCGCCCTCGTAGACGAACGCGCCGACGTAGCCGAAGAGCAGCGACCGCGCGAAGGGCGAGGCCTCCGGCGTCTCGACCTCGACGATGCGCACCGAGCGGGCGGCGACCTGCCGTTGGACCTCGAGCAACCCGTCCAGGTCGAAGACGTCGGTCAGGCACTCGCGCATCGTCTCCAGGACGATGGGGAACTCGGGGTACTGCGCGGCGACGGTCAGCAGCTGGGCGGAGCGCATCCGCTGCTGCCACAGCGGCGAGCGCGACTTGGGGTCGCGGCGGGGGAGCAGCAGGGCCCGGGCCGCGCACTCGCGGAACCGCGAGGCGAACAGCGCCGAACCCCCGACCTCGTCGGTGACGACGCCCTCGATCGAGTCCGGGTCGAGGATGATCAGGTCGGCGCTCGGCGGCGCCGACTCCGTGTCCGGGACGCGCAGCACCATGCCGTCGTTCGTCGCGGTCGCCTGCACCTCGAGCCCGTAGCGCTCCCGGGCCGCGCGCTCGACGGCGAGCGCCCACGGCGTGAGGACACCGGTGCCGAGCGCGCAGTGCACGCAGACCCGCCAGTCGCCCAGCTCGTCACGGAAGCGCTCGAAGACGATCGTCTGGTCGGTCGGCAGCGACCCGGTCGCCGACTCCTGCTCGCGCAGGTAGGTGAGCAGGTTGTTCGCGGCGAAGTCGTCGAGCCCGGCCTCGGTCAGCCGGGCCTCGGCACTCGCCGGCGGCAGCCCGCCGACCTCGCGGACGAAGCGCCCGAACGCCCGCCCCAGCTCGAGCGGACGCCCCGGGGCGTCGCCCTTCCAGAAGGGCAGCCGCGCCGGGCACGCCGGGGGCGGGGGAGACGAGCACCTGGTCGTGGGTGATGGACTCGACGCGCCAGCTCGTCGTGCCGAGGGTGAAGACGTCGCTGACGCGGGTCTCGTAGACCATCTCCTCGTCGAGCTCGCCGACGCGCCGGCCGGGCTCGTGCCGCCCGGCGGCGTTGCCCTCGCCGACCAGGAAGACGCCGAACATGCCCCGGTCGGGGATCGTCCCGCCCGAGGTGACGGCGAGGCGCTGGGCACCGGGGCGCGCCGTCAGCACGCCGGTGTCGCGCTGCCAGACCACCCGCGGCCGCAGCTCGGCGAAGTCCTCCGACGGGTAACGCCCGCTGAGCATGTCGAGCACCGACTCGTACGCGCTCCACGGCAGGTCGCGGAACACGCCCGCCCGCCGCACCAGCGCGTACAGCTCGTCGACCTTGACCTCCTCCATGGCGACGGCCGCGACGATCTGCTGGGCCAGGACGTCGAGGGGGTTCCGCAGCTCGGCGACCTCCTCGATCGCCCCCTGGCGCATCCGCTCGACGACGACCGCCGACTCGATGAGGTCGCCGCGGTGGTTGGGGAAGAAGACCCCGCGCGAGATCGCGCCGACCTGGTGGCCCGCCCGGCCGACGCGCTGCAGCCCGCTGGCCACCGACGGCGGCGCCTCGACCTGGACGACGACGTCGACCGCACCCATGTCGATGCCGAGCTCGAGGGAGGAGGTGGCGACGACGCAGGGCAGCCGCCCCGACTTGAGGTCGGACTCGATCTGCGCGCGCTGCTCCTTGCTGACCGAGCCGTGGTGCGCCCGGGCGATGACGGGGGCGTGGGTGCCGTCGTGCCCGCTCGACGCGCCGGACTGCGCCATCACCTGCGCCGGTGGCCGGGCCGGCCGGTCCGGGCCGGCGGTGCCGTCCCCCGTGGGTTCCCCGTCCTCGCCCTCCTCCGCCTCCTCGAGCGGGGGGTCCGCCGCCGCGAGCCGTTCGGCGAACAGCTCGTTGAGGTGCGACGTCAGCCGTTCGGCCAGGCGGCGCGAGTTCGCGAAGACGATGGTCGAGCGGTGCTCGGCGATGACGTCGAGGATCCGGTTCTCGACGTGCGGCCAGATCGACGGCGCCCGCGCGGGCTGCTCGGAGTCGAGCGTCACCGGGCCGGGCGCCGAGGAGGCGCCCAGGTCGCTCATGTCCTCGACGGGCACGACGATGTCGAGGTCCCAGCGCTTCTCCGACGGCGGCGCGACGATGTCGACGTCGTACGGGCCACCCAGGTACGCCGCGACGCGCGAGGCCGGACGCACGGTGGCGGACAGCCCGATCCGCTGCAGGGGCACCTCGGCGCCGGACTCCCTGGTCAGGGCCTCGAGCCGCTCGATCGAGACGGCCAGGTGCGCCCCGCGCTTGCTGCCGGCCAGCGCGTGGACCTCGTCGACGATCACGGTGCGGACCGAGCGCAGCACGTCGCGGGCGGACGAGGTGAGCATGAGGAAGAGCGACTCGGGCGTGGTGATGAGGATGTCCGGCGGGCGGCTCGCGATCGTGCGGCGCTCGGCGGGGGTCGTGTCACCGGAGCGGACGCCGACGGTGACGCTCGGCGGCGTCTGCCCGAGCCGGAGCGCGGTCTGGGTGATCCCGGTCAGCGGGGCGCGCAGGTTGCGCTCCACGTCGACCGCGAGGGCCTTGAGCGGGGAGACGTAGAGGACCCGGCACCGTTCCTTCGGTGCCGGCACGGGGGCGCGGGTCAGCTCGTCGAGGGCCCAGAGGAAGGCGGCGAGCGTCTTGCCGGAACCCGTGGGGGCGACGACGAGCGCGTTGCGGCCCGCGGCGATGCTGCTCCAGGCACCGCGCTGCGCACCGGTCGGTTCGGCGAACACCTCGCGGAACCAGGTCGACGTCGCCGG
This sequence comes from uncultured Actinomycetota bacterium, assembly GCA_963762775.1. Lineage (GTDB taxonomy): Bacteria > Actinomycetota > Actinomycetes > Propionibacteriales > Propionibacteriaceae > Microlunatus. The sequence continues at coordinate 125,960 of CAVXMD010000002.1, forward strand.
CGTGAAGCCGTCCAGCGGGTCGGCCGGGGCCAGGGTCGTGGTCACGTCGTCCATCTTGCCCGTGGCCACCGACAGTTCCTGGTGGCGTCCTCGGTGCCGTCTACGGTGGGCCGTCGACCGGTCCGGCGTCGTGACCGGGGACGAGGGGAGCGATGAAGGAGACCGAGCTGTGGGCCCGCCTGGAGCAGCACCTGGGCGCGGGCTACTACCGGGTCTGGGCGGCCGAGCACAACCTCGGCGACCTCGGCGGGCGGACGGTGGTCGACGCGCTCGAGGCGGGCATCCCCGCCAAGGAGGTCTGGCGCGCCGCCTGGGCCGCGCTCGAGCTGCCGGCGCGCGAGCGCTGACCCGGCGGGCGTGCCCTCAGGCGGCCCACCGCGGGTCCCGGCCCGCCACGGCCAGGGCGCGACCGAGGGCGTCGGCGCCCGACGGAGCCGGCGCCTCGGGGCCGTACGCGCCCAGCTGCCGGCCCAGCCCGGCCGTGCCGGCCACGGCCTCCTCGACGGCGGCGGCCACGGTGGGCTCCAGCTCGACGGTGCGCCCCAGGGCCCGGGCCACGTCCCAGCCGTGCACCGCGACCTCGATCAGCGCCATCGCCCCGAGCGTGGCGCGCGGCATGCTCGAGCCGCCGACGCTCGCGTCGCCCTCCCACGCCTCCGGTCGGCTCCAGCCGCGGGCGACGTCGTCGAGGTTGCGGCGCAGCCGGGCGGACCAGTCCCCGTCCGCGGCGCGCGTCGCGCCGCCCCACGGGTCGTCGGCGTCCAGGGGCTCGCCCAGCCCGAGCCGGGCCATCGCCGTGCTGGTGCCGACGAAGTGGTCGACGAGGGCGCGCAGGTCGAAGTCGGCACACGGGGTCGCGGTCCCGAGGTCGGCGGCGGGAGGGTCCGCGAGTGCGGCCGAGACCGCCGCGCAGGTCGGGGCCACGGCGGAGCGGAGGTCGGTGCTCATGGGCCCATCGTGACCGGTCGGGTGCCGGGACGGAAGGTGCGGGAACGTGCAAGGGCGGGTCTTTGCGGACCCTGGCGTGTCGCCTAGCCCCTCGAACACCTGTTCGGTAAGTTGTCCACCGTCTCGTCGTCCCGGCCCGGAGTTCTCCACAGCCGGCGGCGAGAGCGGCTGATTGTCAGGACCCGTCCCTACAGTCTCGCCAAGAGCACAGCAGTCCCGCCGGCGAGGCGACGACGACACCAAGGCCCCACGGGCGAGGAAGAAGGACCACCATGGCCGCAGGCGACCGCGACAAGGCGCTGGAGTCAGCGCTCGCGCAGATCGACAAGCAGTACGGCAAGGGCTCGGTGATGCGCCTGGGCGACGAGGTGTGGGCGCCGATCGAGGTGATCCCGACCGGCTCGATCGCGCTGGACCTGGCGCTCGGCATCGGCGGGCTGCCCCGCGGCCGGGTCGTCGAGGTCTACGGCCCGGAGTCCAGCGGCAAGACGACCGTCGCGCTGCACGCGATCGCGAACGCGCAGGCGGCCGGCGGGATCTGCGCCTTCATCGACGCCGAGCACGCGCTCGACCCCGACTACGCCGCGCGCCTGGGCGTCGACACCGACAACCTGCTGGTCAGCCAGCCGGACAACGGCGAGCAGGCGCTCGAGATCGCCGACATGCTCGTGCGCTCCGGTGCCCTGGCACTGATCGTCATCGACTCCGTCGCGGCCCTGACGCCGCGCGCCGAGATCGAGGGCGAGATGGGCGACAGCCACGTCGGCCTGCAGGCCCGGCTGATGAGCCAGGCGCTGCGCAAGATGACCGGTGCGCTGAGCGGCGCAGGCACGACCGCGATCTTCATCAACCAGCTGCGGGAGAAGATCGGCGTGATGTTCGGGTCGCCGGAGACGACGACCGGTGGCCGCGCGCTGAAGTTCTACTCGTCGGTGCGCCTCGACGTGCGTCGGATCGAGACCCTCAAGGACGGCCAGGACGCCGTCGGCAACCGCACCCGGGTCAAGGTCGTCAAGAACAAGGTGGCCCCGCCCTTCAAGCAGGCCGAGTTCGACATCCTCTACGGCCAGGGCATCAGCCGCCAGGGCAGCCTCATCGACCTCGGCGTCGAGTGCGGGATCGTCCGCAAGGCCGGCGCGTGGTTCACCTACGACTCCGACCAGCTCGGTCAGGGCAAGGAGAACGCGCGCAACTACCTGAAGAGCAACCCCGACCTCGCCGACGAGCTCGAGAAGAAGATCAAGGAGAAGATGGGCATCGGCCCGCGGGTCGATGCCCCGGCCGGGGTCGACCCGGTCACCGGCGAGGTGGACTTCTAGTCCTCGGACGAAGGCACTGACCCATGAGCGGTCGAGGCGGAGCGCCCGGCGTCGAGCCGGGCGCCCCGGCCCAGGGTGTGGACCAGGTCGAGGCGGTCCGGGACTGGCTGCGACAACGCGGGGTCGACCCGGGCGAGGCGACTGTCCCGACCCCGAGCCGCCGACGGGACGACGTCGCTCCGCGTGACGGTGCGGCCAGCAGCTCGACGGATGACCCGTGGGTGGCCGACGGCCCGGGCGACGACCACGCAGGCCGTGGTCCGGACCGGTCCGAGCGACCGTCCGGTCGACGCCCGAGTGACCGCAGCGGGCTCGGAGCCGACCGCTGGCGGGCGCCCGCGGACGACGACCGGCGGAGCCACGACGCGGACGCCGACCCCGAGGAGCTGGCTCGTCGGATCGTCGTCAACAAGCTGGCGGTACAGGCCCGGACGCGGACCGAGCTCGAACGGGCGCTCGCCCGTCGCGACGTGCCCGAGGACGCCGCCGCGTCGGTGCTCGACCGGATGGGCGAGGTCGGCCTGATCGACGACGCGACGTTCGCGAAGGACTGGGTGGCGTCGCGCCAGCAGCGTCGGCACCTCAGCCGGACGGCCCTGCGGCGGGAGCTGCAGACCAAGGGGGTCGACCGTGACCTCATCGACGACGCCCTGGCCGACGTCGACCCGGACGACGAGCACGGGGCGGCCCTCGACCTCGCCCGCCGTCGAGCCTCGACCATGGGCGGCCTCAGTCGCGACGTGGCGTACCGACGGCTGGGTGGGGTGCTCGCGCGGCGGGGGTTCACGGGTTTAGTGGTCGCGCAGGTCCTCGACGACGTCCTGCGCGGACGCGAGGACTGACCGGAGCTGTGAGCCGGCCGAGCCGCGGCGCCTGCCGCGCTCGGGTCACTCCTGTCTCCGGTCGGTCGTCTGTGAGGCGCGTGAGGTGCGGTCCGGCGCCGGGCGGTCCACCGTCGGACGGGGGACAGGTGGGACGGACGAGACTGTCGGTGCTTGACCGGTCGGGGGCCCACACCTAACCTGCCAAGACGAGGTGTTCTGCACGCTTGCTTCAACTTTTCGTGTGTGGCCGCGGATCCCGCGAGGATCTACGGAGACGAGTTCCACCGCTCCGGCGGACTGACATATGTGACGGCGCCGCGCCGCCTGTTCGAGAGACGTGCTCTCGGGTAGAGGTGGCGTGGTGGGCGCTGACGAATTCCTCGGTGGTGCGCACACGCGCGCGTGAGGAGGGAGTCGCCATGACGGGTGGAGCGTTCCAAGCCCTCGTCCTCGTGCTGCTGGCCGTCGTGGTCGCGGTGCTCGTCGTCGTCGCCGTGGTCCTGCTGCGCCGGCAGCGGGCCGCCCCGCAGCAGCCTCATGCCGCCGCCCTGACCAAAGCTGCCGGGCCACGACCGACGACGCGCGAGGCGACCGGGCCCGTCGCGAGCTCCGCTGAGGTCCCCGGGGCGCGTCCTGCGCAGCCCGGGACCCCGTCGAACCCGCCGTCGTCGGACCAGGAGACGGCGCTCACAGGCACGTCTGCCCGGCCGCAGACCGAGGGCACGGACGCGGGTCCGCCCCAGCAGCCGCTCACGGCCGAGCAGCCCGACCTCGCCCGGCTCGAGCGGGAGCGGGTCGAGCGGGAGCGGATCGAGCGTGAGCGGGCGGAACGGGCCCAGGCGGAGCGTGCGGCTGAGCTCATGGCCTCGGTCGCGCAGGCGCGCGCGGCCTTCGAGGAGCAGATGCAGGCCCGGCGCGAAGAGCTGCGGTCCCAGCGGACCGACGTGGAGCGCCGCGAGACCCGGCTCACGGAGCGGGAGGAGCGGCTGGACGGCGAGCTCCGGGCGCTGGAGCAGCGGGTCGGCGCGGTCGACGCGACCCGGTCGGAGCTGGACGAGCGCCAGGCGCGGCTGGACGACGCCGAGGCCGAGCGGCTCGCCGCCCTCGAGCGCGTGGCGGGGCTGACCGCCCAGCAGGCCAAGGCCGAGCTCGTCGCCACCGCGGAGCACGACGCCAAGCGCCAGGCGGTGCTGGTGACCCGGGAGATCGAGCGCAAGGCGCTGCGCGAGGCCGACGAGCGAGCCCGGAACATCGTCGTCGGCGCCATCCAGCGGGTCGCCTCCGACCAGACGTCGGAGTCCGTCGTCTCCGCCGTGCACCTGCCCGGCGACGAGATGAAGGGCCGCATCATCGGCCGGGAGGGCCGCAACATCCGCGCGTTCGAGCAGGTCACCGGCGTGAACGTCATGATCGACGACACCCCCGAGTCGGTCCTGCTCTCCTGCTTCGACCCGGTCCGGCGCGAGACCGCCCGGCTGACGCTGAGCGAGCTGGTCAAGGACGGGCGGATCCACCCGGCGCGCATCGAGGAGGTCCACGAGCGCAGCCGCAACCAGATCGAGGCCCTGTGCCTCCAGGCCGCTGAGGACGCGATGGCCGAGGTCGGCATCACCGACCTCCACCCGGCGCTCGTCCCCATCCTCGGCACCCTTCGCTACCGGACCTCGTACGGGCAGAACGTGCTCAAGCACCTCGTCGAGTGCGCCCACATCGCCGGTCTGATGGCCGGTGAGCTCGGGCTGGACGTCGCGCAGTGCAAGCGGTCGGCCTTCCTGCACGACATCGGCAAGGCGCTGACGCACGAGGTCGAGGGGTCGCACGCCCTGGTCGGCGCCGATCTCGCCCGCCGCTACGGCGAGAACCCCGACGTCGTGCACGCCATCGAGGCCCACCACAACGAGGTCGAGGTCCGGACCGTCGAGGCGGTCCTGACCCAGGCGGCCGACGCGATCAGCGGCGGTCGTCCGGGCGCGCGGCGCGAGACGCTGGAGGCGTACGTCCAGCGGCTCGAGAAGCTCGAGCAGATCGCGGGCGTGCACGACGGGGTCGAGAAGGTCTTCGCGATGCAGGCCGGCCGTGAGATCCGGGTCATGGTCGCGCCGGAGGAGATCGACGACATCGCCGCCCAGGTGCTCGCGCGCGACATCGCCAAGCAGATCGAGGAGGACCTGACCTACCCCGGTCAGATCAAGGTCGTCGTCGTGCGCGAGTCGCGCGCCACCGAGACGGCCCGCTGACCGCTGGTCCTCCTGACGGACTCACCGCCCGCGGATGCCCCAGCGCCCGGTCCAGGTCTCGCCCGGGGCGATCACCCGCATCCCGGCGTGGGTCGGGCCCTCGTTGAAGGCGTCCGGCCCGCACGTCATCGGCTCGACGGCGATGCCGACGTCGCGGCGCTTCTCGCCGGTGAACACCTGGGCCCAGCCGAACGAGGCGTCGGCCCAGAGCTCGGCGTAGCGCTCCTCGCGCTGCAGCAGCGCGGTCCAGCCGCCGTCGGCCTCGCGGGCGAGGTCGGTGTAGGCGTTGTCGAGCACCCGGTCACCGATCGGAGCCCCGTCGCGCAGGTCCAGGTCCGTGCCGTCGACGGGGGAGACCGCCACCGGGAGCAGCCGGTCGTCGACCTCCAGCCGGCTGGCCGCGGGCAGCGTCACCCGGACCTCGTCGACCGAGGCCTCGCCGACGGTCAGGTAGGGGTGGGCGCCGTAGCCGAACGGCACGTCGTCGGCCCCGGCGTTCGTCGCCTCGAGCGTGATGTGCAGCCCGTCCTCGGTGAGCCGGTAGGTCAGCCGGGCGTGCAGGATGCCGGGCCACCCGGGCTGCGGGTAGATCGTCACCTCGCAGACCACGTGCGAGTCGCCGTGCTCGACCACGCTCCACGGCACGTAGCGGGCGAGGCCGTGGCTGGCGTTGTGCCGTGGCGGCTCGGAGAGCCACGAGCTGCTGCGTCTTCCCGCCCCACGGGTAGCGGCCGTCGCGGATCCGGTTGGGCCAGGGGATCAGCTGCTGGCCGCGGCCTCCCGAGACCGGCTCGGTGGCCTCGTAGCCCTTCACGACGTCCAGCCCGCCGACCGTGTAGCGGCGCAGCCCGGCGCCCAGCTCGGTGATCGTCGCCTCCTGACCACCCTGGACGATGTCGAGCTGCCGGCCGGTCGGGAACGTCACGGATCGCACTCTAGGACTCCGCCGATTACCCTGGCCGGGCCATGACCCTGACCGCGACCCCGACGGGCCACACCACTGCCGCCACCGCCCTCGACGGGGCCGGACGGACGTACGCCATCCGCACGCACGGCTGCCAGATGAACGTCCACGACTCCGAGCGGCTCGCCGGGCTGCTGGAGGAGGCCGGCTACGCCCGGGCCGAGGGCGACGGCACCGGTACGGCGGACGTGGTCGTCTACAACACCTGCGCGGTGCGCGAGAACGCCGACAACAAGCTGTACGGCAACCTCGGGCACCTGCGCCGCGACAAGACGGCCCGCCCCGGCATGCAGATCGCCGTCGGCGGCTGCCTGGCGCAGAAGGACCGCGGCGAGATCACCCGGCGCGCCCCCTGGGTGGACGTCGTCTTCGGGACCCACAACATCGGCTCCCTGCCGACGCTGCTCGAGCGCGCCCGCGTCGAGCAGGCCGCCCAGGTCGAGATCGCCGAGTCCCTCGAGCGGTTCCCGAGCACCCTGCCGACCCGGCGCGACTCGCCGTACGCCGCCTGGGTGTCGGTGAGCGTGGGCTGCAACAACACCTGCACGTTCTGCATCGTGCCGGCGCTCCGTGGGCGCGAGGAGGACCGGCGGCCGGGCGACGTCCTGGCCGAGATCGAGATGCTCGTCGCCGACGGCGTGCAGGAGATCACCCTGCTCGGGCAGAACGTGAACGCCTACGGCGTCGAGTTCGGCGACCGGGGCGCGTTCGCCAAGCTGTTGCGCGCGTGCGGGCAGGTCGAGGGCCTGGAGCGGGTGCGCTTCACCTCCCCGCACCCGCGCGACTTCACCGCCGACGTCATCGCGGCCATGGCGGAGACGCCGAACGTCATGCCGCAGCTGCACATGCCGCTGCAGTCGGGCTCGGACGCCGTCCTGCGGGCGATGCGCCGCTCCTACCGCAGCGACAAGTACCTGCGGATCATCGACGACGTCCGGGCCTCGCTGCCCGACGCCGCCATCACCACCGACATCATCGTGGGCTTCCCGGGCGAGACCGAGGCGGACTTCCAGGCCACCCTCGACGTCGCCGCGCAGGCCCGCTTCGCCGCCGCGTTCACGTTCCAGTACTCGATCCGCCCGGGCACCCCGGCAGCGACCATGCCCGACCAGGTGCCGCGCGCGGTCGTGCAGGAACGCTACGAGCGGCTGGTCGCCGTCGTCGAGGACGTCGCCTGGGCCGAGAACCGCGCCCAGGTCGGCCGCACCGTCGAGGTCATGCTCGCCGACGGCGAGGGCCGCAAGGACGCTGCGACGGCACGGATGTCCGGCCGGGCCCGCGACAACCGGCTGGTCCACCTCCGGGTGCCCGACGACGACGCGGCGCGCCCGCGGCCGGGCGACCTGGTCGACGTGCTCGTCACCTACGCCGCCCCGCACCACCTGACCGCCGACGACGGCCTGCTCGCGCTGCGCCGGACCCGCGGCGGCGACGCCTGGGCCGCGCGGCAGGCGAGGACCGCCCCGGCCCGTCCGGTGGTGGGCCTCGGGCTGCCGACCGTCGGCGTCCCCGCCCCGCTCGCGCCGGCGCCTGCCTGCGGCTGACGCGAACCCGAGGTTCCGGCCTCGGACTGCGCCCTCGGGCTGGCATCCTCCTGGCATGCCTGACGACTGGAGCTGGTTCTTCGCCGGCGAGGCCGGCCGCACCAACCTGCTGCGCGACGAGCTGGAGGGCCTGCAGGCCAGCGCCTCCGCCTCGTCGGCGCAGTCGGCGCGGCTCAGCAGCCAGCTGCGCACGCTGCAGGGCTCGATCGAGTCGCGGCTGCAGGCCCTGTCGACGGCGTTCGACGCCTACGTCGAGCTCGGCGACGTCCGCGAGCAGCTCGACGGCTACCCGGAGACGGGCGCCGTGCGCCGCGAGGCGGCCCGAGCCCTCGCCACGCTCGCGCAGGGTGGCGTGCCCGACCACGTCGAGGCGCGCGGGCAGGACTACTGGCTCGTCGCCGCGACCAACGAGGTCGTCGACCTCGTGGCTGACCCGTCGGCGGGCCCCGTCACGACCGCCGGACCGGGCGCGCAGGAGCACGAGACCTTCGTGGTCGCCGCCCTCGGCTGGCTCGGCCTCGGCGACCGGGTGACCGCCCGGGTCGCGCCCCTGCTCGTCGGCGACGGCGCGCTGGCCGCCCCGCAGGTCGTCCTCTGGCACGCGGCCGCGCACGGGGTGTTCGGTGACGTCCTCCCGACGGTGCGCGAGGCCTGGCGACCCGACCTCGACCTCACCGCGTCGACCTGGGACCGCTTCACCCGGGACGCGGCCGACGCGGCCGACGCGGCCGGCACGCTGCGCTGGACGAGCGAGCTGCTCGCCGGTCGTTGGTCCCCGACGCCGACCAACGCGCCGCCTGCGGACGACCGCGCCGCCCTGCGGAGCCTGGTCGACGCACTGGTGGGTGCCGGGCTGGGTGACGAACGAGCCCTGCTGGAGCGCGCCCGGGTGCTGCGGGCCCGGATCGAGGACCCCGGTGCCGCCGAGCCGGACCGCGACGGCGAGCCGCCGCGCACGGCGATCACGCAGCTGGTGCAGGAGGCGCTGCTCGACCCGACGGTCGGGTCGGCGGCGCGTCGGGCGCTGGTGGGCTGGGTCCACGGCGGGCTCGCGGCCGCCGCGGGGACGGTCGCGGGGCGAGCCGCGACCGAGCAGCCGGCTCCCGTCGTCGTGCACACCGAGCTGGGCGACCTCGACGTCGGTCCCGAGGGCGCCGACCCGGCGCGGCTGGCCCAGCTGGACTCCCTCGCCGAGCAGCGCTGGGCGATTCCGCGCTCACGGCTCCTCGTGCCGGCGGTCGTCGGCGGGGTCACGCTGCTGGCCGGCCTCGTCCTGCTGGCGACGCAGCGGGCCGGCCTCGGGGTGTTCCTGATCGTCATCGCCGTGGCGGCGGGCGTCCTCGGCGTCCGCGCGCTGCTGCGGGCCCGACGCTCGCGCAGCGAGCTCGCCGCCACCCGCGAGAACACCCGGAGGCGCGTCGAGGAGGGGCGGACCACCGCACGCGCGGTCCGGACGGCCTCGCTGACGTCGAAGGCCGAGGTGACGGCGCTCGCCCGGGCGATCACGGAGGCCGCGGACCCGGCCGTCCTCCGCTGAGACCGGCGGGGTCGGCCTGCGCTAGGGGGCGTCGGAGCTGCGCTCCGGTGTGGCGTCGCGACGCGCGTAGTCGCCCAGCTTGTCCTTGGCGAGGTCGGCGCCACGGTCGATGTGCTCGCTGTGCTGGCCGCCCGTACGCCGGTCCGCCTGGTCAGCCACCTTGTCGACGACCCCGTCGACCTTGTCGGCGTGCTCGTGCAGCGCCTCGCGCGCCTTGTCGAAGATGCCCATGCCCAGGAGCGTAGGTCACCCCGCGCGGGCAGACTGGGCTCGTGACGGTCGTCCTGGTCGGTCCGACGGCCTCGGGGAAGTCCGGGCTCGCCGTCGCGCTCGCCCGGGCGTACGCGGCGCGCGGCCGGCCCGCCGAGGTCGTCAACGCCGACTCGATGCTGGTCTACCGCGGCATGGACATCGGGACCGCCAAGCCCACGCCGCAGGAGCGCGGCGGCGTCGTCCACCACCTCGTCGACGTGCTCGACGTGACGCAGACGGCCACGGTGGCCCAGTTCCAGGCGCTGGCCCGCGCCGCGATCGCCGACTGCCGCGCCCGGGGCGTGGTGCCCGTGGTCGTCGGCGGGTCCGCCCTGTACGTCCGGGCCGTGGTCGACGCGTTCGAGTTCCCCGGCACCGACCCGACGCTGCGCGCGCGGCTCGAGGCGGAGCTGGCCGAGGTCGGGCCCGAGGCGCTGCACGCCCGGCTGGCCGCCCGCGACCCGGAGGCGGCCGCCCGCATCGAGCCCGCCAACGGCCGCCGCGTCGTGCGCGCCCTCGAGGTCGGCGAGCTGACGGGCCGCCCGTACGCCGCCGCGCTGCCCGAGCGCCGCTACGCGCTGCCCGACGTCGTGCAGGTCGGGCTGGACGTGCCCCGCGACGTCCTCGACGCGCGCATCCGGACGCGCGTCGACGTCATGTGGGCGGCCGGGCTGGTCGACGAGGTGCGCCGGCTCGCCGGCGCCGGGCTGCGCGAGGGCGTGACCGCGTCGCGGGCGCTCGGCTACCGCCAGGTGCTGGCGCACCTGGACGGCGAGCTCGACGAGGACGCCGCGCGCGAGGCCACGGCCGTCGCGACCCGGCGCTTCGCCCGTCGCCAGGACGGCTGGTTCCGCAAGGACGAGCGGATCACCTGGCTCGAGCACGACCGCCCGGACCTCGTCGAGGCCGCGCTCGTCGCCGCCGGACCCGAGGGCCGGGGGCGGACGGCAGCCTGACCGCCGGACCCGGGTGGGATCATCACGGGGTGCGGCGGTGGCGGTTCAGCAAGGGGCACGGGACGCAGAACGACTTCGTCGTGCTGCTCGACCGGGAGGACGTGCTCGCCCCGAGCGACGACGACGTGCGCTGGCTCTGCGACCGGCGGGCCGGCATCGGGGGCGACGGGCTGCTGCGCGCCGTGCTCGCCCGGCACGTCGAGACGTGGCAGGGCGACCCCGACGTGTGGTTCATGGACTACCGCAACGCCGACGGCTCGATCGCCCAGATGTGCGGCAACGGCGTCCGGGTGTTCGTCCGTTACCTGCTCGACCAGGGGCTGGCCACCGGCCCGGAGGTGCCCGTCGCCACCCGCGCCGGGCTGCGGCCCGCCACCGTGCTGGTCGACGGACGGATCCGGGTCGGCATGGGACCTGTCCGGGTCGGCGGCGCGCCCGTGCGGGTGACGACGACCGACGGGACGGTCACGGAGGCGACGCCGGTCGACGTCGGGAACCCGCACGCTGTGAGCCTCGGGGCCGACGTCTCGGCGCTCGACCTCACGCGCGCGCCCACGTGGGAGCCGGCCGAGGCGTTCGGCGAGGGCGTGAACCTCGAGTTCGTCGAGACGCTCGGCGAACGCCATGTCGCCATGCGCGTGTTCGAGCGCGGGGTCGGCGAGACGCGCTCCTGCGGGACCGGGACGGTCGCCGTCGCGGCGGCCGCGGCGGCGCACGAGGGCAGCGACGACGGCGTGTGGACCGTCGACGTCCTCGGCGGCCGCGTGGAGGTCGAGCTCGTGGCCGGCGAGGCGTTCCTCACGGGGCCCGCCGTCCTCGTCGCGCACGGCGAGGTCACGCTGCCGAACGCCTGACCCGCGTACGACGCGCGTCGTTCAGCAGGAGGGGTACGCGGGAGGGGTTCAGCGGGAGTGGTAGCCCAGCGCCGGGTGCCGCGGGTCGAAGGCGAGGGCGCGACGCACCCGGGCCAGCAGCGGCAGCAGCTCCTCGCGGTAGACCACGGCGATGGCGGTGAGCGGGATGCCGAGGCAGACGACGGCCAGGGCGGTCAGCAGGACGAGGGCGAGCGTGTTCATGACAGGTGTCTCTTCCGATGGAGCTGTTCGGGTATGACAACGATGTCAAGGTCGAGCATAGCGAGACCTGCCGCACCTGCAAGCCGATCCGGCGCCGGTGTCTTGTGACGGTGGGCACCTGCCGCGCACGTACGTGCACTCCGGCGCACTCGTCCCCGACCGTCGACACCGAGAAGAAGGCTGTGGACAACGACCAATCCAGGTGCTCCTTCTTGGTCTTGCGTGAGACTCTGGAGCCACGATGACAGTGCCCCGACCTGACTCCCACGTGCTCGCCGACGAGCGCGACCCGCAGGACGACGAGCTGGTCGTGGAGACCCTGCACCGACCGCGCGCACCGCAGCCCGCCGAGACCTCCGGCGTCGACGGCGACCAGCTCGAGCTCGCGGAGCGCCAGTCGCTACGTCGCGTCGGCAGCATGTCGACCGAGCTCGCCGACATCAGCGAGGTCGAGTACCGCCAGCTGCAGCTCGAGCGCGTCGTGCTCGTGAGCGTGTGGACGACCGGCAGCCAGGTCGACGCGGACAACTCGCTGACCGAGCTCAAGCTCCTGGCCGAGACGGCGGGCTCCGAGGTGCTCGAGGGGCTCGTGCAGCGCCGTCAGATCCCCGACCCCGCGACGTACATCGGCTCCGGCAAGGTCGCGGAGCTGCGCGAGGTCGTCGTCGCCACCGGGGCCGACACGGTCATCTGCGACGGCGAGCTCAGCCCGGCCCAGCTGCGCAACCTGGAGGACCGGGTCAAGGTCAAGGTCATCGACCGCACCGCGCTGATCCTCGACATCTTCGCCCAGCACGCCAAGAGCGCGGAGGGCAAGGCGCAGGTCGAGCTGGCCCAGCTCAGCTACCTCAAGCAGCGGCTGCGCGGCTGGGGCGGCAACCTCTCGCGCCAGGCCGGCGGACGGGCGGCCGGGGGTGCCGGGATCGGCGGCCGCGGGCCCGGCGAGACCAAGCTCGAGACCGACCGGCGCCGGATCAACCACCGCATCTCGCGGCTGCGCAGCGCGCTGCGCGACATGGACGGGACCCGCGAGACCAAGCGGGCCGAGCGTCGGCGCCACCAGGTGCCCTCGGTCGCCATCGTCGGCTACACCAACGCCGGCAAGTCCAGCCTCCTGAACCGGCTCACCGGGGCCGGCGTGCTCGTCGAGGACGCGCTGTTCGCCACGCTCGACCCGACCACGCGCCGCTCGTCGACGGTCGACGGCCGCGTCTTCACGCTCACCGACACCGTCGGGTTCGTCCGCCACCTGCCGCACGACCTGGTCGAGGCCTTCGCCTCCACGCTGGAGGAGTCGGCGCAGGCCGACCTCCTGGTGCACGTCGTCGACGGGTCCGACCCCGATCCCGAGGGCCAGATCCGTGCGGTGCACGACGTGCTGTCCGAGATCGGCGCCGACAAGGTGTCCGAGCTGATCGTCATCAACAAGGCCGACCTGGCCAGCCCGGAGGCGGTCGCAGCGCTCCGGGTACGCCACCGCGACGCGGTCGTCGTCTCCGCCCGCACCGGTGAGGGCCTCGACGACCTCCGCCGCGTCGTGGAGGCGCGGCTCCCGCGGCCCGAGGTCGAGGTCCGGGTGCTGATCCCGTACGAGCGGGGCGACCTGCTCAACCGGATCCACCAGGCCGGTGAGCTGCTGACCACCGAGCACACCGGCAGCGGCACGCTCGTCGTGGCCCGGGTCCACCCCGACCTCGCCGGTGAGCTGTCCGGCTACGAGCGAGGGAACGAGACCGTCGACGCCACCGTCCGCGGTGGCTGAGCAGACCCTCACCGCGCCGGCCCGTCCGGCGCCGGAGCGGTCTGCCCGGGACGCGGGCCCCGGCCACCGGCGCGTCCTCGACGACGCCGTCGCCGGGATCGGCGGTTCCGACCGCCCCGGCCAGCACACCATGGCCGACGCCGTCGCGGGTGCCCTCGAGGACGGGCGCCACGTGCTCGTGCAGGCGGGGACGGGCACGGGCAAGTCGTTGGGCTACCTCGCGCCCACGCTGGTCTGGCTCACGGAGCACCCGGGCGAACGCGTCGTCGTCGCCACCGCCACGCTCGCCCTGCAGGCCCAGCTCGCCCAGACCGACATCCCGGCCGCCCAGGATGCCGTCGAGCGGGTGACGGGCCGGCGTCCGGAGGCCGCGGTGCTCAAGGGCCGCAGCAACTACGCCTGCCTGCTCCGCGTCCGTGACGGCGGCGTCTCCGAGCAGGGGGCGCTGATCTCGGCCGGCGACCTGGCCGCGACGGCCCGGTCCGCGACCGGGGAGTCCGCGCTGGGCGCGGAGGTGCTGGCCCTGCGGGAGTGGGCGGAGGACCAGGCGGCGACCGGCGGCGTCGCCGACCGTGACGACGCGCCCTCGCACAGCGACCGGGCGTGGCACCAGGTGTCGGTCCCGGCGCGCGAGTGCCTCGGCGCCCAGCGCTGCCCGTACGGCGACCCCTGCCTCGTGGAGAAGTCCCGCGACCGCGCCCGCGCGGCCGGCCTCGTCGTGACCAACCACGCCATGCTCGCCATCGACGCCATGAACGGCTCGACCACGCTGCCCGAGCACCACGCCGTCGTCGTCGACGAGGCTCACGAGCTCGTCGCCCGGGTGACCGGTGCGGCGTCGGCCGAGCTGAGCCCGCAGCAGGTCGAGCGGGTCGGCAAGCGCGCCGTCACCTTCCTCTCCGACGAGGTCGCCCTGGACCTCCTCGAGTCCGCCGACGAGCTCCGGGCCGCGCTCGACGAGTCGCCGCTCGAACGCGTCGAGGACCCGTCGTCGGCCTTTGTCGCCGCCGCGCAGCGCGTCCGGGCTGCGGCCCGCGCCGCCGTGTCGGGCCTGACCACCGGCACCGAGAAGCCGAGCCCCGAGCAGCGCCAGGCCGCGGCCGCCGTCGGTGAGGTCCTCGACGTCGCCGAGCGGATGGCCGCGCTGTCGGCGTACGACGTCGTCTGGGTGAGCGAGCGCGAACGCTCCGGGCGCGAGGCCCACGTCGCCCCGCTGTCGGTGGCCGGGCTGATGCGCTCGGCGGTGTTCGGCGAGCGGACTGTCGTCCTCACCTCGGCCACGCTCAAGCTCGGCGACGACTTCACCCCGTCGGCGGCCGCGATCGGCCTGCGCGCGCGGGACCGCGACGACTCCGACGCCCCGTACGTGCGGCCGGGCGACGACGAGGGCGCGGACGACCCGGTGGTGCCCTGGCGGGCGCTCGACGTCGGGTCGCCCTTCGACTACCAGCGGCAGGGCATCCGCTACGTCGCCCGCACACTGCCCACGCCGGGCCGCGACGGGATGTCGCAGGAGGTGCTCGACGAGATCGCCGAGCTCGTCTGGGCGGCGGGTGGCCGGACCCTGGGCCTCTTCTCCTCCCGGCGGGCGGCCGAGACCGCGGCCGTGCACGTACGCCGGCAGCTGCCGAAGCTCACCGTGCTCTGCCAGGGGGACGCCCAGCTGTCCGAGCTCACCCGGCGGTTCACGAGCGAGGAGTCCACGAGCCTGTTCGGCACGCTGTCGCTGTGGCAGGGCGTCGACGTCCCCGGTGCGACCTGCCAGCTCGTGATCATCGACCGCATCCCCTTCCCGCGCCCCGACGAGCCGCTCACGCTGGCCCGGCAGAAGGCCGTCGCGGACGCGGGCGGCAACGGCTTCATGAGCGTCGCCGCGACCCACGCGGCGCTGCTGCTGGCGCAGGGTTCGGGCCGGCTCGTCCGACGCAGCAGCGACCGCGGCGTCGTCGCCGTGCTCGACCCGCGCCTGGTCACGGCCCGCTACGGGTCCTTCCTGCGGGCGTCGATGCCGGACATGTGGCAGACCACCGACCGGGAGACGGCCATCGGGGCGCTCCGGCGCCTCGCCGAGGAGGCGTAGCCACACCCTGGCGGCCCGGCCGCGCGGGTGACAGGGTGTGCGCATGGAGCACACCTACGACGTCGACCTCGCCGTGATCGGTTCGGGCCCCGGCGGCCAGAAGGCGGCGATCATGGCCGCGAAGCTCGGCAAGCGGGTGTGCGTGATCGACAGCAAGACGATGGTCGGCGGGGTGTGCGTGAACACCGGCACCATCCCGTCGAAGACGCTGCGCGAGGCGGTGCTCTACCTGACCGGGATGGACATGCGCGAGCTCTACGGCGCCAGCTACCGGGTCAAGGAGGAGATCACGATCTCCGACCTGCTCGCCCGGCTGCAGCACGTGATCGGCCGCGAGACCGAGGTGATCCGCGCCCAGCTGCAGCGCAACCACGTCGAGCTGATCGGCGGGACCGCGTCGTTCCTCGACCCGCACACCCTCAGCGTCGACCTCGAGGGGCAGCCGGCGCACCGGACGCTCACCGCCGCCGTCGTCGTCATCGCCACCGGGACGACGCCGGCACGCCCGGCGAACGTGAAGTTCGACGGCGTCCGGGTGCTCGACTCCGACCAGATCCTCGCCCTCGAGGAGGTCCCCGGCTCGATGGTCGTGGTGGGCGCCGGGGTGATCGGCGTGGAGTACGCGTCGATGTTCGCGGCCCTCGGGACCCGTGTGACGCTGGTCGAGAAGCGGGAGCAGATGCTCGACTTCTGCGACCCCGAGATCGTCGAGTCGCTGAAGTTCCACCTGCGCGACCACACCATGTCCTTCCGCTTCGGCGAGGAGGTGGCGACCGTCGAGAGCTCGGGCGGCGGGACCATCACGACCCTCGCCTCCGGCAAGCGGATCGCCGCCGAGGTCGTCATGCACTCCGCCGGGCGGCAGGGCAACACCGCCGCGCTGGACCTGGAGCTGGCCGGCCTGGAGGCGGACCGGCGCGGGAGGCTGGCGGTCAACGAGCGCTACCAGACCGCCGTACCTCACATCTACGCCGTCGGCGACGTGATCGGCTTCCCCGCCCTCGCGGCGACGTCGATGGACCAGGGCCGCCTGGCCGCGTCGCACGCGTTCGACGAGCCCGTGCGCGACCTCCAGGCGCTGCAGCCGATCGGCATCTACACGATCCCCGAGATCAGCTACTGCGGGAAGACCGAGGGAGAGCTGACCCGCGAGGCCGTCCCGTTCGAGGTCGGCATCTCCCGCTACCGAGAGCTCGCGCGCGGCCAGATCATCGGCGACTCGTACGGGATGCTCAAGCTGATCGTGCACGCCGACACCCGCGAGATCCTCGGCGTGCACATCTTCGGCACCAACGCCACCGAGCTGGTGCACATCGGTCAGGCGGTCATGGGGTGCGGCGGGACGGTCGACTACCTCGTCGACACCGTCCTCAACTACCCGACGCTGTCGGAGGCCTACAAGGTCGCTGCGCTCGACGTCGCCAACAAGCTCCGGGCGGTGGCCCGCCTCACGGCGCAGATGAAGGCCGCGGAGCCCAGCCTGCTCTGAGGCGCGGCTCAGAGCAGGGTCCTCGGACCAGGGACGTCAGAGCCGGGAGCTCAGAGCCGGCGCAGGACCGCGACGACCTTGCCCAGGATCGTCGCGTGGTTGCCGTCGATCGGGTCGTACGCCGGGTTGTGCGGCATCAGCCACACCTGGCCCGGGCTCCGCTTGAACGTCTTCACCGTCGCCTCGTTGTCGAGCAGGGCCGCGACGATGTCGCCGTTGTCCGCGCTCGGTTGCTGGCGCACGACCACCCAGTCGCCGTCGCAGATCGCGGCGTCGATCATCGAGTCGCCGCGGACCTCGAGGGTGAACATCGTCCCCTCGCCGACCAGCTGGCGGGGGAGCGCGAACACGTCCTCCACCCGCTCCTCGGCCAGGATCGGCCCGCCGGCGGCGATCCGCCCCACGACGGGCACGTGCACGGGCTCCGGGAACCGGTTGATCCCCGAGTCGTCGACCTCGACCAGCCGCGGCCGGCCGGCCGGCACGGCGTCGGCGACGGCGGGGGCCGGGGCCGGGGCGACCGCACGGCGCTCCTCGCCGGGCAGCAGCACCTCGAGCGCACGCGGGCGGTTGGGGTCGCGGCGCAGGAAACCCTTCTGCTCCAGGGCCCGCAGCTGGTGGGAGACGCTCGACGAGCTCGCGAGCCCGACCGCCTCGCCCATCTCGCGGATGCTCGGCGGGTAGCCCCGCGACTCCACCGTGTCCCGGATGACCTCGAGGATCCGGCGCTGACGGGGCGTCAGGCCGTTGCTGTCCGCGGGGCCGTCGGGCAGCGAGCTGATCGACGCCGACTCCCCGAGCTGCGCCGCGATCTCGGCCTTCGTCGGTCGTCCGCGGCGCCGGGCCGGGCGGGTGGACGTGTCGTCAGGCGTGTCGTCGTGTGCCATGGACCGCACTCTAGGGATGACCCCGGACACATTCAAACACCTGTTCGAGCGTGTCGCACGCGTGTTCGAACGCTCCTCGACGGGGGCTCCGGGCCCCGGCCCGTCACCGTCCGCGATTTCTGTCAGTGGGCCCTGGTGGGATCAGGTCCATGAGCTCGAACACTGATTCGAATGTGCTTGCACCCGGCTGCGGGATGCGGTACACATCGAACACGCGTTCGATCGAACTCGTGTTCGAACGGACGCCCGACCTGCTGAGGAGCACCGCCATGAGTGTCGCATTCGCCGAGCCCGTCGCCGCCCGTCCGACCTCCGTCGCGAGCGGCCGCCCGGTCACCGCGCCGGGTCGCGTGCGGCCCGTCCGGCCGGGCCCGGGCACCGGACCGGCCTCGGCACCGCGGCGGCTGCGGTTCACGGCTCCGGCAGCCAACGCCACCCGGGCCGCCTGCAGCCCGGTGCTGCCGGTCGTCCGGGCGCCGCAGCCCCGGTCGCGGCGCAGCACCTGGCACCTGACCGAGCGCGGTCTCGCCGTCGTGCTGGTGCTGGCCGCCGCGCTCGTGGCCGCCAGCGTGGCGGTCGTCGCGCTGACGGCCGTCCGGGTGACGGGCGAGAGCTACCACCCCGCGCAGACGACCTCCGCGCCCGTGGTGCTGGTCCAGGACTGATCGCGGGCCCCGGGTCAGCCGTTGGGGTTCTTGGGGAGCGGTGCGACGGCCGTGGTCACGACGACGGTCTGGGCGATCTTGTCGGCGAGGGTCTGGTGCTGGTCGTCCCAGAGCGGCCAGAGGTAACCGACGTAGCTCCAGGAGTCGAGGACGTGCAGCAGGTCGCGCAGGAAGGCCGTGAGGACCCCGACGGGGCGGCCGTCGACCTCGCCGACCAGCCACAGGTGCGTCAGCCGCTTGCCGACCGACTGCCCGGTGCGGCCGGCGAGGACCCACCGGTTCCAGACGGTGAAGCCGAAGGCGGCCAGCGACAGCAGCAGACCGGCGGTGTAGAGGCCCCAGGTGGGCCGTACCGAGAAGTCGCCACGGAAGAGCGCGGTGTAGAGGGGCACGTAGGAGGCCAGGAGCAGCGCGGACGCGACGTACGACGGCAGGTGGTCGACCACGAGGGCCAGCACGCGGCGGACCCAGGGCGCGTAGTCGGGCCGTCGCGGCCCCGGGGGCAGCCCGGCGAAGGCCGGCGGACCGGGCGTCCAGGCGAACGCGCCCGGCGGTCCCCAGCCCGGACCGGGGGCCGGGGCGTACGTCGCAGCGGGAGCCGGCGGGACGCCTACCGGGGGCCACGGCACGGGCGGCTGCCGAGGCACGTCCGGCGGCCGGGCCCCACCGGTCGGGTGCGGGGCCGGCACGGTTGGTGCGCCGAAGCGCTGCACCCGGCCGTAGTACGGCGGGCCATCGGGTCGCGCGGCCGGCTGCGTCGTCGGGCCGGTCGGGCCGGACCGGGCCGGTCGGGCCGGTCGGCGCCGGTTCCGCCGGCACGCCGTACCCGGGTGGTGCGGGTCGGGAGCTCTGGTTGGCGCTGCCGTCGGTCGGCCGGTCGGGGACGGGCTCGCTCACGCTGTCCTCCTGTCCTCCTGTCGTGCGGTCGGGAGACCGGTGCTCAGGTTAGGGCGACAGCAGCCCGTCCGGACCCCTTCCGCGGCATGATGGGTCGTGGAGATCCAGGCGTCGGGCAGCGTGGTCGGGGAAGCCCGTCCCGTGGTCCTGCGTCGCGGGTTCCGCGCTGGTGCGGCCCTGCGTCCGCTCACCATGTTCTTCGCCTCCGGCCTCGGGCTCAGTGCGCTGTACGCGAGCACGGGCGTCGGCGTCGGCTGCCCCTTCCGGGCCGTGACCGGCTGGGACTGCCCGCTGTGCGGTGGCACGCGGATGGGCAGCGCCCTGCTGCACGGCGACGTCGCCACCGCGTTCGCGTTCAACTCCGTCGCCCTCGTCGGCATCGCCCTGCTCGGCCTCGTCGGCGTCCTCTGGGTGGTCGAGGCCCTCGGGGGCCCCGCCGTGCGCCCGCCGGCCCGGCTGAGCGGGGTGCTCGCGCGGACGACCACGGCACAGCGGCTCACGGCCTTCTTCGTGGTCGTCGTCGTCGACGTCCTGGTGCGTCACCTGCTCTGAGCGGCGCCGTCCGCACGTCGGTCGACGGCCGACCACCCGGCCGCGCTGGGCGCCTCGACCGCGCCCGTCCAGCTCGTCGCGGCTTCCGCCCGAGCACGTCCCAGCGCCCTCCCAGCTCCCTCCTGGCGGGTGTGCCAGCGCCCTGTCGGGGCCGCGCCCGGTGCTGCTCTGACGACCCCGCCGGGAGCGACGTGCGCGACGCGCCCGAAAGTGTCCGACCTCTTGCGCAGAATGGCCCCCGGTCGTAGGGTCCCTACATCTAGTGGTTACACGGCTGTAGTTCATCCACAGATAGTGGTCGGTTACCCACACCAGTCCACAGCTCGATCCACACGTCCTCCCCAGGGTTGTCCCCAGGGGGTGGGTGGGACGGGTTCGAGGACCAGGCGAGAGGAGTCGTTCGTGCACTGCCCGTACTGCCGTCACGGCGACTCCAAGGTGCTCGACTCGAGGACCGCGGAGGACGGCGGGAGCATCCGTCGCCGCCGTCAGTGCCCGGTGTGCGAGCGCCGCTTCACCACCGTGGAGCAGATGCAGCTGGTCGTCGTGAAGCGCAGCGGGGTCGTCGAGCCGTTCAGCCGCGACAAGGCCGTCTCCGGGGTCCGCAAGGCCTGCAAGGGCCGGCCCGTCACCGAGGACCAGCTCGCCCGGCTGGGTCAGCTCGTGGAGGACTCGCTGCGGGCCTCCGGCCAGCCTGAGGTGCCGGCTGACGAGGTCGGTGTGGCGATCCTCGGACCGCTGCGCGAGCTCGACCAGGTGGCCTACCTCCGCTTCGCCAGCGTCTACCGCCAGTTCCGTTCGGTCGACGACTTCGAGTCCGAGATCGCGCTGCTGCGCGCCGAGGGCGAGCCGGCCGGGATCGAGCCGTTGATCCCGTTGCCGGGTGTCGACAGCAAGGTCGGCAGCTTCACGCCGCACCGCCTGACCCCGAGGCGCCGGTCCGCCGGCGGCACGGGCCGTCCACCGCCCTAGGGCACCCAGTCTCCGGGGCTGGGAGCGCGTCGCAGGGGAAGGCAGCGCGCACTCAGCCCCGGTACCAGCCGGCTCCGCCGCGGCACCGACCGCCACCCCCGGGTGGTCGGGCCACCGCGGGGCAGCGCGGTCCGCGGGGGCGGGTCGCACCAGGTCCGCCGCGACCGCCCAGCAGGACAGCACGACAAGGGGACTACCAGTCCAGCGCAGACCGTTCTACCGAGTGCGGATCTGCCACGTCAGGAGAGAAGGACACGCATGACCGAGACCACCCGTTCGGCCAACGGCCGCGGTGCTGTGGTGAAGAACGACGAGGCGAAGAACGCCGTCAAGAACGGCCGCAAGAACGCGGGTCTCACGCTGGAGCGCGTCTTCAGCAGCGGCGTGCACCCCTACGACGAGGTGACCTGGGAGCGTCGCGACGTCGTGCAGACGAACTGGAAGACCGGTGCCACCGTCTTCGAGCAGCACGGTGTGGAGTTCCCGGACTTCTGGAGCGTGAACGCCTCCACCATCGTCACCACCAAGTACTTCCGCGGCGCCCTCGGTACCGCCGCCCGTGAGCAGGGCCTCAAGCAGCTCATCGACCGCGTCGTGCTGACCTACCGCCGCGCGGGCGAGGACCACGGCTACTTCGCCGACGCCGAGTCGGCCGAGGTCTTCGAGCACGAGCTCACCTGGCTGCTGCTGCACCAGCACTTCTCGTTCAACTCGCCGGTCTGGTTCAACGTCGGCACCCAGTCGCCGCAGCAGGTCAGCGCCTGCTTCATCCTCTCGGTCGACGACTCGATGGACTCGATCCTGAACTGGTACCGCGAGGAGGGCTTCATCTTCAAGGGCGGGTCCGGCGCGGGCCTGAACCTGTCGCGGATCCGCTCCAGCAAGGAGCTCCTCAGCTCCGGCGGCACGGCGTCCGGCCCGGTCTCCTTCATGCGTGGCGCCGATGCGAGCGCCGGGACGATCAAGTCCGGCGGCGCCACCCGGCGCGCGGCCAAGATGGTCGTCCTCGACGTCGACCACCCCGACATCGAGGAGTTCGTCGAGACGAAGGCGCGCGAGGAGGACAAGATCCGCGCGCTGCGCGACGCCGGCTTCGACATGGACCTCGGCGGGCGCGACATCACCTCGGTGCAGTACCAGAACGCGAACAACTCGGTCCGGGTCAACGACGAGTACATGCGGGCGGTCGAGCAGGGCAGCCCGTTCGGCCTGCGCGCCCGGGGGACCGGCGAGGTCATCGAGACCGTCGACGCCCGCGAGCTGTGGGGCAAGATCGCCAAGGCCGCCTGGGAGTGCGCCGACCCGGGCATCCAGTACGACGACACGATCAACGACTGGCACACCACGCCCGAGTCGGGCCGGATCACCGCGTCCAACCCGTGCTCGGAGTACATGAGCCTGGACAACAGCTCGTGCAACCTGGCCAGCCTGAACCTGCTCAAGTTCCTGCGCGACGACGACACCTTCGACGCGGAGCGCTTCGAGAAGGCCGTCGAGCTGATCATCACCGCGATGGACATCTCGATCTGCTTCGCCGACTTCCCGACCGAGTCGATCGGGCAGACCACGCGCGACTACCGCCAGCTCGGCATCGGCTACGCCAACCTGGGCGCCCTGCTGATGGCGACCGGCCACGGCTACGACTCCGACGGCGGTCGTGCGCTCGCCGGCGCGATCACGTCGCTGATGACCGGCGTCTCGTACCGCCGCTCGGCCGAGCTGGCCGGGATCGTCGGCCCGTACGCCGGGTTCGCGCGCAACGCCGACGCCCACCGCCGTGTGATGCGCAAGCACCAGGCCGCCGACGACTCGCTGCGTGACGTCGACGCCATGAGCAGCTCGATCCACGCGCGGGCGACCAAGGCGTGGGACGGCGTGATCAAGACCGGCGAGGCCAACGGCTTCCGCAACGCGCAGGCCTCGGTGCTCGCGCCGACCGGGACGATCGGCTTCATGATGGACTGCGACACGACCGGCATCGAGCCGGACTTCTCGCTGGTCAAGTTCAAGAAGCTGGTCGGCGGCGGCTCGATGCAGATCGTCAACCAGACGATCCCGCGGGCGCTGAACAAGCTCGGCTACACCGACGAGACCAGCGAGGCGATCGTCGAGTACATCGCCGAGCAGGGCCACGTCGTCGGCGCCCCCGGGCTCAAGACCGAGCACTACGAGGTCTTCGACACCGCCATGGGCCAGCGCGCCATCGCGCCGATGGGCCACGTGCGGATGATGGCGGCGGCGCAGCCGTTCCTGTCCGGCGCGATCTCCAAGACGGTCAACCTCCCCGAGACCGCCACGGTCGAGGAGATCGCCGAGGTCTACCTGCAGGGCTGGAAGTACGGCCTCAAGGCGCTCGCGGTCTACCGCGACAACTGCAAGGTCGGTCAGCCGCTCAGCGGCGGCAAGGGCGAGAACAAGGGCACCGCGGCCACGGCCGAGGCGGTCGTCGAGGCCGAGCCTGTCGTCGTCGAGAAGGTCGTCTACAAGCCGCAGCGCAAGCGGATGCCCAAGGCGCGCTCGAGCATCACCCGGTCGTTCTCGGTCGGCGGCGCCGAGGGCTACATGACCTCGGGCTCCTACCCCGACGACGGCCTGGGCGAGGTCTTCCTCAAGCTCGGCAAGCAGGGCTCGACCCTGTCCGGCGTGATGGACGCCTTCTCGATCGCGGTGTCCATCGGCCTGCAGTACGGGGTGCCGCTGGAGACGTTCGTGCAGAAGTTCACGAACCTGAAGTTCGAGCCCGCCGGTCTGACCGACGACACCGACATCCGGATGTCGCAGTCGATCATGGACTACATCTTCCGGCGCCTCGCGCTGGACTACCTGTCCTTCGACGACCGGGCCGAGCTCGGCATCTACACGGCGACCGAGCGTGCCCGCCAGGTGGAGACCGGTTCGTACACGGCCGAGCCCGAGGAGGAGATCGAGTCCGAGTCGCTCAAGAGCGACGCGGCCGACAACCTCGACACCGACCTGGTCCGTCAGCTCGACGAGCCGGTCGCGGCGGCCAAGCCGGCCCCGGCGACGGCGCACACCACGTCGGAGCTGTTCGAGCGCCTGACCGGCACCAGCGTCGACGCCCCGCTGTGCCTCACCTGCGGGACCAAGATGCGCCCGAGCGGCAGCTGCTACGTCTGCGAGGGCTGCGGGTCGACCAGCGGCTGCAGCTGATGCCCGGCCCCGGAAGAGCGGCTTAGTTGATGTCGGGGCCACTCTCGCCGAGTCTGGTGAGGCCGAAGCTCGATCTGGGCAGTGCCGTGAAGGCGAGTCTGGTGATGCCGAAGATCGATCTGGGCAGTGCCGTGAAGGCGAGTCTGGTGATGTCCGAAGACTCGATCTGGGCAGTGCCGTGAAGGCGAGTCTGGTGATGTCGAAGATCGATCTGGGCAGTGCCGTGAAGGCGAGTCTGGTGATGCCGAAGATCGATCTGGGCAGTGCCGTGAAGGCGAGTCTGGTGATGCCGAAGATTGATCTGGGCAGTGCCGTGAAGGCGAGTCTGGTGATGCCGAAGATCGATCTGGGCAGTGCCGTGAAGGCGAGTCTGGTGATGTCGAAGCTTGATCCGGGCAGTGCCGTGAAGGCGAGCCACGCATCGGAGCTGTCGGTAGCCCCGCACCGCCAATTCGCGCAGCCCGTGTTGGCACGGGCTGCGAGTTGGGGCGTTGCGCCTGACCTGCTCCCGATTGAGATGGCCGGTCAGACTCTCGCCGAAGACGTGGGCGACCTTGGCCTAGTCAATGGCCGGCAGTCGAGCATGGAGTTGTACCGCGTTCTGGCGACGATAGACAACCGCGTGGTTGATTTGTTGGCCGGTGCGTGGATGTTGACCTCGGCTCCGAATCCGGCCGGAGGGTCGATGGCTGCACACGCACTCATCGAGGCCGTCGACCGCACCCTTCGCGCCCTCGCTCCCGAGGATGACCTCCTCGCATGGTTGGAGACGACTGGGCTTCGAGCCTCCGTCGAGTACTGCGCAAACGGCCAGAGGCCGACACGCCGCGCGCGCGTGGAGTTCGCCTTTGCGTCTAATTCGACCGAGGGGGCGGAGGCGAAAGCATATGTTTTGGCTCTTTTGAGGCCAACGGTCAGTCTGCTCCAGGCTCGAAAGCACTCCGGATCGCCATCGTCTACTACGATCGCCTTTCTTGCCGCCGCCGTCGAAGCCTTCCTTCGCGGGCTCATCTCGTGCCTGGACTGAGAATGCTGAAGCCGTGCAGCCTCGCATCGAAGGGTGTACGCCCTGGCGTCAGCTATTGCGAGGGCTGCGGTTCGACCAGCGGCTGCAGCTGATCGTCGCGAGTTGAACCAGCCCGGCCCGTCCCCGCGAGGGGGCCGGGCCGGGCTGTTCTGCGGGGCCATCACCTGCGAGAGTCGGACGTCGTGACCAGCGCGCTGGAGGACCTGCTCGTCCGGCACGTCGAGGAGGGCACGGTGCCCGGGGCGATCGGCTTCCTCGGCCGCGACACCCCCGAGGTCGTCGCCGTCGGTGCGGCCCGGGTCGGGGGACCGCCGCTCCGGCCCGACGCGATCGTCCGCATCCAGTCGATGACCAAGGCCGTCACGGCGGTCGCCGCCCTCCGGCTCGTGGAGGCGGGTCGGATCGGGCTCGACGACAGCGTCGAGGGCTGGCTCCCGGAGCTGCGTGAGCGACAGGTGCTCGCCAGCCCGGGGGCGGCGCTCGAGGACACCTTCCCGGCCGTGCGGCCCGTCACGCTGCGACACCTGCTCACCAACGCGTCCGGCTACGGGATGCTGTTCGACGGCTCACCGCTGGCGCAGGCCATGGCGGCGCACGGGCTTGAGGCCGGTCCGGCGCCGTGGGCCGCGGGCGCCGACGAGTGGCTGGCCCGGCTGAGCGAGCTGCCGCTGGTCTTCCAGCCCGGCGAGGGGTGGCGCTACCACCACTCGTTCTCGGTGCTCGGCGTGCTCCTCGCCCGGTTGACCAGGCGCCCGCTCGGCGACCACCTCGCCGACGACCTCTTCGCCCCGCTCGGCATGGTCGACACGGGGATGTGGGTGCCGCAGGACAAGCTCGACCGGCTGCCCCGGCCTACCGGCACGGCGGCGACGGCCTGGTCGAGACGGAACCGGCCGGCGGCGGCCCGTACGCCGGTCCGCCGTCGACCGACGTCAGCCACGGCGAGCTCGTGTCCACCGGGGCCGACTACGTCCGCTTCCTGCGCGCGCTGACGGCCGACGACACCGGGGGCGGCGCACCGCTGGTCTCACCGGAGCACCGCCGGCTGCTGACGACCGACCAGGTGCCCACGGGCAACAAGACGACGGAGAGCTTCTTCCCCGGGTTCTGGGACGGGACGGGCTGGGGCTTCGGCGTCGCCGTCGTGGCCGACGGGCCTCATCGCGGGCGCTTCGGCTGGTCAGGAGGCCAGGGCACCGACTTCTTCGTCGACCCTGACGGACGGATCGGCGTCCTGCTGACCCAGGTCGAGCTGGGGGAACGCGTCTGGCCGCTGGTCGAGGAGTTCCAGGCGCTCTAGCCGCCGTCGGACGCCTCGTCCCCGGCCGGTTCAGCCCCCGCGGTAGGCGCGCGACGCTGCCACGATCCGTCGCACGCTCTCCAGCGTGGCCCGGATCTCGTCCTCCCCGATCTCGGCACCGACGGCGTCGGCCCACGCGTGCTGGGCGTCCCGGAGCCCGCTCACGGCCTCGCGGCCCGCGTCGGTCGGTTCGAGGAGCTTGGCCCGACGGTGCGCCGGGTTGTCCCGGAACCTCGCCCACCCGCGCTCGACCAGGACGTCGGCCACCCGCTGCACGCTCTGCCGGGCCAGGCCCAGGCCGACCCGGCGGGCGACCTCGGCGACGGGCAGCGGCTCCTCGAGCGTCGCGCCGAGCACCTGCCACCACGCCGGGGTCAGACCGACGGGGCGGGTCATCTCCTCGGCGGCGGCCAGGAACTCGCCGTTCAGCTCGAAGGCGGGCAGCACCAGGTCGGTCAGCGCGTCGCCGGCCGGCGTCCTACGCGGCACCGGCACGGGCCAGCTCGTCGAAGTAGCGGCGCTCGCCGGTGGAGTAGAGGCCGTACCAGGCGTCGATCACGGCGGGCGGGAAGACCTGCAGCCGGCGGAAGATCGCGGCGGTGAAGTCGACCGGCTTCGTCGCGGGCGCGGTGATCAGGTCGCGGTCCTCGACGACGGGCTCGTCGCGGTAGCGCTCAGCCCCGGCGTACGCGCTCGCTGCCGTGAGGAAGTCGGGGGCGTTGCTCGTGTGCGCCCGGTCGTCCAGCAGCCCGGAGCGGGCCAGGCCCAGCGTCGCCCCGCAGATCGCCGCCACGGGGGTCCCACGGTCGAGCAGGCGGCCGGCCAGCGTGAGGGCCGCCGCGTGCCCCTCGCCCCAGGTGTCGGCGCCGGGCAGCACCAGCATCGCGACGGCGTCCTCGTCGACGTCGGTGAGGTCGCCGTCCGTCGCCACCCGGAGCCGGCCCTTGGTCGTGACCGGCCCGTCGCCGGCACCCAGCACGCGGAGGCGGAAGGGCCCGGACTCACCCGTCCAGGCCAGCCCCGCCGTGAGGTAGGCGTACTCCCAGTCCGCCATCGTGTCGGTCGCGTACAGCACCACGTCCGCCATGTCGTCCTCCTCGTCGTCCTGATTGACAGTGTGCTGCCATTCTTCCGAATTCGACAGGGTGCTGTCCATGAGTCTCGTGATGCCCTACTGCAGCGGGAACGGCGGCTGCGCGGCGGCGGGCAGCGGGCTGAGCTCGACCGTGGCGACCCACTTGACCCACCAGAAGCCGCGGTGCCCGGGAGCGACGAGCCGTACGGGCGCACCCGTCCCCGTGGCGAGGCGCACGCCCTCGACGCGCGTCGCCAGGAAGAGCCGGGGCAGCGTGTCGAGGTCGAAGCGCCGGTGGTAGCCCGTCGTGCTCGTGACGACGACGCTGCGCGCCCCGGCGAGCCGACCGGGGTCGACCAGCGCGGCGAGCGGGACGCCGGTCCAGGTGGCGTCGGCGTACCACCCGGTCGTGCAGTCGAGCCGGGCGCGCACCGGGACGCCCTGCACGTCCAGCTCGTCGGGCGTCACCGCCGTGCCGTCGACCAGCACCCGGTGCGTGCTCCGGTCCAGCGTCGGCACCCGGTCGAGCAGCCAGATGGTGGCGGGGATCTCGGACGCCGCGATCGGGTGCGAACCGGTCGCCGCCCGCACCGCGGCGACGCCGGTGCTCACCGCCACCCCCTCGACCGCGACGTACGCGCCGCCGGCCGCGACCCCGAAGGCCGCCGTCCGCAGCAGCCGGCGGCGCCCGAGGTCGGTCCGTCGGGCGAGCCGCGGGCGCCAGTGCCGGTGCACGTGCTCGACGAGGAAGGCGACGATCAGGAACGCGGCCCCGACGTGGACCTGGATCGGGGTCAGCCCGCCGCCGACGTCGGGCCCGACGAGCACCTCGACGACCCCGGCGACCAGGCACGCGAGCACGACCACGGCGAAGGCGAGGCTGACCGGCGTGAGGCGCGGCGCGCGGCGCGCGACCACGACCTTCCACGGGGTGAGGACGACCAGGCCGAGCCCGAGCACGCCGTGGGCGACGGCGGCGACCCGTGCCGACACCGGGCCGGCGGTGGCGAACGCGAGCCAGCCCGTCGCGAAGCTCCCGACCAGGAGCAGCAGCAGGCCGAGGTTGGTCCGTCGCCCGGCGCGCCGCAGCACCCGGGCGACCCGCGTCAGGACCAACCTGCACCCGAGGGCCGGGTGCCGGAACCGGGGCCGTACCACTCGGGCAGACCCGGCGGGACCCAGCTCGGCACGCTCGCGGCGCCGGGGTCGGCGCCGGGACCGCCGCTGCCGAGGGGCGGCCGAGGCTGCTCGGGCGGCAGGACGACGTACGGGCGCAGGGCCGCGGCCCGGTCCAGGAGAGCCAGCATGCGGGCGTTGACGTCGGGCGGGGCGCTGCCCTCGACGAAGCGGTTGTGCAGGAAGGCGATCTCGATCATGGCCTGCTGGAACGCGCGTACGGCCCGGGAGGACGCCCGGCCGGCGCGCAGCCGGGCGTAGCGGCGGGCCGAGACCCGGTCGGAGAGCCGGGCCACCCAGCGCACCTCCTCGGGCCGCGTCCAGCCCATCTGGACCGTCTGCTGGAGCGCGGCGGCGAGCATCCTGCCCTCCCGGGAGCGCGCCCAGATGGTGACGGAGGCGATGACGATCAGGAGCGGCAGCATCACGAGGGCGTAGGCCTGCAGGAAGTTCCGGGTCCCGAAGAAGGCGCTTCCGTTCCAGACCCCGTGGAGCGCGATCGCGGTGAGGAAGCCCAGCACGGGCGCGACGACCCGCTTCCATCGCGAGCGCGACGACAGCCCGATGCCGATGCCCAGGCCGGTCGCCGACGTGAACAGCGGGTGGGCGAAGGGGCTCATCACCCCCCGCAGCACGACCGTCGCCGTCAGGCCGGGAGCGCCACCCTCGGTGAGGGCCGAGAGGTAGTAGAGGATGTCCTCCACGAAGGCGAAGCCGACGCCCACGAGCGCGCCGTAGACGACGCCGTCGAGCAGCCCGTGGATCTGGTCGCGACGCAGCAGGACCACGGCCACGAGGAACAGGCCCTTGCCCGTCTCCTCGATGACGGGCGCGACGATCGCGAACGTCGCGAACGACGCGTCCCCGGTCACGAGCGACACCGCCGACTCGAGCACGAAGCTGAGGATGACCGCGACCACCCCGCCCCAGCCGAGGGCGGCGAGGCGGTAGCGCGAGGGCTCGGGCTCGTAGCGGTCGAGCCAGAACACGACGAGCAGGATGAGCGGGAACGCCAGCGCGGCCAGGAAGGTCACGAGCGCGAAGGGCCCCGGACCGGCGTACGCCACGAAGATCCCCGCGATCACCAGGGCGCCGAGGCCCAGCACGACCGTCGTCACCCAGGTCAGCGCGGAGCGCGGGTGGTGCAGCAGCGCCGGCGGCACCACCGAGACCGTCCCCGGACCCGCGGGCACCGGGACTGGACCGCTCATGCTCAGCTCCTTCTCGCGGCGCCACCCGGGTGGGTGCGCCGGAGGACACCCTAGGTTCCTGGCGGCCCCGCGCGCCGCGGAACCGGCGGCGGCGCGACGCGCGAAGGGGTGGTCCGGGTCGGGGTCCCCGCACCACGGGTGCGCTAGGTTCGGCCGCGGGAGGTGGGACGCGCATGACTGGAGTCGAGGGGATCGACGACTTCGACATCGACCGCGCCATCGCCTCGGCGTGGGCGGAGTTCGGCACCCGGCTCGCCGAGGTGCTCTCGATGGTCGACGAGTCGGGCGACCTGACGATCGGCACGCCCCGGGGCGACGGCGCGCCGGACAGCTACGTGCGCTTCTCCAGCCCGGTCCGCGACCGGCTCCGCTGCGTCGCCGGCGTGGCGTCCGGACCGACGCAGGACGAGCAGGTCGACGTCCTGCTCGCCGCGGGGTTCGAGCGCACCACCGACGAGGAGCCGCGCTCGCCCGGCGTCGCCCTCGTGGCCGCCGGGTGCGCTCAGGACGAGTCGGAGACGATGGCCGAGCTGGCCGTCCGGGCGCTGCGGGACGTGTTCGGGGTCCAGCACCCCGTCTTCCTCGCACCCGACCAGCTCGCCGAGGTGCTGCAGCCCGAGCCCGACCTGGGCGGGACGACCGCGGACGGCTTCCCGGGCCGGGTCCTCGAGCCGGCCCGCACCCCGGGCAACACCTGCGTCGAGATCGACCCCGAGGACCTCACCGCGACGCTGCCGGAGGGCCCGTCGCACCTGAGCTCGATGGTCGACGCCGAGCTGACGAGCATGTACGGCCACCCGCCGATGCGCGACAACGAGGGCGACGTGGCCATCCGCGTCGGCTCGACGATGCTCTTCCTGCGCACCAGCGGTGACGGCAAGGAGGTCACGGTCTTCGCGGCCGTCGTCCATGACGTCGCGGGACGCTCCCGGGCCGCCGAGGTGGTCAACGACCTGAACGTCGAGTCCCGCTGGGTGAAGTTCCAGCTGGTGCGCGACCGCGTCTTCGCGAGCATCTCCGTGCTCGCCCAGCCCTTCGTCCCCGCGCACCTGCACCAGGCCGTCCGGGTCCTCTCCGACGTGGCCGACGGCATCGACGAGGAGCTCGCCGCCAAGCTCGACGGCCGCACGACCTTCTGAGGCCCGCCCCGGGACCGGCCGAGAACGGCCACGACCCGGACGCGCTCGCGCCCGGGTCGCCGTACGGCCGGCCGGTGCCCGCTCAGCCCTGGATCTTGGCCGCCAGCGCGGCGATCCGCGGGTTCTTCCAGCGCAGCCCGATCTCGAAGTGCATCGCGTCGACGGTGGTGCTGAACTGCCCGCCCCAGGCGACCACGCCCTCGCAGTAGTCGAGGATCTTGTGGATCTGCGTGCGCTGCGCGGCGGTGAAGGTGCCCGTGACGCCGCGCGGGTGGTCGGGCGCGTTGACGTCGATGGCGGTCCCGCTCGCGTGGTTGGAGTAGGTGCTCGTGCCGCTGACGTACTTGTAGGCGTAGCCCCAGCACCAGCCGGCGTGCAGCGGCTCGACGTCGGCGTGGAACTGCTTTGCCACGTAGCGCAGGATCACGTACGGGTTGCCGTCGCGCACGCCGGCCGGGAAGCTCACGCCACGGACGCTGAAGGCCTTGAGCGCGGCCGAGCTGCTCGACGTGACGACCGGGAAGCCGTTCTGGCTGTACGCGGCGGCCGCGGCCGGTGCAGCGGTCGCCCCGAGGCCGACGAGGCCGAGACCGGCGGCGCCGGCGCCCTGCAGCAGCGTTCGGCGACCGATGCGGCCGGGGGTGGTTCCGGGGGTGCCGGTGTCGTCCATGGGTGTCCTCCTGGGGTGGTGGTCGGTACGGGCGTGAGCCAAGCACCCGGAGGGGTCACGGGGTCCGGACGCGGAGCCCGGCACGGGCCCCGCCTCCGGCTAACCTGGGACCGGTGAGTGAGGTGGCGGTGGTCGAGGCCCCGCTGCACCTCACCTTCGACGAGGCGCTGCCGATCACGGCGTGGCACGACGAGATCGCCGGCCTCGTCAGCGCCCACCCCGTGGTCGTCGTCGCCGGCGAGACCGGGTCGGGCAAGACGACCCAGCTGCCCAAGATCTGCCTCGAGCTGGGACGTCGCTCGATCGCCCACACGCAGCCGCGCCGGCTGGCCGCCCGGACCGTCGCGCAGCGTGTCGCCGACGAGATGGAGACGACGCTCGGCGACGTCGTCGGCTACCAGGTCCGCTTCACCCGCCAGACCTCGCGCCAGACGCGGCTCAAGATCATGACCGACGGCGTGCTGCTCGCCGAGATCGGCCGCGACCGCGACCTGCGCCGCTACGACACGATCATCGTCGACGAGGCGCACGAGCGGAGCCTCAACATCGACTTCCTGCTCGGCTACCTCAAGCAGCTGCTGACCCGCCGGACCGACCTGCGCGTGATCATCACCTCCGCCACGATCGACACGGCCAGGTTCGCGGAGCACTTCGCCGGCCCCGACGGCACCCCGGCGCCCGTGGTCGAGGTGTCCGGGCGGACCTTCCCGGTCGAGATGCGCTACCGGCCGCTGCTCGAGGACGGGGCCGGCGGCGGCGTCGACCAGAACGCCGGGATCGTCGACGCGGTCCGCGAGCTGGCCGCGCTGGGTGACGGCGACGTCCTCGTCTTCTGCTCGGGCGAGCGCGAGATCCGCGACGCCGCGGACGCGCTGGCGGGTGCCCAGCTGCGGTTCACGGAGGTGCTGCCGCTGTACGCGCGGCTGTCGTCCGCCGACCAGCACCGGGTCTTCTCGTCCCACCCCGGCCGCCGCGTCGTGCTGGCCACGAACGTCGCCGAGACCTCGCTCACCGTCCCGGGCATCCGCTACGTCGTCGACGTCGGCACCGCGCGCATCTCGCGCTACTCGGCCCGGACGAAGGTGCAGCGGCTGCCGATCGAGCCGGTCTCGCAGGCCTCCGCCAACCAGCGCGCGGGCCGCTGCGGCCGCGTCGCGCCCGGGGTGTGCATCCGCCTCTACAGCGAGGAGGACTTCGCGGCCCGGCCGCTGTTCACCGAGCCCGAGATCCTGCGTACGAACCTCGCCTCGGTCATCCTGCAGATGGCCGCCGCCGAGCTCGGCGACATCGCCTCGTTCCCGTTCGTCGAGGCGCCCGACCGCAGCCAGGTGAGCGACGGCCTGCGCCTGCTGACCGAGCTCGGCGCCGTACGCGGGGCCGAGGGCTCGCGCCGCACGCACGCCGAGGGCGAGGTCCGCCTGACCAAGATCGGCCAGCGGCTCGCCGCGATCCCGGTCGACCCGCGGATGGGCCGGATGCTCCTCGCCGCCGAGCGGCAGGGCTGCCTGCGGGAGATGCTCGTCGTCGTCGCCGGGCTCTCGATCCCCGACCCGCGCGAACGGCCGGCCGAGCACCGCGAGCGCGCCGACGCCCTGCACCGCCGCTTCTGGGCGCCGATGGCGACCGACCGCGCCCCCACCACCGAGGAACCGCTGACTCCCGACACCGGATCCGGCGCACCGGACGTACGGGGTCAGCGTTTCCCGCAGGACCAGGAGCGCGGGGGTCAGGGGCGCGGGGGTCAGGGGCCGAAGGACCAGGGGCGCGAGGAGCAGGGGCCGCCGCCGAACGAGGGGAGCGACTTCCTCGCGCTGCTCCGGCTCTGGGACTACCTGAAGGACGCGCGCCGGCAGCTGTCGGGCAACGCGTTCCGGCGGCAGGTGCGCGAGGAGTACCTGCACTTCCTGCGGATCCGCGAGTGGCAGGACCTGCACACCCAGCTCAAGCAGGTGTGCCGTGACCTCGGCATGGGCACCAACGAGGAGCCGGCCGGTCCGGACCGGATCCACACGGCGGCCCTGTCCGGTCTGCTGTCGCACGTCGGGCTGCTGGACGAGCGCGAGGAACCCCGCCCCGCCCGCGGCGCGAAGCCGGGTCAGAAGCCCGCTCCGAAGCGCCGTCGACCGGCGCGGGAGTACCTCGGCGCGCGCGGCACCCGCTTCGTCGTCGCGCCCGGGTCCGCCGCGGCCGCCAAGCCGCCGCCGCTCGTCGTCGCGGCCGAGATCGTCGAGACCAGCCGCCTGTACGCCCGCACCGTCGCGCCCGTCACGGCCGCGCAGGTCGAGGAGGTCGCCGGGCACCTGGTCAACCGGAACTACTCCGAGCCGCACTGGTCGTCGCGCTCGGGTGCGGTGCTCGCCTACGAGCAGGTCACCCTGTACGGCGTCCCGATCGTGGCCAAGCGGCGCGTCGGGTACGCCCGGATCAACCCGGTCGAGGCACGCGAGATCTTCCTGCGGGCCGCTCTGGTCGAGGGTCGCTGGCACACGCGGCACCGGTTCTTCGCGCGGAACGCCGCCGTCCGGGCCGAGGTCGAGGAGCTCGAGGAACGCACCCGGCGCCGCGACCTCACCGTCGACGACGACACCGTGCACGCCTTCTACGACGCCCGCGTCCCGGCCGAGGTCACCTCGGGCGCGGCCTTCGACGCGTGGTGGAAGGACGCCCGGCAGCAGACGCCGGAGCTGCTCGACCTCACGCTCGCGGACCTGACGAGCGCGCCGGCCGGCACCGACGTGGGTGAGGCGTACCCGGACCACTGGGACGTCGCCGGGCACCGGCTCGCGGTCGCGTACCGCTTCGCGCCGGGCGACCCGCGCGACGGCGTGACCGTCACGGTGCCGCTGGACGTGCTGAACCAGGTCGGCCCCGCCCCGTTCGGCTGGCAGGTGCCCGGCTTCCGCCTCGAGCTGGCGACCGAGCTCGTCCGTTCGCTGCCGCGGGCGGTGCGCCGCCTGCTCGTGCCCGCCCCGGAGCACGCCGCCCGGGCGCTGGCGTGGGTGCGCGACCACCCGGGGCCGGCGGGGGAGACCTTCACGGCGGCGCTGGGTCGGGCCGTGCGCGTCCTGACCGGGGAGGCCGTCGCGCCGGACGCGTGGGACCTCGACGCCGTCCCCGACCACCTCCGCGTCGGGTTCGTCGTCACCGACGCGGCCGGCGACGTCACCGCCGAGGGCAAGGACCTGGCCGCGCTCAAGACCGCGCTCGCCGCCCGCGTCAGCGAGGCGCTCGCGGCGACCGCCGACACCTTCACCCGCACCGGCATCACCCGCTGGGACCTCGGTCGGCTCGAGCCGGAGCTGACCGTCAGCCGCGGCGGGCGCAGCGTCGTCGGCTACCCGGCCCTGGTCGACGAGCAGACGAGCGTCACGCTGACCCTCCTGGACACCCCGGCCCGCCAGGCCCAGGCGAGCGCCGCGGGCCTGCGCCGCCTGGTGCTGCTGGGCACGCCGGACCCGACCCGCTGGGTCGTCGCCCACCTCTCGAACCTCGACAAGCTCGCCCTCGGCACCGGCCCGTACGCCGGCGCCCCGGCCCTGCTCGCCGACGCCCGGCTCGCCTCCGTCGGCGAGCTCGTCTCGCGGAACCAGAAGGGCCCGGTCCGCGACGCCGACGCCTTCACCCGGCTCTGCGACGCCGTGCGCCAGGACAACCCGGACCTGATGCGCGAGGTCGTCGGCGTGGCCGCGGAGGTGCTGCGCGGCTGGAACGCCGTCCGCGCGTCGTTGCCCGGGCTCGCGGCCCGCAGCCCCGAGGCCGCCGACGACCTGCGCGAGCAGCTCGCGAACCTGGTCTTCGCCGGCTTCCTGTCCGCCACCCCGTACGAGCACCTGGTCGAGATTCCGCGCTACCTGCAGGCGGCCCAGCGGCGCGTCGCGACGCTGCAGAGCCAGCCCGCCCGGGACGTGACCCCGCTCGCCACCGTCCTGCGCGTGGAGGACGCGTACGCCGCGCTCGTGGCCGAGGTGCCGCCGGGCCCGCTGCCGACGGCGGTGGCCGAGGTCGGGTGGCTCGTCGAGGAGCTGCGGGTCAGCCTGTTCGCCCAGGGCCTGCGCACCCGGGTGCCGGTGTCGGAGAAGCGCGTGCGCACCGCGATCGAGGCGGCGCGCGCCACGCTCTGAGTCCCCGGGCACGGGCTCCGGGCGCGGTGG
Organism: uncultured Actinomycetota bacterium; assembly: GCA_963762775.1. Lineage (GTDB taxonomy): Bacteria > Actinomycetota > Actinomycetes > Propionibacteriales > Propionibacteriaceae > Microlunatus. Next base: position 161,841 of record CAVXMD010000002.1, read on the forward strand.
CCCGAGTAGATTGGGCCCATGCTCGATCCACGTCTGCTCTACACGCTGGACGAGGCGGTCGTGGCCACCCTGGCGGACGCTCACCCGGTGCTGATCCACCAGCTCGACGGGTTCGTGGACGCGGGCGGCGCGGGCCGGATCCTCACCAGCCACGTGCTCGAGCATCTCGACCACGAGGTCGTCGCCGTCTTCGACCACGACCAGCTGCACGACTACCGCAGCCGTCGTCCGGCGATGATCTTCGACACCAACGAGTGGAAGTCGTACGCCGACCTGCACCTGCGGCTCTACCGCGTGGTCGACGAGCAGGGCGAGGTGTTCCTGCTGCTGAGCGGGCCCGAGCCCGACGTCCAGTGGGAGCGGTTCGCCGCCGCGGTGATGGGCCTGATCGAGCAGCTCGACGTGCGGCTCACCGTCTCCGTGCACGGCATCCCGATGGCGGTGCCGCACACCCGCCCCGTCACGCTCACCGCGCACGCCACCGACGCCTCGCTGGTGACCGGCTACCGCAGCTGGATCGACCGGGTCGAGGTGCCGGCGAGCTTCACCGGGCTCCTCGAGCTCCGGCTCGGGCAGGCGGACCGGCGGGCGATGGGCTTCGCGGCCCACGTCCCCCACTACCTCGCGCAGGCGACGTTCCCGGAGGCGGCGCTGTCGTTGACCCGCTCGATCAACTCCGCGACCGGTCTGGCCGTGCCGCTCGAGCCGCTGGAGAAGGCGTCCGCGACGAACCTGGACGACATCGCCACCGAGATGCAGGGCTCGCAGGAGGTCCAGGAGCTCGTGGCGACGCTGGAGCAGCAGTACGACGCGCTCCAGGCCGAGCACCAGGGCGTCCCGAGCGCCGACGACATCGCCGCCGAGTTCGAGCGCTTCCTCGCCGACCGCGAGAAGGACGAGTAGGTCCTGTCGTCCTCCTCGCGCCCGCCTGCGGCCCAGATGATCCGGTCGTCCTCCTCGGCTCGTCAGCCCTGAGTCCCGAGCCGCTGCCGCAGCTCCGCGCGGGCTGACTCCCTCGTCGTCCAGACCGGACCAGGGCCTCCGGCTACCCGACGCTCGCAGGACGTCGGCTCCCTGCGTGGTGGCGTCTGCTCGTAAGGTCGCTGTGTGCCCGAGAGTGTCGACGAGCTCACCACGCTGCTCGACCTCGAGGAGATCGAGGTCGGGCTGTTCCGGGCGCGCCAGCCGCGGACGGCGCTGCAGCGCGTGTTCGGCGGGCAGGTCCTCGCGCAGGCGCTGACGGCGGCGAGCCGTACGGTGCCGGCGGAGCGGACGGTGCACTCGCTGCACGGCTACTTCCTCGTCGCCGGTCGCACCGACCTGCCGATCGTCTACGACGTCGAGCTCGTCCGCGACGGCGGGACCTTCTCCTCCCGGCGGGTGGTGGCCCGTCAGGGCGGGCGGGTGATCTTCTACCTGTCGGCGTCCTTCCACGCGTACGAGGAGGGCTTCGAGCACGCCGACCCGGCTCCCGACGCACCGGGCCCGGACGACTCGCCGCGGATCAGCGCGGTGCTCGAGGGCCTGACCGGCCGCCCCGCCGCGCAGTGGGAGCACGAGTGGGGTGTCATCGACGTCCGCTACGTCGGCGACTCGCGCCCGGGCGGGTCCATCTCCGACCCGGACCACCCGGCGCGGGCCCGGGCCTGGGTGCGGGTGGCCGGCGAGCTGCCGGACGACCCGGTGCTGCACCGGGCCGCGCTCGCGTACACGAGCGACCTGACCCTGCTCGGCGCCACCACGGTGCCGCACGGCGTGCTCGTCGGCTACACCGTCCAGGCAGCGTCGCTGGACCACGCGATGTGGTTCCACCGGCCGTTCCGCGCGGACCGCTGGCTGCTGTACGACCAGGTGTCGCCGTCGGCGTCCGGGGCGCTCGGGCTGTCCACGGGCCGGCTCTTCCAGGACGGGCGGCTCGTCGCCACCGTCGCCCAGGAGGGCCTCATCCGGCCGCTGCGGGATCGGCGGGCCTGATGGCCAGCTGCTGATCGCCGCCCTCTGACGCAACCGCACACCTTGCGGTCAGCCGCACAGGTCGCTGCCTGTGCGGCTGACCGGGAGGTGTGCGGCTGCTCGTACGGGCTGACGAGTCGAGGAGGAAGACCCGACGGGAAAGGCCCGACCGGGTGCGAGGAGCACAAAGCCAGCGAGGCGACCCGGAGGGGGGTCCGGGTCGCCTCGGGGAGAGCTACGGGATGGAGTCGTAGAGCGTGCGGTGCGTTGGGGCTACGCGGCCAGCACTGACTTTCCTCGCAGCTTGGTAATGGCGTGCCGCTCGATCTGACGGACACGTTCGGCCGTGATGCCCCAGAGGGCGCCGATGTCAGCCAGTTTAGCCTGTCGGCCGTCAACCAAACCATATCGGCGCCGCACGACGTCGGCGGAACGCTCGTCGAGCGTGGAGAGCATCTCCTCCAGCCGGGCGTGCTCCTCGGCGTCGAGGAAGACCTCGTCCGGGCCGGGCATCGGCTCACGGGCGATCAGGTCGCCGAGGGCGGTGTCGCCGCCCTCCTCGACGGGAGCGTCGAGGCTGACGTGGTCGCGCCCGTAGCGGATCAGGTCGAGCACGCGCTCCGGCTCGAGGTCCATCTCCGCCGCGATCTCCGCGATCTCCGGGTCGCGTCCGAGGCGACGCTCCAGGGTGCGGCGCACCGCGCCGACCTGGTTGACCTGCTCGGCGACGTGCACCGGGAGCCGGACGATGCGGCCCTGCTGCGCGATGCCGCGGCTGATCGACTGCCGCACCCACCAGGTGCCGTAGGTCGAGAACTTGAAGCCCTTGGTGTAGTCGAACTTCTCGACCGCACGGATGAGGCCGGTGTTGCCCTCCTGCACGAGGTCGAGCAGCGGCATCTGCGAGCGCCCGTACTTGCGGGCGACCGAGACGACGAGACGCAGGTTGGCGGTGACGAAGCGCTGCATGGCCGCCTGGCCCTCGGCGACGATGACCTCGAGCTCGTCCTTCGTCGGACGCTTGGCGTGCCGGCCGCGCTCGGCCGACGTGACGGTACCGGAGAGGATGTTCTCGGCGTAGAGGCCGAGCTCGATCTGACGCGCGAGCATGACCTCCTCCTCCGCCGTCAGCAGGGGGGTCTTGGCGATGCCTTCGAGATATAGACCGACCGCATCCTTGCCGTCGATGCCGTCGGAGACTCTGCTTCGAGCAGAAATGGCCACGGGGGCCTCCTTTTTCGTTGCCTTCGCCTTGCTCAACGTGTGAGAGGGGACGAAGGATTCCTGCCCAGCCCTGAAGAAACCCTGAAGCCGCTGGCTGTCAAGATGTCCTAAGAAGGAAATTCTCCTGCGGCACGCCGGTGGATGCAGGACGGACCACGTTACGCGGGTTCGGGCTCGTCACCGGTGCGGTTCGCGATCTGGTCGAGCACCCACGCGTTCTCGAAGGCGAGCTCACGCCAGCTGGCGTAGCGACCGCTCACCCCGCCGTGCCCGGCGACCATCTCGGTCTTGAGCAGCACCGGGTGCCGCGCCGTCGACCCGGCGGCCGCGCGGAGGGCGGCGACCCACTTGGCCGGCTCGACGTAGTAGACGCGGGTGTCGTTGAGGCTCGTCGTGGCCAGGATCGCCGGGTGGTCGCCGTCGGTGACGTTCTCGTACGGCGTGTACGACTTCATGTAGGCGTAGACGTCGGCGTCGTGCAGCGGGTCGCCCCACTCCTCCCACTCGATCACCGTGAGCGGCAGCTCCGGGTCGAGGATCGTGGTCAACGCGTCGACGAACGGCACCTGGGCGTGCACCGCGCGGAACTTGTCGCCCCAGGTGTTCGCCACCACCCCCATCAGCAGCCCGCCGGCGCTGCCGCCGCGCGCCGCGAGCCGGTCGGTGCTGGTGTAGCCGGCCTCGACGAGGTGGTCGGCGCAGGCCGCGAAGTCGGTGAAGGTGTTCCACTTCGTCAAGACCTTGCCGTGGTCGTACCAGGCACGCCCCATCTCGCCGCCCCCGCGGACGTGCGCGATCGCGAACACCACGCCGCGGTCCAGCAGCGAGAGCCGCGACACCGAGAAGGTCGGGTCGATCGAGATCTCGTACGACCCGTAGCCGTAGAGCAGCGCGGGCGCCGACCCGTCGAGCGGGACGTCGGCGCGCCGGACCACCGAGATCGGCACCCGGGCGCCGTCGGGGGCGGTCGCCCAGGTGCGCTCCTGGACGTAGCGCGCCGGGTCGTAGGGGCCCTGCGTCGCCGAGGGGAGGACGGTCGTCCGCTTGAGCAGGGTGAGCGTGCCCGAGGCCAGGTCGTAGTCGAAGACCGAGGCCGGGGTGAGCATCGAGGCGTAGTCGATGCGGATGCTCGGGGTGTCGTACTCGGGCCCGGCCGCCGAGCCGACCGTGAACAGCGGCTCCTCGAAGGCGACGTCGGCCCCGGGCAGCAGGTCGCCGGCGGCGTCGCGGGGGATCAGGTGCAGCCCGCTCAGCCCGTCGCGACGCAGCGCGACGACGACGTGCGAGGCGTACGCGTCGACCTCGAGCAGCCGGACACCCGGCTGCGCGGGCAGCACCGGCACCCACTGGGTGTGGCTGGTGGCGTCGAGCGGGGCCTGCGCGAGCGCGAAGTCCTCGGCGCCGTCGTTGTGGACGACGAGGAGCCGGTCGCCGGCCGGCTCCACCGAGTACTCGACGCCCTGGCGGCGCGGCGCGACCACCTGCGGGGTCCCCTCGGGGTCGTCGGTCGCGAGCAGGCGGTACTCCGAGGTCAGCTTGCTGCCGGACGCGAAGACGAGCCAGCGCTCGTCCCGGCTCGTCCAGACCCCGAGCCAGAAGCGCTGGTCGGGCTCGGTGAGGACGACCGCGTCCTCCGACGCCGGGCTGTCGATGCGGTGCCGCAGCACGACGTACGGGCGCCACGCCTCGTCGCAGCGGCTGTAGAAGACATGGGTCTCCCCGGCCCAGCAGGCGCCGTGCGCGACGTCGGCGACCGTGTCGGGCAGGTCCTCGCCGGTGCGGAGGTCGCGGACGCGCAGGGTGTAGCGCTCGGCCCCGGTCACGTCGGTGGAATAGGCGAGCAGGTGCCCGCCGGGGGAGACGTCGAGCGCGCCCAGGTCGAAGAAGTCGTGCCCGGCCGCCTCGACGTTGGCGTCGAGGTAGACGACCTCGCCCGCGATCGGGCCCTCGAGGGCCGGGGGTGCGGAGCGGTCGGTCGCGGGGGCTCGGCAGTAGCGGGCGTACTCCGACCCCTCCTGCGTCCGGGTGTAGTACCACCAGGCCGAGCCGTCGGTGTGCCGGACGAAGACGGGGACCGACAGGTCGGTCTCCTGCGTACGGTCCTTCAGCTCGCCGAAGAGCGTCTCGACCAGCGGCTCGAGGTGCTCGGTCAGGGCGCCGGCGTAGGCGTTCTCGGCCTCGAGGTAGTCGATGACCTCGGGGTCGTCCTTGTCGCGGAGCCACTCGTAGGGGTCGACGAAGCGGTCGCCGTGGTGCTCACGGACGGTCGGTCGACGCGCGGCCACGGGGGGCCGTCGGAGGTCGGTGGGGTCGAGACTCACGACCGACGAGCCTAGTCGGACGGGATTTCTGCTGCTTGCGATCGCGCCAACGCGCCCCGGGACCACCCCGAGGGGCGTACCGGTGGGCGCGCCGTCGGCCGCGCCGGGCGACACGCGCGCCCCGGTACGCCAGGATGTGGCCCATGGGAGCCGAGGTCGACGTCGCGCAGTTCACGCGCGAGGACCGCAAGCGGCACCGGCAGAAGGTGCGCCGCGGGCTCGACGTGCTCGCACGGATGCTCACCGAGTCCCGCTTCGACTTCGAGCGGCCGATGGCCGGGCTGGAGATCGAGCTCAACCTCGTCGACGACGACTTCGAGCCCGCTCTGCGCAACGCCGAGGTGCTGACGGCGATCGCGGACCCGTCGTTCCAGACCGAGCTCGGCCGGTTCAACATCGAGATCAACGTGGAGCCGCGCCGCCTCGCGGACTTCGGCTTCGGCTCGTTCGAGCAGTCGGTGCGTCAGTCGCTGAACGACGCGGACCCGCGGGCCGAGGAGGGCGGGGCCCGGATCGTCATGATCGGGATCCTGCCGACGCTGCGCCCGGAGCACGTGACGGGGGCGTCGACGAGCGAGAACCCGCGCTACTCGCTGCTCGACCGGCAGATCCTCGAGACCCGCGGCGAGGACATCGAGATCGTCATCGACGGCGTCGAGCGGCTGCACGTGGTGACCGACACGATCATGCCGGAGGCGGCCTGCACCTCCACCCAGGTGCACCTGCAGGTGAGCCCGGACGACTTCGCCGGCTACTGGAACGCCGCTCAGGCGATCGCCGGCGTGCAGGTCGCGCTGGGGGCCAACTCGCCGTACCTCTTCGGGCGGCACCTGGTCGCCGAGTCGCGGATCCCGCTCTTCGAGCAGGCCACCGACACGCGCGCGGAGGAGCTGAAGAACCAGGGCGTACGGCCGCGGGTGTGGTTCGGGGAGCGGTGGATCACCTCGATCTTCGACCTCTTCGAGGAGAACGCCCGCTACTTCGGCGCCCTGCTGCCGATCAGCACCGACGAGGACCCGGTCGCCGTGCTCGACGAGGGCGGCGTGCCCGAGCTCGCCGAGCTCAAGATGCACAACGGCACGGTCTACCGCTGGAACCGGCCCGTCTACGACACCCACGACGGCGCCCCGCACCTGCGGGTCGAGAACCGCGTGCTGCCGGCCGGGCCGACCGTGGTCGACACCATGGCGAACGCGGCGTTCTTCGCCGGCCTGGTCCGCGCGCTGTCCGTGCAGGACCGTCCGGTGTGGTCGCAGATGAGCTTCGCCGCTGCGGCCGACAACTTCACCGCCGGCGTGCGCGACGGTCTCGAGGCCGAGGTCTACTGGCCGGGCGTCGGGCAGTGCCCCGTCACCGAGCTCGTGGTGCGCCGGCTGCTGCCGCTGGCCGCCGACGGGCTGCGCCGCTGGGAGGTCGAGGAGGCCGAGATCAGCCGGCTGCTGGGGATCGTCGAGCAACGCTGCCTGACCGGGCGCAACGGCGCCACCTGGCAGGTCGCCCAGGTGACCCGCCTCGAGGAGGCCGGCGCGTCGCGCGAGGACGCGCTGCGCGGGATGCTCGCCCGCTACGCCGAGCTCATGCACAGCAACGAGCCCGTGCACACCTGGGAGGTGGCGTGACCGAGGTCCAGCCGGAGACGCACGAGGACGGGGGGGCCCCGCGGATCGTCGTGGGCTACAGCTCCCGCCCGGAGGGTCGGGCGGCGCTGCGGCGCGCCCTGGCCGAGGCCGGGCTGCGGCACGGCGGGCTGATCGTGCAGCACGGCCCGGACGACGACCTGCCCGAGCTGGTCGACGTGCTCGACCGGGCCGGCGTGGCGTACGAGCTCCGCCCGCTGCAGGACCACCTCGAGCCCGCCGACCACCTCCTCGAGCTCGCGGAGGACACCGGGGCGGCGTTCATCGTCATCGGGCTGCGGCGGCGCTCGCCCGTCGGCAAGCTGCTGCTCGGCAGCAACGCGCAGCGCGTGCTGCTCGACGCGTCCTGCCCCGTGCTGGCCGTCAAGGCCGAGCAGCCCTGACGCCGGCCCGCGGGACCGGTCGGCGCACATCCGCTGCCGGACGTTCAGCCGCGCTTCTCGTCACGTTCATCGCTTGAACGTTTGGATGCACGTGACAAGATACTTCTTGGAGCGGCTGTTGACATCCATTGGCCGCTGCCTGCCCTCGTACGACCCGGTCACCCGAGAGGTCCTTCGTGACGCCGCCTTCCAAAGCCACCGCCCCGGCTCCTGTGACGGACCAGACGGACGACGAGGCCTCGGCCTCCGTCCAGAGCACCCGTAGCACCCGACCGACGGCGAAGAAGGCGCCCGCGCGGCGTCCGGCCGCGAAGAAGACCCCGCTCAAGGCCGTGGCGGGCCCGGCCGGCAAGAACGGCACGAAGGCCGTCGACGGGGCGGACGAGGAAGCCGAGCCCGACGTCGCGGACCTCGATCCCGACCTGACCGTCGACCTCGCCGAGGTCGACGCGGCCGACGAGACCGGCATCGCGGTCGCCGACGTCGTCTCCGGCGACGTCCCCGCCGAGGTCCAGGTCGACCTCGAGGGCGACGAGGTCGTCGTCACCGTCGGCAAGAAGCGGACGCTCGACGACGTCGACGAGGCCAAGTTCGAGCCGGCCAAGGAGGCCGTGCTCGAGACCAAGCTCGTCGAGGACCAGGGCTTCGTCCTGTCGACCGCGGACGACGCCGACGAGCCCGAGCAGCAGGTCATGGTCGCCGGCGCGACGGCCGACCCGGTCAAGGACTACCTGAAGCAGATCGGCAAGGTCGCCCTGCTGAACGCCGAGCAGGAGGTCGAGCTCGCCAAGCGGATCGAGGCCGGCCTCTTCGCCGACGAGAAGATCGCCGACGTCGCGGTCAAGATCAAGCCGAAGGAGGCCGACGACTTCGACTGGATCGCCGAGGACGGCCGCCGGGCCAAGAACCACCTGCTCGAGGCCAACCTGCGCCTCGTCGTCAGCCTGGCCAAGCGCTACACCGGTCGCGGCATGCTCTTCCTCGACCTCATCCAGGAGGGCAACCTCGGCCTGATCCGTGCGGTCGAGAAGTTCGACTACACCAAGGGCTACAAGTTCTCCACGTACGCGACGTGGTGGATCCGCCAGGCGATCACCCGCGCGATGGCCGACCAGGCCCGCACCATCCGCATCCCGGTGCACATGGTCGAGGTGATCAACAAGCTCGCCCGCGTCCAGCGCCAGATGCTGCAGGACCTGGGCCGCGAGCCCACCCCGGAGGAGCTCGCCAAGGAGCTCGACATGACCCCGGAGAAGGTCGTCGAGGTCCAGAAGTACGGCCGCGAGCCGATCTCGCTGCACACCCCGCTCGGCGAGGACGGCGACTCCGAGTTCGGTGACCTCATCGAGGACTCCGAGGCGGTCGTGCCCGCCGACGCGGTCAGCTTCACGCTGCTGCAGGAGCAGCTCCACGACGTGCTCGACACGCTCAGCGAGCGCGAGGCGGGCGTGGTCTCGATGCGCTTCGGCCTGACCGACGGCCAGCCGAAGACGCTGGACGAGATCGGCAAGGTCTACGGCGTCACCCGCGAGCGGATCCGTCAGATCGAGTCCAAGACCATGAGCAAGCTGCGGCACCCGTCGCGCTCGCAGGTCCTGCGCGACTACCTGGACTGAGTTCTCCGCACGGCGCTCGCGCCGTGACCGTCGTCGACGGGGCTGGGACGTGCCACGAGCACGTCCTGGCCCCGTGCTCGTCCTCGGCCGGTGCCTGACGCCGACGGGGTCAGCGACTGCGCGCGGGTCGTGCGGCACGCTGGCGCAGAGGCTCGGTGGGCCGCAGCGACGACGGCGACGACGGCGACGAGGCCGACGAGCAACCGGGCCCAGACCCTGCTCGACCAGCAACAGCGGGTCGCAGCTCGACTTCTACCGGGGCTACGTAAGTCGCGCCGGGAGCCGTGACTCGGTCGGCCGGACTCGCTCGGTCGTTGCCGTGACGACCCATCCGGTCGTCGTCCACTGCCAGGCGGGCAAGGACCGGACGGCCTGGGTGTCGGAAGCCCTCGTCGGCGACCAGGTCGGCTTCCGGGTGGGGCGGCGGCTCGGCCCTCGCCTGCTGGCCCGGCTGCCCTCTCGGGTCCGCCGGCAAGGACAGGTGGACCGGGCGGTCGTGCTGGTGCGACGTCGGGGCGGGTGGGCGGTCCTGGCCGGTCGTTGGACCGCCGTCCTGCGCGCGCTGATGCCCGGTCTCGCAGGTGCCAGCGGGATGTCGGCACGCACCTTCACCGTGTTCAACGTGCTCGGCGGACTCACCTGGGCGACCACGGTCTCCCTGCTCGGCTACGCGGCCGGGGCGGCGTACGAGCAGGTGCTCACCTCGATGAGTCGTGCAGGGCAGATCGATCTGGGCGTCGTCGTCCTCGCCGGCCTGGTCGTCCTCGTCGTGCGTCGCCTCCGCCGGCGCCGCCGGACCGGGGCCGACCCGGAGCTCACCGATGGATCGCGTGGAGAAGGTGGCCTGAGCGAACCCCGCCTCTGACCGGCCCCTCGAGGTGCTCCGGAGCGGGCGCTCGTCTCGTCCGGGCACCCGCGCCGGCGCGGCCGCCACTGAGCGTGCGCACAGGTGGTTCAGGACGTTCTCAGCGCGCGGACGACAGGGTCCCTGTCACGACGCGCCTCGAACGAGCGCCGTACGACGACCCGCAGGAGGAACCCGTGACCACGACGACCGCAGACGCGACGTCCCCGCCCGCACGTCTCGACTGGCAGACGAAGGTGCCGCTGATCACCGCGACGTTCTGGGTGATCAAGATCTTGTCGACCACGGTCGGGGAGACGTTCGCCGACTTCCTCGCCGTGGATGTCGGCCTCGGACCGGCGGTCACCGACCTCGCGATGCTGGTCGTGCTCGCGGCCGCGCTGAGCGTCCAGCTGCGCAAGACCCGGTACACGCCGTGGATCTACTGGCTCTGCGTCGTGCTGGTCAGCATCGTCGGCACCCAGATCACGGACTTCTTCACCGACACCCTCGGCGTGAGCCTGTACGTCAGCACCGCGGTGTTCGCGGTCGTGCTCGCGGTCGTCTTCACCGTCTGGCACCGCCAGGAGCACACCCTGGCGATCACCTCGGTCGACACCCCGCGCCGCGAGCGCTTCTACTGGGGCGCCATCCTCGTCACCTTCGCCCTGGGCACCGCCGCCGGCGACCTGGCCACCGAGGCGCTGAGCCTCGGCTTCCGCAACGGGGCGCTGATCTTCGGCGGTCTGATCGCGCTCACCTACCTGGCCCGCCGGCTCGGAGCCAGCGCCGTCCTCACCTTCTGGATCGCCTACGTCCTCACCCGCCCGCTGGGCGCGTCCCTGGGTGACCTGCTCACCCAGGACACGTCCCTCGGGGGCCTCGGTCTCGGCGCCAGCCTGACCAGCGTCCTGTTCCTCGCCGTCATCGTCGTCCTGGTCGTGCGCGAGCAGCGCCTCGTGAACCGGCACGGCGTCGCGGAGAAGGGTTCCGGTCCGCTCGGCGGTCGTCGACGCGATCTCGGCTGGGCCATCGGCGGCGCCGCGGCCGTCGCCCTGCTCGGCGTGGTCCTGGCCGGTCTGCACACACCCACGACGACCGCCGCCGCCGACCCGGCCGCTCCCGCCGCCGGCGCCCCGGCCGTGCACCCGACGACCGCGCTCGGCGACCTGAGCAGCTTCTCGGCGATCGTCACCTCCGTGCAGGCCGAGGTCGCGCAGAACGACCTCGCCGGTGCCAGGACGAACGTGAAGGAGCTCGAGGTGGCCTGGGACAGCGCCGAGGCCGGGCTCAAGCCGCGCGACCCGAAGGACTGGGCCACGATCGACGGCCAGATCGACCCCGTGCTGAGCGCACTACGGAGCAGCAACCCGACCCGGGCCGGGTCGGCCGCGGCGCTCGACACCCTGGCCAGGACGCTGAACACGTTCGACGGGGTCTGACGACTGGAAGCACGGAGGTGGACCCACCCCGTACGCGATGGGTCCACCTCCGTGCCCGGTGGCGCCCGAAGTCAGGCGCATCGTCCGATCGGTCTTCTGAGCCACGGGTCAGGCAGACCGGCTCCGGCCGCAGAGTCCTAGAGGTCCGCGTCGAGGCGGTAGCCGAGGCCGCGGATGGTGTGCAGCGTGCTCAGGCTGAAGGGCGCGTCGAGCTTCTTGCGCAGGTAGCCGACGTAGACCTCGACGATGTTGTCGCTGCCCTCGTAGGCGGAGTCCCAGACGTTGTCGAGGATCTGCGCCTTGCTGACCACGTCGCCGGCGTTGCGCATGAGGTAGAGCAGCAGCCCGTACTCGCGAGCGGTGAGGGTGACCGGGACGCCGCCGCGGGCGACGGCCCTGCGGGCGGGGTCGAGGACCAGGGTGCCGACCGTGATGAGGACCGGACGCTCCGGCGCGCCGCGCCGGACGAGCGCACGCAGGCGCGCCATCAGGATGAGGAAGCTGAACGGCTTCGTGAGGTAGTCGTCGGCGCCGAGGTCGAAGGCGTCGGTCTGGTCGAACTCACCGTCCTTGGCGGTCAGCATGAGCACGGGCGTCCAGACCTTGCGGTTCCGGAGCTGCTTGAGCACGTCGTAGCCGTTGAGGCCGGGCAGCATGATGTCGAGCACGATGGCGTCGTACGGGTTCGACGTCGCGGCCCAGAGACCGGTGATCCCGTCGGAGACGATGTCGACGGAGAAGCCCTCCGACACCAGGCCCTCCTTCACCACGCCCGCGAGGCGCTGCTCGTCCTCGACCAGCAGGATCTTCACGCTGCACTCCTCTCGGGTTTCGTCGTCGCATCCTCCAGCGCACTCGCTGAGCCGCACCTGAGCGGGGTGGGCAGGCGTGCGCGCGGTCGTCTGGCGGCACCTGTTTCGTTCAGGTCCGCCTCAGCCGGGGTGCGGAAGCGTGATCGCCATGAAGATCGTGATGGGCGCGGACCAGTACCCGGAGTACATCAACGGAGCGGCGACGTTCACCTCGCGGCTGGCCGAGGGGCTCGCGGCGGTCGGTCACACGGTCGACCTGCTCTGGCCGTCCGCGCACGGCGGTCACGACACCTACCTCGAGCACGGGGTCCGGGTGCACCGGGTGAGCTCGTGGAGCCTGCCGGGTCGACCGCGGATGCAGGTCGCGGCCCCGCCCAGCGCCGGTCGCCAGGTCGAGCAGGTGCTGCAGATCGCCAGACCCGACGTCGTCCACGTTCAGTCCCACCTGGCCCTCGGACGCGCGCTGCTGCGTCGGGCCCGGGCGGCCGGCGTGCCCGTGCTGGGCACGAACCACTTCATGCCGGAGAACCTGCTCCACCACGTGCCCGTCGTCCGGCAGTTCCCTCGGACCGCCGGCCGTCTGGCCTGGCTCGACCTCGAACGCGTCTACACGGGCGCGGACCTGCTGACCGTGCCCACCCGGCGCGCTGCCGACCTGCTCGCCGCCTCCACCGGTCTCCCTCCGGCCGAGGTCGTGTCCTGCGGGATCGACCTGCAGCGCTTCGCGGCGGGCTCGGCCCGGACAGGCCGGGACGCCGCAGAGGGCCCGCGCCTGCTCTTCGTCGGCCGGCTGGAGCAGGAGAAGCACGTCGACGAGCTGCTGCGGGCGTTCGCGCGGCTTCCGTGGACCCTGCGGGCCCGCCTGGAGGTCGTCGGGATGGGCAGCCTCCGACCCGCGCTGGAGGCGCTGGCCCGCGACCTGGGTCTCGAGGGCTCGGTGGTGTTCCTCGGTGCGGTCGACGACGAGGCGCTGCTCGCCGCGTACGGCCGGGCCGACGTCTTCGCGATGCCCGGCACCGCCGAGCTGCAGAGCATCGCCACCCTGGAGGCGATGGCGACGGGTCTGCCCGTCGTCGCGGCCGACGCGATGGCGCTGCCGCACCTCGTCCGGCACGACGTGAGCGGTCGGCTGTTCGCCCCCGGGGACGTCGACGGGCTGGCGGCGGACCTGGCGCTCCTCCTGCGCGACCCCTCGCTCCGTGGACGTCTCGGTCGCGCCGGCCGCGCCGTCGCGGAGACGCACTCGCTCGCCTCGACGGTCGAGACGTTCGTGCGGCACTACGAGACCCTGGTGGCGTCCCGCTCGGCCGCTCGGCTGCCGCGGCGCGAGCTGGCGATGGCGTCGTGAGGCGCCGGAGCTGGCTGGTCGGCGCCGTCACCTGCCTGGCCGTGCACGCGTCCCTCGCCCTCCGACCGGGCGGCTCCCACGAGCTCGTCGCCGCGGGGGCTGCGCCGGTGGGCGCCGAGCAGGGACGATGAGGAACGTGGTCCACGTCCTCGAGCCGCGGCGCCGGGCGGCCCGCCTGGTCAGACACTGGGGCGCGCGCACCGGCGTCCGGGCCCGGTCCGTCCTCGTCGCGGTCGTCGTGGTGGTCGTCGCCATGCTGGTCGGCGGTACGGGCCTCGTGCTCGCCCTCCAGTCCTCGCTCGAGCAGTCGGTCGAGGCGACAGGCCGGGCCCGGGCGGCCGAGATCGTCTCCCGCATCACCACCGACGGGGTGGAAGCCACGGTCGCCACCCTCAGCGACCAGAGCAGGACCGACGCAGTCACCCTCGTCCTCGACGCGCAGGGTGCCGTCGTCGGGTCGTCCCGCCGGGGGGAGACCGTCGCCCTCTCGACCCAGCGCCCGGCGGTCGGCGCGTACACCTCGGTCGAGCAGGACATCGACACCCTCGACGAGGGCGGGGAGTGGAAGGTCGTCACCACCGCGCTCCAGTCGTCGGAGCAGACCTACTACGTCCAGGTCGCCGTCCCGATCCGGATCCAGCGCGACACGGTGCAGACGGTGACCGTCCTGCTCCTGGCGGGGACGCCGCTGCTGCTGGCCGCGGTCGCGGTGGCGGTGTGGGTGCTCGTCGGGCGCGCCCTGCGGTCGGTCGAGCGCATTCGGACCACCGTCGCCGAGATCGACGCGCGGGCCCTGACCGCACGTCTCGACGTCCCCCAGACCCGCGACGAGATCGCCGCCCTGGCCCAGACGATGAACGACCTGCTCGACCGGTTGCAGGCTTCCGACCGGGCCCAGCGGGCCTTCGTCTCGGACGCCAGCCACGAGCTGCGCAGCCCGTTGGCCACCCTGAGCACCGCCGCGGAGCTCGCGGGGCGCACGGAGGACGCCGCGGTCCGGACCCGGTTGCTCGACACCATGAACGCCGAGCTCGCCCGGATGCGGGAGCTGGTCGGCAACCTCATGACTCTCGCCCGGGCGGAGTCGCACGAGGCCACCACAGGTCCGGTCGACGTGGACCTCGACGACCTCGTGGACCACGAGGCCCGCCGGCTGCGCACGACGAGCCGGCTCGAGGTCCAGACCCGGATCGAGCCCCTCCGGGTCCGGGCCGAGCTGACGCGGGTCGCCCAACCCCTGCGGAACCTCGTCGACAACGCAGAGCGGCACGCGGCCGACCGGATCGCCCTGACGCTCACCCGCCAGGGGGACGAGGCCGTGATCTGGGTCGACAACGACGGACCCGAGGTCGACCCCGCCGACCGCGAGCGCATCTTCGAGCGGTTCGTCCGGTTGGACGTCAGCCGGTCCCGCGACGCGGGCGGCAGCGGGCTGGGCCTGGCGATCGCCCGCGCGGGCCTGGCCTCGCAGGGCGCCGACGTCCGCGTGGCCGACCACCCGGACGCCTGGTGCCGCTTCGAGATCCGGCTGCCGCTGGACCGCGACGGCGACGACCCGTCGGCCGAGGAGCGCGTGCTCGACGTGCCCGTCGCGACCGAACACCCTGCCGGACGGAGCTCTCGATGATCCCGCTGCTGACCGCCGCCACGACCCCGCTGCTCCTGCCCGGCTGGACGGACCCGGAGAACCTGATCCGGGCGTTCGGGCCGTACGTGCTGTGGGGCGTCGCCTTCGTCGTGTTCGCGGAGTGCGGTCTGTTCGCGGTCCTGCCGGGCGACTCGCTGCTGTTCACGGTCGGCCTCTTCGTCGCGAGCGGTGCGATCCAGCACTCGATGCCGTTCGTCTGCGTCGTCCTCACCGTGTGCGCGGTCGGTGGGAACGTGTGCGGCTACTGGGTCGGCAGGTTGGTCGGACCACCCCTGTTCAAGCCGCGCGCCGGTCTGGTCGGTCGCGTCCTCGACCCACGCCACGTGCAGCGCACCGAGGCCTTCTTCGACCGGTACGGCAACCGCGCGCTGGTCCTGGCCCGCTTCGTCCCCGTGGTCCGGACGTTCGTCACCCTGGTCGCCGGCGTGGGTCGCATGGACTTCCGCCGGTTCATCACCTACACCGCCATCGGTGGTGTCGGCTGGGCGTGCGGCGTGACGACCGCCGGCTACTACCTCGGCTCGATCCCGGTGATCAGGGACAACGTCGACGCGGTCCTCGTGCTGATCGTCGTCGTGTCCCTCGTCCCGATGCTGGTCGAGTGGTTGCTGCACCGGCGCCGGGATCGGGCTTCCACCGCGGCTGACGCGTGAGCCCGGTGGCCGGGCCGGTCGGTCAGTCAGTCGGTCGAGGAGGTCCTCGTGGTGACCGTCGTGGACCACGACCGGCAGCGTCTCGGTGCGGGCGCTGCGGCCGGGCCGCTGGGATGACGCTGAAGCGCTCCGGCCTTCGCCGGGAACGTCCGTGACGAGTCTCTCGCTCCAGCTCGTCGTCGCGCTGGCGGTCCTGACCGCGCTGGCCGTCGTCGCCGCGGCGGCCAGCCGCCTCGGCACCGCCCGCGCCGACGCCGTCGCCGTCGCCCGGGCGGTGGCCCAGCTCGTCCTCGTCTCGCTCGTCCTGACCGCCGTCCTCGGACGGGTGGCGTGGTCCCTCGTCTTCGCGGTCGTCATGCTCGCCGTGGCCGTCGGGACCTCCGCCCGGCGCATCGGGGCCGTGCGGGCCTGGCCGTGGGTGCTCGTCGCCGTCGCCTCGGGAGCGGTGCCGGTGCTGCTGGTGATCTTCGCCTCCGGGGCCGTGCCCTGGAGCGGCGCCGCGATCGTCCCGATGGCCGGCATCATCATCGGCGGCTGCATGAGCGCCAGCAGCTTGAACGGTCGGCGGTGCTTCGCCGCGCTCCGCGAGGAGCGCGACACCTACGAGGGTGCTCTCGCCCTCGGTCTGCCCGTCCCGGTCGCGATCCGGCTGGTCATCCGTCGGCACCGTCCGGAGGCGTTGGTGCCCGGTCTCGACCAGACCCGGACCGTCGGGCTCGTGACGTTGCCGGGCGCGTTCGTCGGGGTGCTCCTCGGTGGGGGGAGCCCGGCCCAGGCCGGGGCGGCCCAGCTGCTCGTGCTGGTCGGCCTCCTGGCCGCGCAGACCCTCGTCGTCGTGGTCGGGTCGTGGTTGGTCGAGCGCGGGCGCCTCGTGCCCGGGGACCTCCGCGAGCCCACGCGGGAGCACCGCGGGACACCGTCGGGCGCCGTTCAGGTCGGGCTCAGGAACGACGCCGCACAGTAGGACCGCGGCCGCGCGCCCACCTCCAGGTGCGTGCGGCCGTGATGGCGAGGCCACCGTCGCGCTCGCGTCTCCCGCCGACTCCACGTCCCCGAGGACAGCCCGTGACCAGCTCCGCACCCTCTGTCGCGACCGACCCCGCGTCGGTCCGTCTCCACGGCGACCTCGCCGCGAAGGTCCCGGCGATCACCCTGCTGTTCTGGGTGATCAAGACGCTCACGACCGGCATGGGGGAGGCGCTGTCGGACTTCCTGGCGAACACGAACATCGTCGCCGCCATCGCCATCGGCGTGCTCGGCCTCGCCGGGGCGCTCTGGCTGCAGATCCGCAGCCGCCGTTACTCGGCCCCGCGCTACTGGCTGGCGGTCGCGATGGTCGCGGTCTTCGGCACGATGGCGGCCGACGGCATCCACCTCGTCGGGCTCCCGTACGTGGTCACGACGGTCTTCTACCTGCTGGTCGTCGGCGGGCTCTTCGCCGTCTGGCACCGCAGCGAGGGCACGTTGTCGATCCACAGCATCACCACGCGCCGGCGTGAGCTCTTCTACTGGGCCACCGTGCTCGCGAGCTTCGCGCTCGGCACCGCCGCCGGCGACCTCACCGCCGACCAGCTGGGGCTGGGTTACCTGCCCTCGGTCGTGATCTTCGGGGTGGCCATCGCGGTCCCGGCCGTCGGCTGGCGGTTCTTCCGGATGAACCCGGTCGTCGCGTTCTGGATCGCCTACGTGCTCACCCGGCCGCTCGGCGCCTCGATCGCCGACTGGATCGGCAAGCCGGCGTCGCACGGCGGCGGTCTGGGGTTCGGCGACGGGACCGTCGCGGCGGCGTCGGGAGTCGTCATCGCCCTTCTCGTGGGCTACCTCACCGTCCGTCGCACCGACGTCCAGCCCCCCGGTCCGCTGCCCGCGTGACGTCCTCCAGCGTGCTGGCCGTCGCGCTCGCGGCCGTCGGCGCGCTGTTCTTCGGCCTCGCCTCCGTCCGCCAGCACGGCGCGGTCCAGGCGTCGGCCCCCTCGGGTCGGTCGACGCGGTGGCAGCAGGTCCGCTCCGGGCTCCGGCTCGCCCGGCAGCGCTCCTGGCTCCTCGGTGCGCTGCAGGCCGGGCTCGGCGGCGGGCTGCACGTGGTCGCGCTCGGGCTGGCGCCCATCACCCTGGTGCAGCCGGTCGGCGTGCTCGCCGTTCCCGTGACCGTCGTCGTCGCAGCCGTCGCCCGACGCCGGCGACCCGCGCCCACCCAGGTGGCTGGCACGGTGCTGAGCGTCCTCGGCGTCGCCGCCCTCACCGTGGTCCTGCTGCTGCCGGCCGCCCAGCCGGGCTCGTTGCCGACCTGGTCGAGGCTGGCGACGGGCGAGGGTGTCGTCGTCGCCGGCGGCGCCGTGGTCGCCGTCGTGCTCGGTCGGCGGGAGGTCCCCACGCTGCTGCGCTGCGTCAGCCGGGCGTTCGTCGCCGCCGTGCTGTTCGGCCTGAACTCCGTCCTGGTCCGCACGCTGGGCGAGGTCTTCGGCACCGCGCCGGCGCACCCGGCCGGCCTGGTGATCACCTCCCTCGTCGGCATCGCGGTCGCACTGCCGCTCGGTGTCTGGGCCATGCAGTCCGCGTACGTGGTCGGCTCGCCCCAGGTCGTGATCTGCTGCCTGACCCTCGTCGACCCCCTGGCTGCGGTCGTCGGCGGACGGCTGCTGCTCCACGACGGCACGGCCGTCACGGGCGGAACCCTCGTCGCCGCCGTGCTCTGCGCCCTCCTCGCCGCCGCCGGCGTCGTCCTGCTGGCGCGCGACCACCCGCTCGAATCTCCGCCCACGCCGGCAACGGTCGAGACGGCCCCAGCACCGACCTGAGAGGGCGCGCCCCAGCCCGGCAGGAACCAGCTCGGGGTGGACCGCACCTGCGCCGGCGGCCCGCCGGGTCGTGCAGGACTGTCCGAGGCCGAGCCGGTGCGCGAGTGCGCGCAGATGGTGCGGCACGCCGGGCGAGTCGCACGGTTTGCGCGCACTCGGCTGTCGGTTCCTCTCGATCGGCGAGGATGCGGGCATGGGTCAGCTCGACGAGGCAGGCGGACGTGCGGCGGCCTTGCTGGTGGGTCCGCGGGGTCGCGAGGTGTGTGCTGAGGTCGCGCGCCTGGTCGAACCGCAGCTGGTCCCGCCTCGCGAGGCGACCGACGAGGCCGGCAGGGGCCTGCTGGTCGAGCAGCTGGCCGGGGTGGACGTCTCGGGCATCGCGGCTCTCTCGGACCCGGTCGAGCTGCTGGACGCGCTGGTCGCGTCGGTCGACTCGGCGCGCTACTGGCAGGAGCCGTACGAGCAGGACGCGGTGCTGGCCGACCGGGTGGTGACCGCTCGGCTCGGGCCGATCGCGGACGCCCTCGCCGTGGCGCCGGCAGCCCGGTGGTGGTGGACACCGGCGGCCGTGACCAGCCAGGCGGTCGTCCGCTGGGTGGACCAGAGCCGCACCCGCGCCGCGCCGCCGCAGCTGGGCGGGACAGCGGGTCGGCTCGAGCGCTGGCGCGACGACACGCTCGCCGACGAGGCGAGTGCCGCCCTCGAGCGGCCGGAGGATCCGACGGCCTCGTACAGCGGGTGCTGGTGGTCGACCCCCGCGCTCGCCGAGCTGGTCACGACGAGCCGCCGCCTCGGCCGGCTGCCCGCCGTCCAGCTCGACCTCGTCGAGGACTCCATGGGTTGGGAGCGCGCACGAGTGGCGAGCGTCGACCCGGCCGCGGGTGCCCGGGTGCTGGAGGTCGCGGCCCCCTCGGACTGGGCCGACCTGGTCACGAGGTACCCGCTCGACGTCGACCGGTCCCGACGCCACGACTGGTACCGCACCACCGGCGGCACCGGCCCGTGGCAGATCCCGGACTGGCTCGCCGTCAGCCGCGACCACGACGCCGTCCACCTCACCGTCGCCGGCTACCTGGCCACCGCGGGTCGTGCGCTGCCGACGGAGCGCGGGTGGACCGTCCTCGCCGGCTTCGACCCCGATCTCACGTTCTGGCTCACCGACAGCCTGACGTCGGTCGCGACGCCCGCCACCTGGGTCCGGAGCGACGTCGACCACGCGTGGGTCTGCGAGACCTCCTCTCGAGTCTCCGACTGACGACGCGTCGATCCGAGCCCCGGCGATCTCGTGGTGGGGCAGAGTGTGACGGACGGCACCACAGCCGAGAGGCCGGGCTCGCGAGGGAGACGACGATGACGACGCTGACCGTCTACGACGAGACCGCGACCGGCCGGCCGGTGGGTGATCTCACGCTGCCCGACCTGCCGGAGCAGATCACGGTGCGCGAGGTCGTCCGGCTCCGCGTCCGCGAAGAGGTCGCGCGCCACAACGCCGCACCGGTCGCGCTGTTCCACGGGCTCGTCCAGCCGACCGACGCCGAGGTCGCCGCGAACGGGTACCGCCTCCGTCGCGTACGACGCCTCGACTGGGAGGTCCAGGCCGAGGCTGCGGTCGTCGCGTTCGGGCGGAACGGCTACTTCATCCTGGTCGGCGACCACCAGGTCGAGGACCTCGACGAGGTCGTCGACCTCACCGGGGCGGACCCGCACGTGACGTTCGTGAGGCTGAGCCCGCTGGTCGGGGGCTGAGGGTGGGCCTCGTCGACCGCCTGCGCGACCTCGTCGCCCCCCGGGCGGACGATGTCGTCGAGCTCACGACGAGCCAGGACGACCCGTCCCTGCCGCGGCGGCACCCGGTCGTCCGAGCGGTCGTCGGCGGCCGGGGCGCCGGCGGACCTCGTGGAGCTGGTCGAGCTCCACGGCCGGTGGGCGGTCACGACGGTGTCCGAGTCCCGACCCCAGGTCGGCTACCGCGAGCACCAGCGCCTGCAGGACGTGCTGCTCGCCCAGGTGAAGGCGGCCGACGAGGAGCAGCTCCGTGCCGCCGCCACGATCTGCCTGGTGCGGCTGCACGACACGACGACGCCCCTGTGGGAGAACCTCGCCTACCTCACCCTGACGAAGGTGGCCCGCCGACGGTTGACCTGGACCGTCGACCAGGTGGGCTGGCTGCTGCGGTGCACGGCCGAGATGCCCTTCGCCGGCTACGGGTTGCCCCACTCGCGCACGCTCGAGACCGCCTCGTTGGCGGTCGGCGCGGCGGAACGGCTCGGCGACGACCAGGACCTCGGGTCTCTTGTCACCGACCTGAGCCGGCTGCTCGAGCACCTGGAGCCGTCGACGGCCGCCGGGACCAGGATGGCCGGCCGGGTCACCGCGCTGCTGCGCCGGTCCGGCGGGCTCGACGCGGCGAGCCTGCCCCGGTCGGTGCTGCCGGTCGAGGACCCGTACGGCTGCGCCGCGCGAGCCGCCCTGGACGCGCAGCACCCGTCGGAGCTGGTCGTCAGCGTCGTCACCCTCCTCGGCGACTACAGCGGGTCCGTCGTACCGACGAAGCGATGGCGGGCGCAGGCCGAACAGCTTCTCGTTGCGCAACCGGCGGCGGCGCGCGTCGCGGTCACGTTGTTGCACACGCTGCTCGCCCACCACGACCACAGCGTGGACCGGGTGTACGGCGGTGCGGTGTTCCCCGAACCGTTCTTCGTCGACCAGGGGACGGGGCAGCTCCTCCGGGCGGCGGTGTGGGTGGTGGCACTGGCTCCCGAGGTGTCCGAGCACGTCACCCTGCTCGGCGACGTCGCCGTCCACTGCGGCATCGGTTACGGGGGGCGTGGCGCCGCGTCCCGGCTGTCCCCGGTCACGACCTCGGTGCTCGCCGCGCTGGCCGACGTCGCCGCGGCCGGTGGTGACGCGGCGGCGGTCGTCGCGCAGCTGGCTCGAGTCCGGACGAGGGTGGCGAACAAGCCGGTCCGCGCCGCGGCCGACGCCGTGCTCGACCAGACCGCGACCGCTCTGCAGGTGGCGCCCGCCGAGCTGCTCGAGCAGGCCGTCGCGGACTTCGACCTGGCGCCCGACGGCACGGCCGAGGTCGTGGTCGGGGCACACGTCGCGCTGCTCGCGCTGGACGACGGCCGGGCCGGCGCCAAGCTCACGGTCCGCTGGCGCACTCCCGCCGGCAGGGTCGTCGCCGGGGTCCCCGCGCAGGTCAGGGCGGAGCATCCCGAGCAGGTGGCCGCGCTGCGGGCTCTCGCGAAGGAGGTGCGGTCGGCGGTCTCGGTCCAGCGGGCCCGCGTCGAGGACCTGCTCGCGACCGGACGCACATGGACGGGTGCGCGCTGGCGCGACTGCTACCTGCAGCACCCCGTCGTCGGGCTGGTCGCGCGCTCGCTGCTCTGGCAGGTGCGGCCGGCCCGGGCGACGCACGCCGGAGCGAGCTCCTCCGACGAGGCGGCCGAGGGATGGTCCAGCGGTCTCCCCGAGAGGTCCGGGGACGAGTGGCTGCTCCGGCAGCACGACGGCACCCGCGTCGACGTCGGCGCGGACGCCGAGGTGCGGCTCTGGCACCCCCTCCAGCAACCGCTCGCGGAGGTCCAGGCCTGGCGGGCGCACCTGAGCGACCGCGGCTTCCGTCAGCCGTTCAAGCAGGTCTTCCGGGAGATCTACCTGCTGACCCCGGCCGAGGCGAGCACCGGCCACTACTCGAACCGCTTTGCCGGGCACGTCCTGCGCTACCCCCAGGCCGGCGCCCTGATGCGGACGCGAGGCTGGAACGCGACGCACCTCGGCTACTGGGACGGCGGCCAGGACGGGCAGGCGACCAAGGACTTCGACGGTGGCTGGAGAGCCCGCTTCTTCTACGAGACCGTGGAGGACGCCGGCGACGGGTACGACCAGGTGTCGCTCTGCTCCACCGACCAG
This sequence comes from uncultured Actinomycetota bacterium, assembly GCA_963762775.1. Lineage (GTDB taxonomy): Bacteria > Actinomycetota > Actinomycetes > Propionibacteriales > Propionibacteriaceae > Microlunatus. Next base: position 184,435 of record CAVXMD010000002.1, read on the forward strand.
GTGCGCTTCGAACGTCGCGACGCGTCCCGGGCCGGTGGTGGGTGGACCGCCCGAGCGCTCGTCGAGGTGCCGCCGCTCCTGCTCAGCGAGGCGCTGCGCGACGTCGACCTCTTCGTCGGCGTGACCAGCGTCGCCGCCGACCCCGAGTGGGCCGACCGCGGACCCGACCGCTTCCAGGCGTACTGGAGGAGGGAGAGCTTCGGAGACCTCGGGGAGTCGGCGACGATGCGCCGTGAGGCGCTCGAGCGGCTGCTCCCGCGGACCAGGCTCGCCGGTCGCGCCGAGCTGAGCGACCGCTTCCTCGTGGTCCACGGGCACCTGCGCGACTACAAGATCCACCTCGGCTCGGGCAACATCCTGATGAGCCCGGCGGACACGTACCTCTGCATCGTGGCCGCGCGGGAGAGCGCGGAGACGAAGAAGGTGTACCTGCCCTTCGAGGAGGACGGCGGCAAGCTGACCATGATCTTGTCGAAGGCGTTCCTGCTCGCCGAGGACACCTCGATCGACGACGCCAGCATCACCCGGCAGCTCCGCCTCGGCCTCTAGTCTCCGAGCCGGCGGCGGTCCGCTCGCGTGGTGGTCGACCGTACGTCGGGTCGGCTCGCCTGCTCGTCGCGGAGACGATCAGCGGGCCGAAGATCGAGTCGTTCGTCGAGGACCGGTTTCGGCGGCTGTCCGGGCAGACGTGGGACGAGGTGGCTTCGAAGGCCGGCCGCCTCGGCCACCGGGAGCTCGAGGACCACGGCGAACAGCGGCGGCCAGGAGCCGCCTCGGCCAGGACCAGCTGACGTCCGGCGTCCGGGCTCGGGGGTGGCGGGTCGACGGACGGTCGCCGGTCACGCCGGGCTGCTGCGGTGCTGCGCGCGGACCGCGACGGCGACGGCGACCGACGCCAGGACCACGGCCGCGCCGAGGAGGTCGTGCGGTCGACCCGTTCGTCCAGCAGGACCCACCCGATGAGGACGGCCACGACCGGGTTGACGTAGGCGTAGGCCGCGACGCGCTGCACGGGCTGGTTCGCCAGCAGCCAGACGAACGCCGTGCAGGCGACGACCGAGCCGGGCACGACGAGGAACGCGAACGACCAGACGGTGGCCGCGTCCATCGCCGAGAGCTCGACGTGGCCGAGCTCGCCGAGGCAGGCACCGGCGACGAGCAAGCACGACCCCGGCCCCGACCAGCTGCCAGACGGTGGCGACGAGCTCGTCGCGGGGCTGTCGCAGCCGCGTCGACTCCGACCTCACCGGTCGGCCTCGACCATCGCGGCGAGCAGCACCACCGCGGCCCACCCCAGGGCGACCGACCCGGACCCGGGCCGCAGCAGCACGACCAGCCCGGTGAACCCGAGGACCACGGCGACGACCTCTGCCGCGTTCGGTCGCTGCCGGACGCAGAGGCGGGTCAGGATCACCCACAACGGCACCGACGCGACCAGCAGCGAGGCGAGCCCGGCGTCGACGTGGACCTCGCCCAGGCGATGAGACCGATCCCGCCGATGATCCAGGTCCCGGCCAGGCCGGCACTCAGCTTCTCCCGCACGGTCGAGGACACGGTCTGCGGAGGCATCCCGCGCTGCTGCCGGACCAGGCGTCGCAGGTGGAGCAACGGGTGGAGGAGCCCTCCGGCGACGCGGAAGCGAGCACCCATCCCCGTCAGCGGGGGGACCCTGCGGTCCAGCACCCTGATCGCGGGGTAGGTCGCGCCCCGCACCAGGTAGACGACGGCAGTGCCACGACCCCCGTCGCCCGTACCCGGGGCCCACCTCGATCGACCATCGAACGCCGGCTCCCTCCCAGAACCGGACGCCGCGCCGCGACCGTCCGAGCTGCATCTTTTCCGCTGACCGCTGACCGCTGACCGCTGACCGCTCCCCAGCTCCTGCTGCCTGGGCCGAGCCCGACGACGCTGGTCGGAACGCGGGACGGGTCCGCGGCACCGGTCAGGCGCCGGCCTCCGCGCGGGCGACGAGGGTGGAGGCGACGTCGCGGAGCTTGACGTTGGTGCGCTGGGACATCCGCGCGAGAGCGGCGAAGGCCTCGTCGACCGTGCAGTGCTCGCGGGCGACGATGATGCCCTTCGCCTGCTCGATGACGGCCCGGGACTCCATGGCGGCGCGGAGGTTCGCGGCGAGGTCTCGGGCGTCGTGGTAGCTGACGGCGTTCGCGATGGCGACCGCCGCGTAGCCGGCGAAGGTCTCGGCGAGGTCGACCGAGTCGGCGGCGAACGCCACCTCGGAGCCTGAGTACATGTTCAACGCGCCCAGGGTCCGTTGAGGGATGGGAAGCCCCACCGACAGCACGTGGTTGACGCCGCGGGCGGCGGCCAACCCGGCGAAGTCGGGATAGCTGCCACCAGGGTCTGCGGTGTGGACGGTGATCGTGCTGCCGGAGACGGCGGCGTCGGTGCAGGGCCCGAACCCGTTGGCGTACTGACGCTCGTCGAGGTCGACCGCGAGCGCGCCGGTGAACACGACGGTGCGGGGCCGGTCGTCGTCGATCAGCGTGACCGAGACGTCGGCGAGCTCGGCGATGGTGTCGCGGGCGAGCTCGGCGACCCGTTGGAGGGTCGGGGTCAACGGCCGGTCCTCGTGGAGGAGCCGACCGAGCTCGGCGAAGGCCGACGCCGGGCCCGGTTCGGGCCGGCCTGGTGCGGTCGTGGCTGAGGGTGGGGTCACGGAGGAGGTCTTCCGAGCGGCATCGACCGTTGCCTGGCGGAGCACACGGTCCTGCGTGAGCCGCTGTTTGACCCAAGGCCGGCCCGGTGGAGCGCCAGTTCGTCGCCCCGTCGGGGCGACCGCAGTGCCCCGAACTATAGGGCCACGCGGCCGGGGTCACGGAGCCGTTCAGGACGCGGCGCGCTGGGCGCGCGCCGCCCTCGACCGACTGTTTGAGCCACAGTCCGTACGGGAACGTACTGAAAGCGGTGCTGCGCCCGGCGCGCGCCGGAGTGGGTCGGCTCGGCGGGCTGCCTGTTCAGCCCGTCGAGCCTGCACGGCTCGTGGGGTACCTCCACGCCACCGCGGTGACGGGTCTGTACCCCGGTCGACCATCTGTCACGCGAGGATCTCCCCGATGCTGCCGGTGCCGGCCCCCGCAGGGGGGCGATCGGACGCTCGACCCGCCCTCGCGACTAGGTTGGGTCGTTCGGGTGCGTCGGTCCGTCGGCGCGATGGGGAAGCGAGGTGCCGTGCCGGGATCCAGGCACTCCAGCACTCAGGGTCAACCGTCAGCGGAGGACCGGGGCACGGCTGACGTGGCCGAGCTGGCGCGGCAGCTCGGCGAGCTGGCCCGGTCGTTGGAGGCCGAGGACGACACCGGGGCGATGCTGGACGACGTCGTCGCCACCGCGGTGGCGCTGGTTCCCGGTGCGCAGGAGGGCTCGCTGAGCATGGTGACCGGGCGCCGCGAGGTCACCGCCCAGCACGCCTCGAGCGAGCTGCCCCGACAGGTCGACGCCCTGCAGACCGAGACCGGTGAGGGTCCGTGCCTCGACGCCGTGTACGAGCATCAGACCGTCCGGGTGCCCGACATGGGCCACGAGCAGCGCTGGCCCGCTTTCGCACGTCGTGCCACCGAGGCAGGGGCGGCGAGCATGCTGTCCTTCCAGCTGTACGTGGAGGGCGACAACCTGGGTGCGCTGAACCTCTACAGCCGCGAGGTCGACGCGTTCGACGACGAGTCGGAGCAGGTCGGGCTGCTGCTCGCCAGCCACGCTGCGGTCGCGTTCGCCGGCGCGCAGAAGGTCGACCACCTGCACCGTGCGGTCGACAGCCGCGACCTGATCGGCCAGGCCAAGGGCATCCTCATGGAGCGCTACCAGATCAGCGCCGACCAGGCTTTCCGGTTCCTGGTCAGCGTCAGCTCGACCACCGGTCGCAAGCTGCACGACGTCGCCCACCAGCTCACCGACACCCGGCGGCTGCCCGGGAGCACGACGCCGGCCCCGACGACCCGCAGCGCGCCCGTGCCCTGACGAGGAGCGGTCCCGGCGACCGGGGTCCGGTCAGCCCTGGCCGGGGGCGCTCGGTGGAGAGACGTTCGGGTGCTGCTCGTCCCCGCCGTTCGCGGGGTCGTCGCTGGTGCCGACGACCCGGCGCTCCGGCTCCTCCCGCCGGCCGGTGTCCTCACCGGCGTCGACCAGGGCGTCGTGGTGCTCGCCGGCCGTGCCCTCGTACTCGCTGAGGGCGATCTCCGGGTGGCGCAGGTCGAAGGTGGGGGACTCCGAGCGGATCCTCGGGATGGCGGTGAAGTCGTGGCGCGGGGGCGGGCACGTCGTCGGGTCGTTCGCTGCCTGCTGGTCGAACTCGGCCTCGTCCTTGCCGGGAGCAGATCCCAGCGCGGCGCGAGCTCTGCCGTGAACGTCGAGCTCGCCGACTCCCTGGGGCTCGCCAGCATGCTTGTCGGCACCCTCGGTGCCCTCGACTTCCCCTCGTCCTCGTCGTCGTCGGGCTCGCCCGGCGCGAGCGGCTCGTCGATCGCCGGGCTGCTCGGTTCGGACCAGCTGAGCAAGTTCGGCAGCGTGACGATCGACGACGGGAGCCAACGCCTCACCTTGACTTCGCGGTAGGGGGCGGCACAGGGGAGGATGTCGCCGGTGACGCTGGTGCTGCTGTTCGCGCTCTGCCTGCTCGTGTCGGTCCTCGTCTCCGGCGTGGCCGCGCGGACGGTGCTGTCGACGTCGCTGGTGTTCCTGCTGGCCGGGGCGCTGATCGGCGAGGGCGGATTCGGCCTGGTCCGCCTGACCCCCGACAGCCCGATCGTGGGCGACCTCGCCGACCTCGCGCTCTTCACCGTCCTCTTCGTCGACGGCACCGCCCTGCGGACGCTGCAAAGGTCAAGGGTCGTGGCGCCAGCCCGCCCGTGCTCTCGGCATCGGGATGCCGCTGGCGTTCGGCGGTGTGGCGGTCCTGGCCCACTTCGTCGCCGGCTTCGACTGGATCACCGCGATGCTCGTGGGCGCCGTCCTCGCCCCGACCGACCCGGTCTTCGCCTCGGCGATCGTCGGGCGCCGCGACGTCCCCGCCCGGCTGCGGCGCCTGCTGAGCGTGGAGAGCGGGCTGAACGACGGCCTCGCCCTTCCGGTCGTCGTGATCCTCGATCAGCGCCGCCGGGAGCCCCGCGAGCGGCGAGCACGCCGGTATCGGGTCCGTGGTCCTCGAGCTCGTCGGGGGTCTCGCCCTCGGCCTCGTGCTGCCGGTGCTGATCCACCTGCTGCTCCGCATCCCCGGCCTCGGCGCCGAGCCGCGGCTCCAGCCACTCGGGCCGCTGGCGGTCGGCATCCTGCTGTACGCGGTCGCGCACCTGACCGGGGCGAACGCCTATCTCGCCGCGTTCGCCGGCGGAGCGGTCGTCGCCCGGCTGAACCCGGGGGCGCAGGAAGCGTTCTCCGAGCTCGGCGACCAGCTCGCCGAGCTCGCGAAGTTCGCCGCCCTGCTCGTCTTCGGCGCCCTGCTCACGCCGAGCCTGTTCGCCAGCATCGGTGTCGGCGGCTGGGTCGTCGCCGTCCTCTCGCTGGTCCTCGTCCGGCCCGCCTCGCTGGTGCTCTCGCTGCTCGGCAGCCCCTTGGAGCGCAAGGAGCTCTTCGCCGCCGCCTGGTTCGGACCGAAGGGTTTCGCCTCCGTGGTGTACGGGCTGCTGGTGCTCCATTCCGGTATTCCGCAGGCCATGGACGCCTACCAGCTGATCGCGGTCAGCATCGGTCTGAGCATCGTCGCCCACTCCAGCACCGATGTCCCGGTCGCCAAGCTCTTCGACGTCGAGCAGATCGCCGGTGTCCCCGAGGACGAGCACGCGGGCGGAGCGGGGTCGGGCACGCCGGACCGCCCGGTCCCGGCTGAGCCAGCACGAGAGGGAACGCTGACTCCGTACGGGCTGCGGGGGTTCCGCGCTGCCGTTGTTCAGCGGTTCGTCCCCGAGGGGCGCCGAGGTCGGGGAGGAAGAAACGCTGACTCCGTACGGGCTGCCCGGGCTTGGCGCTGCTGTTGTTCAGCGGTTCGTTGCCGAGGGGCGCCGGGGCCGGCAGGAACCGCTGACTCCGTACGGGCTGCCGGGCGCTCCGCGCTGCCGTTGTTCAGCGGTTCGTTGCGAGGGGCGCCGGGGTCGGGAGGAAACGCTGACTCCGTACGGGCTGCCGGGGCTCAGCGCGGTCGTTGTTCAGCGGTTCCTGCTGGCCTGCCCGAGCCCGACCCTCACATCTTCTCCTTGAGCCCCGTCGGATCAGCAGCCAGTTCACCGGGTAGGCCGTGGCGAAGCCGACGACCATGGCCAGCTGCATCAGCAGCCAGAACTCGGGGGAGACCGTCTCGGCCCGCCGCCCGAACAGGGTCGGCAGCAGCCAGAGCTGGCCCAGCGCCATCACGCCGTACATGCCGACCTGCCAGGAGGTGATGGAGAAGGTGTCGGCCTTGACCGCCGCCCACAGGCCGGCCCGGAGGCCCAGCCCCCGCATGGGGGCGATGGAGAAGTACTGGAACACGATCCCGATGAGGTAGGCGAGGACGAAGTCGAAGACCCAGCCGGCGAAGATCCGATCGGTGAAGAACCAGCCCAGGCCGAACACCGCGGCGACGCCGGGCACGGCGACCAGACCGAACTCTCCGATCAGGTCGCCGAGCGTGCAACCGGCGCCGCAGTGGCTCGCGCCGACGGCCACCGACGCACGCATCGACTTCTCCGGGCCCGTGGAATCGTCACCTCGAGGGGCGGCTCGGCCGCGACGCAGGTAGAAGGCGAGCCAGACGACGCTGCCGAACAGCATGGTGAGCGGCCAGACCACGTTCATCACGCCCATCGGCTGCGGGCGCCGCACCACGTCGACGAGGACCAGCACCGCGCAGAGGCCGGCTACGGCGAGCGAGACGATCGCCACGTCGGTGAGCCAGGACGGGAAGCCCGCGATCATCCCGCACGTGCCCGGTCGACATGCTCGATGAGGAGGGGCAGCCGCTGGCTGCACTCGAGCAGCGCCGCGTGGACGAACGCCTGGGGCATGTTCCCGCGTAGCTGGCGCTGCCGGACGTCGAACTCCTCGGTGAGCAGCCCGGGGGGTCCGCAGACGTTCCGCTGCTGGTCGAAGTAGCGGTACGCCCGGGCGACGTCCCCCTGCTGGAGATGGGCCAGCGACACCAGGAACCCGCAGAGCGTGAAGGCGCCCTCGGCCTCGCCCAGGGGCCGGGCGTCGGGCGCGTAGCGGTAGACGTGACCCTCGCGGACGAGGTCGCGCTCGACGGCCGCGAGGGTGGCGAGCGTCCGGGGGTCGTCGGCGGGCAGGGCACCGCGGACCGCGGGCAGGACCAGCGAGGCGTCGACGCCGGGGTGCTCGGGGCTGCGCTGCCAGTAGCCGTCCGCGTGCAGGCAGCGGCGCGACGTCTCGGCGAGGACGGCGTCGGCCAGCGCGGTCGTCCGGCCCGCGCGCCCGGCGGGGAGCTCCCGGGCGATCGCCCGGAGGCCGGCGACCACGCTGAGCCGTGACTGGGTCCACCAGTGGTCCTCCAGCTCCCAGATCCCGGCATCGGGTTCGGTCCCAGCGCTTCTCGATCGTGCGGACGGCGACGTCGACGGCCTCGACGTGGTCGCTGTCGAGCCGGTCGAACCGGGCACCGGCGGCGAGGAGCTGCAGCGTCTCGCCGAGCGCGTCGAGCTGGAACTGCCCGCGGACCCAGTTGCCGCGCATGTCGTTGCCACCGGGGTAGCCGGCCAGGTCGAGGTGGCTCTCGCCGGGCACGGGGCCGCCGTCGGTGCGGTAGGCCGGGGCGAGCCGGTCGCCGTGCTCGAGCAGCCGCGCGCTGACGAAGCCGAGCGCCTCGTCCAGGAGCGGGTAGGGCTCGTCGACCGCGCAGGCGAGGCCGGCGTACGCCTGGTCGCGGATCCAGACGTAGCGGTAGTCGTAGTTCTTGCCCGCGTCCGCGCGCTCGGGCAGCCCCAGGGTCGCGGCGGCCACCATTCCGCCGCCCGGGGCTGGTGAGCCCGCGCAGGACGGCGTACGCGTGGGCGGCGTCGCGGGGCGCGGCGGTGCGGCTGAGGTCGGGGACCGCCTCGGCCCAGGCGTGCGCGGTCGCCGACCAGAGCCGGTCGGGCTCCTCGGGAGCCGGCAGCGGACGGTCGCTGATCTCGAGCACGAGGTCGTGGGTGCGCCCGGCCTCGACGTGCAGCTGTGCACGCAGGGTGCCGTCGTGCCAGCGGGCGTCCGGCGCCCCGCTCCACCGCACGTGCAGGTCCCCGACGCGGGTCGTCCACCGTCCGTGCCCGTCGTGGTGCGGGCGTTGCATCGGCGTCGCGCCGAAGTCGCCGCACAGGCGCAGCACGGCGGTGACGTGCGCATCGTGCTCGCGGGCGTCGACCCGGCGCAGGAGCACGATCCGGTGCGGGTCGCCGGGGTAGGCCAGGGCCTCGCGGGACTCGATGATCGCGTCCCGGGTCACCCATCGGCTGCGCCAGATCAGCGACCCGGGCTCGTAGTAGCCGCCCCACACGTACTCCTCGACGGGCGTGACGGCGTAGACCCCGTCGCCGCCCACGAGGTGGCTGAGCACGGCGGGGGAGTCCCAGGTCGGGGCGCACAGCCAGCTGATGTCCCCGCGGGGACCGATCAGCGCGCCACGGGAGCCGTCGGCCAGGAAGGCGTACTCGCGCAGGGTGTGCGGCGCGTAGCCCGTCTCGGCGCGCTCGGTCGGTGGACTCATCGACGGGCGGCGCGCGCGGAGGCGACGCCGGCCAGGGCGGCGACACCGCCGCTGACCAGCGCCGAACGGCGCCGGACGGGTGCCGCGACCGCCACCGCCACCATGCTCGCCGCGTGCAGGACGTCGATGCCGGCGTACAGGTGCCCGAGGTGGTGCGGGGCGACGAGCTGAGCGAGTCCCTGGGCGGCGTGCCGCAGCCCGAGCACGGCGATGGCGTCCTGCTCGCCCTCGGACGGCGCGCGTCCTTCGACCGAGCGGAACAGCTCCGAACCGCGCCACAGCAGCACTGCGCCCCAGCCGAGCCCGACCAGGCCGACCGGCCGCAGCGACCTCGGGCCGCCGGTCGTCACCGTCCCGCCCGGCGGGCGAGCAGGGCTCCGGCTCCGGCCAGGGCGGCCACCCCGGCACCGATCAGCGTCTTGTGGTGGTGGGAGAACCACAGCTGCGGGGCGACGGCGAGCGCCCGGTCGTCGAAGTGCCCGTGCGCGCCGAAGTCGTCACCGTCGGGTCCGTCCGCCGGTTCCCACAGGTTCACCGGCTGGTTCGGGTCCTTCGGCTCGCCGGTCTGCTGGCTCTTGAAGCCGGTCTTGGCGAGGTAGAGGTCCAGCAGACCCGGGATGAACCGGTTCCCGAGCAGCGTGCCCACCGTGCTCGCGCCGACCCAGTACTCCCGCCGCTTCGGGTGGTCGGCGGCGTAGAGCACCGCCCGGGCGGCGACCTCCGGCTGGTAGATCGGCGGGACCGGCTGGGCGTGGTCGGGCATGCGGGACAGCACCCACGAGAACTGAGGCGTGTTCACCGCCGGCATCTGCACCATCGTCGCGTGCACGTTGCTGTGCTCGTGCAGCAGCTCGACGCGGACCGACTCGTGGAAGCCCTGGATCGCGTGCTTGGCCCCGCAGTAGGCCGACTGGAGCGGGATCGACCGGTAGGCCAGCGCGGAGCCGACGTGGACGATGGTGCCGCGGTCGCGGGCCATCATGGGCTTCAGCACGGCCATGGTGGCGTACACGTAGCCCAGGTAGCTGACCTCGGTGGCCCGCTTGTACTCGGCCGGGCTGACGTGCCAGAACCGGGAGAACACGGCGGTGAAGGCGACGTTCACCCAGGTGTCGATCTCGCCCACCTCGGCCTCGATCCGCTGCACCGCGGCCTCCACGGCGTCGGCGTCGGAGACGTCGAGCGGGATCACGAACGGCGTGCCGCCCAGCCGCGCGGACGTCCTCCGCGGCACCCTCCAGCCCCTTCTCCCCGCGGGCCATCAGGACGACGGTGTCGCCCCGTTCGGCAAAGGCGCGGGCCGTGGCCCGGCCGATCCCTCCGGAAGCCCCGGTCACGGCGACGATCTTGGGCATGGTGTTCCTCTCGGTCGGCAGAAACGTACTCGAGGTCGACTACCCGTACGTGGCGCGGTCAGTCGGTCACGGGCGCGAGAGCCGATCTCGAGGATGGGGGCTGGGAGCGGAGCCGTCGCCGGCGCCGGTCGCCCTGACCGTAGACCCGAGGAGAACGTGGTCGGGGTGGCGGGTCCTGGGTCCGGTGCAGGACCTATCGTCACCGGGATGACGGTGGAGTCGGCAGCCCGCGTCCCGCCGGAGCCGGAGCCGGAGCCGGGGCCCCGGCGCTTTCTCCGCCCGGGCCTGCTGGTGGTGACGGGTTCGCGCGTCTGGGTCGTCGACCGGGTGCAGCCCGTCGCGCTGGTGGTGGACGCGGTCGAGATCGGACCGGTCGGGCTCGTGGGGTGGCCCCAGGCACCACCCGGGCCGGCGCCCGAGCAACGCGTCGTGCTGCCCGCCGAGGACGCGCTGTGGGTCCAGCAGCACGACGGCCCGGTCGTCCGGGTCGAGGCCACCGGCGGAGTGCTCGGCCGCTACGTCTCCGACACCGTCCTCGGGGCGTCGTCGGCGCACGGAGCGTGGTGCGCGCCGGAACCGCGGTCGCAGGACATCGCCGCGACTCCCGACGCGCCCCCCTCGGACTACCGGACCTCGACTCGGCTGCGCCTCGTCCGCCGTGACGAGACGACCCGTACGGTGCACGTGGACGCCCCGGTCTCGTCGCTGCGCGGGGTGCACGGGGACCTGTTCGTCGAGGTCGAGACCGGCGCCTGGACCCGCACCTCGTTGGGGACCCCGACCAGCTGGGACCTGGAGCCGGAGACGACCTGGCTCCGGCTTCCCGCCGCCGCCGACGTCCCGGACCGGCTCGGCGCGTCCACCCACGGCAGCAGCGCACCACCGCCCGACGACGGTCCGGGTTGGCGCTACCATCACCTGCCCGACCCCCGGGACCTGATGACCGAGGACGACGAGGAGGAGGTCCGGCCGCACGCCAGGACGACGGGGCTGGACTGGTTCGTCGGCGCCGACCGTGCCGGAACGACCCGCCCCGACCGGCTGTTCGCCGTCGCGTACGCGGCGGGCACCTCCCAGGAGCGGTGGCGGGTGGCCCTCGGCGACGGTTCCGTCGCTGCCGTCACCGCCACCGACGACCACGTGTGGGTGGCCGTCCGGCGAGGGCCGGCCGACAGCTACCGACCCTCCTCGCCGACCGCGGTGGTCCGCGTCGACGCGCGGGACGGGCAGGTCGAGACCGTCGTCGAGCCGGACAGCGTCGAGATCGCCGCGCACGGCTGGCCGCTCGGTCCGCCCCCGGTGGACGCCGCGGACTACACCGCCTTCTGGCGGCGGCACCTCGAGGGCCTCGACGCGTACTGGACCGACGAGCACGGCCACGTCCACCCGCTGACCGAAGGGCTGTCCGACGCGCGCGTCGACGTCGTGGGCGCCTGGCCCGGCACCACCCTGCACGTCACGTTCCGCTGGGCGCGGCGGCCAGGTGTACGGCTGCGTCGTGTCGTGGCGCTGTTCGACGACCTGGGCCGGCCCGAGGAACCGACCTACGCCGACATCCACATGATGGAAGACCTCGACACCGGACGGGTCCCGGACGCCCCGCTGCCCGGGGCGGACCACCTCGACTTCTGAGCCGGCCTGACCGAGACGCCGGCGGGACCCGGACCCGGGCGCCGGTGATCGAGGGACCGGCCGTCGACGGTGGCGCGGCGATCTCCAGCAGCCAGCCGGAGCAGCCAGCCGGGCCGTGTGGTGGTCCTCAAGGTGTGGTCGTCGACCTGCAGGCCCTGCCGCGCGGAGTCCGGTGCGCTGGACGAGGCGCCGGACCGGACCGCGGGACCGGCGACGTTCGTCGGTCTCGACGTGGGCCGAGGGGGCTCCTACGCATGTTCCTGGGTGGTGACCGGACGCAGCGCTGCCCCGGGCCCAGCGCGACCGCCGAGGAGCAGTGGCAGGTCGACGTGGACCAGGCCGATGCCGAAGTCGAGCCAGTCTGCCCCGGTCACACGCTCCGCGTGGCGGTACTCGTCGTCCCTACGCACGTGCACGTCGAGCGTCCCCGTCGCGGTGTCGAGGTCCCAGTAGTGGTCGACACCGATCCGCGCGAGGGCGTGCCTCCGCGCCTGCCGGTGCCGGTCCTTCTCCGGGTCCTCGCCGCCGCTGAGGTCGACGCAGAGCACGGGGAGCGCGGCTGGTCCTGCGCCGGGACCGCGGCAGGGCCGCACGGCGACGTCCAGCCGGACGGTCGTGCAGCTCGAGGTGTCGTCGACCTCCCAGCCGTCCGGCGTGGCGGCGACGAGGAGCTCGATCAGGGCGACGCGGACGCGGTGGTGGAGCCTCGCCGTCTCCGCGTCCAGCGTGACCGAGGTGCTCGGCGTCTTCATTCCGTACGGAGCGCGTCGGGGCTGGCCGCACCCAGCAACCAGGGGCGGACGAGTCGTGCGGCGCCCCGCGCGGCGATCTCGATCAGGCCGAGGAGCAGCAGGAGCGTGATGAGCGCGGTGCCGAGCAGCGCGAGCAGCGCGAGGTCGTTGTCGCCGGGGGAGGTGATGACCACGAGAGCGGCCGTCCCGGTGAACAGCCCGAGGGTGGCCGCGGGTCGGGCGAGGAGCCGCGCCTCCACGACCAGCGAGTGGTGCAGGACGTCGAGGGGTATCCCGGCCGCTGCCAGGGACGCGGTGGAGCGGCGGTGCTCCGACAGCGTCTCGACGGCGTGCGCCGCGAGCGCGAGCACGACGAGGACGAGCACGATCAGCACGGCCAGCGCGACCAGCGCGAGGGAGACCACGAAGAACACCTGGAGCCCGCCGTACGTGATGACGTCGACCAGGATGGCGGCGGCACCTGCGCCCACGAGTCCGACGACGGCGATCGGGGCCACGGCGCGACCGGCCGCCCACGGGTCGGCGTCGGCGCGAGCGCCGGCGAGCAGGGCCGCGGCGGTGGCGGCCCGATGGGATGCCCGGCGTCCCGCCCGGGCCGCGACCCAGGGGCCACTGAGCAGCAGGCCGAGGGCGGCGATCGCGACCCCGGTCACCGCCGCCACGGTGTTGCTGAGCAGGGGGACCGCGACGACGAACCCGAGGACGAGCAGCAGCAGCGGCCAGGGCCGCGGTCGGCGCGAGGCGGCCCGGCGGGTGTGCGCGTGCGCGGACGTGATCACGTCCCGGGACACGAGCCAGCCGATCAGCCCGCACAGCAGTGCGACGACGACGGCGACGCCCACCCCGTCGACGAACGTCGGGGCGACGGTGACGGGGACGAAGCCACCGGTGACGCGCAGCGGGTCGAGGTCGTCCGCGTCGGCGGTCCGGGTGCCGCCGAACACCAGTCGCAGCAGGGCGTAGCCCGCCGGACCCAGGAGCGCCGCCCCCAGCAGGGCCGGCAGGAGGAGCTCTGCCGCCGACAGCAGCCGTACCTGAACCGGCGTGGCACCGGCGACGCGGAGCACCGCGAGGCGACGGGAGCGGGCCGTGGTACCGAGCCGGAGCAGCTGGTAGAGCAGCAGGAGCACGGGTGCGGTGAGCAGGACGAGGGCCAGCACCAGGCCGGGCCGCAGGCCCGTCTCGCTGAGCAGCGGGAACAGGTTCTCCTCGACCTGGCCCGGCAGCCGCAGCACCGCCACGACGAGGAGCAGCAGGACGGCGACCACCCCGGCGCACAGCGCGGTGGTCACGAGCTGACGGCGCTGCTGGCCGCGGACGAGCAGCAGCACCAGCACGCTCACGACGCACCCGGCTCGAGGTCGGCGCTGACGGCGGTGCGACCGTCGACCAGGACGACCTCGCGGTCGGCGAAGGCGGCGACGGTGTTGTCGTGGGTGACCAGCACCGCCGACATCCCCTCGCGCCGGACCGTGTCGACGACGAGCTCGAGGACCTCCTGGGCGCCGTTGGAGTCGAGCGCCCCGGTGGGTTCGTCGGCGAGCACGACGCGCGGTCCGCACACGAGGGCCCGGGCCAGGGCGACCCGCTGGGCCTCGCCGCCGGACAGCTCGCCGGGGCGGGCGGCGGCGAGACCCTCGACGCCGAAGCGCTCGAGCCACCCCAGCGCCGCCGCCCGGGCGTCGCGGCGCGGCCGCTGGTCGAGCAGCAGCGGCAGCGCGACGTTGTCGGCGACGGACAGCTCGGGCAGCAGCTGCCCGAACTGCAGCACGAGCCCGAGCTCGCGGCGCCGCAGCCGCGACCGTTCGGCCTCGGACAGCTGGTCGACACGGACGCCGTCGTAGGTCACCTCGCCGCTGTCGGGACGGACGACGCCCGCCAGGCAGAGCATCAGCGTCGACTTCCCGCTGCCGGAGCGGCCCGTCACCGCCACGATCTCCCCGGCCGCCAGGTCGAAGGAGGCGGCATCCAGCGCCGCGGTGCGCTCGTACGCCTTCCGCAGCCTCCGTCCCGTCAGCAACGGCTCACCCATGACTGTCTCCTGTGCTCGTCGGGTTCTTCACCACGGGACGCTCGTCGTCGCCGGCGCGCCCGGGGGGAGGCTGGAGGTTCGTCGAGGCGGCTGCCTCGATCCAGCGCAGGTCGGCGTCGAGGTGGTTGATGGCGTACTCGATGCCGAGGCGCGCCGAGGGGTCCCGGGTCCGGGACCGGTGCTGGACCAGCTCGCGCATGCGGCTCAGGTGGACCGCCCGTTGCCGACGCAGGTAGCCGGCCGCGTCGACCCCGAGGTGGAGCGCGACGATCGTCTTCCGCGCCAGCTCGCCCGCCGGGTAGGGGCCGGCCGGCTCGCTCTCCGCCAGCCACGTCTCCAGCGACTCTCGACCCGCGGCCGTGATGACGTAGACGGTGCGCTCGGGACCGCCCTCCTGGGTGATCTCCGCGACCTCGACCAGGCCGTCGCGGTGCAGCCGGCCGAGCGTGGCGTACACCTGCGCGAAGGGCAGCGGCTTCGACCCCTCGAACCGACGGTCGAGGCGCAGCTTCAGGTCGTAGCCGTGCGCGGGCCCCTCCCCGAGAAGCCCCAGGAACAGATGAGCCAGCGCCATGGCCAGACACTACACCAAGTGACTAGTCGGAGTGACTAGCCCGTGCTTTCGTCAAGAAGACGGCCAGAAGCCCTTCCGTACCGTTTCTTCCGTGGACGAGTCCGGGGCAGGGGTCGCGGCCGATCTCGTGCGGGACCTGCTGAGGGACCAGCACCCGGACCTGGCCGACCTGCCGCTGCGCGAGGTGGAGGGCGGCTGGGGCAACCAGATGTGGCGGCTCGGGGACGCGTTGGCCGTCCGGGTCCAGCGCATGGACACCGACCCCGGGCACCAGCTCGAGGAGCGCCGGTGGCTGCCGCTGCTGGCCCCGACCCTGCCGCTGCCCGTCCCCGTCCCGGTGCGGGACGGAGCGCCCTCGAAGCGTTGCCCGCGGACGTGGACGGTGATGACGTGGGTCCCGGGACTCGCGCTCGACCGCGCGTCGATCACGCGCGGCGAGCACGCGGCCGACACCCTGGCGTCGTTCCTCCGGGCGCTGCACGTCCCGGCGCCGGCTGACGCGCCCGGCGACACCGGCCGGGGCGCACACCCCAGGGACTGCACCGAGGGCCTCGAGCGGTTCGTCACGTCGCTGGACGCCGACACGATCGAGGCCGACGTCGTCGCGCTCCGCGCCGTCTGGGACGACGCGGTCGCGGCGCCCGGGTGGGAGGGCCCGCCGGTCTGGGTGCACGGCGACCTGCACCCGGCGAACGTCGTCGTCGCGGACGGGACGCTGGCGGGCGTGGTCGACTTCGGCGACCTGTTCGTCGGCGACCCGGCGGTGGACCTGGCCGCAGCCTGGGTGCTGCTGCCGGCGGGCACGGCCGCACGCTTCTTCGCGGCGTACGCGACGGCCGACGAGGCGACGGTCCGCCGCGCCCGCGGGCTGGCGGTGCTGAAGGGCCTGTTCCTGATGCTGATGGGTCAGAACGGCGACCGCGGACTGCCCGGTGGCAAGCCGGGCTGGGGTCCCGCGGGACGGGCCGCGCTCGGCCGGGTCCTGCGCGATCCTTCGTGAGACGCGCGGCGCGCGCACCCGGCGACCACCGCGTCCGGCACCTGCGCGCGCGTCGGCGCCACTAGGGTCGGACACGTCGCGTCGAACCAGGGCCGGGCGCGGCACCGGACACCGGGGGGAGCCGTGATGTCTGCAGAGGAACAGTCCGGGTCGAACCCGCCGGAGACGATGGCGCCGTGGCCGGCGCCGACCCTGTCCGGGGACCTCGTCGGCATGCTCGACCGCCTGGCCCGGACGATCGTCGACGCGCTGGGCTTCGGCGTGGCGGTGGTCAACCTCGCCAACCCGGACGGGGTCCTCGAGGTCGTCTCCGTCGCGGGCGACGAGGGGGCGACAGCGGCCCTGCTCGGGACCTCCGAGCCGGCTTCGCGCTGGGACCGGATGCTCGAGCTCAGCGAGTCCTGGGGTGCTCTCCGCTTCATCGACCACCGCAACGAGGAGGCGACCGCGGACATCTTCAGCTGGGTCCCCGAGATGGAGGCGGGCTCCGGGGCGGACGACTGGCATCCCGAGGACGCGTTGTTCGCACCCCTGGTGGCCACGGACGGGTCGCGGCTCGGCGTGCTCTCGGTCGACCTGCCGCAGGACGGCCGGCGTCCCAACCCCACGACCTGCCGCGCGCTCGAGGCGTTCGCGATCTCGGCCGCGCTGGCCATCGAGCACGCCACGCTGCGCGCGCGGGCGGAGGCGTCGGAGGCCCGCTACCGCACGCTCGCCACTCACGACCAGCTCACCGGCATCGCGAACCGGTCGAGCATCATCGACGACCTCGACCCCGACCGCCGTCGGGAGGACGGGCGCCGCCGGCCCAAGGCGCTGGCCTTCCTCGACCTGGACGGCTTCAAGGAGGTCAACGACCTCCACTCCCACGAGGCGGGCGACCACGTCCTGCGTACGGTGGCCGGTCGGCTCAAGAGCCGCCTGCGCCCCGACGACCAGGTGGCCCGGTGGGGCGGGGACGAGTTCCTCGTCCTGCTCCGGGACCTGGACGACCGGCGGGACGTGCGCTCCGTGGTCGAGCGGCTGTCCGCCGCCGTCTCCGAACCCATCCCGTACGCGGGGCGCGTGCTCCAGCTGAGCGCGAGCGTCGGCGTGGCGGTCCTCGACCCGGACGAGGAGCTGGACCTCGACGACCTGGTCCGGCGCGCGGACGAGGCCATGTACCGGGCGAAACGCTCCCGCGGTACGCCCGTCGTGCGCGACGAGCCGGCGGCACCCGACGACGGTGGTCAGGACCCGACCGCCTGACGGTCCGGCCACGTCGGTCCTCGCGCGTGCACGTGCCGTTCGCCGTCTGTGCTCCTCCCGGTCTGCTCCTCGGCCCCTCGGGTGGCGACGCCGACAGCCGACGCCGACAGCGGGCGCTGGCGCTCGACTCGGTCCTCGGCCAGACGCACGAGGACGCGAGGGAAACGTTCAGCACCGACGTCGTGCCGGCTGTCTTGCTGAACCCCGCCGCCTCGAAGAGCTTCTTCGTGCCCACGTACGCCATGGTCAGGTTCACCTTCGCGTCCTGGTCGTGGACCGGGTAGCCCTCGACCGCCGGTGCCCCGTGCGCGCGGGCGAAGGCGTCAGCAGACGTCGGCGTCCGCACGCCTCGGACCGAGCACGGCCGCCACGTCGGCGAACCTGCTCGGGGGCCGGACCTCGATCACCGGCTCGTCCTCTCCCGCGCTCCGCCCGCGAGCAGCCTGACGACGGGCTGACCCTCGCCCACGCCGTACGGGCCGTCGAGGAAGAGGACGGACGTCGGGCGCGGCACGGCCCGACCCTACGAAGGGCCGCCGGAGCCGGGTGACGCACTACCGTCGCCGGGTGGACGTGGCCCTCGCGGACGCCGGTGACGGCGCGGACGCCGTGGACGTCGCGCTGCTCGACGAGCACGGCCGGCCGACGGGGACCCGGCGGCTCGACCGGTCCGCGCTGGCCGAGCACGTCGCCTGGCTCGAGGAGCAGGGGCCGCGCTGGGTGTGGGCCGACACGAGCGCCGTCTACCCCGCGCTGCTCGCGCAGGGCGTGAGCGTCGCCCGGTGCCAGGACCTGCGGCAGTGCCATACCGTCCTCGCCCGGTCGACCTTCGTGGGTCCGTACGCGTCGGCGGACGATCGCCGCTGGGCCCCGCGGGGGCTGCCCGTCGACGACGGGCCGGCTCCCACGCTGCTCGACCTGGCGGGCCCGGACGAGGCCCTCGGCCTGGCCGACGTCGTCGCCGAGCACCGCGTGCAGCAGGAGGCGGTCCGCGGCTCGGCGCACGCCGCCCGCCTGCGGCTGCTGCTCGCGGCGGAGTCGGCCGGTGCGCTCGCCGCCGCCGAGCTGACGTCACGTCGGCCTGCCGTTCGACGCCGCCGAGCACGACCGGCTCCTGACCGACCTCCTCGGTCCGCGGCCGCTGCCCGGCGTCCGGCCCCGAGCGCTGGAGGAGCTCGCCGACCAGGTCCGGGCCGCGCTGGACGCGCCCACGCTCAACCCCGACTCCGCCCCGGACCTCCTCCGCGCCCTGCACCGAGCGGGGGTCGCGGTGGAGACCACCCGGCAGTGGGAGCTCGCCAGGGTCGAGCACCCGGCGGTCGGTCCGCTGCTGGAGTACAAGAAGCTGGCCCGCCTGCACGGGGCGAACGGGTGGTCGTGGCTGTCGACCTGGGTCGTCGGGGGTCGGTTCCGTCCGGGCTACGTCCCGAGCGGCGTCGTCACCGGACGCTGGGCGGCGCGCGGGGGAGGCGCGCTGCAGCTGCCCAAGCAGATCCGGGGTGCGGTCGTCGCGGACCCCGGGTGCGTGCTCGTCGTCGCCGACGCCGCCCAGCTCGAGCCGCGCGTCCTCGCGGCGATGGCTCGTGACAAGGCGATGGCCGACGCCACCCGGCGTGGCGACCTCTATCAGGCGCTGGTCGACGACGGCGTCGCCGACACCCGTGCGCACGCGAAGGTGGCGATGCTCGGCGCGCTCTACGGCGCGACGTCGGGGGAGTCCGGCCGGCTGATGCCGCGGCTGCTGCGGAGCTATCCCGCCGCGACCGCCCGGGTCGAGGCGGCGGCCCGGGCGGGGGAGGCCGGCGAGGTCGTGACCACCTGGCTCGGGCGCAGCTCGCCGACCCCGTCGGAGGCGTGGCAGGAGGCGCAGCGCTGGTCGGCGCTGCCCGAGGCCGGTCCCGACGAACGTCGTCGGGCCCGGACCCAGGCGCGCGACTGGGGACGGTTCACCCGCAACTTCGTCGTCCAGGGGACCGCGGCGGAGTGGGCGCTGTGCTGGCTGGCCGACCTGCGCCGCGAGCTCGTCGCGCTCGGCGCCGTCGACGGGCGCCCGGCCCGGCTCGTGTACTTCCTGCACGACGAGGTGATCGTCGAGGCGCCGACCGCGCTCGCCGAACCCGTGGCGGACGCCGTACGGGCCTCGGCGCGCCGGGCGGGGCGGCTGCTGTTCGGGTCGTTCCCGGTCGAGTTCGCGCTCGACGTCTGCGCCGTTGCCCGCTACTCCGACGCCGGTTGAGCCCGACCGTGGCCCGCGCGCGGTCGGATCGGTCCGGTCGATCCTGTGAACCTGCTTTACTCCGGCGCCCGGACCCGGTTGGCTGTGGGCCAGAAGAGCCGCCGTCGTCTCAGGAGGTCCGGTCGTGCAGGTACGTCTAGGCGGAGCGCTCGCCGCTCTCGCGTTCGTGGTCCCGTTCGGCCTCGTGACTCCGGCCGCCGCCGCCGTCGCACCGGCCAAGCCGTACGACGTGAACGGTGACGGCTACCCGGAGCTGGTCGTGGGCGCGCCCGGCCTGCGGGTCGGGTCGGTCAAGGACGCCGGCGGCGTGTTCGTGCTGCCGGGCGAGAAGTCCGGGCTGTCGCTCAAGGAGAAGGTCGTCTCCCAGTCGAGCAAGGGCGTGCCCGGCGGGTCGGAGAGCGGCGACGCCTTCGGCTACGTGGTCGCCAGCGCCGACTTCGACCGCGACGGGTACGCCGACCTCGCCGTGGGCCAGCCGGGGGAGAACCTCACCGGTGACGACGACGGGTCCGGAGCGGTGACCGTCGTGTACGGCTCGAAGAACGGCCTCGACACCCAGCGTTCCGAGCAGATCACGCTGCCCGACTCCGGCGGGCTCGGCGCCGCGCTCGTGGCCGCGGACTTCACCGGCGACGGCTACCCCGACCTGGCGATGGGGTCGCCGGGCGAGGCCCACGCCGACATCCCGGACGAGGACTACGCGCCCAGCGGGGCGGTGCACATCTTCCCGGGCGCGGAGAGCGGGCTCACCACCACCGGCGCCGTCACGCTGCTGCGCAAGGGCGGCACCGGCAGGACCGGGTTCGACAACGGCTTCGGGGCCTACCTCGCGGCCGGCGACCTGGACGGTGACGGGGCGAGCGACCTCGTCGTGGGCGCGGACGGCGCCCGGTTCGTCGACGACGGCTACCCGGGGTCGGTGAGCGTCTGCCTGTCCGGGTCCGGCGGGCCGAGCAGCTGCACCCAGGTGATCCAGGACCCCGACCTCGCCAACCTGAACGCCCTCGCGGTCGGCAACGTCGTGGGCTCGAGCACGAGCACCCCGGAGATCGTCGTCGGCGTCGCGATCAACCGGGAGGACGACCCCGGCCTCGTGAGCATCCTGCAGCTCGGCACCGGTGGGACCACCGTCGCGAAGCGGACCGACGTCGACGAGGACAGCCCGGGCGTGCCCGGCAGCGCGGAGTACGGCGACGGCTTCGGGGCCAGCGTCGCCGTCGGTGACATCGACCGCGACGGGCACGACGACCTGGTGGTGGGCGCACCGTACGAGGACGACGCGAGCGGTCGCGTGACGATCATCCGCGGCGGCACCGACGGCTACGCGACGAGCGGCAACTACATCTACGACCAGGACACGTCGGGTGTGCCGGGCAAGTCCGAGGCCGACGACGACTTCGGCGGCGCGGTGACGCTGCTCGACAACAACGCCGACGGCCGCCTCGACCTGAGCGTCGGTCAGCCGGGGGAGAACACCGACGACGGCGCGGTCACCTTCCTGAAGGGTTCGGGGACGCGGTTCACCACGAGCGGGGCGAAGGCGTTCAGCCCCGACTCGCTCGACTACTCCCAGCCCTCGAACGGCTTCTTCGGCGACTCGCTGGGGGTGCCGACCCGCTGAGACGCGGACGAGGCCCGCGCCGAGCCGGCGCGGGCCTCGTCGGCCGATGTCCGACTACTCGCCGACGGTCACCGTGATGACGTCGGACTCCGAGGCCTTCGCCTTGGAGCCGCCCTCGTAGGCGACGAGGAAGTCGAAGCTCTGCCCGGCGATCTCGGGATCGGTCTCGAGGACGAAGGTGACCTTGCCCTTCTTGTCCGTCTTCTTGACCTTGATGACCTCGCCGGTCTCGGAGCCGGGGGCGTCGAGGAGCACGAGCTCGAGCTTCGCGCTGGCGTACGCCTTGTAGCTGCTGCCCGACTTGCGGGTCAGCTTGCCGGTGATCTTGATGTCGTCGCCGACCGGCACCGCCGTGGCCGGTCCGCTGATGGTCGTCCTCGTCGTGGCTTTCGAGGACTTCGACGCGGCGGCCGGGCTGTACGTCTGCTGGGCGTGGACGGCGGGAGCCGTGAGGGGAGCGGCCTGGGCCGCGGGGGCTCCGGTCGCGAGGCCGGCGGCAAGGGCGGCGGCGGCAAGGGCGTGGGTGATGCGCACGTCTTCTCCTGGTCTGGGTCGATCGGCACGGCCGGACCGGCACGACGGTCGTCGCGGGTCGCTCGTGGCGGGGACAACGTAAGCGGGCGACGGCGTCCGCGGAGCCGTTTCCTGAGAATCGTGACCAGAGCGTCGAACGGTATCCGTCGTGCGCGACAGGGTCGCGCGGGCAGCGCCCCCCACCGGGGCCGGCCGGCTCGCTAGCGTGGTGGACGTGCACGGTCTCGTCGCGAAGTCCACGGCCCTGTCCCCGCTCCGCCTGCTCGCCCGGTCCCGACCTTCCGACCGCCGCTTCGTCGCCGCGCTGGTCGGCGGTGTGGCCGGTGGGGTCGTCGGCGGTCTGGTCAAGACGCAGTGGGAGAAGGTCTACCCGCCGCGTCCGGAGGACCGCGAGGCGCCGCCGAACCTCCTGCTCGAGCGGGCGGGCGTCGACCCGGAGCACGGCAGCCCGGTCGAGCAGGCCGCCGTCCCGGCGACGCACTATGGCTTCTCGGTCGCGGCGGCCGTCGCGTACGCGCTCCTGGCCGAGGTGGTCCCGCGCACCCGGGTTGCCTCGGGGATCCCGTACGGCCTCGGGGTGTGGACGACGTTCCACCTCGTGACGCTGCCGGCGCTGGACACCGCGCCGTGGCCCGACCGCCAGCCGACGCAGGAGATCTGGGGCGAGGCGAGCGGGCACATCTTCTGGGTCCTGTCCGTCGAGGGGGTCCGCTGGAGCGTGCGCCGCCTCCTCACCCGCGGCGCCCCCGACGCCCGCCCGGCCTGAACCTCCCCTCGCCGCCCCCGGCGTCGGTGCCCACCCCCTGACCTGCTGCGCGACTGTCGACACCGGACACGTCCGTACGGCGTGTCGCGTGACCGTTGCCGACTCTCGTGACCGTGGCCGGCCTCCGAGCGTGCATCGCTCAGGTGGCGGCGCCCTGGACGCCCGCGTGTGACAACCTCGGGCGATGGTGGCTGCGCGTGCCGTGCTGGCGGGAGGCTCGGGCTTCATCGGGGCCCGGCTCCAGGAGAACCTGCGGGCCCGGGGGTACGACGTCGTCCGCGTGGGACGGCGGGGCCCGGACGTCCGCTGGGACGACCGAGCCCGGCTCGCGGCCGCCGTCGACGGCGCCGACCTCCTGGTGAACCTGGCCGGTCGCAGCGTCGGCTGCCGCTACACCACCGCGAACCGCGAGGAGATCTACGCGTCCCGGGTCGACACGACGCGCCTGCTCGGTGCGGCGGCGCGACGGGCCACCGCGCCACCACGGCTCTGGCTGAACGCCAGCACGGCCACCATCTACCGGCACGCGACGGACCGGCCGCAGACCGAGGACGACGGCGAGCTCGGTGAGGGGTTCTCCGTCGACGTCGCCCGGGACTGGGAGCGGGCGTTCTACGCCGAGCCGCTCCCGCGCACCCGGCGGGTCGCGCTGCGGATGGCGATCGTGCTCGGCGACGGGCCGGCGCTGACCAAGCTGGCGACCGCGGCACGCTTCGGCCTCGGCGGCCCGCAGCAGGACGGCTGGTGGTTCCCGCACCGCCGCTACCGGGGCATCGGCCCGACGCCGACCGGGCCGACGGTCTGGCACCGGCACCGCGACACCCGGGGCGGCGACCAGAGGTTCAGCTGGATCCACCTCGAGGACCTCGTCTCGGCGATCACCTTCCTCGACACGCACGACGAGCTCGCCGGACCCGTGAACCTGGCCGCTCCGGCCACGAGCACCAACCGTGCCCTGATGGGCGCCCTGCGCCGGGCCGTACGGGCGCCGGTCGGGCTCCCCGCCCCCCGGTGGCTCCTGGAGGCGGGGATGCTCGTCCTCCGTCAGGAGTCCGAGCTCGTCCTGAAGAGCCGCTGGGTCGTCCCGGCCCGCCTGCTCGACGCCGGCTTCGGCTTCGACTGGCCCACGCTCGAGCCCGCGGTCGACGACCTCGTCGGGTAGAGGCGTATGCGTCTTGCGCCAGACGTGCGACGGTGTCGACGACCTGAGGTGCCGTTGGGTAGACAGGAGGCGTGGAGCTCTGCGTGTTCGGCGCGTCCGGTCCGGTGGGTCGGGCCGTCGTCGGTCGAGCCCTCGGCGCCGGCGCCACGGTGGCCGCGGTCACCCGCCGGCCGGCCGACTTCGGGCTCACGGCACCGGGGCTGCGTGTCGCCGTGCCGACGTGGCCGACGCCGGGGAGGTCGCGGCCGCGATCAAGGGGACCGCCGCGGTGATCTCGGTGACGGGCGTCGCCCCCGGCCTGCGGCGGATCGACACGTACTCGGTCGGGATCCGGAACGTCCTCGCGGCGATGCAGGACCAGGGCGTGCGCCGCCTCGTGAGCGTCTCGTCGAAGAACCTCGCCGTCGAGGGCACCCGGGGGGACCCGCTGCTCTTCCGGTTCGTGCTCGCTCCGCTGCTGCACGCCGTGAACCGCACGCTCTACGCCGACATGAGA
The DNA here is from genome assembly GCA_963762775.1 of uncultured Actinomycetota bacterium. Classification (GTDB taxonomy): domain Bacteria; phylum Actinomycetota; class Actinomycetes; order Propionibacteriales; family Propionibacteriaceae; genus Microlunatus. Next base: position 208,526 of record CAVXMD010000002.1, read on the forward strand.
CGGATGGAGCAGCTCGTGCGCAGCAGCGACCGGGACTGGACGATCGTCCGCCCCGCGGGTCTCTTCGCAGCCGCCGAGGTCAGCCGTTACCGGTGCACCCCTGGCCACGAACCAGGCGTCTTCACCTCCGTCCCCGACCTCGCCGACGCCTTGGTCGCCGAGGCCCTGGGCGAGCGGCCCCACCTCGGCTCGGTGCTCGAGGTGCTGACCGACCGCGACACACCGACGCTCGTCGCGCTCATCAGCCAGCAGCGGGCCCTGCACCGACGCGACCGGTGCAGGCGCCCCGGAGCGGGTCAGAACGCGTACGCCAGCAGGTCGGCGAGCAGCTCGTCGGCGTCGACGTCGAGCCCGCGGGCGCGAAACCAGGCGGTGACGTTGCGGCAGTCGCGGGCGAGGTACTCCACGCCCTGCGGGTTGGCCACGACGTCGATCACCTGGGGCAGGTCGATCATGACCAGCCGGTCCTCGGCCAGCAGCAGGTTGTACGCCGACAGGTCCCCGTGCGCCAGGCCGAGCGCCGCCATGGCGCGCATGGCGTCGGTGAGCTGGGACCAGCACGACTCCAGCAGCGGCCGGGCCGGCCGGGTCTGCGCGAGGCGCGGCGCTCCCGAACCGTCGGCGAGCGTGACCAGCTCCATCAACAGCTCGGTCCCGTCGAGCTGCACCGGGTAGGGCACCGGCAGCCCCGCCGACCAGAAGCGCGAGAGGCAGTCGAACTCGGCCGCGGCCCACTGCCCGGCCGCCACCGCACGCCCGTGACGCGTGCCCTTGGCCGCGGCCCGGCGGTCGCGGCTGTTGCGCATCCGCCGGCCCTCGGTGTAGCCGGCGTCGCGCGAGAACAACCGGTGGTCGAGGTCGCGGTAGCGCTTCGCGGCGAGCACCACGCCGGCGTGCTCGTCGGCGCGCTCGAGCAGGAAGACGTCGGCCTCCTTGCCGGTCTTCAGGACGCCGAGCTCGGTGTCGACGGCGGCGTCGGAGGTGACGACCCACGCGGGCCGGGGCTCGGGGCCGGCGAGGACGCCGATGTCGTCCCAGGTGGACCAGCGCCGGCCGGGGCCGAGCTCGTCGGGCTCGACGTACGACGGGGGGCCGGGGTCGGCGGTGGGGTCAGGGGCAGGTGGGACGGGGAACAGGTCGGACACGGGTGAGCAGATCTCCTGAGCGGAAGGGGCGGGTCGCGGGCAACCCGAGGACGTCGTCGGACACCACGCACCTCCTCTGCTCGGGGTCGCTCGTGCTCAGCACGGCCGGCCGTTCGTCGTGCTCACGCTGGACCACGGGGTCGCGCCGCCGCAACGGGTTTTCTCCGGGCGCCCGGTACGAGCGGGGACGATGCGTCAGTCGACCGGGACGTCGTCGGTACGCGGTGTCCCGCCGCCGAGCAGCGTCAGCCTGCGGTCCAGGCGAGCCGGGGTCGTGAGGGTCAGGACCAGGAACCCGACGAACGCGACCGCGGCGAGCCACCACCACCAGCTCCGGGTGATCGCCATGACGACGTAGAGGAGCACGAAGACCGGGAACACGACCAGGGACAACCGCCGGGTCCGCCGCACCTGGTCACGCCGGCGTTCCAGCAGGGAGCGTGCCGCCGCTCGCAGCCGAGGGTCCTCGGGCACCGGACCGCGCCAGGACGCCCGGGCCACCACGCGACGCTCGAACGGGCTGAACCCTTCCAGGTCGGCCACCACCCGAGCACTGGCCCTGCTCATGAGCAGGCCCATGGTGACGCCGAAGAACGCGCCACCGACGACGCCACCGCCGAGCGCCACCAGCCACCGGCCCGTCTGGTAGCGCGAGAACACGGTCATCCAGGCGCCGAAGAAGGTTCCGTAGAGCAACCCCTGCACCCACCACGGGCTCGCTGCCAGCCGCCACCGCATGCAGCAGTCCTACCGCGTCAGGCCGGGTGGTGCGAGGTCGCGTCCTCCACCTCGCCGACGAGGACCTCGATGACGTCCTCCAGGAACAGCACGCCCGTCGTCGTCCCGTCGTCGTCGACGGACCGGACGAGGTGCAGGCCGTCGCGCCGCATGCCGGCGAGGGCGTCCTCCAGGTCCTGGGTCCGCTCGGCGGCCCGCAGGTGCCGGATGCGGGAGCGGGGGATCGGGAGCCGGCCCGCCGGCCCGTCGACGAGGTCGAGCACGTCCTTGAGGTGGACGTAGCCGGCGGGTGCGCCGGACGCGTCCTGCACCGGGTAGCGGGAGTACCCGCCCTGCCGTACGGCCTGCTGCACGTCGGCCGGGGTGGCGCGCGGGGGCAGGCACACGAGCTGGTCGAGCGGGACCTCGACGTCGCCGACCTTGGCCTCGGTGAACTCGAACGTGTTCGACAGCGTGCCCGAGCGGTCCGCCAGCACGCCCTCCCGCGTCGACTGCTCGACGATCCCGGCGACCTCGTCGAGGGTGAAGGCGCTCGCCGCCTCGTCCTTGGGCTCGACCCCGAAGAGGCGGACGACGGCGTTGGAGAGGGCGTTCAGCGACCAGATGACCGGGCGCAGGACCCGCGACACGCCGACGAGCGGCGGCGCCAGGATCAGCGCCGCGCGGGTCGGCACCGAGAAGGACAGGTTCTTGGGGACCATCTCCCCGAGCACCACGTGCAGGAAGGTGACGAGCAGCAGCGCGACCACGAACGACACGAGCCCGACGGTGTCGCCCGAGAGGCCGGTCGGACCGAGCGCCAGCTCGAAGACGTGGTGGATCGCGGGCTCGGAGACGTTGAGGATGAGCAGCGAGCAGATCGTGATGCCGAGCTGCGACGTCGCCAGCATGAGGGTGGCGTGCTCCATCGCCCAGAGCGCCGTCCGGGCCGCGCGGCTGCCGTCCTCGGCCAGCGGCTCGATCTGCGAGCGCCGCGCGGTGACGACCGCGAACTCCGCACCGACGAAGAAGGCGTTCGCCGCGAGCAGCACCACGAGCCAGACCAGGCCCGGCACGACCTCGCTCACCGGTCCACCTCCTCGTCGTCGACGTGCTTCGCGTCGTGCTCCCGTCGCTCTGCGCGGTCCTGACGGCGCTCGGCCCGGGTCCGGTGCCGCTCCTTCTCGGCGGCGGCCTCCTCCTCGACCTCGTCGGGATCCACCTCGGCCGGGGTGAAGCGGATCCGGTCCACCCGGGCCCCGTCGACCCGTTCGACCCGCAGCGTCCCGGCGTCGACGCCGACCTCGTCGCCGGTCGTCGGCAGCCGGTCGAGGCGGTCGACGACGAACCCGCCCACCGTCTCGTACTCCTCGTCCTCCGGGACGCGCACGCCGGTCCGGTCGTGGAGCTCGTCGGGGCGCAGCGCGGCGTCGAAGGTGAACGAGTCGCCCTGCCGCACGAGGTCGACCCGCGCCCGGTCGTGCTCGTCGGTGAGCTCGCCGACCAGCTCCTCGACCAGGTCCTCCAGCGTGACCAGGCCGGCGGTGCCGCCGTGCTCGTCGACCACCACCGCCAGCTGGAAGCTCTGGTGGCGCAGCAGCCCGAGCAGCGTCTCCGTGGTCATCGACTCCGGCACGCGGGGTGGTTCGACGGCCAGCGTCGCGGCCTGCACCCGGCCGCGCTCCTCGGCGTCGAGGGCGAAGGCCTGCTTGATGTGCACGACCCCGCGGATGTCGTCGGAGTCCTCGCCGATGACGGGGAAGCGCGACCGGCCCGTACGGCGCGACAGGTCGAGCACGTCGTCGGCGGTGTCGTCGAGGCGGAGCCGGTCCATCCGGACGCGCGGGGTCATGACGTCGCTCGCCGTACGGTCGCCGAACCGCAGGGTGCGGCTGATCAGGGTCGCGTGGTCGGCGTCCAGGCTGCCCTCCAGGGCCGAGCGGCGGACGAGCGAGCTCAGCTCCTCCGCGCTCCGCGCCCCGGACAGCTCTTCCTTCGGCTCGATCCCGAAGCCGCGCACGACGGCGTTCGCCGTGTTGTTGAACAGCGCGATCAGCGGTCGGAACAGCATCGTGAAGACGCTCTGGAACGGCAGCACGAGCTTGGCCGTCGGCACCGGGAGCGCCAGGGCGAAGTTCTTCGGGACGAGCTCGCCGACCACCATCGAGAACAGGGTCGCGAGGGCGACGCCGACGATCGTCCCGACGACGGGGACGGCGCCGTCCGGGAGACCCAGCGCCTCGAGCGGACCGGTCAGCAGCGTGCTGACCGCGGGCTCGAAGGTGAAGCCGGTCAGCAGCGTCGTCAGCGTGATCCCCAGCTGGGCGCCGGACAGGTGGGTGGAGGTGATCCGCAGCGCCGCGATCGTCGTGTCGAGGCGCTGCTCGCCGTCGTCGCGACGGTTCTCGAGCTCGTGGCGGTCGAGGTTCACGAGGGCGAACTCAGAGGCGACGAAGAGCCCGGTGCCCACGGTCAGGACGAGGCCGACGCCGACCATCAGCCACTCGAACCACACGGGGAAGGCATCCTGTCGGGACACGGCCGCCCCGCACAGGTGCGCGGGAGTCGTCGAACGGCGTGAGGCCCCACGATACCGAGTGGTTCGGTACCGCGGCCCCGTCGACCGCCCCGGCGGTGCCCGACAGGCTCGGCGGTACACGATCCGCTGTACCGTGGCGCCGTGCTGGCCTCTTCCTCGATCGACGCCCTCGCCCGCTTCGGGCACGCGCTGTCCGACCCCACCCGGGCCCGGGTCCTGCTCGCCCTGCGGGGCGGCCCGTCCTATCCCGCCGCCCTGGCCGAGCAGGTCGGGGTCTCCCGCCAGCTCATGTCGAACCATCTCGCGTGCCTGCGCGGCTGCGGCCTCGTCGTCGCCACGCCGGAGGGCCGCCGGACGCGCTACGCCCTCGCCGACCGGCGGATCGGACGCGCGCTGGACGACCTGGTCGGCCTGGTCCTGGTCGTCGACCCGGCCTGCTGCGGCGGCAGCGACCAGGGCACGGTCGCCGTCGGGCTCGTCGGGGCACCCGCGTGACGGCCCTGGTCCTCGGGTCGTCGCCCGACCGCCGCGCGGTGCTCGGCCGCCGGGTCCGGCTGCTCGTGACGCTCACCATCACCTACAACGTGCTCGAGGCCGTGGTGGCCCTCGTCTCCGGGACGCGGGCGTCCTCGAGCGCCCTGGTCGGCTTCGGGCTCGACTCCGTGGTCGAGGTCTCCTCGGCGGCCGCGGTCGCGTGGCAGTTCGCGGGCCGGGACCCCGAGGCGCGGGAGCGGACGGCCCTGCGTGTGATCGCCTGCTCCTTCTTCGCCCTGGCCGCCTTCGTCACGGTCGACGCGCTGCGCTCCCTGCTGGGCGGGCAGGAGGCCGGGCACTCGACCCCCGGGCTGGTCCTCGCCGCCGCCAGCCTCGTCGTGATGCCCGTGCTGTCGTACGCGCAGCGCCGCGCCGGCCGCGAGCTCGGCTCCCGGTCGGCCGTCGCGGACTCGAAGCAGACGCTGCTGTGCACCTACCTCTCGGCCGTCCTGCTGGTCGGCCTGGCGCTCGACAGCCTGCTCGGCTGGTCCTGGGCCGACCCGGTCGCGGCTCTGGTGATCGCCGGCCTCGCGGTCCGCGAGGGGGTGGGGGCGTGGCGCGGCGACGGCTGCTGCAGCCCGGCCGCCGCGCTGCGGGACGTCGACCAGGCGAGCAAGACGTCTGGCTGCGGTTGCGGGCCGGGTTGCGCGGACGCCTGCTGCGCGCGCCTGTCCGACTGACGCACCCGTGCTCGTGCTCCGGGTGCACATCGAGCCGGCACTCGTCGTCCCGACGTACGGATCCGGCCGGGTTCAGCCCCGGTGCCCCCGGTTGCGCCCCACGGTCGCGTCGACGAGCTGCTGAGCCACGACCGCCAGCGGACGGCGCTCGTTCATGCTGGTCGTCCGCAGCCGTTGCAGAGCCTCCTGCTCGGTGCACCCGCCGCGGCTGATCATGACGCCCACGGCACGGTCGATCGCGCCCCGGGTGCTGACGGCCGCTCGGAGCTCGGAGACCAGCCGTTGCGCCTCGGCCAGGGCCTGGGCGTTCTGCACCGCGATCGCCGCCGGGGCCGCGAAGAGCTCGCCGAGGTCCGCCGCGCGCTGGTCGAAGGCGTCCCTGGCGTGGGCGTAGACGTTCATGGCACCGAGCACCCCCTCGCTCGTGATCAGGGGCAACGAGATCACGCTGTGCACGCCCAGCCGGGCGACCTGCGACCCGAACCGCTTCCACCGGGGGTCGGCGCCGAGCGATCCCGACACCACCGTGCGCGCCTCGGCGGCCGCGGTGATGCAGGGGCCCTGCCCGATGCCGTACTGGATGTCGTCGATCTCCTTCACGAAGGCCACGGTGGAGACGACCGTGTCGGCGCGACCGCGCTCGAGGAGCGTCAAGCCGGCTCCGTCGGCCCCCGGGATCGCGCGGACGGCGTACGTGGCCACGGAGGTCAGCACCCCCTCGAGGTCGAGCTGTCGGATCGACAGCCGGGAGAGCTCCTCGAGGCTCGCGCCGAGATCGTCCTCCTCGGCCGCGTGCACCGCCTCGCGCGGTGCCTGCACCGGTCCCTCGTCCGTCATGTCGCACCTCTCCCCGCCGGCGTCGACCCCGGTGACCAGGTGCTCACGGCAGCGACGTCGGAGGTTACCCTCGCGCGGTCTCCTCCGACACCACCGATCGTCCGGGGTCGTCGATCACGAGGCGCCGGTCCTGGGTTACCATTCCGCTGCTGCATCCACCAGCCGGTCTGGAAGTGAAGCCGCCGTCTCCCGGGGCCGCGGCCACGAGACGTCTCGCCGCCAGCCAACCCTGTGCAGCCGCTTGTCCTGACAGCCCCTCCCGTCGGTGCCGCCCCCGCTGCACCCGCGTGAGCGGCGGAGCCCCATGACGCGCTTCTCATCGCCGCTGGACGACCGTGGCCGCCTGCTCGAGCGGCCGCGTACGGGTCCGACGCCGATCCGCGCTGTCGTGGATCCGGTCCCGGCACCAGGCCTCGACGGGGTGGACGACGCGCGTGCGGAGCTCCTTGGCTCGCTGCGGACGCTCGCCCGCGCCGCCCGTGCCGAGGCCGGACTGGCCGGGGGCGCCGGGCTCACCGTCCTGCTCGGCGGCGGGCGGGTCCATGCGGGATCCGACGCAAGCGCCGAGGCCCTCGAGGCGATGCAGGACGCGCTCGCCGAGGGTCCCGGCTGCACGGCTGTCGCCGCGCGCTGCACGGTGCGCTCGGGCACGGTCGGCACCGTCGAACGGCGCTGGCCGCAGCTCGTCCGACGAGCCCGGTCCCTCGGCGTCCGCGCGATGATCTCGCTGCCGCTGCTGGCCGGTGGCGAGCCGTTGGGAGTGCTGACGCTGTACTTCCGGACCGCCGCGGACCTCGGTGCGACCCCGGAGGACACGCTCCGGCGAGCGGCCCACGACGCCCTGCAGACGCTGCTCGACCTGCGGCTGCGGGCCCTGCTCGAGGAGTCGTCCCGGTCCCTGGAGTGCGCCCGCCGCGAGCGGTCGGAGGTGGACCTGGCGGTCGGCCTCCTGATGGACCGGTACGGCTTCACCGCGAGCCAGGCGACGGTGCTCGTCGTCCAGCTCGCCCGTCAGGACGGTGTCAGCACCGAGGCAGCCGCCCGTGGCCTGACCGGTCGGGACGGTCAGGTCGTGAGGCCCCGACCGTGGGGAGGGCCGGATCGGCCCGCACGCCGGGACGGGCAGCCGGACCTCGACCGGGTGCTGGCCGCCGACCTGCGCGGCCTCGTCGCCGACCTGCGCACCGGTGAGGGCACCCGGACCAGCCTGCTGATGCTCGAGAAGCACCTCGACCTGAGCGTGCCGTCAGCCCTCGGGCTGACCCTCGTCCTGGGGAGCCGGGCACGCGGCCCGGTCGTCCGGCTGAACCTCCTGAGGCGTGCCGTGCAGCCCGACGAGGTCGCAGCCGTGCTCGAGATCGCACTCTCGGCGCTGGTTCCCCGCGCCGAGGGGACCGTCGTGCTGTACGCCTCGCACCCTCGCGCCTTCGTACACCTCGGTACGGCTCTGGGCCTGGCACCCGGTGACCTGGCGGAGCAGCGCACACGTCCGACGCGGGCGCTCGTCCCCGGCATCGAGGGACTGCAGCGACGCGCGACCTTCGACCGTGCGCTCGGTGTCCTGCTGAACCGCGGGTACGACCTGACCGGGGCTCTGACCGAGCTGCAGGGTCGCGCCGAGGCGGCGCGCACCGACCTCGGCACGGCCGCGCGGACCCTGCTCGCCGCTCCGTCGTCGACGGCTTGACGACGGCGGAGCCGATCGGGTCGAACCGGCTCAGCCCTGACGAGCCCCCGTCGCCGGCACCGGGGAGGTCGGCACGAGGTGCCCGGCGACGTCCCACCAGACCCTCTCGAGGGACGCGTAGCGGCCAGCGGGGTCGAGCGGGGACTCCCACGGCTTGTCGATGATGAAGTGGAGGTTCTTCACCGCCTCGACGTCCCAGAGCCGCGGGTGCTGGAACGGCAGCGTCTTGAGGGCGTTGTAGACGTACGGCAGCACGACCCAGCGGCCGCGGAAGTGCTCGTTGATGAAGTCCTGCTCGGCGAAGACGTAGCGGGTCAGGTCCTCGACCGCGCCCAGCTCGGCAAGGAGGCGCGCGAGCACCTCGGCGTCCGGCCGCAGCACGAGCGTCCCGCCGTTGACGTAGACGTCGGCGGCCGCGCCTTCGACGTCACCGTCCTCCAGGTGGGTGTACGCGCAGCGCGCCGGGGTCCAGCTCGCCGGGTAGGTGGGGATGCGGTTCGGGTTGCAGCGGCAGGCGTGGCAGGCGGCGACCTGGTCGTCGGCCAGCGGCAGGGTCATGAGCTCGTCCATGTCCTGCACGACGAGCATGTCGGCGTCGAGGACGGCGAGGCGCTCGAACTCGGTGAGCCCCCACACCCGGAGCTTGGTCCAGACCTCCGCGAACCGCGCGTTGGCGTAGCGGTCCGCGAGACCTGCCGGGGGTCGGACCGGCTCGACCTCGCGGACGAGGCAGCCGTCGGCCTCGAGCAGCGCGCGGACGTCGGCGGTGATGTTCGGCGTCACGACGACGACGAGCGGGTAGGCGCTGCCGACCCGCTGCAGGGAGGCGCGCAGCGCGCGCACCCCCACGAGGTACGCGGGCTGCGTCAGCAGCGACGCCCAGGCCTTCATCCGTGGTCTCCTCGGCTCGGTCCGGGCCGCCCTCACGCGAACAGCGCCGCGGTGAACGCGTTGTCGAAGCGGTGGCGCGGGTCGAGCGCGGCCCGCACGCCCCGGAACTCCTCCCAGCGCGGGTAGAGCGCCGCCCAGTCGTACAGGGACTCGTCGAAGTACTTGCCCCAGTGCGGCCGGCCGCCCTCGGCGGCCAGCAGCCGCTCGACCTCGCGCAGGAAGCCCACCCCGTCGGCGGACAGCGAGCCGTCCTCGGCGTAGTAGACGACGAAGCCGAAGAAGCACGTCGGCTCGCCGTGCGCGGGGCTCAGCCAGGCGTCCGCCCCGCCCGTGCAGCGCAGGATGATCGGGTAGTGCATGTGCGGCCGCGTGCTCGCGTGCCACTCCTTGATCATCGCCACCAGCGCACCGGCGCGGGAGAGCGGGACGCCGATCTCCACGTTGATCTGCGGGGTCGCGATCCCACGGGTGAAGACCTGGTAGACGTCGCCGGTCACGTCGGAGAAGTCCTTGAAGCGCGTCACGGTGCGGAACGGCTTGCCGTTCTCGTCGACGATCTTGGTGTCGCCCCGCATGTGGGCCAGCGTCGAGTCGACGGTGGCGTTCATGGCGTCGCTCGTCACCTGCTGCTCGACCAGCCGGTTGCCGTTCGCGCGGTAGCGCGCCGCCTCCGGCCCGGTCGCCTCGCGGGCCGTCCAGACGTGGACCTGGTCCTCGTCGGGGAACCACCAGGCCTTGCTCATCGCGAAGTCGGTGTTCCAGCGGGCCAGGTCCTGCTCCAGCGTGCCGGCCCCCACCGCGTTCTTCAGGCAGGTGTAGACGAGCGACGGCACCGTGCGCAGCGTGACCTCGGTGATCACGCCGAGCAGGCCGAGCCCGAGCTTCACGGCGCCGAACCACGGGTGCTCGCGGTCGTACTCGACCACCGAGCCGTCGGCCTGCACCATCCGCACCCGAAGGGCCGCGTCGGCGATGCAGCTCTGCTGCAGCCCCTGGCCGTGGGTGCCGGTCGACAGGGCCCCGGCCAGCGTCTGGGAGGAGATGACGCCGGGCGAGGCGGGCAGCATCCGGCCCCGCCGGCCCAGGACCGCGTAGACGTCGCCGAGCGGTGTCGCCCCGGCGAAGGTGGCGGTGTCCTCGTCGATCGAGACGAGGCCGCTGAGGTGGCTCAGGTCGAGCAGCGTGTCGCCCTGGGCGGCCAGCGACAGCATCCGGCCCGGTGACATCCGGCTGCCGATGACCCGGACGCCGCCGGTGGTCGTGGCGAGCAGCGTCTGCAGCCGGTCCTCGTCACGGGGGGCGCTCACCGCCCCGGCGGGAGCGATGGTCGCGTTGCGCGCCCAGTTGCGGACGGCGACGTCGGCGGTGCCGGGGGCCTCGGGCTCCCGGCGCGGGTAGGCAAGGTGGTCGGGCAGCATGGGGTCCTCCTGGGTCTCCGGTCGCTGCGCGGCCGCGGTCGCTGACCACGCGCCTGGTCACCGTCAAGGGTGCCTCCCGTCGGCGCACGTGTACACCGGTCTCGCCGTCTCGGGCTGTGAGGATCGCGACGCGGCACGCTGCATCCGCGCGTGCCTCGATTCCCGGTCGCGCCCAGCCGGCGTCAGCGGGCGACGAGGCGCGGTGCGCCGAACTGCGTGCGGACCCCGGCGGAGAACAGGGTCGAGTCCGGCGCCCGGTTTGAGACGCCGGGCAGTCCCGCAGCGGCCAGCAGGTGCTCGTCCAGGCGGAGCAGCCGCGCGGGCCGCAGCGGCCACGGCGTGTGCGTGTTGGGCAGGAACCACGTACGACCGAGGTGGTGGGTGAACAGCCCCCAGCGGGCGGTCAGGAAGTCCGCCAGCGGGTCGTCGACCTCGCCCGGCCCCACCTCCACCTCGACGTGCGCACCGGTCCCGCGGGGGCCGGGCCAACGGCGCCGGCCGGTGTAGACGTACCGGTCGCCGTCCCGCGTCGCGCGCATCCGCGCCCAGGTGTACGGGATCCCCAGCGCGAGCCGGGCGCCGAGCACGAAGGCCAGCCGCTGCGCCTCCAGCGAGGCGAAGACGACGCCGCGCCGACCGGACGCGTCGACGGCGTAGAGGCGGACGTTCGTCTCCGCGAACGACCCCACGTACGGCAGCACGGGTCCGCTGCCGAAGCGCGCGTCCGTGAGCCGGAAGGGGATGAGCCCGACCCAGGAGCTGTCGTCGAAGACGTCCGGCACGACCCCGGGCGGCAGCAGGGGAGCCACGCGGGCCGGGTCGACGCGCCAGTGCAGGAACGTGAGGTCGCGCCACACCTGGTCGAGCAGCGCCGGTCCGCGCAGCGCGGGTGCGGTGCGCGACACGGGCTCGGGCGGCGCGGTCGGGGTCACGTGCGGTTCAGCGTCGTGGCCCTGGGCGGTGTTCCCGTGCCGACGACGTTCCTGAGGACGACGAAGCCCCCCGTCCCGCGTGGGGCGAGGGGCTTCGTACGGACGGCGGGTGCGGACCTAGCTGATCCGCTCCGACTCGTCGTGGATCTCGAGCGCGACCTGCTTGAGCTTGTCGGCGTGCTCCTTGCTGTGGTGCGCGCAGAAGAGGAGGTCGAACCCGCTGCTCAGGGTGACGCGGACGTACGCCTGGGCTCCGCAGCGATCGCAGCGATCGGCAGCGTTGAGCGCGGCGCCTTCGATGACGGTGGTGCTCACGGTCGGCCTCGCTTCCTTGGGGCTCGTTCTCGGGTGCTTCACGGGTCCGCCGCCGGGTCGTTCCGTCGACTTCGTCCGCGCCTTGCGAGTCATTCAACATCCAACCAGGCCCAGATTCTTCCCGTCGGGGGTCTCGGGGTCGTGTCTTCTGTGTAACGGTCTCGCGGGTCCTGCGCGGGCCCGGCCGGACCCGCCCGGGAGGGGTGCCACGGCTGCTCCGGCACCGTCGTCGGTACCAGTCGTTCGCGGCGCGACACCCACCGGATTGCCCAAGGTACGTGCCGGGCTCAAGGGGTCCTCTCCAGGTAGCCTCGGCCCGTGCCAGCCACCGCCAGCCCTGCCGCGACGACCCGTCGCGGGGGTGGGCGCGGCGCCGCCGGACCGGAGCTGGAGAGCCGTGACTACGAGGCCCGGCACCTGCTCGTCCTCGAGGGCCTCGAGGCGGTCCGCAAGCGTCCGGCGATGTACATCGGCTCGACCGACACCCGGGGGCTCATGCACTGCCTCTGGGAGATCATCGACAACTCCGTCGACGAGGCGCTCGGCGGGTTCGGTCGCGAGATCGACGTGACGCTGCGCGCGGACGGCGGCATCACCGTCGCCGACCGGGCCCGTGGCATCCCGGTGGACCGCGAGCCGCGGACCGGGCTGTCGGGCGTCGAGGTCGTCTTCACCAAGCTGCACGCCGGCGGCAAGTTCGGCGGCGGGTCGTACAACGCGACGGGCGGCCTGCACGGCGTCGGGTCGTCGGTGGTCAACGCGCTGTCCGCGCGCCTCGACGTCGAGGTCGACCGCGACGGTGCGACCTGGGCGATGTCGTTCCGCCGCGGGGTGCCGGGGACGTTCGACGGCCCGGGCCCGAAGGCGACGTTCACGCCCGGCGGTCCGCTGACCAAGGTGGGGCGCGTGGCCAAGGGACGGTCCGGCACCCGGGTCACGTACTGGCCCGACCGTCAGATCTTCCTCGTCGACGCGGCGCTCTCGCTGGAGGACCTGCACAACCGCGCCCGGCAGACGAGCTTCCTCGTGCCCGGGCTGGGCATCCGGGTGACCGACGCGCGGGACGAGACCGCAGGGCCGCAGGAGGAGCTGTTCCGCCACGACGGCGGGATCGGCGAGTTCTGCGAGTTCCTCGCGCCCGACCCGGGCGTCACCGACGTGCTGCGGCTGCAGGGGACGGGCTCGTTCACCGAGACCGTGCCGATGCTCGACGACGCCGGCCACATGGAGCCGACCGACGTCGACCGCGAGCTCGAGGTCGACGTCGCGATGCGCTGGGGGACCGGCTACGACACGACCGTGCGCTCGTACGTCAACATCATCGCCACGCCCAAGGGCGGCACCCACGTCGCCGGCTTCGAGCGCGCGCTCAAGTCGGCCGTCGACTCCGCGCTGAAGCCGACCCGGCTGCTCAAGACCGGCGAGGAGGTCGTCAAGGACGACGTGCTCGAGGGGCTCACGGCCGTGGTGACCGTCCGGCTCGCCGAACCCCAGTTCGAGGGCCAGACCAAGGAGGTGCTCGGCACCCCGGCTGTCTCCCGGCTCGTGGCCAAGGTCGTCGACACCGAGCTGGGGGCGTTCTTCGAGGCCAGGGGCGCGGCCGCCAAGCAGCAGGCCCGCGCCGTGCTCGACAAGGTCGTCAGCGCCTCCCGCGCCCGGGTCGCGGCCCGCCAGCAGCGCGAGAACCAGCGCCGCAAGAACGCGCTCGAGTCGAGCTCGCTGCCCTCCAAGCTCGTCGACTGCCGGGCCATCGGCGACCGCTCCGAGCTGTTCATCGTCGAGGGCAACTCGGCGCTGGGGACGGCCAAGGACGCGCGCAGCTCGGAGTTCCAGGCGCTGCTGCCGATCCGCGGCAAGATCCTCAACACCCAGAAGGCGTCGACGGGCGACATGCTCAAGAACCTCGAGTGCGCCTCGATCATCCAGGTCGTCGGCGCGGGGTCCGGGCGGACCTTCGACCTCGACTCCGCGCGCTACGGCAAGATCATCTTCATGGCGGACGCCGACTCCGACGGCGCGCACATCCGCTGCCTGCTGGCCACGCTGTTCTTCCGCTACATGCGCCCGCTGGTCGACGCCGGCCGGGTGTTCACCGCCGTGCCGCCGCTGCACCGCTTCGAGCTGACCAACCCCAAGAAGGGGCAGGAGCGGTTCGTCTACACCTACACCGACGCGGAGTACCAGCGCACGGCCGCCGAGCTGACCAAGCGCGGGACGCGGTTCAAGGAGCCGCAGCGCTACAAGGGTCTCGGCGAGATGGACGCCGACCAGCTGGCCGACACCACGATGAACCCGCGGCACCGCACGCTGCGCCGGATGACCGTCGACGACGGCCTGATCGCCGAGACGACCTTCGAGATGCTGATGGGCAACGACGTCGCCCCGCGCAAGACCTTCATCATCGACGGCGCGTACGCGCTGGACTCCGCCGCGATCGACGTCTGACGGTTCGGTCGCCTCCGCTTCCTTCCCCCCTCCTCTTTTCGGGGCGAGTGTCGACACCCGTCACACCTGCGTCGCGTGTCGCGGGACGGACGGCGACACTCGTGGCGAGGGGCGGGGCACCCGGGCGACGGGATCGGCGGCGCGACCGCCACCGGAGCGATTCGCACACCTCGCGGACACCCGCGCACGTCGTACGGTGCGCCGTTGTCCGGGAGGTGTGCGGCTGCGGTGGGCTTCAGGACGGCTGATCGGCGCTCGGTGGCGACGTCGACGGCCCGGGCGCGCAGGTGCAGCACCTCGGGGTGCTCGACGAACGTGCCGGAGCGGAAGAAGCGGGCCGTGTTCGCGTGCTCGCAGAACCGGCCGTGCGGGACGGCGCACACGTCGAGGCTGTGGTCGCCGATCCCGGCGACGTTCAGGAAGGCTGTGCCCCCGATCCGCCCCATGTCGATGTCGACGACCTCGCCCAGGGCGACGGTGGCGCAGGCGGCGGCGAGGTCGAGGGGGACCTCGAGGGTGCGGGCGAGGTCGTTCGCGGTGCCGAGGGGAGGAGCCCGAGCGTGACGCCGGTGCCGGGTCGGTGATCGGAAAGCCCTCGGTCACCGCGACGCCGGCCTCGAGGAGCAGGCGGTGGGCGGTGTCGGACGCCTCGGCGCCGCGACGCGACGCCGTGTTCACGATCAGGGCGGCGGTCGTCGGCACGTCGGTCGGCATCATCGAGAGAGGCGAGGAGCGGCTCCCGTCCGCAGTCTGTGGCCTGCGTCCACCCGGCCGGTGCGTCAGTCGGGTCGCACCAGGTCGAAGCGGTCGCCGAGCTCGTAGTACGCGCTCGGCCCGCCGCCCCGGACGACCGGCCGCGCCCGCTCGGTGCGGTAGACGCCGTCCTCGACCAGAGCGGTGTCGATGTGGACGCCGACGACCTCGCCCGTGCACCACCAGTTGTCCGACGCCGTGCCGTCGGCGCCGAGCAGCCGGATCACCTGGGCGGTGCGGCACTCGAAGCTCACCGGCGCCTCGAGCACCCGCGGCGCGGCGACCTCCGAGCCCTCGACCCCGGTGAGCCCGGCCCGGTCGAGCTCGTCGACCGCGTCGGTCGTCGAGGTCGCGTTCATCCGCTCGGCGAGGGCGCGGGTGACGAGGTTCCAGGTGAAGACGCCGGTGGCCTCCGCGTTGCGGACGCTGTCCTTCCAGCCGTTGCTGCTGAACCCCACCAGCGGCGGCGTGTACGCCAGCGCGTTGAAGAAGCTGTACGGGGCGAGGTTGCGCACGCCGTCGGTCGACCGCGTCCCGATCCAGCCGATCGGACGCGGCGCCACGATCGCGTTGAAGGGGTCGTGGGCCAGGCGATGGCCCTCGGCGGGACGGTAGAAGTGGTCGGGCACCGCGCCAGCCAAGCACGTGCGACAAGCGGTCCCGGGTCCCGCGGTCGTCCCGCCTGGCCCCCGTCAGGCGGCGAGGTCCGGCAGTCCCGGCGCATGGCCGGCGCCAGCCGCCATCCGACCCAGCAGGGCGGCGACCGGCCGGGCCTGGACGAGGCCGTACACGGCCGCGGCGGCCCGGATGCCGAGCCGGGTGCGCGGCGCGTACGAGCGGACGCGTCCGGGCAGGAGCTGCTGGGCCGCGGCGGCCCGGGGTCGCACCACGGTCTCGTAGCGGGCCAGCGTGTGCTCGACCGGCGTCCCCGATGCTGCGCCCGCGACGAGCAGCTCGGAGAGCACCCACGCCCCCTGCAGCGCCATCGCGGTCCCCAGCCCGCTGAGCGGGCTCGAGCACCAGGCGCTGTCGCCGAGCAGCACGACCCGACCGTCGTGCCAGCTCCCGGCGTGGATCTGGGCGTAGGTGTCGAGGGCGAAGTCGTTCGTGTCCGCCGAGGCGTCGACCAGCTCGGGCGTCCGCCAGCCGACGCGCGCGAAGGTACGTCGGAGCAGCGCGTCCTGCGCGGCGCGGTCCCGGCGGTCGGGGAGGACGCCAGCGGGCCCGACCGGGAACGACAGGCCCACCTCCTGCTCGCCCGGGTGACCCGGCCGGACCGCGACCACCAGCGAACCCGGGGCGTTGTGGACGAGGGCCCAGCCGTCGAGCGCGGGCGTCGAGGGTTGCTCGCGCAGGGTGAACCAGGCGTGCCCGAGCCCGAGCGGCTTCGCGAACCGCTCCTCCGGGCCGAAGGCCAGCGCGCGGACCCGGGAGTGGGTGCCGTCGGCGCCGACGACGAGGTCGAAGCTCTCCGGCTCGTGCCGCCGGAACGTCACCCGCACCCCGTCGGCCAGCGGCTCGAGCCGCTCCACGGTCTCGGAGAAGCGGTGCTCCACCGTCGGGCCGGCGGTGGCGTGCAGCACCCGGGCGAGGTCGGAGCGCAGGAGCTCGTCGCGGGAGATGAAGCCCTGGCCCCCGAACGCCTCGACCGGCATCGCCCCGAGCCGCCGCCCGTCGGTGTCGACCCAGGCGATCCCGCGCTGCGGCACCAGGTGCCGACGCGCCTCCTCGAGGAGTCCGAGGCGGTCCATGACCTCGGCCGACGGGCCGCGTAGGTCGACCGTCTGGCCTCCCGTGCGCAGCGCCGGGGCGATCTCGGCGACGACCACCTCCCAGCCGGCCCGTCCCAACGAGACCGCCAGGGCGTCCCCGCCGATCCCCGCCCCCACCACCAGCACCCGTCGACCCACGAAGTTCTCCGCTCTAATGCGACTTGCCTTGCTTTAGACCGTACGGCACCTGGGCTGCTCGTGCAAGTGCCGTCGCGTTAGGTTGGAGGCGTGGCCCAGCGCAGCGGACAGGTCCGGCCTGGTGGTCGCACCGCCCGGACGACGACGGTCGTGCACGAGGCCGTCCGGGCCCTCGTGTCCGAGGGCGTCGAACCGCCGACGATCGCCCAGGTCGCAGCACGGGCCGGGGTCAACCCCGCGACGCTCTACCGACGGTGGGGCTCACGGGAGGCCTTGCTGCTCGAGGTCGCCGTCGACGAGCTGAACGAGCGCTCGACGCTGACGTCGTCGGGTGACCTGCGCACCGACCTCGAGGCGTACGGGACGGGCATCCTGCGCGGGCTCGAGGCGCCCGGCGGCATGCCGTTCCTCGGCGCGGTCCTCGCCGCCGCGGGCAGCCCGGACGTCGGGGTCGGTCCGACGATGGCGCTCGTCGCGCGACGTCTCGAGATCGTCGGGGAGATGCTGGCCGGGTCCGAGCCCGACGGCGTGCTGAGCCCGGTCGACGTCGTCGACGGCCTGGTCGGCCCGATCTACTTCCGTGCGCTGCTCGCCGGACCAGCGGGTATCACCGACGCCGACGTCGTCCGCCTCGTCGACAACCTGGTCGCGGTGGCCGAGCACCGCCGCCGGACGGGGACCCGTCCGTCGACCCGCTGGCCCGGCGCCGGCGGCTGAGGCGTCGAGGACCCGACGCCTAGAGCAGCTGCGTGAGCCCGCCGGAGTCGACGTCGTAGAGGAAGCCGCCGACCGTGGCGCGCTCGCCGACGTGCGGGTGCGTCCGGAGCAGGTCGACGTCCTCGACGAGCCGCGCGCGCTGGTCGGTGGAGGCGCCGAGGGTCATGTCGGAGAGGTCCTGGCCCGTCTCGTGCCGCACGCGGTCGACCACGTCGGCGTCCTCGCCGCTGGCCATGGCGCAGCGGGTGTGCGGGACGACGAGGATCCGCGTGACGCCCAGCAGGTGCACGCCGAGCACGCAGCCGACGAGGGCGTCGGGCGTGACGCGCCCACCCGGCGTGCGGATGATCTTGGCGTCGCCGGTCTTGAGCCCGATCATCTCGAGGGGCTCGATCCGGGAGTCCATGCAGGTGATCATGGCGACGCCGGCGCGGGCGATGCCGTCGAAGCCGGCGAGCGCGAACTGGTCGCGGTAGGCCTGGTTGTGCTCGAGCAGGTCGGCGAAGTCGGGGGAGCTCACGGTGTCGAGCCTAGGAGAGCCGTGTGACGGCGGTGTGAAGCCGGTCGCGCACGACCGGTCCGCGCGACGAGGCTCAGAAGCGGTCCGCGCGCCGCAGCCGCGCGGGCCGGCCGTCCGGGTCGTGGACGAGGCGGGCCATCGGTCGGGCCCAGAGCCGGGTCAGCGGTCCGAGGCGGCGGGGGCGCAGCCGGCGGAGCCGTCCGGGCGGGCGCGGGCCGACCTGCCCGCCGTCGTACCAGGCGTCGAGCCGGTCGGCGGAAGCGGCGTACGCGTCGAACATCGCGTGCTCGTCCAGGCAGTCGGCCATGACCTCGGCGAGCGCGGCGTCGTCGGCGTCGACTCCTCGGTCCGGCGCGAGCAGGTGCCCGGTGTCGCCCGGGAACCGCGCGGAGCCCACCTCGCGGTCGAGGTGCTCGGCCGCCAGCACCAGGCGCAGGCGCCGGGCGTACGCCGACGCGCCGGGCTCGCCGGCCGGGCCCGCCTCGTCGACGACGACGGCCGACAGCTCGGAGTCGTGGGTCCAGGAGCGGCGGTTGAAGTTGTCGGAGCCGACCGTGGCCCAGACGTCGTCCATCACGCAGACCTTGGCGTGCACGTAGACCGGGCGGCCGGCGTGGTTCTCCAGGCTGTAGACCGCGACCCGGTCGCCGCCGGCGCGGTGCAGCAGGTCGAGCGTCTCCTGCCGCGCGAACTCCTGCGGCACGCGCGACAGCGGCGCGGCCTGGTCGGGGACGGGTGGCAGGACGGCCAGCACCCGCAGCTCGGGGCTCGAGCCCAGGGCCTGCTCGAACGCCCGGGCGACGTCGAGCGACCACAGGTACTGGTCCTCGATCGAGACGAGCCGCCGGGCGCGCCGGAGCGCCTTGCCGTAGCCGCGGGCGACGCTGCGCTCGCCGCCGCGCGCGAACGGGTAGTCGCGGCCGTGGCGCAGGTTGGGGTAGGTGCGCAACAGCTGGACGGTGTGGGTCCCGCCCTCGACCGCGGCCGGTGCGGGCGCCTGCGCCGGCAGCGGGTCCGGTGAGAGGTCCGCGCGGGAGAGCCGGTCGTGCAGCCAGAACAGCGGGTTCTGGCTGAGCGGCGTGGGGTCGAGCCACCGCTCGCGGAACACCGTCTCGACGTCGCGGACCGCAGGGCCCGAGATCACCACCTGGACGTCGTGCCAGGCGGGGGTGGGGCCGTACGCCGGCGCCATCGGCTGGGGCTGCGGGTCGCCCTCGTGACGGGCGTCGTCGCGCCGGCTGTGCGAGAGGTCGACCCCGCCGACGTAGGCGACGTCGTCCTCGGGCCGGTCCCGGTAGCGGATCACCACGAGCTTCTGGTGGTGCGAGCCGCCGGTGCGTACCCGCATGTCGAGCAGCGCCTCCGCGCCCTGCTCCTGCAGCCGGATGCCGAGGGTGCGGTTCTCGTGGGCGGAGAACGACAGCGCGTCGAGGTGGCTGCGCCAGATGAGCCCGCGGACGTCGACGCCGCGCCGGTCGGCCTCGCCGAGGAGCCGCAGCACGTCGCTGCCCTCGGTCCCGAGCAGCCGCTCGTCACCGTCGCCGCGCCAGTCCGTGAACAGCACCAGGTCACCCGGACGGGCGGCCTCGACGTGGGCGGCGAGGTGCGCGAAGTAGGCCGAACCGTGGATCAGCGGCCGGACCACGTTCCCGTGCGACCACGCCTCGTCACCGGGGTGGTCGGCGTCCAGGACCGTACGGGGGTTGGCCCGCTCGTCCTTGCCGATGAGCCACGCCAACGTCTCGTCGGAAGGGCTCACCCGGCGCTGCGGCTCGCCACGGCGGCGACCGGCTGACCGGCCGCGACCCCGGAACCGTCCCGGCGGCCGTCGGCGGCGGGGAGCTCGACCGGGGCCCCGCTGGCGGCGGCGGCGACGGCGGGCGGGGGACCGACCCAGCCGAGCAGCAGCGTGTCCTCGCCCTTGAGGAAGCGGTGGCAGCGGACGCCGCCGGTCGCGCGGCCCTTGGCCGGGTACTCCGACAGCGGGGTCACCTTCACCGTGCCGGCGTCGGTCCCGGGCAGGGCCGCCGAGCTGCCGGCGACCGTGACGACGACGCCCTGCACGGGGTCGGTGACCCCGAAGAAGACCGCGCTCGTGCCCGCGGTCAGCCGGACGCCGGCCATGCCGCCCCCGCCCCGGCCCTGCGGTCTCACGGCGCTCGCCGGGAAGTGCAGGAGCTGCGCGTCGCCGGTGACGAAGACGAGGTCGGCGCCTGCCGCCTGCTCGGCCGTGAGCTCGACCGCGCCGACGACCTCGTCGCCGTCCTCGAGCCGGACGACCTCCCAGGCGTCGCGGTTCAGGACCTCCGGGGAGACCCGCTTGACGACGCCACGGGCGGTGCCGAGCGCGAGCCCGGCCCCGTCGGCCGGGAGCGCGGAGAGCCCGACCGCCCGCTCGCCCGGCTCCAGGGTCACCAGCTCGCTGACGTGCGTGCCGCCCTGCAGGTTCGGCGCGGTCGCCGTGGCGGGGACGGTCGGCAGGTCGAGGGCGTTCAGCCGGACGCAGCGCCCACGGCTGGTCAGCAGGCCGACGTCGGCGCGGGCCGTGGTCAGGACCGACGCCACGACGACGTCGTGGTTGCTGCGCGGGCCGTCCTCGGCGAGCGGCTCGGCGTGCGGCGTCCGGGCCAGCAGGCCGGCGGAGGACATCAGCACCCGGCACGGGTCGTCGGCCACCTCGAGCGGCCCGGCCGCGGCGGTGGTCGCCGTGCCGCCGGCGGCGAGCAGGATCGTGCGGCGCGGCGTGCCGTGGGTCTTGGCGACCTCGGCCAGCTCGTCGGACACCAGGGAGCGGAGCCGGGTGGGGTCGTCGAGGATCTCGCTGAGCGCGGCGATCTCGGCCCGCAGCCGGTCGCGCTCGGACTCGAGCTCGATCACGCTGAGGCGGGTCAGCCGGCGCAGCGGCATGTCGAGGATGTACGTGGCCTGCAGCTCGCTGAGGTCGAAGGCCTCGATCAGGCGAGTCCTGGCGATCGCCGCGTCGTCGCTGGAGCGCACGATGGCGATCACGTCGTCGATGTCGACGATCGCCAGCAGCATCCCCTCGACCAGGTGCAGCCGGTCGCTGGCCTTCGTCCGGAGGAACTCCGTACGCCGGGTGGTGACCTCGTAACGGTGCTGGAGGTAGACGTCGAGCAGCTCGCGCAGCCCCAGGGTGCGGGGCTGGCCCTCGACCAGCGCGACGGCGTTGATGCCGAAGCTGTCCTCGAGCTTGGTCGCCTTGTAGAGCTGCTCGAGCAGCGCGTCGGCGTTGAACCCGTTCTTGACCTCGATCACGAGCCGCAGCCCGTGACGGCTGTCGGACAGGTCCTTGACGTCGGCGATGCCCTGCAGACGGCGGGCCTGGACCGCGGTCTTGATCTGCTCGATCACGCGCTCCGGCCCGACGAGGTACGGCAGCTCGGTGATGACGATGCCCTTGCGCCGCGGGTGCACCTGCTCGACCCGCGCGGTGGCCCGGATGCGGAACGAGCCGCGCCCGGTCGCGTACGCGTCCCGGACCCCGTCGAGCCCGATGATCTTGCCCCCGCTGGGAAGATCAGGACCCGGGACGAACCGCATCAGGTCGTCGAGGCTCGCCTTCGGGTGCTTGATCAGGTGCCGCAGCGCCTGGACGACCTCGACGAGGTTGTGCGGGGCGCAGTTCGTGGCCATGCCGACGGCGATGCCCGAGGCGCCGTTGACGAGCAGGTTCGGGAAGGCGGCCGGCAGCACGACCGGCTCGACGTCCTTGCCGTCGTAGTTGGGGCGGAAGTCGACCGTGTCGGCGTCGAGGTCGGTCGTCATGGCCAGCGCCGCCGGTGCCATCCGGCACTCGGTGTAGCGCATCGCGGCCGGCCCGTCGTCGAGGGAGCCGAAGTTGCCGTGCCCGTCGACCAGGCGCAGCCGCATCGACCAGGGCTGCGCCGTCCGGACCAGGGCGTCGTAGATCGCGCCGTCGCCGTGCGGGTGGTACTGGCCCATGACCTGGCCGACGACGCGGGCGCACTTGACGTGGCTGCGGTCGGGGCGGATGCCCATCTCGTCCATCGAGTAGAGGATCCGGCGCTGGACCGGCTTCAGCCCGTCGCGGGCGTCGGGCAGGGCGCGCGAGTAGATGACCGAGTAGGCGTACTCCAGGAAGCTCGTCTGCATCTCCGAGGAGACGTCGACGTCGAGGATGCGCTCGGTGAAGTCGTCCTCGGGCGGGCTGGGCGTGCTGGTCGTCCGGCGGGCCATGCGGTCTCTCTCGTCCTCCTGCGTCCACGGGTGTCGGCGTGCGCGAGCGATTCTGCCCCGCCTCGTCCCGCGCCGACGTCCCCGCCACGCGCAGCGGGCTCAGCCGGCCGGCTGGACCGCCCGGCGCAGCAGCTCCTCGACCCGCGTGGCGACGGCGCCGGACATCGCGGTCACCGCGTACTCGGTGGGCCAGAGCTCGCCGTCGTCGAGCCGGGCGACGTCGCTGAACCCGAGCGTCGCGTACCGCGAGCCGAACTTCGCGGCCGCCTTGAAGAAGCACACGACCTTGCCGTCGCCGTCGACGTAGGCCGGCATGCCGTACCAGGTCTTCGGCCGCAGGTCGGGCGTCGCCTCCGAGACGAGGGCGTGGACGCGCTCGGCGAGCGCCCGGTCGTCGTCGGGCATCGCGGCGATCGCGTCGAGGCAGGCCTGCGCCTCGTCGGCCTTCTTCGCCCCGCCGCGGCCGGAGGCGCGCAGCTCCTCGGTGCGCGCCTTCATCGCGGCCAGCTCGGCGCTGCTGAAGCCGCTGTTCGTCGTGGCCATGGTGGGCTCCTCTCCTGGTAGGGCATGCTCCCACCACCAGGTGCTGCCGCGCCCGTCGGTGTCGCGAGGTCAGCTATCGAGGACGTCGCGCCACGACCAGGTGGGTCTCCACCCGAACAGCGCCTCCATCTTGGCGCAGCTGAAGGCCGAGCGCGGGTCCTGGTAGCCGGCGGCGAAGGAGTCGTAGCCGTCGTAGTGCTCGGCCATGAGGTCGCGGAGCCCCCGCCGGGCCCGGGTGTCCGCGGCGGCGATCAGGCACACCTCGTGGCCGGTGCTCGCGCCCTCGAGCGCCGCGCGGTAAGCCGTGCCGACGTCGCGGGCGTCGATGTAGCTCCAGAAGTTCACGCTGCTCAGCGACGGGTCGTCCCACTCGTCGCGGAAGCGGTCGTAGCCGTCCGGGTCGATCACGTTGTTGATCCGTAGCCCCACCCACGCCGTGGCCGGCGAGGCCAGGACCAGGGAGTCGGCGACCACCTCGCTGATGTACTTGCTGAGCGCGTACGCGTTGGGCGAGGGCCGCCGCTCGGACTCGTCGAAGGGGATCCGCGCCGGTACGACGCCGTCGGTCAGCAGGCCGGTCGCCATCTCGCTGGAGGCGTAGACGACGCGGGCGACCCCCAGGTCGCCGGACGCCTGCAGCACGTTGTGGGCGCTGACCACGTTGTTGTCGAACACCGACACCCGGGGGTTCCCGCTCGGGGAGGGGTTCGCCGCGAGGTGGGCGACGCCGTCGGGGCGGTACTGGGCAAGGGCGTCGTAGACCTGTCCCGCGTCGGTCAGCTCGACCCGGCAGAACTCGCCCGGCAGCTCCAGCTCGGGCCGGGCCGCAAGGTCGAGGTTGACGACCTCGTGCCCGGCCGCCGCCAGGTCGCGCACGACCCAGCGTCCGGCCCGTCCGTTGCCGCCGGTGACGACCACCTTCATGAGCTGCCTGGCCCTTCTCGAGCTGTTGGGGTTCGTACGGGTCTGCGGGGCCTCGCGGCCTGCTGGTCAGTCCAGCAGGGTGGCCAGGACGTCGCGGATGTAGGTGCGGTTCCGCGCGATCACGCCGAGGCTGTCGCTGCCGTAGTGCTCGCAGAGGAAGGCGCCGGTGTAACCGAGCTCGAGGGCCCGGCCGATCACGGCGCGGTAGTTGATCAAGCCGTACTCCATCGGCAGCGGGAAGCTGGAGACCGTCCCCGTGGCCGGGTCCTCGTCGCGCGCGTAGTTCTTCACGTGCCAGTAGTTGGCGTGCGGGAGCACCTTCTCGAACATGCTGCGGAACCGGCTCGAGCGGACGGTGCAGCCGCACGAAGTTGCCGATGTCGGGGTTCAGGCCGCACGCCGGGTGGTCGACCTCGGCGAGGAACGCGACCGCGTCGTCGCAGGTGCCGACGTAGGTGTCCTCGTACAGCTCGAGGCTGATCTGCTGGCCGTTGCTCGCCGCGTGCTCGGCGAGCTCCCGGATCCGCGACGCCGCGACGGCCCGGGCCTCGGGGGAGAAGTCGTCGTGCCAGCCCTCCGCGAGCCAGAACCACAGCGCCTGCTCCTGCGCCGGCGTGAAGGCCTGGAAGAAGCCGTAGCTGACCAGCGGCACGCCGAGCGAGGCGGCCACGTCGAGGAGCCGGTGGCTGTACGCGAGGTTCTCCTCGGCCCGCTCGGGGTCCATGACGCTGCGCCGAGACGTGGAGATCGCCGGGACGGTGAGCCCGGCGTCCGCCAGCACGGCGGAGAAGTCGGCCAGCCGGGCCGGCTCCAGGTCACCGACCCGCACCCAGGTGTCGGTCGGGTCCACCTCCGTGAACCCCATCCGCGCGACCAGGCGCAGCTGGCGGGCCCACTCCTCGGGATCGGCGTCCTGGATCGGCCCGCCGCGGGAGTCGGTGCCGCCGAACGCGAGCATCGCCGCCGCGACCGGCCAGGTGTCGGCGGTGTACGGCGGCGTCGGGATGGTCATGCCACGTCTCCTGTGTCGGTGCGGGGAGCGACCGCGGGAGCGATCGGTGCAGGGCCGAGCTCGCGGAGGAGGCGGCCGAGCAGCGCGTACGCGCGGTTGCGGTAGGCGACCAGCGCGGCCGGGTCGCCGGCCGGGACGACGAACCCGCCGTCCTGCTTCACGCCGAGGTGGCCACCGGCGACGAGGTCGGTGAGCACCTGCGGGGGAGCGAGGCGGTCGCCGTAGTGCTCGGCCAGCGTCCGGAACCCGGCCGCGTACACGTCCAGCCCGGCCATGTCGGCGATGGCGAAGGGGCCGAAGAAGGGCAGCCGGTAGCCGAACGTCGTCCGGACGACGGTGTCGACGTCCTCGGCGCTCGCCACGCCCTCCTCGACCAGCGTCGCGGCCTCCTTGAGCAGCACGTACTGGAGGCGGTTGAGCACGAAGCCGGCCTGGTCGACGACGCGGGCGCTGAGCTTGCCCGTCCGGGCCACGAGCTCCTCCGCCGCGACGACCGCGGCCTCGTCGGTGCCGGCGTGGGCGATCAGCTCGACCCCGGGGATGAACGGCGCCGGGTTGGAGAAGTGGACGCCGAGGAAGCGTTCCGGGTGCCGCAGGTTCGCGGCGAGCCCGGCGATCGGCAGGGTCGAGGTGTTGGTGGCGATGATCGCGTCGGGCCGCGCGGCGGCCTCGATCGCGGCCAGCACCGGCCCCTTGACCGCAGGGTCCTCGAGCACCGCCTCCTCGACGAGGTCGGCCTCGGCGACCGCGGCCTCGAGGCTGTCGGCGGCCCGCAGGTTGGCCTCGACGAGGTCGGCCGAGCCCGGGTCGAAGAGGCCCTGGTCCTCGAAGGCGCGGGCCTCCCGGCGCAGGCGCTCGAGGTGGCCGCGCGTGGTCGCGGCGTCCGCGTCGGCGATGACGACCCGGAACCCCGCCATCGCCAGCACCTGGGCGATGCCGCCCCCCATGTAGCCGGCTCCGACGACGGCCACGTCCCTGATGCCCACTGCTGCTCCCTCCGTCCGGGCAGCGACGCTAACCCCCGCGCGACACCGCCGACCGGGCGCCCCGGCCGGGGCGGCAGACTCGCCCGGGTGCGACGGGCGCTGCATCAGGGCTGGACCGTACGGGCGGTCGGGGGACCGGTGCCGCCCGGCCTCGAGGGCGTGGCGGTGCCCGCCACGGTGCCCGGCTGCGTGCACACCGACCTGCTGGCCGCCGGCCTGGTCGACGACCCCTACCTCGACGAGAACGAGGCGTCGCTGGCGTGGATCGGCGAGGTCGACTGGCGCTACGAGACCACGTTCCGCGCGTCGCCGCCGGAAGCGGCCGGCGCCGGCGCGGACGTCGTCGAGCTCGTGGCCGAGGGGCTGGACACGCTCGCGACCGTGGAGCTCGACGGGGTCGAGCTCGGGCGGACGGCGAACATGCACCGGACGTACCGCTTCGACGCCACCGGGGTCCTCGGCGGGGGTGGCAGCGACGGGGGCGGCGGCGAGCACACGCTGGCCGTCACGTTCGCCGCGCCCGTCCCGGGCGCCGTCCGGCTGAGCGAGGAGCTCGGGCCGCGCCCGTGCGCGTACGAGCAGCCGTTCAACGCGATCCGCAAGATGGCCTGCAGCTACGGCTGGGACTGGGGCCCGTCGCTCACCACCTCCGGGATCTGGCGCCCGATCGGTCTCGACGCCTGGCGCGCGGCCCGGATCGGGGGCGTCCGTCCGCTGGTCGACGTGCGTACCGAGGACGGCCGGGCGACCGGGCTGCTGCACGTGCAGGTCGACGTGGTCCGCGCACCCGGTTCGACGGCGCCGCTCGCCGTCACGGCCACGGTCGCCGGGCGGCGTGCCGAGGTCGTGCTCGCGGCGGGGGAGAGCAGCACGACCGCCGAGCTCGAGGTCCCCGACGTCGCGCTCTGGTGGCCGGTGGGCCACGGCGCGCAGCCGACGTACGCCGTGGACGTCACGCTCGGCCCGGGAGAGAGCGGGGACGAGGTCCTGGACTCCTGGTCCGGGCACGTCGGCTTCCGCACCGTCGCGCTCGACACGACGCCGGACGCCGAGGGGACGCCGTTCCGGCTCGTCGTCAACGCCACGCCGGTCTTCGCCCGCGGGCTGAGCTGGATCCCCGACGACTGCTTCCCCAGCCGCGTCACGGCCGCCGACGTCGAGGCGCGGCTGACCGACGCGGTCGAGGCGGGCGCGAACCTCGTCCGGGTCTGGGGCGGCGGGCTCTACGAGAGCGAGGACTTCTACGACGCCTGCGACCGGCTGGGCCTGATGGTCTGGCAGGACTTCCTCTTCGCCTGCGCGGCGTACGCCGAGGAGGAGCCGCTGCGCTCCGAGGTCGAGGCGGAGGCCCGCGAGGCGGTGACGCGGCTGAGCCCGCACCCGTCGCTGGTGCTCTGGAACGGCAACAACGAGAACATCTGGGGTCATGCGGACTGGGGCTGGGAGGAGGGCCCCGACGGGCTGCACGGACGCACCTGGGGCTGGGGCTACTACACCGAGCTGCTGCCCCGGGTCGTCGCGGAGCTCGACGGGTCGCGGCCCTACTGCCCGGGCACCCCGTACGCGATGACGCCCGACCTGGCCCCGAACGACCCTCGCCACGGGCCCACGCACCTGTGGGACGTGTGGAACGTGACGGACTGGACGACCTACCGCGACACGGTGCCGCGCTTCGTCGCCGAGCTCGGCTGGCAGGGTCCGCCCGCCTGGGCCACCCTCGTCCGGGCGGTCCACGACGACCCCCTGACGCCGGGCTCGCCCGGGGTGCTGGCCCACCAGAAGGCCGCCGACGGGCAGGGCAAGCTCGCCCGCGGTCTGGCGCCGCACCTGCCCGAGCCGGCGACCTTCGACGACTGGCACTGGGCGACGTCGCTGAACCAGGCCCGGGCGGTCGCCGCCGGGGTCGAGCACCTGCGCTCGTGGTCGCCGACCTGCGCCGGTGCGGTCTGGTGGCAGCTGAACGACTGCTGGCCGGTCACGTCCTGGTCCGTCGTCGACGGCGACGGGCGCCGCAAGCCGGCCTGGTACGCGCTGCGCCGGGCGTTCGCGGACCGGCTCCTCACCGTGCAGCCCCGCGTCGACGGCCTCGCCGTCGTCCTCGTGAACGACCACGCGACCGACTGGGACGGTTCCGTGCGGGTCCGGCGGGTTGCCTTCGACGCGACGACGCTCGCCGAGGCGACGCTGCCGTTCGCGGTGGGTGCGCGCGACGCGCTGACGCTCCCGCTCGCCGCGACCCTCGGCGTCCCCCGGGACGCGGCTGCCGAGGTCCTCCTCGCCGAGGTCGACGGGGCGCAGCGCGCGTGGTGGTGGTTCGCGGAGGACCGGGACGCCCAGCTGCCCGAACCACGCCGCGACGCCGCCGTCCGGTCCGTCGACGGCGGCTACGCGGTCGAGGTCACGGCCCTGACCATCCTCAAGGACGTCGCGCTGCTGGCCGACCGGGCGGCACCGGACGCGCGGGTCGACGAGCTGCTGGTCAGCCTGCTGCCGGGCGAGACGGCGACGTTCCGGGTGCGGACGGCGGCCGACCTCGACCTTGGCGCCCTGACCGACCCGCTCGTGCTCCGCTGCGCCAACCAGCTCGTCGCGCCTCAGAGGTAGTGGCGCAGCTCCTTGACGACGCGCCGGGCGGTCTCCTGCTCGTGGCCGAGGAGCAGGCCCCAGGTGAAGCCGTTCGCGCCCTCGGCACCCGCGACGGCGCCGAGGTCGCGCAGCAGCCCCGCGGCCACGACGCTGTCCTGGTGCTCGCCGAGCAGCTCCTGGAACTTCTTGCGCTGCTTCACGATCGCGTCGGCCCGCTTGCCGAGCACCGGCGTGGCGAGCTCGACGGCGTAGCGGTGCCGCTTGCCGGCCTTGCGGGCCCGGTGCAGCAGCACGTCGGCGTCCGGCTCGTCGTGGCGGTACGCCTTCGAGGCCTGCTTCAGCCGGCGGTGGGTCTTTCGGTCGGCCCGGTCGACGTAGCGCGCGACCTTGGACGCCTTGACGTCGGCCGCGGCCGTGAACGGCGGGTCGGCGCGCCAGGCGTGCAGGAGCGCCTCGAGGGTGCGGTAACGGGTCGAGTCGAGCGCCTCGTGCACCTCGGCGACGGCGGCCCCCCGGCGGACCGCGACGAGCTCGGCGAGCTGGGTCCGTACGGGTCCCAGCACCAGCTCGGCGGGCACCGCGTCGAGGGCGGTCTCGAGACGCGCGGACTGCACGTCGAGGTCGCGGACGCCGCCGAGCAGGCCGGCCCACCAGCGCAGCTCGTCGTCGAGCCGACCCGCCTTGGGGACCTCGAACAGCTCGGGGAAGACCCGCACCGTGCTGCGCAGCCGGCGGACGGCCACCCGGGTCGGGTGCGTGACGTCCTCGCCGGCGCGGATGCGGACCGGGGCGTCGATCAGGAGGGTCAGCTGCTCGCCGGCGTAGGCGCCCACGAGGTCACGGAGGGTCGTCGTCATCGTGCCCCCACGGTAGGGCGCGGCCCCGCCCGGACGCCGCGCCGGCCTCGTGGCTGCGGGGCCTGCACCGCGGGTTCACACGGCCGTCACCCCGGCTGGATAACCTGAACGGGTGTCTGCAGGCGTCGCTCCCCCCGACCTGGTGGACCCGCCGGGCTACCCGCGGGGCTGGGAGGCCGACGTGCTGCTCGCCGACGGCGGCACGGCCCGGCTGCGGCCCATCCGGCCGTCCGACGCGGACCTGCTGGTCTCGTTCTACGACCGGGTCTCGCCCGAGTCGAAGTACCTCCGGTTCTTCGCGCCCTACCCCCGGCTGAGCCGCCGCGACGTCAAGCGCTTCACCGAGGTCGACTACGTGGACCGGGTCGCGCTGATCCTCACCCTCGGCGACCGGATGATCGGGGTCGGGCGCTGGGACCGGATCGAGGACGCACCCGGCCGCCGGGCCGAGATCGCGTTCCTCGTGGAGGACGCGCACCAGGGCCGCGGGGTGGCGCAGCTGCTGCTCGAGCACCTGGCCGAGGCCGCCCGCGAGCGCGGCATCACCGGCTTCATGGCCGAGGTCCTCCCGGAGAACCGCCGGATGGCGCAGGTCTTCGCCGACGCCGGCTACCGGGTGCGCAAGGGTGTCGAGGACGGCGTGCTCGTCGTCGAGTTCCCGATCCTGCCCACCGACACCTCGGTCGGGGTCATGGAACGGCGCGAGCACCGGGCCGAGTCCGCCTCGGTGCGCCGGCTGCTGACCCCGCAGCGCGTCGTCGTCTACGGCAAGGCCGACCGGGCCGGCGGCGTCGTCGACTCGATGCTGCGCGGCGGGTTCCGCGGCGAGGTGCTGGCCGTCACCTCGGACGGCACCGAGGTCCCCGGCGTCATGAACGCGCCCTCGATCGCCGACGTGCCGGGCCGGCTGGACCTCGCCGTGGTCTCCATCGGCATCGCCGACCTCGGCGCCGTCGTCATCGACGCCGCGCACAAGGGCGCGCACGGGCTCGTGGTGCTGACCGGTTCCGACTTCGGCCCGCACGAGAACCTGCTGCTCGTCCAGCTGGCGCGCGCGTACGGCGTCCGCGCCCTCGGTCCCGACGCGCTCGGGCTGATCAACACCCGTCAGGCCGCCGAGATGAACGCCACGCCGGCCCCGATGCCCCGGACCGGCGGGGTCGGGCTGTTCTGCCAGTCGGCCGCGACCGGGGTCAGCCTGCTGAACGTCGCCATCCGCCAGGACGTCGGGCTCAGCTCCTTCCTCAGCACCGGCGACTACGCCGACGTGACCGCGAACGACGTCATGCAGTACTGGGAGGACGACGACGCCACGCGGGTCTGCCTGCTCTCGCTGGACACGATCGGCAACCCGCGCAAGTTCTCCCGGATCACCCGTCGGCTCGCCCGGCGCAAGCCGGTCGTCGTCTTCGCGCCGGGCCGGACGAGCCGGTCGGAGCACCTCGGCGTCCGCGGCGGGCTCGGGCACGCGCCCGACGAGGCCATCGATGCGCTGTTCCGGCAGGCGGGCGTGATGGTGACGCACCGGCGGACGGCGATGTTCGACATCGCCAAGATCGCCGGGCGGCAGCCGCTGCCCGCCGGCGAGCGGGTGCAGCTGATCGCGAACTCCGCCACGCTGGCCGCCCAGCTGCTGACGAGCATCCGGTCGGTCGGGCTGCTGGCCGAGACCCCCGTACGCGTGCTCCCGGCGCAGTCGTCGCCGTCGGCCTTCAGCGCCGCCGCCGAGGAGGCGCTCGTCGACCCCGAGTGCGACTCCGTGCTGGTCGCGGCGGTCAACGTCTACTCCGAGGGCGTCGACCACGTCGTCTCCGCCCTCGAGGGGGTGGCGGCGCACGCGCCCAAGCCGCTCGTCGGGGTCTTCCTCGACTTCCACGACCCGCTGACCTCGATGGGGGCGGACGAGCCCGGCAGCCTGCCACGCTTCGACTCCGGCACCGACGCGGTCCGCGCGCTGGCCGCCGTGACCGCGCACGCCCGCTGGCGCGAGCGCGACCCGGGGGCCGTGCCGCTGCTCGAGCTCGACACCGACCGCGGACGCCGGCTGATCAACTCCGTGCTGCGCACCGACCCGCACGGGCGTGAGCTCGACGTGGCGGAGACGACCGAGCTGCTGGCCGCGTACGGGATCCCGGTCCTCCCGCGCCACCCCGTGAGCAGCCTGGACGAGGCCTGCCGGGTCGCCGACGCGCTCGGCTGGGACGTCGTGCTCAAGGCGACCTCGCAGCGGGTCCGCGGCCGGCCCGACCTGGCGAGCGTGCACCGCAGCATCGACGACCCCGAGGAGATGGCGCAGGCCTGGGACCACCTCTACGAGCTGCTGGTCGACCTCGGGCTCGCCGCCGACGACGCCCTGACCGGCGCCGCCCCGGTGGTGCAGGCGATGGCCCCGCCCGGCGTCGCGCTCGTGGTGACCAGCCGGGAGGACGCGGCCTTCGGGCCGATCATCTCGCTCGGGCTCGAGGGGGTCGCCTCCGAGCTGCTCGGCGACACCGTCTACCGGGTGCCGCCGCTCACCGACGTCGACGCGGCCGGCATGGTCCGCGACCTGCGGACCGCCGCCGTGCTGTTCGGCCGCAACGACAGCCCCGGCGTCGACATCGCCCGGGTCGAGGACCTGCTGCACCGGGTGTCCCAGCTCGCCGACTCGCTGCCGCAGCTGGCGTCGGTGAGCCTCAGCCCGGTGGTGGCCGCGGCGGGTTCGCTGAACGTCCTCGGGGCGCGCGTCCACATCGCGCCCACCGGCGACCGGCGCGACCCGCTGGCGCGCACGCTCTGAGCGACGCAAGGGCGGTGCAGGGCCGGGGCACAGCGGACGCACAGCGGCGTCGGGTCTGCTTCTCGTGCACCCGATCCCGAGGAGAACCCGTGTCCCCCCGCCGTCACGCCCCGACCGCCCCCAGGTACGAGGGCCGTCCCTACGACCGTCCCGACGAGGAGCTCACCGACCAGGGCCTGGGCTTCGACCTGACCACGCTGCTCGGCCGTCGGCAGGTGATGCGGGCCCTGGGGCTCGGCGCCGCGACCGTCGGGCTCGCGGCCTGCGGGGTCGGCGGGGGCGCCTCCGGCTCGCCGAGCTCGTCGGCCGGCGGGTCGACCGGGACGTCCGGCAGCACCGAGATCCCCGACGAGACGGCTGGACCGTACCCCGGCGACGGCTCGAACGGGCCCGACGTCCTCGAGCAGAGCGGGATCGTCCGCAGCGACATCCGGTCCAGCTTCGGCAGCGCGAGCGGCACCGCCGAGGGCGTGCCGATGACGCTGACCCTCACCGTCCTCGACCTCGCGAAGGGCGGCGCGGCCTTCGCCGGTGTCGCGGTCTACGTCTGGCACTGCACCCGCGAGGGCGGCTACTCGCTCTACTCCGACGGCATCACCGCGGAGAACTACCTCCGCGGCGTCCAGGTGGCCGACGCCGACGGGCGGGTGAGCTTCACCAGCGTCTTCCCCGCGTGCTACTCCGGGCGCTGGCCGCACATCCACTTCGAGGTCTACCCCGACCAGGCGAGCATCACGGACTCCACCAAGGCGATCGCCACGTCGCAGGTCGCGCTGCCCAAGGACGTGTGCGGCACCGTGTACGCCACGGACGGCTACAGCGCGTCCGTCGGCAACCTCGCGCAGGTCAGCCTGGCCGACGACAACGTCTTCGGCGACGACGACGGCGTGCACCAGCTCGGCGCCGTCACGGGGTCGCTCGCCCAGGGCTACGCGGTCTCGCTGACCGTTCCGGTGGACACCGCCACCGCGCCCACGGGCGGGTCCATGGGCGGCGGCGTCCCGGGCGGTGGGATGCCCGGCGGCGGCCCGGGTGGGCGTACCCCCGGGACGGACGGTCGCCCCTCCGGCGCACCCCCGACCGGCGCGCCGCCGTCCGGAGCCCCGTCCCGCTAGCGGGAGCGGCGTCAGCCCCGCGTGGCAGGATGGCGGTCATGAGGCTGGGCTCCGCGCGGAAAGACCTGCGCGCCGACATCGACGCGACCGGATACTTCCCCGAGCTCGTGGAGGAGGGCATCGTCCTCGCCGTGGCCGAGGAGGAGCTCCTCGACTTCGTCGTGCACCACGAGCCCACCTTCGACCACGACGAGATCCACCGCCACGTCACCGTCCTGGCGCTGACGCCGACGCGGCTCGTCGTCGGGCACACCGACGACCAGCCCGCGGAACCGCCGGCGACGGGCACGTACGCCGCCTCCTCGACCGAGTCGGTGCCGCTGTCCAAGATCAACGCCGTGGTGCTGACCCGCGTCGTGACCCGCCCGGAGACCTACCGGGCCGGGTCGGGCGACGTCGGCGAGACCTGGCTGACGGTGGGCTGGGACGGCGTGCGCCGGGTCGACCTCGAGCCCGCCGGCTGCGAGGACCCGCAGTGCGAGGCCGACCACGGCTACACCGGTACCTTCGCGGGCGACGACCTGACCGTGCGGATGAGCGCGGCCGCCGACGGTCCCGAGCGGGTCGCCCGGCTGGTGCGCTTCTCCACGACGCTGCAGCGCGCGGCGGCGGTGTGAGGCTGCCCGGGCCGGTCGCCGCTGCGCCGGCCGGGCCCGCGGGCACCCCCACGACGCCGCGGCCGGTGCCGCTGCTGCCGGCGTACGGGCGCTCGACCCTGGCCGACCTGCTGCCGTCGGTCGGCCACCACCTCGGCGTGCCCGGCTGCGAGGCCGACGTGCTCGGCCTGCCGGCGGCGAGCCGCTACGTCGTCCTGCTCGTCGACGGGCTCGGCCACGACCTCGTCGTCCGTTCGGCCGACCGCGCGCCCTGGATGGCCGGACATCTCGGCGAGGCGGTCCTCACCTCGGCCGTCCCGTCCACCACGGTCACGAGCCTGACCACGCTCGGCACGGGGCTCCCGCCCGGGCAGCACGGGATGGTGGGCCTGACCGCCCGCGTGCCCACGACCGGCGAGGTGCTGAACGCCCTGAGCTGGGAGTCCGACCTCGTGCCCGAGGCCTACCAGCCGCACCCGACGCTGTTCGAGCGCGCCGCCGCGGCCGGGGTGCGCGTGAGCTCGGTCGCGCTGCAGCGCTTCGCCCGGACCGGTCTGACGCAGGCCGCGCTGCGCGGGCCGGAGTTCGTGCCGTTCCCCAGCGAGAAGGACACGCGCCTGCGGGTCGAGCTCGTGGCCGACGCCGCCAGCCGCGGGCAGCGGACCCTCGTCTACGCCTACGAGCGCGAGCTCGACCACACCGGGCACGCCCAGGGCTGCGGCTCGCCGGCCTGGGCCGACCAGCTCGGCCGGGTCGACGCGATGCTGGCCCGGCTGCGCGACGCCCTGCCCAGCGACGTCGTGCTGCTGGTCACCGGTGACCACGGCATGGTCGACGTGCCGAAGGACCGCCGGCTGGTCGTCGAGGACGAGCCTGAGCTGGCCGCCGGCGTCGACCTGGTGGCGGGCGAGGCGAGGTTCCGGCAGCTCTACGTCGACCGCGACACCCCGGCGGCCGTCGCGCGCCGCTGGCGCGACCGGCTCGGGTCGCGCGCGTGGGTCCGGACCCGCGACGAGGCGATCGACGAGGGGTGGTTCGGGCCGGTGGCCGACGACGTCCGGGCGCGCTACGGCGACGTGCTGGCCGCACCGACCGGGGACTGGGCCTTCATGACGCGGACCTACCCGCAGGAGATGGAGCTGGTCGGGATGCACGCCTCGCTGACGCCGGTGGAGATGCGCGTCCCGCTGGTCGTGGCGGCCTGAGCGCGGACCCCGGGATGAACGAGGAGGCAGGTGTGGACGTGACGTTCGAGGTGCCGGCGGTCGACCTCGGGCCGTGGGTCGACCCGGAGGCCCACGACGACGCGGCCCGGGCGCACGTCGCCGCGCAGCTCGACGACGCGTGCCGTCGGGTCGGCTTCGTCCAGGTCCTCGGCCACGGCGTCCCGCGCGCGGCGGTCGACGGCCTCGCGAGCGCGATGGACGACTTCTTCGCCCTCTCGCCGGAGGACAAGGCCGCGTACGTGGTGCCGACGAACCGCGGCTGGTCGGCGCCGAAGAGCGAGTCGCTCAGCCTCAGCCTCGGGGTCGAGCCGGCGACACGGATGAACGACTTCTTCGAGGCCTTCAACGTCGGGGTGGAGGCGCGCTCGTTCGCCGGGCTCGACCTGGACGAGGCCGACTACGGCCTGAACGTGTGGCCTGAGGTGGCCGGGTTCCGCGAACGGGTCGAGACCTACTTCGGCGAGGCCGGGCGGGTCGCCCGCACGCTGCTCCGCGTCTTCGCGGCCGCGCTGCACCTCCCCGCGGACTTCTTCACCGCGCTCACGGACCACTCGATCGACGTGCTGCGGATGAACAACTACGCCCTGCCGCCCGGCGACGTCACCCTGGACGGCGAGCTGACGGGGATGGGCGAGCACACCGACTTCGGCCTCGTCACCGTGCTCTGGGCCGACCAGGTCGCGGGCCTGCAGGTGCTGGACGCCGACGGCGGCTGGCACGACGTGAGCCCGGTCGACGACGCGCTGCTGGTCAACCTCGGCGACCTCACCGCCCGCCTCACCAACGACCGCTGGAGCTCCACGCTGCACCGCGTGACACCACCGGTCGTCGACGGTCGCATCCTGCGCCGGCGCTCGGCGGCCTACTTCCACGACGGCAACGTCGACGCCGTCGTCGCCACCCTGCCCAGCCACCTCGACGCCAGCACCTGGGGCGGCGAGGCGGGCTCGGCGTACGGCCCGGTGACGGTGCGCGACCACATCGCGGCCAAGCTGGCCGGCTCCCGTCAGGGCCGGATCAACGTCTCCGCCGTCCGCGAGGCCGCGCGCGTCCTCGCGGCGCGCGACTGAGCCGGGTCCCGGGACGGGCGGCTCCAGCACCATGGCCGAGCTCCGCTACTTCACCGGTCCGATGGACTGCGGCAAGTCCACCCTCGCGCTGCAGATCGACCACACCCACGCCGCCCGCGGGCTGCGCGGCCGGCTCTTCACCCGCCGCGACCGCGCCGGCGAGGCCACGATCTCGTCCCGGCTCGGGCTGCGACGTCCGGCCGTCGAGGTGCACCCGGGGTTCGGCGTCTGGGCGTACGTCGTCGCCGAGCTCAGCGCCGGCGCCCGGATCGACTACGTCATCTGCGACGAGACCCAGTTCTACGCCCCCGAGCAGGTCGACGACCTCGCCCGGCTGGTCGACGAGCTCGACATCGACGTCTTCGCCGTCGGCATCCTCACCGACTTCCAGACCCGGCTCTTCCCGGGTTCGCGCCGCCTCGTCGAGCTCTGCGACTCCGTCGAGGCCCTGCAGGTCGAGGCCCTGTGCTGGTGCGGGCGACGTGCCACCCACAACGCCCGCACGGTCGACGGGTTCATGGTCGTGGAGGGCGCGCAGGTCGTCCTCGGCGACACCGAGGACGTGGGCGGGGACGCCGACGCGGGCGCGGCGGGCGACGGGGACGCGGGGCTGGCGTACGAGGTCCTCTGCCGCCGTCACCACCGCGCGCACCTGACGCGCAAGGCGGCCCGGGCCGGGCTGGCGGAGACACTTCCCTTCGGGATGGAGGAGGACGGATGAGTCGCGCTCGCGAACGGGTGCTGGTGGAGGCCGACGCGCTGGCCGCGCGGCTCGCGGCGGGGGAGCGAGTCACCCTGCTCGACGTGCGCGGGTCGATCCCGGGACCGCCGGGCCGGCCCGACTTCGAGGCCGGCCACCTGCCGGGGGCGGTGTTCGTGGACCTGGAGGCCGAGCTCTCCGGCGAGCCCGGGGAGGGCGGCCGGCACCCGCTGCCCGACCCGCAGGTCTTCCAGGCGGCGATGCGGGCGGCCGGCGTCGAGGACGACGTCGAGGTGGTCGCGTACGACGGGGCGACCTCGCTCTTCGCGGCGCGGCTGTGGTGGCTGCTGACCGACGCGGGGCACCCGCGGGTGCGCGTCCTCGACGGCGGGTACGCCGCCTGGGTCGCCGGCGGGCATCCCGTCGAGACCGGACCGGCGCCGGCGCCCACGGCCGGCGGGTTCACGACCCGGCCGGGGCAGCGCGCGCGGGCCGACGTCGCGCAGGTGCTGGCCGGCGGGCTCACCCTCGTCGACGTCCGGGCGCCGGAGCGCTACCGCGGTGAGTCCGAACCGCTCGACCCCGTCGCCGGGCACATCCCCGGGGCGCTGAACCGACCCGCTGCACGACTGCTCGACGAACGGTCGCGGTTCCGCCCGGCGGCCGAGGTCGCCGCGGCGTTCGAGGGCGTGGCCGAGCCGGTGCTCTACTGCGGTTCCGGGGTCACGGCCGCGCAGGCCCTGCTCGCGCTCGAGGCCGCCGGGATCGAGGGCGGCCGGATCTACCCCGGGTCGTGGAGCGACTGGATCCGCGACCCCGACCGTCCGGTCGCGACCGGGCCCGAGGCGGGCTGAGGCCGGCCGGTCCTCAGCCGGGCTTCGGACCGCCGAACATGATCTCGTCCCAGCTCGGCACCGACGCGCGCTTGCGCCGTCCGGGCTTGCGGCTCGCGCCGGGGCTCGGGACCAGCGGTTCGGGGACCTCGTCCTCGGCCGGCCGCGGTGCGTCCGGGTCGGCCGCCTCGTCTTCCGCGGGGTCGTCGTCGGCCTCTGCCGCGGGCTGGGCGTCCTCGGCCGTCGGCTGGGGTTCCTCGGCGGGCTCGGGCTCCTCGGCGTCGGGCTCGGCCGGGAACCGGACCGCGGCCGGCGGCTCGAACTCGTGCTCGTCGACCACGGGCACCGCAGCGGCGTCGGACAGCCCGGTGTACACCCGCGGCGAGTCCTCGGCGTAGCCGTCGCCGCCGAGCATGTCGTAGAGCGTGTCGAGGGCCGAGCGGACCTCCTCGGGCGAGGACGGCTCGGCCTCCCCGTCGTCGTCCGCCCCCGGTGCCGGGTCGGCGAGGGCGACGGTCTCGTCGACCTCGACCGTGACGCTCGTGAGGTGCCGTACGACGGCGATGGTCGGCTCGGCCGCCTCGTCGCGGACCGCCGCGAGGGTCGGCTCGTCGGTGCTGCCCCCGTCGGCGTCCGGGCCGCCGGCGTCCAGGTCGTCGGCGTCCCCGGCCTCGTCGCTCTCCGGGTCCTCCGCGATCAGCTCGCCGAGCTCCTCGACGCTGAGCGCGAGGGGCGGCAGCGACTCCAGGACCTCGCCGAGCTCGTCGAGGGTCTCGATCAGCTCCTCGTCGGCGACGGAGGGCTCGCGGGTGGCGCGGATGAGGGCCAGCTCGTCGTCGCGGTCGACCGAGGCGGCCACGGGCGAGGGCCGCTCGCCGGCCAGCCAGCGGGACTCGTCGTCCTCGGCGACCGAGAAGCGGCCCTGGGTGTCGAAGCGGAACTCCGCGTGCCGCGGCTCGCCGAGCAGCTCGTAGTCGGCGCAGACCTGCCAGGAGTGGTCGTCGCGCTTCCACGCGTCCCAGCGCACGTCGTCGGCGTCGACGCCCTGCGCCTGCAGCCGCTCGGCGACGACGGACCGCAGCGGCCGGGAGCC
Source organism: uncultured Actinomycetota bacterium (assembly GCA_963762775.1). GTDB lineage: Bacteria > Actinomycetota > Actinomycetes > Propionibacteriales > Propionibacteriaceae > Microlunatus. The sequence goes on from CAVXMD010000002.1 coordinate 247,104, forward strand.
CGAGCTCTCGCCCCGGCGACGGACGGACGAGCCGAGGGCGGTCAGGGCGAGGTGCTCGCGCTCGGCCAGCACCGGGGCCGCGAAGCGCTCGATGCGCTCGGCGTCCGGACCGGCTCCGGCGGTCAGGTCCTCGAGCGACTCTCCCGCCCGGATCCGGGTCTGGATGTCGCGCGGGCTGAGCGGGGTGTCCATGGGCGTCTCCCGACGTCGGGGCGGGCGTCGTACGGCGGTGGGGGTGGTCGAGGGTCCGGCGGTCGGCCAGGCCGGCGGCAGGGTCGCACCCGGCTCGAGGGCGACCTGCAGCTCCTCGCCGTCCTCGGTCACGAGCACCACCGACGTGCCGTCGGCCGTCGGTCCCACCAGTCGCGCGGTGCGCATCGCTCGGGGCGGCTCCCTCCGGTCCGTGTGCGGGGCAAACCTACCGTCCCTCCGACCGCGGGTCGGGCAGGCGCACGCCCGGCTGGACGGAGTCGCTCAGGAGAGGCCGGCCGTGAGGTCGAGCAGCGCCCGCAGGAAGAGCGCCGGCCGGTCGCGGTGCAGGCCGTGCCCGCCGCGGATCGCGACCACGCGGCCCGGCTCCAGCCCGGCCAGGACCTGGCTGCGGCCCGGCTCGACCAGGGCCGTCTCCGGCCCCTCGGCGACGACCAGCGCGACGGGCAGCGGGCAGTCGACGACGAGCGCGGGCAGCTCCCAGTGCTGGCGGCGCAGCCAGGCCGGGACGGCCTCGTCGAGCCGGGCGGCGTTGCGCGCCACGCCCGCGGAGTCGATCGAGGACCAGCGGGGGTTCGCGGCGGCGACCTGTGCCGCCACGGCGTCGACGTCGCGCCGGGCGGCGTCCGACTGCGCGACGAGGCTGTCGGCCACGGCGTCGACGGTGAGGTCGCCGCCCAGGGCCGGCGGGTCGACCACGACCACCTGGCTCGCGAGCCCGGGGTGGGCGGCCGCGAGGTCGAGGGCGACGACCGCCCCGAGCGAGTGCCCGACGAGGACGTCGAAGCGCTGGTCGGCGACCCGTTCCCAGACGTCCTCGGAGAGGTCGGAGACGTCGCGCAGCCCGCGGGCCGGCACCGGCCGGTCGCCGTGGCCGGCCAGGTCGAGGGCCAGGCTCTCCCAGCCGAGGTCGCCCAGGTCCTCGCGCACCCGCCACCAGGTGTCGGCGGAGGAGCCGACGCCGTGCAGGAACAGGGCGGACAGGGGTGCCGATGTCGGCGCGGACAGCGCTGCGGGCAGAGGTGCGGCCACGGCCCGTGAGCGTAGCGGCCGGCCTTGCTCACCGTCGTACGTTTCAGGTCATGACGCAGTCATCGCAGTCCACGCACCCGGAGCCGGCCACCCTGGGCCAGCTCCGCGCCGCGGGGCACGTCAGCCGCGGCGTCGCGGCCGAGCTCCGCGAGAACCTCCTCGCCCGCCTCCGGGCCGGGGAGGACGCCTTCCCCGGCATCGTCGGCTTCGAGGACACGGTGCTCCCCGAGCTCGAGTCGGCCCTGCTCGCCGGCCACGACATCGTGCTGCTCGGCGAGCGCGGCCAGGGCAAGACCCGCATCATGCGCACGCTGGTCACGCTGCTCGACGAGTGGACGCCCGAGGTCGCCGGCTGCGAGATCCACGACGACCCGTACGCGCCCGTCTGCGTCCGCTGCCAGGCGCTGCTCGCCGAGACCGGCGACGACCTGCCGGTCGCCTGGCGGCACCGCGACGACCGCTACACCGAGAAGCTCGCGACGCCCGACACCAGCGTCGGTGACCTGATCGGCGACGTCGACCCGGTCAAGGTCGCGCAGGGCCGCACCCTCGGCGACCCCGAGACCGTCCACTACGGGCTGGTCCCGCGGGCCAACCGCGGGCTGTTCGGGCTCAACGAGCTCCCCGACCTCGCCGAGCGGATCCAGGTGGCCCTGTTCAACGTGCTCGAGGAGCGCGACATCCAGGTCCGCGGCTACTCGCTGCGGCTGCCGCTCGACGTGTTCCTGGTCGCGACGGCCAACCCGGAGGACTACACCAACCGCGGGCGCATCATCACCCCGCTCAAGGACCGCTTCGGCGCCGAGATCCGCACGCACTACCTCTCCGAGGTGGCGGACGAGGTGGTCCTGCTCCGCCAGGAGGCGGAGGTCGTCGCCGAGGTCGGGGACCACCTGCTCGAGGTGCTGGCGCGGTTCGTGCACCTGCTGCGCGAGTCGAGCTCGGTCGACCAGCGCTCCGGGGTGTCGGCCCGGTTCGCGATCGCCGCCGCCGAGGCCGTGTCCGCCTCCGCGCTGCGCCGGGCCGCCCGTACGGGGGAGTCCTCCGACGCCGGCGCCGTCGCCCGGGTCTGCGACCTCGCCCCGGTCCTGCCGACCCTGCTCGGCAAGGTCGAGTTCGAGATGGGGGAGGAGGGCCGCGAGCGCGCGGTCCTCGACCACCTGCTGCGCCTGGCGATCGCGGCCACGTTCCGGGAGCGGCTGTCCGGGCTCGACCTGTCGGGGTTCACCACCGTGTTCGCCGAGGGCGCCGTCGTCGAGACCGGCGAGCTCGTCCCCGCCGCGGACGTCCTCTCCCAGCTCGGGACGGTTCCGGGACTGGCCAAGGTCCTCGACCGCCTCGGCTACGGCGACGCCGCCGGCCGCGGCCAGGTCGCCGCCGCCGTCGAGTTCGTCCTCGAGGGCCTCCACCTCACCCGCCGCATCGAGAAGGAGACCGTCGACGGCCGTACGGTCTACGGCGCCGCCTGAGGGGTTCTTCCCTGTTCCCCTCGGACCCCCGCCCCTTCCCTTTCTGCGCGAGCGTCGACACCCGTCACGCTCGTGCGGCGTGTCGCGTGACGTCTGCCGACTCTCGTGAAGTGGCCTGTGGATAGCTGAGGTGACGCGTCCCGGCGCTGCCAGGGTCTTCTGCGTGGGTGCCTTCGCTCGGGACTTCGGCCGTACGGTGCGTCCGCTCGCACGGGCGGAGCTGCTGGCGGGCGGCCTCTCGCCGCGCAGGCTGGCCGGGTCCGAGTGGCGACGCGTCGCCCACGGGTGGCACGTCCTGGCCGGCGTCCAGGCCACCGCCGCCCAGCGCATCGTCCAGGCCGCCACGATCCTGCCGATCGGGGGCCTCAGCGGCTGGGCCGCGGCGTACGTGCTCGGCGTCGACCAGCTCGACGGGACGGACCCCTTCACCGGCCGGGAGCTGCCCGTCCGGGTCGTGCTGCCCGCGGAGGACGGCTTTCGGGACGTGGCCGGGGTCCGGGCGGTCCGCACCGCGCTCGAGCCCGACGCGTTCACGTCGCGTCACGGACTGCTCCTGACCGGTGCGTCGCAGACCGCGTACGACCTGGCGCGGGAGGCCAGCGACGTCACCGAGGCCGTCGTCGCGCTCGACGCGATGCTCCGCAGCGGCAGCCATCGACCTGGCGACGGTTCGCCGGGTGGTCGGGATCGGCGGCCGACGTCCGGGGCGCGCGTCAGGCACGCGCGGCGGCCGACCTGTGTCGCCTCGGGGTCCGGAGCCCGTGGGAGTCGCGGCTGCGGATGTTCGTGCTCGAGCTCGGGATGGGTGAACCCGAGATCAACGTGCCGGTGTTCGATCTCGACGGGCGGTTCCTCGGGGCGCCTGACCTGCTGGACCTCGAGGCCGGGCTCGCCATCGAGTTCGACGGCGCCGTGCACCGGGAACGCCGCAAGCATCGTGAGGACAACGTCCGCGAGGAGGGCCTCGAACGCGGGGGCCTGGTCGTCGCCCGCGCGGACAGCCTCGACCTGACGGCGCACCGGCCTCAGCTCGGGCGGCGGTTGGCCGCTGCTCGGGCGGACGCCCTGGGCAACCGCCGACCCAGGCACTGGACGGTCGTCGAACCGTCGTGGTGGCAGGGACTCCCTGCGTGACGAGATCTGCGTGACGAGAGTCGCCGAGCTGCACACGATCCCGGCGTGTCGCGTGACGGGTGTCGACAGTCGCGCAGAAAGGGGGCGCGGGGAAGGGGAACGGGTGGGGCTGGTGGGCGGGGCTACGTTGAGGAGGTGAGTGCTGAACGGTACGAGCCGGGGGACCCGCACGGGCGGTTCCGGTACGGGCCGTGGCGGGGCGGGCCCGACCCGCTCGCCGCGCCGTACGACGTGCGGGCGGCGATCGACAAGATCGGGTCGGACGTGCTCTCGGCCGGGAACGTGCGCGACTCGCTGCGCGAGCTCCTGCGCGAGGGGCTCGACGGGCGCGGGGGCCTCGACCGGCTGGCGGAGAAGATCCGCAGGATGCGGAACGCGGCCCGCCGCCGTGGCGACCTCGGCGGGACCCTCGACCAGGTCCGGGCCGCGCTCGACCAGGCGCTGGCCGCGGAGCGCGAGACCCTGGCGGGCAGCGAGGGCGACGACGCCCGGTTCGCCGAGATGGAGCTCGACACCCTCCCCGACGACGTCGCCGGCGCGGTGCGCGGGCTCGACTCCTACGACTGGCAGTCGCCCGAGGCGCGCCAGACGTACGAGCAGATCAAGCAGATGCTGCAGCGCGAGGTGCTCGACGCGCAGTTCGCGGGGATGAAGCAGGCCCTCGAGAACCCGGACCCGGAGGCGATGGCCCGGGTCAAGGACATGCTCGCCGACCTCAACCAGCTGCTCGCCTCGCACGCGCGGAGCGAGGACACGACCGACGCGTTCCGCGAGTTCATGGACTCCCACGGGGAGTTCTTCCCCGAGCAGCCCGAGACGATCGAGGAGCTCATCGACGCGCTCGCCCGCCGGCAGGCCGCGGCGCAGCGGATGATGAACTCGCTCAGCCCCGAGCAGCGCGAGCAGCTCGGCCAGCTGATGGCCGGCGCCCTGTCCGACGCCGACCTCGCCTCGGAGATGGCCCAGCTGGGCGACAACCTGCGCTCGCTGCGGCCCGGGCTCGACCGCGGCAGCGACGCCGGCATGCGCGGCGGCGGCCCCGGTCAGCCGGGCCTCGGCTACTCCGACGCCGTCGAGGCGGTGGCCGAGCTCGCCGACCTCGAGGCGCTCGAGGCCCAGCTCTCGCAGAGCGGCTACGGCTCGACCCTCGACGACGTGGACGTGGACCTGCTGGAGCAGCGTCTCGGCAACGAGGCCGTCCGTGACTTCCAGGCCCTGCGCGACCTCGAGCGCGAGCTCGAGGAGCAGGGCTACCTCAGCCGTGGCGACGACGGCATGCGGCTGACGCCCCGGGCCGTACGGCGCCTGGGCCAGACCGCGCTCAAGCGCGTGTTCGACTCGCTGGCGGCCAGCGGCAACGGCGACCACGCCGACCACCGCACGGGCGCCGCGGACGAGCCGACCGGCCTGACCCGGCCGTGGGTGTTCGGCGACGAGCTGCCGATCGACGCGAGCCGTACGGTCGCCAACGCGTTACGACGCCGGGCGCTGCACCCCGTCGACGGGACGGGCCCGGCCATGCTGCTCGACGTCGAGGACTTCGAGGTCACCGAGACGGAGCGGCGGACGACCGCGGCGGTGGCGCTCTGCGTGGACCTGTCGTTCTCGATGGTGCAGGACGGGCGCTGGGGCCCGATGAAGCAGACCGCGCTCGCCCTGAACCACCTCATCGAGACCCGGTTCCGTCAGGACGCGCTGCAGGTCATCGGCTTCAACCGGCTCGCCCGCCGGCTCTCGCCGGTGCAGCTGGCCGAGGCCGAGCCGGACTACGTCCAGGGCACGAACCTGCAGCACGCGCTCCTGCTGGCCACGCGGCACCTGCGGCGCCACCCCGACGCGGAACCGGTCGTGCTGGTCGTCACCGACGGCGAGCCGACCGCGCACCTCACGGGCGACGGCGGGGCGGTGTTCCGGTGGCCGAGCACGCCCGAGACGATCCGGGCCACGGTGGCTCAGGTCGACGAGCTGGCCCGCTACGGCGCGACGCTCAACACGTTCATGCTGGGCGATGACCCCGGGCTGGCCCGGTTCGTCGACGCGATCGCCCGCCGGGCCGGCGGCCGGGTCTTCACCCCGGACATCGGCCGGCTCGGCGAGTACGTCGTCAGCGACTACCTGCAGGCGCGCCGCGGGCGCCGCTGACGACGCGACCTCGAGAGGTCGTCGCGGACGACGAGCCGCGAGGCGTCAGGCCTTGATCAGGGCCTCGGCGACCTTGACCGCGCCGGCCTTGTGCTTGCTCACGTCCCGCGGGGCGGCGATGAGGACCTGGAAGAAGACGTCGTCCTTCTGGGCCAGCACGTCGATGATGTCCAGCCCGGACTTCTTGCCGGTGATGTAGCGGGCGTCGTCGGCCCCGGACACGGTGATCGTGGAGACGGAACCGTCGAACTGCTGCTTGAGCTCGCCCTCGACCTGGCTCAGCGCGCCGGGGAGCGGCCCCTCCTGCGCGCTGACCACGGCCGCGTCGTCGTCGGTCGCGTCCGTGGGCTGCCAGGTGCAGACGGTCGAGCTGCTCACCGCCTGCGACGTGCCCTGCTTGACGTCCAGACCGGCCAGGTCCTCGATCGCGTCCGCGTCGAGCACGTCGCACGGGTCGGACACCTCGGCGGCGGACGTGGCGCTCGGGCTCGGCGCGGCGCTGCTCTCGGCCGGGCCGGGGGCCGCCGAGGTGCCGGCGCTGGACGAACCGCCGCCACAGGCGCTCAGCGCGAGCGCCGCGAGCGCCGCGAGGGCCAGCCCGGCCAGGGCGGTCTTGTCGATCACTCGCTGAACCACCTTGTCGTCGGGGAAGTCCTGTGCACGCTACCCGCGGCCGGGCTCGGCGTCAGGCGGTCCGACCACGCTGGAGGATGCTCAGCAGGTACGCGCCGTAGCCCGACTTCTCCAGCGCGCGGGCCCGCTGGGCGAGCTCGTCGTCGGTGAGGAAGCCCAGCCGCCAGGAGGCCTCCTCGGGCGAGCCGACCTTCAGCCCCTGGCGCGCCTCGAGCGTGCGGACGAAGTTCCCGGCGTCGTTCAGCGAGTCGAACGTCCCCGTGTCGAGCCAGGCCGTGCCGCGGGGCAGCACGCCGACCTGGAGCCGCCCGGCCTCGAGGTAGTGCCGGTTGACGTCGGTGATCTCGTACTCCCCGCGCGGCGAGGGCTCGAGGTCGCGGGCGATCGCCACCACGTCGTTGTCGTAGAAGTAGAGGCCGGGCACCGCGTAGTTCGACCGCGGCGCGGCCGGCTTCTCCTCCAGGGAGACCGCACGGCCCTCGGCGTCGAACTCGACCACGCCGTACGCCGACGGCTCGGCCACCCAGTAGGCGAAGACGGCACCGCCCTCGACGTCGGTGAAGCGCCGCAGCTGCGTGCCCAGGCCGGCGCCGTAGAAGATGTTGTCGCCGAGCACGAGAGCGACCTTGTCGTCGCCGATGAAGTCGGACCCGATGACGAACGCCTGCGCCAGCCCGTCGGGGGAGGGCTGGGTGGCGTAGGTGATCGAGATGCCGAACTGCGAGCCGTCGCCCAGCAGCCGCTCGAAGCCCGGCCGGTCGTGCGGCGTCGTGATCACCAGCACGTCGCGGATCCCGGCGAAGATCAACGTGGACAGCGGGTAGTAGATCATCGGCTTGTCGTAGACCGGGACGAGCTGCTTGCTGATGCCGAGGGTGACCGGGTGCAGCCGGGTGCCCGAGCCCCCGGCGAGGATGATGCCGCGCATCCGAGCATGGTGGCACGGAGCCGCGCAGCCCAGGTCGGCGCCGGCAGATCGTGAGCACGCTCTCCCGCGCGGGAGTCGTCCGCGCGTCACCCCGGCGTCATGCGGACTCCCTAGGATGCTCCCCGTGCCTCATCTGCTCGTGACCGGTGGCGCGGGGTTCATCGGCTCGAACTTCGTCCGCCACGTCCTGGACCGCACCGACCACACGGTGACCGTCCTGGACCTGCTCACCTACGCCGGGAACCGGGCCTCGCTCGACGACCTGCCGCCCGAGCGGTTCCGGCTGGTGGTGGGCGACATCCGCGACGCCGAGACGGTGGACCCGCTGGTGGCGGGCGCCGACGCGGTCGTGCACTACGCCGCCGAGTCGCACAACGACAACTCGTTGCGCGACCCGTCGCCCTTCCTGACGACGAACATCATCGGCACCTACACGCTGCTGGAGGCGGCGCGCCGCCACGAGAAGCGCTACCACCACATCTCCACCGACGAGGTGTACGGCGACCTCGAGCTCGACGAGGAGGAGCGCTTCACCGAGCAGACGCCGTACAACCCGTCGAGCCCCTACTCCTCGACCAAGGCCGGCTCCGACCTGCTGGTCCGGGCGTGGGTGCGCAGCTTCGGCGTGCAGGCGACGATCAGCAACTGCTCGAACAACTACGGGCCCTACCAGCACGTCGAGAAGTTCATCCCGCGCCAGATCACGAACGTGCTCGACGGCGACCGGCCCAAGCTCTACGGCGCGGGTGCGAACGTCCGCGACTGGATCCACGCCGACGACCACAGCTCGGCGGTGCTGACCATCCTCGACGCCGGGGTGATCGGCGAGACCTACCTGATCGGCGCGGACGGCGAGCGCGACAACAAGCACGTCGTCGAGGACATCCTCGAGCTCATGGGTCAGCCCCGCGACGCCTACGACCACGTGAACGACCGCGCCGGGCACGACCTGCGCTACGCGATCGACTCCACCAAGCTGCGCACCGAGCTCGGCTGGGCGCCGACCTACGGCGACTTCGGCGCGGGCCTGGAGGCGACCATCGGCTGGTACCGCGACCACGAGTCGTGGTGGCGCCCGCAGAAGGCGCGCACCGAGGCCCAGTACGCCGCGCAGGGCCAGTGAGCCCCGCGACCGCGGGCGTCGTGCAGCCGACGGAGATCCCGGGCCTGCTGGTCGTCGAGCTCGCCGTCCGGGGGGACAACCGGGGCTGGTTCAAGGAGAACTGGCAGCGCGAGCGCATGGTCGCGGCCGGGCTCCCCGACTTCGGCCCCGTCCAGAACAACGTCTCCTTCAACACCGGCGCCGGCGTCACCCGCGGCGTGCACGCCGAACCGTGGGACAAGTACGTGACCGTGGCCAGCGGCCGCGTGTTCGGCGCGTGGGTCGACCTGCGGCCCGGGCCGTCCTTCGGCACGACGGTCACCCTCGAGCTCGGCCCCGACCGCGGCGTCTTCGTCCCTCGCGGCGTCGGCAACGCGTTCCAGACCCTCGAGGACGGCACGGCGTACTCCTACCTGGTCAACGACCACTGGAGCGCCGCCGCCAAGGACTCGTACACCTTCTTGAACCTGGCCGACGAGACCGTCGCCATCGCCTGGCCGATCCCGCTGGCCGACGCCGAGCTCTCCGACGCCGACCGGGCGCACCCGAGGCTGGCCGAGGTCCGCCCGATGCCGCCGCGACCGACCCTGGTCGTCGGGGCGAACGGCCAGCTCGGACGCTCGCTGCGGGCGGCGCTGCCGCACGCGGTGGCCGTCGGCCGCGACGAGCTCGACCTCGCCGACCCGGCCTCGGTCGCCGCCTTCGACCTCGCGCCGTACGGGACGGTGGTCAACGCGGCCGCCTACACCAGGGTCGACGCCGCCGAGACGCCCGAGGGCCGGCGCCAGGCCTGGGCGACGAACGTCGCCGGCGTGGCCGCGCTCGTCGAGGCGGCCCGGCGGCACCGGACGCTCCTGGTGCACGTCAGCTCGGACTACGTCTTCGACGGCACCCACGCGCTGCACCCCGAGGACGAGCCGTTCAGCCCGCTCGGGGTCTACGGCCAGACCAAGGCCGCCGGAGACGCGCTGGTGTCCACGCTGCCGCGGCACCTGCTGCTGCGCACGAGCTGGGTGGTCGGCGACGGAGCCAACTTCGTCGCGACGATGGCGGGCCTGGCCGGGCGCGGGATCAGCCCGTCGGTCGTCGACGACCAGCACGGCCGCCTCACCTTCACCGACGAGATCGTCCGCGCGCTCGTGCACCTGCTCGAGGTCGACGCCCCCGCCGGCACCTACAACGTCAGCAACGGCGGCCCGGTGCAGAGCTGGTACGACATCGCCCGCGACGTGTTCGCGCTGAAGGGCCGCGAGGCCGACGACGTGTCCCCGGTGAGCGCCGAGGCGTACGGGGCCGGCAAGCAGCTCGCGCCGCGGCCGCAGCACAGCGCGCTCGACCTCACCAGGCTCGAGGCCACCGGCTTCGAGCCGGAGGACGCCAGGGCAGCGCTCCGTCGCTACGTGACCGGCTGAGCCTCTGTCCCGGCGCTCTCGCCCGCGGGGCGCGGCGGGACCCGCACCAGCAACGCCGCGGCCAGCGCGAGCAGGACGGCGGAGAGGGCGACGGCCGTGAACCCGCCGGTCGAGCCGAACCGGTCGACCACCGCGCCACAGACCGCCGCGCCGATCGAGACCCCCGCGGCCAGCCCGGTGCCCGACCAGCCGAGCGCCTCGGTCAGCCGGGACGCCGGCACCGAGGCCTGCACGACGCTCACCTCGGCGATCAGGGTCGGCGCGATGGCGAGCCCGTTGACCAGCAGCAGCGCTCCGAGGAGCACCGGCGCGTCCACGAACGGCAGCGGGAGCAGCGTGGCGGCCAGCACGACGCCGCCGACCCGGAACCGGGTGACGGGGGAGCGCCGCCAGGTCAGCGACCCGGCGACCAGCCCCGCGAGCATCGACCCGCCGGCCCAGCACATCAGCAGGACGCCCGAGGACGACAGGAGGTCACGCTCGCGGGCGAAGGCGACCACGACGACCTCCATGCCGCCGAACACCCCGCCCAGGGCCGCGCACGCGACCACGACGCCCGCCAGCAGCCCGACGGGGAGCCGCGGCCGGGCTACGCCGCGGGCCAGCCGGGGACGGCGCGGCGGCTCGGTGTCACGCTGCGCCGCGAGGGCGACGGACCCGAGCACGCCGAGGACCGCGCAGGTGACCAGACCGACGACGGGGGAGAAGGTGGTCGCGAGGAACGTCACGAGCACGGGTCCGACGACGAAGGTCACCTCGTCGAGCACGGCCTCGACGGCGAACGCGACGTCGAGCAGCGGTGGACCGGAGAGCCGGTGGCTCCAGCGCGCGCGGACGCAGCTGCCGGTGGGGGTGCAGCACAGCCCGGCCAGCACCGCCCCGCCGACGCTGGCGGCGAAGGGCCAGCCCCGGACGACGGAGGTCAGGACCACCGTGATCCCGGCCGCGTAGCCGAGCGAGGTGCCCGCCAGCACCCGGGCCTGCCCGACGCGGTCGACCGTACGGCCCCAGAGCGGGGCGGCGACCGCGCTCGCGGCGGTGACCGCGCCCGCGACGACGCCCGCTCGGCCGAACGACCCGGTGGTGGCGGAGACGAGCAGCACCAGGCCGATGCCGGTCATCGCCTGCGGGAGCCGCGCGAGCAGACCGGTCAGGCTGAACGCCCGCGCCGCCGGGTCCAAGAGCAGGGTCGCGTAGGCGTCGAAGCGCGTGGGTCGACGCCGCCGACCCTTCCGTTCCTGCCCCACACGACCTCCTCTGGTGGACCGGCCCGCCACCTTAGGGCCCGGGTCCGACGACCACGGCCGTGGCAGGATCGGCGGGTGCCCGACCCCGCTCCCGCCGGAGCCACCGACCCGTACGACGCCCTCCTCCTGGTCTCCTTCGGAGGACCCGAGAAGCCGGCCGACGTCATGCCCTTCCTCGAGAACGTCACCCGCGGCCGAGGCATCCCGCGCGAGCGCCTCGCCGACGTCGCGCACCACTACGACGGCTTCGGCGGCCGCAGCCCGATCAACGACCAGTGCCGCGCCCTGCTGGCCGCGCTGCGCGACGAGCTCGCGGGCCGGGGGATCGACCTCCCCGTCTACTGGGGCAACCGCAACTGGGACCCGGTCCTCGGCGAGGAGGTCGCCCGGGTCGTCGCCGACGGCCACCGCCGCGTGCTCGCCGTCCTCACCAGCGCCTACCCGTCGTACTCCTCCTGCCGCCAGTACCGCGAGAACCTCTTCGAGGCGTTCGACCCGCAGGCCGCGACCGGGGCGAGCGTCGACAAGATCCGGCACTACGCCGACCACCCCGGCTTCGTCGAGGCGTCGGTCGACGCCGTGCTCGCCGCGCTCGACGGGCTGGGCCCGGTCGGCGAGCGGGCACGCCTGGTCTTCGTCACCCACTCCATCCCCACCGCGATGGCCGTGGCGTCCGGCCCGACGCCGCGCAGCGCCGACGGCGGCTACGTCGACTGGCACCTCGACGTCGCGGCGGCCGTCACCCGCGGGGTCTCCGAGCGGCTCGGGCGGCCGTACGCCTCCGACCTCGCCTACTGCTCGCGCTCGGGCCCGCCCAGCCAGCCCTGGCTGGAGCCCGACGTCAACGACCACCTGACCGCGCTGCACGCCGACGGCGTCCCCGCCGTCGTGCTCGTGCCGATCGGCTTCATCTCCGACCACATGGAGGTCATCTACGACCTCGACACGGAGGCGGCCGAGACCGCGCAGGAGCTCGGCCTGCCGTTCGCCCGCGCCGCGACGGCCGGGACCCACCCCGCGTTCGTGAGCGGGCTGGTCGACCTGGTGCTCGAGCGCGCGGCCGCCGCGCGCGGCGAGGAGCCGGACCGGCCGGTCGTCGAGGGGGGCGTGGTGGGCTGGTACGACTGCGCGCCGGACTGCTGCACGAACCTGCGCGACCCGGCCCGCCCGGCCCTCTGCCAGCGGGTCCCGCAGCCCGCCTGAGCCCGCCCGGCACGGCGGGAATTTTCTGCGGCGTCATCCGTTGGACGGTCCGCGGCAGCAACGGTCCGACCAGCCCGCGAAGCGGCACCACGGACCGACCGGCATGTGGTACACATGCGCTGCCCTGGAGCAGAAACGCTGCAGACGCTGGGCACGAATGCCTGTGAAAGGTGACGACGAGGTAAATGGCGACCGACTACGACGCCCCCCGCAAGACCGAGGGCGATGAGCTCAACGAAGACAGCATCGAGGAGCTGAAGACCCGCCGGAACGACAAGAACTCCGGCAAGGTCGACGAGGACGAGACCGAGGCCGCGGAGGCGTTCGAGCTCCCCGGCGCCGACCTCTCCCACGAGGAGCTCACGGTGCGGGTGCTCCCGCGCCAGTCCGACGAGTTCACCTGCGCCGGGTGCTTCCTCGTCCGGCACCGCAGCCAGATCGCCGAGGAGCGCGCGGACGGCGCGGCCTACTGCTTCGACTGCGCGGGCTGACCCTCGAAGGCCGCTCGACCGACCGCACGTGCACCGCGACGCCCTCCGGGGCGGCGCGGTGTTCTGCTGCCCGGGCCTTCCGGTGGGCTCGAGCCTGTCGAGCGGGGGGCGGGCGCGCGGGGGCCGGTACGGTGACGGGGTGCGGTTCCGTGAACGCGTCCGGGTCCCGCCGGGCTGGTGGGCGCTCGCGCTCCTCTTCGCGGTGACGCTCGGGGTGGCCCTCGGCTACTACCTGGGTCCGGGCTGGGCCCTCGGCGTCGGACTCGGCTCGCTGGCCGCCGTCGCCCTCGGCTTCCGCTCCGCCGCCTACGTCACCGAGGTCGACGAGACCGAGGTCCGGGTCGGTCGCGCCGTGATCGGCCGGGAGTGGATCGAGGCGGCCCGACCGCTGGACGCCGCGGCGACCCGGACCCGTGCCGGGGTCGACGCCGACGCCCGGGCGCACCTGGTGCTGCGCCCCTGGGCCTCGACCACCGTCGAGCTCACCCTCGCCGACCCCGCGGACCCCGTGCCGTACTGGCTCGTCTCGACCCGCCGGCCCGGCGCCCTGGCCGTCGCCCTCGGGTGGGTCCCGCCGGAGCCGAAGGCCCCGGCCCGGCCGGTGGCGCCCGCGCCCGAGGCGGGCCGTGGCTGAGCCCGAGGTCGAGGTGCGGCTGCTGCGCCTCGACGCGGACCTGCCCGTGCCGGCGTACGCGCACCCCGGCGACGCCGGTGCCGACCTGCACAGCGCCGAGGACCTGGTGCTCGCACCGGGTGCGCGCCGGCTCGTCCGGACGGGCGTGGCGCTCGAGCTGCCCGAGGGCTACGCCGGCTTCGTGCACCCCCGCTCCGGCCTGGCCCACCGGCACGGCCTGTCCCTGGTCAACGCGCCCGGCACCGTCGACTCCGGCTACCGCGGCGAGGTCTGCGTGAACCTGCTCAACACCGACCCGCTGGTGCCGGTGACCATCACCCGCGGCGACCGGATCGCCCAGCTCGTCGTGCAGCGCGTCGCGCGCGCCCGCTTCGTGGTGGCCGAGGTCCTGCCGCCCTCGGACCGCGGGACCGGCGGCCACGGGTCCACCGGGGGCATAGGGTCGTCGGCGGTCGGGCAGGACGCCCGCCGCAGCGACGTGCGAGAAGGGGAGGACGCGTGATCTTCGGCCGCAAGAAGAAGGCCCGCGCCACGGAGGACGAGACCGGGACCGACGCCGTCGAGGGGTCGACGACCGACGAGCCCACGGAGGCCGAGGACCCGACCGACGACGCGGGCGCCGCCGACCAGGAACCCGAGAGCGCGGAGCCGGGTCCGGAGGACGCCGAGCCCGACGAGGACGCGCTCGACGTCGCGACGCTCGACGCGACCGAGTGGCGTGACGGTGGTCCGTTCGAGGTGTCCGAGCTCGCCGACGCCGAGCCCGACGACGACCAGCCCCGGATCGACCTCGGCAGCCTGATCATCAGTCCGGTGCCCGGGTCGGAGCTGCGGCTCCAGGTCAACGAGGCGCAGGACATCGTGTCGGCCATGCTCGTGCTGCCCGTGACGGGTCCCGCCACCGACGGCGCCGAGCCGGAGGTCGTGAGCACGTCGGCGCTCGAGCTCAGCGCGTACGCCGCCCCGCGCAGCGGCGGGCTGTGGGCCGAGCTGCGCGACGAGATCTCCGGCGCTGCGACCGAGGTGGGCGGGCAGGCCGAGCTGGCCGAGGGCCCCTTCGGCGTCGAGCTGCGCCGCCTGCTGCCGGTCACGACGCCGGACGGCGAGCAGGGCTACCAGCCCTCGCGGATGTGGGTGGCCGAGGGCCCGCGCTGGCTGCTGCGCGGCATCGTCTACGGCCAGGCCGCCATCGAGCTGGACGAGGAGTCCCCGGCGGTCCTCTCCGTGCTGGAGGCCTTCCGCGAGGTCGTCGTCCGTCGCGGCGACGAGGCGATGGCTCCCGGTGACCTGCTGCCGATGGCCATGCCCGCCGACCTGCAGCCCGCCGACCAGGGCTGACGACCGCCCCGCGCCGCGGGCCGTACGGGTCGGCTGCGCGGGTTGACCGACGGTGCGATGCTGGAGAGATTCCGGTGGACCCGGCACGAGCGTGATCACCGACCTGGAGGACGGACCATGGGCAGGGAGAACATGCTGCAGCGGGCGCTGCGACGTCTGGCGACGTCCAACGCCGAGCTCGAGTCCGAGGAGCTGCAGCGCAACGTCCGCCAGGAGGGCGCGGTCCCGATCGGCACCTGCCAGGACCGTGAGCAGGTCTGCCTGACCGGCACGGTCTCCTCGATCACCCTGAGCCCCCGGGCCGGTCACCCGGCCCTCGAGGTCGAGCTCCGCGACGGCTCCGGCGGGGTCACCCTCGTCTGGCTGGGCCGACGGCAGATCCCGGGCATCGACGCCGGCCGCACGCTCAAGGTCCAGGGCCGCATCAGCTGCCACGAGGGCCGTCGGCTCGTGTACAACCCGCGTTACGAGCTCCTGCCGACGCCGACCGCTTCGTGAGCTCCGCCCGACCGGCCGGCGCTGCGACCGGCAGCGTCCGTCCGACCTACCGCTACGTCGAGGAGCTGGTCCGCCACGAGCTGAGCCGTTCGCTCGGCGGCGTGCGCGGCATGCTCGAGTCGGCGCTGCCGTTCATCGGCTTCACGATCGCCTGGGTCGCCTCGCGCGCTCTCTACCCCTCCATCGGCGTCGCCGTCGGCGTCGCGGTGCTGCTGGCCGTGGTCCGGCTGGTGCAGCGCACCTCGCTGAAGTTCGTGGCGCAGGCCGTCGTCCCCACGGCCATCGCGGTGCTCGTCGCCACCCGGACCGGCCGGGCCGAGGACGTGTTCCTGCCCGGCATCCTCTACAACGGCGCGCTCGCCGTGATCTCGGTCCTCACCGTGCTGGTCCGCCGCCCGCTGGTCGGCTTCCTCGTCGGCGCCGCGGTCAACCAGCCGACGGCCTGGGCCCAGGACAAGCCGCTGGTGCGGATGACCTCCCGCCTGACGCTCGTGCTGGCCGTGCCGTACGTCCTGCGGTTCGTCGTCCAGCTGCCGCTCTTCCTTGCCGGTCAGGTGGTCTGGCTGGGTGTCGCGAAGGTCGTGCTGGGCTGGCCGCTGCTGCTCGGGGCGCTGGCCGTCATCGGGTTCCTGCTCTCCCGCGGACGGACGCCCATCGAGGGCTCGACGCTCGGCCGCGTGCTGGCCGAGCAGGACGCGGCCGCCTCGCCCGCCTGAGCGCCGCGAGCCCGCTCCGGCGGCGGAGCACGGATCGTCTCGCCGCTCGCGGCTCGCCCCTCGCTGTGACAGCAGTGACCGAAGTGGTGCAGATCACGTCATGATCGCGCGTTCGCGCGGACGACGAGGGAACTTCTCAGGCACCATTGACGCGCGCCAGCGTCGCGGTGACGCGGCGTCGATCGGAGAACCCCTCTTGTTCCTCGCCTTCCGCCGTCCTGCCCGCGTCGTCAGCGGCGCCGTGCTCACCGGACTCGTCTCGCTGGGCCTGGTCACCACCGGTCCCGTCGGCCCGGCCGTCGCCGACGTCACGACGGTGTCGGTCGACAACCTGCGCACCGGCTGGGACAGCAAAGAGCCCAAGCTCACGCCCTCCGACGTCGGGGCGCCCGACTTCGGACAGCTGTTCGAGACCAAGCTCGACGGCCAGATCTACGCCGAGCCCGTGGTCGCCAAGAACACGCTGCTCGCCGTCACCGAGAAGGACAAGGCCTACGGCCTCGACCCCGTGACCGGCAAGATCCGCTGGACGCGCGACGTCGGCCCCGAGTGGGCGGCCTCGCACATCGGCTGCGGCGACCTCGTCCCGACCATCGGCATCACGGCGACCCCGGTGGTCGACCAGGCGACCGGCACGGCCTACTTCACGGCCAAGGTCGACGACGGCAAGAACGCCGACAACCCGCACTGGTACCTGCACGCGGTCGACATCACCACGGGCGTCGAGCGTGCGGGCTTCCCGACGACGATCAAGGGCTCGGCCGACAACGACAAGGACATCGACTTCAACCCCAAGACCGCCATGCAGCGGCCGGGGCTGCTGCTCCTCGACGGGGTCGTCTACGCGGGCTTCGCGAGCCACTGCGACCACGGCCCGTACGTCGGCTACGTGATCGGCGTGAACGCCACGACCGGCAAGCAGACCGCGATGTTCGCGACCGAGACCGGCAGCTCCAAGGCCGGCGCCGGCATCTGGCAGTCGGGTGGCGGGCTCGTCTCCGACGGCGCGGGCCAGATCATCTTCGCGACCGGCAACGGCGTCTCGCCGTCGCCCCGCAAGGGCTCGAGCCCGCCCAGCCAGCTCGCCGAGTCGGTCGTCCGCGTCACGGTGCAGGACAACGGCACGCTGAAGGCGACCGACTTCTTCTCCCCGGTCAACAACAGCAACCTCGACACCGACGACACCGACCTCGGCTCCGGCGGTCCGATGGCGATCCCGGACGGCTACGGCACCGAGGAGCACCCGCACCTGCTGGTCGAGGTCGGCAAGGACGGACGGGTCTTCCTGCTCGACCGTGACGACATGGGCGGCAGCGGGCAGAAGACCGGCAAGAAGGACGACGTCCTGCAGACCGGCGGTCCGTACAAGGGCGTCTGGGGCCACCCGGCCTTCTGGGGCGGCGACGGCGGCTACGTCTACATGGTCACCAACCGCGGACCGATGTCGGCCTTCAAGGTCGGGAAGTCCGGCTCCGGCAAGCCGGCGCTGACCCGGACGGGCACGACCAGCGGGAACTTCGGCTACACCTCCGGCTCCCCGACCGTCACCTCGAACGGCAAGACCTCGGGCTCCGCCCTGGTCTGGGCCATCTACAGCAGCGGTCCGACCGGCGCGGGCGGCCAGCTGCGCGCGTACGACGCGCTGCCGAACAAGGGCAAGCTGAACCTGCGCTACTCGGCCCCGATCGGGACGGCGACCAAGTTCGGCAAGGTGGCGACCGAGGACGGCCGCGTCTACGTCGCGAACCGGTCCGGCTCGGTGTACGGCTTCGGCCGGCCCTCGACGATCGCCCTCGGCGGCAGCCCGACCGACTTCGGCCTCGTCGCGGTGAATGCCACGGCGACCAAGCAGGTCACGGTGACCGCCAAGCGCGAGATCAAGATCACCAAGGTCCGGACCGACGCTCCCTTCAAGATCGGCAAGGTCACCCTGCCGGTCACCCTCAAGACGGGTGCCACGCTGACGCTCCCGGTCTCCTACACCCCGACCGTGGCCGGCAGCGACTCCGGCGCGATCTCGTTCGTCACGACCACGGGGACCTTCGCCTTCGACCTGCACGGGCAGGGCACGAAGGACGGCCTGGTCTCCGACCCGTCGACGCTCGACTTCGGCGAGGTCCCGGTCAGCGGCAGCGTGACGCTGGACGCGAGCATCACCAACAGCGGGTCGACGACCACCGAGATCTCGTCGGTCACCGAGCCCACGGGTCCGTTCTCGACCGACTCGCTGCCCGACGGCGGCACCAAGCTCGAGGCGGGGAACTCGCTGTCGATCCCGGTGACGTTCTCCCCGACGGCGGCGGGCAAGTTCGCGACCTCGCTCGTGGTGAAGTCGTCGACCGGCACCGTCTCGGTGCCGATCACGGGCTCCTCGATCAAGGGCGCGGCCCAGCTCACGATCGAGCCGGGCACGGTCCAGTTCGGCGCGGTCGAGGTGGGCAAGAAGGTCACGAAGACCTTCGACATCCGCAACACCGGCAACCTGCTGCTGACCCTGACGAAGGCGGCCCCGCCGACGTCGCCCTTCGAGGTCCCCGACCCCGTGTCCGAGGGCCAGCAGATCGAGCCCGGTGACGTGATCCACCAGTCGGTGACCTTCGAGCCGACGACGGCGGGGAGCTTCGACGGCACGTACTCGATCACCGGCAACGACGGCCAGGGCGCGCACCTCATCACGGTGCACGGCACGGCCGTGGCCAAGCTGCCGACCACCGCGATCGTCGGGGTCGGCGGCAAGTGCGCCGACGTCCGCGGCGGCAAGGACGCCAAGGGCACCGCGGTGCAGCTGTACGGCTGCAACGGCTCCAAGGCCCAGACGTGGACCCACGCCGGCAGCACCTTCGCCAGCCTGGGCAAGTGCCTGGACGTCAAGGGCGGCAGCGCGAAGAACAAGGCCAAGGTCCAGATCTGGACCTGCAACGGCACGACCGCGCAGGAGTGGGCGCCGGGCACCGACGGTTCGCTGGTGAACACGGCGTCCGGCAAGTGCCTCGACGTCCCGGGCGGTGACCCGAAGAACAAGCTCCAGCTGCAGATCTACACCTGCAACGCCACCGCGGCGCAGCGCTGGACGCTGACCGGCTGACGCTCGGCCCGTAGCACCACGAAGGCCTCCCCGACCTGGTCGGGGAGGCCTTCGTCGTCGGTGTGCGGAGTCGGGCTAGAGCCCGGGTGTGACGCGCGAGGTGGTGAGCGAGGCGTCCTTGACCCCGCCCTCGCGCGGCGACAGCACGTCGGCCAGCTCCTTCTCGTCGGCCTGGGCGGTGACGAAGAGCAGCTCGTCGCCCGCCTCCAGCGAACCGTCCGGCTCGGGTGCCTGCGTCCGGCCGTCGCGGATGATCGCCACGAGCACCGCGTCCGCCGGCCAGCGCTGGTCGCCGATCCGGGCGCCGGCGACCGGGCTCGAGGTCGGCAGGGTCATCTCCACCAGGCTCGTCTCGCCCTCGTGGAAGGTCATCAGCCGCACGAGGTCGCCGACGGTGACCGCCTCCTCGACCAGGGCGGACATCAGACGCGGCGTCGAGACCGAGACGTCGACGCCCCACACCTCGTTGAAGAGCCACTCGTTCTTCGGGTGGTTGACCCGGCCCACGGTGCGCGGCACGCCGAACTCGGTCTTGCACAGCAGCGAGATGACGAGGTTGGCCTTGTCGTCGCCCGTGGCCGCGATGGCGACGTCGCAGGTGTCGATCCCGGCCTCCTCGAGCGAGGAGAGCTCGCACGCGTCGGCCAGCAGCCACTCGGCCTGGGGGAGCGTGTCCGACTTGATCGCCCGCGGGTCGCGGTCGATGAGGAGGATCTCGTGGCCCTTCTCGACCAGCTCCGCGGCGATGGAGCGGCCGACGTTCCCGGCCCCGGCGATGACGACGCGCATGACTGACTCACTCCCCCTGGGGTGCGTTGGCGAGGACGTCCTCGACCCGCACCAGGCCGGCGTCCTCGACGGCGGCGTAGACGAGGTCGCCGTCCTGGAAGATCGTGGCGTTCTTGGGCACCAGCGCCGAGCCCATCCGGAACAGGAACGGCACCCGCGCGCCGGTCGCGTCCTCGATCTCGCCGACGGTCCGACCCACCCACGAACGGTCGACGTGGACCTCGATGATGCGGACCGAGCCCGAGGGGTCGCGCCACAGCGGTTCGGAGCCCGCCGGCAGCAGCCGGCGCAGCACCTGGTCGGAGGTCCAGCGGACCGTGGCGACCGTGGGGATGCCCAGGCGCTCGTACACCTCGGCACGGCCCGGGTCGTAGATGCGGGCCACGACGTTGTCGACGGAGAACGTCTCGCGCACGACCCGCGCGGCCAGGATGTTCGAGTTGTCGCCGCTGGACACCGCGGCGAAGCCGTCGGCCTCGTCGATCCCGGCCTCGACCAGGACCTCGCGGTCGAAGCCCACGCCCTTGACCGTACGGCCGCCGAAGTCCGGTCCCAGGCGGCGGAAGGCGTCCACGTCGACGTCGATGACGGCGACGGTGTGGCCCCGCTTCTCCAGCGACCGCGCCAGGGTGGAGCCCACGCGGCCGCAACCCATGATCACGATGTGCACCCGAGCGAGTGTAGGGGACCGCGGATCCTGCGAACCGTGGCTAGAGTCGCTGCTCGTGGTCCGACTCCCGGAGCTCAGCAAGCGCTTGCTCATCGGCCGGAAGCTGTCGAGCACGCAGCTCGGCGAGACGTTGCTCCCGAAGCGCATCGCGCTCCCGGTCTTCGCCTCGGACGCGCTCTCCTCGGTCGCCTACGCCCCCGACGAGATCCTCATCACCCTGTCGCTCGCGGGGCTGGCGGCGTACGCCTTCTCCTGGAAGATCGCGATCCTCGTCGCGGTCGTCATGCTCGTCGTCGTCGCGTCCTACCGCCAGAACGTGCACGCCTACCCGTCGGGCGGCGGCGACTACGAGGTCGCGACCGTCAACCTCGGGCCGAACGCCGGCCTGACGGTGGGCAGCGCCCTGCTCGTCGACTACGTCCTCACCGTCGCGGTGTCGATCTCCTCCGGCGTCCAGAACGCGAAGTCGGTCCCGCTGCTGCACTTCCTCGACGGCCACGAGGCGCTCGCCGCCAGCATCGCCGTCGTCGTGCTGGCCGCGCTGAACCTGCGCGGGGTCCGGGAGTCGGGCGGGCTCTTCGCCATCCCCACCTACTGCTTCATGGCCGGCGTGCTCGTGATGATCGGCTGGGGCCTCGTCCGGATCCTGGTCCTCGGCGAGCCGCTGCGGGCCGAGAGCGCGCAGTACACGATCGAGGCGGAGCCGCGCTACGCCCAGTTCAGCGGGTTCCTCATGGTCGCGCTGCTGGCCCGGACGTTCTCCTCCGGCTGCGCGGCGCTCACCGGCGTCGAGGCCATCTCGAACGGCGTGCCCGCCTTCGAGAAGCCGAAGAGCAAGAACGCGGCCACCACGCTCCTGCTGCTCGGGACCGTCGCGGTGACCATGGTCATCGGCGTCATCGTGCTGGCCCACCTCACCGGCCTGCGCCTGATCGACGAGGGCCGCTCGCACTACCTGCTGAACGGTGCTCGCGTCGACGTCATCGAGAAGACCGGCATCGCCCAGCTGGCCGACGTCGTCTTCGACGACTTCCGGCCGGGCTTCTACTTCGTCGTCGCGGCGACGTTCGTCATCCTGTTCCTGGCCGCGAACACCGCCTTCAACGGCTTCCCGGTCCTCGGCTCGATCCTCGCCCGCGACGGCTACCTGCCCCGCCAGCTGCACACCCGCGGCGACCGGCTCGCCTACAGCAACGGCATCGTCGTCCTCTCCGCGCTCGCGATCGTCCTGATCGTCGCCTACCGCGCGAACGTCACCTCCCTGATCCAGCTGTACGTGGTCGGGGTGTTCGTCTCGTTCACCGTCAGCCAGACGGGCATGCTGCGGCACTGGACGCGGCACCTGGCGACCGAGCGGGACCCGGCGAGCCGGGCGCGGATGAAGCGGTCGCGGGTGATCAACGCCGTCGGCCTCACGATGACGGGCACCGTGCTGGTCATCGTGCTGCTCAGCAAGTTCACGCAGGGCGCCTACATCGCCATCATCGCGATGGCGGTGATCTTCCTGCTGATGAAGTCGATCCGGCGCCACTACGACCACGTGGCGGAGGAGACGGCGCTGGTCGAGGGCGAGGACCGGATCCTGCCGAGCCGGGTGCGCGGCGTCGTCCTGGTCAGCAAGCTCCACAAGCCGACCATGCGGGCGATCGCCTTCGCGAAGGCGTCGCGGCCGAGCTCGCTCGAGGCGGTCACCGTCTCGGTCGACGAGGAGGAGACCGAACGGCTCGTCGAGCAGTGGGACGAGGCGGGCATCCCCGTGCCGCTCAAGGTGATCGCGTCGCCGTACCGCGAGGTGACGACGCCGATCCTGCGCTACGTGAAGAGCCTGCGCACCGAGAACCCGCGCGACATCGTCACCGTCTACATCCCCGAGTACGTCGTCGGGCACTGGTGGGAGCAGATCCTGCACAACCAGAGCGCCCTGCGCCTGAAGACCCGGCTGCTGTTCACGCCCGGCGTCATGGTGACCTCGGTGCCCTTCCTGCTGCGCTCCTCCGACGCCGCCAAGCGCCGCCTGCACCGCGAGACGCAGGCCGAGCAGTCGCGCCGCAGCTACCTCTCGTGACCTCCTTCCCGGGCCCCGGGCCTGTCGACGGGCAGGTGGTCGGGCCCGTCGAGGTCGGTCCGGTCGCGCACGGCGGGCACTGCGTCGCCCGGCTCACGGAAGGCTCCGCGGGTGACGGTGGGCCGGGCCGGGTGGTGTTCGTGCGGCACGCGCTGCCGGGCGAACGGGTGCTGGTGACCCTGACCGACACGAGCCACGACCGCTTCTGGCGCGGGGACGCGACCGAGGTCCTGGAGGCGTCGCCCGCGCGGGTCGTGCCGCCGTGCCCGGTCGCCGGGCCAGGGCTGTGCGGCGGCTGCGACTGGCAGCACGCGAGCCTGCCGGAGCAGCGCCGGCTCAAGACGGCGGTGGTGGCCGAGCAGCTGCAGCGGCTGGCGGGTCTGTCCTGGGAGGGTTCGGTCGAGGCGGTCCCGGTCCCGGAACGGCCCGACGACGGGCTCGGCTGGCGCACCCGGATGCGCTACCACGTCGACGCCGACGGCCTGGCCGGGCTGCGGCGGCACCGTTCGAGCGACCTCGTCGTGCTGCCGGGGGAAGGCTGCCCGATCGCCTCGCCGCGCATCCCGCCCGTGGTCGGCCGCACCTGGCCGGTCGACGCCGAGCTGCTGGCGGCGGGTTCGCCGACGGGTGCGGCGCTGCTCGTGGACGGTTCGCCTGGCTCCGTGACCGGGGACGCGACCCCGGGCGGCGGGTTGAGCGAGACCGTCGCCGGCCGGACGTACGCGGTCCCGCCCGCCGGGTTCTGGCAGGTGCACCCGGTCGCCGCTACGGTCCTCGTCGACGCCGTCCTGCGGGGGCTGGAGCCGCGGGCGGGGGAGCGGGCGTTCGACCTGTACGGCGGCGTCGGCCTGTTCGCCGGCGCGCTGCTCGACGCCGGCTGCCGGGTCTGGGGCCTGGAGTCGGGACGCGGTGCCGTCGCCGCCGCCCGCCGCAACCTCGCCGACGCCGGCGACCGGGTCCGTCTCGCCGCTGACCGCGTCGAGCGCGGGCTCGCCCGGCTGCCGCGGACCACCGACCTCGTCGTGCTCGACCCACCGCGGTCCGGCGCGGGGGCGAAGGTCGTCCGCGAGGTCCTGTCCCGCCGCCCGCGCGCCGTCGCGTACGTCGCCTGCGACCCCGCCTCCCTGGCCCGCGACCTGGCCAGCGCGGCGAAGGAGGGCTACGTCGCCACGAGCATCCGCGCGTTCGACCTGTTCCCCATGACCCAGCACGTCGAGTGCGTCGCCGTGCTGTCTGCCTCCGCTTCGCTCCGGCGCGCCTGACGCTCCGGTCCTCCGCCTTCCTCCCTCGCTCGGACGACGAAAAGCGTGTCGTGCTCGCTCGCTCGTCCAGGCGGAGGCGCGTCAGACGGCGGTGGTCGGACGGCGAGCGGAGGTCAGGCCACCCTTACCCGTCGGCGGGCGGTGCGGTGGGGGAGGCTGGGCACAGGGCCAGGACGCTGGTCCGTGCGTGATATCTTGACGTCAAGATACTTTGTGGGAACGAAGTGACCTCCAGCCATCGCGGCGAGCGAGGTAGATACTTTGTGAGGCGAGGAGGCCGGATGAGTGGCGGGACGAGTGTCGACAGCTTCGGAGCGAGGCAGACCCTGCAGGTGGGGGACCAGTCGTACGAGATCTTCCGGCTGGACGCCGTCGAGGGCTCGGAGTCGCTGCCGTACAGCCTGAAGATCCTGCTCGAGAACCTGCTGCGGACCGAGGACGGCGCGAACATCACCGCCGACCAGATCCGCACGCTCGGCGGCTGGGTCGCCGAGGACGACCCGTCGCACGAGATCCAGTTCACCCCGGCGCGGGTGATCATGCAGGACTTCACCGGTGTGCCGTGCGTCGTCGACCTGGCCACCATGCGCGAGGCGATGGCCGAGCTCGGGGGCGACGCCACCAAGATCAACCCGCTCGCCCCGGCCGAGCTGGTCATCGACCACTCCGTGATCGCCGACGTGTTCGGCACCGCCGACGCCTTCTCGCGCAACGTCGAGATCGAGTACGGCCGCAACCGCGAGCGCTACCAGTTCCTGCGCTGGGGCCAGACGGCGTTCGACGACTTCAAGGTCGTCCCGCCCGGCACCGGCATCGTCCACCAGGTCAACATCGAGCACCTGGCCCGCGTGGTCTTCACCCGGAACGGCCAGGCCTACCCGGACACCTGCGTCGGCACCGACTCGCACACGACGATGGTCAACGGCCTGGGCGTCGTGGGCTGGGGCGTCGGCGGCATCGAGGCGGAGGCGGCCATGCTCGGCCAGCCCGTGTCGATGCTCATCCCGCGCGTCGTCGGCTTCAAGCTCAGCGGCTCGTTGCCGGAGGGCGCCACGGCGACCGACCTGGTGCTGACCATCACCGAGATGCTGCGGCAGCACAAGGTGGTCGGGAAGTTCGTCGAGTTCTACGGGCCCGGCGTCTCCGCGGTGCCGCTGGCCAACCGGGCGACGATCGGCAACATGAGCCCGGAGTACGGCTCGACCATCGCGGTCTTCCCGATCGACTCCAAGACCACCGACTACCTGCGCCTCACCGGGCGCGACGAGCACCAGATCGCGCTCGTCGAGGCGTACGCGAAGGCGCAGGGTCTCTGGCACGAGGACGACCGCGAGCCGCGCTACTCGGAGTACCTCGAGCTCGACCTCTCGAGCATCGTCCCGAGCATCGCCGGCCCGAAGCGCCCGCAGGACCGGGTCGTCCTGAGCCAGGCCAAGCAAGGGTTCCGCGAGGCGCTCGCCGCGTACGTCGACGACGACCAGCCCGTCCCCGCGCCGTCGGCCACCGCGGACCAGGCAGCGCCGAACGTGGACGCCGCCCCGAAGCTCGACGGCTACGACGAGTCGGTCGTCGGAGACCTTCCCGGCCTCCGACCCGGTCAGCTCCAGCGAGAGCGGGGAGAGCGAGCCCGCAGAGTTCGGCGAGCACGTCGCGGCCGACATCGGGCGCCCGAGCCGGCCCACGAAGGTCACGCTCGACGGGCAGACCTTCGAGCTCGACCACGGTGCGGTGACGATCGCCTCGATCACCTCCTGCACCAACACGTCCAACCCGAGCGTCATGATCGGCGCCGCGCTGGTGGCCAAGAAGGCCGTCGAGCGGGGCCTGTCGCGCAAGCCCTGGGTCAAGACGACGCTGGCGCCCGGCTCGAAGGTGGTCACCGACTACTACGACCGGTCCGGCCTGACGCCGTACCTCGACAAGCTCGGGGTTCAACCTCGTCGGCTACGGCTGCACGACCTGCATCGGCAACTCGGGCCCCCTGATCCCCGAGGTGAGCGCCGCGGTCCAGGAGTCCGACCTCGCCGTGGTCTCGGTCCTCTCGGGCAACCGGAACTTCGAGGGCCGGATCAACCCGGACGTCAAGATGAACTACCTCGCCTCGCCGCCGCTGGTCGTCGCGTACGCGCTGGCCGGGACGATGGACACCGACCTGGTCAACGACCCGCTCGGCACCGACGAGCAGGGCCAGCCGGTCTACCTGCGCGACGTGTGGCCGACCGAGGCCGAGATCGACGAGATCGTCGGCGCCTCGATCGGGGCGGAGATGTTCGCGGACTCCTACGCCGACGTGTTCGCCGGCGACGCCCAGTGGCAGTCGCTGCCGACGCCCGAGGGCGACGTCTTCGAGTGGGACCCCCAGTCGACGTACGTGCGCAAGCCCCCGTACTTCGACGGGATGCCGGCCGACCCCGTGCCCGTCACCGACATCGAGGGCGGCCGTGTCCTGCTGATGCTCGGCGACTCGATCACGACCGACCACATCTCGCCCGCGGGCTCGATCAAGGGCGACAGCCCGGCCGGGGCCTACCTGTCCGAGCACGGCGTCGAGCGCCGCGACTTCAACTCCTACGGCTCGCGCCGCGGCAACCACGAGGTGATGATCCGGGGCACGTTCGCGAACATCCGCCTGCGCAACCGGCTCGCGCCGGGGACCGAGGGTGGCGTGACGCGCGACTTCACGCAGGCCGACGGACCCGTCACCTCGGTCTACGAGGCGTCCGAGCACTACCTCGCCGCGGGGACGCCGCTGGTCGTCCTGGCCGGGGCCGAGTACGGCTCGGGCAGCTCGCGCGACTGGGCGGCCAAGGGCACCGCGCTGCTCGGGGTCCGGGCGGTGATCGCGCAGTCGTACGAGCGCATCCACCGCTCCAACCTGATCGGCATGGGCGTGCTGCCGCTGCAGTTCCCGGAGGGGCAGAGCGCGGAGTCGCTCGGTCTGACGGGGGAGGAGACCTTCTCCTTCACCGGCGTCACCGCGCTCAACGACGGCACCACGCCGAAGACGGTGCACGTGAGCGCCGGCGACGTCGAGTTCGACGCCGTCGTCCGGATCGACACCCCCGGTGAGGCGGACTACTACCGCAACGGCGGGATCATGCCGTACGTGCTGAGGTCGCTGCTCAAGCAGGACTGAGGACGCCGGAGAACTTCTGGGGCCCTGACCACACCCACGGTGGTCAGGGCCCCAGAAGTTCGTCCGGGCGAGGTGTCCCAGGCCGTCACCGTCGGCCCGGTGTCCGCCGCGACCAGGACCGCGCCGTCCGACACGAGCGGGCGGGGCACCCCGCGGGCGCGCTGTCGACGCCACCGCACCTCCCCGGTCCGCAGGTCAAGAACGCCGACCTGGCCGCCGACGGTCGCGACGGCGACGCCTTCGGTGCCGACCCGGATCGCCGGGGCGACGGCCACGTCGTCCAACGGCACGGTCCACGCGAGGGTGCCACCAGCGGTGTACGCGGCCACGCGGTGGTCGGTCGTGGTCACGACGACCAGCGGACCCGCCGCCGCCACCGTGAAGACCTGGCCCCCGGGGCGCACCCACCAGTGCCACCAGAGCGCGCCCGAGCGCCGGGGGAGCAGGCCGGTGAGGTCCGCCCCGTCGATCAGGCTGAAGACCAGGAGCCCGGTCGACGTCACGGCCGGCGGCTGGGCCGGGAGCAGGTCGGCCCGCTCGGCGCCGAACGTCTCGTCACCGTTGATCAGGTCGGGCGTCTCGACCTGCCAGCTCGCGAGGTCTCCGGTGCCCCAGGAGGGCGGGTCGAGGGCCGGAGCTGACGCCGCTGGACCGGGGGCGATCGTGCACGCGACGCCGTCCTGGTCTCCGGACTGCTCGACCGTCCCGGCGCCCGGGCACCACAGGTCGTCTCGCGCCACCGCTGCGTGTGCTCAACACCTTCCAGCACGGTGTCCGCGGAGACGCGGAGGCAGCCTTGCGCCGCCCGCGCCGGGTCGGTCGGCACCGAGGCTGCGGACGTGGCGCGGTAGGTGAGCTGACGGGTGGGCGGGCTGGCGAGCGCGTGGCCGGCGCTGGTCCAGCCACGGCCGGCGCGGAGGTCGGACGGCAGGGCGAGGAAGTCGGCCAGGGACAGGCCGCGGTCCTCCCAGTCCTGGACACGGAGCCACACGCCCTGCTGGTCGGCGGAGAACACGCGGTACCGGCCGGCGCCGGGAGGGAGGTCGACGCGGTGGTCGACATCGCGTCGGAGATGAGCCCACCTCGAAGGCGGCTGCTCTGCTGCATCGCGACGCTGGAGGTGCCGGCCTGACCGAACCGCACCGACGTCGTGAGCCCGTCGGCGGGGACGAACCTGCTTCCGGCTCCGGCGTCCAGCCACGCGCCGCGGTGAAGGGGCCGAGTCCCACCGCGACCCCGACCAGCAGCGTCCCCACGACGGCACCGACGAGCCACGACCTGGCCCGCTGCGCGGGGACGGGGCCTGACAGCACGGCGCCACGATGCCATCCTCAAAGAGCGAGCGAGGCCGCTTCGGCTACCTCCGGGTCAGGCGGTGGGCGTCCCGGTGCTCAGCCGGCGAGCGCGTCGCGCAGCAGGGTCGCGTAGGCCTCGCGCTCGCCGTCGGCGTAGCGGGTCCGCGGCCAGAAGAAGCCGCGCAGCCCGTCGCCCTTCGTCCGGGGGACCACGTGGACGTGCAGGTGGGGCACCGACTGGCTGACGACGTTGTTCACGGCCACGAAGGTCCCCTGCGCCCCGAGCGCCTCGCCGATCGCCCGGGCGACGCGCTGCGCGGAGGTGAGCAGCGGGGCCATCAGGTCGACCGGCAGCTCGAGGAGGGTGTCGACGTGGCGGACCGGGGACACCAGCACGTGGCCCTTGAAGACCGGGTGGATGTCGAGGAAGGCCACGACGTCGTCGGTACGCAGGACGACCGCGGCGTCGGCGGTCCCGCGCACCACCTGGCAGACGAGATCGTCGTGCTGCTGCTGCTGCTGCTGCTGCTGCTGCTCCTGCTCCGTCGCATCGCCCACGCGAGGACCCTAGTCGCGAGGGCGGGTCGCTCTCCCGGCGAGACCCACCCTTGCTCGTTCGAACACACGTTCGATATGGTGCCTCGGTGCCCACCTCCGTCGCCCCGCCCGGCTGGCCCGACACCGTCCGGCCGCCCGGCGCCCCGGACTGGGAGCGGACGGCCGTCGGCTACCTCTTCGACTGCTGCCCCGCGGACTTCCGCGGGTACCGCGTGCTGCGCCACCACCCGCTCGTCCTCGCGCAGTTCGCCGAGCACTTCGTCGAGGGGCAGTGCCGCGCGGTGCAGGAGGGGCTGGCCGACGTCCGGACGGCGCTGCGGGGCCAGGTCCGCCCCGACGTGGTCGAGACCGCCGCCGAGATCTGGCTCGAGCAGGGTGCCGCGCTCGTGCGCACCCGGCGGGCGGTCGGGCTGATCGGCGAGGCGCTGCGCGGCCGTACGTTCCTGGCCCGGCTGTGAGCGGCTCGCGCCTCCGGCTGCGCCGGTTCCGGGCCGCGGTCGTCCGGGCGGTGGCCCGGCTGGTGGGTGTGCTGTCGGGCACGTCCGGCGGTGCCGCCCGGCAGCCTGGGGCCGGGCCCCTATCCTGGAGCGATGGTGCCCGCCCCGGACGGCCTGATGAGCCAGGTTCAGAGCCCGGCGGACCTCAAGGCGCTCGACCCGGCGCAGCTGCCGCAGCTGGCGGCCGAGATCCGCGCCTTCCTCATCGAGAACGTGAGCCGCACCGGCGGCCACCTCGGGCCGAACCTCGGGGTCGTGGAGCTCACGATCGCTCTGCACCGCGTGTTCGACTCCCCGACCGACCCGGTGGTCTTCGACACCGGCCACCAGAGCTACGTGCACAAGATCCTGACGGGCCGGCAGGACGACTTCCCCGGCCTGCGGCAGAAGGGCCGCTTGTCGGGCTACCCGAGCCGGGCGGAGTCCGAGCACGACTGGGTGGAGAACTCCCACGCGTCGACGGCGCTCTCGTACGCGGACGGTCTGGCCAAGGCGATCCGCCTGCAGCACGGGCCCGGGACGGTCCTCGCCTTCGTCGGTGACGGCTCGCTCACCGGCGGCATGGCCTGGGAGGCCCTCAACAACATCGCGGAGACGACTGACCTGCCGCTCGTGGTGCTGGTCAACGACAACGGCCGTTCCTACACCCCGACGGTCGGCGGGCTGGCCAAGCACCTGACGAGCCTGCGGACCAACCGGCGCTACGAGCAGGTGCTCGACGTCGTCAAGCGCGGCGTCAGCAAGGCACCGGTGGTGGGGACGACGGCGTACGACGTCCTGCACGGGATCAAGAGCGGCCTGAAGGACGTGCTGGCGCCGCAGGGGCTGTTCGCCGACCTGGGGCTGAAGTACGTCGGACCGGTCGACGGGCACGACATCACCGCGGTGGAGCAGGCGCTGACCCAGGCCAAGCAGTTCGGCGGGCCCGTCCTGGTGCACTGCCTCACCCGCAAGGGCAACGGCTTCGAGGCCGCCGAGGCGCACGAGGAGGACCGCTTCCACGCCGTGGGCAAGATCGACGCCGTCACCGGCCGGCCCCTCGGGGCGCCCGGGCGGACGACGTGGACCGACGTGTTCTCCGAGGAGCTCGTCCGCCTCGGGGCGCGTGACGAGCGGATCGTGGCGATCACGGCCGCGATGACCTACCCGACCGGGCTGGGCAAGTTCGCGGCCGCGTTCCCCGACCGCGTCTTCGACGTCGGCATCGCCGAGCAGCACGCCGTGACGTCGGCCGCCGGGCTGGCCATGGGCGGGATGCACCCGGTGGTGGCGCTGTACGCCACCTTCCTGAACCGCGCCTTCGACCAGCTGCTGCTCGACGTGGCGATGCACCGCTGCGGGGTGACCTTCGTGCTCGACCGCGCCGGCGTCACCGGCCCGGACGGCGCCAGCCACCACGGCATGTGGGACATGTCGCTGCTCCAGCTCGTCCCCGGCCTGCGGCTCGCCGCGCCGCGGGACGCCACCCGGCTGCGTGAGGCGCTCGACGTCGCCTCGCAGGTCGACGACGCGCCGACCGTGATCCGCTACTCCAAGGAGCCCGTGCCGGACGATCTGCCGGCGGTCGAGACCGTCGCCGGCGTCGACGTCCTGCTGCGGGCCGAGACCGTCCCGCCGCAGGTGCTGGTCGTCGGGTTCGGCCAGCTCGTGGGGACCGCGGTCGAGGTCGGCCGCCGGCTCTCCGACCACGGGGTCGGCGTCAGCGTCGTCGACCCGGTCTGGGCCATCCCGGTCAACCCCGCCCTCGTCCGCCTCGCCGCCGAGCACGAGCTCGTCGTCACCATCGAGGACAACGGCGTCGTCGGCGGCTGCGGCTCACGGCTCGCTCAGGAGCTTCGTGCCGCGGGGGTCGCGACGCCGCTGCGGGAGTTCGGCATCGCGCAGGAGTTCCTCGAGCACGGCACCCGGACCGAGCTCCTCGCCCAGCTCGGCCTCGCCCCGCAGGACATCGCCCGTACGGTCGTCGAGACCATCGTGGCGCAGGAGTCCTCGGTCAGCGAGGACTCCTCCCCGCGCGCCTGACCTGCACCCCCCTCCCCGCCCGATCCCGGCCCAACCCCCGTACGCCCGCCTGCTCCGTCTCGCCGGTTTCCCAAGAGATCATGGGAAACCGGCACTTCTGATGGCAGATCTGGCGAGGGAGGTGCAGGTTTCCCAAGAGATCATGGGCGGTGCCTGACCGTCACTGCAACACCAGCTCGGTCATCAGCTCGATGGGTTTAGCGTAGCCAAGGCGTGCTCGGGGACGGTCGTTGAGCTGGTCGGCGACGCGTTGCAGCTCGGCGGCCGAATGGACCGACAAGTCGGTGCCTTTGGGGAAATATTGGCGCAGCAGGCCGTTGAGGTTCTCGTTGCCGGGTCGCTGCCAGGGCGTGCGGGGGTCGGCGAAGTAGATGTGGATCCCGGTGTCGATGCTGATCTGCTTGTGCTGGGTCATCTCCTTGCCGCGGTCCCAGGTCAAAGACTGCTTCAACACCTCAGGCCAGCCGGGTAGCTGCTCGGCGATGGCGGCGCGGACGTGTTCGGCGGTGTGACCCTCAGGCAGGTGCAGCAGCCACACGTAACCGGTGGCGCGTTCCACGATGGTCCCGATCGCGGACCTGCAGCCGGCGCCCAGGATCAGGTCGCCCTCGTGGTGGCCGGGTAGCCAGTGCCCGTCGGCGTCGGTGGTGGCAGGCCGGTCGTGGATGCTGACCATGTCGGGGATCTGGCCCTGCCCGCTGCCCCGGCGAACCGTGCGGGGCTTGCGGACCGTCTTACCCGAACGCAGCACCCGGGTCGGGGTCGCGGTCTGGCCCGCCTCGCGACGGGCCCTGAAGACCGCTTCCACCTCGCGTTTCAGCCCACCCCGCGCCTGGAGGAAGAAGGCGCGGTAGATCGTCTCGGGCGCCACCTGCCCAGCCTGACCCGCTTCGGGTGGAGCTTCGAGCTTCAACCGCTCACTGATCTGACGTGGCGAGCGACCCGCGGCGAGTTCGTCCACCACCCGCCGGCGCAGCACCACCTCAGCCGGGCCGACCCGGGCGACGTCGAGCTTCAACGGCTGCGGCCGGGCCGCCGCCTCGAACGCGCGCCGCTGCGCGTGCGAGGCGGAGTAGCCCCCGCGCCGCAGCCGGTGCCGCGCGATCTCCCGGCTGATCGTCGACGGCGCCCGGCCGAGCCGGCGGGCCAGCCCGCGCACCGACTCCCCGTGCTCGAGACCGACCTCGATGTGGACCCGGTCCTCGAACGACAACCGCCCCACCACACCCGGGCGCGGTGCCGCCGGCGCCGCCCGGCGCGGCCGGAGCCCGCCTTGCTGACAGATCCAGTTCCGCACCGTCATCCGGTCGACCCCGATCGCGGCCGCCGCCGCACCCAGATCACCGGTCAAGCGGTACATCTGCCACATCTGCTGCTGCACATCCGGCAGCATCCGCTTCACCCACGACGACACCACGCCCAACACCCCCACTCCAGCCGAGGTGTTGCACTGACGGTCAGACACTGCCCGTGGGAAACCGGCACTTCTGATGGCAGATCTGGCGAGGGAGGTGCAGGTTTCCCAAGAGATCATGGGAAACCGCGCGCCCGGTCTCCCGAACGAGCTGCGAGGGTAGGGAGGGCCGGAATAGCCGACCTATGCACCCGGTTCGACCAGGCATGACAACGATCGGATTCATCGGCAGCGGGAACATCGGCAGCACCGTCGCACGGCTGGCGGTCGACGCCGGCGACGACGTGGTGGTCTCGAACTCCCGCGGCCCCGAGACCCTCGCCGACCTCGTCGCGACGCTCGGAGACCACGCCCGTGCGGCCACCGCAGCGGAGGCCGCAGCGGCGGGGGACCTCGTCGTCCTGACGATCCCGCTCGGCAAGGTCGACCAGGTCGACCCGGCGCCGCTCGTCGGCAAGGTCGTCATCGACACCTGCAACTACTACCCGGAGCGCGACGGCGCCATCGCCGCGCTCGACGACAAGCAGACGACGACCAGCGGCCTCGTCCAGCAGCACCTGGCGCAGTCGAAGGTCGTGAAGGCGTTCAACAACATCTTCTTCGAGCACCTCGGCTCCATGCAGCGCCCCCAGGGTGCGCCCGACCGGAACACGCTCATGATCGCCGGTGACGACGCCGACGCGAAGCGGACGGCGACCGCCTTCATCGAGTCGCTCGGCTACGACGTGTACGACACCGGCAGCCTCGCCGACAGCTGGCGCTTCCAGCGGGACCAGGCGGCGTACGTCGGGGTCTACACGCCGGACGGCAGCTTCGACCACCCGGTGCCGGCCGAGCCGGCGCGCATCGAGCAGCTGCTCGAGCAGGGCGACCGCTCGATCCGCTGAGCGGCGTGGGCGTCCCGGTCGTGCCTCAGGCCGGGACGCTCGCCACGCCCGCGGGCAGGAACCGGTGCCCGAGCACGCGCTCGGCGTAGCCGGAACGGTCCAGGTAGGGCGTGATGCCCCCAAGATGGAACGGCCACCCCGCGCCGAGGAGCAGGCAGAGGTCGACGTCCATCGGGGCGGCGACGACGCCCTCGGCGAGCATCGCGCCGATCTCCTCGGTCACCGCCGTCAGGACGCGTTCGCGCACCTGCTCGGCCGTGCTCGGAGCGTCGCCGACGGTGAGCAGGGCGGCGGTCTCGTCGGAGACGTACGGCGTCCCGTCCGGGCGCCAGTCGTAGAGACCGGGCCGGCCGGCCCCGACAAGAGCACGCAGGTTCGGCGACACGACGAACCGTTCGCCGAGCCCGGCGTGCAGGGTCTCGGCCACGTGCAGGGCGACGGCGGGCCCGACGAGCTGCAGCAGCGCGAAGGTCGACATCGGCAGCCCGAGCGGCCGCAGGGCGGCGTCGGCCACCTCGACCGGGGTGCCCTCGTCGACGGCGCCCATGACCTCGCCCATGAACCGCAGCAGCACCCGGTTCACCACGAACCCCGGCGCGTCGGCGACGAGGACCGCGTTCTTCTTGAGCGCCTTCGCCAGCCCCAGTGCGGTGGCGACCGTGGTGTCGTCGGTCGACCGCGTCCGGACGACCTCGACGAGCGGGAGCACGGCGACGGGGTTGAAGAAGTGGAAGCCGAGCACCCGCTCGGGGTGCTCCAGGCCCTCGGCCATGGCGGCGACCGAGAGCGACGAGGTGTTCGTCGCGAGCACGGTCTCCGGCCCGACGTGGCGCTCCAGCTCGGCGAACACCGCCCGCTTGACCTCGAGCTCCTCGAACACGGCCTCGACCACGACGCTGCAGTCCGCGTACGCCGACAGCTCGGTCGTACCGCTGACCAGCGCGCGGAGCCGGTTGGCCTCGTCCGGCGAGACGCGGCGCTTGGCCAGCAGCGTGTCGATCTCGCCCCGGATCCTGTCGACCGCGCGGTCGACCCGGTCCTGGTCGAGGTCGGAGACCACGACGGGCACCCGGAGCCGGCGCAGGAAGAGCAGCGCGAGCTGCGAGGCCATCAGCCCTGCGCCGACGACGCCGACCTTGGTGACCGGGCGGGCGAGCGAGGGGTCCGGTGCCCCGGCGGGACGACGGGCGCGCTTCTGCACGAGGTCGAAGGCGTAGAGCCCGGAGCGCAGCTCGGGCGACATGATCAGGTCGGCCAGCGCCTCGTCCTCGGCGGCGAACACCTCGGCACGCCCGGCCGTGCGCGCGAGCGCCACCAGGTCGAGGGCCCGGTACGGGGCGGGCGCGGCGTCGGCGACCTTGGCCTCCACCAGCGCGCGGGCACCGACGACGGCGGCGTCCCAGGCCTCGCCCCGGTCGGGCTCGGGACGCTCGACGACGACGTCGCCGGTCACGACGCGGGCGGCCCAGTCCAGCGACCGCTCGAGGAAGTCGGCGCCGTCGAGCAGGACGTCGGCGACGCCCAGGGCGGCGTACTGCGGGCCGGTCATCATCCGGTTCTGGCCGAGCGGGTTCTCGATGATGACCTTGAGGGCCCGCTCGGCGCCGACCAGGTTCGGCAGCAGGTAGCAGCCGCCCCAGGCCGGCACGATGCCGAGGAAGCACTCGGGCAGCGCGAGGCCGGCGGCCGCGGCGGAGACGGTCCGGTACCGCGCGTGCAGGGCGAGCTCGAACCCGCCGCCCAGGGCCAGCCCGTTGACGAAGACGAAGGTCGGGACGGCGGCGGTGTGCAGCCGGTCGAACACCGCGTGGCCGATCCGCGAGATGGCCAGGGCCTCGGCACGGTCGGTCATCCGTGGCATCGCGCTCAGGTCGGCCCCCGCGGCCAGGACGTACGGCTTGCCGGTGACGGCGACCGCGGCCACGTCGTCGCGCGTCAGGGCGGCGTCCAGGGCCGCGTCGAGCTCGGCGAGCCCGCGGGCGCCGAAGGAGTTCGGCCGGCGGTGGTCGAGGCCGTTGTCGAGCGTGATCAGGACGGCCGTGCCGGCGCCGTGGGGCAGCGCGACGTCGCGGCTGAGGGCGTGGGTGACGACCTCGTCGGGCGTGGCGGCCGCGCTCTGCTCGAGCAGCGCGGCGAGCTCGGCCCGGTCCAGCAGCGCGCTCACGCGGCCGCCCCCGTGTACGCCGGGTTCTCCCACACGACGGTGCCGCCCATGCCGAGCCCGACGCACATCGTCGTCAGGCCGTAGCGGACCTCGGGATGGTCGCGGAACGCCCGCGCCAGGTGGATCATCAGCCGCACCCCGGAGCTGGCCAGCGGGTGCCCGAGCGCGATCGCCCCGCCGTACGGGTTGACGCGCGGGTCCTCCGCGTCGACGTCGAAGTGGTCGAGGAAGGCCAGCACCTGCACCGCGAACGCCTCGTTGATCTCGATCGCGCCGATGTCGGTGATCGACAGCCCGGCCTTGGCCAGCGCCTTCTCGGTGCTCGGCACCGGACCGACCCCCATCACCTCGGGGTCGACGCCGGCGAAGGCGTAGGAGACGAGCCGCATCCCCGCGGGCAGCCCGAGCTCGTCGGCGACCTCCTCGGCCGCGACGAGGCAGGCGGTGGCGCCGTCGTTCAGGCCCGCCGCGTTGCCGGCGGTCACGCGCCCGTGCGGACGAAAGGGGGTCCGCAGGGCGGCGAGCGCCTCCTGGGTGGTGCCGGGCCGGGGCGGTTCGTCGGCGGAGGCGAGGCCCCAGCCCTGCTCGGCGCTGCGCAGCGCGACACCGACCAGCGACTCCTGGATGATCCCGTCGGCGTACGCCCGGCCGACGCGCTGCTGGCTCAGGGCGGCGTACGCGTCGGCACGCTCGCGCGTGATCGCGGGGTAGCGGTCGTGGATGTTCTCCGCGGTCGCGCCCATGACGAGCGCCGACGGGTCGACCAGCCGCTCGGCGACGAAGCGCGGGTTGACGTCGGCGTCGAAGCCCATCGGGTGGTGCGTCATGTGCTCGACGCCGCCGGCGACCGCGACGTCGTACGCCCCGAAGGCGATGCCCGACGCGACGCTCGTGACCGCGGTCATGGCGCCGGCGCACATCCGGTCGATCGCGTAGCCGGGCACCGAGCGCGGCAGCCCGGCGAGGATCGCGGTGGTCCGGCCGAGCGTCAGCCCCTGGTCGCCGGCCTGCGTGGTCGCGGCGATGGCGACCTCGTCGATCCGCTCGGGCGGCAGCTCGGGGTGCCGCCGCACCAGCTCCCGGATGCAGCTGACGACCAGGTCGTCGGCCCGGGTCTCGGCGTACATCGAGCCGGCCTTGCCGAAGGGGGTGCGGACGCCGTCGACGAAGACGACCTCACGGGAGACGTGCGGCATGCGCGCATATTACTCAGCAGTAACTTGCGCGGCCTCCGGCTCGGTGTCGTCCCCGGCTGAGCCTGCGGTCTCCTGGCCCGCGAGCAGCGCGTCGACCAGCAGGTCGACCGTCTGCTCGCGCTGCCAGGGCCGGGCACCGGCTGCAGCGAGCGCCGCGTCGACCGACGCGGGGGTCACCTCGGCGGGCGGCTCCCAGGTCAGGCGACGGACGTGCTCGGGGGTCAGCAGGTTCTCCACCGGCAACGCGAGGGACGTGGCCCGGACGGCCAGGGCCTCGCGTGCACGGGCCAGGCGGGCCGCCGCGACCGGGTTCTTCGCGGCCCACGCCCGGCTCTGCGGCGGGCCGTCGGCGCTCAGGTGCAACGGCGGCATCGCGGTGTCGGGCAGCTGCTCGACGGCACCGACGGCCGCGACCCACGTCGACTCGTAGCGCTTCGCCTGACGCCGGGAGAAGGCGGGGATCCGGCGCAGGGCGTCGCGTCCCGGGGTCTTCGACTCGGCGAGCTCGCTGATCGCGGCGTCCGGCAGGATCCGCCCCGGCGCCCGGTCGAGCTGGCGGGCCAGGGTGTCGCGGGCGTACCAGAGACCGGCCACGACCCCCAGTCCCCGGCGGCTGCGGACCCGGTGGATGCCGGACGTACGGCGCCACGGGTCGGTGCGCGGGCGCGGGGGCACGCCGGCCCCGGCGACGAGCGCGGCGAACTCCTCCTCGGCCCACGCGCGCTTGCCCTGCGCGTCGAGCTCGGCGGCCAGGGCGTCGCGCAGCTCGACGAGCAGCTCGACGTCCAGCGCGGCGTAGCGCAGCCAGTCGGTCGGCAGCGGCCGGGTCGACCAGTCCGCCGCCGAGTGCTCCTTGAGCAGCCGCAGCCCGAAGGTCTGCTCGATCATCGTGCCGAGCGCGACCCGGGGGTAGCCGAGCAGCCGGGCGGCGAGCTCGGTGTCGAACAGGGTGCGCGGGAGCAGCCCCACCTCGACCAGGCACGGGAGGTCTTGGCTCGCGGCGTGCACGACCCACTCCGCGTCCTCGATCGCCGTGCGCAGCTCGGAGAGGTCCGCCGCCACGAACGTCCCGGCCTCGTCGGTGTGCCCGAAGGCGACGGGGTCGACCAGGTGCGTCCCCGAACCCTTCCGGCGCAGCTGGAGCAGGTAGGCGCGCTGG
The DNA here is from genome assembly GCA_963762775.1 of uncultured Actinomycetota bacterium. GTDB lineage: Bacteria > Actinomycetota > Actinomycetes > Propionibacteriales > Propionibacteriaceae > Microlunatus. The sequence goes on from CAVXMD010000002.1 coordinate 285,492, forward strand.
CTGTAGCGGAAGCCGTGCGCCCGCTCGGCGTCGACGGCCACCGGACCTGTGCCTCCGGCCAGCGCCTCGACCGTCCGGGCGAGGGCCTCGGGGGTGGCGACGACCGCGGGGATGCCGTCGGCCGGTTCCGTCAGCAGCGGCACCTCGGGGGCCGCGTCAGGACCAGCCGCGTCGTCGCGTCCGTCGTCGGGCGCGGTGCGGGTGGCTGCTGCGGGGTCGGGCTCGGCGGTCAACGTCTCCGGGGGCTTCGGCTCAAGGTGTCCCGACGGGGCGGCATCATGACGACGCCCGGCGGCAGCGGGGGGAGGCCCGCCGTCGTACACAGTAGTTCCGCCCAGGCGCCGAGGTGCGCCGCGAGACCGTCACCGTCCTGCAGGACCGGCGTCCACGAGGCGCGGACCTCGACCTCGGCCCGCGGCTCGTTCTCGGCCATGCCGCCGAAGGACTCGCTCGCCACCGACGTCACGGTGCCGCTCGGGGCCGTGAACTCCGCGTCGTGCGCCTCGAGCGCGTCGAGCAGCCAGGACCAGCCGACGCGCGCCAGCAGCGGGTCGGTCACCATCTCGGGGTCGACGTCGGCGCGGGCGAAGGTCACGCACCGGAACGTGCCCTGCCAGGCGTCGTTCCCCGCGGGGTCGTGGAGCAGGACGAGGCGACCGTTGCCGATCTCGTCGTCGCCGACGAGCACGTCGGCCGTGAGCGCCGCCGACCAGGGGGCGATGCGCTGGGGCGCGGGGATGTCCTCGACGGCGAGCTCGGGCCGCCACCGGGCCTCGGTGATGGCGTCGAGCGCGCGCCGGAACTCCGCCGGAGCGGCGACGGCCTCCGTGTGCGCGACCACCCGGTGAGCCTACGGTCGGAGCTCTGGTCGGGCCTGCCGGACGCGCCGAACCGGCGGTTCCCGGCGCGCGTGGAAGGATCGTGGGGTGCCTGACGCCTCCGCGACCGTGCCGGCCCCGGTGGTCCCCGTGGGGCCGTCCGACCCGGGGGAGTCGCTGCTGGTGCGGGCCTGCCGCGGCGAGCAGGGCACCGGGCTGCCCGTGTGGTTCATGCGTCAGGCGGGCCGGTCGCTGCCGGAGTACCGCGCCGTGCGCGAGGGCATCGCCATGCTCGACAGCTGCGCGCGTCCGGACCTCGTCTGCGAGATCACCCTGCAGCCGGTGCGGCGCTACGGCGTCGACGCCGCGATCTTCTACTCCGACATCATGGTGCCGCTGCGGGCCGCGGGGGTCGACCTCGACATCGTCCCCGGCCGCGGGCCCGTCGTGGCCGAACCCGTACGCGACCGCGCCGGCCTCGACCGGCTGGTGCCGCGGGACGCGGGCGACCTGGGCTTCGTCACCGAGGCCGTACGCCTGCTGGTCGCCGAGCTGGGCGGGACACCGCTGATCGGCTTCGCCGGAGCTCCGTTCACGCTGGCCAGCTACCTCGTCGAGGGGGGACCCAGCCGCGACTACGCCCGGACCAAGGCGCTGATGGTCGGCGACCCCGACCTGTGGCACGACCTCTGCGCCCGGCTCGCCACGATCTCCGCGCACTTCCTGCGCACGCAGGTCGACGCCGGCGCCTCGGCCGTGCAGCTCTTCGACTCCTGGGCCGGCAGCCTGAGCGCCGCCGACTACGCCACGTACGCCGAACCGCACTCCGCCCGGGTGCTCGCCGGGGTCGCCGACGTGCCCCGCATCCACTTCGGCGTCGGGACCGGCGAGCTGCTGACCCTGATGGGCGAGGCCGGCGCCGACGTCGTCGGGGTCGACTGGCGCATCCCGCTCGCGGCCGCGAGCGCCAGGCTCGGCGACGCGTACGCGGTGCAGGGCAACCTCGACCCGGCCCTGCTCGGCGCGCCCTGGCCGGTCCTGGCCGAGCGCGTCCGCGAGGCGGTTCGCTCCGGTGCGGCGGCGCCCGGCCACGTCTTCAACCTCGGTCACGGCGTGCCGCCCGAGACCGACCCGGACGTGCTCGCCCGCGTCGTCGACCTCGTGCACGAGGAGGGACCGGCGCTGCGCGAGGCGGCCGGGGCGTGAGGCGGCGGGGGTGACGCGCGCGGTCGTCGTCGGCGGCGGCGTGAGCGGGCTGGCCGCCGCCCTCCGGCTCCGCGCGACCGGCCTGGACGTGACCGTGCTCGAGGCCGGTCCCGGCTGGGGCGGCAAGCTCGCGCCGGTCCGGCTCGGCGATCTCGTCCTCGACGGCGGGGCCGAGTCGGTGCTCGCCCGGCGCCCGGAGGCGGTCGGGCTGATCGAGACGCTCGGGCTCGGTGACCGGCGGGTCACCCCGACGCCGGCGTCGCCGCGGATCCTCGTGGAGGGCGAGCCGCGCCGGCTGCCCCCGTCGCTGCAGGGAGTCCCCACCGACCCCGCCGCGCTGCGTCCGCTGCTGACCTCCGACGCGGCCGCGTACGCCCAGACCGAGCCCGACCGCGACGCGCCGCCCCTCGACGCCGACGTGACCATCGGTGCGTACGTCGACGAGCGCTTCGGTCCCCAGGTGACCGACCGGCTGCTCGAGCCCCTGCTCGGCGGCGTGTACGCCGGCCGTTCCCGCGCACTGTCGTTCGCCGCAGTCGCCCCGGCGCTGTTCGCGGCGGCGCGGGTCGGCGGTTCGTTGGCAGGGCACGCCCGCGCCGCGCTCCGGCCCGGGGCCGGCCCGGTCTTCGCCGGTGTGTCCGGCGGCGTGCACCGCCTCGTCACCGCGCTCGTCGCCCGCCTGGCCGAGGATGGCGTCGAGCTGCGGACGGGCACGACGGTGACCGGGCTGCGCCGGGCTCCCGGAGGGGGGTTCGACGTGCTGACGTCGGCGGGCCAGGTCGCCACGGACGTCGTGGTGCTGGCCGTCCCCGCCCACGCCGCCGGCCGGTTGATCGCCGGCGTCGCGCCCGGGCTCGAGGGGGCGGCCCGGCTCGGCGACGTCCCGTACGCCTCCGTCGCGGTCGTCTCGCTGCTGGTCCGCGGCCTGGCGCCGACGACGTCCGGCCTGCTGGTCCCTCCGGGCGAGCTGCCGACGGTCAAGGCGCTGACCCACTCCTCGGCCAAGTGGGGCTGGGTCGCCGACGCTGCGCGGGACGCGTACGGGGACGACGTCGCGGTCGTCCGGGCCAGCGTCGGCCGGGCCGGGGACGCCGGCGTGCTGCAGGTCGACGACGCGGCGCTGGTCCGGCGGACCACGGCCGAGACGGCGACCCTCCCGGGCTGGGAGGGTTCGGCGGTGCTCGACGCGACGGTCACCCGTTGGGGCGGCGGGCTGCCGCAGTACGCGCTCGGGCACCGCGAGCTCGTGGCCGCGCTGCGGGCGGATCTGGCGGGCGTTCCCGGCGTCGCCGTCGCCGGCGCCTACCTCGACGGCGTCGGTGTCCCGGCCTGCCTCGCGTCCGCGGAGGCCGCGACGCAGAAGGTCCTTGCGGACCTGGGTGGCAGGATCGACGTTCGCAGCCAGACGGCGGGATCGGCAGGAGAAGGATGAAGGCGCGGGAGATCAACAACACCATCCGCTACACGATGTGGTCGGTGTTCAAGCGGACGCAACCACTCGAGGACGCGGCCGAGCAGGTCGCCGACGGCGCGCTGCGGGCGGTGGAGCGGGGCACCCGCGACGCCGAGCACCACCACAACGAGGACTTCGAGATCCGCGGCTGGTACGACGTCTCCGGGCTCCGCGCCGACGCCGACCTGATGGTCTGGTGGCACGCCGAGAGCTCGGACAGCCTGCAGGACGCCTACCACGCGCTGCGTCGCTCCGACCTCGGCCGGAGCCTCGAGCCCGTCTGGTCGCAGCTCGCGCTGCACCGGCCGGCGGAGTTCAACAAGGGCCACGTGCCGGCGTTCATGGCGGCCGAGGAGCCGAAGGGCTACCTCTGCGTCTACCCCTTCGTGCGCTCGTTGGAGTGGTACCTGCTGCCCGAGGAGGACCGGCGCCGGATGCTCACCGAGCACGGCATGCTCGCCCGGCCCTACCCCGACGTGCGCGCCAACACGGTCAGCTCGTTCGCCCTCGGCGACTACGAGTGGATGCTCGCCTTCGAGGCCGACGAGCTGCACCGCATCGTCGACCTGATGCGCGCCCTCCGCGCGGCGGAGGCCCGCCGCCACACCCGCGAAGAGGTGCCGTTCTACACCGGACGCCGCCTCGAGCTCTCCGAGATCCTCGCCCGCTGGTAGCCCGGGGTGCGGTCGCCGCCCTGCACGCCCCGTAGCCCGCACACCCCTGCGCCCCGCCACCCCCCTGCGCCCGCAGGTCCCGTCCTTCGCAGGTTTTTCACGTGAACGTGAAAAACTGCTGCTCCCCACGGCAGATGTGCCATGGGTAGCAGCAGTTTCTCGTGCAGAGCAGGCGCTCACCGCTCGGCCGCGCCCAGCGGCTCAGGCCTGCTTGGGCTCCAGGGTCAGGCTGATCGAGTTGATGCAGTAGCGCTGGCCGGTCGGGGTGCCGTAGCCGTCGGGGAAGACGTGGCCCAGGTGCGAGTCGCAGGTCGCGCAGCGGACCTCGACGCGCTTCATGAAGTGGGTCGTGTCCTCGATGTAGCGCACCCGCTCCTCGGCCAGCGGAGCGAAGAAGGACGGCCAGCCGCAGTGGCTGTCGAACTTGGTGTCGCTGCGGAACAGCTCGGTGCCGCACGCGCGGCAGTGGTAGACGCCCTCGGTCTTGGTGTCGGTGTACTCACCGGTGAAGGCGCGCTCCGTGCCCGCCTCGCGCAGCACGTGGAACTCGGCGCGGCTGAGCTGTGCGCGCCACTCGTCCTCGGACTTGACCACCTTGCCGACCTGGGCGGCTGCGCCGGTCTGGGTGCTGTCGAGATCGCTCATCGGGCTCTCCTCGTTCGTGACGTCGTCCTACCAAGAGTTCAACGGTGTTCGCCGGGTGGCTGTTCCCCGGACGCGTCGCCCCGCCCGTGCTCAGCCCTATGCTGCCGCCATGGCTGCCACTCCCGCGGTAGAGCTCGAGGTGGGGGAGCGCGCCGTACGCGTCACGAGCCCGGACAAGCTGTACTTCCCCGAGGTCGGGCTGACCAAGCTGGACGTCGTGGAGTACGTCCTCGCGGTCGGCGACGGCATCTTCGCCGCGCTGCGCGACCGGCCGGTGACCATGGAGCGCTGGCCCGGCGGCTACCGCCCCGACATCGAGCTCAGCACCCGCGGCGGGAAGCCCCCGGCCGGCGGGTACGACGCGTTCTACCAGAAGCGCGCACCCAGCCGTGGGATGCCGGAGTGGGTCGAGACCTGCACGGTCACCTTCCCGTCGGGCCGCACCGCCGACGAGGTCTGCGCCACCGAGCTGGCGAGTGTCGTCTGGATGGCGAACCTCGGCACGCTGCGCTACCACCCGTGGCCGGTGACGCGTGCCGCTCCGGACCTCGTCGACCAGCTGCGCATCGACCTCGACCCCCAGCCCGGGACCGACTTCGCCGACGCGGCCCGGGCGGCGCACGCTCTGCGCGAGGTGCTCGCGGACGCCGGCCTCACCGGGCACGCGAAGACGAGCGGCGGGCGTGGGGTGCACGTGTTCGTCCCCGTCGAGCCGACGTACGGCTTCGTCGAGGCGCGGCACGCCGTCATCGCCCTCGGTCGAGAGCTCGAGCGCCGGATGCCCGACGAGGTGACGATCAGCTGGTGGAAGGAGGAGCGCGGCGAGCGCATCTTCGTCGACTTCAACCAGATGGCCCGTGACCGGACGATCGCGTCGGCCTACTCGATCCGACCCACGCTCGACGCCCGGGTGTCGGCGCCGCTGACCTGGGACGAGCTCACCGACGCGAGGCCCGAGGACTTCACGGTCCGGACGATGCCGGCCCGGTTCGCCGAGGTCGGCGACGCGTGGGCCCCCTTCTACGCGCAGGCCTCCGGGACCCTGGACCAGGCCCTCGCGATGTACGAGCGCGACGTCGCCGAGCTGGGCACCGGCCGGTACGGCGGGGCCGAGATGCCCTATCCACCGGACTACCCGAAGATGCCGGGCGAGCCGGCCAGGGTTCAGCCCAGCCGGATGACCGCGGAGACCCGGCAGACCGAGGGGCTCGCCTGAGGTCAGGCTCGACCTGGTCACCCCTGCGGCACTCGACGACCTCACTCGTCGCGTAGCACCCTTTCCCCGAGGGCGACCTCGACACTGCCCGGAACATCGCTGAGGTGTTGCCCGCCGCCGAGCCGTACCCCTATCCGGGCGCGACGCACCTCTTTCACCGGGGAGGGGTACGCCGACGACGACACGGTCGCGGCCGGCTCGGTCGTCGATCGTGTCGTCACGCTGCTCGCGAGACTGACTCAGGCGGGGGCCAGGAGCCACTCCCGGCGCTTCGCTCAGGGGTCGGCTCAGGTGCAGCACACAGCTCGGTGTTCTCGGAACGAGACGCGGACCCTGTGACAGGTCTAGCCTCACCAGGGTGCCGGACGGAGCGGGGGGCTACGACTGGAAGAAGCCGACCCGACCGCCGGCCTTCGTCATGTGGGTCGCCGAGCATCGCGCCCCCGTCAGGATCGTCTTGTTGATCCTCGACGTCGCGTTCGTCGCCGCGGTGGTCGTGGACCTCGCCGTAGGCGACGTGTGGTGGCTCCTCTACGTCGAAGTCGTCCTCTGGATCGGACTGACTTATCAGTTCGGTTGGGGGCTTCCTGCCACGGCGGACCGCTGGCACGCTGGACAAGATCACCCAGTTCCTGACTGATCCTCTTACCTGGAGTCACTCCCCGGTCGCTGCTGTGCCGCCATGTACACGGTGGCAGCCACGACGCTGGCTCTCGGTCTGCTCGCATGCGGTGGCACCTGCTCCACTGCCCGTGCAGGAAGTACCACGATGACCCGAAGCCAGTTGCGAACGCTGGTGCTGGGCGTCGTGGGCGCCGTCCTCCTGGGACTTGCGTGACTCTCGTGCTGCTGACCTACTTCGATCGAACCTGACACCTGCTTCGCGTCGGGCAGCAGACCCGCCTCGGGTGCCTGATGATCAGCGTCCGCCTCGTTCGATGGTGGTCTCGCGTGCTTCGCACGAAAAGCTGGCTGAGATGCTCGCACGGGGTCAACTTCTTCGGGTCGCACATAGCTCTGGGCGAGCTCGTCAGCCTTCCCTCGTGGCGAGGCGAAGAGGGTCAGCCCAGCCGCCCTCGCTCCTGCTACGGAGGACCGCCCGCGTCGGGCGACCCATGGGGGTGTCCCTGCTCGCCCTGCTCGCCCTGCTCGCCCTGCTCGCCCTGGTCGCCCTGCTCGCCCTGCTCGCCCTGCTCGTTCTGGGCGCTGTCGCCAGCTTGATCATCGAAGTTGCGACTGACGCTGGTGTCCTTCGCGTAGTTCTGTCGGTCAGCCAGGCGGTGTTCTTCGGCGGACTGGCCTGCACCGTCGGTGTCGAACTGCCGCGGAGTGTCGAAGCCGGGGACGAAGCTCTCTCGGAGCGAAAGGCCCTCGAACGCAAGAACCGTTGAGTCCCACGTTCGAGGCCACGTGCTCGAGACCTGCAGCCTTCATCTAGCCAGTCGGCATCAGCTGGTACGACGGCTCCTCGAAGACTTCAGACCCAGGCGCTGGAAGGAGGCGCGCTTGGCGGCCCCGGCTCGCTGGCGCCGGACCTCAGGCTGTAGCACGAGGTCGGGGTCGACCTCCTTCTCGAAGCGAGCGAGGAACGTGACCCGAGCAGATCAGCGGTGCGAACGCCGCCGGGGTGCCCCTGACGCCACGGTCGGAGAATCATCGGCGTGGGGGACAACCGATCAAGGGACTCGGGCGTGGACAGGGTGTGAAGGCGCTGAGCTCGACGGACGCGAGCCGTCCGCGGGACGTGGGCGAGGAGCTCTCGCTCGACGCCCTCTTCGCGGCGCACTACGTCCGCCTCGTCCGGGTCGCGTGGCTGCTGGTGCGCGACACCGGGCGCGCCGAGGAGCTGGTGCAGGACGCGTTCGTCGACCTGCACCGCCGGTGGTCGCGGCTGCGAACCCCCGGCGACGCGGCCGGCTACCTCCACGTCTCGGTGGTCAACCGGTCACGGTCGGTGCTGCGCCACCAGAAGGTCGTGCGCGCGACGCCTCCCGAACGGGCCGACGTCGAGGAGAGCGCCGAGGCGGGTGCCCTACGAGGGCTGGAGCGGCAGCGGGTCCTCGACGGTCTGGCGCGGCTCCCGGGCCGGCAGCGTGAGGTCCTGGTGCTCCGTTACTACGCCCAGCTGAGCGAGGCCGAGACGGCCGACGCCCTGGGGATCGGTCGAGGTTCGGTGAAGAGCCACGCGTCCCGCGGGATCCGTGGCCTACGAGCAGTGCTGGGAGGGTCTGATGAGGGATGAGCCGAACGGCGAGCTGGTCGCGGCGCTGGCGCGAGAGCTGCGCACGGAGGCCGACGAGATCCAGGTCTCGCCAGGCGCCCGGGCCGCGGTGCAGGCCCGCCTCGAGGCGGACCGACGCGGCGCAGGAGGCCACGACCGGGCCGGCCGACGTCGGCCCCGCGCGCGGCCGGTCTGGGTCGGGCCGTCGGCCGCGGTGGTCGCGATCGGGCTGGTCGTGGCCGGGCTGGTGCTCGTGACGACCGGTGGTCTGAACCGTACGGCGGCGCCCGGACCAGCGCGTTCGCCGAGCGCGGCCTCGACGTCGACCTCGACACCAGGTCCGACGGCGTCGTCGGGCGGTCGGACGAGCTCTGCGGGCGACGGGTTCCGTCCGAGCCAGCCTCGCGTGGCCTGGACGGTCTACCGAGCCGGGTCCGACGCGCTCTACACCGACGCCGCCCCGGCTCGTGCGCCCTACGACCCCGTGCAGGCGATGGACGCGCTGTTCCAGCAGGCCCCGACCGTGCCGGGCGCCGAGGACGTCCCGCGCAACGCGAGCAACCGCGTCGCCAGCCTCACCTTGGACGACGGCGTGATCCGCCTCGACATGGCGGTCGTCGACGACCAGACCCGGCCACCCGGTTCGGCGGGGGCTGCGCAGGCGCGCCGCTGGGTCGACGCATGGGTCCGAACCGCGGGGGCCGCCCTCGACGATGTCGGTCCGGTCCTGATCACCCTGGACGGCAGGCCCACGACCCTCTACGGCGTCGTCGACACCGCTCAGCCCCTGTTACCCGACGGGCTCAGCGTGGAGCACCCGTCCGCCCTCTACTTCCCCGCCGACGGCGCGTCGGTCACCTCACCGGTCGCCCTCGCAGCGATGCCCGACGCGGTCGGCGACCGGCTGGTCGTGCAGGACGCGAGCGGGAAAGCCGTGTCCAGCGCCACGGCCGACGCGAGCGGCGGTGGTCAGACCGTCTTCACGGACGCGCCCGAGCTGGCCCCGGGCGCCTACACGGTCGGTCTCGTGCGCCGGTCGGGGCAGCCGGGACCGCGGCACCGCTTCACCGTGTCCGGGAGCGCGCCCTCGGACGCACGGGTCCCGGTGACCGACCCCCCGGCGTCCCCGATCGCGACGACGTTCATCTACTACCCCGGCCCCGACCAGCACCTCCTCGCCGAACCCCGCCCGCGTACGACCCTCGCCGATGCCGTGACCGGCATCAGCGAGGAACCGTCCGGGAACGACGCGTCGTGGCCCTTCGGTTCGTTGACCCTCGGTTCGGTCCGTGAGGACGGCGACGCGGTCGTCGTCGACTACTCCGCGGACGACGGCGTACGACCGGGCAAGCCGGACACGGCGGTCGCCACCTTCTGGGCCCAGAGCCTGGTCCGCACCGTGTCCGCGTACGAGGGCCGACCCACCGCCGTACGGGTGACTCTCCAGGGCCGACCGTTCCGACTCTTCGGGCTCCTCGACACCAGCGAACCCTTCTCCTACCGCGCGGTCGACACCCGGACGACCGAGGAGGTGGCGCTGCCGGACTCGGTGCCGAAGCAGGGCCCGCTCCAGGTCGTCGGCGCCGTCGGCGACGACGTCGACCACGTCACCTGGTACGTCGTCGACCGCGTCAGCAAGGAGACGCTCTACCAGGGGAAGGCGTCGGTGGCGGCCGACCGCACGTACGCCTTCGCGCTCGCGGTTCCGCCCGGTCGCTACGAGCTCAGGGTGGACGCCGTGACAGCGGCCGGCCGCGTCGTCGCGTCGTACGGACGCTCGCCCCAGGTCACCTGAACGTGCGCGTCGACCGACGGGCGGCCTCGACGACGCCTACCGTCCCTACCAGTGCCTGACGGCGGAGCCGCTGGCCACGACGCCGGACGCTCGCAGCTCCGCGTGGGTCGACTCGAGCCTCGGGATCGTCTGCCTCGGCGATCTGCTGGCGCTGCCGCAGACCCCGACGGCTCGTCGTCCTTCACCCCGAGCGAACGCGGCGCGCCCGCGTTCACCCTGCACCTGGGTCGACCGCGCCCGAGCGTCGTCCGGGTCCGCGTCGTCCGTGGCGCCGGACGGCGCGTTCACCTCGCCCGGCAGGGCCCGTCGTTTCGCCGCCAGTAGGTCCCCGTCTCGTGGTTCGAGCCGACCACGTGCTCGTGGGCGTTGATGCCGACCGCGCTCGTGCCGTACGCGTCCTCCACCAGCACGGCGCCGGCCTCGCCGCAGGCGTTCCAGATCAGGGCGCGGTCGTCGTCGCCGGACCCGGTGCCCGTGCCGACGACGATCCCGTGCACGTTGACGGCGGTGGCCGTCGTGACCTGGTCGCTCCGCGACGGCAGGATGCGGAACTGGCGGTTCGCAGGGGTCCAGACGAACGGGCGGTCCCGACGGCTGGCTCTGCCCTCGAAGGAGCCGTCGTAGCCGGTCGAGCCGACGACGACGCCGTGGTCGTTGATGTCGGTGGCGCGGGTCTGGTTGTCCCCGGTCGGGTGACCGAGGTCGGTCAGCGCCGGGTCGTCGTGCCGCCACAGGAAGGCCCGGTCGTGGGCGCCGTAGCTGTAGCCCACCACGTCGCCGGCGGCGTTGATCCCGTTCGCGCCCGAGGCGGCGTCGCCGGGGAGCGTGCCGAGGTCCCGCATCCGACCGCCGTCCACCGCCGGGTCGGCGACGAAGGCGTGGTCGCCGTACCGGTCGTCGGTCGAGCTGCCGACCACGACGCCGGAGTCGTTCAGGGCGGTGGGGCGGGAGAAGTACCCGCCGAGCGAGCCGAGGAACCGGTAGGTGTTGGTCGTCGAGGTCCACACGTACGTCTGCTCGGGGGCGCCGTAGAAGAACGCCGTACCCGTCACCTGGCCACGTCGGTTGATGTCCACCGCGGTGGCCCAGGTGCTCCCCGGCGGGCGCAGCAGCCGAACCGTGCGGTTGCCGACGTAGAAGATCGCGGCGGTCCGCCGGTAGTCCTGCCCGTCGGGCGTGAGGACGACCCCGGCGATCCGGTCCGTCGCGCTGATCGGGTTGCCGCTGCTGCTGGCGTAGAACGCCTGGCCGGTGACCGAGACGAGCGGGGTGGTCCGGTAGCCGTAGGGCAGCGGGACCGGGGTGGGTGCCGTCGGGGCCGCCCCGGCGGGCAGCGGACCGACGGCCGCGCTCGTCAGCACGAGCGCGACGGCGGCGAGCAGGACGGCCCGCCGCGGGCGTCCGGACGGGCGGGACCAAGGCGTCATCCGCGCTCCTCCCCGTCGCCGGGACCGATGCCGACAGCATCCTCGGGCCTCCCCGCCCGCGCAAGGGCCGTCGACGTGTCTTCCGGGCTCCTGCGTCGCCCCCGTGCTGAACGAGCAGCTCCCTACGGACGGCGCAGGAGCGAGGAGCTGGCCCACGCGTGGGTCTACGTGGGGCGGGGTCGACGACCGGCAGTTCGTCCGACGGACCGGGCGGATGTCCGCTGCCGAGTTGACGAAGGCCACGGAAAACCGTGTCCGCAACCGTGTCCGTGGGTTAAGGTCCTGCGACCTTCGACCTCCAGGATGTCCTTCGTGCTCCGTCGTGCTCTCACCACCCTCGCGCTCGTCACCCTGGCGGCTGCGGGTTCCCTCGTCCCGACCGCCGCGTCGGCGGCCGACGCCTCCGACGACCTGTCGCTCCCGCGGGGTGTCGTGTTCTCGTCGGCCGACCTGGCCGCGGTGCCCGTCCTCTACACCTGCACCGCCGCCGGTGGGTCCGGCACCGAGCCCCTGCATGTGTACGTGTCCCAGGCGGGTGAGGCGACGGCCGAGGGCGACGCCCAGCTGACCTGCGACGGCACCCAGCACCAGACGGACGCCCGCGTGGACCGTACGGTCGGCGACTTCCGGAACGGCACCGTCTCCGTCGTCCTCTACCTCGGCGACGGCTCGCCGAAGCAGCTCGACGACGTCGCCGCGACCGGCGTCCCCGAGGTGGGAGCGCCTGCGCAGCTCGAGATCCACAACGGCGTCGTCCAGTTCAGCAGCGCGACCGAGGCCGAGGTCGGGGTGTCGTACACCTGCGGGACACCTGCCGCACCCTTCGACGACGAGCTCCACGTCGCGGTCTGGCAGCCTCGCGCCTCGGCCTACGAGGCGCGCGCGGAGTCGGCTCCGGTCCCCCTCGTCTGCGACGGCCGGTCGCGCAGCACCCCGCAGATCGGCCTGACCGTCGAAGAAGGCACCTTCGTCAACGGCTACGGCGATCGCAACGCGGAGGCGTGGCTCGGCATCGGCAGCGAGGACGCCGTCACCACGGAGCCCGTCGAGATCGCCGGCGTCCCCGAGGTCGAGGTCCGGGCCGACGTCACCATCAGCATCGACGCCACCCCCGAGCCCGCGACGAAGGGGAAGAAGATCACGGTCGTCGGCACGATCCTCCGCAACGGCAAGGCCTACGACAAGAAGGACGTCACGCTCGAGTTCCGACCGGACGGCGGCGACTACGCACCGTCGAAGACCGTCGTCGCGAGCAGCAAGGGCAAGCTCTCGACGACGGTGACGGCCGCTCGTTCCGGCACCTTCCGCTGGACGTCGACCGGAACGGACAGGACGAACCCGGGTGCGTCGAAGGGCGACCACGTCGAGGTGCAGGCGGCCCCGAAGCCCAAGCCGAAGCCGAAGACGTACGCGAACTGCGACGCGTTACGGAAGGTCTACCCCCACGGGGTCGGCAAGAAGGGCGCCAAGGACAAGACCTCGGGCACGCCGGTCACGACCTTCACGGTCGACGACGCCACCTACGCCAAGAACACGAAGTCCGACCGCGACAAGGACAAGATCGCCTGCGAGCAGGCCTGAGGTCGGCTCGGGCGCGTCCGAGGTCGCCACGGCGGGCCGTACGGTCGTCGGGCGAGCCCGGGACCAGCCGGGCGAGGAGTCCGTACGGCGTCAGGAGAGGCATGACCACGAACCCCACCCCGCCCGCGACCGGGACCCTGCGCGTCGCCATGGTCGGCCACGCCTTCATGGGCGCGGCGCACTCGCACGCCTGGCGCTCGGCGCACCGCTTCTTCGACCTCCCGCTCACCCCGGTCCTGCAGGTCGTCGTCGGCCGCGACGCGGGTCGGGCGGCGCACGCCGCCGAGCAGTACGGCTGGGCGGGGTCGGCGACCGACTGGCAGAGCGTCGTCGAGCGCGACGACGTCGACCTCGTCGACATCTGCACGCCCGGCCACACCCACCGCGACATCGCGCTGGCGGCGCTGGCCGCGGGCAAGCACGTGCTCTGCGAGAAGCCCCTGGCCAACTCCGTCGCGGAGGCCGAGGAGATGACGGCCGCCGCCGACGCGGCCGCGGCCCGGGGCGCGTACGCGATGTGCGGCTTCACCTACCGGCGCGTCCCGGCGCTGTCGCTGGCCCGCGAGCTCGTGGCCGAGGGCCGGCTCGGGACGATCCGGCACGTCCGGGCGCAGTACCTGCAGGACTGGTTGTCCGACGCCGACACCCCGCTGACCTGGCGGATGGACAAGGCGCTGGCGGGGTCGGGCGCGCTCGGCGACACCGGGGCGCACGTGATCGACGCGACGCAGTGGATCACCGGCCAGTCGATCACCGGGGTCTCCGGGATGCTCGAGACCTTCGTGACGAGCCGTCCGGTGGCCGGCGGCGACGCGGCGGGGGAGCGCGGGCCGGTCGGCGTGGACGACGCGGCGTTGTTCACGGCGCGGTTCGACGGGGGCGCCGTGGGTTCGTTCGAGGCGACCCGCTTCGCGCTCGGGCGCAAGAACGCGATCCGCATCGAGATCAACGGGACCGACGGCTCGCTCGCCTTCGACTTCGAGGACATGAACGTCCTGAGCTTCTTCGACGGGACCGTGCCGAGCCGTCTGCAAGGGTTCACGCGCCTCTACGTCACCGAGCCCGACCACCCGTACGTCGGCGCGTGGTGGCCGCCGGGCCACGGCCTCGGCTACGAGCACGGGTTCACCCACCAGGTCGTCGACCTGACCCGCGCGATCGCCGCCGGCGAACAGCCGCGGCCCTCGTTCGCCGACGCCCTCGCCGTGCAGCGCGTCCTCGACGCCGTCGAGCGCAGCGCCGCCGACCGCTCCACCTGGACGGGCGTCTGACGACCGACCTCCCCGCGCACCCGAACTCCCTGAGCACCCGAACTCCCCGCGCACCAGCCTCACCGAGGAACCGCTGACTCCGGACGCTCGGTCCGGCGCTGAAGCCGTCTGGAGTCAGCGGTTCCTGGTGGTGCGGGTGGCGGAGCGACCGCTCAGGACTCGAGCAACGCCTTCAGGCGTTCGAGGTCTGACTGGACCGTCGCGGCGTCGCGGTCGAGCTCGGCGTCGGTCCTGGCGAGCTGGCGGATCGTGAAGACGACCTCGGCGCCCTCGGGGTGGGCGAGCACCCGGAGCGGGTTGTGCGTGGTCGTGCCGTCGGGCGTGGTGACGTCGTGGTCGAGGACCCCGTACGCGTTCCGCTCGACGAAGGTGATCCGGACCTCGCCCGTGGGGGAGTCGGCGACGAGGGCGTCCCCGGCGCGGCGCACGTCCGCCTGCGCCAGGCCACCGGCCCAGCGGACCAGGTGATCGGGTTCCGCGGCGTAGGCGTAGACCTCGGCGGCCGGACGGTGGATGACGACGCTCAGGTGCCGGCTGCCCACGGCGCGATGCTAGCCAGCAGCGGACGTTCCGGGACCGCCGGGCTCGACGGGGCCGGCGTACGACCGGCGTCAGCGGACGAGCGGACCCGGTTCCCGGCTGAGCGCGATCAGGGTGTCGCGCATGCGCACGACCTCGTCGGGGTCGAGCCGGCCCTCGAAGAGCGTGGCGAGGGCGACGCCGTCGGCGGCGCGGGTGAGCACGGCCGTCCGTTCGGGGTCGAGGCCGTCGGCCGCGAACGCCTCCCGCCAGTGCCGCGAGTGCACCTCGGAGTCCGAGAGGACCTCCGGGAAGGTGTTGAGGGCCGACATCACCGCGGCCTCCTGGCGGAACGCGTCGCCGTCGGCCAGGTCGTCGAGCGTCGCCCGGACGTACGCCCGGACCAGCCGTCCGGGTTCGTGGTCCTCGGGGTCGAGGTGGGCCTCGACGGTCGCGGCCCAGCGTTCGGCCACGTGCGCCGAGAGCGCGAGCACGAGCGCCTCGCGGCTGGGGAAGTGGTGGAGCAGGCCGCCCTTGGACACACCGGCCTCGCGGGCGACCACGTCCAGGCTGACCCGGGGACCGTGCTCGACGAGCGCGCGGGCCGCGGTCTCGAGCAGCGTGAGCCGCGTACGGACGGGGTCGCGGACGCGCCGGGCGTCGGTGGTCATGGCCCGAGCCTACCGTCCGGTCGGATTGTTTGCCGACCGTCTGGACGGTAGGCTTCCCGTCATGAGCAGCACCCTTCTCGACCGCGGGCGGAACGCCGTCGGCACCCGGCCCGTCCGTCGTCCGCGCAACGCCGACATCCCCTCTCGTCGGCGCTGGTGGGCGCTGGCCGTCCTGGTGCTGGCCGTCGTGCTGCTGTCGGTCGACGCCACGGTGCTCGCGCTGGCCGTGCCGGCCCTCACCACGGCGCTGCGGCCGTCGGCCGAGCAGGTGCTGTGGATCGGCGACGTCTACTCCTTCGCGCTCGCCGGCCTGCTCGTGACCATGGGCGGGGTGGCCGACCGGATCGGTCGGCGCCGCCTGCTGATCATGGGCAGCACGGCGTTCGGCGTCGCCTCCGTCCTCGCGGCGTTCGCGCCGTCGGCGGAGTGGTTGATCGCCGCGCGCGTGCTGCTCGGCGTCGCCGGTGCGACGCTGATGCCCTCGACGTTGTCGATCATCCGCAACCTCTTCGACGGCCGGCAGCGCACGACCGCGATCTCGATCTGGTCGGCCGCCGCGGCCGGTGGCGCCGCCCTCGGCCCGCTCGTCGGCGGTGGTCTGCTCGAGCACTTCTGGTGGGGCTCGGTCTTCTTGATCAACGTCCCGATCATCGTGATCATCGTGGTCGGCGCGATCCTGCTCGTGCCCGAGTCGCGCGACCCGCGGCCGGGTGCGTTCGACCTCGTCAGCGCCGGTCTCTCCCTGGCCGGCATCGTCCCGCTGGTCTTCGCGATCAAGCAGGTCGCCGGTCACGGGCCGTCGTTGCACGCCGGCGTCGCAGCCGTCGTCGGTGTGCTGGCGGTGGTCGCCTTCGTCCGCCGTCAGCGCCGCCTGACCGCGCCCCTGATCGACGTCGGCCTCTTCGCGCGTCCTGCGTTCTCGGGCTCGATCGTGTCCAACCTGGTGTCGGTCTTCGCGTTCAGCGGGCTGCTGTTCTTCTTCTCGCAGTACCTCCAGCTGGTCCGCGGCTACTCCCCGCTTCAGGCAGGGCTCCGCGAGCTCCCGATCACGCTGGCCTCGATCGCGATCATCGCGGTGGCCGGTCGCGGAGCCCGCCGGTTCGGGTACGGGCGCGTGATCGGCAGCGGTCTGTTCCTCGCCGCCGCGGGCATGGCGCTGCTGGCCGGCGCCGAGGGCGCACCGGGCTACGGCTGGACCGCGGCGGCGCTCGTCCTCGTCGGCGCCGGGGTCGGCTTCTCGTTCACCCTGAGCACCGACGCCGTGCTGTCGTCGGTGCCGCGGGAGCGGGCGGGTTCGGCGTCGGCGGTGTCCGAGACCGCGTACGAGCTCGGCGTCGCCCTCGGCATCGCGATCCTCGGCAGCCTGCTCGGCGTGCTCTACCGCGCCGGTCTGCCCGACGCCGCGCCGGCCGTACGGGAGTCGCTCGCCAGCGCGGCCAGCGCCGCCGGTGGTGCCCCGACGGCCGCCACCGAGTCGTTCGTGCACGCCATGCAGGTCACGTCGCTGACCGCCGCGGTCCTGCTGCTCGTCGCGGGTGCGGTGGCTTGGCGGGTCATCCCGTCGGTGCGCCCGGCGCCGGTGCGGTAGTCGTCGGCCCTGCGATGGTGGGGGCGTGGACGGCGTCTTGGCGGCGGCGTTCCTCGCCGGTTCCAGGGTGCTCGCCGGCGTGATCGGCACGGCCGGCGGCATCACGTCGCTGGTGGCCTGCCCGGCCCTGCTCGCCGTGGGGATCCCGCCGCTCGCCGCGGACGTCACCAGCTCGGTCGCGCTCGTCGGCAGCGGCGCCAGCTCGGCCCTGCGGGCCGGGCCCGACGTCACGGGGCACGCCGGCACCCTGCGGCGGTGGGTCCCGCTGACGGTCGTGCTCTCGTTCGTCGGCGCGGTGCTGCTGGTCGTGACACCTACCGGCGTCTTCGACCGGCTCGTGCCGTTCCTGGTCCTCACCGGTTCGGCGGTGCTGCTCCTGCAGCCCCGGATCGCGGCGTGGCAGCGCTCCCACGACCGGGCCGTACCGGCGCTGGCGATCCGGACCGCGGGCGCCGGGATCGCGCTCTACAACGGCTACTTCGGCGCCGGTGCCGGCATCGCGCTGATCGCCCTGCTGGCGCTGTCCAGCGAGCCGGTCCTGCGCCGCGCGAACGCGCTCAAGAACGTCGTCCTCGTCCTCTCCGACCTCCTGCCGGCGGTGCTGTTCGCGGTGCTCGGCGCCGTGGTGTGGCGGGCGGCCCTCCCGCTCGGGCTCGGTGCCGTCGTGGGCGGGTTCGTCGGGCCCTCCGTGGCCCGCCGGGTGCCCGAGGCGGTCCTGCGGGTGCTGATCGGGTGCTGCGGGATCGCGCTGGCGACGTACCTGCTCGTCCGGGTGTGACGACCCACGGGCCTCAGGGGAGGCGGTAGACCGAGACGTGGGACCCGGACTCGGCGGTGAAGGGCGAGCGGTCCCAGTCGGCCCAGCGGTGCTCGAGCGTGAACCCGGCGAGCTGCGCCATCAGGTCCAGCTCGGCCGGCCAGACGAAGCGGTGCCGGCTGCGGAACAGCTGCGCGTCGGTGCCCTCGCCGAAGCGGAAGTGGTGCGACACGACGTGCTGGGCGAGGACGTCGTAGGTGTCGAGGCCGATCCGGCCGGGTTCCACGGAGAAGATCGCCGCGTCGCGGTCCGGCGGCAGCCGGCGCAGGTCGGGCACCCACAGCTCGACGACGAAGCGGCCGCCCGGGGCGAGGTGAGCGGCGGCGTTCGCGAAGCAGGCGACCTGGTCGGACTGGTCGACGAGGTTCGAGATGGTGTTGAAGACGAGGTAGACCAGCGCGAACGTCCCCGGCACGGTCGCGCGGGCCATGTCACCGACGACGACGGGGATGCGCTCGGCGTCCGCCTTCGTGCGCAGCACGGCGACCATCGGTTCCGACAGCTCGATCCCGGCGACCTCCACGCCCCGGTCGGCCAGCGGCACCGCGACGCGACCGGTCCCCACGGCCAGCTCGAGCACCCGACCGCCCGCGGCCAGCTCGACGAGGCGGTCGACGGTCGGCCCGAGGACCTCGGGCCCGTTCATCGCGACGTTGTCGGCGTCGTAACGCTGCGCCGTGTCCTCGCCCCAGACGTCGGTGTGGTCCACGGCCGCCAGCCTGCCAGCGCCGCGCCCGTCCGTCCCGCCCTTTTCCTGCCCCCCTTCCCGCGGCCCCTCCCGCGCGGGTGTCGACAGCCGTAACGCCTCCCCGGCGTGTCGCGTGACGGGTGTCGACAGTCGCGCGGCGAAGGAAGGCAGGGAAAAGGAAGGCAGGGGAGGGGAGCGGGGCCTACTCGAGGCGGCCGACCGGCTTCTCGGGCAGGGTGCGGTAGCTGGTGAACACCGCGTCGTCGTCGCCGAGGAGGACGTACGCCAGGGCCAGGCCGGTGTCGCCGAGGGCCGCGCCCCGGGTCGTCCGGGCGCCCTCGCCGGCGACGAGCTGTGGTGCGAGCGTCAGGAGCACCTCGTCGACCAGGCCGAGGGCGAGCAGGTCGCGGTGCAGGGTCGGGCCGCCCTCGCAGAGCAGACGCGGGAGGCCGCGGCCGGCGAGCTCGTCGAGCACCGCGCCCAGGTCCACCTCGTCGGTGCCGCGCTGCAGCACCTCGACGCCGGCGTCGCGCAAGGCGGCCAGGCGCTGCGGGTCGGCGGTCGTCGTGGTCGCGACCACGACCGGGCCGCCCGTACCCTGCACCGGCGTCGCGATCTGCGGATCCACCTCGGCGCTCCCGGTGACGACGACGAGCGTCGGGTAGGGCGCGAGGCCCTCCGCCGTACGGACGTCGCGCTGCCAGTCCGCGAGGTCGATCGCGCGGTAGCCCTCCGCGCGGGCCGTGCCGCCCGCGACCACCACCGCGTCGCACAGCGCGCGGTGCAGGGCGAACTGGTGGGTGTCGCTCGCCGGGCTGATGCTTCCCGAGCTCTCGTCGGCCCCGGTGATCGAGCCGTCGACCGTGGTGACGAAGTTCGTCCGCAGCCAGGCGTCGGACGGCGGGACCGGGAAGCGCAGCAGCTCGACCAGCCCGTCGAGCTCCAGCGGGCCCGCCGGGGTGCCGCGTCGGTCGTGGAGGAGGTGCACGCCCCGCATCCTGGCACGGCGGTCCGCGAACCCCGGGCCGGCGGGCAGGTGGCCGGACGGCATGATCAGCACGTGTCCAAGCACTCCGAGCACTCCGGTCCCGTCGTCGAGGAGCAGCGTTCGCTGACGCAGCTGCTCCGGCTGCCGGCGGGTGCGGTCGACCTCGGCGCCCTCGCCACCGACGCGACACCCGGCGTCCCCGGGGACGGCAAGTCCGACGGCAAGGCAGCGCGCAAGGCGCTCGGGCCCGCGCTCGACGACGTGCAGGAACGGCTGTTCGCCGCCGGGCGGTCCACCCCGCAGACCGCTCCGCGGGTGCTGCTCGTGCTGCAGGGCATGGACACCGCCGGCAAGGGCGGCGTGATCCGGCACGCGATCGGGATGGTCGACCCGCAGGGCGTGCACATCAAGGCGTTCAAGGCGCCGACGAAGACCGAGCTGGCGCACCCCTTCCTCTGGCGCATGGAGCGCGAGCTGCCGGGCCCGGGGATGATCGGGATCTTCGACCGGTCGCAGTACGAGGACGTCCTGGTCGTACGGGTCCACGACCTCGTGCCCGAGACCGAGTGGAGCGGCCGCTACGACGAGATCAACGCCTGGGAGGAGAAGGTGATCGCGTCGGGCACCACGATCATCAAATGCTTCCTGCACGTCTCCCACGAGGAGCAGAAGGCGCGGTTGCTGAGGCGCCTGGACCGGCAGGACAAGTACTGGAAGTACAACCCCGGGGACGTCGACGAGCGGGCGCTCTGGCCGGCGTACACCGAGGCGTACGAGGCCGCCCTCGAACGCTGCAGCACCCAGCACGCGCCGTGGTTCGTCGTGCCGGCGGACCGCAAGTGGTACCGGAACTGGGCCGTCGCGCAGCTGTTGCTCGAGCACCTGCAGGCCCTGGACCTGTCGTGGCCGGCGGCCGACTTCGACGTGGCGACCGAGCAGGCGCGCGTCGAGAGCTCCTGAGCAGCGGGAAGTTCCTTCGACCTGTCCGGGTGGGTGTAGGCGCGGGGGTGGCTGGGTACCTCCCAGTCGAGACAGGAACTCACACCCCCTCACGACAAGGACCACCCAGTGGCAGAGCGCGACACCTTCATCCGATCCCTCCACGACCTCGGCATGGCCGCCTGGTTCGGCGGCTCCCTGATGGGCGCCGTCGGCGTCAACGGCGCGGCCGGCGCGGCCAAGGACCCGACCGAGCGGCTCCGGCTCTCCAGCATCGGCTGGGCCCGCTGGACCCCCGTGCAGGTCGCGGCCATCGGGGCCCACGCCATCGGCGGCATCGGCCTCATGGTCTCCAACCGCAAGCGTCTCGCCGCCCAGCCGGGCGCGGGTTCGTCGACGGCGGTCAAGCTCGTCCTGACGGCGGCCGCCGCGGGCGTCACCGCCTACTCCGGCGTCCTGGGTGCCAAGGTCCTCAAGCACGCCGACGAGGGCGCTGAGGGCGCGACCGAGCCCGGCTCGAGCAGCAGCTCCGAGCTCGCCAGCGCGCAGAAGCAGCTCAAGCTGTGCCAGTGGGCGATCCCCGCTCTGACGAGCACGCTCATCGTCCTCGGGGTCGTCGAGGGCGAGCAGCAGCGCGGCGTCTCCGGGCTGCTGGACCTCGGGACCGACGAGGTGCTGCGTGCCGGGAAGCAGGCCGTGCGTAAGGTCTTCTGACGTGGAGATCTTCGAACGCATCAGGTACGCCCGCGACCAGGCCCTCGAGGCGGAGCGTACGGAACGCAAGCGCCTCGCCGACGCCGACACCGCCGAGCTCCAGCAGGCCGCGTCCGTCCGCCTGGCCACCCGCCAGGCGGTCCGCGAGGCCCTCGACGACGTCCTCGACGAGGCGTCCGACCCCGAGGACGAGCTCAGCGGCGACGCAGCGGGCGCCCAGTCCTGACGACGTGACCGTGCCCCGGACCCGCGAGGGTTCCGGGGCACGTTCGTCTGTCCGGACGATCTGCAGCCCCACGGCGTCCGGTCGCGTACGGCGAGCGCTCCAGAACCGTGCGGCGCGCTCCAGGACCGTGCGGCGCGCTCCAGAACCGTGCGGCGCGCGCTGGCACGTGCGGCGCTCCGCGCCCCCCACAAAAAACTGCTGCTGCCCACGGCAGATCTGCCGTGGGCAGCGGCAGTTTTTCACGTGAACGTGAAAAACCGACGCCCCTGGCCGGGAAGAGGGACGGTTCGCGGAGGCGGGCCGGGGGCCGGGCCGGCGGGGTCAGGCGCTGACGACGGAGAGGTGGCGCTCGGGGACCGCGTCGAAGTCGTCGAGCTCGTCGGCGTCGAAGACGTCGTCGTACGGCGCGGGCTCGTAGGAGGTGTCGAGGTCGGCCCCGCCCTCGTAGGGGACCGGGGTGTCGACGTCGACGAGCTCCATCGCGGCGACGACGTAGCGCGTCAGCGCGACCTCGGCGACCTCGGGCTCGCCGCCCATGGGCGCGGACACCGCGGTCGCCCCGGCCTCGAGCGCGAGCTCGGCCTCGGAGGTCCACAGCAGGCCGGGCGAGAGGTACCAGCTGCCGACCGCCACGTGCCGACGGCCCTGGGCGCGCAGCGTCCGGACCGCCTCGGCGGTGCTCGGGCCCGAACCCGACGCGTACGCCGTCACGCAGGGCAGGCGGTGGTGGGTCGCCCACTGCCGGGCGCGGCGCGCGATGATCGCGTTGCTGCGCACGTCGACGCTGCCCGCGGCGGCGAAGACGAGGCCGTCGAGCTCGGCCACGTGCCGCGCGCGCAGCGCGTCCCGCAGGCGGCGGTCGACGATCGAGAGCAGCTGCGCCTCCGGGCCGATCGGGCGGGAGACGCCGATGCGGACGTCGTCGTGGGCGGCGTTCAGCTGCTCGACCAGGACGGGCACCTCCTCCTTGGCCCCGAAGGCGTCGGAGAGCAGGAGCGGGACGAGGACGACCTCCTCCACGCCGTCGGCGGCGAGACGGTCGACGACCTCGTGGGCGCTCGGGCCGCAGACGTCGAGGTACGCGGCGTGGACG
The DNA here is from genome assembly GCA_963762775.1 of uncultured Actinomycetota bacterium. Classification (GTDB taxonomy): domain Bacteria; phylum Actinomycetota; class Actinomycetes; order Propionibacteriales; family Propionibacteriaceae; genus Microlunatus. The sequence continues at coordinate 308,042 of CAVXMD010000002.1, forward strand.
TCGAGGTTCGGGCGCAGGGCCCGCAGGCCCTCGCTGATCTCGCGGCTGATCTGCGGCGTACGGGGGTCGTGGCTGCCGGGGCCGAGCAGCACGAGGGCGGGGGCGGTCATGGTGTCACCGGTTCTCTGGCGTCGACGTCGATGGTGTGCAGGCTCGTGGGTCCGGCCATCCCGGCCGCGAGCGTCCAGCCGTCCGCCTCGTCGACGAGGATGAACGAGCCGGTCCCGCGGTGCTCCCGGTACGGGTCCACGGGGAGGGGCGCGGCCAGCGTGAGCCGGACGCGGCCGATGTCGTTGAGCTCGAGCGCGTCGCTCGTGCGCCACGTCGGCGCCGAGCGGGTGTCGAAGTCGAGGTCGAGCACGCCGTCGAGCTGCTTGACGATCGCCTTGGTCAGCGAGGTGCCGTGCTGCACGAGCACCCGGCTGCCCGGCCGCAGCGTGCGGTCGGTGAGCCAGCAGACCGTGCCCACCAGGTCACGGGTGGGGGCGGGCGGTGCGTCGACGGCCGCGATGACCGCGCCGCGGGAGACGTCGAGGTCCCGGTCGAGGCGCAGCACCACCGACTGACCGGCGACGGCGAGGTCGAGCGGTCCGTCCGGGGTGTCGACGGCCTCGACACGGGCGTGCGAGCCGACCGGCAGCACGACGACCTCGTCGCCCACGCTGATCCGGCCGGAGGCGACCCGCCCGGCGTAGCCGCGGTAGTCGCCGTCGACCTTCGGCGCGCTGGCCGCCCACGGCGCGAGCGTCGCGGACTGCGGCCGGACGACGCTCTGCACGGGGAAGCGGAAGTCCTCGCCCACCTCGAGCGACGTGTCGTCGACCGTCTCGAGATAGCCGAGCACGGTCGGGCCCTCGTACCAGCTCATCTTGCGCGACCGGGTCACGACGTTGTCGCCCTCGAGCGCCGACACCGGGATGGCGTGGCTGTCGCGGACGCCGAGGCTGCGCGCCAGCATGGCGAAGTCGGTGGCGATCGTCGTGAAGACCTCTTCGGAGAAGTCGACGAGGTCGATCTTGTTCACGACGAGGACGACGTGCGGCACGCGCAGCAGCGCGGCGACGGCGAGGTGGCGACGGGTCTGCTCCACGACGCCCTTGCGCGCGTCGACCAGCAGCACGATGACGTCCGCCGTGGAGGCGCCGGTGACGGTGTTCCGGGTGTACTGGACGTGCCCGGGGCAGTCGGCCAGGACGAACTTGCGCCCGGTCGTCGCGAAGTAGCGGTAGGCCACGTCGATGGTGATGCCCTGCTCGCGCTCGGCCCGCAGGCCGTCGGTCAGCAGGGCGAGGTCGGCGCGGTCGAGACCCTTGCGCCGGCTGGCCACCTCGATCGAGTCGAGGGTGTCGGCGAGCACCGAGTTCGTGTCGAAGAGCAGCCGGCCGACCAGCGTCGACTTGCCGTCGTCCACCGAACCCGCGGTGGAGAGCCGGAGCAGCGTACGGCGCCCCTGCAGGGACGCCTCCCGCTCGGCCTGGAGCGTCGGACCCATCAGAAGTAGCCTTCCCGCTTGCGGTCTTCCATCGCGGCCTCGCCGAGCCGGTCGTCGGCCCGGGTGGCGCCGCGTTCGGTGAGCGAGCTCATCCCGACCTCGGTGATCACGTCGGCGACCGTGGTCGCGGCGGACAGCACGGCGGCGGTGCACGACATGTCGCCGACGGTCCGGTAGCGGACGGAGCGGACGTTCGTCTCCTCGCCCTCCTTGACCGGCGTGACCGGGGTGATGGCGACCCACATGCCGTCGCGCAGGGCGACCTCGCGCTCGTGGGCGTAGTAGATCGAGGGCAGCGCGATCTTCTCGGCCTCGATGTAGTCCCAGATGTCGAGCTCGGTCCAGTTCGACAGCGGGAAGACGCGGACGTGCTCCCCGGGCAGGTGCCGGCCGTTGTAGAGCGACCAGAGCTCGGGGCGCTGGTTGCGCGGGTCCCACTGGCCGAACTCGTCGCGCATGCTGAAGATGCGCTCCTTGGCCCGGGCGCGCTCCTCGTCTCGGCGTCCGCCACCGAAGACGGCGTCGTGCTTGCCGGCGGTGATCGCGTCGAGCAGCGGCACCGTCTGCAGCGGGTTGCGCTGGCCGTCCGGGCGCTCGCGCAGCCGGCCGTCGTCGATGTAGTCCTGCACGGACGCGACCTTGACCTTCGCGCCGTAGAAGTCGCCGGCCTCGTCGCGGTAGGTGAGCACCTCGGGGAAGTTGTGCCCCGTGTCGACGTGCAGCAGCTCGAACGGCACCGGGGCGGGCCAGAAGGCCTTCGCCGCCAGGTGCAGCATGACGACCGAGTCCTTGCCGCCGGAGAACAGCATCACCGGCCGCGCGAAGGTCGCCGCCACCTCGCGGAAGATGTGGATCGACTCCGACTCCAGGGCCTGGAGCTCGCTGAGCGGGCGCAGCGCACGGGCCGTGCTCGGCGCGGCGCCGCTCGGGGGTGGGCTCGTGGTCACGAGGCATTCCTTCCAGGTGCGCGCCGTTCGGCCGCGTGGCTCCCCAGGGGCCGGTCGAGGACGGCCGAGAGCAGCGCGAACGCCATGGCGGTGGACGTCTCGAGGTCGAGGGCGGCGGTGTCGAGCACGAGCTCGGCCGTCGCCGGCTGCTCGTACGGGTCGTCGACGCCGGTCATGCCGGTGATCTCGCCGCGCCGGGCGCGGGCGTAGAGGCCCTTGACGTCGCGCTGCTCGGCGACCTCGAGGGAGGTGGACACGAAGACCTCCGCGAACGGGACGCAGTTCGCCTCGTGGTCGTCGCGGACGGCCTGGCGGGCGTCGGCGTACGGGGCGATGACCGGGACGAGCACGACCGTGCCGTGCGAGGCGAGCAGCCGGGCGACCCAGCCGACGCGGCGGACGTTCGTGTCCCGGTCGGTCCGGGTGAAGCCGAGCCCGGCCGACAGGTGCGGGCGGACCTCGTCGCCGTCGAGCACCTCGACGTCGACCCCGTCGCCGCGCAGCCGGTCGGCCAGCCCGTGGGCCACGGTCGACTTGCCGGCGGACGGCAGACCCGTGAACCACAGCGTGGCGCCCGCCGTACGGTGCGAGAGCTGCTCGACGAGCGCCCGATCGGCATCCAGAGGGTTCGCTCGAGCCGCGCGTTCGGGTTTCGCGAGCGCCAGCGAGTGATTCCCACCGGGGGGTGCGGGGGGTCGTCCCCCCTCGTCGACACGGCGCGTCACAGGTGGATCCCGCACTCGGTCTTGCCGAGGCCGGACCAGCGTCCGGAACGGGCGTCGGGGCCGGTGGCGCGGACGGTGCAGGGCTCGCAGCCGATGGACGGATAGCCGTCCTCGAGCAGCGGGTTGAGCATGAGGGAGTTCTCCTCGACGTAGGCGGTCACGTCGTCGTCGGTCCACGCGGCGATGGGGGAGACCTTGACGAGGCGGCGGCGGGCGTCCCAGGCCACGACGGGGGTGTCCGCGCGGGCGGCGGAGTCGGCGCGGCGCACGCCGGAGGCCCACGCCGAGTACGGCTCCAGGGCCTTGCCGAGCGGGGCGACCTTGCGCATGCCGCAGCACGCGTCCGGGTTCGTGCGGAAGAGATCACGACCGTACGCCGCGTCCTGCTCGGCGACGCTGAGCTCGGGAGTGACGCTGATCAGGTTCACGTCGTGGACGAGCCGGACGGCGTCGCGGGTGCCGATCGTCTCGACGAAGTGGTATCCGGTGTCGAGGAAGACCACGTCGATGCCGGGGGCCACGCGCTCGGCGAGGCTGATCATGACCGTGTCGGCGAGCGACGAGGTGACGACGAGGCCGCTGCCGAACTCGGCGTGCGCCCAGCCCAGGATCTCGAGCGCGGTGGCGCCCTCCAGCTCGCGGCTGGCCTGGGCGGCCAGGTCGGACAGGTCCAGCAGGGTGCTCATCTCAGGTCCTCCCGTATCCGGGACGGAGAGACCAGCCCCCGGAACGTCACCGAGAACGCACGCAGGCAGGAACGGCATTCCCAGCCTCCGCCCTCGAGCGGGAAGAGGTTCTCCTCCGAGCAGTACGGGCAGTAGCCGATCGACTGGCGCTCGGTGCGCGGCGCGTGCCCGGTCGGCGAGTCGGGCGCCACCTCCTCCGACGGAGTCGGACCGTCGAACCGCGCCGACGAAGGAGGCGCTTGGTTCGTCGGAACAGACAAGTCGTGAGCGCTCGCGCTCTCCTCGTCGTTCGGGAGCGGAGCGACCCTGGCGGTCACGCCAGCGTGCTCTCGTCGGCCCGCGTGACCCACTGCGCGAACCGCTCGCCCTCGTGCCGCTCGGCGGTGAAGGTCTTGGCCAGACGCTCGACGTAGTCGGGCAGCTCGGCCGCGGTGACCTTGTGGCCGCGGAGCTTGCGCCCGAAGCCGGCGTCCATGCCGAGGCCGCCGCCCAGGTGGACCTGGAAGCCCTCGACCTGGTCCCCACCCGGACCCGTGACGAGCTGGCCCTTGAGGCCGATGTCGGCGGTCTGGATGCGGGCGCAGGAGTTCGGGCAGCCGTTGATGTGGACCGTGATGGGGGAGTCCATGGCGCCGAGCCGGCTCTCGAGCTCGTCGACGACGCGGGCGGCCTGCGCCTTGGTCTCGACGATCGCGAGCTTGCAGAACTCGATGCCGGTGCAGGCCATCACCGAGCGGCGCCAGGCGTCCGGGCGGGCGGAGAGGTCGAGCGCCTGCGCGCCGGCGACGAGGGAGTCGACCAGCTCGGGGTCGACGTCGAGCACGAGGATCTTCTGCATCGGCGTGGTCCGCAGCCGCTGCGAGCCGTGGGCCTCGGCGAGGTCGGCCAGCGCGACCAGCGTCTGCCCGTCGACCCGGCCGGCCTTCGCGGCCAGCCCGACGAACTTGCGCCCGTCCTTCTGGTCGTTGACGCCGACGTGGTCACCGGGACGCTCGGGCGTCGCCGGCGCCGGGCCGTCGACCAGCGCGCGGTGCAGGTACTCGGTCTCGAGGACCTCCCGGAACTTCTCGGGGCCCCAGTCGGCGACGAGGAACTTGATGCGCGCGCGGGTCCGCAGCCGGCGGTAGCCGTAGTCGCGGAACACGCCGCACACGCCCGCCCACACGTCCGCGACCTCGTCGCGCGGCACCCAGGCGCCCAGGCGCTGGGCGAGCATCGGGTTGGTCGAGAGGCCGCCGCCGACCCACAGGTCGAAGCCGGGGCCGTGCTCGGGGTGCTCGACGCCGACGAACGCGATGTCGTTGATCTCGGGGACCACGTCCTGCAGCGGGTGGCCGGTGATCGCGGTCTTGAACTTGCGCGGGAGGTTCGCGTACTGCGGGTCGCCGATGAAGCGGTCGCGGATCTCGCGGATCGCGGGCGTCGGGTCGATGATCTCGTCCTCGGCGATGCCGGCGACGGGTGAGCCCAGGACGACGCGCGGGCAGTCGCCGCAGGCCTCGGTGGTGTCGAGCCCGACCGCCTCGAGGCGGCGCCAGATCTCCGGCACGTCCTCGATCCGGATCCAGTGCAGCTGGACGTTCTGGCGGTCGGTGATGTCGGCGGTGCCGCGGGCGAAGTCGACGGAGATCTGGCCGATGACGCGCAGCTGCTCGCTGGTGAGGGCGCCGCCGTCGATCCGGACGCGGAGCATGAAGTACTCGTCGTCGAGCTCGTGCGGCTCGAGCGTGGCGGTCTTGCCGCCGTCGATCCCGGGCTTGCGCTGCGTGTAGAGGCCGTACCAGCGGAACCGGCCGCGCAGGTCGCCCGGGTCGATCGAGGCGAAGCCGCCGTGGGCGTAGATGTTCTCGATGCGCGCCCGCACGTGCAGCGGGTTGTCGTCCTTCTTGGACTGCTCGTTGGGATTCAGCGGCTCGCGGTAGCCGAGCGCCCACTGGCCCTCGCCGCGCGG
>CAVXMD010000003.1:0-170138 GCA_963762775.1 uncultured Actinomycetota bacterium
AGAATCCGGCTTACCGACCGGCTCGTCCCCTTCACCCCCTCCGCCAGGCCCTCCATCCCACGTCTACGTGGGACCGAGAGGCTCTGCACGACCTCGAGGACGTGCAGACCCCCACGAACCTGTGCAGAGCGCTCTGCCGAGCCGAGCTCCTGCCCGCTCGCTACGGTGAACCCGTGCCCCAGCTGCTGCTCCTCAACGGCCCGAACCTCAACCTGCTCGGCACGCGCGAGCCCGAGGTGTACGGGTCGGCGACGCTGGCCGACGTCGAGGAGCTGGCCCGGAGCACCGCCGCCGACGTCGGCTTCGACCTCCGTGCCGTGCAGAGCAACTCCGAGGGCGCGCTCGTCGACGCCGTGCAGGCGGCCCGCGAGGACTGCGTCGGGATCGTCGTCAACGCCGGCGCCTACACCCACACCTCCGTCGCGCTGCGCGACGCGTTCGCCGCCGTCCGCCTGCCCTTCGTCGAGGTCCACGTCAGCAACGTGCACGCCCGCGAGGAGTTCCGGCACCATTCCTACCTCGCCCCGCTGGCGAGCGCGGTCATCGTCGGCGCGGGCGTCCAGGGCTACGTGTTCGCGGTGCAGCGCCTCGCGACGCTCCTGTCGGCGGCCGGCTCCGCCTAGGTCCGGTCACGGACCCGACGGAACCGTTCCCCCGGCGCCCGGACGGTCGTACGGTGAGCGGGTGAGCCACGTCGTCGCCATGCTGCCCCACCGTCGGCCGACCTGGCCGACGCTGCTGGTGCTCGTCGGGAGCGCGGTGGTCGCGCTGGCGCTCGCGCTGTCCACCCTCGCCCCGCTGGTGACGACCCTCGCCGCCGTCGCCGGCACCACCGCCTTCGTCCTCGGCGTCTCCGCGAGCATCTCCGCCTTCCTCGAGCGCGACGCGTACGCCGACTCCGACTTCTACCGCTGACCTGACGCCGCCCGGGCCGGGTCGGTCGCACCCGGCAGACTGACGTCCGTGCCCGAGCTGCCCGAGGTGGAGAGCGCCCGCGCGACGATCGAGGCGGCGGCGCTGCACCGTCGGATCGCGGACGTCGACGACACCGACACCTACGAGTGCCGCCCGCACCCGCCGGGCGAGATCAAGGCCGCGCTGGTCGGTCGGACGCTCACCGCCGCGCACCGGCAGGGCAAGAGCATCTGGTGCGACACGTCCGGCGTGGGCCGGTCGAAGAAGGCCGGGCCGACGCTCGGCGTGCACCTCGGGATGAGCGGCCGGATCCTCGTCACCGACCGCCACGGCGAGCTCACCGAGGGCGGTGACTGGCTGGGGGGCCGCTACGGGCAGGGCGGGGAGCAGGCGGACCGCAAGCCGGTGTGGGACCGCTTCACGCTGTTCTTCGCCGACGGCGGCTCGCTGCGCCTCTTCGACAAGCGCCGGCTGGGCCGGATCCGCCTCGACCCCGACCTCGGCCGCCTCGGCCCGGACGCGGAGGAGGTCGGCCTCGACGACTTCGCCGAGCGCATCGGCCGGAGCCGCGCACCGGTCAAGGCCCGGCTGCTCGACCAGTCGGTGGTGGCCGGCGTCGGGAACCTGCTGGCCGACGAGACGCTCTGGCAGGCGGAGATCTCGCCCGCGCGGCCGGCCGACCAGCTGACCGACGCCGAGCTGGCACACCTGCACGACGCGTTGCACGCGGCGACCAAGGACGCGATCGCCCAGGGCGGGGTGCACACGGGCGAGATCATCGGGTTCCGGAAGGCGGGGGCGCACTGCCCGCGGTGCGGCACGGAGATGACCCGGGCGACGATCGGCAGCCGGACGACCTGGTGGTGCCCGAAGGAGCAGCGCTAGCCGACGGGCCCGCCCGGCGTCACGCGACCTCGAAGGTCACCGTGCCGAGCGCGGGGTCGGCCTGGGCGAGGCGCACCTGGAGCTCGTGGCCCAGCGGGAGGTCGTCGCCCGAGACGCGTGCCTCGACGGCCGGCTGCTGGATCACGACGGTGCCGCGGTGCCGCTCGGGGTCGACCTCGACGACGGTGGAGGTGAAGACCTCGCCGACCCGCTCCTGCAGCAGGCAGGCCTCGACCCAGTCCACGACGGCGCGCTCGTAGCGGTGCGCGGCCTGATCGGCCCGGGCCATGGTCGCGGGCAGGTCGGGCAGCGCCTCCAGGACCCAGGCCGGCACCGGGGTGCCGGCGCACAGGGCCAGGCACACCTCGCCGGCGTAGCGGTCGACCAGCCGGCGCAGCGGGGCGGTCACGTGGCTGTAGTCGCTGGCCAGCGCGGCGTGCTCGGCCAGCTCGGGGACGCTGCCGTCGAACGCGGCGTAGCCGGCCCCGCGGAAGAGCACCGTGCAGGCGTTGATCATGGCCGCGTCGGCGGGCCTCGACGCGTCGAGGCTCCGGACGAGCTCCGGGTAGTCCAGCTCGGCCGGCCACCGGATGCCGAGCGCCCGGGCGACGGCGTGCAGCCGGCGCAGCGAACCCGGGCTCGCCGGGGGCATCGTCCGCACGATCCCGACCCGGGCGTAGATCATCAGGTGCGCGGCGGCCATGCCGGTGAGCAGCGAGACCTGCGCGTTCCAGCCCTCCACCGGCAGCAGGGCGCGGTAGGAGAGGTCCAGGCCGCCGGAGGCCGTGGGGACGACCTCCTGCTCGGGGATGTCCAGGCTCACCCCGCCGCGCTCGCGCTCGCGCTGCTCCCGCAGCGGTCCGACCACCGCGAGCAGCGCCAGCGTCGGTCGCGTCCTCCCGGGGCCCGGGTGGTCGATGTCGTCCTGCGCCTGCTCGTAGGTCAGCTGCTCGCGGCTGCGCACCCGGGCGCGGACGACCCCGGCGTCGGTCGTGCGTCCGGAGGCGTCGAGCTCGACGGTCCACAGCAGCGCCGGGCGGACCTGGTCCGGCAGCAGGCTGGCCGCACCCTCGGACAGCACGGGCGGGTGCAGCGGGCTGCGGCTGTCGGGCCCGTAGAAGGTCTCGCCGCGCCGGTGGGCCTCCGCGTCGACCGGGTCGCCGGCGCTGACGAAGGCCGCGACGTCGGCGATCGCGTACGAGACGGTGAAGCCGCCGTCCGGACGGGCGGCGATGTGCAGCGCCTGGTCCAGGTCCTTCGAACCCGGCGGGTCGATGGTCAGCAGCTCGAGGTCGGTGCGGTCGAGGTCGGGCAGCCGGGGTGCAGCCGCGGCGGCCTCGGCGGCGGCGAGCACCTCGGGCGGGAAGTCGCCGGGCACCTGCAGGTCCGCACGGATGCGGGCCAGGCCCTGCGTCACGTCCGTGGGCGCCAGCGCCTGCAGCGCCGCGGGGGGCAGACCGATCTTCGGGGAGGGCATGTCGTCCGCCCTACACCGCGCGGCGCCGACGGGCGGGGCTCACAGCCCCGACTCCGCGGTGCGGACGAGGATCCGGCTGCACTCCTCGCAGCGCAGGACCTCCTCGGGCGGGGCGGCCGCGTACGCCCGGAGCTCGTTCGCGTTCACCTCGAGCTGGCAGCCGGTGCAGCGTCGCTGCCGGAGCTCGGCGGCGCCGACGCCCTGACGGCTGGCGGCGATCTTGGTGTAGAGCGTGACGAGGTCGGCCGGCAGGTCGGGCAGCAGGCGGTCGCGCTCGGTGCGCTGGTAGGCGGCCTCGTTGGTCAGGGCGGCGACGGCGGCGTCACGGGCCTCGGTCGCCGCGGCGATCTCGGCCGCCAGCCCGTCGACCCGCACCTGCAGCGCGTCGCGCACCGCCTGCGCCTGCTCCAACGCCTCCATGACCTCCAGCTCGACGTCCTCGAGGTCGCCGATCCGCCGCTTGAGGTGCGTGACCTCCTCGACCATGGAGCCCAGGGACTTCGCGTCGACGGTGCCGTCGGCGATGCGCTTCTCGTTGCGGGTCAGCCGCTGCCGTACGGGCTCGAGGTCGGCCTCCGCCCGCTCGTTGGCGAGCTCGAGGTCGAGGACCTGCGTCTGCGCCCCGACGAGGTCGGAGGCGATCGCCCCCGAGTCGGCGACGAGGGCGTCCAGGGCGGCCTGCTCGGGCAGGGCCCGGCGCTGCGCCACGAGCCGGTTCAGCGCGGAGTCGACCGCCTGCAGGTCGAGCAGCCGTCGCTGCGCGGTCACGTCGGCTCTGATCGCTCTCACCTCTTCCGGGGCTCGCCGCCCGACCGGTGGCGGGTGGGTCCCGGGCCCGTCGTCGGCGACCGCCCCAGACTACTGAGCGCGGACCGTACGGGTGGCCGTGCCCACCCGCTCGCCCCGGTCGAGGAGCGGTTCAGGCGGGTGCGGCGTTCCACTGCCGCAGGGCGGGCCCGCCCTTGGCCTCGCCGAGGACCGACACGGTGCTGGTGTCGAGCGGGAAACGGTCGCCGAGCGTCAGGTCGAGCTCGAGCCAGCACAGCGCGAGGGCCCGCAGGGCGTGGCCGTGGCCGAAGACGACGGCCTGCTCGACACCGCTCGCGCGGACCCGCTCGATCACCCGCGCGAGGCGCGTCCGGACCTCGTCCGCGGTCTCGCCGCCACGCGGCGTCGCGGTGAAGATCGTCCAGCCCGGCGCGTCGGCGTGGATCTCGGCGCTGGTCCGGCCCTCGTAGTCGCCGTAGGACCACTCGACCAGGTCGTCGTCGATCTCGGGGGCGTGCGGGCCGACGAAACCGGCCAGCTCGGCGGTGATCCGCGCCCGGTGGCGCGGGCTGCTCAGCACCAGCCCGAAGTCGGCCGGGTCGAGGTGGCCGAAGAGCCCGAGCGCCTGCTCGCGCCCGTGCTCGGTCAGGGGCAGGTCGGTGACGGACGTGTGCCGGCCGTCCCGGCTCCACTCGGTCTCGCCGTGCCGGACGAGGAAGAGCCGGGTCATGGCGGTCAACCTAGTGCCCGCGGCAGGTTCCGGGTGCAGGGGACGGACCGCCGGTGGCGGGGCGTCGGGCCTGGACACCGCCACCGCGAGGTCGCCGGCTCTTTGCCCGGCGGTGCGAGAATGCCCTGCGGGACGAGACGAGACGAGCAGGAGGCTCCGCATGGGCGAGGTGGACGAGGTCGTGACCACGAGCGAGGAGCCGCCGGCGTCCAACCGGGCCGTCCCCTTCTCCGACGCCTTCAAGGCCTTCATCGCCCAGGGCTGGGAGCCGTTCCCGACGACCCGCCCCGAGCCGCTGCCGGCGACGGGCTGGACGGCAGCCCGGCGCGGCGCGCTGAGCGCGCTCTTCCCGGGCGAGCGGCTCGTCGTCGCCGCCGGCGGGCTGGAGGTCCGCTCGAACGACACCGACTACCGCTACCGCCCGCACAGCGCCTTCGCCCACCTCACCGGGCTCGGCACCGACCGGGAGCCGGACGCGGTCCTCGTGCTGGAGCCGACCGACGCGGGTCACGACGCGACGCTCTACTTCAAGCCCCGGGCGCCCCGCGACTCCTCGGAGTTCTACGCCGACGCCCGCTACGGCGAGATGTGGGTCGGTCGACGACCCTCGCTCGAGGAGATGGCGGCTCTGACAGCCCTGCGCACCGCCCCGGTCGACGAGCTCGCCGCGCACCTCCGGAAGGACGCCGACGCGACCGCCGTCCGGGCGAACCGGGAGGACCTCGCGGCCGACGTCGCCGCGGTCCTCGCCGAGGTGGCCCCGCTCGACACCGACGCGTCCGCGCGGGACGCGGAGCTGATGACGGCGCTGGGCGAGCTGCGGCTGGTCAAGGACGCCTTCGAGGCCGACCAGATGCGCGAGGCGTGCGCCCGTACGGCCGACGGCTTCGAGGCGGTCGTCGCCGACCTGCCGCGCGCGGTCCGCGCGGGCCGCGGCGAGCGCTGGGTCGAGGGGGTCTTCGGCCTGCACGCCCGCCACGTCGGGAACGCGGTCGGCTACGACACCATCGCGGCGGCGGGCGACCACGCCTGCACCCTGCACTGGATCCGCAACGACGGGGAGCTCCGCGAGGGCGACCTGCTCCTCATGGACGCCGGCGTCGAGCTCGACTCGCTCTACACCGCCGACGTGACGCGCACCCTGCCGGTGTCGGGGACGTACAGCGCGGCGCAGCGTCGGGTGTACGAGGCGGTGCTCGCGGCGCAGGAGGCCGGCATCGCCGCCGCGCAGCCGGGGGCGCGGTTCTCCGACGTCCACCGGGCGTCGATCCGCGTGGTCGCCGAGCACCTGGACGCCTGGGGCCTGCTGCCGGTGCCGCTGGAGGAGGCGCTGTCGGAGGAGGGTGGCCAGCATCGCCGCTGGATGCCGCACGGCACGTCGCACCACCTCGGGATCGACGTCCACGACTGCGCGAACGCCCGCCGCGAGAACTACCGCGACGGCGTCCTCGCACCCGGGATGGTGATCACGGTCGAGCCCGGGCTGTACTTCAAGTCCGACGACGCGCTGGCCCCCGCGGAGCTGCGCGGGATCGGCGTCCGGATCGAGGACGACGTCCTGATCACCGCCGACGGCAACGAGAACCTGTCCGCCGCCCTGCCGCGCACCGCGGACGACGTCGAGGCCTGGATGGCCGACGTCTGGGCACGGACGTCGGGCCTCGCGACGGGTGCCGGGCCGGGTGACGCGCCGGACGGGGAGCCCGCGCGATGACGACGCTCCCGCAGCGCCGCTACCTGCCCGGGATGGGATCGCTGCCGGCGATCCCCGGCCTGGCCCGGCGTGACGCCCGACGCAAGCCGGTGCCGCTGGTCGAGGACCTGACCAGCTCGATCGTCGCGTGGGCCTGGTACGTCGACGGCGTCCGCCGCCCGGCCGAGAGCCTGACCCAGGCCGCCCGCAACGCGCAGGAGGGCGAGGGCTTCGTCTGGCTGGGTCTCAAGGACCCGGGCAACGACGACCTCGAGGCGCTGTCGTCGCAGTTCGCCCTGCACCCGCTGGCGATCGAGGACGCCGTCAACGGCCACGACCGCTCCAAGCTGGAGACGTTCGGCGACGACCTGTTCATGGTCGTCTCGACGGTCGCCTACGTCGACCACGAGGAGATGACCGAGAACTCCGAGGTCGTCACCACCGGCCAGGTGATGATCTTCCTCGGCGACCACTTCGTGATCACCGTCCGTCGGGGCGAGCACGCCCAGCTGAGCGCGCTGCGCCGCTCGCTGGAGGCCGACCCGGAGCGCCTCGCCCGCGGTCCGTGGGAGGTGCTCTACGCGATCACGGACAAGATCATCGACGACTACCTCGCGGTGGTCGACGAGATCGAGACCGACGTCGACGAGGTCGAGAGCGCGGTCTTCGCCCGCGGCGGCTCGCACGAGGTCGACCGGGTCTACCAGCTCAAGCGCGAGCTGATCGAGTTCAAGCGCTGCGTGCTGCCTCTCGGGGCGCCGCTGCTGCGGCTCGCCACCCGGGAGCTGCCGGTGGTGCCGCCGCAGGCCCGGGCGTACTTCCGCGAGCTCGCCGACCACCACACGCAGGCGCGCGAAGCGGTGGCGTCGTTCGACGAGGTGCTCAGCTCGATCCTGCAGGCGGGGCTCGCCCGCGCCTCCGTGGCCGACAACGAGGACATGCGCAAGATCTCGGCCTGGGTCGCGATCGTCGCCGTGCCCACGATGGTCGCCGGCATCTACGGCATGAACTTCAAGTACATGCCCGAGCTGGACTGGCACTACGGCTACTTCGCCGTCCTCGGCCTGATCGCGCTGATCATGCTCGGCCTCTGGGCCGGGTTCAAGCGGAACCGCTGGCTCTAGAGCCGGCGAGCGTCAGGACCCGCGACCTACTCGAACGCGGCGGCGCGGGCGCCGGGGAGGTTCTGCAGCATCTCGCGGGCCTGGGCGGCGACCTTGTGCTCGCAGAGGACCTCGTACTTCGTGGCGACCGTCTGGGAGATCGAGGTGAAGTCGCGGCGACCGCGGCTCAACGCGTAGCCGAGGGCGGCGAACCCGATCCCGAGCACCACGCCGATGCCGAGGGCGGTGAAGAGCAGCGCGATGAAGCTCGAACCCGCGGGCAGGAAGATCAGCAGCACCAGGGCGACGAGCAGGCCGGTGGAGATGCCCGACTGGACGCCGCCGGCGACCACGGTCCCCCAGTTCTTGCGGCCGAGCACGCGCTCGACGGACTTGAGCTCGGTCCCCACGATGGCGAGGTTCTGCACCTCGAACTTCTCGTCGGACAGGTAGTCGACGGCACGCTGGGCGTCGTCGTAGGTGTTGAAGATCCCGACGGACTGGGGGAACTGGAGCTCGAAGAGCGAGCTGGGCTGCGGACGCGCGAACGACATGGGTTGACCTCCTCGGATCGGGTCCCAACCTAACGAATCAACCTGTCCACCTGCTGTGCACCGTCCGGTCGCGCGCCACTGGACGCGGCCTCTACCCGGCTCGCCAGGGGCGCGTCAGGCCCGGGTGGCGACCGCTGCCAGGGTGACCGCAGCCGCGTCCTCGAGCAGCGCGCCCGGCCAGTCGCGTCCGAGCCGGTCCGCCGCCCAGCCGCGCCAGGCGTGGCCCAGGTACGACGCGCCGACGCTGGCCGCCAGGGCCAGGGCGAGCGCGGGCCAGGTGCTCCGGGGCAGGACCGGGGCCTCGTCCTCACCGGTGACGGTCGGGGCGCCCGGCTCCTCGGACGAGCCCGCCGGACCCGGCCGGCCGGCCGACGGCGCGGCCGCCTCGCTCAGGGCTCTCTCGGCCTCGTCGTCCTCACGGGCGGCGAGGACAGCCGCAGCCCCGGCGAGCACGGCCCGGGGGATCAGGCCGGGAGGGTCGAGACGGCTCGGCGTCGCCGGGAGCTTGTCCGCCACCATCTCGGTGAGGGCCAGCACACCGAACAGCCCCTTGGCCCACAGGGAGCCGAGCGCCCGCTCGGGCTGCCGCTCCGCGTGACCTCGTAGCGCCGTGACCTCGGCGGCGATGCCGAGGCTCGAGCGCGCACCGGTGGCCAGGCCCAGCAGGCCGGCGCGGGCGAGCGTCCTCACGCAGGGTCCTCGGCCACGAGCACGGCGTAGGTCACCGCGCCGTAGACGAGGTGCGGGACGACGTCGCTCGTCCAGTCCTTCGCGCTCCAGGTCGAGGGGTCGCTGATGCCGAAGACCTTCAGCGGCACGTCGGAGAGCGCCATCGCAGCAGCGCCGAGGACGAGGACGCCGACCAGCCCGGGCAGCCGGCGGCCGCGCGCGTGCAGGACGTCGCGGACCAGGCCCGCGGCGGCACCGACGGCCACCCCGACGCCGATGCCGGAGAGCGCACCCAGCGCCTCGAGGCGGTTGTCACGCGTCTGTCCTGACCCGGGGACCCCGACACCGACGCTGTCGGCGAGATGCTCGACGAGCTGCTCGGGGGTGCTGCTCGACCCCCGGCCGCGCACGGTCATGTCGAGGTAGGTGATGGCGTTCAGGGCCGTCGTGCCGGCTGCGCCGGCCAGGGCACCGTGGAGGTATCCGGTCATGCTTCTCGTCCTACCCGTGCCGACCTGGATCAATCGCGCGGACCAGACCTGCGTCCTCCTCGTCCTCTCCCGCCGAGCCGCGGTCAGCCGCGGAAGCTCGCGAGCGCCACGACGACCTCGTTCTCCACGGGTCGCGGGGTGCTCCCGGCGTAGTTGCTGATCAGCGAGAAGGCGTACCTCCGCCCGTCCCGACCGGTCACGTAGCCGCTCAGCGCGGTCACCCCGGTCAGCGAGCCCGTCTTGGCGTGGGCGTTGTCCGCGGCGCGGGTGCCGTTCATCCGGTGCCGCAGGTTGCCGCCGACCCAGTGGCTGTCCACCCCGGCGACCGGCAGCCCGTGGTCGAAGGCCGGCCACCACGGCTCGTCGCGCACCTCGGCGAGGACGGTGGTGAACGCGGCCGGGGTGACGCGGTCACGCCTGCTCAGCCCGGACCCGTCGGTGAGGGTGACGCCCGTCGTCGGTACCCCCAGCCGACGCAGGTACGCCGTGGTGCGGGCGAGCCCGGCCGGCCAGCTCCCGGGGTGGCCGTCGAGGGTGCCCATCGTCTTGGTCAGCGCCTCGGCGTGCAGGTTGTTGCTCAGCTTGAGGAACGGCACCAGCAGGTCCGCCAGCGTCATCGAGGTGTCCCGGGCGACCCGGGTGCGCTTCGTGGCGGGCGTGGTCCCCAGCACGGTCGTCCCGGCGACGGCGACCTTCTGGCGGGTGAGCTCGCGGCGGAACACCGCAGCGGCGTACAGCTCGGGCTTGTCCACCGTGACCAGCCCGGACCACGTCCGGCCGGCGGCCACGTGACCGCGCACGGTGATCGTGTTGCCGCCGGGCGCCCGCGCCAGGGACACGCCCGTCGAGGTGGTGGTCGACGCGGCGTTGACCAGCGTGACGTACGACGTCGCCGCGGCGGGGACGGTGCTCAGCGCGGGGCGCTTGCCCCGGGACCCGCCCTGCACCGTGACGATCACGGTGCCTGTGTCGTAGTCGGCGTTCGGCGCGACGGTGAGCGCCGCGGTCTGGGCGGCGTAGTACTCCGACGCGTACGAGGTGGACCAGCCCGGGTTGTAGCGAGTGGCGTCGAAGAAGCTCCCGTCCGCGACGATCTTGCCCGTGATCTTGGTGATGCCGGCCGCGCGGACCTTCGCGGCGAGCGCGGCGTAGTCGGACTCGCGGCTGGTCGGGTCACCGTGGCCGACGAGGTAGAGCGAGCCGTCCAGCACCCCGTCCTTCACGGTCCCGCGGCGCACGACGTCGGTCGTGAAGCGGTAGCCCGGCCCGAGCTCGTGCAGCGCGGCGACGGCGGTGAGGATCTTGGCGTTCGAGGCCGGCATGCTCGCGCTGCTCGAGCGCCGGGAGTAGACCGAGCGGCCCGTCCCGGCGTCGACCACCGAGACGTCGGTCTCGGTCCGGCTGCGCGCGTCGTCCAGGATCGAGGAGAGCGTCGAGGACAGGCTGGCGGCCGACGAGGCCGCTGCCGCCGTCGGTGCTGCCGCCGTCGTGCCTCCGACCGGGGCGGCGTGGGCCGGGGCGACGAGCCCGGCGGGTGCGCCGACCGTCACGCCGGCGGCGACGAGCAGGGCGAGGAGTCGCAGGGCGCCGGGGCGCCCGGACGTGGGGGTCGTGGGTACGGGCATGGAGGCCTCCGCGGCGTCGTCAGGGTCCCCGGGCGCGAGCACCCTAAGCCGGTCCGTCCCGTCCTGCCCAGGGGTCACTCTCACCTCTGACGTGACGGTCGAGGGTTCGGGTCCGACGTCCGCAGGCCGCTCCCCGGGAGGGGAGGACGGCCTGCAACCACGGTCAGGACGGCCGACCGGTCACCAGGCGGCGGCCACGTCGACGATCCAGGTCACGCCGAAGCGGTCGGTGAGCATGCCGAAGGCGGGAGCCCACGACGTCCGGCTCGGCGACCTCGCAACGCCTCCTCTCGCTGCTCACGCTGCTCCAGGGCCGCCGCGACCGGCCCGGGCCCTTGCTCGCCGAACGGCTCGGGTCACCCCCCGGACGGTGCGTCGCGACGTCGACCGGCTCCGCGAGCTGGGCTACCCGGTCAGTGCCAGCAAGGGACCGGACGGCGGCTGCTCGCTCGACGCCAGCGCGCAGCTGCCCCCGCTGCTGTTCGACGACGAGCAGGCCGTGGCCCTGGTGCTCGCCCTGCGCAGCTCGGCACTCGTCGGCGCCGGGATCGAGGAGGCCGCCGCTCGTGCCCTCCGGACGCTCCGTCGGTGCTGCTGACGATCTCGGCCGCGGTGGACGCGCTCGACCGCGGCGAGCTCCGCTTCGACTGACCGGGCGTCCCCCGGGTCGGCCGGTCTGACCGACGACGCGCCCGGGCCCGCCCGTCGGGCGCAGCCGCACCACCTGCTGGCCCGCTCGGGGCGCTGGTACCATGCTCGCCCGGGAGCCCGTGCGCGGCGCGTGGCGGACCTACCGTGCCGACCGGCTGGTGCCCCGCGTCCCGGGAGGTCCCATCTTCACCCCACGGACCGTGCCGGGGCGCGACCCCGCGGCCTTCGTGTCCGCACGGCTCAAGGGTTCGCAGGGAGCGGACGCGTGGCCGTGCCGGGGCGAGGTGGTGCTCGCGCTCGGGCTCGCCGGCGTGGCCCCGTTCGCCCGGGACGGGGTCGTCGAAGCGCTCGGCCCGGAGCGGACCCGGCTGCACCTGGGCGCGTGGTCCTGGGCGGCCCTGGCCGCGGACCTGGCCCGGTTCGACGCCGAGGTCGAGGTCGTGGGGCCGGAGGAGCTCCGGCGGGCGTTCGCGGACCTGTCCGCCCGGGCGGCACGGGCCGCCGGGACGACCGCCTGAGTCCCCCGTACGGACGCGGCTCAGGACGGCGCGAACACGCAGAACTCGTTGCCCTCCGGGTCGGCGAGCACGTCCCAGGCGATCTCGTCATCGCGGGCGCGGAGCAGGGTCGCGCCGGCCGCCAGCAGCCCCGCGACCGAGCCGACCACGTCCCAGTGCAGCCGGTTCTTGGCCCGCTTGCGCTCGGCGACGTCGACGAAGACCAGCTCCCACGGCGGCCCGTCGCCCCCTTCGAGCCAGGAGATCTCGGCGTCGCCCTGCGGCTCGGCCCCGAAGCGCTCGGCCCACCAGGTCGCCAGCCGTTCGTGGTCGGCGCAGTCGACGACCAGCTCGTACAGCCGGTAGGGCCGCAGCCGCTCCGGCGGCCGGACGAAGGCGCAGAGCTCGCCGACCTGGTCCTGCACGAGGACCGTCCAGGGCTGGGAGTCGTCGACGACCCGGGCACCTGCCGCCACCACGTCGTCCACCGCGGCGACGTCGACGTCGAGGTGCACCCGGTTCTTCACGGTGCGCGGCTCGCCCACGAGGTTCAGCCAGACGGTGTGCGAGGCCGTCTGGTCGCCCAGCCGCAGCACCGTCGGACGCCGCTCCTCGGGGTCCAGGCCGAGCAGCGGACCCAGGAAGGCCGCCGCGGCGTCGAGGTCCGCCACGTCGACGCAGAGGTCCTTGTACGCGACCCGCGCCGCACCCGTGCCGTCCTGGTCCACCATGATCGAGACCTCCATGATCAGCTGGCCCGCGCGGGCCCGCCGCGAGTCTGGCATGCGTCGTGGACGGGCGACAGCGGCGCGAGGACCATAATCGGCACGTGGCCCCCGCGACCCCGAGCACGATCTTCGTCTCACGCATCCGCGGCCTACCGGTCCTCGACGTGTCGGGCGACCAGGTCGGGCGGCTGCGCGACGTCCTCGTGCAGCGGCGGGCCGGGCTGCTCGCGCCGCGGGTGAAGGGCCTGGTCGTCGAGCTCTTCGCGCGGCACCGGATCTTCGTCCCGATGGTGCGCACCTCGAGCATCGACGCCGTGCAGGTCGTGATCACGGGCGTGGTCAACACCCGGCGCTTCGAGCGGCGCGACTCCGAGACCCTGGTCATCGACGACCTCTACGACCTCACCGTCGACCGGCTGGACCACCCCGGCAAGGCGGTGATCTTCGACGTGGCGATGCGTCCGGTCCGGACGCGCGACTGGGAGCTCGCCCAGGTCGCGCTCCGCGCCGCCGGGCCGGCCCGGCGCTTCGGCCGGCCGGGGAACGTCACCATCGTCGACTGGCGCTCCATCCGCCTGCCGGGCGCGGCGCAGCAGGGCACCGAGCAGCTGCTCGCCCAGCTCGAGGACATGAAGGCCGCCGACGTGGCCCGCGAGCTGCACGAGATGACGCCGGAACGCCGGGTGGAGGTCGCCTCCGCGCTCGACGACACCAAGCTCGCCGACGCCATCGAGGAGCTGCCCGAGGACGAGCAGGTCGCGCTGATCTCGCAGCTCGACACCGACCGAGCCGCCGACGTCCTCGAGGAGATGGACCCCGACGACGCGGCCGACCTGATCAACGAGCTCGACCCGGACCTCGCCGAGGTGCTGCTGGCGCGGATGGAGCCCGACGACGCGCGCGACGTGCGCCGGCTGCTCAGCTACAGCGAGTTCACCGCGGGCGGCATGATGACGCCGGAACCGGTCGTGCTGCCGCCCGAC
The DNA here is from genome assembly GCA_963762775.1 of uncultured Actinomycetota bacterium. Lineage (GTDB taxonomy): Bacteria > Actinomycetota > Actinomycetes > Propionibacteriales > Propionibacteriaceae > Microlunatus. Next base: position 13,770 of record CAVXMD010000003.1, read on the forward strand.
GCCACCGTGGCCGACGCGCTCGCCCGGATCCGCGAACCGACCCTGACCCCGGCCCTGGCCTGCATGGCCTTCGTGTGCCGCTCGCCGCTGGAGACCCCGACCGGGCGCTACGTGGGGGCCGTGCACTTCCAGCGCCTGCTGCGCGAGCCGCCGTCCACGCTCGTCTCCGCCCTCGTCGACACCGACATCGAGCCGCTCAGCGTGGACGCCGGCCTGCACGCGGTCAGCCGCTACTTCGCGACGTACAACCTCGTCAACGCGCCGGTGGTCGACTCCGAGCACCGCCTCATCGGGGCGATCACGGTGGACGACGTGCTCGACCACGCGCTGCCCGCCGACTGGCGCGGCAACCAGCTCGACGCCCCCCTCGAGGAGGCGACGGGCTCGGGCCGGCCGCACGTCTCCTCCCCCGACGGGGCGGTGCGCCGTGGCCAGGCCTGAGCGTGCGACCGACCAGCAGCAGCGCCTGACGACCCCGGGCCGGCGGCGCCGGTCGGTGCTGCCCCGGGTGCAGTGGGACCGCGACGCCTTCGGCAAGTTCGCGGAGAGCTTCGCCCGCTTCATGGGGACGGCGAAGTTCCTCATCGGGATGACGGTCGTCATCATCGTCTGGGTCCTCTGGAACGTGCCGTTCGGACCTCCGCGCCCACGTTTCGACGAGTACCCCTTCATCTTCTTGACGCTGGTGCTGTCGCTGCAGGCCTCGTACGCTGCCCCGCTCATCCTGCTCGCGCAGAACCGTCAGGAGGCCCGCGACCGCGTCGCCCTCGAGGCCGACCGCGAGCAGACCGCGCAGAGCCGGGCCGACATGGACTTCCTGGCCCGCGAGATCGCCGGTCTGCGGATGTCGGTCGGCGAGCTGGCGACCCGCGACTTCCTGCGCGGCGAGCTGCGCACGGAGCTGCGGGCGATCATCGACGAGCTCGACGGCGAGGACGATCCGGACCCCGACGACGGCCGGCTCGACCGTCCGGAGCGCCGCGGCGCGGGCCACGGCTCCACCCGCCGCGAAGCCCTCGTACGGGAGCCGGGCCGCCGGGGCGAGACGGCCCGCTCGCGCTGACCTGCGGGGGAGGTTCCGGGCGCACCTAGGCTGGGCGCACCATGACCACGAGCCAGACCAGCACCTCGAGCACGTCCAGCGAGCACCCGCTCGTCCCCCGCGTCCGGGCGGCCCTGCACGGCGTCAACGACCCCGAGATCCGTCGGCCCATCACCGAGCTCGGGATGGTCGACACGATCGATGTCGCCGCGGACGGGCGGACGCGCGTCCGGGTGCTGCTGACGGTGTCCGGCTGCCCGATGAAGGACACCCTGACGCGCGAGGTCACCGCGGCGGTGATCGCCGTCGAGGGCGTCACCGGCGTCGACGTCGACCTCGGCGTGATGAGCGACGAGCAGCGCACCGCCATGCGCGACATGCTCAAGGGCGGGACGCCCGACCGCGAGATCCCCTTCGCCCAGCCCGGCTCGCTGACCAAGGTCATCGCGGTCGCCTCCGGCAAGGGCGGCGTCGGGAAGTCCTCGGTCACGGTCAACCTGGCGCTCGCGCTCGCCCGGGCCGGAAACCTCGTCGGCGTGCTCGACGCCGACATCTACGGTCACTCGGTGCCGGCCATGCTCGGTGTCGCGGACTCGCGCCCGACCGCGGTCGAGGACATGATCATGCCGGTCCCGACCCAGGGCCTCAAGGTCATCTCCATCGGCATGCTCAAGCCGAAGCGTGACCAGGTGGTCGCCTGGCGCGGACCGATCCTCGACCGCGCACTCACCCAGATGCTCGCCGACGTCTACTGGGGCGACCTGGACTACCTGCTGCTCGACCTGCCGCCGGGGACCGGCGACGTCGCCATCTCGCTCGGGCAGAAGCTGCCGAACGCCGAGGTCCTCGTCGTGACGACCCCGCAGCAGGCGGCGGCCGAGGTCGCCGAGCGCGCCGGCACGATGGCCTCGATGATGAACCAGCGCGTCATCGGGGTCGTGGAGAACATGTCCTACCTCGCCGTCACGTGCCCGCACTGCGGGGAGGAGCAGCGCCACGACGTGTTCGGCTCCGGCGGCGGCGAGACCGTGGCCCAGGGGCTGACCACCCGCCTCGGCTACCCCGTGCCGGTGCTCGCGCAGGTCCCCCTCGACCCGCGCGTCCGCGCCAGCGGCGACCTGGGGTCGCCGATCGTGGCCGAGGACCCCGACGCACCGGCCGCGAAGGCTCTCCAGGGCCTCGCCGACGGCATCGCCGCGCGCGGCCGGAACCTCGCCGGCCGGATGCTCGGCCTCTCGCCCGTGTGATGACGCACCGGCCCCGACGGGCCGGACGAGGTCGCCGGCTGCACCACCGCCTGCCCGCGCGCCGACGCGTTGAGGAGGAGATCGTGACGACACGTCTTTCCGTCGTCACGAGCGACGACGAAAGCGTCGGACCAGAGCGCGGGCTGCGTCCGAGCGGAGCGAGGACAGAAGCTACGTGGCCTCGGAGTCGTACGGCGTGAGCGCGGCCGGGGTGTGGGCGGCCATGGCGTCGTTCGGGCCGCCCGGGCTCACGTCCTTGGCGTCCTCGATGGAGCGCCGTACGGAGTCACGGCTCTCGCCGAGCGTCTCCCCCACGCCGGCGATCTCGGCCTTGACGTCGGCGACGACCGAGTTGTCCAGCAGGTTCTTCTGGATGAACGAGCGCGGGTTGAGGTCGCGGAAGTCGAGGTTCTCGAACTCGGGTCCGAGCTCCTTGGTCAGCTGCTGCTGGGCGCTGTTGGCCGTGCTCCGCAGGAAGTTGACCATGCGCGCGGCCTTGCGGGCGAGGTCGGGCAGGCGTTCGGGGCCGAAGAGGATGACCGCGAGCACGAGCAGCAGGGCGAACTCGGGCCCGTTGATGTCGAGCAGCAGCGGGGTCACGGTCAACCGACCCGTCCGCCGAGGGTGACGGTCGCCTGGGCGTCGTCGCCGCCGCGCGCGTAGCCGAACCTCACCCGGTCACCCGGCCGATGCGTACGGACCGCCACGACGAGCTCCTCGATGGTGTCGGTGTCCCGGTCGTCGATCGCCGAGACGAGGTCTCCGGCCCGCAGGCCGGCCCGGCGCGCCGGACCGCCGGCGTCGACACCGGTCAGCTCGACGCCCCCGGAGGTCTCGCGCAGCCGAGCGCCGATGACGGGATAGGTGGCCCGGCCGTCCGCGACGAGCTGGTCTCCGACGGTGCGGGCCTGGTCGACGGGGATCGCGAAGCCGATGCCGATGTTGCCGGACTGCGCCTCGCCGGAGGAGAGCGTGAGGATCGCCGAGTTCACGCCGACCACCCGTGCGCTCGCGTCGACGAGTGGACCGCCGGAGTTGCCCGGGTTGATGGCGGCGTCGGTCTGGATGCCGTCGATGTAGGCCGTCGGCGCGTCCGCGCTGCGAGATTCGCTGACCGTCACCGGCCGGCCGACCGCGGACACGATGCCCTGCGTCACCGTGCCGGGCAGACCGAGCGGGGAGCCGACGGCGACGACCGTCGCGCCGACCTCCGTCGAGGCGGAGTCGCCGAGCTCGACGGGCCGCAGCCGGGCGTCCGCGGCGACCTTGACCACGGCGAGGTCGTAGGAGGGACTGCGGCCGACGAGCGTGGCCGCCACGCGGCGTCCGTCGGAGAAGACGACCCTGATCCGGGCGCCGGTGGCGGCGTCGGCCACGACGTGGTTGTTGGTCATCACGTGTCCGTCGCGGTCCAGGACGAAGCCCGAGCCGGTGCCCCGGCTGCTGCCGGACCCGACCTCGATCATGACCGTGCTGGGCAGCACCCGCCGGGCGACCTCGACGGTGCTGGCCGTCTCGCCCGCGGGCAGGGGGCTCTCGCCGGGCTCCGTCGACGGGGCGGAGCCCGAGGTCGGCCCGGACGCCACGGCCGCGCCGCGGGGGTCGGCCAGCCGGGCCGCGCCGAGACCGGCACCGGCCCCCACCACGAGGGCGGTCAGGGCGGAGAACGCCACCACCCCACCCAGCCCGGGACGCCGGGTGCGCCGGACGGACGGCGCCGGAGCAGGGTCGTTCCCGGGCTCGCCGAACGGCCAGTGGTAGGAGGGTGCGCTGTAGGCAGACGGCGCCGGGGACGTGCGGTCGGGCCACGGGGACGTCCCAGACCCCTCCGGGACCGCGCCGTCCGACATGTCAGCCCTTCAGATCGGCGAGGATCCTCGACCAGCCCTCACGAACACGACCCAGGGTAGTCGTCCGGAGGGCCCCCTCGTGAGGGAAAGTCGCGACCGCTCCGCGCAGCAGCGAGCCGGGCCCGTCCGTCGTCACGGTGTAGACGGTGTCGCCCGACTGCCAGGTCGCCCAGCGCACGGTCCCGCCGTGCCACCAGGCCTGCAGGTCGGCGTCCCAACGGGCTCCGTCCGGGGCACCGCTGAGCCGCCCGTGCCGCTGCAGGACGCTCACGGTCCGGGCCCCGTCGCCGTAGACGGCGTGCACGGAGCGCGGGTCGTCGGTGGTGTCCGTGCTGACCTCGAGCAGGTCGAGGCCGGCCACCTCGGCGTCGCAGGACCAGCCGGAGCTCACGAGGGCGGCCGCGTCGGCGCTCGCGGTCGAGGTCGTCAGCAGGCGTGTCGTCGGACGCGGAGCGGCGACGACGGCGTACGGGACGACCTGCACGGCGCTGAAGCCGACGGCCGTGCTCAGCCCGTCGCGGTCGTAGCTCTCCTGCCACAGCAGCACGCCCGTGTCGTCGTCCACCCACCACCGCTTGGCGGGGCGGCCGTCGTGGTCGCGCGCCTCGATGACCGTGGCGCGGTGCCCGGCGACCCGGACGTCGGACCGCGTGCCGAGCGTGTACGCCGAGGCGAGGAGCGCGACCGGGGACGGCCCGTCGTCCGTGGAGACGGCCGCCGGGGCGATCGAGCTGGCGAGCGGGTGACCGGAGGGGTCGAGCACGCTCACCTGCGTGCCCTGGCCGCTGCGGGTGTCGATCCGGACGCGGGCCGCGACCATCCGGCCACCGGCGTCGGCCAGCACGGTCTGCTCGCCGCGCACGGTCGTGGTCCGACCGGCGGCCATCGCCCGGTTCAGGAGGGTCACCGCGGCGGCCTCGTCGCCCCGGCCCCGGCCGCGCCAGGAGGGCCGCGCGACGTCGGTCCCGTCCCGCGTCGCCTCCGGCAGGGAGTCGAGCAGCATGAGCGCACTGAGCGAGGCCCCGGTCACGGAGACCTCGGCGGCCGCGGCACCGAACTCCGCCTGCGCCTCGTCGGCCGGGTCGGCGACGGTGGCCAGGCTGCTCGCCGGGGCCGCGAACCAGCCGGTGAGCGCGATCGCGCTCACCACGGCACCGGCCGCCACCGACCCGAGCAGGGCACTGACCCGCGCCCGCTGCCGGCGGCTGGGCAGCGCGCGGCCGTGACCGCCGTCGAAGGCCTTCGTCCAGGGGCGGGCCGAGGCGTCGCCCGCGATGGACACGAGCCGGTCCGAGAGCGGCGTCGGGGCCGGCGTGCCGCGACCGCTCCCTCCCAGCAGGTCCCGGACCGCCCGCTGCTCGGCGACGTCGGCACGGCAGCCCGCGCACCCGAGGAGGTGCGTGACCACCCGTTCGCTGTCCTCGGCGGACAGGGCGCCGTCGACGAAGCCGGAGCGCAGCTCCGCGAGGTCGTCGCAGGAGCCGCTCACGGGGCTCTCACCAGGCGCCTGCGGGCACCCGCCCGGGGCCACCGGCCTCGTGAGCAGCGAGGACGGGCTGGCCCGGCTCGGCGTCGACGCCGAGGTAGCGCGGGTGCTCCGTCGTGGGCCGACGGTGCGCCAGGGCCTCGCGGAGCTGGGCCCGGCCACGGTGGATGCGGCTGCGGACGGTGCCGATCTTGAGGTCGAGGACCTCGGCGATCTCCTCGTACGTCAGCCCCTCGATGTCGCACAGCACGACGGCCGCGCGGAAGGTGGGCGCGAGTGCGGCGAGGGCGGCGGCGACGTCGTGGTCGAGGTCGGCGTCGTCCAGCTGCTGCGACGGGTTCGGCCAGGAGCTGGCGAGCCGGTCGTCGCTGCCCTCGGCGAGACCGTCGAAACGGATCTTCTGCCGGCGGCGGGCGCCGTCGAGGAAGAGGTTGGTGGTGATGCGGTGCAGCCAGCCCTCGAAGGTGCCCGGCTGGAAGCGGTGGAGCGAGCGGAAGACGCGGATGAACACGTCCTGCGTGAGGTCCTCGGCGTCGTGCGCGTTGCCGGTCAGGCGGTAGGCGAGGCGGTAGACGCGCGCGCTGTGGTCGCGCACGATCTCCTCCCAGCTCGGCGGCTGCCACCCGGGGTCCACCTGCGCCAGCGAGGCAGCAGGGTCGAGGACGGTGCCAGGGGTGGTACGCACGCGGGGTGCCTCCTCCATCGCGGGGTCGACCGGGTCGACCCCGGCCGGAGCCTCATCGTGGCGGGCGGACCTGTTCAGCCCCTTGACGAAACCTGTCAGCAACCTGTGCACCTCCTCCCGTGCTCGTGCGCCCGCAGGAGCGCCTCCGACCCGAGAACGAGCCGGACCGCCCCGGTGTTCCCTGCGCGGCCGCGACGCCTCAGCGTGCGGCCGGCTCCGTCGCCAGCCCCGCCGCCGCCAGCGCCCGGGCCAACGCCTCGCGCTGCTCGGGGGTGGCCGGGACCATCGGCGAACGCACCCCGCCGATGCCGCGGCCCTGCAGCTCGAGACCCGCCTTGACGAGGATGCAGCCCTGGGTCGCGAAGATCCCGGTGAAGATCGGCAGCAGCTGCCGGTGCCGGCGCAGGGCGTCCGCCGTCCGACCCGCCAGGGCGTCGTCGATCATGGCGCGCACCTCCGGCCCGCAGAAGTGCGTCGAGGTGCCGACGACGCCGACGCCGCCCACGGCCAGCAGCGGCAGCGTCAGGGAGTCCTCGCCGGAGTAGTAGGCGAGGTCGGTCTGCGCCATCACCGACGAGGAGGCCGTGAGGTCGCCCTTGGCGTCCTTGACCGCCACCACCCGCGGGTGCTCCGCGAGCTCGAGCAAGGTCTCGGTGCCGATCGCGGTACCGCTCCGGCGCGGGATGTCGTAGAGCATCACCGGCAGCCCGGTCGCGTCGGCCAGGGCCCGGAAGTGCGCGACCAGACCGGCCTGCGGTGGCCTGGAGTAGTACGGGGTGACGGCCAGCAACCCGTCGGCGCCGGCCTTCTCGGCGGCCGCGGCCAGCTCGAGGGTGTGGGCCGTGTCGTTGGTGCCGACGCCCGCGACCACGTGCGCCCGGTCTCCGACCGCGTCCACGACGGCGCGGACGATCTCGGCCTTCTCGGCGTCGGTGGTCGTGGGGGCCTCGCCGCCGGTGCCGTTCACCACGAGCCCGTCGTGCGCGTGCTCGTCGACCAGCGCGACGGCCAGCGCGGCTGTCGCGTCCAGGTCGACCGCGCCGGAGGCGTCGAAGGGCGTCGCCATCGCGGTCAGCAGCCGGCCGAACGGCAGGGAAGACATGGCGGCCATCCTACGGAGCAGGGGTCAGGCGGGGGTGATGACGACCAGCGGGTCGCCGTCGTTGACGACGTCGCCGTTCTCCACGACGACCTCGCTCACGGTGCCGGCCACCTCGGCCAGCACCGGGATCTCCATCTTCATGGACTCGAGGATCACGACCGCGTCGTCCGCCGCCACCCGCTGGCCGACCTCGACCTCGACCTTCATCACGGCCGCGACGAGCTCGGCGACGACGGTATGGCTCATGCGCGCAGCGTATTCCCCGACGACGCCGGGCCCGTCCGCCGGCCGCGCTCGCGGTTGGGCGTCGGGCGGTCGGGCACCGATAGGCTGAGGTTCGTGAGCCCCTCGCCTGCCGCCTCCGCCGCCCCCAGCGCCAACCCCGGCGTCCCGACCGCCCCGGCCGCGGCGCCCGCGCCCGTCTCGTGGGCCTTCGCCGAGGACTTCGCGACCGAGGGCGACGCCGGTGCGCAGGCCCGGGTCGAGGCCGGGCCCCTGGGCCTGGAGCCGCTGAGCCGCGGCACCGTGAGCACGCTGACGTTCCTCGCCCGGGCCGTGCAGGCCCGCGCGGTCGTCGAGGTGGGGACGGGGACCGGCCAGTCCGGTCTCGCCCTCTTCGCCGGGATGCAGCCGGACGGCATCCTGACCAGCGTCGACCTCGAGGCCGACCACCAGCGGCAGGCGCGCAAGGCCTTCGGCTCGCTCGGGATCGCGAGCCAGCGGTTCCGCCTCATCGCCGGCGACGCGCTGACCGTGCTGCCCAAGCTGAGCGACGGCGCGTACGACCTCGTCCTGGTCGCCGGCGACACCCTCGAGTACGCCGACCACGTCGAGCAGGGCCTGCGCCTCCTGCGGCACGGCGGGATCCTCGTCATGACCCACGCGCTGTGGGGTGACCGGATCGCCGACGCCGGCAACGACGAGGACGAGACCCTCGCCGTCCGGTCCGCCCTCGAGGCGGTGTCGGAGAACGAGGACCTCGTCGCGACGCTGCTGCCGGTGGGCGACGGGCTGCTGGCGGCCGTCAAGCGGTAGCGCCCCGTCCGCCGCTCAGGCGGCGGAGTAGGACAGGCAGTCCGCGCCGGAGGCCACGGAGCCCACGGTCACGAAGGGCGCCTTGCACTCGAGCGACTCGTTGTTCACGCAGTCGGCCCGCTGGCAGGCCCCGACCTGGGCGACGACGTCGAGGCCGCCCTTGTCGTTCAGGGTCATGAACGTCGCGCAGGCGGCGTCGGAGTTGATGCTGACGGCGAAGGCGTGACAGCCGTCGTCGTTGTACGCGCAGCTGGTGGCCGAGCAGTCGTGGACCTGGGGCATCTCGAGCGTGGTGGTCATCGGGTCCTCCGAGGGGTGCGGGAGCGGTCGGTACGAGCCCGACGCTAGACCGCTCGCGAGCCCCTCGCCAGCAAGCGCAGGCTCCCCTCAGCAAAGCCAGGCAAGGCTGCCCTGACCAGGGAGAACGCTCCCCCGAGTCGCCCACCGACGCTCACGAGCGGCCTCGCTCCGACGGTTTTTCGACACTCGATGGCGTCGACGGCCTCGAGTCACGCTCAGCGCCGGGCACGGTCACCATCGAGTGTCGAGATTCCGTCGGAAGGGTTGCGGACGGCCAGCGACGGCGACCGCCACCACGAGGCTGGTGCCGGGGAGCACCGGGAGCGCCGGAGTGGAGACCTAAGAAACCGTGATGCCCTTGCCCACCACCGTCACACCGTTGTCGGAGACCGTGAACCCGCGGGCGAGGTCGTCGGCGTGGTTGACGCCGACCTGCGTGCCGTCGGGGACGACGACGTTCTTGTCGAGGATCGCGTTGCGGACGATGGCGCGGTGCCCGACGCGGACGCCGGTCAGCAGCACCGAGTGGTCGACCTTGGACCCCTCGTCGACGCGCACGTCCGGGGAGAGGACCGAGCTCTCGATGGAGCCGCCCGAGATGATGCACCCGGGGCTGACCAGGGAGTCGAGCGCGAGCCCGCGCAGCGTGAACTTGGCCGCCGGCATCTGCACGGGGTAGGTCCAGATCGGCCACTTCTGGTTGTACAGGTTGAAGATCGGGTCGATCGAGACCAGGTCCATGTGCGCCTCGTGGTAGGCGTCGATGCTCCCCACGTCACGCCAGTAGGCGCGGTCGCGGTCGGTGGAGCCCTGCACGTCGTTGGCCGTGAAGTCGTAGACCTGCGCCTCGCCGCGGCTGACGAAGCTGGGCACGATGTCGCCGCCCATGTCGTGCCGGGAGTCGGCGAGCTCGGCGTCGCTCGTCAGCGACTCGATCAGGTCCTTCGCGGTGAAGATGTAGTTGCCCATCGACGCGAACGACGCGTCCGGGTCGTCGGGCAGGCCCGGCGGGTCCGCCGGCTTCTCGAGGAACTCGATGATCTTGTTGTCCGGTGCGGCGTCGATGACCCCGAACGCCGAGGCCTGGTTGCGCGGCACCCGGATGCCCGCCACGGTGAGGCCGAGGCCGCCGTCGATGTGCGCGTCGAGCATCTGCGAGACGTCCATCCGGTAGATGTTGTCGGCGCCGAAGACGACGACGTAGTCGGGCTTCTCGTCCAAGATCAGGTTCATCGACTGGAAGATCGCGTCGGCGCTGCCCTGGTACCAGCGCGGCCCGAGCCGCTGCTGCGCCGGGACCGGGGTGACGTAGTTCCCGAGCATGGTCGACATCCGCCAGGTCAGCGAGATGTGGCGGTCGAGCGAGTGCGACTTGTACTGCGTCAGCACGGCGATCTGGCGCATCCCGGCGTTCGCGAGGTTGGACAGCACGAAGTCGATCAGGCGGTACGTGCCGCCGAACGGGACGGCGGGCTTGGCCCGGTCCATGGTGAGGGGCATGAGGCGTTTGCCCTCGCCACCGGCGAGGACGATGGACAGAACCTTCGGCAGCGCAGCCATGGGGGAAACCTAGGACGCCGCCTGTGCTGCCCGACACCCGGGGTCGGAGCCCTTGTGGGATATTCGCCGCATGAGCCCTGCCGACGACGTCCAGGACGCCGAGTCCCTCGCTGCCACCGACGAACCCGCCGCCGCGGACCGGCGGCTGTCGGTCTCGGTCCTGACCCGCGAGTACCCCCCGTCGATCTACGGCGGCGCCGGCGTGCACGTGGCCCAGCTGGTCCCGCAGCTGCGCAAGCTGATCGACGTCGACGTCCAGTGCATGGGTGAGCCGCGCGAGGGCGCGACGGCCCACGCCGAGACCTACCCCCCGGGCGCGAACGCGGCGCTCCGGGTCTTCGGCGCCGACCTGTCGATGGCCGCGGCCGTCCCCGAGGTCGACGTCGTCCACTCGCACACCTGGTACGCCAACCTCGGCGGCCTGCTGACCGGTCTGTTCCAGGACGTCCCGCACGTGGTCACGGCGCACTCCCTCGAGCCGCACCGACCCTGGAAGGCCGAGCAGCTCGGCGGCGGCTACCGGCTGTCGTCGTGGGCCGAGCGCACCGCCTTCGAGGCCGCGGACGCGGTGATCTCGGTGAGCGAGGGGATGAAGACCGGCATCCTCGAGTCCTACACCGACCTCGACCCCTCGCGGCTGCACGTGGTGAAGAACGGCATCGACACCGACGAGTTCGCCCCCGACCACGGGACCGACGTCGTCGAGTCGATCGGGATGGACCCCGACCGCCCCTCCGTCGTCTTCGTCGGGCGCATCACCCGCCAGAAGGGCCTGATCCACCTGGTGCGGGCCGCCGAGCAGCTCGACGCCGGGACGCAGCTCGTGCTGCTGGCCGGCGCTCCCGACACCCCCGAGATCGCCCGCGAGTTCGAGGACGCCTTCGCGCACCTGCGCTCCAGCCGCGGCAACGTCGTCTGGATCCAGGAGATGCTCCCCCGCGCCAGCGTGCGCCAGGTCCTCTCGCACGCCACCGTCTTCGCCTGCCCCTCGGTCTACGAGCCGCTCGGCATCGTGAACCTCGAGGCCATGGCCTGCGAGACCGCCGTCGTCGCCAGCGCGGTGGGCGGGATCCCCGAGGTCGTCGTCGACGGCGAGACCGGCTACCTCGTGCCCTACGACCCCGCGCAGGCCGACGACCCCGAGTTCGTCCGGGGCTTCGAGGCCGACTTCGCGGCGCGGGTGAACTCGCTGACCGCCGACCAGGACCAGGCCCGCACGTTCGGGCTGGCCGGCCGTCAGCGCTGCGTGGACGAGTTCAGCTGGGCCAGGATCGCCGCCGAGACGGTCGACGTCTACCGCGCCGCCATCGCCGCGCACGGCGGCCGCTGACCTGCAGGAGCTGCACAGGCCCCGCGCGGGAGCGCGGGGCCTGGTGTCGTACGGGGGTGGTGGCGAGCTAGCCGATGACGCCCCGCAGGGCCTCCGCGAGGTCGTTGGCCTCGGTGGCGTTGAGCTCGACGACGAGGCGGCCGCCGCCTTCGAGCGGAACCCGCATCACGATCCCGCGACCCTCCTTGGTGACCTCCATCGGTCCGTCACCGGTCCGCGGCTTCATCGCAGCCATCGTGCATCCTCATCTGCTAGGTGATCGTGTGGTGGCCTAATTATCGCGTACGCCCCGGGTCCTCCGCACGCCGGGCGGTCGACGCCTCCACCGCGGCGTGCAGGACGTCGGCGTCGGGGACCTCGCAGAGGGTGGTGGTGGTCGTCGACGAGACCGGTCGCCTGCATGAGCGCGTACGCGGTCGTGGGACCCACGAAGCGCACGCCCTCGGCCTTGAGCGCGACCGACAGGGCCTTCGACTCCGGGGTGACGGCCCGGTGCTCGTCCGGCGCGGGTCGCGGGGACGGGGTCCTGAACGACCAGACGAGGTCGACGAAGCGCTCGCCGAGGTCGGCCACCACCCGGGCGTTGGCGATCGCGGCCTCCACCTTGGCGCCGTTGCGGACGATGCCGGCGTCGGCCAGCAGCCGCGCGCGGTCCTCCTCCCCGAACTCGGCGACGACGGCCGGGTCGAAGCCCGCGAAAGCCCGGCGGAACCCCTCGCGCTTGCGCAGGATGGTGATCCAGGCCAGGCCGGACTGGAACGCCTCGAGCGTCAGCCGCTCGTAGAGCCCGGCCACGGTGTCGACCGGCCAGCCCCACTCGGTGTCGTGGTAGGCGACGTACTCCGGCGCGGAGATCGACCACGCGCAGCGGACGAGCCCGTCCGGCCCGGTCGTGAGGGCGACCGCGGGGCTCACGGCCGCTCGACGATCCCCGCGAACGTGCCCAGGCTCGCGGCGAAGCCGCGGCGCAGCACCGGCAGCGCCAGCCGCAGGGCGGTCTCGACCGGGGCGCCGCCGGGCACGGAGAACAGCTCCGTGCAGACCAGCCGGGCACCGACCGGGTCGGGCAGGACCTTGAACGAGCCCTCTCCCGTGAAGTACGGGCCGAGGTGCAGCACGGCGAGCTCGCCCGGGGTCGCCACACCCCCGTCGGACGCAGCACCGGGCGGCGTCCAGCCCGTGACGACGAACCGGTCGAGCAGGCCGACCGGCAGCGGTCCGACGCGCACACCGCTCAGCGCGGACACCCGGACGCCGAGGCCGGTCGCCCGGTCGCCGCGCACCCGGACGTGGGTCAGCGGGATCCAGCGGTCCTGCCCGCGCCAGTCGACGAGCTCGTCCCAGACCCGCTCCGGGGTGGCGCGCAGCGGGCGGGCGACCTCGAGCCGGACGCTCACCGGGGCCGCTCCCAGGCCTCGTCGGCGGCGCTCGGCGGCGGGTACGCGGTGGCCTCGGCCGGCACCGCCGCAGGCTCCGCGAAGGGCACGGGCTCCGTCGGGCCGGGGACGTCGGCGGTCTCGCCGAGCCGCGCGCTGAGCTCGGCGATGCGGGCGTCGCGCGCGTCCAGCTCGGCGGCGAGGCGGTCGAGCACGTCGTCGACCTGGCCCATGGCGTAGCCGCGCAGGGCGACGCCGAAGCGCAGCCCGCGGACCCCCGGACCGTCGAGCGGTCCGTCGGGGACCGCCATCGCGTACGTGTCCCGCACCGGGTCCTTCGCCATCGATCCCCCGCCTCCCGCCGCGACGACCGCGGCCACGCCGAGCGCGACCACGGCGAGCGCGGCGATGAACCACTCCATGGCGACGATCGTGCCACGCCCGGTCGGCGGGTCCCGCCTACTCCGGGCGCTCGGCCGCCGGCGTCGGTGCCGGGGCCACCACCGCGGACACGGCCTCCTCGACGTCGTCGGTCAGCGTGAACATGTCGAGGTCCGGCGGCGACACCATCCCGTGGGCCAGCGCGGTCTCGCGCAGCCAGCCGACCAGCCCGGCCCAGTAGGCGGTGCCGAAGAGGACCACCGGGAACGACGTGACCTTGCGGGTCTGCACGAGCGTGAGCGCCTCGAACAGCTCGTCGAGCGTGCCGAAGCCACCCGGCAGCACGACGAAGCCCTGCGCGTACTTCACGAACATCGTCTTGCGGGCGAAGAAGTAGCGGAAGTTGATCCCGAGGTTGACGTACGGGTTGAGCCCGGTCTCGAAGGGCAGCTCGATCCCGAGCCCGACCGAGACGCCGCCGGCCTGCGCGGCGCCCTTGTTCGCCGCCTCCATGATCCCGGGCCCGCCACCCGTGATGACGGCCTGGCCCGCCTCGACCAGGCGCGCGCCGATCCGCTCGGCCGCGCCGTACAGGGGGTCGTCGGGGCGCGTCCGCGCCGACCCGAACACCCCGGTCGCCGGTCCGAGCTCGGCCAGGGTGCCGAAGCCGTCGACGAACTCGGCCTGGATCCGCAGCACCCGCCAGGGGTCGGTGTGCACCCAGTCCGTGGGCCCGCGGCTCTCCAGGAGCCGTTGGTCGGTGGTCGTGCCCTGGCGTTGGTGGTCGCCGCGCACCACCGCGCCCTGGACGAAGCGCCTGCCCTCGGTCCCGCTCGTCGCGTCGGTCATCAGGCGAGCCAGCGCAGCAGGGCGTCGCGGCAGGTGACCAGATCGGCCGCCGGGCAGAACTCGTCGTCGGCGTGCGCCTTGCTCGGGTTCCCGGGTCCGAAGTTGACGGCCGGGATCCCCAGCGCGGAGAACCGCGCCACGTCGGTCCAGCCGAACTTGGGGTGCGCCTCCCCGCCGACGGCGGCGAGGAAGTCCGCCGCGATCGGCCGGTCGAGGCCGGGCCGGGCGCCCGCGGCGACGTCGGTCACCTCGAGGTCGAAGCCGTCGAGGACCTCGCGCAGGTACGCCTCGGCCTGGGCCGGGCTCCTGTCCGGCGCGAAGCGGTAGTTGACCTCGACGACGCAGCGGTCGGGGACGACGTTGCCGGCGATGCCGCCGCGGATGCCGACCGCGTTCAGGCCCTCGCGGTAGACCAGCCCCTCCACCTCGACCTGCGCCGGGGTGTGCGCGGCCAGCCGCTGCAGCAACGGGCCGGCGGCGTGGATGGCGTTGCTGCCCATCCAGGACCGGGCGGAGTGCGCCGCCACCCCGGTGAGGGTGACCTCGGCGCGCATCGTCCCCTGGCAGCCGCCCTCGACGCGGGCGTTCGAGGGTTCGCCGAGCACCGCGAACGTCGACTCGAGCAGGTCGGGGCGTTCGCGACCGAGACGGGCGAGGCCGTTGCGGCTCTCCTCGACCTCCTCGTTGTCGTAGAAGATGAAGGTCAGGTCGCGGGAGGGTTCGGTCGAGGGCCGCCGCCACGGCGAGCTGGACGGCGACGCCGCCCTTCATGTCGCAGCTGCCGCGGCCGTGGACCACGCGCTCGGCACCCTCGCCGGTGGTCACCGACGGGACGTTCGCCGCGATCGGCACGGTGTCGGTGTGCCCGGCGAGGACGACGCGCTCGGCCCGCCCCAGCCGCGTACGGGCGACGAGGACCTCGCCGTCGCGGATCAGCTCGAGGTGGTCGAGGGGCTCCAGCGCGGCCTGGATCGTGTCGGTGATCCGCCGCTCGTCCCCGCTGACCGAGGCGATGTCGACGAGGTCGGCCAGCAGGACCGTGAGGTCCCCGACGAGGTCGAGAGCGGGCAGGGACTCCGTCGACGGTGCAGCCACGTCCGCGACCCTACCGAGACCCGTCGGACGGCGTGACGACGAACAGGTCGCCCGGCTGGCAGCCCAGCACCTCGCAGAGCGCGGTGAGGGTCGAGAAGCGGATCGCGCGGGCGCGCTGGTTCTTCAGGACGCTGAGGTTGACCAGGGAGACCCCGACCCGGTCGGCGAGCGCGGTGAGCGTGAGGCCGCGCTCCTCGAGCAGGGCGTCGAGGCGGCACTCGACACGGTGCGGTTCGTCGACCGGCATCAGACGAGCCCCTCGACGTCGTCGCGGAGAGCGAGGCCGACCCGGAAACCCTCGGCGAGGACGAGCACGAGGAGACCGACGAGGAAGGGCAGCAGCGCGGCGGTGTCGACCTCGAACGCGATCGAGGGCGGGTCGGCGGCCCCGAGGACGGCGAGCATCGTCACCGCGTCACCGAAGGCCGAGACGAGCGCGAACCCCAGCACGAGGAGACCGAGGACGCGCAGCCACCGGACCGCCCGACGGTCGAAGGGCTCGCCGTGCTGCGTGGTGAGGACGAGCCGTCGCACGACCACCACGCCGGCGACGAGGAGCACGCTCGTGAGCACGGCCGGGAGGAGGGCGACGAGCCACTGGTCGACGCTCGGGTGCGCGATCGTCCGCACCACGGCGTGGGTGCAGCGGTCCACGACGGCGCCGCTCGGGTCGCCGACGACCGGCCCGGCACCGCCGGGAGCGAGACCCCGGACGGCGAGCGGCCGTCCGCCCGCCCAGGCGAGCAGCCAGGGGCCCAGCGTGACGACCGGGTAGCCGAGCGCGCAGAGCAGCAGGAGCACCTGGGTGCCGAGGTAGTCGCTCCGGAGAACCATGTCGTCTTCACGAAAGTCGATAATCACGACGATCGATGTTCACGTCAATCGATAAGGGATCATGTCAGGCCGGAACGCCTGCCGATATCCTCGCGCCATGACCGACACGGGGCCGAGCGGGCCGGGCGCGAGCGACGCGGGGCCGCGCCTCGCCTGGGGCTGGGGCCTCGCGAGCGTCCACGAGACGGCCGGGGTCCTCGACGTGGCCTTCCCGGCTCCAGCCCTCGGCGCGGCCACCGACGAGCCCGCGCCGGCCGCCTGGGCGGCGGCGGAGCGCACGGACGAGCTGCGCGGGGTGCGGGTCGAGCTGCTGCGGGCCGAGATCGACCTCGACGCACCGCCGGTCGACACCGCGGACGCCTACCTCCGCCTGCACCTGCTGAGCCACCGGCTCGTCGCGCCCCGGTCGATCAACCTCGACGGCGTGTTCGGCGTCCTGCCGAACGTGGTCTGGACCAGCGCCGGGCCCTGCGCGGTGGCCGGCTTCGAGGACGTGCGCTGGCGGCTGCGGTCCGCGCTCGGCTCCCTGACCGTCCAGGGGATCGACAAGTTCCCGCGGATGGTCGACTACGTCGTCCCGACCGGCGTCCGGGTCGCCGACGCCGACCGGGTCCGCCTCGGCGCCCACCTCGCCGAGGGCACGACCGTCATGCACGAGGGCTTCGTCAACTACAACGCGGGCACGCTGGGCACCTCGATGGTCGAGGGCCGCATCTCCGCCGGGGTCGTCGTGGGCCGCGACTCCGACATCGGCGGCGGCGCCTCGGTGATGGGCACGCTCTCCGGTGGCGGCAAGGAGCAGGTGACGATCGGCGAGCGCTGCCTGCTCGGGGCCAACGCCGGCATCGGCATCTCGCTGGGCGACGACTGCGTGGTCGAGGCCGGGCTCTACGTGACCGCGGGCACCAAGGTCACGCTGCCCGACGGCCGGGTCGTCAAGGCCGCGGCGCTGTCCGGGGAGGACGGGCTGCTCTTCCTGCGGAACTCCGTGAGCGGGGCCATCGAGGTGCGCCGGCGCGCAGGGCGCGGCGTCGAGCTCAACGCGGCGCTGCACAGCCACCAGTAGGGCCCGCCGGTGCCGACGAGCCGGGGACGGCGACCGCCGTACGGTCGGCGCCGTGCGGTCACGCTCGGCGTCCTGGCGGTGGTGGTCGCGCTCGTCGTGGTCGTCGCGGTGGGCGTGCACGGCTGGCTGCGCGACCGTGGCGTGGTGGCCCCGCTGCCCGGCGAGGAGCGCTGCGTGGCGACCGTCGGCGACCGCAGCGTGGTGCTCGACCCCGACCAGGCGCACTACGCGGCGATCGTCGTCGGCCTGTCGGTGCGCCGCGGGCTCGCGCCCCGCGCCGGCTCGATCGCGATGGCCACCGTCTACCAGGAGACCGGGATCCGGAACCTGGACTACGGCGACCGCGACTCGGTCGGGCTGTTCCAGCAGCGCCCGTCGCAGGGCTGGGGCTCCGAGAAGCAGCTGATGGACCCGTACTACGCGACGACGAAGTTCTACAACGCGCTCGTCCGGGTGCGCGACTGGGAGACCCGCGACATCACCAAGGTCGCGCAGGCCGTGCAGCGCAGCGCCTACCCGGACGCCTACCGCGACCACGAGCCCGACGCCCGCGTCCTGGCCAGCGCGCTCACCGGCCAGACGGCCCGCTCGTTGACCTGCCTGGTCCACGACGGGACGGACGGCGACGCGAAGGGGGTGGCCGCGTCGCTTGAGGAGACGTTCCGGGTCGACGTGACGACGGCGGCGAAGGTGGTGACCGTGAAGGCGAAGACCCAGCGGCTCGCCTGGGCGTACGCGCAGCACGCCGTCGCGAACGCCGGCCGCCACGGCGTCGTCCGGGTCGAGGTGGACGACCGGGTCTGGTCGACGGACCAGCTCAGCCTGCCCACGTGGGTCAAGGGCGAGGACGTCGGTCGCACGGTCCGGGTGACCGTGCGCTAGGAACCGCCGGTGCTGCGGAAACTTCTGGGGCGTTGACCACCGTCACGGTGGTCAACGGCACAGAAGTTCAGCGCGCGGGGCTCAGGCGCTCCACGGCGGCGTCGACGCGCTCGTCGGTCGCGGTGAGGGCGAGCCGGACGAACTCCTGCGCCGCCGCCCCGTAGAAGTCACCGGGGGCGGCCAGGACGCCGCGCTCGGCGAGCCAGGCGATCGTGGCGCGGCAGTCCTCGCCGCGCGTCGCCCAGAGGTAGAGGCCGGCCTCGGAGTGGCGCACCGTGAACCCCGCCGCCTCGAGCGCCGGGCGGAACCGGGTCCGTCGGGCCGCGTAGCGGGCCCGCTGCTCGTCGACGTGGGCGGTGTCGCCGAGGACCGCGACCATGACGTCCTGCACCGGCCGCGGGACCAGCATCCCGAGGTGCTTGCGGACCTCCAGCAGCTCGCCGACCAGAGCGGGGTCGCCCGCGACGAAGCCGGCCCGGTAGCCCGCGAGGTTGGACCGCTTCGACAGCGAGAACAGTGCCAGCAGCCCGTCGTGGCTGTCGCCCGCGACGCTCGGGTGCAGCACCGAGACCGGGTCGGCCTCCCAGCCGAACTCGCCGTAGCACTCGTCGGAGGCGACGATCGCACCGTGCTCGCGGGCCCAGGCGACGCGCTCGGCCAGGACGGCCGGGGCCAGCACCTCGCCGGTCGGGTTCGAGGGCGAGTTCAGCCAGACCAGCGTCGGGCGGATCCCCTGCGCGTCGAGCTCGCGCAGGTCGTCGCAGGCGACCCCGCGGGCCCCGGTGACCTGGACGCCGGCCGCGTACGTCGGGTAGGCCGCGGTCGGGTAGACCACGGTGTCGTCGGGACCGAGCCCGAGCAGCGTCGGGAGCCAGGCCACGAGCTCCTTGCTGCCGATCAGCGGCAGCGTGGCCTCGGGCAGCACGGTGGCGCCCCAGCGGCGGGCGAGGTAGTCGGCCTGGGCCTGCCGGAGCGCCGGCGTGCCCGAGGTCAGCGGGTAGCCGGGGCTGTCCGCTCCGGCCGCGAGCGCGCGCTGCGCGACGTCGGGGGTCGGGTCGACGGGGGTCCCGATGGACAGGTCGACGATGCCACCGGGGTAGGCGGAGGCGGTCGCCTTCGCGGAGGCGAGGGTGTCCCAGGGGAAGTCCGGGAGTCCTGCGCCGAACCCGCGGCGGGCGGGCGTGGCGACGCTCACGCGCAGCTCACTCGGCGTGCTCCTGCGGCGGCAGGGCCGCGACCAGCGGGTGGTCGGCGTCGATGACGCCCATCTTGGCCGCGCCGCCGGGCGAGCCGAGCTCGGAGAAGAAGCCGACGTTCGCGTCGTAGTAGCCCTTCCACTCCTCGGGCGTGTCGTCCTCGTAGAAGATCGCCTCGACCGGGCAGACCGGCTCGCAGGCGCCGCAGTCGACGCACTCGTCGGGGTGGATGTAGAGCATCCGCTTGCCCTCGTAGATGCAGTCGACCGGGCACTCCTCGACGCAGGCACGGTCCTTGAGGTCGACGCAGGGCTGGGCGATGACGTACGTCACGGGAAGACTCCTCGGGTGGTGCGGCGCCCGCCGGCGCGGTGCTGTGGACGGCGGGGTGCGTGCGGGCACGCGGTCGGTCCTAGTATCGCGCCCGGTCGACAGGGGTGGGCGGGAAGGTCAGCCCTCGGGAGGGGTGACCCGGCGTGGGTGAGGGCGAGATCACGGCTCCGGCCGTTCCACTGACCCGGGCCGCGCCCGGCGAGCGCTGGGTCGTGCGGGTGCGGCAGCGGGACGGCTCGGCGAGCGACGTCGTCGGCTGGCTGGTGCGGGCCGGTGCGGACATGGCCGTCCTCGAGGGCCCCGTCGACCCCTCCGCCCCCGGCGTGCCCCCGCCGTCGTGGACCGTCGCCCTGGCCGACGTCGTCGTGGCCCGGCGCGCCCCGCAGGCCCGGGGCGGGCCGCACCCCCGGCGCACCTCGCCCGCCGACCTCGAACGCCTCGGCGCGGAGGCGTGGGCGGTCGAGCTGGCGCCGCTCGGCGACTGGACCCTGCGGGCCGGCGCCGGCTTCACCGGGCGGGCGAACTCCTGCCTGGCCGTCGGCGACCCCGGCGTCGGGGTCGCGAAGGCCGCGGCGCGGGTCGAGGCGTACGCGGCCGCGCACGGGATCGCGCCGATGGCGCAGGTGGTCACGGGCTCGGCGGAGGACGCGGCGCTGCAGGCCCTGGGGTGGCGCGAGACCTACGTCGCCACCGACGTGCTCGCCGTCCGGCTGGCCGCCCTGCTCGGGGTCGGGCCGGAGGATCCGCGCGTCGACGTGGCCGAGGACCTGACGCCGGCCTGGCGGGCGGCCTTCGACGCGTACCGACCGAGCGACGCCGACCCCGAGGTCGTCACCCGGCTCCTGGACGGCCGCCGGCCGCGGGCCTTCGCCTCGGTGGAGCAGGACGGACGGCTCGTCGCGATCGCGCGCGGGCACCTCGCCGGAGGCTGGCTGAGCGTCGCCGGCGTCTGGACGCGACCGGAGCACCGCCGCCAGGGCCTCGGCACGGCCGTCGTCCTGGCCCTCGCCCGCTGGGCCGCGCACCGGGACGCGCGCTGGTGCCAGCTGCAGGTCGAGACGGCGAACGTCGTCGCGCACGCGGCGTACGCGGCGCTCGGCTTCGAGCTCCACCACCGCTACCGCTACCTGGCGCCGGCGGGCCGCCCGTGAGCGCTCAGAGACCGGCGAACAGGTCCTCGGCCCAGCCGTCGCCCTGCGGGAAGGGCGTGCCGGACGCGAAGCGGTAGAACTCGTGCGACCACATGCTGTCGACCGACATCTTGCCGCCGGCGAAGAAGGTCCCGTCCGGGCGGATCTGGGTCGCGTGGGCGCGCATCGCGTCGAGCTTCTGCCCGACGTACGCGGCGCCGTCGACGACCGCCGCGATGTCCTCGTCGCGCGACATCATCGGGACGTCGTCGGCGTCCTCCCAGCCCGCGAACGTCTCCGTGTCGCCCGCGGCGCGCAGCTCGGCGATCATCGCGCTCATCCGGGTCGCGCTCATCGTGCTCCAGACGACCCGGGAGATCGTCCACGGCTCGCCGAGGTCGGGCCGGTAACCGGGCACGCCGGCGAGCAGGTAGCCGTACATCGCGACCCGGTGCGCCTGCACGTGGTCGGGGTGGCCGTAGCCGCCGACCTCGTTGTAGGCGACCAGGACCTGCGGACGGCGGTCGCGGACCAGCGCGACCAGGTCGTCGGCGGCGGTCAGCAGGTCCGCCGTCCAGAAGATCCCGTCGCGCAGCACGTCACGGGCGATCGCGCGGCCCTTGTCGTCGTACGCCATCCCGGAGTCGCGGTAGCGGCCGTCGCCGCCCAGGCGGACGAAGTCGGTCACGCCGAGCAGGCCCATCGCGTCGGTGAGCTCGGTCAGCCGTTGCGGGGCGAGGGCGTCCTCGTGCTCGGCCCCGAGGTGCTCGAGCTCGGGGATCAGCACCTCGCCCTCCTCCCCGAGCGTGCAGGTGACGAGGGTGACGGCGGAGCCCTCGGCGACGGCCCGGGCCATGGTGACGCCGTTGGCGATCGTCTCGTCGTCGGGGTGGGCGTGCACGAGCATCAGCCGCCGGTCCTGCGCAGGAATCACACGCCCCACCCTAGGTGGGGACGTGACCCGGTCGCGAGCGCCGCGTCCCGTCCGCGGCGAAGGGGGCCGCGACCCGCCTCAGGCGCTCGAGACGATCGCCCGCGGCTCGGCGAAGTGGCAGGCCGACGCGTGCGCGGACTCCCCGTCGGGTCGCGGCTCGAGCGCCGGGTCCTTCACCGAGCACACGTCCTGCGCCTTCCAGCAGCGGGTGTGGAAGCGGCACCCCGACGGCGGGTTGGCGGGGCTGGGGACGTCACCGCTCAGCCTGATCCGGTTCTCCGAACCCCGCAGGGTGGGGTCGGGGACGGGCACGGCGGAGAGCAGGGCCTGCGTGTACGGGTGCGTGGGCCGGGAGTAGATCTGGTCCTCGTCGCCGATCTCGACGATCCGCCCGAGGTACATGACCGCGACCCGGTCGGAGATGTGGCGCACGACCGACAGGTCGTGGGCGATGAAGACGTACGCGAGCCCGAGCTCCTTCTGCAGCCGCTCCAGCAGGTTGACGACCTGCGCCTGGACCGAGACGTCGAGCGCCGAGACCGGCTCGTCGCAGATGATCACCTTCGGGTTCAGCGCGACGCCACGGGCGATCCCGATGCGCTGGCGCTGACCGCCGGAGAACTGGTGCGGGTAGCGGTTGATGTGCTCCGGGCTGAGGCCGACCAGCTCGAGCAGCTCCTGCACGCGGCGGCGCCGCCCGCCGCGGGGGACGACGTCGGGGTGGATGTCGAAGGGCTCGCCGATGATGTCGCCGACCGTCTTGCGGGGGTTCAGCGACGTGTACGGGTCCTGGAAGACGATCTGGATGTCGCGGCGCAGCCGGCGCATGGCCGAGCCCCGCTGGCTGTACACGTCGACGCCGTCGAAGGTCAGCTTCCCGGCGGTCGGCTCCTCCAGGCGCATGAGCAGCCGTCCCAGGCTGGACTTGCCGCAGCCGGACTCCCCCACCACCCCGAGCGTCTCGCCCTTGTGCAGGTCGAACGTGACGCCGTCGACCGCCTTGACGTGGCCGACCGTACGACGCATGACCCCGGCCCGGATCGGGTAGTGGATCTTCAGGTCCTCGGCCCTGAGGATGACGTCGTCGTTCATCGCTGCACCTCTCCCTCGGCCTGCACGTCCTCGCGGTCCTGCGCGGCCGCGCGGCTGGTCCGCATCGCGTGGTCCACGTCCTCGGGTCTCTGCGTCACCTCGAGCTCGGGGCTGTCGTTCAGCAGCAGCTCGGCGAAATGGCAGGCCGACAACCGGTGCGTCCCCACCTGCAGCAGCGGCGGACGGGGGTCGTGCCGGCACACGTCCTGGACGTAGGAGCAGCGCGGGTTGAAGGGGCACCCCGGTGGGATCCGGGTCAGGTTCGGCGGCAGGCCGCCGATCGCCGCGAGGACCTCGCCCTTCTGGTCCAGCCGCGGGATCGACTCGAGCAGACCCTTGGTGTACGGGTGGGCCGGCCGGGCGTACAGGTCGAAGACGTCGGCCTGCTCGACGATCCGGCCCGCGTACATGACCGCGATCCGGTCGGCCACGTCGGCGACGACGCCGAGGTCGTGGGTGATCAGGATCAGCCCCATCTGACGCTCGGCCTGCAGCTCCTGGAGCAGGGTCATGATCTGGTCCTGCACCGTGACGTCCAGCGCGGTGGTCGGCTCGTCGGCGATCAGCACCGCCGGGTCCAGGGCGATCGCCATCGCGATCATGATGCGCTGCCGCATGCCGCCGGAGAACTGGTGCGGGAAGGCCCGGACCCGCTGCCGCGCGCCGGGGATCGAGACCCGCTCCATCAGCCGGACCGCCTCCTCGAGGGAGTCCGACCTGTTCATCCCGCGGTGCTTGCGGAACATCTCCGCGATCTGCCAGCCGACCGGGAAGACGGGGTTCAGGGAGCTGAGGGCGTCCTGGAAGACCATCGAGATCTCCGGGCCGCGCATCTCGCGCCGCTGCTCCTCGCGCATGGCGAGGATGTCCTGCCCGCAGTAGCGGATCTCGCCCCCGGTGACGAAGCCGGGTGGCGAGTCGATGATCCCCATGATCGCCTGGGCGGTGACGGACTTGCCCGACCCGGACTCCCCGAGGATGGCGAGCGT
The DNA here is from genome assembly GCA_963762775.1 of uncultured Actinomycetota bacterium. GTDB lineage: Bacteria > Actinomycetota > Actinomycetes > Propionibacteriales > Propionibacteriaceae > Microlunatus. The sequence continues at coordinate 37,564 of CAVXMD010000003.1, forward strand.
CTCGCCCTCGCGGAGGTCGAAAGAGACCCCGTTGATGGCCCGGGCGATGCCGTCCCGGGTCCGGAACTCGACGTGCAGGTCGTCGACCTCCAGGAGCATCCCGTCGGACGGGGTGTAACGGCGCGCGGCGCTCTTCTGGTCGGCGACGGTCTCGACCTCGGCAACACGGGACACGGCAGTCCTCCTGCTCAGCGCAGCTTCGGATCGATGGCGTCACGCACCGCGTCGCCCAGCATGATGAAGGCGAGCACGGTGACCGACAGGAAGAGCGACGGGAACAGCAGCATGTTCGGGGCCGCCCGGACGAGGCCGATCGACGACGCGTTCGAGATGTCGATGCCCCACGACACCGCCGGTGGGCGGAGCCCGATGTTCAGGTAGGACAGCGTCGCCTCGACCGAGATGAACACCCCGAGGTTGAGCGTGGAGACCACGATGACCGGTGCGACGGCGTTCGGCAGGACGTGCTGGCTGATGAGGCGCAGCGGGGTCCCGCCCAGGGCCCGTGCCGCGGTCACGTAGTCGTTCGGCTTCACCTGCAGCACCGAGGACCGCATCAGACGCGCGACGCTCGGCCAGCCGAAGACCGCGATGACGAGGACGACCTTGCCGATCTGCAGCCAGCTCGGGGTGTCGAGCCCGTTCGGGAAGACGTAGAGGAAGAGGATGCCGCCCAGCAGCAGCGGGATGGCGAAGAAGATCTCTCCCACCCGGGACATGACGGCGTCGAGCCAGCCGCCGGTGAAGCCCGAGATCAGGCCGACGACGCTGCCGATGACCGCGGTGACCAGCGAGGCGAAGATGCCCACCAGGATCGAGGCCCGGGCGCCGTAGACCGTCCGGGAGTAGACGTCGTAGCCGAGCGCCGTCGTCCCGAAGACGTGCTCGCGCGAGGGGCGCTGGCGGGCGTCCCGCAGGAGCGCGTAGTTGGGGTCGACGCTGGTGAAGAGCTGAGGCGCGATCGCCATCACGACCAGCACGAGGATGAGCACCCCGGCGATCCAGAACAGCGGGTTGTGCCGGAGCTCGCGCCAGGCGTCGGACGCCAGCGAGGCCGGCTTGCCGTAGTCGTCGGCCGGCTGCGGGGCACCGGGCGGGACCAGCGAACCGGCGCCCTCCGATCCCGGCTCCGACGCGCTGACGACCACCTCGTCGTTCGTGCTCCGGACGTCAGTCATTGCTGATCCTCGGGTCCAGGACGCCGTACAAGACGTCGACGATGAGGTTGACCAGGAGGTAGACCAGCACCAGGCAGGTGATGGTGCCGACCACGATCGACCCGTCCTTCAGGGTGATGCCGCGGAAGAGGAAGCCCCCGATGCCGTTCACGTTGAAGATCCGTTCGGTGACGATCGCCCCGCCCATGAGGGCCCCGAGGTCGTAGCCGATGAACGTGATGACGGGGATCAGAGAATTTCGGAGCGTGTGGACGCCCACGATCCTCGTGGGCGTCAGGCCCTTGGCCTTGGCCGTGCGGACGTAGTCGCTGCGGAGGTTCTCCACCAGCGTCGCGCGCATCAGCCGGGCGATGTAGGCCAGCGAGAGCGTGCCCAGCACCAGGCCGGGCAGGACGAGCTGCCCCCACGTCCCTTGCGTGGAGGTGACCGGGAAGATCCCCAGTCGCAGGCCGAAGACGAGCTGGGCCAGACCGCCGATGACGAAGACCGGGATCGAGATGACGACCAGGCTCGAGATGGTGACGAGGTAGTCGAGGAACTTGCCCTTGCGGATCCCGGCCACGACGCCGGCCACGATGCCGACGAGGCTCTCGAAGACGACGGCGATCAGCGCGAGCTTGAGGGTCGTGGGCCAGCGGAGCAGGAGCTCCCCACCGACCGAGTTGCCGGCGAAGGTGGCGCCGAGGTCGCCGTGCAGGAGGCGGCCCATGTAGAGGACGTACTGGACCAGGATCGGCTGGTCCAGGTGGTTGTCCGCCCGGAACTTGGCGATGTACGCCGCCGGGCAGGCCCGCTCGCCGCACCGGCCGGCCACGGGGTCACCCAGGGCGAAGACCATCACGAAGATGAGGAACGTCGAGCCGATGATCACCGGGATCATCTGCAGCAGACGACGGACGACGTACGCGGCCACGAGGCCCCTTCCTCTTCGCTGGCTCCAGCACTGGCAGAAGCATGGCCGAACGAGCCCGACCGGCCACGCAGGGGTGTCCTCCGCGGCCGGTCGGGTTCAGCTCACTTGGTGGTGATCGAGCTCAGGTCGGGCGTGCCGAACGGGGTGATCTTGACGTTGTCCACCCGGTTCGACCAGCCGAAGTTGGCCTTCTTGTAGTCGAGCGGCGCCGTCGGGAAGTCGGTGCCCAGCCGGGCCTCGGCCTGCTGGTAGAGCGCGTTGGCCTCGTCCGGGGTGGCGGCGGCCGCGGCCTGGGTCAGCAGGCTCTGGAACTCCGGGCTGCTGTACTTCGACCAGTTGCTGTCCGCGCCCTTGGTGTAGATCGGGGCGAGGAAGTTCTCGATCGAGGGGTAGTCCATCTGCCACGCGGACCGCATCATGCCCTTGTACTCGCCGGCGTCGATGCCCTTCTGGAACGTCGCGAAGTCGTTCACGCCGTTGAGCACGCAGTCGACCCCGAGGGTGTTCTTGATCGAGTTGCACACCGCGGTGCCCATGTCGGCGTTGCCGGCCCCGTCGACGTTCGCCGTGTAGGTGAGCGTCCCGTTGTAGCCGCCGGCCGCCTGGTAGGCCGCCTTCGCCTTCGCCGCGTCGAACGTGCAGGCGTCACCGCACGCGCCGGCCTTGTAGCCGTCCACGGCCGGCGGGACCCAGCCCGTCGCCGGCGTACGCGTGCCGTTGAAGACCTGCGTGAGGATCGTCTGGCGGTCGATGGCCATCGAGAGCGCCTTGCGCAGCGCCGGGTTGTTCTTCAGCTGCGGGTCCTCCGGCGAGAAGGTGACCCAGTCGTTGCCGCCGATGTCGCGCTGACCGTTGCGGCTGTCGAGGTCGCTCTTCCACTGGTCGCCGATCAGCTGGTCCGGCGGGATCTGGTCGATGACGTCGAGGTTGTTGGCGACGACGTCGTTGTACGCCGCGCTGATGTCCTGGTAGACGCGGAACGTCACCTGGTCGACCTTGGCCGGGTCCACGCCCTTGTAGTCGGCCCACTTGCTGAGCACGGTCTCCGTGGAGCCGGTGCTGTCGACCTTGAAGGGACCTGCGCCGACGGGCTTCTGGCCGAAGCTGTCCGGGTCGTCGAAGAACGCCTGCGGCTGGGGGGAGAAGGCCGAGTAACCCAGACGCGTGAGGAGGTTGGAGACCTTCTCGCTGGTCTGGATCGTGAAGGTGGAGTCGTCGACGACCTTCAGGCCGGACATCGTCTGGGTCTTGGGCTTCGTCTTGCAGTCGGCGTCGCCGCACTGCACGTCGTCGAAGCCGGCGAACGGCGCCATGAAGTAGGAACCGGCCTGGCCGTTGGGGCCGTACGCGGTGTAGTTCCACGCGTCCACGAAGCTCTTGGACGTCAGCGGGGTGCCGTCCTGGAACGTCAGGCCGGACTTGAGCTTCACCGTGAAGTTCTGGTTGTCGCTCGTGTCGATCGACTGGGCGAGGTCCAGCTCCGGCGCAGCGGTGTCGGAGTTGTAGTGCACCAGCTTGGCCGTGAACGCGTCGACGATGTTGCCGCCGCAGGTCTCGGACGTGTTGCCCGCGATCAGCGGGGCCTTGGGGGTGCAGCCGTTCACGACGATGGCACCACCGCCGGCAGCGCTTCCGCTGCCGTCAGGGCTGGAGCTGCCACCACCGCACGCGCTGGCCACGAGCGCCAGCGAGGTCACCGCGGCACCGGCCAGCAAGCGAGTTCTTGCTCGCATTCACTTCCTCCTCAGGAGAATCTGCGTCGTTCGACGCCATCAGCGCGAAGGCACGCGGGTGCGCCTCGTTGCACGAACGGGTCCCTTTCTAGGCCAGCGGACAAGCCGTGCACAAGCCGGGGGCACGGGCCGCGCCGATGAGCAACATGATTGTGACCTCGCGCCGATGCTTTCCCCGGCTATCGGCCCGGCTCGTCACCCGCGCCCTCGAACTCGCGCTGACCAGCACGTTCTCCGCCGCCGGACCCCTCCGAGGTCCAGCGCCGGAGGGACTCGACGGCCCGCCGCAGCCGGTCGGTCCCGTCGACGAGCGCGCGCCGGACCTGCGCGGCGAGATCGGTGCCCAGGGCGGCCTCCGCCGCCGCGAGAGCCTCGGGGGTCGCTGCCGTGCGCGGGAAGGCCTGCGTCGCGACCTGGCCGAGCGCCCATCCCTCCCGGAACCGGGCGGTCGTGCCGATCTCGGCGAAGTAGCGCCCGACGTAGCCGTCGGTCAGCGCCTCCTGCCCGGGCTGCCAGAAGCCGTCCCCGGTGGCGTAGACCTCGTACGCGCTGGCGCGGGAGGGTTCGACGACCAGGCGCCAGGCCGCCGCCTTGGCCTCCGGGTCGGGCCGGCGGGCGCGGGCCCGCGCGGCGTGCACCTGGCCCGAGGCCGAGGCGTCGTGCGCGAGGGCGTCGGCGAGCAGGTCGGTCCCGGGCTGCAGCCCGCACCAGCGCTCGACGACCGACCACACGAGCTCGGGGTCCATGGCGACCCCGGTCGGCAGGTCGTGCCCCTCGTACCAGGCGCGCAGCCGGTCGGGGTCCGCCTCGACGCGCACGGCCTGGCGGAACAGCACCAGCTGGCGGTCGGAACCGTCCTCGGACGCGTCGAGCGTCGCCCAGACCGTGCGGCGGACGCGACCGAGCCGGCCCGGGCGCTGCCCCACCGGCGCGTAGACGCCGGCGAGCTGGTCGGCGGCGAAGCCGAGCACCGAGGCCGCGACGACCTCCGTCTGGGCCGGTGCGGCCGCCTCCACGACGTCGAGGGCGAGGGCCGGGTCGAGCGACGCGTCCCGCACGGCGTCGCGCAGCGCGTTCCAGACCGGCACGACCGCGGTCTCGTCGCCGACGAGCGGCAGGGCGGTCAGCACCCGCTGCCAGCCGTCGGGGCCGAAGCGCAGCTTGGCCCAGGCGACGTCGGTGGCGTCCGGCGTGACGAGCAGGGCCGGGGCGCCCGTGGGCACGACGGCGCTCGAGCCGGCGTCGACCGTCACGGGGTCGAGCGTCGTCAGGGCACCGCTCTCGTCGACCACGCCGGGACGGACCGTGTGCGGGCGCGCGTCCTGGCCGGCCGGGGGGGTGGCCGTGAGCCGGACGCCGGCGTCGTCGTGGACCACGTCGAGGGTGTCCATCCCCGTGGTCCGCAGCCACGCCTGCGCCCAGGCGGGGAGGTCCTCCGCCCCGGCCCGCGTCCAGGCGTCCAGCAGGTCGGCGAAGGTCGCGTTGCCGTACGCGTGGCGCGACACGTAGTCGCGCAGGCCGGCGAGGAAGACCTCGTCGCCGACGTGGGCCGAGAGCTGGCGCAGCACGGCGGCACCCTTGGCGTACGAGATCCCGTCGAAGTTCTGCAGGGCGGCCGCGGCGTCGGGAGCGGCGTTGCCGGCGACCGGGTGCGTGGAGGGCGACTGGTCGGCCACCGAACCCCAGTCCTTGCGGACGATGCCGAACTCGGGCCACATCGCGTACTCGGTCGCCTCCGTGCAGCAGCGGTGCGCGAGGTACTCCGCGAACGACTCGTTCAGCCACAGGTCGTCCCACCAGCGCATGGTCACGAGGTCGCCGAACCACTGGTGGGCCATCTCGTGGGCGATCGTCGCCGCACGCCCGCCGCGCTCGGACCGGGTCACCCGGCCGCGCGGGACGTAGCTGTCGCGGAAGGTCACGCAGCCCGGGTTCTCCATGGCGCCGGCGTTGAAGTCGGGCACGAAGGCCTGGTGGTACTCCCCGAACGGGTAGCGGATCCCGAAGAGTGCGTGGTAGTGGTCGAAGCTCGCCGCGGTGACCGCGAGCATGTCGGGCGCCTCGGCCTCGAGCTCGGCGCGCAGCGACGCGCGCGCGTGCAGACCGAGGGGGATCCCGTCGTGCTCGCCGTGGACCGACGCGTACTCCCCGGCGACGAGCGTCGTGAAGTACGTCGAGAGCGGGTGGGCGGGTTCGATGCGCCAGGAGCCCTCACCGGTACCGGCCGCCGGCCCGTTGCCGAGCACGGTCCACGCGGCCGGGGCCTGCACGTCGAAGGCGTAGCGCGCCTTGAGGTCGGGCTGGTCGAAGCACGCGAACCATCGCGGGGCGGCCTCGAGGAAGGACATCGCGTAGAGGTACGTACGCCCGTCGGCGGGGTCGACGTGGCGGTGCAGGCCCTCGCCGTCGCTGGAGTAGGCCATCCGGCCCTCGACCTCGACGACGTTCTCGGCCTGCAGCCCGGTCAGCGGGATCCGGCCACGCTGCCAGGTCGCGAGGTCGAGCGGCGTGCCGTTGAGCGTCGCCGAGAGGAGCTCTTCGCCGGCGAAGTCGACGAACGTCGCGTCCGCGGTGCTCGCGAACCGCAGCACCGTGCGCGAGCCGAAGGTGGGTCCCTCGGCGTCGCGCAGGTCGAGGTCGACCTCGACGCGGTCGACGCGCAGGGCGGCCGCCCGGGTCTCGGCCTCGGTGCGGGTGAGGCTCGTCCGCCCGTCCGCCCCGGCGCTCACGCGGTCGCCGTGCCCTGCTCGACCGACGCTGCACCTGGCCCTGCTGCACCTGGCCCTGCTGCACCAGGCCCTGCTGCACCAAGAACTGCTCGTAGGCGTAACCGGTGAAGAACTGCGGCCAGGCGCGGACCAGGCAGGTCGCCTCGAAGACCTGACGGGCCGCGTCGACGCGTCCCCGACCGGCGCCGTCGAGGCCGTCGGTCATCGACGCCACGACCTCGCCGAGCACCTCGCGGACGAGGTCCTCGGTGACCGTCGTGCCCTCCGTGGTCCGCACGCCGTGGCGGACCCAGTGCCAGACCTGCATGCGTGAGATCTCGACGGTCGCGGCGTCCTCCATGAGGTTGTCGATCGCGACCGCGCCGGCCCCGCCGACCCAGGCCGCGAGGTACTCGAGGCTGATCCGGACGTTGGTCCGCAGCCCGTCGAGGCTGACCCCGCCGCCGGTCGTCGAGACGTCGACGAGCTCGCGCCGGCCGACGGCGACGTCCGGGCGCTGGCGCTCGAGCTGGTTCGGACGCTCGCCGAGGACGGCGGCGAAGGCGTCCAGGCAGGTCTGCACCAGCGCGGGGTGCGCGACCCAGGAGCCGTCGAAGCCCAGGCCCGCCTCGCGGGACTTGTCGGCCACCGTCTTGTCGAGCGCGGCGGTGGTCGCCTCCGGGTTGCTGCGGCTCGGCACGAAGGCCGCCATGCCGCCGATCGCGTGGGCGCCGCGGGCGTGGCAGGTCTTGACCAGCAGGTTCGCGTACGCCGCCATGAACGGGCTGGTCATCGTCACCTGCGAACGGTCCGGCAGCACGTGGCGCGGATCCTCCGCGAAGTTCTTGATCATGGAGAAGATGTAGTCCCAGCGGCCCGCGTTCAGGCCGGACGAGTGGTCGCGCAGCTCGTAGAGGAACTCCTCCATCTCGAACGCGGCGGGGGTCGTCTCGATCAGGCAGGTGGCGCGGATCGTCCCGTACGGGATGCCGACGTGCTCCTGGGCGTAGGTGAAGACGTCGTTCCACAGGCGCGCCTCGAGGTGCGACTCCATCTTGGGCAGGTAGAAGTACGGTCCCGCGCCCACGTCGATCAGCGCCTGCGCGTTGTGGGACAGGTAGAGCCCGAAGTCGACGAACGCGCCCGCGACCGGCTCGCCGTCGAGCGTGAGGTGGGCCTCGTCGAGGTGCCAGCCGCGCGGACGGACCATGATCGTCGGGGTCTCGTCCCCGACCGCGTAGCGCTTGCCCTTGGCGTCGGTGAAGTCGACCTGGCCGCGGATGGCGTCGTAGAGGTTCAGCTGGCCGTCGACCACGTTGAACCAGGTCGGGGCGGTGGCGTCCTCGAAGTCGGCCATCCACGCCTTCGCGCCGGAGTTCAGCGCGTTGACGACCATCTTGCGGGTCGTGGGACCGGTCATCTCGACACGGCGGTCGGCCAGCCCCGGCGCCGGCGGGGCGACCCGCCAGGACCCGTCGGCGCGGACCGCGGCCGTGTCGGCGCGGAAGTCGAGCTGGTCGCCCGGCCGGCCGGCGGCGTAGCGGTCCGCCCGGGCCCGGAGCAGCTCGGCCCGCCGTCCCCCGAAGCGTCGCGCCAGCTCGGCGACCAGGCCGAGGGCGTCGGGGGTGAGGATCTCGTCGAAGCGCGGGAGCAGCTCGCCGCGGACCTCGAGGGCGGGCGCGGCGCTGGTCGTGGGGGTGGGACCGGTCATGACCGCAGTCTGTCAACCGCTCTCCGGCCGGCCGTCGACGGCCCGCAGCAGGAGGCTGACGGACGCGCTGGCCGCCTCGCCCCGACCCTCGGGCCCGAGCCCGTCGGCGGAGCGGGCCTTGACCGAGACCCGGTCGGGGGGCACGCCGAGCGCGGCGGCCAGGTTGGCGCGCATGGCGTCGAGGTGCGGCCGCAGCCGCACGGTCCCCAGCACCACGAAGCTGTCGAGCGAGCCGACCTCGAGCCCACGACCGCGTACCCGGTCGGCGAACGCCACCACGAAGTCGAGGCTGCGGGCTTCGTCGGCCTCCGGGTCGTCCTCGGGGAAGTGCACCCCGAGGTCGCCGTCGGCGACCGCCCCGGCCAGCGCGTCGACCACGGCGTGGCTGAGCACGTCGCCGTCGGAGTGCGTGTCGAACCCGGCGGGTGCCGGCACCTCCACGCCGCCCAGCACCAGCCGGCGCCCGGGCACCAGCCGGTGGATGTCCCACCCGATCCCGACGCGGTAGTCCTCCATCCCGTCAGCGTAGGGAGGATGGCCGGGTGACTGTCGAGCTGCGCCCGCTGGGACCCGAGGACGCCGCTGCGTCGCAGCGGCTGGGCCAGGAAGCGTTCGGGGTGCCGTCCGACCCGGGACCCCCGGAGCTCGAGCAGCCCGGGTGGCGCGGCTGGGGCGCCTTCGCCGGCGGACGGCTGCTCGCCCAGGCGGCGGAGCGCGAGTACGGCGGCTGGTTCGGCGGCCGGGTGCTGCCGCTGGCCGGCGTCGCCGACGTCACGGTCGCGGCCGAGGAGCGGGGCCGCGGCGTGCTGGCCCCGCTGCTGCGGGCGGCCCTGGAAGGCGCGCGCGAACGCGGCGCCGTGGTGTCGACCCTGTTCCCGACCGCGCCGCGCATCTACCGGCGGGCCGGCTACGAGACGGTCGCCGCGCTGCGCTGGGTCGACGTGCCCAGCGCGGCGCTCGCCGCGGTCCCGCCGGCGCCGGAGGTGGCGCTCCGCCGGGCCGGGCCGGACGACGCGGAAGCGGTCCGTCGGCTCTACGACGCCTGGGCCTCCGGTCTCGACGGGCCGCTGACCCGCCGGGGGGTCTCGTTCCCGGCGACCGACGCCGAGCTCGTCGGTTCCGTCACCGGCCTGACGCTCGCCGAGGACGCGGACGGCGGGCTGCTCGGCTACGCGTCCTGGACCCGGGGTCCCGGGCACGGGGTGCAGCCGGAGGTCGACGTGGCCGACCTGCTGGCCGTCCGGTCCGACGCGTACGCGGCGCTGCTCCGTGCGGTGGGCAGCTTCTCGAGCGTCGCGAACACCGTGCGCCTGCGGACCACCGGCGCCGACCTCCCTCGGCTCCTGCTGCCGAGCGTGGACTGGGCGCCGCAGCACGAGAACCCGTACATGCTCAAGGTCCTCGACGTCGAGGCGTTCCTCACGGGGGCGCGGTGCGCGCCGGGCCTGGCGTTCCGGTCGGGCTTCACGCTCACCGGCGACGTCCTCCCCGGCGCCGACGGGTCGTACGTGGTCGAGGCGACGGGCGGGGACGTCTCGTGCGTCCGCGGTCCCGCGCCCGACGACCGGAGGCTCGGCCCGCGCGGTCTCGTCCCTGCTCGTCACCGGTGCGGCGCCCTGCCGCGACCTGCGCACCCTCGGGCTGCTGACCGGCGGGGACGCCGCGGACGACGCCGGCTGGGACGCGCTGGTCGCCGGTCGGGTCCGCGGGGTCCTCGACTACTTCTGATGCCCGCGAACTTCTGACGTCCTGACCACCTGTGGTGTGGTCAGGACGGCAGAAGTTTCTGGAGCGGGACAAGAGACCACTCGCGAGGGGTGTGGTGCGGTGGGTCAAGGACGCGGGGCCGCCAGCTCCAGGTTGATCCCGTCGGGGTCCTGGAGGGACAGGATCATGAGCCCGAACGGGGGCAGGTCGGTCACCTCGCCGTGCTCGATCCCGGCGGCCGTGAGGCGCTCGGCCGCGGCGTGCAGCTCGGCCACGGAACCGACCCGCAGGCTGAGGTGGTCGAGCCCGACCCGGTCGGGGTCGAAGGCGTCCCCCTGCTGCGCGACCGGGCGCAGCCCGAGGGTCTGGCCGGCGAACGTGAACGAGCACCCGCCGTACGTCCGCCACGGGTCGGTCCGCACGGTCGGGTCGTCCGCCTGGTCGCTGAAGTCGCTGCCGGGCGGCCTGCCGAAGAGCCGGGAGTAGAAGGCCTTGCTGCGGCCGATGTCGGTCACCGTGAGGCGGACGTGGGAGAAGCCCTGCGGGCTGAGGATCGGTTCGGTCACGGGTCCAGTCTCGGTCGGTCGGCGCCTCGAGGCTCGTCCGCACGACCCGCGACCGCTCGGCCCGCCGTCACACCTCGCAGCCGCAGTGCCCCTGCCCGTGGGCGGTGGGGAACCGGCAGGCGAGCGGGACGCCCGGACGCCACTTCGGCGAGCGCGCCTCGGGGTGCCGGTAGCTGCCGTCGCTCGCGATCTTCAGCTGCTTGACGATGCAGTGCGGACACCAGCCGGTCTCGTCGCTGTACGGCCACTCCTTCGCCAGCGTCTCCGTCGAGGTGTCCTCGTCGACCGCCCGGATCCAGGCCTCGTCGACCTCGTCGTCGGTGAGCGGGACCAGCGCGGTGCTGTCGTTCGCATACTTCTTCAGGGTGCGGCAGGTGGTGAGATGGAGCTCCCGCTCAGCGCCGATGTTCGACTGGACGTTCGCGACGACCGGCTCACCGGTCACCCGGTAGACCTGGCCGCGGAACAGCGCCTCGGGGTCGTGGGACACGCTCTGCTCGATTCCTCGTCGTGATCAGTTGTTGAAGCGGAACTCGACCACGTCGCCGTCGGTCATCACGTAGTCCTTGCCCTCGAGGCGGACCTGGCCCTTGGCCCGGGCGTTGTTCACGGTGCCGGCGGCGACGAGGTCGTCGTAGGAGACGATCTCGGCCTTGATGAAGCCCTTCTGGAAGTCGGTGTGGATCACGCCGGCCGCCTCGGGCGCGGTCGCGCCCTTCGGGATCGTCCAGGCGCGCGACTCCTTCGGCCCGGCCGTCAGGTAGGTCTGCAGCCCGAGGGTGTCGAAGGCGACCCGGGCGAGGTTGTCGAGGCCCGGTTCGTCCATGCCCATCTCGGCCAGGAGCTCGCGCGCCTCGTGCGGCTCCATCTCGACCAGCTCGGACTCGATCTTGGCATCGAGGAAGATCGCCTCGGCCGGCGCGACGATCGAGCGCAGCCGGTCGAGCAGGGCGGCGTCGACGAGCTCGTCGGAGTCGCAGTTGAAGACGTAGAGGAACGGCTTGGCCGTCAGCAGGAAGAGCTCGCGCAGCGGTTCGCGGTCCAGGCCGGCGGCGAACACCGTACGACCGGAGTCGAGGACCTCCTGCGCCTCCCTGGCCGCGGCGAGGACGGCGGCCCGGTCCTTGTTCATCCGGGCCTCCTTCTCCAGCCGCGGGAGCGCCCGCTCGATGGTCTGGAGGTCGGCCAGGATCAGCTCGGTGTCGATAGTCGAGATGTCGCTGCCCGGCTCGACCTTGCCCTCGACGTGCGTGACGTCGGGGTCGGTGAACACGCGCGTGACCTGGCAGATCGCGTCGGCCTCGCGGATGTGGGAGAGGAACGCGTTGCCCATCCCCTCGCCCTGGCTCGCCCCGCGCACGATGCCCGCGATGTCGACGAAGCTGACGGTCGCCGGCACCGCTCGCTCGGAGGCGAAGAGGTCGGCCAGCACCCCGAGCCGCGGGTCGGGGACGCCGACGACGCCGACGTTCGGCTCGATGGTCGCGAAGGGGTAGTTCGCGGCGAGGACGTCGTTGCGCGTCAACGCGTTGAACAGGGTCGACTTGCCCGCGTTGGGCAGACCGACGATGCCGATGGTGAGAGCCACGTCGACCCATCCTAGGTTCCGCGAGCGCCAGCGAGTGGAACCTCCCGGGGGGCGAGGGGGTCGTCCCCCTCAGGACAGGGTCTCCGCGAGCGCCAGCGAGTGGAACCTCTGCGGGGGCGAGGGGGTCGTCCCCCTCAGGACAGGGTCTCCGCGAGCGCCAGCGAGTGGAACCTCTGCGGGGGCGAGGGGGTCGTCCCCCTCAGGACAGGGTCTCCGCGAGCGCCAGCGAGTGGAACCTCTGCGGGGGCGAGGGGGTCGTCCCCCTCAGGACAGGGTCTCCGCGAGCGCCAGCGAGTGGAACCTCTGCGGGGGCGAGGGGTCGTCCCCCTCACGGATAGGGTCCAGAAGCATGGCTGACCGACCACCGCTGCCCCCGTTCACCGCCGAGAGCGCGGCCGCCAAGGTCCAGGCCGCCGAGGACGCGTGGAACAGCCGCGACCCCGAGCGGGTCTCGCTGGCCTACACGGAGGACTCGCAGTGGCGGAACCGAGGCCGCTTCGTCTCCGGCCGGACCGAGATCGTGGCCTTCCTGACCGAGAAGTGGGAGCGCGAGCTCGACTACGCGCTGCGCAAGTCGCTGTGGGCGTACGGCGACGACCGGATCGCGGTGCGGTTCGCCTACGAGTGCCATGACGCCACCGGGCAGTGGTGGCGCTGCTACGGCAACGAGAACTGGGAGTTCGACGCCCACGGCCTGATGCGGCGCCGCGAGGCCAGCATCGACGACGTCGCCATCACCGAGGCGGAGCGCCGGATCTTCGGCCCCCGCCCCGACGACGAGCGCGGCGTCGAGCTCCCGCTGCGCTAGCGGCTCAGACCCCGGCTTCGCGGGCCTCGCGCGCCCGCTGGCGCCGCTTGGCGCCGAACAGCGCGCGGTCGAGCGCGATCTTGCCGGCTCCGGTGATCGCGAGGACGAGCGCGACGACGCCGGTCAGCCCCGCGAGCTCGTAGCCGTTCTGGGCGACGAAGAAGCCGTTCGAGAGGTGGACGTACCAGATCGCCCCGGCCATGGCCGCGGCGTAGGCGATCCCGACGATCACCGTGAAGAGCCCGAAGACCATGGCGATGCCGCCACCGATCTCGAGGACGATGATCAGGATGCCGGCCACCGAGGAGAAGGGGACGCCGAGCTGCGCGAAGCCCGCCTGCGTCGCGTCCGTCCCCTGCAGGAAGGCCTTCTGGTAGCCGTGCGCGAGCATGACCGCAGCGAGGCCGAGGCGCAGGACGAGCAGACCGATGTCGTCGCGGGCGTGGCCGCGCGGACGGACCGGCTTGACGTCGCGGTCGGTCGTCGAGATCGCGTCCGACGTGCCGGTGCCGGACGTGCTGCTGGACGTGGTCGTCGAGTACCCGTCGGGTCGGGTCGGCGGGGTGTAGGAGCTGGACACCGTCGGTCCTCCGAGCTGGTCGTGGCCCGGGTGCGGGCCGTGAGCGACCACCGTACGGGCGCCCGGCCCGCCGACCCGGGACCCTCGCCGCGGCCGGAGCGCCCTACTGCGACCAGAACGCCGTGAGGGCGAGCGCGAGGTCGTACGGGTCGCGGGTCCCGGTGAGCTCGCGCGCGGAGTGCATCGAGAGCGTGGGGATGCCGACGTCGACGACGGCGATGCCCAGCCGCGTCGCCGTGAGGGGTCCGATGGTCGAGCCGCACGGCATCGCGTTGCTGGAGACGAACGCCTGGACAGCGACGCCGGCGCGGCGGCACACGTCGCGCCACCGCGCCATGCCCTGCGCCTCGCTGGCGTAGCGCTGGTTGGCGTTGATCTTGAGCAGCGGACCAGCGTTGAGCAGCGGCCGGTTCATCGGGTCGTGGCGCTCGGGGTAGTTCGGGTGCACGGCGTGGCCCGCGTCGGCGGAGACGCAGAAGGAGCGCGACCAGGCCCGGTGCTGCTCGTCGGTGCCCGCGCCCAGGGCGACGCCCGTCCGGGTCAGCACGTCGGCGAGCAGCGGTCCGCAGGCGCCGGTCCGCGTGGAGCTGCCCAGCTCCTCGTGGTCGAAGGCCGCGAGCACGGCGATCTCGTCGCTCTCGGTGTCCTCGTCGGAGGCGAGCAGGGCGGTGAGGCTGGCGTGCACCGAGGCGAGGTTGTCGAGCCGGGCCGAGGCGAAGAACTCCCCCGCCGGCCCGAACACCGCCGGGGCGGCCGTGTCGAAGGCGAGCAGGTCGTAGGCGGCGACGTCGGACGCCTGCGCGCCGACGAGGGCGGCGACGTGGTCCACGACCCCCGGACCGGGCGCCCCGACGCCCCAGACCGGTGCGGTGTGGTGCTGGCGGTCGAGCTTGAGGCCGGTCTCGCCGATCGTCCGGTCGAGGTGGATGGCGAGCTGCGGGATGCGCACGACCGGACCGGTCCGGACCAGCTCCGTCCGGCCGTCGCGCAGGACCAGCCGCCCGGCGAGACCGAGCTCGCGGTCGAGCCAGGAGTTGAGCAGCGGGCCGCCGTAGATCTCCCAGCCCAGCTGGTGCCACCCGTACGCCGACAGGTCCGGGCGCGGCTTGAGCTGGAACGTCGGGGAGTCGGTGTGCGAGCCGACGACCCGGAACGGCGTCAGCGGACCCGCACCCTCGGGCACCCGCCAGGCGACCAGCGCGCCGTCGCGGACGAGGTAGTGCCCCCCGGGTGCCGCGTCCCAGGCCTCGGCCTCGTCCTGCTCGAGGAAGCCCGCCGCCGCCAGCCGGCGCGCACCCTCGGCCGCGGCGTGGAACGAGGTCGGCGAGGCCTGGACGAACGCGGCCAGGTCGGTCACGTGGGTGACGGCGGGGTCTTCGGACGCGGGCACGCGACCACGGTAGACCGGACCGGACGTGGGGTCGCCGGAGTGGCGCGGGCGTTGTGTCAGTGGGCCCCTGCATGCTCGTGGCCATGGACGGGATCTCGTTGGTGCTGGTCGTCGTGGCGCTGCTCGTGGGCGTCGCGGCCGGCGTGCTGGTCGGGCGCCGCCTGGCCGGTGCGGACCGGGACACGACCGACGCCCGGGGCGAGGCGGCCCTGGCCGCCGCCCGCGCCGAGGTGTCCGACGCCCAGGCCGGCGCGGCCCACGCGCGGACCGAGGCGGCGACCGCCCGGACGGAGGCGGCCAACGCCCGGGCCGAGCTCGGGCAGGCCCGCGCCGACGTCGCCGAGGCCAAGGCCGGTGTCGCGGACGCCCGGGCCGGCGTGGCCGACGCCCGCAGCGAGGCGTCGGCGGCCCAGGCCGAGGCGGCCGCGGTCGCGGCGCAGCTGGCCGGCGCCGTGGCCCAGCGCGACGCGGCGGTCGCCCGCGCGCAGGAGGTCGCGGCGGACCGGGAGGCGCTGCTCAACCACTTCAAGGTCGTGTCCAACGAGACGCTGGAGCGTCAGGGCGTCACCGCCGACGCGGCCCACGAGGGCCGGCTCCGGGCCACGGCCGAGCTGATGGCCCCCGTCCGCGAGCAGCTCGGCCTGCTCAGCACCCGGCTCACCGAGGTGGAGAAGGAGCGGGTGGCGATGGCGGTCGACCTGCGCACGCAGGTGCAGACCGTCCGCCAGACCGGCGAGACGCTGCGTCGCGAGACCTCGGCGTTGGTGACGGCGCTGCGCAAGCCGCAGATCCGGGGGTCCTGGGGCGAGACCCAGCTCAAGCGCGTCGCCGAGATCGCCGGGATGCTCGACCGCTGCGACTTCGAGCTGCAGCACACGATGACGGCCGACGACAAGACGCTGCGCCCCGACATGCGGGTCCACCTCGCCGAGGGCAAGCACGTCTTCGTCGACTCGAAGGTGCCGCTGTCGGCGTTCCTCGAGGCCGCCGAGGCCGAGGACGACAGCACCGCACGGGCCGACGCCCTGTCCCGCTACGGCCGGCACGTGCGGACGCACGTCGACCAGCTCTCGACCAAGCAGTACTGGAAGGGCGGCGAGACGCCGGAGTTCGTCGTGCTGTTCCTGCCGAGCGAGGCGTTCTTCGCCGCGGCGCTCGACCAGGTCCCCGACCTCTACGACTACGCGGCCCGGCGGAACGTCGTGCTCGCGACGCCGACCACGCTGATCGGGCTGCTGCGCGCGGTCGCGTACGGCTGGCGCCAGGCGGCGCTGGCGGAGAGCGCGGCGGAGGTGTTCCGGCTCGGCCGCGAGCTGCACGAGCGGCTCGGGGTCATGGGCAGCCGCCTCGACAAGCTCGGGCGGGCGCTGCAGGGTTCGGTGAAGGCGTACAACGAGACGGTCGCGACCGTGGAGAGCCGGGTGCTCGTGCAGGCCCGTCGCTTCTCCGACCTCAAGGTCACCGAGGCCGAGCTGACCGGGCTCACGCAGCTCGAGGCGACGACCCGCCAGATCCAGGCGCCCGAGCTCGTCGAGGACGCCGTCCAGGTCGAGCCGATGGTGGGCCGGACCAGTCGTCGGCGGGGACGGGGCGCCGCGGCCGGCACCGCGGGTCAGGTCCCCGAGGCCGACGAGCTCGTCCGTCCGGAGCCCGACCTGTGGGAGCTCGTGGCCGACGACGGCGGCGTCGACGACGAGCGCAAGGCCCGCTCGTCCTGAGCTCCCTTTGCGTACGGCTGTCGACGCTCGTCACGCCGGACCGGCGTGTCGCGTCACCGCTGTCGACAGTCGCGCAGAGGTCGAGGAGCGGGCAGAGGTGAGGTCGAGCACTCAGGCCCTGCGTACGACGCGCCGCAGGGTCAGTCGCCCTTGACGGCCCGCTTGAGGCCGCGGCGCAGCTCGGGCGGCAGGGCGAAGGTCAGGGACTCCTCGGTGAGGCGCTCCTCGCGCGCCGCCGGGAAGCCCTGCGCGACGAGCAGGTCGAGGACGCCCTGGACGAGGTCGTCGGGCACGGACGCACCGCTGGTGACACCGACGGAGGTGACGCCGTCGAGCCAGGCCAGGTCGACCTCGGAGGCGTCGTCGACGCGGTGGGCCGCCTTCGCGCCGGCCTCGAGGGCGACGTCGACGAGCCGGACCGTGTTCGACGAGTTCGCGGAACCCACCACGACGACCAGGTCGGAGTGCGCGGCGATCTGCTTGACGGCCGCCTGCCGGTTGCTCGTGGCGTAGCAGATGTCGTCGCTGGGCGGGTCGAGCAGCAGCGGGAAGCGTTCGCGGAGCCGGCCGACGGTCTCGAGCGTCTCGTCGACGCTGAGCGTCGTCTGGCTCAGCCAGGCCAGCCTGCTGGGGTCGCGCACCTCGAGGGCGTCGACGTCGGCCGGCGACTGCACGAGCGTGATCGACTCGGGCGCCTCGCCCGTCGTGCCCTCGACCTCCTCGTGGCCGGCGTGGCCGATGAGGAGGATCTCGCGGTCCTCGCGGGCGAAGCGCTTCGCCTCCTGGTGCACCTTCGTCACCAGCGGGCACGTCGCGTCGATGGCCTGCAGCCCCCGCTCGACCGCCTCGGCCTTCACGGCGGGCGACACCCCGTGGGCGCTGAACACCACCGTCGAACCGACCGGGACCTCGTCGAGCTCCTCGACGAACACGGCCCCGCGGGCAGCCAGGTTCTCGACGACGTGCCGGTTGTGGACGATCTGCTTGCGGACGTAGACGGGGGCGCCGTACGCCTCGAGCGCCTTCTCCACCGTCACGACCGCACGGTCGACGCCGGCGCAGTAGCCGCGTGGCGCGGCCACGACGACCTGGCGCTCCCCCGCCACCGGCGTCTCGGCCGGCGCCAGGTCGAGGGTCGCGCTCGGGCTCGCTGCGGGGGTCTCGGCCATGGCCCGAGTCTACCGAGCGCGGGATGTCGGCCGGGTCTCGTCGGTGCGGCTCGTTACGCTCGCCGCGTGACCCTGGAGTCGTCGCCGGAGAACCCGCAGCCCCTGCGGCGTGTGGCGCACCTCGTCAAGGGCTGGATCGAGCGTCTCGGCCCGGTGTGGGTGGAGGCACAGCTCATCGAGGTGAGCCGGCGCAGCGGCCGGACGATCTTCCTCACCCTGCGCGACCGGCTCGCCGAGGTCTCCGTCTCGGTCACGGTGTCGCCGACGACCTTCGACGCAGCGGGTCCGCTGACCGAGGGGTCGACCGTCGTCGCCCGGCTCAAGCCGTCGTACTTCGAGCCGTCCGGCCGCTTCTCCTTCTACTGCGACGCGCTGACGCCGGTCGGCGAGGGCCGGTTGCTGGCCCGGCTCGAGCAGACGAAGCGGCTGCTGCAGGCCGAGGGGCTCTTCGACGCCGCCCGCAAGAAGCGGCTGCCCTTCCTCCCGCGCGCCGTCGGTCTCATCACCGGAGCCGGCAGCGCGGCGGAGCGCGACGTCGTCGAGAACGCCCGGCGCCGCTGGCCCGGCGTCCGCATCGAGGTGCGGCACGCGCTGGTGCAGGGGGCGCAGGCCGCCGAGCAGGTGATGGCCGCCCTCGACCGGCTGGACGACCTGCCGGAGGTGGAGGTCATCGTCATCGCGCGCGGCGGGGGTTCGTTGGAGGACCTGCTCGCCTTCTCCGACGAGGGGCTCGTGCGAGCCGTCGCCGCCGCCCGGACGCCGGTCGTCAGCGCCATCGGCCACGAGAGCGACAACCCGATCCTCGACCTGGTCGCCGACGTCCGCGCCTCCACGCCGACCGACGCGGCCAAGCGCGTCGTGCCCGACGTCGGTGAGGAGCGGGCGCGGATCACGCAGACCTCGGCGCGTCTGGACCACCTCGTCGACGCGCTGCTCGCCCGCCAGGAGGAGTCGTTGCGGGCGCTGCGCTCCCGACCCGTGCTGGTCGACCCGACCGGTTCGTTCGACGTCCGCTACGACCAGCTCGCCCAGGCCCGCAGCCGGGCGCTGCGCGCGGTCGGCGCCCTGGTCGAGCGGGAGTCCGTGGCCGTCGGCCACCACCTCGCGCGGGTCCGCGCGATGTCGCCCAAGGCCACCCTCGAGCGCGGCTACGCCATCGTGGTGGGACCCGAGGGGCATGCCCTGACCTCGGTGGCCGACGCCGACCCCGGCGACGACCTGCTCGCCTACCTCGCGGACGGGCAGCTCGCGGTCGAGGTGCGCGACGTACGACCAGGACGGAGCGCCGCATGAGCCCCAGGACCGAGCAGGACCCCGAGCTCACCTACGAGCAGGCCCGCGACGAGCTCGTGTCGGTGGTGCACCGGCTGGAGTCCGGCGGCGTCCCGCTGGACGAGTCGCTGAAGCTGTGGGAGCGCGGCGAGGAGCTGGCCGCTGTCTGCCAGCAGCGGCTCGACGGCGCTCGCGCCCGGGTCGACGCGGCCCGGCGGTCGCGCCCCGGGGCGCCCGGTGACGACGCCGGCCCGCCGGCGGCCGGTTAGCCGGAGCTGGACAGGATCCCGGCGTACGTCTCGAGGGCCTCGTAGGGCAGGTCGCCGGTGACGATCGTGGTCACCTCGTCCGACTGCTCGACCAGGGACCGGGTGCGCTCGTCCGGGCTGACGAGCCGCTGCCAGGTCTGACCGGCGACGACGCTCTGCCCGTCGGCCTCCCCCGCCCGGGTCTCGTCCTTGACGAGCTCGTCGGGCCTCAGGTCGCCCTGGGCGAGGCCGATGAAGACGTCGTCGGAGGTGAGGAACCCGAGCTTCCACAGGTCGCGGTCCGACCGCTGCCCGTTCAGGTACGGCTCGCCGACCTGCACCCACGAGACCTGGACCGGCCGCCAGCCCGGGGGCAGGTTGACCGGGGCGAGCACCGGGAAGGTCGCTTCGGCGCGGGCCTCGGTGAGCACCGGGCGCCAGTTCACCTCGGTGACCGGGTGGTCGCCCAGGTTGCGCGTGAAGAAGAGCGTGATCAGCACGAGCGGCACGATGATCACGAGCAGCGACCGGATCAGGTCGCTCGTCGTCGCCGGTTTCTTCGCACGCGCCACGGCCCCATGGTCCCGTACGGCACCAACCCGGCGTCCTCGGACGCGCACGTCGAGGTCCGGGTGGCGTGGAGGATGGAGACGTGGACGAAGCGGTGACCCTCGGGCGGGCCTCCAGCCCGCGTGGCGAGGTCCTCCTGCGCACCCGCGGGACCGGTCCGGGAGCGGTCGAGGAGCTCGTGGTGAACGGCACCTTCGCCATGGACAGCCGGGAGACGCACAGCGAGCGCGAGCTGGGCCGGGTCGCGGCCGGCGCGGCCCGGGTGCTGGTCGGCGGCCTCGGCCTCGGCTGGACGGTGGCCGCCGTGCTCGACGAGGCGGACCGGCGCGACGACCCCGTCGTCGTCGACGTCGTCGAGCTCGAACCGGCGCTGGTCGCCTGGGCGCGGGAGGGCCGCACGCCCACGCTGGCCCGCGCCGCGACCGACCCGCGGGTCCGGCTCCACGTGGGCGACGTCGCGTCGGTCCTGGCGGGCGGTCCCGGACCTCCGGCCGGACCGTGGGACGCCGTCCTGCTCGACGTCGACAACGGGCCGGACTTCCTCATCCACGACGCCAACGCCGCCCTCTACGCCGAGCCGGGGCTCCGGGACGCGTACGGGCGGCTCGCCCCTGGCGGGGTCCTCGCGATCTGGTGCCAGGCGCCGTCGCCGCCCCTGCTCGCCGCGCTGCGCGGCCTCGACCCCGCGGCCGAGGAGACGCTGCACGAGGTGGAGCGCGAGGGCCGGTCGTTCACGTACGCGATCGCCACCGTCCGCCGAGCACGCTCGCGGCCGGGTCCCGGGCGTGCGGCAGGATGACGTCATGGCCAGCGCTGACGCCCAGACCCACCGGACCGAGCACGACACGATGGGCGAGGTGCTGGTCCCCCGCGACGCGCTGTGGAAGGCGCAGACCCAGCGCGCGGTCGAGAACTTCCCCATCTCGGGCACCCCGATCGAACCGGCCCTCGTCGCGGCGCTCGGGATGATCAAGGGAGCGGCCGCGCAGACGAACGCGCGGCTCGGACGCCTCGACGCCGACCTCGCCGACGCGATCACCGCCGCGGCCGCGGAGGTGGCCTCCGGGGCGCACGACGCGGAGTTCCCGATCGACGTCTTCCAGACCGGGTCGGGGACGTCGAGCAACATGAACGCCAACGAGGTCATCGCCTCGCTCGCGACCCGGGGCCTGGGCGCCGACGTGCACCCGAACGACCACGTGAACGCCTCCCAGTCCAGCAACGACGTCTTCCCGAGCGCCATCCACATCGCGACGACGCAGGGGCTCGTGCAGACTCTGGTCCCCGCGCTGGCGCACCTCGCCGAGTCGTTGGAGGCCAAGGCGACGGAGTTCGCCGAGGTGGTCAAGAGCGGTCGTACGCACCTCATGGACGCCACCCCGGTGACCCTCGGGCAGGAGTTCGGCGGCTACGCCGCGCAGGTGCGCCGCGGGATCGAGCGGGTCGAGGCCGCGCTCCCCCGCGTCGCCGAGCTCCCGCTGGGCGGCACGGCCGTCGGCACCGGCATCAACATGCCGGCCGGGTTCGCCGCGGCGGTCATCGGGATCGTGGCCGAGCAGACCGGCCTGCCGCTGACCGAGGCGCGCAACCACTTCGAGGCCCAGGGGGCGCAGGACGGGCTGGTCGAGGCGTCCGGCGTGCTGCGGACGATCGCCGTCAGCCTGAACAAGATCGCGAACGACATCCGCTGGATGGGCTCGGGCCCGCGCGCCGGCCTCGGCGAGATCGCCCTGCCCGACCTGCAGCCCGGCAGCTCGATCATGCCCGGCAAGGTGAACCCCGTCCTCTGCGAGGCGATGACGCAGGTCTGCGCGCAGGTGATCGGCAACGACGCCGCGGTCACGTTCTCGGGCGCGGCCGGCGCCTTCGAGCTCAACGTCATGCTCCCCGTGATGGCGCGCAACGTGCTGGAGTCGGTCCGGCTGCTGGCCAACATCAGCCGCGTGTTCGCCGACCGCTGCGTCGACGGGATCACCGCCGACGTCGAGCACTGCCGCTTCCTGGCCGAGTCCAGCCCGTCGATCGTCACCCCGCTCAACCGCTTCATCGGCTACGAGGCGGCCGCGTCCGTGGCCAAGCAGGCCCTCAAGGAGGGCCGCACCATCCGTGAGGTCGTGATCGCCCGCGGCTTCGTCGCTGACGGCAAGCTCACCGAGGAGCAGCTCGACGCCGCCCTCGACGTCTTGTCGATGACCCGCCCGCCCGTCTGAGGCTCAATAGTTCCCGTGCGACTCCCAGTAGGACCGGGCTTCGCACGGGCTGCCGTACCGGGTCTTCATGTACTGCACGCCCCAGATGATCTGGGTGGCCGGGTTGGTCCGCCAGTCGGCCCCGGCGCTCGCCATCTTCGACCCGGGCAGCGACTGCGGGAGCCCGTACGCCCCGGAGCTGCGGTTCGTCGCGCTCGGGTCCCAGTTGCTCTCGCGGCTGATGATCCAGCTGAAGCAGGCGAACTGGTCGTCGCCGTAGCTGAACTTGTTCGCCATGATCTGGCGAGCGATCTCGTGGAGGTCGGTGGTGCCCGGCGTGTAGCCCTGGTTGGCGATCGCGGCGACCCGCGCCTTCTCGGCCGCGGCCTCGGCGGCCGCCTCGGCCTCCTCCGCGCGCTGCTTCGCCGCCTTGATCTCGGCCTTGGTCTCCGCCGACTGCTTCTCGACCGCGTCCCCCTGCGCGCCCAGGCTCCGGGCCCGTCGGTACGCGGCCTCGGCCGTCTCGGCCGCGACCCGGGTGCGCTCGGCCTCGCGGCTGTCCTGCTCCGCGGTCACCGCCCGCCGGGCGTCGGCGACCGGGTCGGCCGGGACGTAGGCCACGGGGATGAACTCGTCCGGCGCGACGCTGGCGGCCGGCGCTGCGGGCGCCGTGCTCGTGGCGGCGGTCGAACCGAGCGCGGTGACGCCGGCGACCACGACGCACGCCGACGCCAGGGCCCCGACCAGACCGTGACGGACGAGACGACGCATCCTACGAGCGTGCCACAGGGTCCGGAACGCGGGGCCGCTCGCGCAGAGTCGGTCGTGGCCGGTCAGTGGTGGCCGGTCGGTGGTGGCCGGTCGGTGGTGGCCGGTCGGTGGTGGCCGGTCAGTCGTCGCCGGGTCAGTAGTTGCCGGCGCTCTGCCAGTGCGAGCGGGCGCCGCAGGGGCTGCCGTAGCGGCTCTTCATGTACTGCGCGCCCCAGATGATCTGGGTGGCGGGGTTGTCGCGCCAGTCGGAGGCGACGCTCGCCATCTTCGAGCCGGGCAGCGACTGCGGGAGCCCGTACGCCCCGGAGCTCGCGTTCTGCGCGTGGATGTCCCAGTTGCTCTCACGCTTGATGATCCAGTCGAAGCAGGAGAACTGGTCGGCGCCGTAGTCGAACTTGTTCGCCAGGATCTGCCGGGCCATCTCGCGGGGGTCGGTGGTCCCGTCCTCGTAGCCCTGCGCCTTGACCGCGGCCTTCCGCTTCTTCTCCTCCGCGGCCGCCTTGACCTCGGCCTCCGCCTTGGCCTTGGCGCGGGCCTCCTTGATCTCGTCCGACTTCTTGTCGATCGCCGTGCTCTGGTCGTCGAGCCCGGCCGCGCGCTGGGACTTGGCCGTCGTCGCCCGGGTGGCGATGCGGGTGCGCTCGGCGTCGCGGTCCTGCCGCTGGGCCGCGGCCGCCCGCTGCCCCTCGACGACCGGGTCGCTCACCGGCTGCACGTCGGCGGGAGGCGCGGCGGCGGAGGTCTGCGCGGGGACGGCCAGCGTCGTCGACGCCGGCGCTCCGAGCGCGGTGACCCCCGCGACCACGGCGAACGTGGCGGCCCCGACCCCGGCGAGACCATGACGGACGAGACGGCGCACCCCGGAACCATGCCACAGGCCGTTATCGAAGTGAAATGTTCGCGAAAGACCCGCGACCGGAAGAAGTCACGGGACGATCACGACGACGGACCGGTCAGATGCCGACGTCCTCCAGGAGGTCGGTCACCAGGGCGGCGATCGGCGAGCGCTCGGAGCGGTGCAGCGTCACGTGGGCGAAGAGCGGGTGGCCCTTGAGCTTCTCGACCACCGCCGCGACGCCGTCGTGGCGACCGACCCGGAGGTTGTCGCGCTGGGCGACGTCGTGGGTGAGCACCACCCGGGAGTCCTGCCCGATCCGGCTGAGCACGGTGAGCAGGACGTTGCGCTCCAGCGACTGCGCCTCGTCGACGATGACGAAGGCGTCGTGCAGCGAGCGGCCACGGATGTGGGTCAGCGGGAGGACCTCGAGGAGGCCGCGGTCCATGACCTCCTCGATGACGACCTTCGACGTGACCGCGCCGAGGGTGTCGAAGACGGCCTGCGCCCAGGGCGCCATCTTCTCGCCCTCCGAGCCCGGGAGGTAGCCGAGCTCCTGGCCGCCCACCGCGTACAGCGGGCGGAAGACGACGACCTTGGAGTGCTGGCGCCGTTCGAGGACGGACTCGAGACCGGCGCAGAGCGCGAGCGCCGACTTGCCCGTGCCCGCGCGGCCGCCGAGCGAGACGATGCCGACCGACGGGTCGAGGAGCAGGTCGAGCGCCACGCGCTGCTCGGCCGAGCGCCCGTGCACCCCGAACGCGTCGCGGTCCTTGACCAGCCGGAGCTCCTTGTTCGGCGTCACGCGGGCCAGCGCGGTGGAGCTGGTGCCCAGCAGGACGACGCCGGTGTGGCACGGCAGCTCGCGCGCGGCCTCGAGGTCGAGCGTCCCGGCGTCGTACAGGGCGTCGAGCTCGCCGCTCGTCGCGTCCAGCTCGACCATCCCGGTCCAGCCGGTGCTGACGGCGAGCTCGGCGCGGTACTCCTCGGCCCGCAGCCCGACCGACGCGGCCTTGACCCGCATCGGCAGGTCCTTGGAGACGAGCGTGACGTCGCGGCCCTCGGCGGCGTAGTTCAGCGCGACCGCGAGGATCCGCGAGTCGTTGTCGCCGAGGCGGAAGCCCTCGGGCAGCGCGCTCGGGTCGGTGTGGTTCAGCTCGACGTGGAGCGTGCCGCCCGCGTCGTTCGCGGGGACGGGCGCGTCGAGCCGGCCGTGGGTGATCCGCAGGTCGTCGAGGTGGCGCAGCGCCGTCCGGGCGAAGAACCCGAGCTCGGCGTGGTGGCGCTTGCCCTCCAGCTCGGTCACGACGACCAGCGGCAGGACGACGTCGTGCTCGGCGAACCGCTTGAGCGCGTGCGGGTCGGACAGCAGGACGGAGGTGTCGATCACGTACGTGGTCCGGCCGACGGCCGGGTCGTGGGCGTCGTGCGCGGCGGTGGGTCCGGTGAGAGCCGGTGCGTTCGTTGCTGACATGGACACTGGTCTGCCCTTCACGGGGGCCGCACGCCATCCGCGCCCGGCCCCACGGGTCACGTGGTCGGCCGGGATGGATGACGGACCGCACGCGGTCCGAGGTTCGTGCCCGTCAGGTGACGGAGCATGCATCGCCTCCCAGGCGGTCCGCTTCCCCACGGCCCGCGCTTGCGACGCTACGACCGGCGGAGGTCGCGCCCGACCCGCCACGCCGGTGTCGTCACCGGATCGACGCCGAGCGGTAACCCGGCGTACGCCCGGGCGCGGCGTCAGCGCGGTCGAGGGAGGCCCCGGGTCGAGCCATGGCAGCCCTCGCTCTCGGGCCGAGCTGCTTCGCGCCGACATCCTGGCCACCTCCGACCGAGACTGTGGTCTCTCAGGACATCGGTGACGGTTCTGGATCAGGACATCGGTGACGGTTGGTGTGTCAAGACTTCGGTGACGTTTCGCTGTTCTTGGGGCGTGGTCCTGGGGGTCTGCCGTTGCCGACGTAGGTGATGCCGGGTGCGGGTCGGGTGTGCTCGGCGAGGATCTCGCCTTCGTGGTCGACGACGGTGAGGGGTGTCGCCGTCGATGGTGATCAGGACGTGGTGGTAGCCGTGCTGGCCGCCGACGAGGTAGGTGACCTTGTCCAGCCTGAAGGTGCCCTGGCTGGTCAGCCGTCTGGTGATCGGTGCCGTCGGGCACCGTCGTGGGTGGTGCGGGCGGGCGAGGCGGAGCAGCCGGGCGGGTCAGGAACGGCGGGTCGGGCTTAGGTCGTGGCGCCTCGGCCTTCTCGGTGGCCTGCCACGCGGTCAGGGGTGTGACCCGGCCGGGGAGTCCTTGGTGGGGGCGTTCGGTGTTGTAGAGGTGGTCGAAGGCGTCGACCTGGGCCTGGAGCTCGGCCAAGGTGTCGGCGAGCGGCTGCTTGTCGAGGTAGCGGAACAGGGTCTGGTGGAAGCGTTCGTTCTTGCCCTGGGTGGTCGGCTTGTCCGGCTTGCCGGTGATCGCCTCGACGCCCAGGCTCGACACGTGCGCGACGAGCTGGCCGAGGTAGCCGCGCCGTGACGGGTTGAGCGCCACACCGTTGTCGGAGAGCAGCCGCTGTGGCACGCCGTGCGCGGCGACGGCCTTGTCGAACACGGTGAGCGCCGCCTCCGACGTCTCGCCCCACGCGACGTGGGTGGCGACGGCGTAGCGGGAGTGGTCGTCGATGAGCTGCAGGATCACGCACTTGCGTCCGCCGCTGAGCACGTACTCGGTGCCGTCGAGCTGCCAGCAGGCGTTCGGCGCGGGGTAGACGAAGCGACGCCACGCCGAGCGGGGCTTCTTCTTCGGCTCCACGCGGGCCACGCCGGCCTCGCGGAAGATCCGCGCCAGCGACGCAGGCGACGGCGCCTGCGGCAGGCCCATCGCGGCCATCTTGTCGTGCACGCTGATCGGGCCGTGGTCCAACCCGGACGCCTCCAACGCGGCGCGGACCTGCAACGCCTGCTCCTTGAGCTGCTCGCTCAACCTCGACGGGCTCGAGCGCGGCCGCCGCGACCTCGGCTCCAGCACCGCCGCCGGCCCGTCGACCAGAGCCCGCTTGCGCAGCTCGTAGAACGACTTACGCGAGATCTCGTGCTCGGCGCAGAACGTCGACACCGCACCCCGCGGGGCGTCATCGGGCCACCGGGCGATCGCGAGGCGGACACGAGGATCGATTGGTTCACGGGCAGCCACCGCCGAAGCCTGGAACCGTCACCACCAAGACCATCCCGAGTGTCACCGATGTCCTGATCCAGAACCGTCACCGATGTCCTGCTACATCACAACCTCCGACCGAGACCGTAGCGGCACAATCGTTCGTACGTTCGATTCTTGTCAGTGGGCTTCCGTAGTGTCCTCGGCATGGACAGCACCACGGTCGAGGTCGGCAAACCGACCGCCGTCGACCTGGCGCTGGCCGCGCACGAGACGTCGCTGGAGCAGCTGATCAAGCTCGTCGAGGACGGCGGGCTCGACGACCACGACGACCTGGGCCTGGTCACGCTGATGCAGCGGTTCGAACGGCTGCGGAACCGCCACGCCCTGCTCGACCACCGCTTCGTGCGCGACGGCGAGACGCGTTCGCTGCCCGAGAGCCTCGCGCAGCGCAGCATGGCCGTCGTCCTGGCCGGGGCCCTGCGCATCTCCCACGCCGAGGCCGCGCGCCGGGTCCGCGCGGCAGCGCAGGTCGGCGAACGCGTCTCGATGACCGGGCAGCCGCTCCCCCGCCTGCGGCCGGCGCTGGCCGAGGTCCAGCGCTCGGGAGAGGCGGGCCCCGAGCACGTGGACGTCGTCCTGCGCGCCCTGGCCAAGGTCGACCACCGCGGGTTCGACCCGGCCGACCTCGAGGCCGGCGAGCAGCTGCTCGCCGGCTTCATCGCGAACCACGGTCCAGAAGACCTCCGCGACCTGGCGGCCCGGGTCGTCGAGCGGATCGATCCCGACGGGACCGTCCCGCAGGAGCAGCTGAACGCGGACCGCCGGCACTTCGCCTTCCGCAGGACCCGGGACGGCATGTACACCTGCGAAGGCCGGCTCACGGGCGCGGTCGGCGCCAAGCTGAACGCCGTCCTCGGACCGTTGGCGGCGCCGCGGACGGACACCGTGACGCTCGGGGACGGTCGGACCGTCACCGAGCCCGACCCTCGCCACCACGGCCAGCGGACCCACGACGCCCTCGAGCAGGCGTGCGACCTGCTGCTCCGCTCACCGGCGCTGCCCGACTCCGGAGGCACGCCCGCGACCGTCGTCGTCACCATCGGCCTCGACGAGCTCGAGACCCGGACGGGCAGCGGGACGACCAGCGACGGCACCCGCCTCAGCACCGAGGAGATCGTCCGGCACCTGGCCGGCGAGGCGCTCGTCCACCCCGTCGTCGTCGACGCCAAGGGCGTGGTGCTGTGGATGGGCCGCACCAGCCGCCTCGCCACCGTGGCCCAGACCAGGGCGCTGGCCGCTCGTGACGGCGGCTGCAGCTTCCCGGGCTGCCAGCACCCGCCCGAGCAGTGCGAACGCCACCACGTCGTCGCCTGGGTCGACGGCGGCCCCACCGACCTCGACAACCTGACGCTGCTGTGCCGCTACCACCACCACAACTTCCTGGCGCGCGGCTGGAGCTGTCGGCTCGTCGACGGACTGCCCACCTGGACCCCACCCCGCTGGGTCGACCCCTCCCAGCGGCCCGTGGTCAACGCGCGGATCGCGACGCGACGGATCCGGTGCTGAACCGTCGGTGACACTGGGTCCGTGTTCGAGGGCTTCGTCTCCGAGGTCGTGGACGGCGGCGCGCTGCCGGTGTTCGTCCGGCACCATCTGGTCCCCAGCCGTCCGGTGGTGCTGCTCCTGCACGGGCACCCGCGGACGTCGGCGACGTGGCACCGGGTCGCACCGCTCCTGGTCGACGCCGGGCTGTCGGTCGTCTGCGCGGACCTGCCCGGGTACGGCCGCTCGGGCAAGCCGGAGCCCGCGCCCGACCACCGCCCGCACGCCAAGACCGCGTCCGCACGACACCTGCGCGCGGCGCTCGGCTCGCTCGGGGTCGAGCGCTTCGCGGTCGTGGGGCACGACCGGGGCAGCTACGTGGGGTTCCGGCTCGCGCTCGACCACGCGGAGGCCGTGACCCGGGTCGCGCTGCTCGACGGCATCCCGGTCGTCGAGCACCTGGAACGCTGCGACGCCCGCTTCGCCACCGCCTGGTGGCACTGGTTCTTCTTCGCCCAGGCCGAGAAGCCGGAGCGCGCGATCAGCGCCGACCCGCTCGCCTGGTACGCCTTCGACGACGCACGGATGGGTGCGGCGAACGCCGCCGAGTGCCGGACGGCGGTGCGCGACCCCGCGGTCGTGCGCGGGATGCTCGAGGACTACCGCGCCGGGCTCACCGTCGACGCCGACGACGAGCGCTCGGCTCGCGCCGCCGGTCGCCGGGTCCGGCAGCCGCTGCTGGTGCTGTGGTCCCTGCGCGACGACCTCGAGGACCTGCACGGCGACCCCCGCGCGATCTGGCGGGGCTGGGCCGACGACGCGGCCGGGCACGGGATCGACGCCGGCCACCACGTGGCCGAGGAGGCTCCGGATGAGCTGGCCGCCGCCCTCGTCCCGTTTCTGCTGGCACCCGACGAGGACACGTGACGGCTCAGCGACCGAACCGGCGCTCCCGCTGCCCGTACGCGCGGAGCGCCCGGATGAAGTCGACCTTGCGGAAGTCGGGCCAGAGGGCCTCGCAGAAGTAGAACTCGCTGTGCGCCGACTGCCACATGAGGAAGCCGGACAGCCGCTGCTCCCCCGACGTCCGGATGATCAGGTCCGGGTCGGGCTGGCCGCGCGTGTAGAGGTGCTCGGCGATGTGCTCGATGTCGAGGTTCTGGGCCAGGTCCTCGATCGGCGTCCCGAGGCGGGCCTCCTCGGCCAGCAGCGACCGTACGGCGTCGCGCAGCTCGTGGCGGCCGCCGTAGGAGACGGCGATGTTCACCATCATCCCGTCGCTCTGGGCGGTCTCGACGTCGACGGCGCGCAGGTGGTCGGCGGTCGCGTCCGGCAGGAGGTCGAGGGCGCCGACGGGGTGCACGTGCCACCGGCCGGTCCCCGCGAGCTCGTCGACCAGACCCTCGATGACCTCGAGCAGCGGCCCGATCTCCTCGGCGCTCGCCCGGCTGTAGTTGTCGGTCGAGAGCACCCAGAGGGTGACGACGGGGATCCCGATCTCGTCGCACCACTCGACGAAGTCGCGCAGCCGCTCGGCCCCGGCCTGGTAGCCGGCGGACAGGGGCTTGCCGGGGGCGTTGGTCCGGGCCCAGCGCCGGTTGCCGTCGGCCAGCACGGCCACGTGCTGCGGCAGCCGGTCGGGGTCGAGCTCGGCGACCAGGCGGTGCTCGTAGGTGGCGTAGAGCAGACCGGAGGGGTGGAGGCGGTCGAGGTACTCCCGCCACCGGTCTGCACGAGGCACGACTCGCAGCGTATAGCGGGGCCCTGGCTACCCTGGCCAGGTCACGACGTCGAGGAAGGGCGAGCCATGCCCGCTGCGCTGCAGGATCCCCCGCTCGAGGTCGTCCGGCCGCTGAAGCCCAAGCTCCGGGGCTGGCTGCACACGGGCATGGCGCCCCTGGCGCTGGCCGCCGGGATCGTGCTCGTCGCGCTCGCGCCGACGACCGCCGGTGTGGTCGGCGGCGCCGTGTTCCTGGCGGCGTCGGTGCTGCTCTTCGGCACCAGCGGGCTCTACCACCGCTTCTACTGGGGCCCGCGCGGCGAGGCGGTCCTGCGGAGGATGGACCACGCGAACATCTACGTCTTCATCGCCGCGACCTACACCCCGCTCGCCCTGCTGCTCCTCGACGGCGGGTCCCGGGTCGCGCTGCTGGTCATGATCTGGGTCTCGGCGCTGGGCGGGCTGCTGTTCCGCACCCTCTGGCTCTCGGCCCCTCGCTGGCTGTACACCGCGCTCTACCTGGTCATGGCCTGGGCCGCCGTCGGCTGGATGGGCGCCTTCTACCGGACGGGCGGGGCGGCGGTCGTCGCGCTGGTCCTGGGCGGTGGCCTCTTCTACACGGTCGGCGCGGTGGTCTACGGGCGCAAGCGGCCCGACCCGTCGCCGCGCTGGTTCGGCTTCCACGAGATCTTCCACGCCTGCACGGTCGCCGGCTTCGCCTGCCACTACGTGGCGATCTCGCTGGTCACGTACGCCGCCGGCTAGGTCGGCCGAACTTCTCGTGCCGTTGACCACACCCAGGGTGGTCAACGGCACAGAAGTTTCAGACCGCGAGCTCACGGGCCAGCGCCTCGACGTCGGTGACGGGCAGCCGGCAGACGAACCCGCGACAGACGTACGCCGTCGGCCGACCGTCGCGGGCCGTGCGGTCCGCGAGCAGCGCGAACCCCGCGTCCCCCTCCGCGGCGGCGACCACCACCGAACCCGCCGGTGCCTGGCGCCAGGCCAGGCGGACCAGCGCGTCGCGCTCCGGCCCGGGCGGCCCGACGACCGCGACCTCGACCGGCGCGGCCGCCCGTAGCGTCTCCGTCACCGCGTCGGCCAGCAGCCAGCCCGCGAACCGCGGCGCCCTCGCCACCAGCGCCCCCACGGTCGCGGCCGCCTCGTCGGCGCGGCGACCGTACGCCTCCCCGCCGGTCAGGCGACCCAGCAGCCGGAGCGCCCGCAGGGTCGCGCTCAGCCCCGAGGGCGTCGCGTTGTCCGTCGGGTCCTGCGGCCGGGTGTAGAGCGCCTCGGCGTCGGCCGCCGTGTCGAAGTAGCCTCCGCGACCGTCGGCGAACTGCTCCTCGACCACCGCCAGCAGCGTGCGGGCGCGGTCCACCCAGCCCGGGTCGCCGGTCGCGCAGGCCAGCCGCACGGACGCCGCCGCGAGCGCCCCGTAGTCCTCGAGGATCCCGCCCGCCGGGCCGGGCCGGCCGGCGCGCGACGTGCGCCGGAGCCTGCGGGCGTCGGCGTCCCAGTGCACCGACCAGACCAGCTCGGCCGCCTCCCGCGCCGCCCCGAGCCAGTCGGGCCGGTCGAGGACCACCGCGGCCTCGACGAGGGCGTCGACCAGCCAGCCGTTCCAGGCGGCCACCACCTTGTCGTCCCGACCGGGTCGAGCGCGTCCGTCGCGCGCCGCCGCCAGCCGGTCCCGCACGGCCGCGAGCCGAGCGCCCTCGTCCTCGCCGGGCCCCGGCCGCTGCAGCGTCGACGCCCCGTGCTCGAACGTCCCCGCCGCCGTCACCCCGAACACCCGCGCCGCCCACGCGCCGTCCTCCGGACCGAGCACCTCGACGAGCTTCCCGGGCGTCCAGGCGTAGAACGCGCCCTCGTGCAGGTGCCCGGAGGCGTCGAGCGAGTCGGCGTCGAGGCTGGCTGCGAACCCGCCCTGCGGCGTCCGCAGCTCGCGCAGCAGCCAGCCGACCGTCTCCTCGACCACCCGCGCGGCGACCGGGTCGCCCGTCCGCCGCCACAGGTGGGTGTAGACGCCGAGCAGGAGGGCGTTGTCGTAGAGCATCTTCTCGAAGTGCGGCACGACCCACTGCGCGTCGACGCTGTAGCGCGCGAACCCGCCGCCGAGCTGGTCGTACATCCCGCCGCGGGCCATCGCCTCGCACGTCGGCCGGACCATCGCCGTCGCCTCGTCGCCGCCGTCGCGCAGCAGCGCCTCCAGCACCATCGACGGCGGGAACTTGGGCGCCCGGCCGAACCCTCCGTACGCGGTGTCGAAGTCCCGTGCGAGCGCGGCCCGGGCGGCGTCGAGGTCGGCCGCCGTCACCGTCCCGGGGGCCGCGGAGAGACGCTGCTCCGCGAGCTGGGCGGCGATCCCGGCCGCGCTGGAGACGACCTCCGCGCGCCGGTCGGTCCACGCGGCCGAGACCGCGTCGAGGACCTGCGTGAACGCCGGCATCCCCTGGCGCGGCGTCGGTGGGAAGTAGGTGCCGGCGTAGAACGGCTTGCGGTCCGGCGTGAGGAACACCGTCATCGGCCAGCCGCCCTGCCCGGTCAGCGCCTGCGTCGCGGCCATGTAGACCGTGTCGACGTCGGGCCGCTCCTCGCGGTCGACCTTGACGCTGACGAAACGCTCGTTCATCAGGGCGGCCGTCGCCGCGTCCTCGAACGACTCGTGCGCCATCACGTGGCACCAGTGGCAGGCCGCGTAGCCGACGCTCAGCAGGACCGGACGGCCGGAGCGCTCCGCCTCCGCGAACGCCTCGTCACCCCACTCCCACCACTCCACCGGGTTGTCGGCGTGCTGCAGCAGGTACGGGCTGGTGGCGTTCGCCAGGCGGTTGGGCACGCCCCGATTCTCGTCGCCCCGCCGACACGCGCGGTGGTGCGGGCCTGGCGGCGACCCCGGGAGTTACCTCTAGTGTCGACATATGCCCGGTGGAGGACACGCGCTCGTGAGCGTCAGCCACGTCGACAAGCTGTACGGCGACGTGGCCGCGCTGCGTGACGTCACGCTCGAGGTCGCCGCCGGCGAGGTCGTCGTGGTCATCGGCCCGTCCGGCTCCGGCAAGTCGACGCTGTGCCGCTGCATCAACCGGCTCGAGACGATCACCTCCGGCGAGATCGCCGTCGACGGGGTCCCGCTGCCCCAGGAGGGCCGCGCGCTCGCCCGCCTGCGGGCCGAGGTGGGCATGGTCTTCCAGTCGTTCAACCTCTTCGGGCACAAGAACGTGCTCGACAACATCACCATGGCCCCGATCCACGTGGCCGGGGTCCCGCGCCGCGAGGCCGAGCAGCGGGCCCGCGAGCTGCTGGAACGGGTCGGGCTGGCGCACAAGGACCAGGCCATGCCGGCCGAGCTCTCCGGCGGGCAGCAGCAGCGCGTCGCGATCGCCCGGGCCCTGGCGATGCGGCCCAAGCTGATGCTGTTCGACGAGCCGACCTCGGCGCTCGACCCGGAGATGATCAACGAGGTCCTGGGCGTCATGACCGACCTCGCCGCCGACGGCATGACCATGGTCGTCGTCACCCACGAGATGGGGTTCGCGCGCAAGGCCGCCGACCGCGTGGTCTTCATGGACGGCGGACAGGTCGTCGAGGTCGCCACCCCGGCCGAGTTCTTCGACCACCCCCGGACCGACCGGGCCCGGGACTTCCTGTCCAAGGTCCTCACCCACTGAGCCGAACCCACCCCAGGAGACCCTCGTGCCGATCGACATCCCCCGGCGTCGCTTCCTCACCCTCACGGGTGCGACCGTGCTCGCCGGCTCCGGCCTCGCGGCCTGCGGCAACGACAAGAGCGCGCTGACCGGCAACCAGACCGACGTCAGCGCGTACGACCAGATCATCGCCGCCGGACCGGTGGCCGACGCCGCCGCGATCGAGGCCAACGCCTGGGCGAAGAAGATCAAGGACGCGGGGACGTTGCGGACCGGGGGCTCGGACTCAGGCCCGCTGTTCTCGATGAAGGACCCGTCGACGGGCAAGATCACCGGCTTCGACGCCGGGCTCGCGCAGCTGCTGTCGCGCTACCTCACCGGCAAGGCCGACGGTCCGATCGCGCTGACCGTGACGACGGTCGACACCCGCGAGACGCTCCTGCAGAACGGCACCGTCGACACGGTCTTCGCGACCTACTCGATCACGCCGGCACGGGCCAAGAAGGTCGCCTTCGCCGGGCCGTACTACCGCTCCGGCAACGCGGTCATGGTCCTCGCCGACAACACGACGATCACCTCGGCGAAGGACCTCGACGGCAAGAAGGTGGCGATGCAGCAGGGTTCGACCACCCCGGCGTCGCTGAAGAAGGTCGCGCCGGGTGCCGTGGCGAGCCTGTTCCCCGACGACGCGCAGTGCCTCGCCGCGCTCAAGACCAAGCGCGTGGACGCGTACGTGATCGACCAGGGCATCCTCGTCTCGAACGCCAGCACCGACCCCACGCTGAAGGTGGTCGGCGAGCCGTTCGACGACGACTTCTACGGCATCGGCGTCACGCTGGCCGACCCGCAGGCCAAGGAGCTCGTGAACACCTGGCTCACCGCGATCGAGGCCGACGGCAGCTGGGCCAAGCTCTGGAAGGCGACGATCGGCACGGTCGTGCAGGGCGACGCCCCCGCCCCGCCCACGATCGGGTCGGTCGAGGGTTCGTGATCATCACCGTCCGCGCCGCCGGCTCGCCATGATCGACGTCCTCACCGACAACCTGGGCGTCCTGGTCCAGGGCGTCGGCACCACGCTCGCGATCACGGCGCTGGCCTTCGTCAGCGCCGTGGTCCTGGGCACCGTGGTCGCGGTGTTCCGGGTGAGCCCGATCCCGCCGCTCCGGGCGGTGGGGACCGTCTACGTCGAGCTCTTCCGGAACATCCCCCTGCTGAGCCTGCTCATCCTCGTCGCGTACGGGCTGCCGTACGCCGGCGTCAGCCTGTCGCTGTTCACCACGGCCGTGGTCTCGCTGGCCATGGTGTCCGCGGCCTTCGCGTGCGAGACCGTCCGGGCCGGCATCAACGGCGTCCCCGTCGGCCAGGTCGAGGCCGCCCGCGCGCTCGGCCTCACCTTCACCCAGTCGCTGCGCCGCGTGATCCTGCCGCAGGCCCTGCGCAGCATGGTCCAGCCGCTGGTCAACATCTTCATCGGCGTCGCGCTCGGCTCCTCGCTCGCCGCGGCCGTGTCGGTCGGCGAGCTGACCTACGCCGCACAGCAGGTCGGGAACCGGACGGCGGAGTCGATGCTGCTGTTCGTGATCTCCGCCGTCGTCTACATCGTCATCGCCCTGCTGGGCGGCGGCGTCGGCTCCGTGCTCGAGCGCCGGCTGGTGGTGCAGCGGTGAACGCCACCCGGGTCCTCTTCGACGAGCCCGGCCCGCGCGGGCGCCGCCGCATCGCGGTCGGCACGGTCGTGGTCAGCGTGGTCATCGTGCTGGTCCTGCTCCTCGGCCTGCAGCAGCTGGCCGGTGCGGGGCAGCTGGCGCTCGCGAAGTGGAAGCCGTTCTGGCAGCAGTGGGCGGTCGCGTTCCTGCTCCAGGGCCTGTGGGGCACCCTCAAGGTCACGCTCGCGTCGGCCGTGGTCGCCTTCCCGCTCGGCGGGCTGCTCGCCGTCGGCCGGTCGGGCCGGCAGCCGGTCGTCAAGGCGCTCTGCACGGCGTACGTCGAGATCTTCCGCTCGGTGCCGACGCTGCTGCTCGTCTACATGTTCCTCTTCGCGCTGCCCGGCGTCGGGCTCAACCTGAGCATCTTCTGGAAGCTCACCATCCCGATCATCCTGATCAACGCGGCGGTGATCGCCGAGATCGTCCGCGCGGGCATCAACGCGCTCGACCGCGGCCAGACGGAGGCCGCCCTGGCCCTGGGCATGACGCGCGGGACCGCGCTGCGGCTGGTCGTGCTCCCGCAGGCGGTGAAGCTGGTCGTCCCGACGCTGGTCACCCAGCTCGTCGCGCTGCTCAAGGACTCCACCCTCGGCTACGTCGTGAGCTACCCCGAGCTGATGAAGCAGGCCAACAACCTCGCCAACAACACCAAGCTCCTGCTGCAGGCGTTCGTGGTCGTCAGCGCGATCTACGTCGTGATCAACTTCGCGCTGACCCGCCTGGCGACCTGGCTCGAGCAGCGCCTGCGACGTCCCGGCACCCGGACGGCCGGACGTGACGCCGACGGCGCCCCCGGCAGCCCCGCGCCGGCGGGCGAGCCGCAGAGCCTGCCGGACCTGCCCGCCCGGGTCGCCCCGCGCTGAGCCGCGTCGGGGGTCCTTCGGCGCCTCAGCCGACGACGGTGCCCAGCAGCGAGCCGATGCCGAACGTCGCCAGCAGCGCCACCGCGCCCCCGGCGACCAGCCGGACGGTGGACCGCAGCGCCGGGCTCCCGTTGAACCGCGAGCTCGCGAACCCGGTCGCCGCCAGGGCGACGAGGACGACGACGAAGGTGAGCGGCACCCGGACCGTCGCCGGGAGCAGGACGACCGCGAGCAGCGGCAGCACCCCGCCGGTGAGGAACGACACGGCCGAGGCGAAGGCGGCGTTCCCGGCGCTGGCGACGTCGTCCTCGGAGAGGTTCAGCTCGGCCGAGAGGTGCGCGGCGAGCGCGTCGTGGGCGGTCAGCTCGACGGCCACCTGGCGGGCGGTCGCGGGCGAGAGCCCGCGACCCTCGTAGAGGCCGGCCAGCTCGTCGAGCTCGGCGTCCGGGTCGGACGCGAGCTCCGCGCGCTCCTTGGCGATCAGCGTCGTCTGCGCGTCGCGCTGGCTGCTGACCGAGACGTACTCCCCCAGGGCCATCGAGAACGCGCCGCCGACGAGGGCGGCCAGACCCGACGTCCACAGCAGCGCGGAGCCGCCACCGGCCCCGGCCACGCCGATGACCACGGCGGCGACGGACACGATGCCGTCGTTGGCCCCGAGCACCCCGGCGCGCAGCCAGTTCAGCTGGCGGGACAGCCCCGCGACCGCGTGCGGCTCGTCGGGGTGCCGGCGCGGCGCGGCGGCGGCGGACTCGGTCACCGGGAGCGCCTCACGCCTTGGGCGCAGGCTCCTGCGGGGCGGCATCGGACTCGGCCCCGGGCGCGGTGGGCGCGGGGAAGTTGCCGTCGATCTTGCGGAACTGCCTGCGCAGGCTGAAGAAGAGCAGCACCATCACGGCCGCGAGGGCGATGGTGATGAGCAGGGGCGTCCACCCCGGCTTCACGACGTTGGGGTCCAGGTCGAGCAGAGCGAGCACGAGAGGCACCTCCTCCGGGGGTTCGGCTACGACGTCAGCCTACGCGCGGCCCGCTCCTCGACGCGGGCTCAGGACGAGGCGGCACCGTCCCGCCGAGCGGCCGGGTCGGCAGCCACGGCGACGCCGGCGAACAGGTCGTCCTCGGGCAGGTGCACCTCGACTCCGCTGCGGACCAGCTGGTAGTCCTCGGTCGGCCAGACGTCGGTCTGCAGGTCCATCGGGACCTGGAACCAGAAGCCCTCCGGGTCGATCTGCGTCGCGTGCGCGATCAGCGCCCGGTCCCGCACCTCGAAGTAGTCGCCGCAGGGCACGCGGGTGGTCACCCGGTCCTCCATCTCCGGGTCCGGCTTCCAGTCGCGCAACCGCTCCGCGTACGGCGACGTGAGGCCCCGCGCCGTCATGGCGGCGTCGATCGCCCGCGTCTTGTCGAGGTGGAAGGCGAAGGAGTAGTAGAGCTTCGGGACCTGCCAGGCCGGGCCCAGCTCGGGGTGCCAGGACGGGTCGGCGGCGTGGTCGTACGCCGCGACGCTGATCCGGTGGCACTGGATGTGGTCGGGGTGCGGGTAGCCACCGCGCTCGTCGTACGTCGTCATCACGTGCGGCCGCAGGCGCCGCACCACCGCCACCAGGGGCACCGAGGCCTCGTCGACGTCGAGGGTCGCGAAGCTCCCCTCCGGAAGCGGGGGCAGCGGGTCCCCCTCGGGCAGCCCGGAGTCGACGAAACCGAGCCAGACCTGCTCGATGCCGAGGATGCTGCGGGCCGCGTCCATCTCCTGGCGACGGATCTCGGCGATGTTCGCGAGGACGTCGGGGCGGTCCATGTTCGGGTTGAGGATCGAGCCGCGCTCCCCGCCGGTGCAGGTGGCGACCATGACCTCGACACCCTCGGCCACGTAGCGGGCCGTGGTGGCGGCGCCCTTGCTGGACTCGTCGTCGGGGTGGGCGTGGACGTGCAGCAGCCGCAGCCGCTCGCCGTCACCGTCCACGCGGAGGGCTGGCTGGATCACGGGCAGCATCGTGCCACGGCCGGGCCTCGCGTCCCACGACCGCGACGGTGCGGACGGAGCGGGGATGATGGGGGCGTGAGCCAGCCGACGACCGTGGACGCCGCTGCCGCGGAGCGTCTCGCCCGGCGCTACCCGCCGCCGCGGGTGAGCCGACGGGCGAAGGTCCTGATGGTCGCGCTGTGCACGCTGGTCGCGCTCGGCTGGCTCGTCTGGACCGCGCTGATCCACGCCGAACCCGCCGTCAGCGGCCAGGTCAGCTCCTACGTCGTCGTCTCCGACACCCGGATGGACGTGACGATCTCGGTGCAGCGCCGCGACCCCTCCCGGCCCGCGACCTGCCGGCTGCTGGCGCAGTCGACGGACTTCCAGCCGGTGGCCGAGCAGGCGGTCCCGGTCCCGGCCAGCTCGTACGAGGTGGTGGAGCTCCCCGTGCCGCTCACGACCCTGCGGCGGGCCACCTCGGCCACGGTCAAGAGCTGCACCGCCGACTGAGCGCCCGCTCGACGCGGAGCCGCCTGCGCCCTGCGTTGCTATCGTGACCGGATGACAGAGGCCACGCAGACCATCTGGCTGACCCAGGACGCCTACGACAAGCTGCAGGCCGAGCTCGAGCAGCTGTCCGGCCCGGGGCGTGCCGACGTCACCGCGCGCATCGCCCAGGCGCGCGACGAGGGTGACCTCAAGGAGAACGGCGGCTACCACGCGGCCCGCGAGCAGCAGGGCCAGATGGAGGCCCGGATCCGGCAGCTGAAGGACATGCTCCGCCGGGCCGAGGTCGGGGAGGCGCCCGCCAACGCCGACGAGGTCGGCCCCGGCACCCGCGTGACCATCGCCTTCGACGGCGACGAGTCCGACACCGACACGTTCCTGCTCGGCTCGCGCGAGCTCCTCGGCCTCGACGACTCCGTCGAGGTGAACGTCTACAGCCCGCAGTCCCCCCTCGGCGCAGCGATCCTGGGCAAGTCCAAGGGCGACTCCGCCTCGTACGAGGCCCCGAACGGTCGCACCATCGACGTGACCATCGTGAAGGTGGACCCGTACGGCGCCTGACCCGTACGGCACCCGACCCGCCCACCGGCACCTGACCTGCACCCTCCTGCCCTGCCCGCACCGCTCCGCGTCGGCCCTTCCGCCCCGCCGGGTGTTCGCGTTCACGTGAAAAACCCGCGCTGCCCACGGCAGATCTGCCGTGGGCAGCGCGAGCTTCTCGTGGGTAGCCCGGCCGCAGCGGCGGCCGAGGTCAGAGACCGGCGAGCAGGCTCTGGGCCTCGGCGGGGCTGAGGGCGCCGGAGGCGACCTCGGAGAGGATCTGGTCGCGGGTCGGCGCCGCGGGCGGCTCGCCAGCCTCGGTCAGGCCGAGCTTGCGGAGCAGGTCGTTGAACCTCGCCCGCGCCGTCGGGTAGGAGACGCCGAGGTGCTTCTCGACCTCGCGCAGGTTGCCGCGCGAGGCGAGGAAGACCCGGAGCATCTCCGACTCGCGGTCGTCGAGCCCGCAGTAGTCGCACGGCGCGAAGACGCCGGCCAGCTCCGTGCCGCAGGTCCCGCAGCCCAGCCGCGTGACGGCGAGGGCGTCGCCGCACACCGGGCAGGCGGACGGAGCCCGGTGCTGGTGCCGGTCGGACGTACGGGCGCGCTCGCTCACGCCGCCCCCGTCCCCGTGCCGGTCGTGGCGTCGGAGCCCACGCGCACCTGCGCGTGGCCCATGACGACCTCGACGTCGAGCCGCGCGTTCCCGAGACCCATGACGACCTCGTCCCCGGCCCCGCTGTGCCCGCCGGCCCAGCTGACCCGGCCGAGCTGGGCGTCGCTCTTGACGGTGACGTTCGAGTCGTCGCCGAGCGTGATCGACAAGGAGCCCGACTCCGCCCGGACGCGGTGCCGGCCCGCCGTGATCGTGCCCTTGATGGTCGCGGAGCCGGCCTGGACCAGCACGTCGTTCACCTCGGTGACGTCGAGCAGCTTGGCGCCGCCCGCGGTGACCCGGATCTTGCCGAGGTGCGGCACGCGCTCGGTGCTGAGCTGGCCGGCCGTCACCTCGACGTCGACCGCCAGCGCCGGGTTGACCCGGAGCAGCAGCTCCTTGCCCAGCCCCAGCGCGCGGATGTCCTCGAGGCTGCGGGGCACGCCGCGCAGGATGCTGAACCCGTCCAGGCTGGGGCCGATCTCCCCGTCGCTCGACACCTCGAGGGTGCTGCCGTTGCGGCGCAGGACGTGCGGGCCGTCGGCCGACAACGTCGCCACCGAGGTCTCGCCGACGATCCGCACCCGGCGGCCGACGACGCGGACGGCGATCCGCTCGACGCCGTTCGTGGCCTTGGGCCGCGCGCCCGCCGCCGCGGTGACGGGGACGTCCTCCGCCGGCGCTGCGGTCTCCTGCGCCACCGTCTCGCGCGCGAACGTCGCGTGCTGCGGGCGGTCCGTGGCCGCCGCCCAGGGGTCGGTCACGGCGTCGTCCGGCCCGGCGTCCGACGAGGCCGAGGCCGAGGACGGAGCCGAGGACGAGGACGGGGCGGACGCCGCGGGCGGGACTGCCGGTTCGGACCGGTCCTCGGCGGGTGCGGCCTTCAGGGCGTCGATGCGGCGGGCGGCCTCGGAGGCGTCGATGCGCCCCGCCGCCAGCTCGTTCAGGATCGAGGTCATCAGCGGATCGTTGGTCATGCTCAAAATGTAAAGGCTTTCTTTCCACTTTCGGAAGGTCGTCGCGATGTTCAGGGTCAGTTCCGGGCCACGGGCGCCCGATCCTCCGACGCACCCTCGACCTTTGCATGCTGCAAGCACTCGAACTTATGCTTGCACCATGCAATCGAGTGTCGTCTCCCCGGCCGAGGTCCCGACGTCGGCGACGAACGTCGTCGACTCCGTGCTGCACACCGCCATGAGCATCGGGAGGCTGATGCGCCAGCGCGTGGCGGGTGACCAGCTCGAGCCCGCGACGTACTGGGTCCTCAAGAACCTCTCCCCCGGGGCGCTGCGGATCACCGACCTCGCCGCGAGCACGCAGCTCGACACCTCGACGGTCTCCCGGCACGTGACGCAGCTCGAGCGCAGCGGGCTGGTCGAGCGCAGCCAGGACCCCGACGACGGCCGGGCCCAGCGCATCGGTCTCACCGACGAGGGCCGCGAACAGCTCGGGGCCTCGGTCCGACGCCGTCGGGAAGCCCTGGCGAGCAGCTTCGAGGGGTGGGAGCCGGCCGACCTGGCCGACCTCGACCGCCTGCTGGGTCGGCTGGTCACCGACCTCGAGAGCCGTACGTCCTGACCGCGCCGGACCAGCGCACCCGCCACCCCAGCCGTACGACCGGAGAGGACCGAGCGACCATGAGCCACCCCACCCCGCGCCGAGCGCTGCTCGAGCCGACCCGGCCGGACCACGCGGCCACCTGAGCGCTGCAGGAGACGGCGGCCGAGGCCGGCGGCGTCCCGGGCGTCAGCACCGAGGCCTCGGCCCCGACGACCGCCACGAGCGGGGGCGGGGACTACCTCAGCCACCGCCAGATCCTCGTCGTCATCGGCGGCCTGATGGCGGGCATGTTCCTCGCCGCGCTCGACCAGAGCATCGTCGGCGTCGCGCTGCCCAAGATCACCTCCGGAACGACGTCGACCGCAAGCACATGGGCGTGGCGACCGCCTCGGTCACCTTCTTCCGATCGATGGGTGGAGCGCTCGGGACCGCGTTGTTCGGAGCCGTCCTGAACACCCGCCTGGCCCACCACCTCGCTGCCGTCGTCGCGGCCGGCTCAGCGCAGGCCGGCGCGGCCGCGGGCTCGGTGAACGACGTCACCGCGATCCGGGCGCTGCCCGAGCCCGTGCGCACCTGGGTGCTCACCGCGTTCACGCAGGCGATGGACGACCTCTTCCTCGTGGCCGTGCCCTTCCTGGTGCTCGGGCTGGTCGTGGCCGTGACCATGCGCGAGGAGCCGCTGGCCGGTCGTACGGCCGGTCCGGAGACTCCCGCGCGCAAGCAGGAGCTGGTGGTCGCCGCGCACTGAGCGGCCCCGGCCCAGGGGCCCCGTCCGTCACGACGTCCGACGGCCCGCGGGCTCCCCCGAGACCGTCTCGTCACCGGCCGGAAGGGTCGCGGGAGGGAGGCGCAACGGTCTCGTCTCGGCCCGAGATCGATTAGGAAATCGGCCCGGCCGAATGGCACATTGGAGGGGCGTGTGTGGGGCGGGCACCTTAGCGGTTCCCGCCGCGTCGTGCGACCCAGGCCACACCTCGGCCACCCCGCAGCACCACCCGAGTCCCCCGTGGACGACGTTGAGGAGACGACGACCCGATGCCGATCCGACGACACCTCGCCGCTGGCGGCCTGGTCTCTGCCGCTCTGCTGCTCGCCGTGAGCACCGGCTGCGGCACCGTGCCCGACGCCTCGGGCACCACCGGGCAGGAGCAGAGCACCGGCAGCTCGCAGCCGACGACCTCGCCCTCGCCCTCCCCGACCCCGACCACCCCGGCGGTCAAGCTCAGCTCGAACGTCGACGACGGCGCGGACGACGTCAAGGTGTCGACCGTCGTGACGGCCAAGGCCAGCCTCGGCACGTTCTCGGCCGTCGACGTGGCGTACAAGTACACCGACACCAAGGGCGCCTCCCAGAAGGGCACCCTCAAGGGCAGCCTGAACAAGGCGAAGACGGCCTGGACCGCCGGTGACCGCCTCGAGCCGTCCGGCACGTACACGATGACGATGACCGGCAAGAACGCCGCCGGGACGAAGACGACGGAGAAGACGAGCTTCAGCACGCAGGAGCTCGCGCTGAGCCAGCAGGTCTTCCCCGAGATCTACCCGCTCGACGGCAGCAAGGTCGGCGTCGGGATGCCGGCCATCGTGCGCTTCGACACCCCCGTCACCGACAAGAAGTCGTTCGAGAAGAACCTGCACGTCACGACGGTCCCCAAGCAGACCGGCAGCTGGCACTGGTACGGCGACCGCGAGGTGCACTGGCGCCCCAAGGACTACTGGAAGCCCGGTACCAAGGTGACCGTCGACGCCGACGTGAACGGCGTCAGCGCGGGGAGCGGGCGCTACGGCCAGAAGTCGTCGAAGATCGACTTCTCGGTCGGGCGCAAGCTCGTGATCAAGGTCAACCTCAAGTCCGACTACGCGACCGTCTACAAGAGCGGCAAGAAGGTGCGCAGCATCCCGGTGACCGGCGGGAAGCCGGGCTGGGTCACGCGCAGCGGCACCAAGCTGATCATGGCCAAGGAGTACGACAAGGTCATGACCAACGAGCAGATCGGCGCCGAGGAGAAGTACAGCCTCAAGGCGGCCTACGCGATGCGGCTCACCAACTCCGGCGAGTTCCTGCACTCGGCCCCGTGGAGCACCGGCAGCCAGGGTGTCGCCAACGTCAGCCACGGCTGCGTGGGGATGAGCGTGGCGAACTCGAAGTACCTCATCGAGAACACGTTGATCGGCGACCCGGTCGTCACCACGGGCACCAGCCGCGGCATCGAGACCGGTAACGGCTACTCGGACTGGAACGCGTCGTTCAAGGAGTACGCGAAGGGTTCGGCCCTCTGAGGGTCGTGACCGGCGTAGGTCTCACGACGAGGGGCGGGTCCGGCGCAAGCCGGGCCCGCCCCTTCGTCGTGGTGGTGCAGCCTGACCCGGGCGACGGGGCTACCGGGAGACGACCGAGGTCTTCGGGTCCGGGATCCGGTCGGAGAGGTGCTGGACGAACGTCTTGGTGAAGGCCAGCAGCGGCACCGCGAACAGGGCCCCGACGATGCCGCCGAGGATGATGCCGATGGCGATGGCGAGCAGCACGGCCAGAGGGTGCAGCTTGACGGCCCGGCCCATCAGGAACGGCTGCAGGACGTGGCTCTCGATCTCCATCACGCCGATGATGCAGACCAGCATGATCAGCGCCTTGAACCAACCCAGG
The DNA here is from genome assembly GCA_963762775.1 of uncultured Actinomycetota bacterium. Taxonomy (GTDB): domain Bacteria; phylum Actinomycetota; class Actinomycetes; order Propionibacteriales; family Propionibacteriaceae; genus Microlunatus. Next base: position 81,713 of record CAVXMD010000003.1, read on the forward strand.
GCGACCAGGGCGACGAGCACCGCGACGAAACCGGAGACGAACGCCCCCACGATCGGCACGAACGCGCCGATGAAGACCAGCGCGGCCAGGGCCGGGGCCGCGGGTACCCCGATGAACAGGGCCGCGATCAGCACGCCCAGGCCGTCGGCCAGCGCGACGAGGATGGTCGCACGGACGTAGGACGACAGGGACTTCCAGCCGTTGAGGGCCGCCCGGTCCACCTTCGCCCGCGACCGCTTCGGGAAGAAGCGCATGCAGAACTCGAAGATCTCACGGCCGTTGTGCAGGAAGTAGAACAGCGTGAACAGCACGAGCGCGAGCCCGGCGAGGAAGTGGCCGACCGATGACCCGATCTCGGCCGCGTACGTGGTGAGCGTGTCCTGGCTCGACCGCACCCAGTCGGTGATCCGGGTGACCCACTCGCTGGAGTTGAAGTAGGTGGCGCTGACGTGCAGGGGACCGTTCTGCAGCCACGACGACAGCTGGCTGAAGCCGGTGGTGACGTTCGTGCCGAGGGTCGAGGCCTGGGACACGATCGAGCTCACGATGAGGTAGAGGACCCCGGCGATCACCGCGAGCCCGCCCAGCACCGTGATCGCGGTCGCGAGCCCGCGCCCTACGCCCCAGCGGTGCAGACGCTTCGTGACGGGCAGCAGCAGGGCGGTGAGCAGGACCGCCACGAGCAGGGGGATCGTGACCTCGGACAAGTACGAGAGCACGTACGCGACCCCGGCCAGCAGGATCGCGACGACGATCACGCGCCACCCCCAGGCGGCCGCCACGTGCAGGCCGTCCGGGACGGCCTCGTTGAAGCGCGAGTTCACGTCCTCGACGTGCACGCTGATCTCCGGGACCTCCGGCGTGACCGGCTCGTCCGCCGCGTCGCGGGCCGCGAGGTTCTCGCGGGCGGCCCGGAACCGGGCCAGCGCACCGGAGAGCTCTGGGGGGTAGCCCCCTCCCCGTCGGCCTCGCTCGGGACGTCGGTCCGGTCACCGTCGGCCTTGGTCCGTCCGGTCATGCGACGGAGCTGCTCGGGGATGGTCATGCGTCTGCTCTCCTCGTCGCCGCGGGCACCCGCGACGTAGGTCACGCTAGTCGACCGCACCACGGACCGCTCGCGTGAACGCGGCACACTGTGGCGGTGCCGCCCCCCGCTCCCCCCCACCTGGCGCGAACGGCTCCGCGGCGGCCGTACGCTCCCCCGCGAGGTCTACGTCCTCGGGCTGATCGCCTTCTGCGTCGCCGTGGGCTTCGGCGTCCTCGTCCCGGTGCTGCCGGTCTTCGCGCGGAGCTTCGGGGTGGGCAACCTCGAGGTCGGGGCGGTCGTGTCGGCGTTCGCGCTGATGCGGCTCGTGTGCAGCCCCTTCTGCGGCCGGCTGATCGGGCTGCTGGGCGAGCGCGTCGTCCTCGCCGTGGGCATCTTCGTCGTCGCGCTCTCGAGCGGGCTGGCCGGGATCTCGACCAGCTACGCCCAGCTGCTCGTGCTGCGCGGGCTCGGCGGCCTCGGGTCGGCGATGTTCACGGTGTCGGCCACCACGCTGCTGATCACCACGGTCGGCCCCGGTCTGCGGGGGCGCGCCGTCGGCTTCTACCAGGCAGGCTTCCTCATCGGCGGGATGGCGGGCCCGGCGATCGGCGGCCTGCTCGCCGCGATCAGCATCACCGCCCCGTTCTTCTTCTACGCGGGCACGCTCGCGGTGGCCGGGACCGTCGGCCTGCTGCTCCTGCGGACGCGCAGCCTCCGCCCGGAGGACGCGCCCGACCTACCCGTACGCCCCTTCCGCGAGGTGCTGCGCGACCGGCGGTTCCAGGCCGCGTGCCTGGTGAACCTCGGCCAGGGCTGGTCGTCCTTCGGCGTCCGCTCCGCGCTCGTCCCGGTGCTGGTCGTCGAGGTGCTCGGCCGCAGCACCTCGTGGACCGGGATCGCCTTCACCTGCGCCGCCGTCGTGCAGACGGTCGCGGTCGGGCCCGCCGGCCGGTTCGTCGACACGGTCGGGCGGCGACCGGCCATGGTGCTCGGGACGGTCCTCGGCGCCGGGTCGATCACGGCCGTCGCGTTCGCACCGAACATCGGCGTCCTCATCGCCGTGCTCTGCGTCTACGGCGTCTCGGCCGCGTTCCTCGGCACGGCGCCCGCCGCCGCCGTCGGCGACGCCGGGGGGCGCCGGAGCGGGACCCCGGTGGCGGTGTTCTCGATGTCGTCCGACGTCGGTGCGATCCTCGGCCCGCTCGTCGCCGGGTTCCTCGCCGACCGGGTCGGCTTCGGCGTGGCGTTCGCCGTCGGGGCGGCCCTGCTGCTCGTCGGGACCCTGGCCTCGGTGCGCATGCCCCACGAGGCACCGCGGCCGACGCCCCTGCACGTGCCCACGCCCGCGGGCGACGACGAGCCGACCCGTGTGGACTGAGGGCACGAGCCCGGACTGGGTCGCCGCGCTCCGGCCCGCCGCGGCGTCACTGGAGCGGGCCGAGGCGTTCTGCGACGCCGAGGAGGCGGCCGGCCGCGCGTACCTCCCGGAACGGTCCCGCGTGCTCCGGGCGTTCAGCCGCCCGCTCGCCGACGTCCGGGTGCTCCTGGTCGGGCAGGACCCCTACCCCACCGCCGGGCACCCGGTCGGGCTCGCGTTCTCGGTCGCCCCGGACGTCCGCCCGGTCCCGCGCTCGTTGCGCAACGTCTACGTCGAGCTCGAGGCCGACCTCCGCATCCCACCCGCCGCGCACGGCGACCTGTCGGCCTGGTTCGCACAGGGCGTGCTGCTGCTGAACCGGGTCCTCACCGTCGAGCCCGGGCGTTCGGGCTCGCACCGCCGGAAGGGGTGGGAGCAGGTCACGCAACGCGCGATCGAGGCCCTCGTCGAGCGCGGCGGCCCCCTGGTCGCGGTGCTCTGGGGGACGGACGCCCGCAAGCTCGCGCCGCTGCTCGGCGACGTCCCCGTCGTCGAGAGCGCCCACCCGTCGCCGCTCTCGGCGCGCTACGGCTTCTTCGGCTCGCGCCCCTTCAGCCGGGTGAACGCCCTGCTCGAGGAGCAGGGAGCGGTTCCGATCGACTGGCGGCTCCCGGAGGCGCACTGAGGACTGGAGCGACGCCACGCTCGCGTCCCCTGCGAGCGTCGGGCCGCGAACGCCCCCGGTTCGATCAGGACGAGTGAGGAGGAGGTCGACGACGCTCGGGGTGAGCACGAGCGCAGCTGCCGTCGGCTTCCGGTCGAGCGAGGAAGATCGGAGCTCCCGGGGCGAGAGCGGGCGCGAGCAGGACTAGTGCAGCGCCTGCTCGAGGTCGGCCACCAGGTCGTCGGCGTCCTCGATGCCGACGCTGATCCGGACGAGGTCGGCGGGGACCTCGAGGGGCGTGCCGGCGACGGAGGCGTGGGTCATGCGCCCCGGGTGCTCGATCAGGGACTCGACCCCGCCGAGCGACTCCCCGAGCGTGACGACCTTCGTCCGCCCGCAGATCTCGACCGCGCGCTCCTCACCGCCGGCGACCCGGAAGCTGACCATCCCGCCGTACCGGCGCATCTGCCGCTCGGCGAGGTCGTGGCCGGGGTGCGCGTCGAGGCCCGGGTAGATGACCTCGCTGACGCCCGCGTGCCCGTCGAGGAACGCGGCCACGCGCTCGGCGTTGTCGCAGTGCTTCTCCATGCGGACGGCGAGCGTCCGGATCCCGCGCAGCGTGAGCCAGGCGTCGAACGGTCCGGCCACGGCCCCCATGGCGTTCTGGTGGAACCGCAGCCGCTCGGCCAGCGCGTCGTCGGAGACGACCAGGGCACCGCCGACCACGTCGGAGTGGCCGCCGACGTACTTGGTCGTCGAGTGCACGACGACGTCGGCGCCCAGCGCCAGCGGCTGCTGGAGGTAGGGCGAGGCGAAGGTGTTGTCGACCACCAGGAGCGCGCCGGCCGCGTGGGCCAGCTCGGCGATGGCGGCGATGTCGGCGACCGAGAGGAGCGGGTTCGTCGGCGTCTCGACCCAGACGAGCGTGGTCCGCTCCGGCACGATCGCGGCCTCGACGGCGGCGAGGTCGGTGAGGTCGACCGGCGACACCTGGAGGCCCCAGGCGTCGTAGACCCGGGCGAAGAGCCGGTACGTGCCCCCGTACGCGTCGTGGGGGATCACGCAGTGCCCGTCCGGCCCGGTGAACGCCCGCAGCACCGCGTCCTCGGCGGCCAGGCCGCTCGCGAAGGCGAGCCCGTGGGAGCCGCCCTCGAGCGAGGCGAGCGTCGCCTCCAGCGCGGTCCGGGTGGGGTTGCCCGATCGCGAGTACTCGTAGCCGCCGCGCAGCCCGCCGACGCCGTCCTGGGCGTAGGTCGAGGTCGCGTAGATCGGCGGGATCACGGCGCCGTACGCGGGGTCGGCCTCCGGTCCGGCGTGGATGGCGCGGGTCGAGAAGCCCCTGGGATCGCTCACCCGGACGAGGCTACGCGGGGGTCGCGGACCGGAACATCGGGTCGCGCGCGACGGTTGTACCCCTCGCCGGCCCACCCAGGTCCGCGCAGGAAGGCAGACTCAGACCCATGTTCTTCTCGAAGACGAAGTCGACCCTCGTCGAGCCCGAGCAGGCGCTCCGCGGGCGGAGCCGTTCGGTGCTGGTGGACCCGACCTACCACGAGATCTTCGGCATCCCGGTCCAGTCGGTGCCCGCCGGCTCCGAGGTCGTCTACCTCGCGCTCGGCTGCTTCTGGGGAGCGGAGAAGCTCTACTGGAAGGCCCCCGGCGTGACGAACACCGCCGTCGGCTACCAGGGCGGCTACACGCCCAACCCCTCGTACGAGGAGGTGTGCAGCGCGCGCACCGGCCACACCGAGATCGTCAAGGTCAGCTACGACCCGCAGAAGACGAGCTTCGAGGACCTGCTCAAGGTCTTCTTCGAGAACCACGACCCGACCCAGGGCATGCGGCAGGGCAACGACGTCGGCACGCAGTACCGCTCGGCGATCTACACCACGACCCCGGAGCAGCTGGCCACGGCCGAGCGCGTCCGCGACGAGTACCAGGTGCAGTTCACCCGCTCGGGCTACGGCCGGATCACCACCGAGATCAAGCCCGCGCCGGACTTCTTCTACGCCGAGGACTACCACCAGCAGTACCTCGACAAGAACCCGTTCGGCTACTGCCCGGTCCACGCCACCGGCGTGACCTGCAACTAGCGCCTCGCAGGAAGCCTCCTCACGCTCCGGCGTCGCAGGGGTGTCCTCCTGGTGTCGGGACGACGAGCGAGGATCGCCGTCCTCGCTCCCTCCTCCCGGCGATCGGAGGACTCCGCTCCCGGTCGCAACGTTCGCGTCCGAGGACGTCGTAAGTTGGTCGTGTCAGCCACCCTCGTCGCCCGTGACCTCAGCGCCGGGCACGGGGCGCGGGTGCTGTTCTCCGGGCTCGACCTGACGGTCGCGCCGGGCGACGTCATCGGGCTCGTCGGCGCGAACGGCGCCGGCAAGTCCACCCTGCTCGGCCTGCTCGCCGGGCTCGCGCAGCCCGAGGCCGGGCAGCGTCGCCCTCAGCCCGCCGACCGCGAGCGTCGGGCCTGCTCCCGCAGGAGCCGGAGCGGCGCGCCGGGCGAGACGGTCGACCGCGTACGTCGCGCGCCGCACCGGCGTCGCCGCCGCGCAGGCCGACCTCGACGCCGCGACCGAGGCGCTCTCGCGCGAGGACGCCGGGCGCCGACGACTGGTACGCGACGGCGTTCGACCGCTGGCTGGCGCTCGGCGGTGCCGACCTCGAGGAGCGGATGGCCGAGCAGAGCGCCGACCTCGGTCTGGCCGTCGGCCCCGACGCGCTGATGACCAGCCTGTCCGGCGGCGAGGCCGCCCGGGTCGGCCTGCTCGCGCTGCTGCTGTCCCGCTTCGACGTGCTGCTGCTCGACGAGCCGACGAACGACCTCGACCTGGACGGGCTCGACCGGCTCGAACGCTTCGTCACCGAGCTGCGCGTCGGTGCCGTCGTCGTGAGCCACGACCGCGAGTTCCTGCGCCGCTGCGTCACGACCGTCGTCGAGCTCGACCTCGCCCAGCAGCGCGTCGAGGTGTTCGGCGGCGGCGTACGACGCCTACCTCGCAGGAGCGCGAGGTCCGGCGCCAGCACGCGCGCGAGGCGTACGAGGAGTACTCCGAGACCAAGGCCGACCTGACCGCGCGGATGCGCTCGCAGCGCGCCTGGGCGGTGCAGGGCGTGACCAAGGAGAAGCGCAACCCGCAAGGACGGCGACAAGGCCCAGCGCGACTTCCGCATCAACCGGACCGAGAAGCAGGCGTCGAAGGTCCGCGCGACGGAGCGGCTGATCGAGCGGCTCGACGAGGTCGAGGAGCCGCGCAAGGAGTGGCAGCTGCAGATGGAGATCGCCGCCGCGCCGCGGTCGGGCTCGGTGGTCGCCACCGCTCAACCGCGCGGTCGTACGCCGCGGCGGCGTTCACCCTCGGCCCGGTCGACCTGACGCTGGCCTACGGCGACCGCGTCGCGGTGGTCGGCCCGAACGGGGCCGGCAAGACGACGCTGATCGGCCTGCTGCTCGGCCGGACCGCGCCCGACGAGGGGTCGGCGTCGCTCGGCGCCTCGGTCCGGGTCGGCGAGATCGACCAGGCCCGCGACCTCGTCGACGGGCCCGACCTGCTGGCCGACGTGGTCGGAGCGCGAGCTCCCCGACCTGGCGCCGGCCGACGTCCGGACCCTGCTGGCGAAGTTCGGGCTGCGGGCCGACCACGTCCGCCGCGCCGCCGCGCTCGCTGTCGCCCGGGGAGCGCACCCGCGCCGCGCTCGCCCTGCTGCAGGCCCGCGGCACGAACCTGCTCGTCCTGGACGAGCCGACCAACCACCTCGACCTGCCCGCGATCGAGCAGCTGGAGAGCGCGCTGGAGTCGTACGCCGGGCACGCTCGTCCTGGTCAGCCACGACCGCCGGATGCTCGAGGCCGTGCACGTGACCCGCCGGCTGCACGTCGACCGCGGCCGGGTGGACGAGCGACCCGTCTAGCCCGGAGCGGATGTGGCGGCGCCGCTAGGTTCGTCGGATGAGCAACGAGCAGCCCGAGACCCCGCAGCAGCAGGAGATCGACGTCCGGGACAACCGGGAGTCGCGCGCCTACGCCGCCAACGCGATGCAGCGTGTCGCCCGCGCCAGCGACGGTGGCGCTCCCCCGCGTGAGCCCCTGGCGCCCGGCGAGCTGCCCGAGCACGGCACCGAGGGCACCGCGTCGGGCAACCCGGTCGCCGGGCTCGAGATCAGCGCCGACGACCGCGAGGACGCGGTCGAGCCCAGCCAGGACGTCCAGGAGGTCGACGGCCCGACCGTCGGCCACGCGTAGTCCTCGGCAGACCGAGGAACGGGGAAGGTTCGGCACCGCTGCGGTGCCGAACCTTCCCCGTTCTGCCTCTGTGAGGTGACGCACACCCGGAACAAGCGCGGCGACGCCGAGGTTGGCGCGGACGGTCAGCGGCGACCCGCACGCCCCTGCCGACCTCCGGGAAGCCGCCGATGACCGCCTCCACACCGCACCTTCCGCCTCGTCGGCGGGCGCCACCCGCTTCGACTCCCTCGGCCCCGACCGGCCCACCCGGGCGAGCTGGGCGCTCTTCGCCCTCGCCGTGGGCGGCTTCGCGATCGGGACGACCGAGTTCGCCTCGATGGGCCTGCTGCCCCAGATCGCCGACGGCGTCGGCGTCTCGATCCCGACCGCCGGGCACCTGATCTCCGCCTACGCGCTGGGCGTCGTCGTCGGGGCGCCGCTGATCGCGGCCGTGGCCGCGCGGGTGCCGCGCAAGCAGCTGCTGCTGGTCCTCATGCTGGTCTTCCTCGTCGGGAACGCGGCCTCCGCCTTCGCGACCTCGTTCGGCTTCCTGCTGCTCGCCCGCTTCGTCTCCGGGCTGCCGCACGGCGCGTACTTCGGCGTGGCCTCCGTGACCGCCGCGGCCCTCGTCCCCGCCAACCGCCGGGCCTCCGCGGTCGCCCGCGTGATGCTCGGGCTCACGATCTCGAACATCGTCGGCGTCCCGGTGGCCACCTGGGCCGGGCAGCACCTCGGCTGGCCCGCGCTCTACATCGCCGTCGCCGTCCTCGCCCTGGCGTGCCTGGTCGCGGTCAGCACCTGGGTGCCGCCGGTCCGGGTCGGCGGCGGGGTGCCGAGCGTGCGCTCCGAGCTGAGCGCCCTGGCGCGGCCGCAGGTCTGGTTCGCGCTGGTCACGGGCATGGTCAGCTTCGGCGGGATGTTCGCGACCTACTCCTACATCGCACCCACGGTCGAGAGCCTGGCCGGGCTGAGCGAGACCGGGGTGGTCTGGGTCCTCGCCGCGTTCGGCGTCGGTTCGACCGTCGGCACGCTGCTGGGCGGTCGGCTCGCCGACCGGGCCCTGGTGCCGACCCTGCTCGGCGGTCTGGTCGCGATCGGCGTCGTGCTCGCGGCGTTCGGCTTCCTGGCCACGACGCCGGTCGGCGCGTTCCTCGCGGTCTTCCTGCTCGGCGGCTCCGGGAGCCTGATGATGCCGGCGCTGCAGACCCGCCTCATGGACGTCGCCGCCGGGGGCCAGTCGCTGGCGGCCGCGCTCATGCACTCCACGCTGAACGTCGCCAACGCCGTCGGCGCGTGGCTGGGCGGCGCCGTGCTCGCGGCGGGCTACTCGTACGCGTGGCCGAGCCGGGTCTCGGTCGTGCTCCCGGTGCTCGGGATCATGGTCTTCGTCGTCGGGCTGGCCTTCCAGCGGCGTGAGCGCGCCCGGGAGACCGTCCTCAGCTGACGGCGCCGGTCCTGAACGTGTCGCAGGAGCCCGGGTCGCCGCTGGTGAAGCCGGTGGTCAGCCACTTCTGCCGGTTCGCCGCCGAACCGTGCGTCCAGGTCTCGGGGGTGACCTGCCCCTGCGCCTTCTTCTGGATCCGGTCGTCCCCGACCGCGGCCGCGGCGTCGAGCGCGTCGTCGAGGTCGGCCTGGGTGACCTCGCTGATCGGCGAGCCCGGGTCGGAGGTCGCGTGGTGGAACCAGACCCCGGCGTAGCAGTCCGCCTGCAGCTCGAGCCGGACCCCGGCCGAGGCGGGCCCGGTTCCGCCGCTGCCACCCTGGACCCGCCGCAGCGTCCCCTCGAGGTCCTGGACGTGGTGGCCGAACTCGTGGGCCAGCACGTACGCCTCGGCCGCGTCCCCGCCCTTGGCGCCGAGCTGGGTGGTGAGCTCGTCGAAGAAGCCGAGGTCGAGGTAGACCGACGTGTCGCCGGAGCAGTAGAACGGGCCGACCTGCGACGTCGCGGTCCCGCAGGCGGTCGAGACCTGCCCGGTGAACGTGGTGACGCGGATGACCTGGTAGTCGGTCACCGCGCCCTGCCAGTAGTCCTGGATGGAGTTCGTGTAGGCGACGAAGCGGCAGTCCCGGTCCTGGCCGATGTCGCTGCCGCGCGTGCACTGCGCGAAGGGCGAGGCCGGCGCCTGGCTCGTCCCGGGCTGCGCGCCGGAGCCCGAGGAGGTCGCCCGGGTTGACCCCCAGCAGCAGCGCGACCACGAGGACGACGAGGCCCGCGCCCCGCCGAGCGCGATCTTGCCGCCGTTGCCGCCGCCGCCCCCGACCTGCGACGGGTCCAGGTCCGCGCCCTCGTTGTACTTCACGGGGCTCGGTGTGGCCGACGCACCGGCCGGGTCCGACGCAGCCAGAGCAGTCCGAGGACCGGCAGCACCAGCGGGACGAAGCCGTACCCGATCCCGTAGAGCGACCAGACGGTCGCCCGCGGGAACGCCGCCGGGTCGAGCAGGCTCAGCGTGCCCACGGTCAGCACGCCGACCAGCTCGACGCCCACCGCCACCAGCGCGACCCGGCGCGAGCCGGCCGTGCCGCGGGCGAGCGTGACCGTGGCGACGACGTAGACGATGCCCGCGACCAGCGAGAGCACGTACGCCAGCGGCGCCTCGACGTACTGCGTGAGGAGCTGGGTCACCCCGCGCGCGGTCGCCGCGAGCGCGAACAGGCCGTAGACCGCGACCAGCGCACGGCCCGGTCCCGAGCTGGTGCGTGGCGGCGGCTCGACCTGACCCGGTCCCGGACCCGTGGCGGGCACGCTCACCGCGGCACCCACAGGACCACCAGGCGGAACGTCATCGCGGCGACCGCCGCCGCGGCCACGGCGAGGACGACGCCGGAGAAGCGGGTGCGCTCGGCGTTCGCCCACAGCCAGGCGACCGGCAGCAGGACGAGGATCCCGACCAGGTAGCCGATCGTCGTGGCCGTCTCGACCGGTCGGAACCCGCCCACGAGCCGCGCCAGGGCGATCACCGACTGCACGACGACGACCACCTCGAGCCCGGCGGCGTAGAGCAGCTGGGCCTTGCCCGGAGGCTTGTCGAGGACGGCCGTGAGGAGCCCCCAGCACATCGAGACGAGGGCGAGGGCGGCGACGGCGTACGCCAGCGGCACGATCACGCGGCAGTTCCCCGGGGCACGGGACACCAGGCTACTGAGCCGCCGCCCCCGTTCCCGGGCGCGCCACTAGATTGGGGAGATGAGCCCGGACGATCTTGCGGAGACGTCCGGGTCCGGCGTCTAGATGCGGGTCGTGGGCGTCGCGGCCCGGAAGCGTCGGGTCTTCGACCGCCGGCTCGGGCACGGGGAGGACCCGCGCGTGCTGGCGTACGAGGCGGGCTGGGTGGTGCTGCGCCCCGTCGAGGCCGCCCTCGACCCCGACGGCGAGATCCGGCTGGAGCTGCGCGTCCGGCACCGGCGTTCCGGGGACGGTCACCCACGCACCCGCAAGCCCGGCCGCGACCGCGGGCTCAAGACCTCCGACGAGCAGCCCGTGGTGCGCCAGCGGTTCGCGGCGTACGCCGTCGTCGAGTCCGGGCGCGGGCTGCTGGCGACCGAGTACTCGAACCTGACCGCCGTCTCCGGACGCTGGGGGATGCCCGGCGGCGGGCTCGACGAGGGCGAGGAGCCGGTCCAGGCCGTGCTCCGCGAGGTCGACGAGGAGACCGGGCAGGCCGTCGAGGTCGGCGAGCTCGTGCTGGTGCAGAGCTCGCACTGGGTCGGGCGCAGCCCGCACGGCGGGGTCGAGGACTTCCACGCCGTCCGCCTCGTCTACCGGGCCACCTGCGCCGAGCCGACCGACCCCGTCGTCCACGACCGGGGCGGCACCACCGAGTCGGCCCGGTGGGTCCCGCTGGAGACCTGGGCCGAGGTCCCCTGGACCGCGAACTGGCGCCAGGCCCTGCGCCGCCTGCTGCGTTGATGGTCCTCGCTCCGCTCGGACGCGGACCACAGCCGGATCGCCTGTGGTCCGCCACGCCTGGCCGCTGCTACCCCCTCTGGCCGACATCCCCCAACAGGTCCTGGCGGGTGAGGACGCCGGCGGGGCGGCCGTCGTCGAGGACGAGGAGGGCGTCGGTGTCCACGAGGAGCTCGATCGCGCGGGAGACCGGCTCGGTGGCGCCGAGGGTCGGGAGCAGCGGCTCCATGGCGCGCTCGACCGGGTCGGCGGGGCGCACGTGCTGGCCGAACAGCGCCCCGAGCAGCCCCCGCTCGCTCACCGAACCCACCACCTCGGCCGCCATCACCGGCGGTTCGGCGCGGACGACGGGCATCTGCGAGACGCCGTACTCGCGCAGGATCTCCACCGCCTGCGCGACCGTCTCGTTCGGGTGGGTGTGCACGAGGTCGGGCAGGCTGCCGGACTTCTCGCGCAGCACGTCGCCGACCACCCGCCCGGGACCCTCGGGCCGCGGCGCGAAGCCGTAGCGCGCCAGCCACGCGTCGTCGAAGATCTTGGTGAGGTAGCCGCGGCCGGAGTCGGGCAGCAGCACGACGATCACCGCGTCGGGATCGTTCAGCTCCGCCGCGAGCCGGACCGCGGCGACGGTCGCCATCCCGCACGAGCCGCCGACCAGCAGCGCCTCCGTCCGGGCCAGGCGCCGAGTCATCGCGAACGAGTCGCCGTCGGAGACCTCGATGACGCGGTCGCAGATCGTCGGGTCGTACGTCGAGGGCCAGAAGTCCTCGCCCACGCCCTCGACGAGGTAGGGCCGCCCGTCGCCGCCCGAGTAGACCGAACCCGCCGGGTCTGCCCCCACGACCTGGACCCGCCCGCCGGAGACCTCCTTGAGGTAGCGCCCGGCGCCGCTGATCGTCCCGCCGGTGCCCATCCCCGTGACGAAGTGCGTGATGCGCCCGTCGGTCTGCGCCCAGATCTCCGGGCCGGTGGTCTCGTAGTGGCTGCGCGGGTTCTCCGGGTTGCTGTACTGGTCCGGCTTCCAGGCGCCCGGGATCTCGCGCACGAGCCGGTCGGAGACGGAGTAGTACGACTTCGGGTCCTCGGGGTCGACCGCCGTGGGGCAGACGACGACCTGCGCGCCGTACGCCGCGAGCACGTTGCGCTTGTCCTCGCTGACCTTGTCGGGGCAGACGAACACGCAGGAGTAGCCCTTGGCTTGCGCCACGATCGCGAGCCCGACGCCGGTGTTGCCGCTGGTCGGTTCCACGATGGTGCCGCCCGGCTGCAGCGAGCCGTCGCGCTCGGCCGCCTCGATCATCCGCACGGCGATGCGGTCCTTCACCGAGCCGCCCGGGTTGAGGTACTCGACCTTGGCCAGCACGAGGCCCGGTGCCCCGTCGGTCACCCGGGACAGCTGGACCAGCGGGGTGTTGCCGACGAGGTCGATGACGTTGGTGACGTACTGCACGCACCGACTCTACGGAGGCGCGCTCAGCCCGGGGCCGGTCCGGCGAGCACGGCGTCCGCGGCCCGGCGACCCGACACCGCCGCCCCCTGGATCGACGCCGTGTCGCGGTGGTCGCCGGCCACGAAGAGCCCGTCACCCGGCCCGCCCACCAGCGCGACGGCTCGGCGGGGGTGCAGCGGCGGGGGCTGGGCCGGGAGCGCGGCCGCGACCACGTGGGTCGTGACGAGCTCCCACGACGAGGTCCCCACGCCGTAGACGAGGCCGGCCTGCTCGCGCGCGGCACGTTCCGCGGCGGCCGAGCCGTCGGCGCCCAGCACCGTGGTCGCCACCAGGGAGCGACCGGCGGGTGCGTACGAGGGCGCGACGCTGGTCATGACCGCGGTGTTCACGAGCGGGCCCCGGCGGTCGGCGTCGAGGTGGAGCAGGCGCCGCGTGGTCGGCGGCTCGTCGGTGGTGTGCCAGAAGGTGGTCAGCGCCTTCATCGGGGGCGCGTCCACCCCGGTGAGCCGTCCGGCGGTGGCCGGGTCGGTCGCCACCACGACGGCCCGCGCCCGCAGCTCGCCGTCGTCGGTCCGCACGCTGCTCGGGGTCACCGCGTGCACCGGTACGCCGAGGCGGACCGTGCCCGCCGGGAGCGTGGCCGCGACGACCTCGGGCAATCGTGCCATGCCGAGGGAGGGCAACGAGGGCGAGCCGAGCACGAAGGAGCGGACCAGGAGCCGGACGAGGTGGGCCGACGACGAGCCGTCGGACTCGGCGAGCACCCCGGCGAGGAACGGGTCGACGACACCCGCGCGCAGCCGTCCGGTGAGCCCGAACGCGTCGAGCTCCTCGGCCCAGGTCCGGTCCGCACCCGCGAGCTGGCGGCGGACCGGCAGCAGCGTGGAGGCCGCGAACGCGGCGAAGCGGACCTTCTCCGCGAACGTCCCCACGGGCGCGGCCAGCGAGGCGACCACCAGCCCGGGCTCACGGCGCGGGTCGGCGAGGACCGAGCGCGTCCGGCCGTGGGCGACGACGGCGCCCGCCTGGAAGGCGCGCAGGTCGAGGACGTCGAGGGTGCCGGCCTCCTCGCGGTCGGCGAGCAGGTGCGGCAGGACCGGGTAGGCGGGGTTCAGGAGCTGGAAGCCGCGGTCGCAGCGGTAGCCGTCCACGACGTCGGTCCGGACCCGGCCGCCGACCCCGTCGGACGCCTCGAGCACGACGACCTCGACGCCGGCCCGGTGCAGCCGCTGGGCGCACGCCAGGCCGGCGAGCCCGGCGCCGACGACGATCACGGGGGCGTCGCTCATGGGGTTCATCCTGCCCGGTAATGGCGCGCGGCCGCCGAAGCGCACGGGCCGCGCCTCCGGTGGGGAGGCGCGGCCCGTGGTCGCGTGCGGGGTGCTGGTTACCGGCGGATGTAGGACAGGAGGCGCAGCATCTCGATGTAGAGCCAGACCATGGTCACGGTCAGGCCGAAGGCGGCACGCCACGACTCGCTGGCCGGGGCGCCCATCTCGATGCCCCGCTCGACGTAGTCGAAGTCGAGCACGAGGTTGAGCACGGCGAGCACGATCGCGACCGCCGAGATCAGCCAGGCGATCGGGCCGACGGAGCCCTCGACACCACCGCGCAGCCCGCTGAACCCGAGCAGGACGGCGACGAAGTTGACCAGCAGCAGCGCGGCGAACGCGATGGTCGAGAGCATGACGACCTTGGCGAACTTCGCCGTCACCCGGATGTTGAAGATCTTGTACGCCGCCAGGGTGACGCCGGCCGCGAAGAAGGTCGCGACGACGGCCTGGGTGACGATGCCCGCGTACGAGTACTCGAAGATCTTGCTGATCATGCCGATGAAGACGCCCTCGATCGCGGCGTACGCGATCACGAGCGGCGGCGACGCGACCCGGCGGAACGAGACGATCATGACGGCGACGAAGCCGACGAGCGCGGAGATGATCGCGGCGCCGCCGATGTAGGCGTCCGGGACGAAGTTCCAGGACAGGGCGGCGGTGATCACGAGGACGCCGATGGTCACGGCGGTCTTGGTGATGACGTCGTCCAGGGTCATCCGGCCCTGGCCGGCCTGCGTGGACGGCGCCGGGCTGTTGTTCCAGGGGCTCTGCGGTCCGCCGCCCTGGCCCGGGTAGCCCGGCTGCTGGCCGTAGCCCTGGCCGTACTGCTGGGGTGCTGCGGGGGTGAACGCGTCCTTCTTGGAGAGGATCGGGTTCGAGCTGCGCAACATGAGTGTGGGTCCTCCTGCGTGGGGCGCTCTGGAGCCCTCCGGGGAGGAGAGCCCGCGCGCCGTGCTTCCAGTGTAGTCAACGAGCGGGACCGGCCGTCCTGTTCCCCCGCCGCCGCCTCCCTGAGAAACCCCTGGTCAGACGCATGTTCGGGCTATGCGTCGGGGTCGCGACGGCCTCGTCGTACCCCCGGCGGGACTCGAACCCGCACTGGAGCGGGTTTAAGCCGCCTGCCTCTGCCGTTGGGCTACGGGGGCCCGTCTCGGCGCCTGCCGGTGATCGTAGTGCTCGGGCGGTGCGCGCTCAGCGCTGCGAGGGCTCGGGGGTGGGCGAGGCGCTCGCCCCGCCCAGCCGGCGCCGGGTCTCCTCCGGCAGGCTGCCCAGGCTCCCGGTCTCGGTGCGCGCGTCGACGACCACGGTGCCGTCGGGCTCGAGGTGGACCGCCTGGACCCCGGTGACCAGCCCGGTCGTCGTGTCGCGGAAGTAGAAGTACGAGTCGGCCCGGACCAGCGGCGGGCTGAACGGCGTGCTGAACGACGCCAGGGTCGGCTGCTTGACCCCGCCCGCGGTCCCCTGCTGCATCCCGACCGTCCACGACCCGTCGGCGTGCCGGACGACCACCGGTCCCACCTCCGCGTGCAGGTGGCCCCACAGCACCAGCCGGGCGGGCGGGTCCGTCGCCGAGACGAGCTCGGCCGCCGCGGTCGGCTGGTGCACGAGGATCGCGTCGACCGGCCGCGGGCGGGCGACCTGGACCAGCCGCTGCCCGAGCTGGGCCTCGTCCTCGGGGCGGTCGCGCGTGCGCTCGACGCTGAACGGCACCTGACGCTCCGGGTCGTCGTCGCCGAGCACGGTCAGCCCGCCCGCGGCGACGGGGCTGCCGTCGAGGACGGTCGCGCCGGCGGCGCGGAGCTGCACCTCGGTCACGTCGGAGTCGTGGTTCCCCGTCGCGACCACGAAGGGCCGACCGCCCGCGATCCCGAGCTCGCGGCGGACGCAGCCCCGCTCGGCCGCGGTGCCGTTCACGGTGTCGTCGCCGGAGTCGAGGACGACGGCCGGGTCCGCCACCGCGACGAGGCGGGTCATCAGCTCGGTGGTCGCCTGGTTGCAGTGCAGGTCGCTGAAGCCGTACGCCATCGTCTCGCCCGTCCGCGGGCGCGGCAGCGCGTCGAGCTGGGCGGACAGGCTCGCGGTGGCGGTCGCCTCCCAGGCCCGGACCGCCGCCTGCTGGCGAGCGCTGAGCAGACGGATGCCGGAGATCCCGCGGCCCAGCAGGTCGGCGAGCAGCGGGCTGTCGACGCTGATCGTGGGGGTGCGGTCGGGCAGCCGCAGGTCGACCGGGACGCGCGGGCCGTCCGGGCGCGACGGCACGAGGACGCTGCCCACGCCGACGGCGGTGACGGTGAGGTAGACCGCGAGCGTGCGGCGCCGCGTCACGCGACGGACCACCCACGGGGCCAGCAGCCGGGACCGCAGGCTCCACAGCGCGAAGCCGAGGAGCAGCACCACCTCGGCCCGGGCCGTGCGGGCGAGCGCGTCGCGCTCGAGCCGCTCGACCACGCCCCGGACCGCCTCCTCCGGGTCGGCGTAGAGCGCGGTGTAGGCGGCGAGCGTCCGGTCGGAGAACAGCGACCCGAGCGTCGAGCCCGGCTCCCCCACCCCGCCGACGGTGACCTCGACGCCGACCGGGGCGTACGGGCTGGGGACGTACGCGCGCCCGAGCGGGCCGAGGTCGATCACGATCTCGGAGCTCCAGCTCGCGGCGAGGTCCACCCGGTTGGGCCCGAGGTAGTCGGAGACCGACGCGCGTCCGACGCCCCAGGCCGCGGCGAGCGGCAGGGCCATGACGGCCGCGACCAGCGTGACCCCGAGCGCCCGGCCTGCGCTCAGCAGGAGCGTGCGCCGCGAACGCACCCGCGCGGCGTGCCGCGCGACCACGCTCGTCAGCCGTCGCGTCCGCACCCCTCCAGTGTGGTCAAGCGCGGGTCCGGCCACCGCCGGTTCCGCGACACCGGGCGTGCGTCAGCTGCTCGGAGCCTCGAGGTAGACCTGACGCGCGTGCAGGGCGTGCGCCCCGGCGACCCGGTCGAGGAAGAGCAGGCCTGCGCAGTGGTCGATCTCGTGCTGCAGCGCGCGGGCCTCGAACGCGTCGGTGACGACCTCGGACTCCGCGCCGCTGCCCGGCAGCTGCCCGCGGACCGTCACGCGGGTCGCGCGCTTCACGTCGCCGGTCAGGTCGGGCACCGACATGCAGCCCTCACGGGCCCGTTCGTTGCGGCTGGACCCGACGACGACCGCGTTGACCAGCACGACGAGGCCGTGGGCCGTCCGCGTCTTGGGATGGTCGGTGACGTCGACGCAGAAGGCCTGCGCGCCGACGCCGACCTGCGGGGCTGCCAGCCCGACGCAGCCGGGCGAGACGCGCATCGTGGCCACGAGGTCCGCGCACAGCTGGACGACCTCGGGGTCGGTCGGGTCGACCGTCCCCCCGGCCGTCGCGAGCACGGCCGCGGGGGCGCGCACCACCTCGCGCACCCGGCCCGGCGGCAGGGTGGTCGCGTCGAAGCTCACAGCTCGTCGTTCTCCACCGCGCGCAACGTGGCCTCGACCCCGAGCTCGGCGGACACCTCGCCGAGCCGCGCCTCCAGCGCTCCCGGGTCGGCCCCGGACGGCAGGGCTACCTCGGCCAGCAGGACGTACAGGTCGCCCGAGAGCCGGGTCGTGAGGTCGGTGATGTTCGCGCCTGCCCCGGACACGACGCCCGCCAGCCGCGCGACGATGCCTAGCCGGTCGGCGCCGTAGACGGTGACCAGGTGGGTGGCCGTCGCCGCTGGCGCCTCGGGCTCGGGCACGACCTCGCGGACCGCGACGTCCAGGCCGGACCCGGCGACCGGCTCGAGGGCGGCGCGGACGGACCCCACGGACGCCTCGCCCGCGCAGACGAGCGTCATCGCGAAATGACCGCGCAGGAGCGTCATCGAGGAGTCCTCGAGGTTCATCCCGCAGGTCGCCAGGGCCTCCGCCGTCGCCGCGATGATGCCCGGCCGGTCGTGCCCCACGACCGTGATCGCCAAGGAGGTCATCGGGCGATCATGCCAGGCGGTCGCAGCCGCCCCCCTCTTGTCCGACCGGCTCAGCCGCCGGCGCGCAGGAGCTCCAGCGCGATGCCGTCGAGGATGTCGGACTCGCTGACGACGAGGTCGGCGACGTGGAGGCGCGCGCCGACGCGGGCGGCGATCAGGGCGCCGGCGGTGACGACGTCGGCACGGCCGGGGTGCATGGAGGGCAGCGCCTTGATCTGCTCGACGTCCATCCGACTCAGCCGGGTGGCCAGCTCGTCGAGCTCCGGCAGACCGATCGTCGAGCCGTGGACGCGCGCGCGGTCGTACGCCTCGAGCCGCAGGTGGACCCCGGCCAGGGTCGTCGCGGTGCCGGCGACGCCGACCCAGGTGCCGACGGCGCCGAAGTCGACGCCGGAGGAGTCGAGGAGCGCGTCGACGTGGGTGCGCGCGGCCGCGAGCGCGTCGGGGGCGGGCGGACCGGCCCCGAGGAAGCGTTCGGTGAGGCGGACGGAGCCGATGTCGAGCGAGATCGCGGACGTCACCGCACCGGACGCGTCGCCGACGATGAGCTCGGTCGACCCGCCCCCGACGTCCATGACGAGGACGGGCCCGGCGCTCGGCCGGATCCGGCTGAGCGCACCGGCGAAGGAGAGCCGGGCCTCCTCGTCCCCGCTGACGACGTCGGGACGGACGCCGGTCAGGTCCTCGACGCCGCGGAAGAACGCCTCGCGGTTGCGGGCGTCGCGGGAGGCGGAGGTGGCGACGAACCGTGTCCGCTCGGGCGGGACGCCGGCCGCCCGGACCCGCTCGGCGAAGCGCCGCGTGACCGCGAACGTCCGCTCCAGCGCCTCCGGCGCGAACTCCCCCGTCGCGTCCACGCCCTGACCGAGCCGGACGATCTCGGTCTGCCGGTCGAGGTCGGTGAGCGCGGCACCGTCGGGGCCGCCCGTACCGGGTCCGGCGAGGAGCAGGCGCAAGGAGTTCGTGCCGCAGTCGAAGGCCGCCACCGTGTCGCTCATCGTCGCTCCTCCTCGAGGTCGTCGTGCTCCTGCCGACCCGCGGTCCCGGGCAGGCAAGGTCGCTCCCACCAGGGCCCGACGAGCGCCAGCGTCTCATCCCCGAGCGGGTTGACCCCTCCTTCGGCGGCGAGCGCGTGGGCGAGCAGGGCGTGCAGGCACTTGACCCGGTCGGGCATCCCGCCGGCGCTGACGCCGGCGATCTCGGGCACATCGCCGTCCCCGGTCTCCCCACCGATCGCCCGCCGCGCTGCGAGGTAGGCCTCGTGCGCCATCGCGTACGCGCGGGCGAGGTCCTCGTCCTCGGCGAGGCGCGCGGCCATCGCGGCCATGACGCCGTTCGACTCGAGGGTGGAGCAGGCGGCCGCCGCCCGTGGGCAGGTCAGGTAGAACGTCGTCGGGAAGGGCGAGCCGTCACCCAGCCGGGGACGGGTGGCGACCACGTCGGGTCGCCCGCACGGGCAGCGGTGCGCCACCCCGACGGCTCCCCGCGGCGGCCGGCCCAGCTGAGCCTCGACCGTGAGCATGTCCTCGGGACCCAGGACCGGCGTCTCGGACGCCGTCACCTCAGGGCCGCCGGGTGGCGCCGGGGAGCCGGATGGAGCGGATCGTCGGCGACACCCAGGCGAGGACCACGGCGACCATGATGACGCCCCCGCCGAAGAGGAAGGTGCTGGAGGCCCCGAGACCCTGCGCGGCGACGCCGGTCAGGGAGAAGCTGACGGGGTCGCCGAGGTAGCCCGCGAGCGAGACCGCGGCCATGACCCGACCGAGCTGGCCGACCGGCGTGGTCAGCACCAGCGCCGCGTTGACCAGCGTCCCGAACAGTCCCGTCCCGACCCCCGCGAGCGCGCCGCAGGTGCTGGCGAGCAGCACCGCCGGCGTCGCCCCGAGCGGCAGCCGCTCGACGAGCCCCAGCGCCAGCAGACCGATGCTGATCAGGGTCAGCCCGACCACGGCGACGGGGCCGGCCCGTTCGGTCGGGCGACGCCAGGTCAGCACGACCGCCGTCGCCACCGCCCCCGCGCCGAAGCCGCCGAGGATCCAGCCGATCCCGCCCGGGCCCCACCCCCGCTCCGCCGCCAGCAGGGGCACGCCCGCGGTGGTCGGGCCCGCGAAGCCGAAGTCCAGCACCGCGATGACGAGCACGACGACGAGCAGACGTCGGTCGGACACGACGAGCCGCAGCCCGTCGCGGATCTCGCCGAGCACGCTCGGCTCGGCACCCACGGTGGTGACGAGCGGGCGCGGCGGCCGTGGCCGGAGCATCCGCGTCGCCGACAGGGCGACGACCGAGGCGAAGAACATGAGGGCGGCGACCGCGAAGGCGGTCCCGACCCCGTACGCCACGAGCAGCGCGCTCGCGACGGGCGCGCCCACCATCGGCGCCCCCCGGTAGACGACCGTCCGCAGGGCCTGGAGCCGCGTCTGGCCCTCCGGCGTCGTCACGAAGGCGGGCGCCGCACCCACCGCGGGCAGGAAGAGGCCGTCGACGAAGCCGAACACGGCCGCGAGGACCCCGATCAGGACCGTCCCGGTCATCCCCACGCCCAGCAGGACCGCGGCGGCGACCATGACCAGGGTGCGCAGGACGTCGGAGACGATGATGATCCGCTTGGGCCCGGCCCGGTCCACGAACACCCCGCCGGCGAGGAGCACGACCGCCCGCGGCAACGAGCCCAGCACGAGCACCAGGCCCACCTCGGCCGGCGACATGACCTGGACGGCCGCCCAGGTGAGCGCGACGTAGAAGATCTGGTCGCCCACGAGGGAGTGGGCGTAGCCGAAGAGCCACAGCCCCGAGTCCCGGGACCGCGGCTGCGCGCGCCGGGGCTCGACCGCGCGGACGGTAGAACGCGGCCGGGTCGTGGTGCCGGGGTCGCTCAGGTCTGCTCCGTCCGTGCCGCGAGGTCGTCTCGAGATCCTGCTGCCCCCGGAGAGTCGACCGGTCGTGCACCGTCCGCCACCCGTCCCGCGGCCGCGCGGGGGCGCGGCCGAGAGCAACGTTATCTCGACCCGTGGTTAAAGTTCCCGCATGGTCGCGTCCAGTGCCGGAGCGGGTCGTCCGGGGTCGAGGCCGGGGGCCGTCGTGGTCGTCGGGAGCGTCAGCGTCGACCTGACGGTGGCCGCCTCCCCGCTCCCCCGACCCGGCGAGACGGTGGTCGGGACGCGCTTCACGACGGTGCTCGGCGGCAAGGGCGCCAACCAGGCGGTCTCCGCGGCCCGCGCGGGTGCGAGCACCCGCATGGTCGGGGCCGTCGGGCAGGACGCCTTCGGCACGCTGGCCCTCGACGCCCTGCGCGCCGACGGCGTCGACGTGTCCTGGGTCGCGCAGGTCGAGGGGCCGACCGGGGTGGCCCACATCCGGGTGGACGGGCGGACGGGCGAGAACGACATCGTCATCGTCCCCGAGGCCAACGACACCGTCGCCCCGGACCGCGTCGCCGAGGCCCTGACCGCCGCCGCTCCCGACGAGCCGGTCGTCCTCCTGCAGCTGGAGACACCGCTCGAGGTGGCCGTGGCCACCGCGCGGACCTGCGCGGAGCTCGGGCTGCGGCTCGTGCTCGACCCCGCCCCGGCGGCCCCGTTGCCGGAGGAGATCTGGGCCGGCGTGTGGCTCGCCTGCCCGAACGAGACCGAGGCCGAGGTCCTGACCGGCGTCCGGGTGAGCGACGTACGGTCCGCCGAGCGGGCGGCGCGCTGGTTCACCGAGCGCGGCGTGCGGCAGGTGGTGCTGACCCGCGGCGGCCGCGGCACGGTCGTGGTGGGGCCGGGCGGCACGAGCGACATCCCCGCCTTCGGGGTCACGCCGGTCGACACCACGGCGGCGGGCGACGCGTTCGCGGGAGCCCTGGGTGCGGCGGTGGCGTCCGGCCTGGCCTGGCCCGTCGCCCTCCGACGGGCCGCGGCGGCCGGTGCGCTCGCGACGACCAAGGCGGGGGCGAGCCCGAGCATCCCGACGGCCGCCGAGGTCGACCAGTTCCTCAAGGGGCGCTAGGCCCCCGGCCCCGCGAACTCAGCGGGGCTTGCTGTCCGGGGTGACGGGCGCGCGCTTGCCCGGGTCGGCCTTCTTCGCCGCCGGTCGGTCGGCCGCGGCCACCGAGCCCCACATCCGGTCCCACCACATCTGCTGCTGCTCGGGGTCGCTCGTCTGGGAGGAGTCGAGCGTGAGCCCGCCGCCCAACGGCTTGCCGTCCGCGCCGACCACCGTGTAGCCGGTCTCGCCGGGGACCAACCAGCCGAGGCGCTCACGGGCCTGGGCGGCGACGTACGCCGGGTCGTTCCAGCGGGCGATCTGGCCCTGCAGGTCGGCGATCGTCGCCTGCCGGTCCACGATCTCGGCCTTGGTCGAGGCGATCTCGTGCGCCTGCGCGAAGTAGATCCGCAACGAGGTGGCGTACGAGATGGTCAGGACCAGCACGACGACGACGAGGGCGAGCGCGCGCGCCGTCAGGTTGGCCCGCACCACGCGGTGCAGCGCTGCCGGCACCGTCCGTGACGACCCGGCCGGGGCGGCGGGCCGCGGGGCAGCCGCCTTCGGGGACTCCGCCTTCGGGGACTCCGCCTTCGGAGCCGCGGCCTTCGAGGGCGCGGTCTTCGGGGACGCGGCCGGAGCGGGACGCGTCTCGAACGCGACCGTCGGCTCGTTCGCCGGGTCGGTGGGCGTGACGTCCCGCTCGCGCGCCGACGTCCGGCCGCGCGGCTTCCCGCGGCCGGGACCGGCGCCCGGCCGCGAGGTCGGACGGGGTCCGGACGGCACCTGTGCGAGCCCTACTTGGCGCCGAAGCGCGGGAAGGCGGACGCGCCGGCGTAGCGGGCCGCGTCGTCCAGGTCCTCCTCGATGCGCAGCAGCTGGTTGTACTTGGCGACACGGTCCGTGCGCGCGGGGGCGCCGGACTTGATCTGCCCGCAGTTCGTGGCCACGGCCAGGTCGGCGATCGTCGTGTCCTCGGTCTCGCCCGAGCGGTGGCTCATCATGCAGCGGAAGCCGTTGCGGTGCGCGAGGTCGACGGCGTCGAGGGTCTCGGTCAGCGAGCCGATCTGGTTGACCTTGACCAGCAGGGCCGAGGCGGCGCGCTCGTCGATGCCGCGCTGCAGGCGGGTGACGTTCGTGACGAACAGGTCGTCGCCGACCACCTGCACCTTGTCGCCGATGCGCGCCATCAGCGACGACCAGCCGGCCCAGTCGTCCTCGGCCAACGGGTCCTCGAGCGAGACGATCGGGAAGTCGCGGACCCACTGCTCGTAGATCGCGGTCATCTCGTCGGCCGACTTGGTGCCGCCCTCCCAGCTGTACGAGCCATCGGAGAAGAACTCGCTGCTCGCCGCGTCCAGGGCCAGCGCGATGTCGGTGCCGAGGCCGAGGCCGGTCGCCTCGACGGCGGTGGAGATCAGCTCGAGGGCCGCGACGTTGGCCGGCAGGTTGGGGGCGAAGCCGCCCTCGTCGCCCAGCCCGGTCGACAGGCCCTGCTTCTTCAGCACCGACTTGAGCGAGTGGTAGACCGTGGCGCCCATCTCGAGCGCCTCCTTGAACGTCGCCGCCCCGATCGGCGCGATCATGAACTCCTGGATGTCCACGTCGGAGTCGGCGTGCGAACCGCCGTTGACGATGTTCATCATCGGGACGGGCAGGACGTGGGCGTTCGGTCCGCCGACGTAGCGGTAGAGCGGCAGGTCGGCCGAGTTCGCGGCCGCGTGGGCGACGGCCAGCGAGACGCCGAGGATGGCGTTCGCGCCGATCTTGGACTTGTTGTCCGTGCCGTCGAGGTCGAGCATCGCGGCGTCGACGAGGCGCTGCTCGCTGGCCTCGTAGCCGATGAGCTCCGGGCCGAGCTGGTCGACCACGCCGAGGACGGCCTTGGTCACGCCCTTGCCGCCGTAGCGCTCGCCGCCGTCACGGAGCTCGACGGCCTCGAACGCACCGGTCGAGGCACCCGACGGCACCGCCGCCCGGCCCTCGGACGCGTCGTCGAGGATGACCTCGACCTCGACCGTCGGGTTGCCCCGGGAGTCGAGGATCTCGCGCGCCCCGATGAACTCGATACTCGCCACGAGCACTGCCTTTCGCTGTTGCCCGCGCGTCGACGGCGGGCGGAGACCAGGTGACCGGTCCACCCTAGCGGCGCGAGGGCGCGCGACCGCCGTGGCACCACGGCGGTTCGCGCACGCGTCAGCAGTTCTGCGGGACCTGGAGGTCGACGTCGCCGAAACCGAGCTCGGGGGTCAGCGAGTCGGTGTGGAAGCGGGCGTCCAGGTCGTCGTCGGTGGGCGTGACGAACACGTACGCGGTCGTCCGGTCCCACGCCACCCTCGTCGTCGCGCTCGGCGCCGCGGTGGTGTCGACGGTGGTCCCCTCGTCGCTCTCGTCGTCCTCGTCGTAGCCGAAGACGGAGACGTCGAGCGCGACCGGGTTCGGGTTCGAGACCTCGATCGCCCGGCAGACCGGCGTCACCTGCACGCAGCCCAGGACCGTGAAGGAGACGTCCTCGAACGGCGTCGCGACGCCCTTGACGGACGAGCGGTAGTGGTAGGTGCCCGCGGGGAGCGAGAAGCTCGTGTCCTTGCCGCCGGAGAGGGTGCCGCTCTTGATCGTCGTCCCGGACGCGTCGACGAGTGTGTAACGCACCTTCTTGACCGAGGGCTGCACGGACCACTCGACGCCGACGTAGGCGAGCCCGCTCTCGTCGCTGCACCCGATCTCCCCCGTGGACTGCACCGCGTTCGACCCGGGCTGCGCGAGTGGCGTCGAGCAGTGCTGCTCGACCGAGACGTCGTCCTCGCCGAGCCTCGCCGGCGCTCGGTCGATCGACTCGTAGGACCCGAAGGCCCGGTAGTCGATCCGGGAGTAGTCGGCACGGACGGTGCTCGAGGTGCCGGGCGCGACCTCCACGTCGAACGACTGGCGCTTCTTGTGCCCGCTGTACATCACGTACGCGCTCGGGTTGCCCGCCGGGTTGGTGAACGTCACGGCGTGGCACGACGTCGTCACCCGCACGCAGGGGAAGACCTGGAACGTCTGGTCGGCGACCAGCGTCGTGCTGCCGTGGCGGGCGAGCGTCAGGCGGTAGGTGCCGAGCTCGACCGAGGACAGACCGAGCGGGTGGGCCTTCTCGACCTTCACCGTGACGGTCCCGGCCTTCTGGTAGCCGGCCGGCCCGGTCAGCACGTAGTCGAGCTTCAACGTGCTCGACGAGCCGACCGAGGCGTTCGGCCGGGCCTTGCCGCCCGTCTTGCTCACGCAGCCCGGGTCCACCTCGAGGTACGTGTCGTCGTCGGCGGCAGCACCGAGGCGAAGGGTCTCCCGCGCTCCGGTCTGGGCCGACGCCCGGTGCTCGGCGGCGGTGTGGAGACGTGCCGCCCGCTGCTGCACCGGCGTCGGGCGGGTCGCGGGCGCGGCGACCGCGGTCCCCGCTCCCGTCGTCAGCCCGGCCGTGGCGGTCGCGGCCACGACCAGCACCGTCTCCAGCAGCCTGCGTGCCGTACGTCGTCCCTGACCCACGGCGGTCCCCCCTCGTCCTCGGTGCCGGCGGGCTCAGCAGTCCTGCGGGACCGTGTACTCGGGGAAGTCCTGGTCGTCGTCGAGCGGGAAGTCCGACGCGATGCTGATGAACGGCCTCCACGAGTCGAGGTCGCCGGCGACGGCCAGCAGCACGACCTTCCGGGTCAACCACGGGATGCTGACGGTGCTGCCGGCGGCGACGGTGGTCTCCGACTCCCCCTCGCCGGGGTCCACGACGTCGGAGTCGTCGTCGGTGTCGATGAGGTACGCCTCGACGCTCACCGCGTTCGGGTTGGTGACGTCCAGCGCCTTGCAGCGCGGTGCCACCGTCACGCAGTCGAGCACCGAGAAGACGACCTCCTCGAAGGGCTGCACGACCTTGTTGGCGTAGCTGCGGTAGGTGTACGTGCCGGGTGCGAGGTCGATGCTCTTGCCGCCGCTGTTCTTGTACGAGCCCTTCGTGACCGACCCGGCACCCGCGACGACCTCCCAGGTGCGGTCCTTCAGGCTCTTCTGGGCCGCCCAGGAGAAGGAGGCGGACCCCTGGGTGGTCGCGCTGCCGCAGGTGACGAGCGCGGAGGTCTGGACCGCGTTCTGGCCCGGCTGCGCAGCACCGTGCTTGCACGACTGCTTGACCTTCACGGTGCTGCTGCCGAGGTCGACGTACGCGTCCTCGTCGGCGGCGGAGGTGGCCTCGACCTTCACCGACGTGTCGTCCACCCGCACGGTCCGGGACTCGCCGGGAGCCAGCTCGACGAAGAAGTCGTCAGCCTTCTTCCGCCCGTACGCGACCTCGGCCGCCGGGTTGCCGGCCGGGTTGGTGACGGTGAGGGAGGCACAGCCCGCCTTGACCTGCACGCAGGGCAGCACGTCGAACGTCTCGTCGGCGACGAGCGTCGCGCTGCCGTGCCGGGCGAGCGTCAGGCGGTAGCTCCCGAGCTTCACCGAGGACAGCTCGAGGTCGGTGTCGCGGTAGGCCTTGACCGTGACCGTCCCGGTCTTCCGGTAGTCCTCGCTCCCGGTCAGCACGTAGTCGAGCTTCAGCTTGCTCGCCGAGCCGACCGTGGCGTTCGGCTTCGCCTTGCCGCCCGTCTTGCTCACGCAGCTCGGGTTGAGGTCCAGGTAGGTCTCGTCGTCGTCCGCGGCCCCGGGCACCCGGAGCGCGGCGCGCGTCCCGGTCTCGGTCGTGCCCAGCGCGCGGGTGGATCGCAGACCCGGCGCGTGCTGCTCGGCGGCGACGAGCTGCCGGACCGGTGCCGGACCCGTCGGCGGGGCCGCGCTCGCGGTCCCTGCCCCTCCGGCGAACGTGGCGGCCGTCGTCGCGACGGCGAGCACCACCGTCCCCAGCAGCCTGCCTGCGGTGCGTCGTCCCTGCATGCCGGTTCCCCTCGTCGGTCGGTGTCGAGCACGAGGAGCGTAGGGAAGATCGGGGGCCGCCGGGTTGTTCGTGGCCAGATCGTGATGTGAGCGGGCTGTGCGTGGGCTGAACGTCCGTCAGGCGACCTCAGGCCGGACGGTCCGGCCCGCCCGGTCGGCGGGCGCCGCCCTGCTGGCGCCAGCGCCGGTTCGTCTCGGCGATGCGCCGCGCGGTCCGCCGCCGGCGCTCGATGCGGGAGGCCACCCACCAGCCGAGGAGGGCGAGCGCGAAGGTGAGGGCGATCGCGCCCAGCACGAAGGGCAGGATCGGGATCTGCACGTCGGCTCCTCGGGGCTCTGCGCCCCGTCGGGAAGGGGACGAGCGCAGCCAGGGTAGGAGACGAGCAGTACGGGCGCGGACGCGGCGGTTCGCGACCGTCCGGCTGGGTAACCGGCCACCATGACCTCCGACGCCTCCGCACCGTCCGTCGACCGCCCCTTCGCTCTCGTCACCGGGGCGTCCAGCGGCATCGGTCGGGAGCTGGCCCGCGAGCTCGTCGAGCGGGGGTACGACCTGTTCGTCACGGCCGAGGACACCGCCGTGGAGGCGACGGCGGCAGAGCTACGCACGCTCGGGGCCGAGGTCGGCACCGTCGTCGTGGACCTCCGGACCGGGGAGGGCGTGGAGCAGCTCTACGCGGCGGTGACCGCGCACGGCCGTCCGCTGGCCGTCGCGGCGCTCAATGCCGGCATCGGCAAGGGCGGCGCGTTCGTCGACCAGGCCCTCGACGCGGAGCTCGACGTGATCCGGCTGAACGTGCTCGGCACCGTCCACCTGGCCAAGCTCGTGCTCGACGACATGGTGGCCACCGACAGCGGTCGGGTCCTCGTCACCTCGTCGATCGCCTCGGAGATGCCCGGCGCGTTCCAGACCACGTACAACGCCTCGAAGTCCTTCCTCCAGTCGTTCGCCGAGGCGCTGCAGGCCGAGCTGACCGAGACCGACGTCGTCGTCACGGCCCTGATGCCGGGGCCGACCGACACGAGCTTCTTCCACCGGGCCGGCCTCGACGGCACGCCGATCGGCGACGGGCCCAAGGACGACCCCGCCGACGTCGCCCGCCAGGGGCTGGACGCCCTGCTGGCCGGCAAGGGCAAGGTGGCCGCCTCCTCCCTCACCACGAAGGCGACCGCAGCCGTGGCGACCGTGCTGCCGGACAAGGTGAAGGCCCTGCTGCACAAGCGCGCGAACGCCCCGAAGGACTGAGGCAGGGCCCACCGCTCCGCCGCGGTCGCACCCGCCGGGTAAGACTGCAGGCATGGACTATCGCACTCTCGGATCCAGCGGCTGCGCCGTCTCCTCGCTCTGCCTGGGCACCATGACCTTCGGCTCGGAGACGGACGAGGCGGGCTCGCACGAGCAGCTGGACACCTTCCTCGCGGCCGGCGGCACCCTCGTCGACACGGCCAACGTCTACAGCGGCGGCGTCTCGGAGGAGATCGTCGGCCGCTGGTTCGCCGACCGGCCCGCCGACGTCACCGACCGCGTCGTGCTCGCCACCAAGGGCCGCTTCCCGCTCGGCGAGGGGCCGAACTCCTCGGGCCTCTCCCGCCGCAACCTGACCCGCTCCCTCGACGCCTCGCTCGCCCGGCTCGGGCTCGACCGCGTCGACCTCTACCAGGTGCACGCCTTCGACGCGTGGACCCCGCTGGAGGAGACGCTGCGGACCCTCGACGGGTTCGTGCGCGAGGGCAAGATCGGCTACTACGGCCTGTCGAACTTCACCGGCTGGCAGCTGACCAAGGCCGTGCACCTCGCCCGCGCGCTCGGGCTGGACGAGCCCGTCACGCTCCAGCCGCAGTACAGCCTGATCGTCCGCGAGATCGAGTGGGAGATCGTTCCCGCCGTGCTCGACGCGGGCATGGGGATGCTGCCCTGGAGCCCGCTCGGCGGCGGCTGGCTGTCGGGCAAGTACAAGCGCGACGAACGCCCGACCGGCGACACCCGCCTGGGCGACAACCCGGAGCGCGGCATGGAGGCGTACGACCGCCGCGGCACCGAGCGCACCTGGAACACGATCGACGCGGTGCAGAAGATCGCAGAGGACCGCGGCGTCTCGATGGCCGAGGTCGCCCTCGCCTGGGTGACCGACCGGCCGGGCGTCACGTCGACCATCCTCGGCGCCCGGACGACGGCGCAGCTCGAGACGAACCTCAAAGCCGCCGGGCTGCACCTCGACGACACCGAGGTCGCCGCGCTCGACGAGGCGAGCGACCTGGCCGCGACGGACTACCCGTACGGCGAGATGGGCGTCCAGCAGCGGAACCGCGACCTGGCCGGCTGAACCGTTCTCAACGTCGCCGTCGCCCGCGCAGGGCGGCGGCGACGTTGATCCCGACGATGCCGGCCCAGGCGATCGCCGTCATGAGGGCCGAATCGCCCTCGATCGCCGTGATCGGGATACCGGCCCCCAGCGAGGCGAGGGCGATGACGAAGCGACCGTCGCCCGTGGCCTTCTCCTCCTCGCGCGCGTGCTGCCGGTCCTCGGCCGACGTGTCGATCTGCGCGGAACGCCGTGCCACCAGCTCCTCGACGCGGTCGGCGAGGCTCTCGGCCACTGCATCGTCGTACTCGGGCCCGAGCTCGCGCCGGGCAGCGAGTGCTGCCTCGACGTCCCGGCGGGTCTCACGCTCGGCCATGGCCGGCAGCCTAGCGGGACGCCTCGGCCTCGCGGACCCTCGCCTCGAGGCGGCGTACGGCCGTCCGCGCCGACTGCTCGGCGTCCAGCCCGGACGCCTGGGCCCGGGCGACCAGCGCCAGCAGGGCGTCGCCCAGCTCGACCTCGGTGATCGGCGCAGGCTCGGTCGGCGTCGCCAGCGGCACCCGGCGCGACCGGGCACGGGAGAGGATCTTGGCCGCGCGGGCCAGGGCGGAGAGCCGTTCCGGGATGCCCTCGAGGGCGGACGTCCGGCCCTTCTCGACCGCCTTGCGCTGCTCCCAGGTGGCGTGCAGGTCGCTGGGCACCTCGGCCGTCTCGAAGACGTGCGGGTGTCGGGAGACGAGCTTGTCGGCGATGCCGGACGCGACCTCCTCGAGGCCGAACGCCCCCTCCTCGGAGGCCAGCTCGCTGTGGAGCACGACCTGCAGCAGCAGGTCGCCGAGCTCCTCCCGCAGGTCCGTGGCCGTCCCGGTCTCGATCGCCTCCACGACCTCGCAGGCCTCCTCGACGAGGTAGGGCACGAGAGTGAGGTGCGTCTGCTCGGCGTCCCACGGGCAGTCCCGCCGGAGCCGGTGCATGACGGCGACCAGCCGGTCGACCTCGTTCACGGGTGGCGCCGCCGACGCGTCAGGGCGTCGGCGTCGGGCTGGGGCTCGCCGGCTTGGCCAGAGAGCCCGACTCGTCGGTGATGATCAGCTTCTGCTGCTCGTCGAGCACGCCGTAGCGCGGGTTCACGGTGACCTGCTGCTGGGCGACCTGGTCGAGGTACGACTGCGAACCGACCTTCTGCGCCACGATCTGCTGGTCGGCGACGTCGTAGGCGACGGCCTTGGCCGCGGGGATCGGCAGCAGCGGCTCGAGGTTCGAGCCCTGCAGCGCGGAGTCGCGCTCGGCGTCGGTGACGACGATGTCGTTCTTCTCGGCGATGCGATCGGCGATGACCCCGTGGACGAGGGCCTCCAGGACGGCCTGCGGCGAGACCTGCTGGCCCTCCTCGACCGTCTGACCCACGCCGTCGACCGCGCTGTCGAGCTGCTCCTGCGTGATCGCGGTGCCGTCGACGTAGGCGGCGACGGACGGGTTCGCGTTCCCGCAGCCGGCCGCGAGCCCGAGGACGAGCACGACGGACGCAGCGGCGAGACGAGTCCGCCCGTAGCCTGCCGAGCGGTGCAGCCGAGGAGCGCATGGGACCTTCCAGTCGTACGGGCCTGCCGACCCGGCTCGACGCCGGGCCCCCGCGATCCTAGCCCGGCGCCCTGGGCCGGGCCGCGGACGCCGGACCCGGTCGGCCGCGGGCGCCGGCCTCAGGCCAGGAAGATGTCGCGCAGGACCTTGGCGCACCAGCGGAGGAGCTCGAGGTCGGTGACCGCGGGACCGCCGATCGTGCTGGCGAGCGGGCGCGGGACCAGGATGTGCCGCGCGGTCTCCTTCACCACGCTGCGCGGGTAGAGCCGCTTGAGGCGCAGCTGCTTCGACTCGAGCAGCTCGGCCGGCGCGAACCGGACGTAGTTGCCCTGCGACACCACCTCGGCCACGCCGGCCTCGCGGGCCAGCAGCCGGAACCTGGCCACCTCGAGGAGGTTCAGCGTCGGCTGCGGCGGCGTGCCGTAGCGGTCGTGCAGCTCGGCCTCGATCGCCTTGACGTCGGCCTCGCTCTTCACCTCGGCCAGCCGCTTGTACATCTCGAGGCGCAGCCGCTCCGACTCGACGTAGTCGGTCGGCAGGTGCGCGTCGACCGGCAGCTCGATGCGCATCTCGGGCTCGGGCTCGGTGTCGTCGCCGCGGTACTCCGCGACCGCCTCGCCCACGAGGCGGATGTACAGGTCGAACCCCACGTCGGCGATGTGGCCGGACTGCTCCCCGCCGAGCATGTTGCCCGCCCCGCGGATCTCGAGGTCCTTCATGGCCACGGCCATACCGGCGCCGAGGTCGGTGTGCGCGGCGATCGTGGCCAGGCGGTCGTACGCGGTCTGGGTCAGCGGCTTCTCGGGCGGGTAGAGGAAGTAGGCGTACCCGCGCTCGCGCCCGCGCCCGACGCGACCGCGGATCTGGTGGAGCTGGGAGAGCCCGAGCTGGTCGGAACGGTCGACGATCAGGGTGTTCGCGGTGTTGATGTCGAGGCCGGCCTCGACGATCGTCGTGCAGACCAGCACGTCGGCGCGCCGCTCCCAGAAGTCGACCATGACCTGCTCGAGCCGGGCCTCGCCCATCTGCCCGTGCGCCGTCACCACGCGCGCCTCGGGCACCAGCTCGCTGATCCGCGCGGCCGTCTTGTCGATGCTCTGCACGCGGTTGTGCACGAAGAAGACCTGGCCCTCGCGGCTCAGCTCGCGTCGGACGGCCGCGGTGACCTGCGCCTCGTCGTACGGTCCCGCGAACGTCAGCACCGGGTGCCGCTCCTCGGGCGGGGTGGCGATCGTGCTCATCTCGCGGATGCCGGTGATCGCCATCTCGAGGGTGCGCGGGATCGGCGTCGCCGACATCGCCAGCACGTCGACGCTGGTCCGCAGCCGCTTCAGCTGCTCCTTGTGCTCGACGCCGAAGCGCTGCTCCTCGTCGATGATCACGAGTCCGAGGTCCTTGAACTTGATCTCCCCGCCGAGCAGGCGGTGCGTGCCGATGACGACGTCGACCTTGCCCTCGGCGACGCCCTCGATGGTCTTCTTCACCTCGGCCGGCGACTGGAAGCGGCTGATCGGGGCGACGTTCACGGGGAAGCCGGAGTACCGGTCGGCGAACGTGCCGTGGTGCTGCTGCACCAGCAGGGTCGTGGGCACCAGGATCGCCACCTGCTTGCCGTCCTGCACCGCCTTGAAGGCTGCGCGCACCGCGATCTCGGTCTTGCCGTAGCCGACGTCGCCGCAGATGAGCCGGTCCATGGGGACGACCTGCTCCATGTCGCGCTTGGTCTCCTCGACCGCCGCGAGCTGGTCGGGCGTCTCGACGAAGCCGAACGCGTCCTCGAGCTCGCGCTGCCAGGCCGTGTCCGGTCCGAAGGCGTGGCCCTGCGTGGCCTGCCGGGCCGCGTACAGCTTGATCAGCTCGCCGGCGATCTCGCGGACGGCCTTGCGGGCCCGCGTCTTGCGCTTGGCCCAGTCGCCGCCGCCCATCTTGTCGAGCGTCGGGTTCTCGCCGCCGACGTAGCGGGTGACCTGGTCGAGCGCGTCCATGGGGACGTACAGCCGGTCGCCCGGCTGACCGCGCTTGCTCGCCGCGTACTCGATGACGAGGTACTCGCGCACGCTGTCCTTGCCGACCGAGCGCTGCACCATCTCGACGTAGCGCCCGACCCCGTGCTGGGCGTGGACGACGGCGTCGCCGGGGCTCAGCTCGAGGGGGTCGATGGTCTGCTTGCGCCGGGTCGGCATCCGCCGGCTCGACTTGTCGGCCGCCTGGCGCTGGCCGGACAGGTCGCGGGCGGTGAGGAGCAGCAGCGAGAGGCCCTCGGCGACGAAGCCCTGGGTGAGCTCGCCGCACACCACGGTCGCGATGCCGGGCGCGGGCTCCTCGGTCAGCGACTCGACGCGGCGCACCGGGAGGTCCTGACCGGCGACCACCTCGGCGAGGCGCTCGGTGATGCCCTTGCCCTCGGCCATCAGCAGGACGCGCCAGCCCTCGCGCACCCGCCGGGTGATCTCGGTCAGCGCGGCCTCGGTGTCACCGCGGTAGCTGTCGACGGGGTGCCCGGCGATGGTCCGGCTGACCACGCCGGCCTCGCGCCCGGCAGAGCTGAGGTCGACGACCTCGCCGTCCTCGGTGCGCAGGGGCGCGGCCGACGGGCTCTCGGGGCCGGCGCTGAACGGCGAGAGCGTCCACCAGGACAGCCCGCGGCCGAGCGCGGCCGCGCGGACCTCGGACAGCGGCCGGTAGGAGGACTCGCCGAGGTCGATGGGCGCCTGCCCGCCGCCGGCCGCCGCGGCCCACGACGCGTGCAGGAACTCCTCGCTCGTCCGGACGAGGTCCACCGCACGCCCGCGGACCAGCTCGGGGTCGCAGACGAGCACCTGGGTGCCGTCGGGCAGCAGCTCGACGAGCAGCTCCATGCCGTCGACGAGCGCGGGCGAGAGCGCCTCCATCCCGTCGACCGCGTGGCCCTGGGCGATCTTGTCGAGCATCTCGATCAGCTCGGGGTGCTCCTGCGACAGCGCGAACGCCCGGCTGCGCACCTCGTCGGTCAGCAGCAGCTCGCGGCACGGCGAGGCCACGACCTCCTTGATCACGACGTCGGTCGAACGCTGGTCGGCGACGGTGAAGTAGCGGATGTCCTCGACGGTGTCGCCGAAGAAGTCGACGCGGACCGGGTGCTCCTCGGTCGGCGGGAACACGTCGACGATCCCGCCGCGGACCGCGAACTCCCCGCGGCGCTCGACGAGGTCGACCCGCGTGTACGCCGCTCCCACCAGGGCGGCGGCGAGCTCGCCGGTGTCGAAGTCCTCGCCCGCGACGAGCCGTACGGGCGTCAGGTCGGCGAGGCCCTTGACCTGCGGCTGCAGGATGCTGCGGACCGGGGCGACGACGATCCGCGGCGGAGGCAGCTCGTCGTTCCCGGCGAGCCGTCGGAGCACCGAGAGGCGCCGGCCGACGGTGTCGGAGCGCGGGCTGAGCCGTTCGTGCGGCAGCGTCTCCCAGGCCGGGTAGTAGGCGACGGCCTCCTCGCCGAGCAGCGACTGGCACGCGGCGGTCAGGTCCTCGGCCTCGCGGTAGGTCGACGTCACCAGCAGGACGGGCCGACCGGCACCGCCCGCGTCGACCGACGCGGTCAGCGCCGCGGCCACGAGGGGCCGCATGGCCGAGGGGGCGGTCAGGTCCAGGGCCGGGCGGGTACGCGAACGCGCGTCACCGACGGTCTCGGCGACGACAGGATCGGTGCAGAACAGGCGCACCAGGCCTTGCAGACTCACTGGTCCGAGTGTACCGACGCGTCCGGTTCGCTCCGGGCGCCCTGCTCACCCCGCTCGCTCTCGGCGTCCGCCCGCTCCCGCCCGCCCAGCCGCCCGCCGCCGCCCCAGCCGCCCAGCCGCTGCGGTTTCCCATGATCTCTTGGGATTCCCGCACTCCTCATGGCAGATCTGCCGTGAGGGGTGCAGGTGTCCCAGGATCTCTTGGGAAACCGACCCGGCGTCGAGCGCCGGGCCGGGAGAGGTTCGGGGGGTCAGGAGTTGAACGCGCTCTGGGTGCGCTCGAGGCCCTGCTCGACGAGGGACTCGACCGCGTCGGCGGCACGCTGGACCTCGATCTCGACGTCGGTGCGCGCCGAGGCCGGGAAGTTGCTCAGCAGGAAGTCGGCCGGGTCCTGACGTCCGGGGGGACGCCCCACGCCGACCCGTACGCGGTAGTAGTCGCCGGTCCCGCCGAGCGAGCGCCGGATCGACTTGAGGCCGTTGTGGCCGTTGTCGCCGCCGCCGAGCTTGACCCGGAGCTGGCCCGGGTCGATGTCGAGCTCGTCGTGCACGACGACGAGCGCGGCCGGCTCGAGCTTGTAGTAGGAGAGCAGGCCAGCGACCGGTCCCCCGGTCTCGTTCATGTACGTGCGCGACCTCGCCAGGACCAGACGCTGCTGGTCGACGCCCGGCGGCCCGACGCGGACGTCGGTCGTCTCGGCACGGATCCCCTTCGTCGGGGCGAAGCGTCCGCCACCGCGTCGCGCCAGCTCGTCGACGACGAGGAAGCCGACGTTGTGACGGTGACCGGCGTAGGTCGGGCCCGGGTTACCGAGCCCGACCACCAGCCAGAGCATGCTGCCGCGTCAGACCGACCGGGTCGGTCAGGCGTCCTCGGAGTCCTCGGAGGACTCCTCCGACTCCTCGGCCTGGGCCTCGTCGGTCTCGGTGTCCTCGGCCAACGTCGGCTCGATGCCGACCTCGGCCTCGGCCTCGGCCAGCTCGGCGTCGATCTGCGCGGCCGTCGGCGCGGCGGTCAGGTTGACGACGAGCGCCTCGGGGTCGAGCCCGGAGAGGGTCGAGCCCTCGGGGAGCTCGAGGTCGCCCGCGGTGATCTGCGTCCCGACGGGCAGGCCCTCGATGGAGACGAAGACCTCGGTCGGGATGTGGGTGGCCTCGGCCTCGATCGAGACGCTGGAGGCGACCAGGTCGACGAGCGCCTCGGGGGCCGCCTCGCCCTGGAGCACGACGGCGACGTCGACCGTGACCTTCTCGCCGCGGCGGACGAGGACCAGGTCGACGTGCTCGATGGTGCGCTTGATGGGGTCGCGCTGGACCTGCTTCGGCAGGGCGAGCTGCGCGCCCCCTTCGAGCTCGATCGAGAGCAGCGCGTTCGCGGTGCGCAGGGCGAGCAGGGTCTCGTGACCCGGCAGCGTGATGTGGACCGGATCGGTGCCGTGCCCGTACAGGACGGCGGGGATCTTGTCGGCACGACGGATCCGGCGGGCGGCACCCTTGCCGAACTCGGTGCGCGCCTCGGCGACGATCGTGACCTCGGGCACTGACGTACTCCTTGCAATCTTCGAAGATGTGGGGTTGGGCTCGGTCGACACCGGTGGGGGTGCGCAGCAGGTGACGCGAAGCGCCGGCCCGCGCGGAGCCGGTGCCCTGTCGATCACGGTCTGCGACCCTCGCCGAGGCAACTTCGTCAGCCTAGCCGACCGGCCGCCGTACGCCCGAATCGGTCGGGTCCGGGGAGCTGCCGGCGACGGGCTGACGGCCTGCGCCCCGCTGGGGTCAGCTCTGGCCGTCGAACAGGCTCGTCACCGAACCGTCCTCGAACACCTCGCGGATCGCCCGGGCGATCAGGGGCGCGATGGAGAGCACGGTCAGCTGCGGGAAGCGCCGGTCGGGGACGATCGGGAGCGTGTTGGTCACGATGACCTCCTCGAACTTCGAGGCGGTCAGCCGCTCCACGGCGGGTCCGGAGAGGACGGCGTGCGTCGCGGCCGCGATGACGGCCTTGGCCCCGCGCTCCATCAGGGCGTCGGCGGCCTGGCAGATCGTGCCGGCGGTGTCGATCATGTCGTCGACCAGCAGGCAGACCCGACCCTCGACCTCGCCGACGACCTCGTGCACCGCGACGGTGTTCGCGACGTCGGGGTCGCGGCGCTTGTGGATGATCGCGAGCGGCACGTTCAGCCGGTCGCTCCACATGTCGGCGAGCCGGACGCGTCCGGCGTCGGGCGAGACGACGGTCATCTCGGACTTCTCGTAGCGGCTCTCGACGTAGTCGGCGAGCACCGGGAGCGACCAGAGGTGGTCGACCGGGCCGTCGAAGAAGCCCTGGATCTGGGCGGCGTGGAGGTCGACCGACATGAGCCGGTTGGCTCCGGCGGTCTTGAACAGGTCGGCGACCAGGCGGGCCGAGATCGGCTCGCGGCCCCGGTGCTTCTTGTCCTGGCGGGCGTACGGGTAGAACGGCGCGACCACGGTGATCCGCTTGGCGGAGGCGCGCTTGAGCGCGTCGACCATGATCAGCTGCTCCATGAGCCACTCGTTCACCGGGGCGGCGTGGCTCTGGATCACGAAGGCGTCGCTCCCGCGCACCGACTCCTCGAACCGCACGTAGATCTCGGAGTTCGCGTAGCTGATCGCCCGGGTGGGGACGATGTCGACGTCGAGGATCTCGCTGACCTCGGCCGCCAGCTCGGGGTAGGCACGCCCCGAGAACAGCATCAGGTGCTTGACGTTCGGCCGTTTGAAGCCGGTCACGACTCCCTCTCGTCGGCGTCACCGCGGGCGGTGACGACCTCTTGGTCGCTCAGGGGGGCGGGCACGACGTGCTGCGTCTCCTCGTCGGACCCCTCGGGCACGTCGTCGGGCCTCGCGGAGCCTACGGCCTGGGCGGCGTCCGCCGCCGCCGCGGTCTTCGTCCCGGGACGCTTGCGGGCGACCCAGCCCGGGACGTTCCGCTGCCGGGCGCGGCTCACGGCCAGCTCGCCGGCGCCGACGTCCCCGGTCACGGTCGAACCGGCGCCGACGTACGCGCCGTCGGCCACGTCCACGGGCGCGACCAACGTCGAGTCGCTGCCGACGAAGCTCGCGCGGCCCACCCGGGACTCGGACTTGGTCACGCCGTCGTAGTTCGCGAAGATCACGCCCGCGCCGATGTTCGCGTCCTCGCCGATCTCGACGTCGCCCGCGTACGTCAGGTGCGGCACCTTGGCGCGGGCGCCGATCCGCGCGTTCTTGGTCTCGACGAACGTGCCGATCTTGCCCTGCTCGCCGAGCACCGTCCCCGGCCGCAGGTAGGCGAACGGGCCGACGCTCGCCCCGGCGCCGATGACGGCGAGCGAGCCGTGGGTGCGGACGACGCTCGCGCCGACGCCCACCTCGACGTCGACCAGGGTCGTGTCGGGCCCGATCGTCGCCCCGGCGGCGACCGAGGTCGCGCCCTCCAGCGAGGTCCCGGGCAGCAGGGTGACGTCGGGCGCCAGGTCGACCGAGGCGTGCACCCAGGTCGTGGCCGGGTCGACGACGCTGACGCCGTCGCGCATCCAGCGGTCGAGGATGCGCCGGTTGACCTCGGCGTTCATCCGGGCGAGCTGGACGCGGTCGTTCACGCCCTCGGTCTGCCAGGCGTCGTCCGTGACGAAGGCGCCGACGGACCGCCCCGACTCGCGGGCGAACCCGATCACGTCGG
This sequence comes from uncultured Actinomycetota bacterium, assembly GCA_963762775.1. Lineage (GTDB taxonomy): Bacteria > Actinomycetota > Actinomycetes > Propionibacteriales > Propionibacteriaceae > Microlunatus. Next base: position 119,801 of record CAVXMD010000003.1, read on the forward strand.
TGAGGTAGAGCTCGCCCTGGTCGTTCGTGGGGCGGAGCTGCGCCAGGCCGTCGCGAAGGGTTCCGGGCTCGAAGACGTAGATGCCGGAGTTGATCTCGTCGATCGCGCGCTGCGCCGTGCTGGCGTCGCGGTCCTCGACGATGGCGAGGACCTCCTCGCCCGCCCCGCGCACGATCCGGCCGTAGCCGGTGGGGTCGGCGACCCGCGCCGTGAGCACCGACACCGCGGTCACCGTGGACCGGTGCTCGCCCACCAGGGCGCCGAGCGTCTCCGCGGTCAGGAGCGGGACGTCGCCGTACGTCACGAGCACGTCGCCGGAGAGCTCGCCGAGCGTCTCGAGGGCCACCTGCACGGCGTGCCCGGTGCCGCGCTGCTCGGCCTGCACGACCGTCGTCACGTGGGGGGCGATCTCGTCGAGGTGGGCCTGCACCTGCTCGCGCAGGTGCCCGACGACCACGACGATGTGCTCCGGCTGCAGGGCGGTGGCGGCGTCGACGGCGTAGCTGAGCATCGAGTGCCCGGCGATCTCGTGGAGGAGCTTGGAGCGGGACGAGCGCATCCGCCTGCCCTCGCCGGCGGCCAGGATGACGACCACCGACACGGGGTCGCCGTCGTGGGCGGGCACGGCACTGCTCACGGGCACACGGTCCTCTTCTGTCCTCGGGCGGAACCGGGCAGCGGCCACGGGCCGCTGCTCCCCGGGTAGGAGTCGAACCTACGTCGCTGGTCCTGATTCAAAGTCAGGCGGGCCCTGCCGGCAGACCAACCGGGGACCGCCCGGACTCAGCATACGGAGGTCGGGTGGCCGACCGCACCGTCGCGCTCGGGCGCGGCTGTCGACGTTCGTGACGCTCGTACGGCGCGCCGCGTGGCGGCTGTCGCCACTCGCGCGGCGAAGGTCGCTTGCAGCGCGGCGCTGACCTGCGTAGCCTCTCTCTTTAACGTTTCAGAAGGAGCAAGCCCGTGACCGCGTCCGTCGCCCCCCTCTCTCCCGTCGAGGAGGCCCCGCGCCCGCTCGCCGCCCCCGTGGCGCGCGCGGCCGTGACGCTGATGTTCACGGTCAACGGCCTGGTGCTGGGCGGCTGGGGCGGCAGCCTGCCGTCGCTGCGCGACAAGCTCGCGATCGGTGACGGCGCGGTCGCGCTGATGCTGTTCCTGGCCGGGATCGCGGGCATCACCTCGATGCAGGTCGGTGGCCGGCTGGCCGACGCCGTCGGCGCCCGCCGGATCACCCTCGTGGCCCTGCCGGTGCTGGCCGTGGCGGTCACGGTCCTGGCGCTCGCACCGACCTACCCCGTCGCCGTCGTCGGCGCGATGGTCCTCGGCCTCGGGAACGGGGCCATGGACGTCGCCATGAACGCCATCGGCGTCCAGGTCGAGGCCGCCCGCCGCCGGCCCGTGATGAGCTCGTTCCACGCCTTCTTCTCGATCGGCAGCCTGCTCGGCGCGGCCACGGTGCTGGCCCTGGGTCACGTCGTCGGCCTGTCCGGCGGGGCGGTCGTCACGCCGCTGCTCCTCGGGCTCGCGGTCGTCGCCGTGGTCGTCCTCGCCGTCCTCGTCCGCATCGCCCCCGCCGCCGCGCCGGTCGCGCACCGCTCGTCCGACGGGGTCCGCACGAAGATCCCGCGGGCCGCGTACGTCCTCGGCATCATGGCGCTCGCCTTCGGGCTGTCCGAGGGCACCGCGGTCGACTGGTCCTCGATCCACGTCACCGACGTCGCCCGCGTCGACCCGACCACCGGCGCGGTCGGCCTGGTCGCGGTGAGCGCGTTCATGGTCGTCATCCGGCTCTTCGGCGACCGGCTCGTCACCCGCTTCGGGCGCCGCGCGATCGTCCGGTTCGGCGGCGTCGCGGCCGCCCTCGGCTACCTCTTCGTCACGCTGGTCGACCCGCTGCCGCTGCTCGTCGCCGGCTGGGCCCTCGTCGGGCTGGGCGTCGGGATGATCGCCCCGCAGGTGTACGCGGTGGCCGGGCACCTCGGAGGCGGGCGGGTGCTCGCGGTCGTCGTGACGTTCGGCTACGCGGCCTTCCTCGCCGGGCCCGCCGTGGTCGGCTTCCTGGTGCGCCACGTCGGCATCCACCACGCCATGGCCGTCCCGGCCGTGCTCTGCGCCGGCATCGTCGCCCTCGCCGCCACCATGCCGCGCGAGGACCGCGACATCGTCTGACGACCTCGTGGCTCGAGGCGGTCTCTCGACGTCGAGAGACCGAACCCCTAGCCTGACCGCGTGGGCGACGCGGAGGACGAGGTCGACGACCTCGTCGAGGCCTGGCGCCGCGAACGTCCCGACCTCGACACCTCGCCGATGGAGGTCTTCTCGCGCGTCGACCGGCTCGCCCGGCACGTGGACCGGGCCCGGGCGGCGGCCTTCAGCCGGCACGACCTCGAGGGCTGGGAGTTCGACGTGCTGGCCGCGCTGCGTCGTTCCGGCGAGCCCTACCGCGCCTCTCCGGGGGCGCTGGTCCGCGCCACCGGGGTCACCTCGGGGACGATGACGAACCGCGTGGACCGGCTCGTCGCCCGCGGTCTCGTCCGGCGGGCGAGCGACCCCGACGACCGGCGCTCGGTGCGCGTCGAGCTGACCCCGGACGGACGCGCCACCGTCGACGGCGCCCTGGTGGACCTGCTCGACGCCGAGCGTGCGCTGCTCGCGGGGCTGGAGGGGACCGCCCGTACGAGCCTGGCGGCCGGGTTGCGGCGGCTCCTGGCCTCGTACGGGTCCTAGACCCCCCGTTGCCGGGGCCGCAGTCGCACTCACGGCCCGCGCCGCGCGCAGCCACTGCAGCACCAGCCCGACGCGCATCATCACGGAGCGTAGGCAGAGGAGAACCAGCTGACGTCCAGCCGGTCCCACCAGATCGCGAAGAAGGCCGTCGCGTCGTCGAGGACGGCCCCCTACCGGCGTACGCGGCCGTCCGTCATGAATGAACCGGCCGACGGCTCAGCCGACGACGCGCGCCCCGACGACGGGACCGCTGGCCCGCAGCACCTTGCGGGCGACGCCCTCGGCGCTGAGCGAGACGCTCAGGTCGACCGCGTCCTCCTCGTCCTCGACGAGGAACGCGCAGGTCGGGCCGGACCCGGACACGACGGCGCCCAGGGCGCCGAGCTCGAGCCCGGTGTCGAGCACCCGGCGCAGCTGGGGTCGCAGCGTCAGCGCGGCCGGCTGCAGGTCGTTGACCAGGGCGGCGCCGAGCTCGTACGGGTCGCCGCCGCGCAAGGCGTTCATGAGGTCGGACGGGATCTCGGGCATGGCCGGGTCGGGCGTCAGCCGGTCGAAGCGGCGGTAGACCATCGGCGTCGACAGGCCCTGCTCGCCGAACGCGAGGACCCAGTGGTAGCTCCCCCGCGCCAGCGCCGGGGCGACGTCCTCCCCGCGCCCGCCCCCGACGGCCGTGCCGCCCAGCAGCGCGAACGGCACGTCGCTGCCGAGCTCGGCGCCGAGGTGGCGCAGCACCTCGGGCGCGAGGTCGATGTCCCACAGCGTCGCGCAGGCCAGCAGGGCCGCGGCCGCGTCGGCCGAGCCACCGGCGAGCCCGCCCGCGACCGGGATGGCCTTGCGGATCGACAGCCGGACGCCGAGCGAGTCCTGGTCGCCGTGCGTGCGCGCGAGCAGCCGGGCGGCCCGCAGCGCGAGGTTGCTGTCGTCCAGAGGGACGTCGGCGACGCCCTCGCCGCTCACCTCGAGGAGGAACTCGTCCGGCTCGGCCCACTCGGCGTGCACGTCGTCGTAGAGGGAGACGGCGTGGTAGACGGTGGCCAGCGGGTGGTAGCCGTCCGGACGGGGCGGACCGACCTTGAGCGCGAGGTTGATCTTGGCCGGAGCCCGGACGTGCACGCCGACCGGCGCGGGCGGCAGGGGCGAGGCCATTCACGGAAGGCTACGCAGGCGTCCCGGGGAGCCGCTCGGCGACCCGGGCGAAGGCCGCGACGTCCAGCACCTCGCCGCGGGCCTGCGGGTCGACGCCGGCGGCCACGAGCGCCTCGCTCGCCGCGGCGGACGAGCCGAACAACCCGGCCAGCGCCGAGCGCAGCATCTTGCGCCGTTGCCCGAACGCCGCGTCGACGACCGTGAACACCTGCTCGCGCGTGGCCGTGGTGGCCGGCGGGTCCCGGCGCACGAGAGCCACGAGGCCGGAGTCGACGTTGGGCACCGGCCAGAAGACGCGTGGCGACACCGAACCCGCCCGGGTCACGTCCGCGTACCAGGCCGTCTTGACCGACGGGACGCCGTACACCTTGGAGCCCGGCGGCGCCGCGATCCGGTCGGCGACCTCGGCCTGCACCATGACCAGCCCGCGCCGCCAGCCCGGGAACGTCGCCAGCAGGTGCAGCAGGACCGGGACGGCGACGTTGTACGGCAGGTTGGCCACCACGGCGGTCGGGGTCACAGGCAGCTCCGTGACCCGCAGCGCGTCGGCCGTGACGACGTCGAGCCGGTCGGCGCGCTCCGGCATCCGGGCCCCCACGGTAGCCGGGAGCTCGCCGGCGAGGAGCTCGTCGATCTCCACCGCGACCACCCGGTCGGCGACCTCGAGCAGCCCGAGCGTCAACGAACCCAGCCCCGGCCCGACCTCCAGCACGACGTCCTCGGGCCCGACGCCGGAGGTGGCGACGATGCGCCGGACCGTGTTGGCGTCGACGACGAAGTTCTGCCCGCGCTGCTTGGTCGGGCGCAGGTCGAGGCGCGCCGCGATCTCACGGACCGACGTCGGGTCGAGCAGGCTCACCGCGAGCCCACGACGGCCGGCGCACCGGCGGGGACCGGCGTCAGGCGCAGGACCAGGCGCCGAGGCCGGAGGCCTTGCGGACGCGCTCGGCCACCGCGATCTGGGCGGCCTTGCTCTGCTGGTCCGGCCGGCCGGTGCCGCCGTACGCACGCCAGGTCTGCAGGTTGAACTGCAGCCCGCCGTAGTAGCCGTTCCCGGTGTTGATCGACCAGTTGCCGCCCGACTCGCACGCGGCGATCTTGTCCCACAGACCCACGTTCGCCACAGCCGGCTCCGCCGGGGCCTTGGTCCCGACGACCACGACCCGGGTCACCGGCCTGCGGGTGACGACGGTCTTGGTGGCCTTGCGGCTCACGACCGCGCCGTCGTGGCGGACCACGCGGTAGGTCGTCGTCCGGCTGCCTTCCCTGCCCGCGGTCTTCGTCTGGGTCTTGCCGCGCTCGAGCTTGGACGACTTCTGCGAGACCGTGTCGTACCCGACGTCGGTCCGCTTGGTCTGCGAGCTCACGTCGACCTTGGTGTAGGTGACCTTGGCCCCGTTGGTGAGGGTCTTCGTGACCGCGCTGCTGACCTCGTCGTCGGCGTCCGGGGTGATGCCGGCGGCCGCGAGGGCCCCGCCGACCGTGGTCGCGGTCGTGGTCAGGGTGCGCTTCTTGCCGGCCGCGATGACGGTCACCTTCTTGGGGGTGGCGACCGCGACCGTCAGACCCGCGCGGCCGATCGGGGTGCTGCGGCTGGTCGAGAGGTCGGCGCCGCTGGTGTCGAGGCCGAGGGCGGCGATCGCGCTGCCGACGTCGGTCGCGGTGGTCCAGAGCGTCTGCGGGGCGCCGTCGACGTCCACGGTGACCTCGCGGCCGTAGCGCACGGAGACCCGGGTGCCGTCGTGCAGCTCGGTGCCCGGCGCCGGGGCGACGACGTCGTGCGGGCCGACGGCGATGTGCTGGGCGGCCAGCAGGTCGCCGACGGTGGAGGCGGTGGTGGTCACGGCGGTGGCCTGGCCGTCGACCGCGAGGTCGACGTCGGACCGGAGGCCCGCGTAGGCGAGCGAACCGCCTCCGACGGCGAGGACCGCCGCACCGGCGATGACGGGGACGATGGCGCGCACGCTGGCTCCTGGCTGGCCCGGCTGTGGGGTGGGCCGGTCGAGGTCAAGCGGCCGCTCCGGCCGCAAAGGTCACGGAACCATAACGAGCAGACCTCCGGTCGTCAAAACCTGAACGGCCTCGAGGTCGCTCCGCTCCCACCACTCGACGTCCCGGCCTGGCTGGTTCGTCGTCACCAGCGGCTGCGGTGCACGACCTCCTCCTTCGGCCGACGCCGGCGACGGGAGGGCGACCCGCGGGTGCCGGCGTCACCGTCCGGCGGGTGGTGGCCCACGCTGACGACGCCGACGGCGAGCTGGTCGTCCGGGATCCCGAACGCGTCCCGCACGGCCTCCAGCCGGTCGGCCGGGACGCCGAAGAAGCAGGCGCCGAGGCCGAGGTCGACGACCCGCAGCAGCATCGCCATGCCCGCCATCCCGGCGTCGACGAACCAGTACGGCGCCGACCAGCGCGACTCGTCGCGGTCGGTCCAGCCCTTGTCGGGCTCGGCGTAGCGGTCCAGGTACGCCTCGCGGCTGGCGAGGACCAGGACGAGCACCGGCGCGGTCCGCATGCCGGCGAGCCACCGGCTGCCACCGTCGTCGGGGCCCGTCGCGCACGCCGCCCAGTAGCGGTCACGGTCGTCCGCCGTCGTGAGGACCAGCAGCGAGACGCCCTGGGTGAAGCCGGCCGACGGGGCACGCCGGGCGGCGTCGAGCACGGCCTCGACGTCTTCCGGCGCGACGGGCGCGTCCGGGTCGTAGCGCCGCACCATCCGGCGGCGGGCGAGCGCGTCGGCGAGCTCCACGTCAGGCCCCCGAGGGCTCGGGCCCTGCCGCTGCCGGCCACGGCCCGCCCAGCGCGACCTCGGCGTTCGCGTCCAGGGCGTGGCACAGCTCGACGAGCGGCAGCCGGAGCACCTCGGCCATGGCCCGGACGGTGTGCGGGACGAGGTAGGAGGCGTTCGGGCGTCCGCGCAGCGGCATCGGCGTCAGGAACGGCGCGTCGGTCTCGACGAGCACCCGGTCGAGCGGCGTGACGGCGAGCGCGCGGCGCAGGTGCGCGTTCGGCTTGAACGTCACCGGCCCGGCGAAGGACAGGTGCGCGCCGCGGTCGAGGCAGGCCCGGGCGAAGACCTCGTCGCCGCTGAAGCAGTGCATCACCACCCGGTCCGGCACGCCCTCGGCGTCGAGGACGTCGAGCACCTGCGCGTGCGCGTCGCGGTCGTGGATGACGAGGGTGCGGTCGTACGCCTTCGCCATCGCGATGTGCGCGGCGAACGCCTCGCGCTGCACCGCCTGACCCGCGGCGTCCGGCGTCCGGAAGTGGTCCAGCCCGGTCTCGCCGACGACTCTCACGTCCGGGTCGGACGCGAGGGAGTCGATCACGGCGAGGCCGTCGGCGAGCGCGCTCGGGGAGAGCAGGCCGAGGCGGGCGGCGTCGTTCGGGTGCAGGGCGACGCCGGCGACGACGGCGGGGTGCGTCCGGGCGAGCTCCACCGCCCAGCGCGACTGCTCGACGTCGCAGCCGATCTGCGCGACCCGGGTGACCCCGACCGCCGCCGCCCGTGCGAGGGCGTCCTCGACGGCGAGGCCGGAGTACTCGGTCGTGATGTCGAGGTGGCAGTGCGTGTCGACCACCGGGCCGGGCAACGGCTCGGGCGGTCCAGGGAGGTCAGCGAGCTCGGATCGTGGGGCCACGGCCCGATCCTTGCTCGTCAGGTGGTCCCCGCGGGCCGTCGGGTCAGCTCGAGGGCGGCGGCGTAGAGGGCGTTGCGGGCCACGCCGGACCGTTCGGCGACCTCGGCGACGGCGGGCTTGAGCCGCGCGCCGCCGGAGACGAGGGCCGCTACCTCCGCGGCTGCGCCGTCCAGGTCGAGCGCGAGGGGTGCGGCCCCGGCGACGACGAGGGTCACCTCCCCGCGCACCTCCCGCGCCGCCCAGTCCGCGAGCTCGGCGAGCGGGCCGCGCACGACCTCCTCGTACGTCTTCGTCAGCTCCCGGCACACCGCGCCCGGCCGGTCCGCCCCCAGGGCCTCGACCATCGCGGCGAGCGTCTCGGCCGTCCGGTGCGGCGCTTCGAAGAAGACCATCGTGCGGGGCTCGCCGGCGAGCCTGGCGAGCTGGCGGAGGCGTTCGCCGGCCTTGCGGGACAGGAAGCCCTCGAAGCAGAAGCGGTCGACCGGCAGCCCGGACAGGGCCAGCGCGGTGAGGACCGCGGACGGGCCGGGGACGCTCGTGACCCGGACGCCCGCCTCGACGGCCGCGGCCACGAGCCGGAAGCCCGGGTCGGAGACCGACGGCATGCCGGCGTCGGTCGCGACCACGACGCGGGCCCCGCCGACCAGCGCCGCGACGAGCTCCGGCGTGCGCGCGGCCTCGTTGCCCTCGAAGTAGGACACCACCCGCGCCCGGGTCGTCAGCCCCAGCCGCTGCAGCAGCCCCCGCAGGCGGCGCGTGTCCTCCGCGGCGATGACGTCCGCGCCGCGCGAGCTCGGCGCGGAGCCGCGGGGAGGCGTCGTCGACGTCCCCGATGGGTGTCCCGGCGAGGACGAGGACGCCCGGCTGCGCGTTCCCGTCGCTGTCGTGCACGTCGCTCAGGATCGCAGAGCTCACAGGTGGCGCTGACTACAGTGTCCGGCGTGACGCGCACGGTGCTGGACGCGCCGCCCGCGGACCCCGCCGTGCCGGCGCCCGCCGGGACGAGCGTGCTGACGACCGCCCCGAAGACGACCGTCGAGCGGCTGCGCGACCCGATGCCCGCCGACCGGCTCCGCGGCTGGGTGGTCACCCTGGTGGTCACCACGATCGCGTTCGTGCTGCGGCTGCCCGGGCTCGGCTACCCGAACAAGCTGGTCTTCGACGAGACCTACTACGCCAAGGACGCGTACTCGCTGCTGAAGTTCGGCTACGAGCGCAACTGGCCCGACGACGCCAACACCCAGATCACCTCGGGCAACGTCGACGTGATGCGGTCCACCGCCGAGTTCGTCGTGCACCCACCCGTCGGCAAGTGGCTCATCGCCTTCGGCGAGCACTTCTTCGGCATGAACTCCTTCGGCTGGCGGGTCGCCCCGCTCGTGTTCGGCACGCTGCTGGTGCTCGTGCTGATCCGGCTCGTCCGGCGGGTGTCGCGCTCCACGCTGGTCGGGGGGCTGGCCGGCCTGCTCCTCGCCGTCGACGGCCTCGCCTTCGTCATGTCGCGCACGGCGCTGCTCGACGTCTTCGTCGCCTTCTTCACCGTCGCCGCGGTCGCCTGCCTGGCAGCCGACCGGGACTGGTTCCGGGCGCGGCTGGCCGCCGACCTCGTACGGCGCGGGGTCCCCGACCTCGGGCGGTCGTTCGGGCCCGCGCTGGCGGTCCGGCCGTGGCGGATCGCCTCCGGCGTCTGCTGGGGCCTCGCGCTCGGGACGAAGTGGAACGCGCTCTACGTGCTCGCCGCGTTCGCGGTGCTCAGCGTGGTCTGGGACGTGGGGGCGCGCCGCCTCGCCGGGGCCGGGCGGAGGGCCCCGCTGGCGCTGGTGCGCGACGGGGTGCCCGCGTTCGTCTCGCTCGTCGTGGTGTCGCTCGGCGTGTACGTCGCGACCTGGGCGGGATGGTTCGCGACGGCGGGCGGCTACGACCGGCGGTGGGGCGCGGAGCACCCGGACGCGCGGACGACCCGGCTGCTCGGCGACACGCTGGCCTCGTGGCTGCACTACCAGCGCGACATCTGGAACTTCCACACCGGCGACTTCATCAACCACGCCGAGCACGCCTATCGCGCCGACCCGGGCGGCTGGCTGCTCGTCGAGCGCCCGATCGGCATCGACGCGGTGAACAACATCGCCCCGGGCACCGACGGCTGCGTCGGCCCGGACAACTGCATCCGGGTGATCAGCGGCATCGGCACGCCGATCCTGTGGTGGGTCGCGGTCCTCGCGCTGGTCGTCGCGCTGCTGCTCTGGGTCGGCGGCCGGGACTGGCGCTTCGGCATCCCCGTCGTGGGTGTGGCCGCGGGCTGGCTCCCGTGGTTCCAGTACGACTCGCGCCCGCTGTTCTTCTTCTACGCGATCATGATCATCCCGTTCTCGGTGATGGCCGTCGCGCTCGTCGCCGGGAGGCTGCTCGGTGACGCCCGGGCGGGCGACCGACGCATGCTCGCCGGGATCGTCGTCGGCGTCTTCGTCGCGGTCGTGATCGCGAACTTCGCCTACCTCTACCCGATCCTCACCGACACCCTGCTCCCCTACCCGCGCTGGCTGACGCGCATGTGGTTCCGCACCTGGATCTGAGGGTGCGGCGCTCCCGGACCGTCCGCACACCCCCCGGACAGCCGCACACGCCCTGGCGTGTGCCGCTGTCCGCAGGGTGTGCGGCGGCGGCGTGCCGGTTGTCCACAGGAACGACCGGCACGTCGTCCTGCCTTCCACAGCCCGACGCCGGGGCTTCCGTACGGGGGCCTCGGCTGGTCGGCTGCAGGACATGGAGCTCCTGCCCACGGTGTCCCGCCCGGTCTGGCTCGTCCGCGACCTGCACCGTCTGGGGGTCGACGAGACCGAGCTGCGGAGCCTGCGCCGGTCGGGCCAGGTGCGTCACGTCCGGCGGGGTGCGTACGCCGCGGATCCGCCCGACGGTCCCGCTGCCGCTCACCGGCTGCTCCTGTCCGCGACGCTGCCGCTGCTGTCGTCCGACGCCTGCACGAGCCACACGTCGGCCGGGCTGCTCCACGGCCTGCCCTGGTGGGCGACCGTGCCGGACCGGGTGCACGTCACCCGGTCGCGTTCCGGCGGCGGCCGCCGGAACGGGCTCGTGCACGTGCACCCGGGGCTGCTCGAGGCCGACGAGCGGACCGTGATCGACGGCCTGCCCGTCACCTCGCTCGCCCGCACGGTCGCGGACTGCCTGCGCTGGTTGCCGTTCCGCCAGGGCGTCGCCGTCGCCGACGCAGGCCTCCGTCTCGGGCTCGACCGCGCCGAGCTCGACGACCAGGTGCGGCGCGCGGCGGGACGCGCCGGTGCCGCTACGGCGCGACGGGCCTCGGCGTTCGCGGATGGCCGCGCCGAGAGCGTCGGGGAGTCGTTCAGCCGGGTGGTGATCCACGAGCTGGGCCTGCCGGAGCCCGACCTGCAGGTCGAGGTCCGCGACGACGCCGGTGTGCTGGTCGGTCGGTGCGACTTCGGCTGGCGTCGCCACCGCACGCTCGGAGAGTTCGACGGCAAGATCAAGTACGGTCGGCTGCTGCGCGACGGGCAGGAGCCCGGCGACGTGGTCTTCGACGAGAAGGTCCGCGAGGACGCGCTGCGCGACCTGGACAACGAGGTCGTGCGCTGGATCGACGCCGATCTCCGGGCACCGGACCGGCTCCGCTCGCGGATCGTCCGAGCCCTCGTCCGCGGCTCGCAGCGGTGAGCGCCACAGCCGCACACCGTACGGACGGCCGCGTACGTCGCAGCCTGCGCGGTTGTCCGGGAGGCGTGCGGCTGCGAGGACCCGACCGGAAGGAGCCTTCGGCCTGCGGGCTCAGCCGCGGGCACCCGTGGCGGCGAACTGCGCGCTGACCTCGGCGGCGACCGCGACGAGCTGCGGGGCGATCCGGGGGACGTCGTCGGTGCGCACGCGGCTGCTGGGCCCGGAGATCGAGATCGCGGCGCGGAACGGCAGGCCCTTCAGCGGCACGGCGACGCAGCGGACGCCGAGCTCCTGCTCGCCGTCGTCGAGGACGTAGCCGTCGGCGCGGCCGCGGGCGAGCCGGTCGAGCATGGCCGGGACGGTCGTGAGCGTGTGCTCCGTACGCGCCGGCATGCCCGCGCGCTCCAGGAGCCCGGTCACCTCCGCGTCGGGCAGCTCGCCGAGGATCGCCTTGCCGACGCCGGTGCAGTGCAGCATCACGACGCGCCCGACCTCGGTGAACATCCGCATCGACTGCGGCGAGGGGACCTGCGCCACGTAGACGCAGGCGTCGCCCTCCAGCAGGGCCATGTTCGCGGTCTCGCCGAAGAGGTCCACGAGCCGGGTCAGATACGGGGTGATCCACGGCCCGAGGCCGCGGCTCGCGCTCTGCCCGAGGCGGATCATGCGCAGTCCGAGCGCGTAGCGCTTCGAGCGCTCCTGCCGCGCGTAGCCCTGGCTGGTGAGGAAGCGCAGCAGCCGGTGCACCGTCGGCATCGGCAGCCCGGTGGCCTCGGCGAGCTCGGAGAGCGTGAGCGGTCCGTCGGCGAGCTGCTCCAGCAGGCTGAACGTGCGGTCCAGCGACTGGACCCGTTCCGGGCTTCGCCCGGCCCCTGCTGCTTCCGCCATGCGGAAACACTACCCCGTCCCCTCGGAACCGCGGCGCCTTTGACGCCGCTCGAGCCCTCCTGCTAGTTTTCGCTCAGCAGAACTAGACTTCCACAAGGCGGAACTATGACGCACCACCTGCGCTACGCAGCCAACTGCTCGCTGCTCTTCGGCGAGCTGCCCCTGCTCGAGCGCCCGGCCGCGGCGGCCGCGGCCGGCTTCTCCGCGATCGAGCTGTGGTGGCCGTGGCCCGAGCAGCCGGTCCCGTCCGACGCCGAGGTCGACCGCCTCGTCGCGGCGGTCCGGGACGCGGGCGTACGGCTCGTCGGGCTGAACTTCTTCGCCGGCGACCTCGCCGGACCCGACGCCGGCGTGCTCTCGGTCCCGGCCCGGTCGGCCGACTTCCGCGCGAACGTCGACGTCGTCGCCGGGATCGGCGAACAGCTGCAGGTCCCCGCCTTCAACGCGCTCTACGGCGTCCGCGTCGACGGCGCCACGCCGCAGGAGCAGGACGAGCTGGCCACCGAGAACCTCGCCCTCGCCGCCGAGCACGTCGCCTCGATCGGCGGCACGGTCCTGGTGGAGCCGGTCAGCGGCCCGAAGCCGTACCCGCTGCGGACCGCCGCCGACGTCGTGGCCGTCCTCGACCGCGTGACGGCGCAGGGCCCTACCAACGTCGCCTTCCTCTGCGACCTCTTCCACCTCGCCAACAACGGCGACGACCTCGACGCCGTGGTCGACCGCCACGCCGACCGCGTCGGGCACGTGCAGATCGCCGACCACCCGGGCCGGCACGAGCCCGGCACCGGGACCCTCGACCTCGACCGCCACCTGGGCCGGCTGGAGGCCGCGGGCTACGCCGGTCGGGTGGCGCTGGAGTACGTCCCCTCGACCACCACCCTCGACAGCCTCGCCTGGCTACCGGTCGAGCGCCGCGGCTGAGCCCGACCGAGCCCGTACGACCGACATCCCGTACGACCGATCCCAGCAGGAGCACCCGTGTCCACCATCGCCTTCATCGGCCTCGGCATCATGGGCGGCCCGATGGCCGCCCACCTGGTCGCCGCCGGCCACACCGTCCTCGGCGTGAACCGCAGCCCCGTGGCCGTGCAGCGCCTCGTCGAGGCCGGCGGGCGGGCCGGCGGCAGCGTCGCCGACGCCGTCGCGCAGGCCGACGTCGTGATCACGATGGTCCCGGACTCCCCCGACGTCGAGTCGGTCGCGCTCGGCGACGACGGGATCTACGCGAACGCCCGGCCCGGCACCGTCCACCTCGACATGTCGACCATCCGCCCGGACGTCGCCACCCGGCTCGCCGAGGCGGGCGCCGCCCGTGGGATCACGGTGCTCGACGCCCCGGTGAGCGGCGGCGAGGCCGGCGCCAAGGAGGCGAAGCTGTCGATCATGGTCGGGGGTGACGAGGCGACGTTCGCGAAGATCAGGCCCGTGCTCGACGTGCTCGGTCCCACCGTCGTCCTCGTCGGGCCCGCCGGCTCCGGCCAGACGGTCAAGGCGGCCAACCAGCTGGTCGTCGCCGGGCACTACCAGCTGCTCGCCGAGGCGATCGTGTTCCTGCGGGCGTACGGCGTGGACACCGACGCCGCCCTGCAGGTCCTCGGCGGCGGCCTGGCCGGGAGCACGGTGCTGCAGCGCAAGGGGGCGAGCATGCTCGCCGGTCGGTTCGCGCCGGGCTTCCGGGTCGACCTGCACCACAAGGACCTGGGGATCGTCACGGCGGCGGCCCGCGAGCGTGGGGTGGCGATCCCGGTCGGCGCGCTCCTCGCCCAGCTCGTGGGGGCGTTACGGGCGCAGGGGGACGGCGGGCTGGACCACTCCGCCCTGCTGCGCGGCGTCGAACGGTTGTCGGGATCAGACGTGTCGGGATCAGAGCCGTCGGGCACCCCGGTGTCCGGCGAGGAGGTGAGCGGGAAGTGACGAAGATGCGCGCGGTCGACGCCGCGGTGAAGATCCTGGAGCTGGAGGGTGCCACCCAGGCCTTCGGGCTGCCGGGGGCGGCCATCAACCCCTTCTACGACGCGATGCGCCGGCACGGCGGGATCTCCCACGTGCTCGCCCGTCACGTCGAGGGCGCCTCGCACATGGCCGAGGGCTACACGCGGGCCCGGGTCGGCAACATCGGCGTCTGCGTCGGCACGTCCGGGCCGGCCGGGACCGACATGATCACCGGGCTCTACTCGGCCAGCGCCGACTCGATCCCGATCCTGTGCATCACCGGCCAGGCCCCGGTGGCCAAGCTGGAAAAGGAGGACTTCCAGGCCGTCGACATCGCGAGCATCGCCAAGCCGGTGACCAAGATGGCGGTCACCGTCATGGAGGCCGCGCAGGTGCCCGGGACCTTCCAGCAGGCGTTCCACCTGATGCGCTCGGGCCGTCCGGGCCCGGTGCTGATCGACCTGCCCTTCGACGTGCAGATGACCGAGATCGAGTTCGACGCCGAGACGTACGCGCCGCTGCCGGTCTACAAGCCGGCCGCCACGCGGGCGCAGGTCGACCGCGCGCTGGATCTGCTGCTCGCCGGCGAGCGCCCGGTGATCATCGCGGGTGGCGGCGTGATCAACGCCGACGCCGCCGACCTGCTCGTCGAGCTCGCGGAGACGCTGGACGTCCCCGTCGTCCCCACGCTGATGGGCTGGGGCGCGATCCCCGACGACCACCCGCTGATGGCGGGCATGGTCGGGCTGCAGACGTCCCACCGGTACGGCAACGCGACGTTCCTGGAGTCCGACGTCGTCCTCGGGATCGGCAACCGCTGGGCCAACCGTCACACCGGCGGGCTCGACGTCTACCGGGGGGAGCGCACGTTCGTCCACGTGGACGTGGAGCCGACCCAGATCGGGCGGGTCTTCGCCCCCGACTACGGCATCGTCTCCGACGCCCGGGCCGCGCTCGAGCTCTTCGTCACGGCGGCGCACGAGCGTCAGGAGCGCCTCGAGGTGCCGGACTACGGCGTCTGGGTCAAGGACTGCCAGCAGCGCAAGCAGACGCTGCAGCGCCGGACGAGCTACGACGACGTCCCGGTCAAGCCGCAGCGGGTCTACCAGGAGATGAACCGCTGCTTCGGGCGCGAGACCGTCTACGTCTCCACCATCGGGCTGTCGCAGATCGCGGGCGGGCAGTTCCTGCACGTCTACCAACCGCGCGGCTGGATCAACGCGGGCCAGGCCGGTCCGCTGGGCTGGACGCTCCCGGCCGCGCTCGGCGTCGTCGCCGCCCGGCCCGACGCGGAGGTCGTCGCGCTCTCCGGTGACTACGACTTCCAGTTCATGATCGAGGAGCTGGCGGTGGGGGCGCAGTTCAGGCTGCCGTACCTCCACGTGCTCGTGAACAACGCCTACCTCGGCCTGATCCGGCAGTCGCAGCGCGGCTTCGCCATGGACTACCACGTGCAGCTGAGCTTCGAGAACGTGAACAGCCCTGAGATGAACGGTTACGGGGTGGACCACGTGAAGGTCGCCGAGGGCTTGGGCTGCAAGGCGATCCGGGTGTTCGACGCCGCCGACCTGCCGAACGCCTTCGAGCAGGCGCGGAAGCTGATGGCCGAGCACCGCGTGCCGGTGGTGGTCGAGGTCATCCTCGAGCGCGTGACCAACATCAGCATGGGCACCGAGATCGACGCCGTGAACGAGTTCGGCGACCTCGCGCTCACGGGCGCCGACGCACCGACGGCGATCAGCCTGCTGGACTGACGGCGTGCACGTCGTCGTCGCCCCGGACAAGTTCAAGGGCTGCCTCTCGGCCCTCGCGGTCGCGGAGGCGGTCGCGGGCGGGCTGCGCGTCGTACGCCCGGACGTCGCCGTCACCCTGCTGCCGGTGGCGGACGGCGGCGACGGAACCGTGGCGGCCGCGCTCGCGGCCGGGTTCGGCGAGGTGCGCGTCGACGTCGAGGGCCCGACCGGGGAACCGGTCCGCGCGCCGTACGCCGTCCGCGGCGACCACGCGGTGGTCGAGCTGGCCGCGGCCTGCGGGCTCGACCTGCTGCCCGGCGGGCGACCGGACCCGCTGGCGGCGTCGACGTACGGGCTCGGTCAGGTCGTCGCGCACGCGCTCGACCACGGGGCCCGGCACCTCGTGCTCGGCCTCGGCGGCAGCGCGTCGACCGACGGCGGTGCCGGGATGCTCCAGGCCCTGGGCGCCCGGCTGCTCGACGCCGACGGCACGGAGCCGGGACGCGGTGGCGGAGCGCTCGCGACGGCTGGACCGGCTGGACCTGTCCGACCTGCGACCGCTGGACGGGGTCGAGGTCGTCGTCGCCAGCGACGTCGACCACCCCCTGCTGGGCGCCCGGGGTGCGGCGGCGGTGTTCGCCCCGCAGAAGGGCGCCGACCCCGACGACGTCGGCCGGCTCGAGGCGGGCCTCACCCGCTGGGCCGACGTCGTGGCCGAGACGACGGGCCAGGACCTGCACGACCGCCCGGGAGCGGGCGCGGCCGGCGGGACCGGGTTCGCGGCCCTCGCCTTCCTGGGCGCGACGCTGCGGCCCGGCATCGACCTGGTGCTCGAGCTGGTCGGCTTCGACGCCGCCGTCCGCGGGGCCCGGCTGGTCGTGACCGGGGAGGGTTCGTTGGACGAGCAGTCCCTGGCCGGCAAGGCCCCGGTCGGCGTCGCCGCGGCGGCCGCCCGGCACGGCGTGCCGACCGTCGCGGTGGCGGGCCGGAACCTCCTGGAGCCCGGCCGCGAGAGGGCCGCGGGCCTCGCCGCCGTCTACCCGCTGCTCGCGCTGGAGCCCGACCCCGCGCGCAGCATGGCGGAGGCGGACGCCCTGCTGCGGCGCGTCGGGGAGCAGGTGGCGGCGGACTGGCTGACCGGGGCCCGCACCGGGTCGCGAGGATGAGCACGCAGGAGCGAACGACACGCAGGACCGGACGAAGGGAGCAGCGGTGACGACCCAGCACGAGCCCGACGGCGTGGAGCCCGAGGCGGACGTCGACCCGACGCGGATCGCGCAGGAGGCGTCGGCCCGGTCGGTCACCAAGCCGGCGGCCGCCGAGGAGGCGGAGTCGGCAGAGGCCGCGGGCGCCCGTACGGTCGCCGAGGAGGTCAACGACCCGGACCGGATCCGCGGCCTCATCGCGGACTGGACCCGCGAGCACGGCGTGCCCGCCGCGCAGGCGGCCGCCGGACCCGGGGCGCACCCGAGCGGCGAGCGGCGCCTCGACCTGGTCCTGCGGGGACGGCGCATCCTCACCACCGCGGGCGTGGTCGCCCGCGAGATCGGGGTGCGCGACGGCACGATCGTCGCGATCGAACCGTTGGGCGCGGGCCTCGAGGCCGCCGAGGTGGTCGAGCTCGCCGACGACGAGGTGCTGCTGCCCGGCCTCGTCGACACCCACGTGCACATCAACGAACCCGGCCGGACGAGCTGGGAGGGCTTCGCGTCCGCGACCCGGGCCGCGGCCGCCGGCGGCGTCACCACGCTGATCGACATGCCCCTGAACTCGATCCCGGCGACGGTCAACGCGCCCGCGCTCGAGTACAAGCGCCTCTTCGCCGCCGGGCAGGTGTTCGTCGACGTGGGCTTCTGGGGCGGTGCGGTCCCGGGGAACACGCCCTGCCTGCGCGAGCTCCACGACGACGGCGTCTTCGGCTTCAAGTGCTTCCTGCTGCACTCCGGGGTCGACGAGTTCCCGCACCTGGAGGCCGACGAGCTCGAGCGCGACCTCGCCGAGCTCAGGACGTTCGACTCGCTGATGATCGTCCACGCCGAGGACTCCCGCGCCATCGAGCGCGCCCCGCACCCCCGCGGTGACGTGTACGAGTCCTTCCTCGCCTCCCGGCCCCGCGGCGCCGAGAACCTCGCCATCGCCGAGGTCATCGAGCGCACCCGATGGACCGGGGCGCGCGCCCACCTGCTGCACCTGTCGTCCTCCGACGCGCTGCCCATGATCGCCACGGCCAAGCGCGACGGCGTCGACCTCACGGTGGAGACCTGCCCGCACTACCTGACGCTGCTGGCGGAGGAGGTGCCCGACGGGGCGACGGCGTTCAAGTGCTGCCCGCCGGTGCGCGAGGCGAGCAACCGCGAGGCGCTCTGGGCCGGGCTGGTCGACGGCACGATCGACTTCATCGTCTCCGACCACTCACCCTCGACGCTCGACCTCAAGGACCTCGAGAACGGCGACTTCGGCGTCGCCTGGGGCGGCATCAGCTCGCTGCAGCTGGGCCTGTCGCTGATCTGGACCGAGGCCCGCCGTCGGGGCATCGGGCTCGAGCGGGTCGTCGACTGGATGGCCACGCGGCCGGCGAAGCGGGTCGGACTGCGCTCGAAGGGCACCCTCGCCCTCGGCTACGACGCCGACCTGGCCGTGTTCGCACCCGACGACGCCTTCGTCGTCGACGCCGCCCGCCTCCACCACAAGAACCCGATCACGCCCTACCAGGGACGTGCCCTCTCCGGCCGCGTACGCCAGACGTACCTGCGCGGCCGGGTCGTCCGCGACGAGCCCTTCGGCCGGCTCCTGCGCCGCGGCGAGATCTGACCCGCGGGTCCGTACGTACGCCCGTCCGGTCCGCCCTGCCGCGGGTCCCGGGACGTCGGTTTTTCACGTTCACGTGAAAGACCTCCGCTACCCACGGCAGATCTGCCGTGGGTAGCAGTGGTTTTTCACGTGAACGTGAAAAACCTGCGACGGGCGAGACGGCCGCGGGAGGCGCCCGCGGCCGTCAGCGAGGGCCGGTCAGGCGTCGGTCAGGCCGCGGGTGCGGGCGGAGTAGATGGGGTTGGCGTCGGCGACGAGGTCGTCGAAGCGGTGGCCGGCGATGCTGGCGATCTCCATCAGGGCCGTGGCGTGCTCCTGGGTGGTCGAGTTGTCCAGCCGGTGCCGGCCCTGCTGCAGGATCTGGTCGAACGACGCCCGGTCGCGCACCGAGATGATCAACGGGAAGCCGAACCGCTCGCGGTACTCGGTCGCCAGGCCGGCGAGCTCGCCGTGCGCCTGGTCGTCGAGCCGGGTGAGGCCGAGCGCGGACTGGTCGACGAACGAACCCTCCCCCGCGTCGCCGGTCGCCACGACGTCCGAGCCGAGCTCGGGGTAGGAGCTGATCAGCTCGCGCTGCTCGTCCTTCGTCGCCACCAGCAGCGCCTCCTGGAACGCCCGCCGCAGGTCGCGGGTGTCGGCGAACGGGCGCTCGTCGTACGCCCGCTCGACCACCCAGCGCGGACCCTGGAAGAGCCCGCCGAACGTCTCCACGAACTCCTCGCGGCTCATCGCGTTGACGTCGTTGAGCCCGACGAGGTCGCGGCCGGGGGCGCCGGCGACCGCGGCGCCGCGGCTGCGGCCGACGTGGTGGAACAGCAGGTTGAGCCCGATGGCGACGAGGCTGCCCAGGGTGATGCCGGAGCCGAAGATGATCTGCGCCCACGACGGCACGGCCTTCGCCACGTCGGGCTGGACCGTGACGTAGACGGCGAGGCCGACGGCGGTCGCGACGATCACGACGTTGCGGTGGTCGTGGAAGTCGACGCGCGACAGGGTCTGGAAGCCCACGACGGCCACCGTCGCGAACATCGCCAGCGCCGCGCCGCCGAGCACGGGGTGCGGGATGCCGGCCACGAGCGCGCCGGCCTTGGGGATCAGACCCAGGACGATCATGATCGCGCCGGCGGTGGCGACGACGTAGCGGCTGCGGACCCGGGTGAGCCGCACGAGTCCCACGTTCTCGGCGAAGCAGGTGTACGGGAAGGAGTTGAACACCCCGCCGATCACGGTGGCGAGGCCGTCGGCGCGCAGGGCGCGGGCGATGTCGTTGCGGGTGATGCGCTTCTCGACGATCTCGCCGGTGGCGAAGACGTCACCGGTCGTCTCCACGGCCGTGATCAGCATGACGACGACCATCGAGATGATCGCCGCGACCGAGAACTTGGGCCAGCCGAAGAAGAACGGCGTCGTGAGCCCGACCCAGCTCGAGGGGCCGACGTCGGAGAACGTCGCGTCGCCGAGGATCCAGGCCACCAACGTCCCCACGACCAGGCCGATCAGCACGGCGACGGTGGCGAGGAACCCGCGGAAGATCCGCTGGATCGCGACGATCAGGGCGAGGGTGCCGATGGCGTACGCGAGGTTGCGCGGGCTGGTCGGGTCGGAGGTCGGTCCGGCTCCGCCGGTGGCGTCGGCCGCGGCGACGGGCAGCAGCGCGATGCCGATGATCGTGATCACCGAGCCGGTCACGACCGGGGGGAAGAAGCGGATCAGCCGGCTGAAGTACGGCGCGATCAGCAGGGTCACCAGACCCGCGACGATCACGGCGCCGTAGATCACCACGAGCCCCTCGGTGCCACCGCCCGCCGCCAGCCCGATGGCGATCATGGGCGAGACGGCGGTGAAGGTCACACCCTGCAGCAGGGGCAGCCGGACGCCGATCTTCCAGAAGCCGATCGACTGGATGATCGAGGCGATCCCGCAGGTGAAGAGGTCGGCGTTGATCAGGTGGATCAGCTGGCGCTGGTCGAGCCCGATCGCGCTGGCGAGCAGGATCGGGACGACGACGGCGCCGGCGTAGAAGGCGAGGACGTGCTGGAAGCCGTAGACGGCGAGCTTCGCCGGCGGCAGGACCTCGTCGACGGGGTGCGTCGAGCGACGGGCGGGTCGGTCGGAGAGCGCTGCGGTGGCCATGGAGTGCCCCTTTCGTCGGGCACCACCTTCCGCTGACCGGAAGAGCGGTACCGCCTGCCGGGACAGTAGGGCCGTGTCACCCGGTCGTCAAGGAGCACGCCCGACCCCATGACCCGCAACGAGTTCTCGCCGTGCGGAAATCACCTTCCGCAGAGCGGTAGCACGACGAGGAGGTTCCGGTTACGCTACGGGTCACGAACCGACGTCGTTGCGCATGGATAACCGGCGTCGGACGCGCCAGACTCTCATCTGACGAACCATGCAGCGACCCGTACGCCGACCGGCGGCAGGGTCGCTCCGGCATGGGGACGGAGGCGAGATGGTCGTGGACATCGAACCGTCGGTGGTGGTCAACGGTCGCGAGCGACGGCTGGGCGAGGTCGGCGGGCACGTGACGCTGCTCGACTGGCTGCGGGCCGAGGGCCTGACCGGCTCCAAGGAGGGCTGCGCCGAGGGCGAGTGCGGCGCCTGCGCCGTCATGGTCCTCCGACCCGGTACCGGCGACGGCAGCGGGAGCGACGGGCAGGCCCGCAGCAGCTGGGTCGCCCTGAACGCCTGCCTGGCGCCGGCCGCCGCGCTCGACGGCCAGGAGGTCCGGACGGCGGAGGGTCTCGGCCGCGCCGACGCGCTGCACCCCGTGCAGCACGAGATGGCCGTCCGCGGCGGGTCGCAGTGCGGCTACTGCACGCCGGGCTTCGTCTGCGCGATGGCCGCCGAGTACTACCGCGCCGGCCGCCGGCCCACCACCTCCGGGCACGCCGAGCGCGACCGGGTCGAGGGCGCCGGCGTCGTCACCGCGCCCGAGCCCAACGAACCGGGCCAGGCCGCCGACCACGAGCACGGTCCCAACGGCTTCGACCTGCACGCGCTGAGCGGCAACCTCTGCCGCTGCACGGGCTACCGCCCGATCCGCGACGCGGCGTACGCGCTGGGCGCCCCGGACGTCGACGACGTGCTGAACACGCGGACGCAGACCCCCGCCCCGGCTCCGCGGAACACCCGGACGACGAGCCGGCAGGGCAGCTTCGTCCGCCCGGCCTCGCTGGCCGAGACGCTGGCCCTGCTCGCCGAGGAGCCCGACGCTCTGGTGCTGGCCGGGTCGACCGACTGGGGCGTCGAGCTGAACATCCGCCACAGCCGTACGGGTCTGACCGTCGCCGTCGACCGCCTGCCCGAGCTGCGCACCCTCGTCGAGACCGACGCCGCGTGGGAGATCGGCGCCTCGCTCAGCCTCAGCGAGGTCGAGCGCGGCCTGGCCGGGAGCGTCCCGCTGCTGGGGGAGCTCTTCCCGCAGTTCGCGTCACGGCTGATCCGCAACGCCGCCACCCTGGGCGGCAACCTGGGCACCGCCAGCCCGATCGGCGACAGCATGCCGGTGCTCCTGGCCCTCGACGCGCGGCTCGTGCTCGTCTCGAGCGGGAGCGACCGGACGGTCGCGCTGGCCGACTACTTCACCGGCTACCGCCGCTCGGTGCGCCGGGCCGACGAGCTGATCAAGACGGTGATCATCCCGAAGCCGCTCGCGCCGCTGACCGCGTTCCACAAGATCGCCAAGCGTCGGTTCGACGACATCTCGAGCGTCTCGGTCGCGTTCGCCGTGACCCTCGAGGGCCCTTCGACACGTTCAGGGAACGTCCGTGAGGCGCGCATCGGCCTCGGTGGCGTCGCTGCGACGCCGGTCCGGGCCCGGGCGGCGGAGGAGGCGCTGGTCGGACGCCCCTGGACCGCCGACGGTGTCGCCGAGGCGGCCGACGCGCTCGGGGCCGAGGGCACCCCGCTCGACGACCACCGGGCCTCGGCCCGCTACCGGCGCGCGATGCTGCGGCAGAGCCTGCTCAAGCTCGTCGCGGAGTCCGCACCGACCGGAGACGTCGAGACCGAGGGAGGGAGCGTCCGATGAGGGAGGCCACCACGAGCAGCCTGGCCGAACGTCCGGTCAACCCGAAGGTCGGGCTCGAGGTCCCGCACGAGAGCGCGGCGCTGCACGTCACCGGCACCGCCCTCTACACCGACGACCTCGCGGTCAAGATGGTCGGCGTCCTGCACGCCTGGCCGGTCCAGGCCCCGCACGCCCACGCGCGCGTCACCGCGCTGCGGGTCGAGCCGGCGTACGCGGTCGAGGGCGTCGTCCGCGTGCTCACCGCCGCCGACGTGCCCGGGGTCAACGACGCGGGCGTCAAGCACGACGAACCCCTCTTCCCCGACGAGGTCATGTTCTACGGCCACGCGATCTGCTGGGTCCTCGGCGAGAGCGAGGAGGCCGCCCGGCAGGGGGCCGCGCTGGTCGAGGCCGACTACGCGCCGCTGCCCTCGATCCTGACCCTGCACGAGGCCATCGCGGCCGAGAGCTTCCAGGGCCACCAGCGCACCCTGTCGCGCGGCGACGCCGAGGCCGGGCTCGCCGGTGCGGCGCACCGCTTCAGCGGCGAGTTCGAGCTCGGCGGCCAGGAGCACTTCTACCTCGAGACGAACGCGGCCCTGGCCCACGTCGACGAGGGCGGCCAGGTCTTCGTGCAGTCCAGCACCCAGCACCCGAGCGAGACGCAGGAGATCATCGCGCACGTGCTCGGGCTGGCCAGCCACGCCGTGACCGTGCAGTGCCTGCGGATGGGCGGCGGGTTCGGCGGCAAGGAGATGCAGCCGCACGGCTTCGCGGCGGTCGCGGCGCTCGGCGCCGTCCTCACCGGGCGGCCGGTCCGGCTCCGCCTGAACCGCACGCAGGACCTCACCATGACCGGCAAGCGGCACCCCTTCCACGCCAGCTGGGAGGTCGGCTTCGACGCCGACCGGCGGCTGTGCGGGCTGCGCGCCACGCTGACGAGCGACGGTGGCTGGAGCCTGGATCTGTCCGAGCCCGTGCTGGCCCGGGCGCTGTGCCACATCGACAACGCCTACTGGGTCCCCGACATCGAGGTCCTCGGGCGCATCGCGAAGACGAACAAGACGTCGCAGACCGCGTTCCGGGGGTTCGGGGGGCCCCAGGGCATGATCGTCATCGAGGACATCCTCGGCCGCTGCGCCCCGCTGCTCGGCGTCAGCGCGGAGGAGCTGCGCCGGACGAACCTCTACGCACCGGGCCAGGCCACCCCGTACGGTCAGCCGGTCCGGCACGCCGAACGGCTCCGCGACATCTGGCGGGTGCTCCTCGAGCGGTCCGACTTCGCGGAGCGGACGGCCGGGGTCGAGGCGTTCAACGCCGCCCACGCGCACCGCAAGCGCGGGCTCGCGGTGACACCGGTGAAGTTCGGGATCTCCTTCAACCTCACGGCCTTCAACCAGGCCGGCGCGCTGGTGCACGTCTACAAGGACGGGTCGGTGCTGATCAACCACGGCGGCACCGAGATGGGCCAGGGCCTGCACACCAAGATGATCCAGGTCGCGGCGACCGCGCTCGGGGTCCCGCTGGCGTCCGTCCGGCTCGCGCCGACGCGGACCGACAAGGTGCCGAACACCTCCGCCACCGCGGCGAGCTCCGGTGCCGACCTCAACGGCGGCGCGATCCGCAACGCCTGCGAGCAGATCCGCGAGCGGCTGGCCGACGTCGCCGGGCGGATGCTGAACATCCACCCCAACGACGTCCGCTTCGTCGACGGCGTGGTCACGGGCATCGGCTTCCACGACCGTCAGATCGCCTGGGGCGAGCTGACCAACGCCGCCTACCACCAGCGCGTCTCGCTCTGGGCGGCCGGCTTCTACCGCACCGAGGGCCTGCACTGGGACGCCGAGCGCATGCAGGGCGAGCCCTTCAAGTACTTCGCGTACGGGGCGTCGGTCACCGAGGTCGAGGTCGACGGGTTCACCGGGACCTACCGCACCCGGCGGGTCGACATCGTCCACGACGTCGGCGACAGCCTCTCCCCGCTCATCGACGTCGGCCAGATCGAGGGCGGCTTCGTGCAGGGCGCGGGCTGGCTCACGCTGGAGGAGCTCCGCTGGGACACCACCGACGGTCCGCACCGCGGGCGGCTGTCGACGCAGTCGGCGAGCACGTACAAGCTGCCGAGCTTCTCCGAGATGCCCGAGGACTTCCGGGTGCACCTCTTCGAGCGGGCGACCGAGTCCGGTGTCGTCTACGGCTCCAAGGCCGTCGGCGAACCGCCGCTGATGCTGGCCTTCTCGGTGCGCGAGGCGCTGCGGCAGGCCGTGGCCGCGTTCGGCCCGGTCGGGATCGAGGTCGACCTGGGCAGCCCGGCGACGCCGGAGGCCGTCTTCTGGGCGGTCGAGGCCGCGCGGTCCGGCCACCCCGAACCCGCGCTGGCCACCTCCGCCGCCTCCGAGGCGTACGCGGCCGGCGAGCACTCGGGCGCCGTGGCGACCGAGCACGCCATCACCGAGGCGCCGTCCCGTCCGCTCGCGCAGGCCTGAGGCGGCCGCGATGAGCACGGACTGGCTGGGTGCGGTCCAGCACCTGCGGCGCGAGGGCGAGGCGGGCGTCCTCGTCACGGTGACCGCGGTCCGGGGCCACGCGCCCCGCGACCCCGGCGCCAAGATGGTCGTCAGCGCGGGCCGGACCTGGGGCAGCGTCGGCGGCGGCAACCTCGAGCAGACCGCGGTGGCGCGGGCGCGGGCGCTGCTGGTGGAGGGCGCGACGGTTCCGGAGACGCAGGAGTCGAAGCTGTCCGAGCGGGCCCGGACCGAGCACGGCCGGCAGTGCTGCGGCGGCGTCGTCACGCTGCTGCTCGAGCCGCTGCCCGTACGGCCGACGGTGGCGCTGTTCGGCGTCGGGCACGTCGGCTACGAGCTGGCCCGCATCCTGTCGCGCCTCGAGCTGTCGCTGCACCTCGTCGACGGCCGCGAGG
The DNA here is from genome assembly GCA_963762775.1 of uncultured Actinomycetota bacterium. Lineage (GTDB taxonomy): Bacteria > Actinomycetota > Actinomycetes > Propionibacteriales > Propionibacteriaceae > Microlunatus. The sequence continues at coordinate 145,301 of CAVXMD010000003.1, forward strand.
CCGAGCTCGACCCGCTCCGGCTCGCCGACGTCACCGAGGGCGTGGCCGACGTGCAGGTGCACCACGCCCTGCTCGGCGAGACCGTGCTGACCCGGCTCCCGGTCGGGGCCCACGTGCTCGTCATGACCCACGACCACGCCGAGGACTTCGCGCTCTGCGACGCGGCCCTGCGGCTGTGCGCCGAGCGCGACGACCGGCTCGGCAGCGTCGGGCTGATCGGGTCGAGCGCCAAGTGGGCGAGGTTCCGTCGGAACCTCGTCGCCGAGGGCCACGACGAGGCCGCCCTGGACCTCATCACCTCCCCCGTCGGGCTGCCGGACATCGCGGGCAAGGACCCGGCCGTCATCGCCGTCAGCGTCGCCGCCGCCCTGCTGCAGACGCTGTCGGCCCGGCCGGTGGCCGCCCGGTGACGCTCTACCGCGCCACGGTCCTCGACGTCACCGGCGACCCCTTCACCGCTCCCGACCCCGGCTCCCTGCTGCGGGCGGACGACGACGCCGGACTGCTCGTCCGCGACGGTCGCGTGGCCGAGCGGGCGCCGTACGCCGACGTCCGGCGCCGGCACCCGGAGGAGGAGACCGTCGACCTGCGGGGGGGCGTGCTGCTGCCGGGATTCGTCGACACCCACGTCCACTACCCGCAGGTCCGTGCGCTCGGCGGCCTGGGCCAGCCGCTGCTGGCGTGGCTGCGCGACTTCGCCCTGCCCGAGGAGGCCCGGCTGGCCGACGAGGCGTACGCCGCCGTGGTCGCCGAGGAGTTCCTCGACGGCCTGGTCGGTGCGGGGACGACCACCGCGCTGGTCTTCGGCTCGCACTTCGCCTCGGCCGTCGACGTGCTGTTCGGTGCGGCGCAGCGGCGGGGGCTGCGCATCACGGCCGGCCAGGTGGTGAGCGACCGGATCCTGCGCGACGAGCTGCTGACCACCCCGGAGCTGGCGCTGAAGGAGGGGCTGGGGCTGATCGAGCGCTGGCACGGCCGCGACCGGCTGCGCTACGCCGTCACCCCACGCTTCTCGCTGTCGGCCTCGGAGCCGCTGCTCGACGTCTGCGCCGAGCTGCTCGCGGCGGCCGACGACGTCTTCGCCACGTCGCACGTCAACGAGAACGGCGCCGAGATCGACGAGGTGCGTTCGCTCTTCCCCGACCGGGCGAACTACCTCGACACGTACGCCCACCACGGCCTCGTGGGTCCGCGCTCGGTCTTCGCGCACGACGTGCACCCGACCGACCACGAGCTCGACGTCCTCGCCGGCGCCCGCGCCTGGGTCGCGCACTGCCCCACCAGCAACGCGGCGCTGGGCAGCGGGCTCTTCCCCCTGCGCCGCCACGTCGAGCGCGGCGTGGGCGTCGCGCTGGGCAGCGACGTGGGCGCCGGCACCGGCTTCTCCCTGCTCAAGGAGGGGCTGCAGGCCTACTTCGTCCAGCAGCTGCTCGGCCCCGCCGGCCTCCCGCTGAGCCCGGTGCACCTGCTGCACCTCGCCACCCGGGCGGGGGCGGAGGCGCTCGGCCTGGCGGATTCTGTGGGCGACCTCGGCGTCGGCAAGGACTTCGACGCCGTCTGGCTGCGCCCCGCCCCCGGCACGCCCCTGGCCGTGAACCTCGCCCACGCCTCCGACGCCACCGACCTGCTCGCCCGCGTCTTCGCCCTGGCCACCCCGGGCGACGTGGCGGGCGTCTGGTCCGCCGGACGCATCCTCCGGACGCCCGCCGAGCGGTAGGTTGTCGCGCCCGCAAGCCCTGGTCCGGCGCGGCAAGCTACCCCTCGTCTGACGACGGGGCCCTAGCGTCCGGTCCGCTCGGGAGCCCGGTGGGGGCCGAGCGGGAGGTTGACGATCGCCCGACTGAGCGCCTCGACCGGTTCACGCGCGGCGCGGAGGTTGTCCACCAGCGCCATCTCGACGTCCGGCAGGTCAGGGTAGGTCGAAGCGTCGCGACAGGATCCGCAGCAGCTCTCGCACCCGCACGAGAGTGTTCACACCCGCCACAGCGGGGCCAGGAATCCCTGTGTTCGAGAGCATGCAGGCCGACCTCGAACTCGATCTGCGGGCCCTCTGACCCGACGAAGAAGCGGGCCCGTGCGCCGTCAGCGTTGTTGAGCGTGACGACAGCCCGGTGTCGCACATTGGTCTGGTCCCATGGCACCTTGAGCATGAGCACGAGGGCGGACTGGCTCGTCGGGCTGCTCGTGACCGACCACCCCAAGCCGATCGCGGATATCAGACCGGCCTCCGTGCGCTCGGCGTCGTTGGCCAGGAGCAGGACTGAGCCGTCCCTCAACTCTTCGTGGCGCCCGCGAGGACCATGCTCGTCGACTGCACCACGTGGAAGTCGACCTGGACGCCGGCGGTGTTCGAAGCAACGAGGTACTCGAGGTGCTCGCCGTGCACGGCGTCGGCGGGTGCCGCGGGCGTCATGCTCGGCGCAGGACCCGGCACCACATCGACCCGCTCCCCCGCCGCTTCGAGCCGATCGAGCTCGTCCTCGGTCATGCCCGTGAGGTCGAACGGGTCGTATCCCTCATTGGCGCTCATGGCACCCAGCATGCCCTCCTTCCCGCAGGGTCAGCGCTGCTTGGCGGGTATCGCAGTGCCCAGTCGAAACAGTCCATGGGAGTCGGTCGGGAAGAGAACCACGAGCAGGACTCGGCCGGACGACGTCCTCACCCCGCACCAGCAAGCGCCGGCCGTGCTGCGGGTCGAAGTCCCACGTCGCGGGGACGATCCTTGGTGGTGTACAAGCTTCGTCGACCTCGTCGATGGTGAGGCCGTACTTGCTACCCGGCTTTCGGATGACCCACGGCGAGTACCTGATCTCGTCGATGGGAACCGCGCCGCGAGCCCAGGGCCGAGCACCGACACCAGAGCATCGGAGCGAGCGATGCTTTCAGAAGTGCGGTGAGCCGGGGCGCGCGCGCTGCTCGCTCCAGAGGCAGATGCACGAGCGGGTCAGCAGAAGCCGGCGATGCCGTTCCAGCCGGCGTCCGCGGTGGGCGCCCCTGCTCGCTGGAAGGTCGCCTCGATCAGGCCGTACGGGCGGTCGGCGGCGTAGAACACCACGTTCGGGTTGTCGAGGCCGAAGGGCTCGAGGTTCGACAGGAAGTGGTGCTTGTTCGGGCAGGAGAACTTGATCTCGTCGACGACGTCGTGCTTGTCGATCACGGCGGCCGCCATCTCGTGCAGCGTGTGCTGCAGCGCCTTGGAGTAGCCCTGGGTGAACGTCGACATGATCGTCGCCTTGACGCTCTCGTACGTGGCGTCATAGTCCAGCCCGCCCGCGGAGACGGCGTCGGCACGGTAGCGCCAGCGCGTCGAGACGTCGGTGGCGAGGATCCGGTCCTCGGTCTCGGGCAGCGTCGTGTAGCGGTCGCGCGGGTAGCCGACGAACCCGGACGCGGTCGTCTTCATGACCGTCAGCCCGTAGAAGCCGCTGATCAGGGTGTCGGTCCCGCCGTCGCGGACGAGGACGGCCGTCCGGGTCTCGGGCGCGCTGCGGTAGAAGGCGTGGTCGTGGCCGTCGATGCGCGACCAGCCGAACTCCTCCGCCGCCCAGCGGCCGCCGCTCACCCAGTCGAACTCGCCCGTGAAGTGTTCGGCGAGCTTGACCAGGAACTCCTCCGGGGAGGTGATCGGCTCGCGCGCGAAGGCGAAGATCGTGTTCTTCTGCGTGTCCGTCGCGACCACGTGGGCGTTGTCGCCCTCGAGGTGCGCGGCGGCGAAGTCGCCGCGGAGCTGGGAGGTGACGTTCAGGTCGACCAGCTCGTGACGGTCGCTGTCGCGCGAGACCCGTACGACACGGTTCTCGGCCTTGCCGTACTGGTTGGTGGTCAGCAGGATCTCGGTCATGGCGGTTCCTTCGGGGTCGACGTCGACGAGACGAGGAGAGGGACGCGCGGCGCTCAGCTGCCGCGGTAGGTGGTGTAGGCGAACGGGCTGAGCAGCAGCGGGACGTGGTGGTGCGCTTCGCCGGGCGCGACGGTGAAGGTCACGAGGACCTCGGGGTGGAAGCACGTGACGCCCTGCGCGGCGAAGTAGTCGCCCGAGCCGAAGCGGACGGCGTACGTCCCGGGGTCGAGCCGGTCGGGGCCGAGCGTGCCGACCCGGCCGTCGGCGTCGGTGGTGGCCTCGGCGATCGGTCCCCCGGCGGCGTCGAGGAGCGTGACGACCACCCCGGCCGCGGGCCGGCCGACGCCGGCGTCGAGGACGTGCGCGCTGATCTGGCTCACGGGTTGCCGCCGTAGCCCTGGCCGCGCGCGGCGGGACCGTCCGGGTCGAGGCGGGCCTCGTCGGCCTGGGAGATCGCGGCGAGGGCGGGACCCTCGGCGAAGATCGGCCCCTCGCTCGGCTCGGGGTCCCGGCCGAGGATGTTGAACACGACGTTGAGCAGGACGGCGGTCAGGGCGGCGGCGGTGATGCCGGAGTCGAAGATCACCGTGAACCAGTCCGGGAAACGGTCGTAGAACGTCGGCACCGCGATCGGGATGATGCCCATGCCGATGGAGAACGCCACGATGACGATGTTGGCGTTGCCGGAGAAGTCGACGCGCGACAGGGTGCGGATGCCGCTCGCCGCCACGGTGCCGAACAGCGCGAGCCCGGCCCCGCCGAGCACCGGCAGCGGCACGAGGGCGACCAGGGCCCCGAGCACCGGGAACAGGCCGAGGAAGACGAGGATGCCGCCCGAGACGGCGACGACGAAGCGGCTGCGGATGCCGGTGATGGCGACCAGGCCGACGTTCTGGGCGAAGGCGCTGACCGAGAAGCCGTTGAAGACGCTGGCCAGCGACGTCGCCAGCATGTCCGCCCGCAGGCCGTTGGTCACCTGCTGGCGGTCCGCCGGCTTCTCGACGACCTCGCCGATGGCGAGGATGTCGGCCGTCGTCTCGGTCATGATCACGAGCATCACGACCACCATCGAGATGATCGCCCCGACCGAGAAGGTCGGGGGACCGAAGTGGAACGGCGTGGTCAGCTGGAAGACCGACGCGTCGGCGATCCGGCTGAAGTTCGTGACGCCGAACGGGATCGCCACCACGGTGCCGAGCACCAGGCCGAGCAGGATCGCGACCCGGGACAGGACGGCCGGCCCGAAGCGGTAGATCGCGACGATGATCAGCATCGTGATCGCCGCGAGCGCGATGTTCTTGGGCGCGCCGAAGGTGGGCGTCACCCCGGGGGTCCCGCCGCCGGCCCAGCGGATCGCGACCGGCAGCAGCGAGACGCCGATGATCGTGATCACCGTGCCCGTCACGACCTCGGGGAAGAAGCGCAGCAGCCGGGTGAACACGGGCGCGATCAGGAACCCGACGACGCCGGCGACGAGCAGCGCGCCGAAGATCGCCCGGAGCCCGGCGCTGCCGCCGCCGTGCGAGGCGCCGATGGCGAGCATCGTCGAGACCGCCGCGAACGACGTGCCCTGGACGATCGGCTGCCGCGCGCCGATCTTCCAGACCCCGAGGGTCTGCAGCAGTGTGGCGACCCCGGACATGAAGAGCCCCGCCGAGACGAGGTACGTCGTGTCGGTCGGGCTCAGCCCGAGCGCGGTGCCGATGATCAGCGGCACGGCCACGACCCCGGCGTACATGCTGAGGACGTGCTGCAGCCCGTAGAGGAACATCGGGCCCGGCGGCAGCACCTGGTCGACCGGGTGCTTCGCGACGGCGGTCGTGGTCGTGTCGGTCATGTTCGTCATGGTCCTGGCCTCCTGTTACGAGACGGGGTCGATCCGGTGGCGACTTCTTGCCGGTCTCGTCAGAGAGGCCGGCGCGGCAGCCGCGCGTGCCGGTTGACGTCCTTGTAGAGCAGGTAGCGGAACCGTCCGGGCCCGCCGGCGTAGCAGGCCTGCGGGCAGAAGGCGCGCAGCCACATGAAGTCGCCCGCCTCCACCTCGACCCAGTCGGTGTTGAGCCGGTAGACGGCCTTGCCCTCGAGGACGTAGAGGCCGTGCTCCATCACGTGGGTCTCGGCGAAGGGGATCGAGGCGCCCGGCTCGAGGGTGACGATGTTGACGTGCATGTCGTGGCGGAGGTCGGCCGGGTCGACGAACCGGGTCGTCACCCAGGTGCCGTCGGTCTCGGGCATCGGGACCGGCACCGCCACCCGGTCGCTGCTCACGACGGCGTCGGGCGCGTCCAGGCCCTCGACGGCCTCGTACGCCTTGCGGACCCAGTGGAAGGTCAGCGGGGAGTCGGCCGCGTCGCCGACGTGCAGCGTCCAGCGCTGCCCCGGCGGCAGGTAGGCCCAGCTTCCGGCCTCGAGGTCGTGGGCAGTGTCGTCGACGGTCAGCCGGCCCCGGCCGCCCACCACGAACAGGACGCCCTCCGCCCCCGCGTCGGGCTCCGGCGCGTCGCTGCCGCCGCCGGGCGCGACCTCGACGACGTACTGCGAGAACGTCTCGGCGAATCCCGACAGCGGCCGCGCCAGCACCCACACCCGGGTGGCGTCCCAGAAGGGCAGATAGCTCGTGACGATGTCGCGGACGGCCCCGCGCGGGATGAGCGCGTACGCCTCCGTGAACCGCGCCCGCTCCCCCACCAGGTCGGTCTGCGGCGGGTGCCCACCCGTCGGCACGTGGTAGCCCGTGAAGGGCAGCGGCCCGCCGGCCGGCTCGAGCGCAGCCGGGTCGGCGTTCGGGGTGGTCATCGGTGGGTCTCCTCGGCGGGGTTCGGGGCGCGCAGCCCCTCGGTGTCGGACTTGGGCTGGGCGAGGCGGGCGAGCGTGGCGCGGTCGAGCCCGGTGGCGGCGCGGAGGTCGGCCTCCCCCACCGCCCCGCAGCTCACGCCCCGGTCGACGAACCGGGCCAGCGCGCGGGCCGTGGCCGGCTCGTCGAGGACGCCGCCCTCGACGCGCTCCAGGTAGGCGCGCAGCCGGGCGGCGGCCCGGTCGAACCCGCCGGCGAAGAACGCGAACGTGGCGAGGTAGCGGGTGGGCAGCTGGGCCGGGTGCAGGTCCCAGCCCTGGTAGTAGGCCCGCTCGAGGCTGCGGCGCACGAGGTCGTGGTGCAGCCGCCAGGCGGCGCGGACCTGGTCGGGGGACCCGACGGGGAGGATGTTCGTGGAGCCGTCGGAGAGCTGGACGCCGGTCTCGGCCGCGGCGGTCTGCATCACCTGCTTGGCGTGGTCGGCGGCCGGGTGGGCCATCGACTGCTGCTCGGCGGCGACCTCGAGCGAGGCGCTGTAGTCGTACGTCCCGTAGTGCAGCCCGGTGACCCGGCCGGCCCCGGCGTGCAGCGCCGCGGCGACCTCGGCCCGGCCGTCGGCGCCCAGCACGAGCGGCGGGGTCTCGACCTGGATCTCGAACCCGAGCCGGCCCTCCGGCAGCCCGGCGGCGCGCTCGATCGCCGCGCAGGCGTCGACCATCACCTCGACCTGGCTGGCCGTGCTGACCTTCGGCAGGGTGAGCCGGAGCCCCGCGGGCAGCTCGCCCGCCTCGAGCAGCGTGGCGAGGAAGAGGTCGAGCGTCCGCAGGCCGCGGCGCCGGGTCGGGGCCTCGAAGCACTTGAAGCGGATCCCCACGAAGGCGGGTGCGCGGCCGTCGACGACCGCCCCGGCCAGGGTCCGGGCGGCCGCGACGACGTCGGCGTCCTCAGCCGCGTCCGGCCGGCGCCCGTAGCCGTCCTCGAAGTCGATCCGCAGGTCCTCGACGGGTTCGGCCGCGAGCTTGGCGACCACCCGCGGCGCCACCCGGTCCGCCACCTCGTCGGGCAGCCCGACCAGCGCGGTGAGGGCCTCGACACCGCCGTGCTCGTCCAGCACCCGGGTCGCCTCCGCGCCCCAGCGTCCGGGCAGGTCGGCGGTGTAGCGGTCGGCGGGGACGTAGACGGTGTGGACCGGCTGGCGCTGCCCCTTGCCACCGGGGTACGCGCGGGCGAGGTGCGCGTCGGTCTCGGCCAGCCGGCGGTCCGCCTCGGCGAGGAACGCCTCGTCCAGCAGCCCCGCTCCGCTGCGCGGGGTCCGCCCCGTCGTGGTGGGCGTGGGGTCAGGACTGGGTCGAGGCACACGTGCTCCTTCTGCTTCCGTTAAATGGACATTAGATTCTGCGATACGGAAGTGCAAGCCGGTACGAGTGGTCACCCGGTGCGACCCATCTTGTCGAGAGGCTCGGGCGCGACTCGAGGTGCGGTGACCCCCGCCTCGCTGCGGCACGGGTGCGCAGGCACCCGAGCCGGAGGACACCGGTGCCCCGGGAGGCGACGAGGAGAGCAGCCTCGTCGGCCGACGGAAATCGCGGCCCGTGCTGCATCGGCGTCACCGAGGGGTGCCCCCGCGCCCGCGACGTGCCGGTCCAGGGGACCTCGAGGCCAGGAGGGGCGGGCCCGGAGCGACCACCCTCCGGTCCAGGGTTCGGTCGGTCTGCAGCCTCAGCCGAGCTCGCGGTCCAGGTTGTGGGCCGCGCTGATCAGCGCGAGGTGGGTGAACGCCTGCGGGAAGTTGCCGAGCTGCTCGCCGTTGAGGCCGATCTGCTCGGCGAACAGACCGAGGTGGTTGGCGTAGGTCATCATCTTCTCCAGCGCGAGGCGCGCGTCGGCGATCCGGCCGACCCGGGTGAGCGCCTCGACGTACCAGAAGGAGCAGAGCGAGAACGTCCCCTCGTTCCCCCCGACCCCGTCGGACGCGGTCTCGGCGTCGTAGCGGAACACCAGCGTGTCCGTCACGAGGCGCTGCTCGATCAGCTCGAGGGTCGAGAGGAAGCGCGGGTCGTTCGGCGCCAGGAACTTGACCTGCGGCAGCAGCAGGAGACCGGCGTCGACGACGTCCGCGCCCTCGTACTGCTTGAACGACTGCAGCTCCGGGTCCCAGCACCTCTCCATGACGCTGTCGTAGATCTCGTCGCGCACGGCCGACCAGCGGGCGATGTCCCCGGGCAGTCCCCGCTGGCGCGCCACCCGGATCGCCCGCTCGATCGCGACCCACTCCATGATCCGTGAGGTCGTGTGGTCGCGCGGCTTGCCCCGTGACTCCCACATGCCCGCGTCCGGACGGTCCCAGTTGTCCATCAGCCAGTCGACGAGCTTGGTGAGGTCGCGCCAGGCGTCGTAGCTGATGCCGGGGCCGTACTTGTTGAACAGGTAGACCGAGTCGATCAGGTCGCCGTAGATGTCGAGCTGGAGCTGGCCGGAGGCCGCGTTCCCGACCCGGACGGGCTTCGAGCCCGCGTAGCCGGCCAGGTGGTCGAGCTCGACCTCGGTGTCGGGGATCTTCCCGTCGAGGTCGTAGAGCACCCGCAGCGGCCCGAGCTTCTTCGTGCTGGCCTGGTCCTGCTCCCCCAGCCGCTCCGACAGCCAGCGGATGAACGCCGCCGCCTCGGTCAGGAAGCCCAGGCGGAGCAGCGCGTACAGGCTGAAGCCGGCGTCGCGCACCCAGACGTAGCGGTAGTCCCAGTTGCGCGAGCCACCGATCTGCTCCGGCAGGCTCGTCGTCACCGCCGCCACGATCCCGCCGCTCGGCTCGTGGCAGAGCAGCTTGAGGGTCAGGGCCGACCGGTTCACGGTCTCGCGCCAGCGCCCCTTGTACTGCGACTGCGAGATCCAGTCCTGCCAGAAGAGGTTCGTCGCGTCGAAGAGCCCGTCGGCGTCGGCCTGCGAGCACGGGTCGAACCCGGCCTCGGGGTCGAGCACCTCGAGCACGAAGAGGACCTGGTCCCCGCCGGTGAGGTGCAGGTCGGCCACCACGTCGTCGCCGTCGATGCTGAACTGCGTCGTCGCGCTCAGCCCGAGCCGCAACGACGTGCCTTCGACGAGGACGCCCCCGTCGACCTCGGACAGGGTCGGCCGCTCGCGTCCGTAGTCGGGACGCGCCGCGAGGCACATGTGCAGCTGCAGGTCGCCGCGGACGCACTGGATCCGACGGACGAGCCGCTGCCGGTGCGCGTCGTCGTTCGGCTTCAGCACCGGCATGAAGTCGTGGACCTCGACCATGCCCTGCTCGGTGAGGAAGCGGGTGATGAGGATGTTCGAGTCGGGGAAGTAGAACTGGTGGGCCCGGACGTCGCCGTCGACCGGACGCAGGTCCCACGACCCGCCCTTGTCGGTGTCGAGGATGCGGGCGAACACGCTCGGCCCGTCGAAACGTCCGGGGCAGAACCAGTCGATGCTGCCGTCCGTGCCCACCAGCGCCGCCGTCCGGAGGTCGCCGATCAGGCCGTGCTCGGCGATCGTGGGCGGCGGAGGCACGTCGGTCTGGGTCACCGCGCAAGCCTGCCAGAGCGTCGGAGAACTGTCTGGCCGACGAGACGGCAGGAGTCCCGGAGACGCAGCACGGCTCGCGACACCGAGGTGTCGCGAGCCGTGGGCGGTGGAGCCTAGGGGATTCGAACCCCTGACCTTCTCATTGCGAACGAGACGCGCTACCAACTGCGCCAAGGCCCCTCGCGGTGACCGGGACTCCCCGATCGGTGACCGACCTTACCACCGCCGACGGCTGCTGCCTCGGCGCAAGACGGCGGTCGGGTCCGACGATCAGGCCGAAGCGGCCTTCGCCCCGCCGTCCTGCTCGTCGCGGCCGAGGACCTCGCCCGTCACGGGCTCGGGCGCGTCGGCGGTCACCGGGACGCTCTGGCGACCGGACGAGGTGACGTCGGGGGCGGAGAGGTCGATGGTGCGGACCGTACGGGGCGCCAGCGGCTTGGAGACGTACGTCGGGACCGTGATCGGCAGCGGGTCCCACAGGCCGGGGCGGGACTCGTCGTCCTTGGCCTTGGTCTGCCTGGCCTTCTTCTTGTCCTTGAGCGCCTCGGCGTCCTTGCGGCTGATCATGACCGTCTGCTCGTCGCTGCCGCGGCTGATCGACACATAGCGGGCGTCGAGGTCACGGCGCATGGCGCGGACGCTGACCCGGGAGACGACCACGAACAGGAGCACCAGACCACCGGGGACCGCGACGGACCACCACGGCAGCCAGCCGACCGAGCAGACGCTGATGACGGCGCAGAGGATCGCGAAGAGGCCCGACAGCACCCGGCGGCGGCGCGAGGCGGCGACCCGCTCGAGGCGGCGCAGGTCGGCGACCGCCGCGCGGCGCGTGACCGGCGTCGACACCTCGAACTCGCGCAGCTCGGTCAGGTCCTGGTCGAGCAGCGGCGCGGTGCCGTGCCGGAGGATCCGGACGGAGTCGGAGAAGGGGTCGGCGGTGTCGGTCTCGACGTCGACCTCGCCATCGCGACGGCGCACGAAGTGCGGCACCAGATAAGCCAGCCAGGCGATCGCGATCGCGGCGAAGATCAGCCCCGTAGTCCCCACGGAGCGCACGCTATTTCCTGCGCTGGTCAGCGCAGACGACCTCGCCCGGTGTGTCGCGTGATCATTGCGTGACCGCCCCGGTTCGGCGAGGTCACGACTCGGTGCGACCGCTCTGTCCGGGCCCGGCCCGTCCGCGCCCCTCCCCGGTCGCCTCCGCATCCCCATCCCTCCCGAGAAACCGCTGACCTCCGGCGACCGCGCGCACTTTTTCGCTGTCGGGAGTCAGCGTTTCCTCGGGAGAGGGCGGGTCGCGCCTACTCCGGGCGCGGGGCGCGCAGGGCTTCGTAGCGGCGGACGAGGCCCTCGCCGGCCTCCTCGGCGTTCAGCGCGAAGACCAGGTGGTCGCGCCAGTCGCCGTCGATGTGGAGGTAACGCGGCCGCAGGCCCTCGGGACGGAACCCCAGCTTGGCCACCACGCGGAGGCTGGCGGCGTTCTCGGGGCGGATGGCGATCTCGATGCGGTGCAGCCGCATGACCGAGAAGCAGTAGTCGACGGCCAGGGCCACCGCGGTCGGGATGATGCCGCGACCGGCGAGCCGCTGGTCGACCCAGTAGCCGATCTGCCCCCACGACGCGGACCCGCCGACGATGCCGCTCACGGTCAGCTGGCCGGCGAGCGTGGGCGGGCCGCCGGGGTGCTCGTCGTAGAAGACGAGCCAGGGCAGCATCCGGTCGTCGCGCGCCTGGCGGGTGAGCGAGCGGACGAGGGCGGCGTACGACGTGGGCCCGACCGAGGAGCCGGGCGGCAGCGTGGCCTCCCACGGCTTGAGCCAGGCGGCGTTGCGGCGCCGGACCCGTTCCCAGGCGCCCTGGTCGCGCCGCCGCATGGGCGAGAGCACCACGCCCTCGTGCCGCAGGCTGACCGGCCAGTGGTGCGTGCCGTAGCTGAATCCGGAGCTCATCGGGCCACCGCGCCTAGTGGTCGCCGCCGCGGAGCTGGCTCACCGCGTGCTGCAGCACCGGGGCCAGGACCGCCATGCCGTCGCGGGCGCCGCCGCTGGAGCCGGGCAGGTTGACGACGAGGGTCCGCCCGGCGGTCCCGGCGACACCGCGGCTCAGCACCGCGGTCGGGACGCCGTGCGCGACCCCGTACGCCGCCACCGCCGCGCTCAGCTGCGGCACCTCGTGCTCGAGGACGGCCCGGGTCTGCTCGGGGGTCTGGTCGTCGGGGTTGAGCCCGGTGCCGCCGGTGGTGAGGACGACGGCGTGCCCGGCCGCGACCGCGTCGCGCAGCGCGGCACCGACCTCGTCACCGTCCGGCACGACGACCGCGTCACCGACCTCGAAGCCGCACGCCCGCAGCCCCTCGACCAGGATCGGGCCCGAGCGGTCCTCGTAGACCCCGGCCGAGGCCCGGGTCGAGACGGTGACGACGAACGCGCTGTGTCCCGAGGGGGGACGACCCCCCGCACCCCCCGAGGAGCTCCACTCGCGCGCGCTCGCGGAACTCATGTCCTGTCCTCGACCCGGCGGTAGTCCCCGCTGCGTCCGCCGGACTTCGCGACCACCCGGACGTCGGTGATCATCGCGTCCCGGTCGAGCGCCTTGACCATGTCGACCACGGCGAGCCCGGCGACGCTCACGGCGGTGAGGGCCTCCATCTCGACGCCGGTGCGCTCGTTCGTCCGGACGGTCGCGGTCAGCGAGACCCCGTCGTCGGTCACCTCGGCGAGCACGTCCACGCCGCTGATCATGAGGGGGTGGCAGAGCGGCACGAGCTCCGGGGTCTTCTTGGCCGCCATGATCCCGGCGATCCGCGCCACCGCGAGCGCGTCGCCCTTGGGCACGTCGCCGGAACGGAGCGCGGCGACGCAGGCGGTGCTGAGCCGGACACGCCCGGCCGCGGTCGCCGTCCGCACCGTCACGGGCTTCTCCGAGACGTCGACCATCCGGGCCTCGCCCGCCGCGTTCAGGTGCGTCAGGCCGCCGGGTCCGGGACCCGTCATCGCGGCGGGTCCAGCGGCCAGACCTCGAGCTCGGCCCCCGCGGCGACGAAGTCGGTCTCGGCCGGCAGCACGACCAGCGCGTCGGCCCTGGAGAGGTCCCCGAGCAGGTGCGAGCCGTGCCCGCCGACCAGCGCCACGCTGCGCGCGCCGGTCTGGTCGGTGCTGAGGACGCCGCGGGCCAGCTGCGTCCGGCCGGGACGGACCCCATGCCGTGCGCGGCGGTCGCCCGGACACCGGGCCGTACCCACGGCGTGACGCCCATGAGCTTGCGGATCACCGGGCGCACGAACGCCTCGAACGAGCACGAACGCGCTCACCGGGTTGCCCGGCAGCATGACGATCGGCGTCCGGTCCTCCCCGATCAGCCCGAAGCCCTGCGGCTTGCCCGGCTGCATGGCCACCGCGGCGAAGTCGGTCGCACCGAGCTCGGGCAGCACCGCCTTGACGATGTCGTAGTCGCCCTGGCTCACGCCGCCGGTGGTGAGGATGAGGTCAGCGCGCACGAGCTGGTCGTAGACGAGCTGCTTGAGCGCGACCGGGTCGTCGCCGACGTGGCCGACGCGGAACACCTGGGCTCCGGCGTCCTTGGCCGCGGCGGCGAGCAGGTAGGAGTTCGAGTCGTAGATCTGCTCGTCGGCCAGCGCGAGCCCGGGGTCGACGAGCTCGGAGCCCGTCGAGATCACCACGACCCGGGGGCGCGGGCGCACCATCACCTTGTCGACGCCGACGGCGGCCAGCAGGCCGACGTCGCGCACCCCGATCCGCGAGCCGGCGGCCAGCACGAGGTCGCCCACCGCGACGTCCTCGCCGCGACGGCGGATGTGCTGACCGAGCCCGCTGGGAGCGTTCACCGTCACGTCGGCGCTGCCCCGGTCGGTCGCCTCGTAGGGGACGATCGCGTCGGCGTCCGGCGGGACGGGCGCGCCGGTCATGATCTTCATGACGGTGCCGGGCGAGAGCCGGTGCGGCGCGGCCGCGCCTGCGGGCACCTCGCCCACGACGGGCAGGCGGACCGGCCGTACGCCCGTCGCGTGCTGGACGTCGGCGGCGCGGACGGCGTACCCGTCCATGGCCGAGTTGTCGAAGCGCGGGAGGTCGATCCCGGAGACCACGTCCTCGCAGACGCTGAGGCCGAGCGCGTCGAGGACGTGCTGGCCGAAGGGCATCAGCTCCTCGACGCAGGACAGCAGGTAGTCCCGGTGCTGGTCGAGGGTGCGCAGACCGTCGGGCCCGGGCGCGGGCGGCTCCGGGAGCACCGCGACCTCGGGGGTGTGCCGCAGCGCCTCGTCGTTCTTCTTGCGTCCGAAGAGGGGCATGCGCCGACCTTAGGTCTCGGCGTCGCCGCGTGCCGGGACCCGCGCCGGGACCCCGCTAGGCTCGCCAGCGGTCCAGTGGTCCGGCACCAGGCCGCGTGCCGAGCGGAGCGAGGACGAGAGAACTCATGCCCGAGGGCCACACGATCCACCGCCTCGCGCGGAACCACAAGGCGATGTTCGCCGGGCAGCGGATGGCGGCGTCCAGCCCGCAGGGCCGGTTCGTCGAGGGTGCGGCCCTGATCGACGGGCGGGTGCTCGAGACCACCGACGCGTGGGGCAAGCACCTCTTCCACCGCTACACCGGCGACGTCTGGCTGCACGTCCACCTCGGGCTGTACGGGAAGTTCGCCGAGGGTCCGCTGCCCGCCCCCGAGCCGCGCGGCGCCCTGCGCCTCCGTCTCGAGGGCGACGAGCAGTACCTGGACCTGCGCGGGGCGACGCGCTGCGAGGTCGTGACACCGGCGGAGAAGAAGGAGATCGTCGCGGCGCTCGGGCCGGACCCGTTGCGGCCGAAGACCGACCCGACGCCGGCCCGCGAACGGATCGGCAGGAGCCGGGTCGCGATCGGCGCGCTGCTCATGGACCAGCACGTGCTCGCCGGGGTCGGCAACGTCTACCGCGCCGAGATCCTCTACCGCCACGGCGTGAACCCCTACATCCCGGGCCGCGCGCTCGAGCCGGCGGTGTTCGACGACCTGTGGGCCGACCTCGTCAAGCTCATGCAGGCCGGCGTCCGCGCGGGCCGGATCGTCACGACGAACCCCGAGGACCGGGAACGCCGGAGCGGTCGCGCCCGTCGGTCGGACTCGTTCTACGTCTACCGCCGCACCGGCGAACCCTGCCGCCGCTGCGACACCCCGATCGCCCACGCGGTGATGGTGGCGCGCAACCTCTTCTGGTGCCCGCACTGCCAGCCGGCGCTGTGAGATCCCGTCTCCGACCACCGAGGACCCCATGAACCGTCGCGCGCCAGGATCGAGCGTCCGTCCGCGGACCGTCACCGATGCGTCCGGGGTCGAGCACCCCTTCCCGGCCCGGGAGGGATCGACCCACCTCCAGGTCCGCCGCTTCGCCGGCTGCCCGATCTGCGGGGAGCACCTGGCCCCGTTCGTCGACCGGGCCGACGAGCTCGACGCCGCCGGCGTCACCGAGGTGGTCGTCTTCAAGTCCGACGCCGCGCACGTCCGGCGCCACGAGTCGCACCTGCCCTTCCTGACGCTGCCCGACCCGGACGGCCGCTGGTACGCCGAGCTGGGGGTCCGGTCGACGATCACCTCGTTGCTGCACCCCCGGGCCGTCCTGGCGTTCCTGCGCGGCGTCGTCCGGACCCGTTCGCTCGGCGGGTCCTTGTCGCTCGGCGACCACCTCGGGCTGCCCGCGGACCTCCTGCTCGAGCCCGACGGCACCGTCGTCGACGCCTGTTACGGCACGGACGCCTCGGACGGGTGGTCCGTCGACCAGGTCCTGGCCAGGACGGTCTCCTCGAGGACCTGAGTCACGTCCACCGGCGCGACCCGCCGAGCCTGCCGGGTCCGCCCGCAGGACCTCAGGCCGACGGTCGGTCCGTGAACCAGGCCGTGCTCTCCCCGGGCAGCAGCCCACCGGTCACCGGAACGCTCGCGACGTGCACGTCGCCCGCGGGCAGCGGCGTACGCCTCGGTGCCGAAGGTCGTGACGCAGTGCCAGCCGTTCGGGCGCACGAAGTGCGTGACGTCGGGACGCCCGGTCTCGACCCACGCGAGGGACTCCTCGGTCTGCAGCGCGCGCCGGACCCGCAGGGCGCTGCGGTAGACCTCGAGGGTCGAGCCCGCCACGTCGGCCTGCTGGTCCACGGCCGTCCGTGACCAGGCGTCCGGCTGCGGCAGCCAGCTGGCGCCGGGCCCGAAGCCGTACGTCTGGCCCTCGGCGGTCCAGGGCAGCGGCACGCGGGCGCCGTCGCGGCCCTTCCTGGTGTTCAGCGTGCGCAGCCAGATCGGGTCCTGCAGCACCCCGGCCGGCAGGTCCGCGACCTCGTGCAGACCGAGCTCCTCGCCCTGGTAGAGGTACGCCGAACCCGGCAGCGCGAGCATGAACAGCACCGCCGCACGCGCGCGCCGCAGGCCCTGCTCGGCGTCGAGGGGCACGTCGAGGCCGTCGCTCATCAGCCACTCGTCGAGGTCGGTCCCGACCGGCAGGCCGTAGCGCGTCGCGTGCCGCACGACGTCGTGGTTGGACAGCACCCAGGTCGACGACGAGCCGTTCTCCGCCGCACGGACGAGGCAGGCCATGACGACCTCGCGGTACTGCGTCGGGTCGAAGTCGGCCTGGAGCAGGTCGAAGTTGAACGCCTGGCCGAGCCCGGTCGGCCGCGCGTAGAGCGCGCGCCGCTCGGGCGCCGAGAACGCCTCCGCGACAGCCGTGCGCGGGGGGTCGTACTCCTCGAACACCTGGCGCCACTCGGCGTAGATGTCGTGGACCTCGTCGCGGTCGAAGAGCGGGTCGCTGCCGTCGGTCGGCAGCTCGCCCGGCGTCTCGGGCTTGCTGCGCAGCGGCTCGGAGAGGTCCTTGGCCAGCGCGTGCGCCACGTCGACGCGGTAGCCGTCGACGCCGCGGTCGGCCCAGAAGCGCAGCGTCGTCTTGAACTCCTCGTGCACCTCCGGGTTGTCCCAGTTCAGGTCGGGCTGCTCGGGGGCGAAGAGGTGCAGGTACCACTGCTCCGGCGTGCCGTCTCCGTCGACGAGGCGCGTCCAGGCCGATCCGCCGAAGTGGCTCTGCCAGTCCGACGGCGGCAGCGCGCCGTCCGGGCCCTGCCCGTCGCGGAACACGTAGCGGGCGCGCGCGGCGGAGCCCGGCGCGGAGGCCAGCGCCTCGGTGAACCAGACGTGGCGGTCGGAGGTGTGGTTGGGGACGATGTCGACGACGACCTTGATCCCGACGGCGTGCGCCGCCCTGACCAGGGCGTCGAAGTCGGTCAGCGTGCCGAGCTCGGGGGCGACGTCGCGGTAGTCGTCGACGTCGTAGCCGCCGTCGGCGAGCGCCGAGGGGTAGAAGGGGCTCAGCCAGATCGCGTCGACGCCGAGCTCGGCGAGGTAGCCGACCCGCGAGGTCACACCGGGGATGTCGCCGAGGCCGTCGCCGTCGCTGTCGGCGAAGCTGCGGGGGTAGACCTGGTAGACCACCGCCTGGCGCCACCAGTCGGCATCGAGGGTCTGGTGCACGGTCAGGTCGGGAGCGAGCAGCACGGACGCGGGAGCGGGCACGACGGGTCCTTGAGAGGAAGAAGTGGGTGGGTGCAGGCGACGCCGGTGATGCAAGCGCTTGCACGATCAGCCTACGGAGGACCGCGCGGCTCGCGCAAAGTCGCGCGGCGATCGCGCTCGTTATCCTGCTCACACCGGTCGGGGCCCTGCCCGGTGAGGAAGGCGCGATGTCGACGGAGACCCACGCCAGCATGGCCGACGTGGCCCGGGAGGCCGGGGTGTCGGTCGCCACCGTCTCGCGCGCCCTCCGGGGTTCGCCGCTGGTCTCGACGGAGACGACCGCCCGCGTCCTGGCCGCCGCCTCGGACCTGTCGTTCGCGATCTCGCGGGTCGCCTCGAGCCTGGCGAGCGGCCGGCTCGGCCGGATCGGGGTGCTGGTCGGCGGCTCGCTGCAGAGCTGGTTCAGCGGGGCGGTGCTCGACGCCGTCTACGCCCGGCTCGCGCTGGCCGACACCGAGCTGACGATCTTCCGCATCCAGGACCGCGACGAGCGCGACGAGTTCTTCACCCGCCTGCCGGCCCGGCGCAACGTGGACGCGCTGATCGTCGCCTCGTTCGCGCTGACGCCGGCCGAGCGCACCCGGCTGCAGACCCTCGGCGTGCCGCTGGTCTACCTCAACCAGCGCGTGCGCGGCGTCCCCAGCGTCGCGATCGACGACGCCGCCGGCGCCCGCGAGGGGACGCGCGCCCTGCTGCACCTCGGGCACCGCCGGGTCGCCCACGTCCAGTTCCGGAACCGCAACCCGGGCTTCACCTACAGCTCCGTGCGCCGCGTCGACGGCTTCCGCGCGGCGATGTCCGAGGCCGGTGTCGGCCCCGACGAGCAGCTCGTGATCACCGCGGACGACCTCGACGCGGGCGAGTCGGTGCTGGGTGCGGTGCTCGCCGAGGCGGACCCGCCCACCGCGCTCACGGTCGACTCCGACGAGCTCGCGATCGGGGTGCTGGCCGCGCTGTCGCGGGCCGGTCTGCGGGCGCCCGACGACCTCTCCCTGCTCGGCTTCGACGACCACCCGCTGGCCTCCCGCCTCGGCCTGAGCACGGTCGCCCAGCCCGTGTCCCTGACCGGGACCGAGGCGGCGGTGATGGCCCTCGCCCTGGCCGCCGGCGAGACGCCCCCGCGACGCACCATCCTCGTGCCGACGCAGCTGGTCCTGCGCGGGACCACCGGACCGCCCGTACGCCGGGGGCATGGGTGAGCGACGCCGACGCCGACGCGGCCGCGCTGGTCGGGGCGAAGCGGCAGCTGCGCTCCGCGGTCCTGCTGCGCCGGGCGTCACGGCCGGACGCGCAGCGGGCGGCTGACGACGAGCGCCGGCTGACGGTGCTGACCGGGGTGCTCGACGACCGGCTGCCCGACACGGTCGCGGCGTACCTCTCCGCGGGCGACGAGCCCGACACGCTCCGCCTGGTCGGCTGGCTGACCGCGCGCCGGGTGCGGGTGCTGCTGCCGGTGCTGACCGACGGCCGGGGCGGCCGCCTCGCCGGACCCGCGTGGGCCGCGTACGAGGGCCCGGACGCGCTGCGCACCGGGCCCCTCGGCCTGCTCGAGCCCACCGGGACGGTCCTCCCGGCGCGGCAGCTGCCCGAGGCCGAGCTGGTGGTGGCGCCGGGGCTCGCCGCGAACCTGCACGGCGACCGGCTGGGACGGGGCGGCGGCTGGTACGACCGGGCCCTGGAGCACGCGGGCCAGGCCTGCCCGGTGCTCGTGCTGCTGAACCGCGACGAGGTCCTCGACGCGATCCCGATGCAGCCGTGGGACCGACGGGTCGACAGTCTCGTCACCCCCGACGCGGTGCTCGAGTGCGATCCTCCGTCCAAACTTCTGGGGGCCTGACCACCGCTGGTGTGGTCACGCCCCAGAACTTTCGACGTCAAGGGTCTCAGCGCACCTCGAACCCTTCCGCACCGGTGGGCTCGGCGTCGGTGACGACCACCTCGTCGACCCGGGCGAGGCGTGGGCCGGCGTGCATCCACTCCACGAGGGCGGCCACGGCCTCCCCGGAACCTTCCAGCTCGGCCTCGACCGATCCGTCGGCCGCGTTCCTGACCCAGCCGACGACACCGAGGCGGTCGGCCTCGGCGCGCGTCGAGCCGCGGTAGGTGACGCCCTGCACCCGGCCCGTCACCCCGACCCGGCGGCGGACGACCGCCCGGTCGGGGTCGTGATCGTCGCTCACACCCCGACGGGGTTGGTCCGGAGCGTCCGCTCCTCGTCGGCGTGGCGCACGAGCACCTGGCCGTCGCGCTCCTGGGTCTCGTAGGCCAGCTGCGGCCGGGTGGCCGGACCCCGCACCACGGCGCCGTCGAGGTCGAACGCGCTGTCGTGCCAGGGGCAGACGAGGCAGCCGTCGACCAGCTCGCCGTCGTGCAGCGGTGCCCCTCGGTGGGTGCAGCGGTCGGCCAGGGCGACGACCTCGCCGGAGGCGAGCCGCGTGAGCACCACCGGGACGCCGTTCGCGTCGCCGCCGGTCAGCTCCCCCACCCGGACGTCGCTCGTCGCGGCGGCCGGCGTCCACGCGTCCTCGCTGTGCTGGAACGCGGTGGTGTCGACCCCGACGCCGAGCGCGTACGAGAGGTGGCCGCCGAGCCAGCCGCCGACGGCCAGCGTGGTGAAGCCGAGCGCGGACCAGGCCACGCCCCGGGCGTGGTTACCCCGGCGGCGCTCCCACCAGCTGAGCGAGTAGGCGGTGACGGTGGCGGAGTTGGCCATGGCGTGCACCAGGCCGACGCGCTGCTCGGCACCCGTCGTGTAGGCCCAGTCGGAACCGCCCGCCGCCATGGTCGGCAGCGCGCTGAGCACGCCGATCGCCGTCAGTCGCTGCGCGCCCTCCTCGTCGTGGGCGAGGTCGAAGGCCCCCGCCGCCGTCCAGGACCCGATCGGGACCGCGACGAGCAGCGGGTGCAGCGGGTGGCCGAGGAAGGTCCCGCTCATGAGGTTCTTCCACCACGGCATGGCGTGGCCGATCTTCTGCTCGAGCGCCGCCACCGGGGCGGCCACGGGATCGAGCACCTCGGCCCGCTCGATCGCGCCGACGACGCGGTCGAGCAGGCGGGTCAGCGGCGTCGCCGCGCTCAGGTCGCGGACGCTCACGGCTGCAGCACGACCTTGACGCAGCCGTCTTCCTTGTTCTGGAAGATCTCGTACGCGTGCGGCGCCTCGGAGAGCGGGAGGTGGTGCGTCGCGAACCCGTCGACGCCCAGCGGGTCGTCGTCGGTCAGCAGCGGGAGGATGTCGGGCACCCAGCGCAGGACGTTCGCCTGGCCCATCCGCAGCTGGATCTGCTTGTCGAACAACGTCAGCATCGGCAGCGGGTCGGCCGCCCCGCCGTACACGCCGCTGAGCGAGATCGTGCCGCCGCGGCGGACGAGCTCGATCGCGGAGTAGAAGGCCGCGAGCTTGTCGACGCCGGCGGTCTTGAGCAGCGGCTCGGACACGACGTCGGGCAGCAGCCCGGCCACCGTCTGGACCGCCTTCGCCCCCGGCGAGCCGTGGGCGTCGAGACCGACCGCGTCGATCACCGCGTCCGCGCCGCGGCCGTCGGTCAGGCTCTGGACGACCTCGAGGAGGTCGTCGCCGTGCTCGTTCAGGTCGATCGTCGTCACGCCACGGGCCTTGGCCCGCGCCAGCCGCTCGGGGACCAGGTCGATCCCGATGACCTTGCGGTCCGGGTCGTTGTGCAGGGCGATGCGGCAGGCCATGTCCCCGATGGGGCCGAGACCGAGCACGACCAGCGTGCCGTCGGGCGGGCACTCGGCGTACGTCACGGCCTGCCAGGCGGTCGGCAGCACGTCGGAGAGGTAGACGAACCGGTCGTCCGCCGGACCCTCGGGCACCTTGATGTGGGTGAACTGCGCCTGCGGCACCCGCAGGTACTCCGCCTGCCCGCCCGGCACCTGCCCGTAGAGCTTGGAGTAGCCGAAGAGCGCCGCACCGCTGCCCTGGTCGCGGACCTGGGTGGTCTCGCACTGCGTGTAGAGCCCGCGCGCGCACATCCAGCAGTGCCCGCAGGCGATCTGGAACGGCAGGACGACGCGGTCGCCGACCTTCAGGTCGCCCACCTCGCTGCCCACCTCCTCGACGATCCCCATCGGCTCGTGGCCGAGGACGTCGCCGCGGTCCATGAGCGGGCCGAGCGTCTCGTAGAGGTGCAGGTCGGACCCGCAGATGTTCGTGCTGGTGATCTTGACGATCGCGTCGGTCGGCTGCTCGATCCGGGGATCGGGAACCTCCTCGACCGAGACCTTCCGCTTGCCCTGCCAGGTGACGGCGCGCACGGCGCGCTCCTTCCGTGGATGTGGATGGTCGGGCTGGACGCCGCGCTCCCGGTGGGGAGCACGACGGCCGGGTCAGCTGTCGGCGCTGATCTCCTTCGTGACGCCGTTCGGCCCGCCGAACTCGCGGTCGGGAAGGTCCTTCAGGAAGTCGAGGACGTCGGAGTCGGCGCTGTTGCCCTTCGCCGTCTCGACCAGGTCCGCCTTCGACGCGGGGTAGCTCGCGCCCTTGAGGGCCTTCTGCAGGTGGATCGGGTTGATGTCGGCCATGCCCTGGCGTTACCCGTACGGGCGGGGGCGAATCAGCAGGGATCAGCGGCCACCACCCGGCGTCCGTCAACGCGCCGCCCACTGCGCAGCCGCGCACCGTACGGACAGCCGCACGGGTCCAGTCCTGTGCGGCTGTCCGGCGGGTGTGCGGCCGCCTCAGAGGCGCCGAAGAGCGATCCGCACCTGCTGACCGGTCCCGACGGGGGCGGCCGGGCCGTCGACGTCGACGTCGCCGCCGACCTCGACCGAGGACGCCAGGACCTCCCGGCCCACGAGGTCGCGGTGCCGCTCCAGCGCGGCCCGGACGTCGTCGTCGCCTTCGAGCACCAGCGCGATCCGGTCGCCCACCTCGAGCCCGGCGTCGCGGCGGGCCTGCTGGACGGCGCGGACGACGTCGCGGGCCAGGCCCTCGGCCTCCAGCTCGGGCGTCACCGCGGTGTCGAGGACCACGAACCCGCCACCGGGCAGCATCGCGACGACCCGGTGGTCTCCCCTCCCGCTGTCGCCCACCTGCGTGACGAGGCTGTACTCCCCCTCCGCCAGCGCGAACCCGCCGGCCGTCACCACGCCGGCGTCGTCGACCGACCAGTCGCCGCTCTTGCTGCCCTTGATCGCGAGCTGCACGTCGCGCCCGAGCCGCGGTCCGGCGGCGCGCGCGTTGACCTGCAGCACCTGGCGCACGCCGAAGCTCTCGCCGGCCGCGTCCCCGGCGGTCGTCAGGTCGACCGACCGCACGTTCAGCTCGTCGCGGACGAGGTCGACGTACGGCTCCAGCGTGGCCGCGTCCTCGGCGACCACGGTCAGCCGCGCCAGCGGCAGGCGGACGCGCAGCCCCTCGGCCTTGCGCAGGGCCGACCCGGTCGAGCACACCTCGCGCACCCGGTCCATCGCGGCGGTGAGCCCGGCGGCGTCCGCCGACGGCTCTCCCACCTCCGGCCAGTCGGTCAGGTGCACCGAACGTCCGCCCGTCAGCCCGCGCCAGACGTCCTCGGCCACCAGGGGCAGCAGCGGCGCCGCGGCGCGCGTGACCGTCACGAGGACCGTGTACAGCGTGTCGAACGCCGCGTGCGACGCCTCGGAGTCGCCGTCCCAGAAGCGGTCCCGCGAACGGCGGATGTACCAGTTGCTGAGCACCTCGAGGAAGCCACGCACCGCGTCGCAGGCGGCGGCCACGTCGAGCGCGTCGAGCCGTCGCGTCAGGTCGGCGACGAGCTCGTCGAGCTTGCCCAGCACGTAGCGGTCCAGCACGTGCTCGGAGCTGCGGCTCTCCTGCGCCTCGTAGCCCGCGCCGCCGTTCGCCGCGTTGGCGTACAGGGTGAAGAAGTAGTACGCGTTCCACAGCGGGATCAGCGTCTGGCGCACACCCTCGCGGATGCCCTGCTCGGTGACGACGAGGTTGCCGCCGCGCAGGATCGGGCTCGACATCAGGAACCAGCGCATCGCGTCGGCCCCGTCGCGGTCGAAGACCTCGCGCACGTCGGGGTAGTTCCGCAGCGACTTGCTCATCTTGGCGCCGTCGCTGCCCAGCACGATGCCGTGGCTGATGCAGCTCGAGAAGGCCGGGCGGTCGAAGAGCGCGGTCGCCAGCACGTGCATCGTGTAGAACCAGCCGCGCGTCTGCCCGATGTACTCGACGATGAAGTCGCCCGGGTAGTGGTGCTCGAACCAGCCCGCGTTCTCGAACGGGTAGTGGACCTGCGCGTAGGGCATCGAGCCCGAGTCGAACCACACGTCGAAGACGTCCCCGATCCGGCGCATGGTCGAGCGCCCGGTCGGGTCGTCGGGGTTCGGGCGGGTCAGCTCGTCGATGAACGGGCGGTGCAGGTCGGTGACCTCCACCCCGAAGTCGGCCTCGAGCTGGGCGATCGAGCCGTAGACGTCGGTGCGCGGGTGGGCGGGGTCGTCGGAGACCCAGATCGGGATCGGCGTGCCCCAGTAGCGGTTGCGGCTGATGGACCAGTCGCGCGCGCCGGCCAGCCACTTGCCGAACTGGCCGTCCTTGACGTGCTCGGGCACCCAGGTGATCTGGGAGTTGAGCTCGCCCATCCGGTCCTTGATCTTGGTCACCTCGACGAACCAGCTCGACACGGCCTTGTAGATCAACGGCTGCCGGCAGCGCCAGCAGTGCGGGTAGGAGTGCGCGTACGACTCCTGCCGCAGCAGCACCGTCCCCGGCGTCACGGACGCGGCGCGCTCGCCGCGGGTCGCCGCCTTGAGGTCGTCGATGATCGCTGGGTTGGCGTCGAAGACGAGCATCCCGGCGTACTCCTCGACCGGCCAGGTGAACCGGCCGTCGGGCCCCACGGGCATCACCGCCTCGATGCCCTCGCGGTCGGTGACCTCCTTGTCCTCCTCGCCGAAGGCGCCCGCGCTGTGCACCAGCCCGGTGCCCTCGTCGGTCGTCACGAAGTCGGCGACGACGACGCGGTGCGCGCGCGGCTGCCCGGCGTAGTAGCCGAAGGGCGGCGCGTACGAGCGCCCGACCAGGTCGGCCCCGGTGAGCCGCTCGACGACGCGGGAGCGCCAGTCGAAGCCCTTGTCCTTGGCCGCGGCGTCGCCGA
>CAVXMD010000004.1:0-32061 GCA_963762775.1 uncultured Actinomycetota bacterium
GCGGGGAAGACGAAGCCCCGCCGCTTTGCACAGGCTGATGACTGCGTTGAGAGGAGAGTCGAGGGTGGTCGGTGCCACGAGGGAACTCCAGACAACGTCAGGTCCGCCGCCCCCGGCTAGGACAAGCGCCAAGACCTCCGAGCCTACGGAAGCGCTCGCCGGCGAGCCGTCGGAGTTTCCGCGACACCACCCGCAGAGAGCGCTCCCGTCCCCCGCCGGGGTGAAGATGACGACGTGCTTCCCACCTCCCGCCTGCGCTGCGCGCTCACCGGGTCGACGGCAGCTGCCGTCACCGTGCTCCTGCTGGGTCTCGCGTCCTGCGGGACGATCCCGCCGCAGGACGGGTTGTCCGACGCGCCGACGAGCGGCCGGACGACAGCCGGCCCCGTCGCGGGACCCGTCGCCGCGACGACGCCCGCGTCGACGCCGACGCGCTCACCCGCACCGCCGTCGTCCCCGGCCGCGGACGTCTGGGTCGGCCACTTCCACGGTCACGAGGTGCGCATCCCCCGAGGCCACGGCGCGACCATGTCCTTCACCTTCGACGACGGGCCCTGGCCGACCTCGACGCAGCAGGTGCTGGACCTGCTCGCGCAGCACCACGTGCACGCCGTCTTCTGCGTGATCGGGCGGCAGGCCCGTGCCAACCCCGCCCTGGTCCGCCGCGAGGTGGCGGGCGGCCACGAGCTGTGCGACCACAGCCGCGACCACGACCTGTTCATGGCCCGCCACGACCAGGCGTACGTCGACGCCGAGGTCGCCGACGGAATGGCCGACGTGCAGCGGGCGGCGCCGAGGGGCACGAAGATCAGCTTCTACCGGCAGCCGGGCGGGACCTGGAGCCCGGCCGTCGTGCGCGCCATGCGCAAGGACGGGCTGGACCCGCTGCGCTGGTCCGACGACCCGCGGGACTGGTCACGCCCCGGCAGCCTCGCGATCGTGCGGCGTGTGGTGTCGCACCTGCACCCCGGTGCGGTGGTCCTCATGCACGACGGCGGCGGCGACCGCTCGGAGTCGGTCGATGCGCTGCGCTTCCTGCTCGGCGCGGTGATCGACGCCGGCTGGAGACCCGTCCTCGCCCCGCACGTGCACCTCTCGGCCAAGGCGGCGGCGAAGCCCCAGTGATCCGGCGAACTTCTGCGCCGCTGACCACACCGGGTGTGGTCAACCGCACAGAAGTTCTGCTCAGAGCGGCGGGACCGAACCGCGGGCCAGGTTCGGGCCGACGAGGTCGGGGTCCTCGTACGCGGTGGGCTCGTCGATCGCCCGGGAGAGCAGCGGGACGACGACCGAGCGCGACTCGATCCCGGACAGGGCACGGCGGTAGGAGCCGACGTCGTCCCAGCGCGCGGTGATCGTCCAGAGGTCGGGTTCGTCGAGGTTCCGCGCGAAGTCGAGCGAGCGCAGCCCGCCGCGCTGCCGCAGCACCGCGATCGCGGTCTCGGCCTGCGCGACGAACGCCGCCGTGTCCTGCTCGGGCACCTGGAAGCGCGTCACGACGATCATGGTCAGGAGTATCGCGGGAACGCCCCTGAGCCCGCCGGAGGGGGCGTGCTCGGCCTGGTCAGAGGGGAAACCGTTGTCAGCGCGGCACCGTGATCAAACCGATGACCACGTGTCACCTGATCGCAACCCGCGGGACACCCGACGTCCCTAGGATCGCGTGACTCGGGATCCCACGAACGTCCGCACCGCCCCTCCGCCGCACCCCCTGACCGCTCCCGACGAACCGACGGAGGCACCGATGATCGAGCACGTCGACCCGTTCATCGGCACCTCGGCGACGGACCTGCCCGCGCCGGTCGGCCTGGCCGCGTCGTGGTGGTGGCCCAAGCCGCAGGTCGGCAACACGCACCCGGGCGCGACGTACCCCTTCGGGATGGTCTCGGCCTGCGCCTACTCCGGCGCCTACCCGACCGGCTACGGCCTCTACGAGCTCAACACCGAGGGCGTCCCGCCGCGGCTCCACGACGAGCAGCTCGCGTCGGGCTTCACGCACTTCCAGCAGTCCGGCACGGGCGCGATCCGCAAGTACTACAACTACTTCCGCGTCACCCCGATGCTGGAGCCGCTCGACGCGCTCGGCACGAACTTCCCGATCACCGACGAGGAGGCCGAGCCCGGCTACTACGCCTGCACGCTGGGGACCGCAGGCGGGCAGGGCATCCGCTGCGAGGTGACGGTCGGGCCGAAGAGCGCAGTGCACCGCTACACGTTCCCGGCGCACGCCGACGCGCGGCTGGTGATCGACTTCTCGATGGGCGGGCTGACGATCCCGTACGGCACCACGGTCCCGCTGCGGGCGCACCTCGAGACCCTCGGGCCGGGGGTCGCGCAGGCCGAGATCGTCGTCGAGGGCGCGCCCCTGGCGACCCACGTCGAGCTCGACGGCGGCGACTGGCGCCAGCTGCTCTGGTACGACCGCCGGCTCATGCAGGGCGGTACGCGGATGGACTTCGACAAGATCCGGCCGACGACCCTGCGCCCGTTCGGGCTGATGTGGCGCGGCCGCTCCGAACCGGGCCAGGTCGTCGAGCTCCGGTTCGGCTTCTCGCTGCGCGGCACCGCGCAGGCCCGCGCGAACCTGAACCGCGACTGCGTCGCCCGCGACCGGGTCGACGTCCGGCGCCCCGACCTGCCGGAGGACCCCACCCTGGCGGTCTCGGGCCCGGTCGCGTTCGACGCCCGCCGGGCCGACACCGCCGCCCGCTGGCGCGACCACCTGGGCCGGATCCGGGTGGAGACGCCGTCCTCCGAGCGACGCACGGTCTTCTACTCGGCGCTCTACCACGCGATGATCAAGCCCTGCTTCGCCGTCGACGAGAGCCCGTTCTGGCCGTCGAACGGCCCGTTCGCCTTCGACGTCTGCACGATGTGGGACATCTACCGCACGCAGCTGCCGCTGATGACCGCCCTGTTCCCGCAGCGCGCGGCCGAGCTGGCGAACGCGCTGCTCAACGTCTGCGAGGAGGAGGGCAACCTCCCGATCGGCTACCGGATGGCCAAGGGCGTCGACCGCTTCTCGCGCCAGGGCAGCGCGCTGGCGCAGACGTTCCTGGCCGACCTCTGCGCGCTCGGTGTGCCGGGCGTCGACTGGGACTGGGCGCTCGTGCACATGGACAACGACCTGCGCCGCGCGTACGGGGAGGAGTTCCTGCTGCGCGGGGTCGTGCACCCCGTGACCCACACGCTCGACCTCGCGTTCGCCTACCACTGCACGGCGAGCGTCGCCCGGCACGTCGGCGACCCGGCGCTCGCCGCCCAGCTCGACGGGCTGGCGACCCGGTGGGTCAACGCGTTCGACCCCGCGACCGGCCTGCTGGTCGACTCCTCCTTCTACGAGGGCGGGCGCTGGAACTACTCCTTCCGCGTCCTGCACGACATGCGCGCCCGCGTCGACCTGGCCGGCGGCGAGGACGCGTACCTCGCGCTGCTCGACGCGTTCTTCGGCTACGGCGCCGACCCGGTGACGCAGGTCGGCGAACGTCCGAGCGTCGCCGAGCTCGCCGACGGCTACGCGCTCAACCGCTTCGAGGGGCTCAACAACGAGCCCGACATGGAGGCGCCCTGGGCCTACCACTACCTCGGCCGGCCCGACCGGACCGCCGAGGTCGTGCACGGGGTCGTGGAGAACATGTTCGGCCTCGGGCGCGGCGGGCTGCCCGGCAACGACGACTCCGGCGGCCTCAGCTCCTGGTACGTCTGGGCCAGCCTCGGCCTGTTCCCGGTCGCGGGCCAGAGCCTCTACCTGATCAACGCGCCGTCCTTCGCCTGGTCGCGAGTGCAGGTCGGGCGCGAGCAGCTCGAGGTGACGACGACCGGCTTCGTCGAGCCCACGCCCGACGCTCCGCCGCAGTACGTCCGGTCGGTCACCTTCAACGACCAGCCCTGGGAGCAGAGCTGGATCACCGCGCGCGAGCTGCACCGCGGCGGCACCCTGCAGATCGACCTCGGTCCGACGCCGTCGGACTGGGGCACCACCACCCGCCCGCCCTCGGTCACCCCGCCCGGGGCAGGTCACCCCGAACCCTCCGCCACACCCGTCCCGCTCACTGCCACCGGCTGAGCAGTGCTTCACCAGACAGCCGACCAGAAGTTGATCACCCGAGAGGAGCAGACATGACCCCCCACCCCGAAGGCCCCCGGTCCTCACGCCGCCGCCGGAACCGCAGCCGTACGCGGCGCCGGCTGGTGATCGTCGTCCGCGCCGACCCCGTGATCTGCGGGCACTCCGGCGAGGCCCGGAACCTGGCCGAGGCCGCGCTGCTGCGCGGGTTCAGCGAGGTCCGGATCGTCACCTGGCCGGTCGAACGGCTCGTCGCCGCCGGCCTGCCGCTGAAGCCGCTCGACACCGTCCAGCCCTACAGCGACGGCATCGAGGTCGAGCGGCCCGAGCCCGTGGGCGACTACCGCGTCCCGGACGGGCGCTACCTGTCCGGCCTCGTCGGACGGCTCGTCGAGCTGTTCACCGACGGGGTCCCGACCGTCGCGATGTCGCTCTACCTGAGCCCGCACACCCTCGCCGTGAGCGAGGCGGTCCGGGTCGCCCGCGAGACCGGTCTGCCCGTGGACGTCACCACGATCGCCGAGGCCGTCGGCTCCGACGTCACCAACGTCGTCCGGACGTGCGTGGAGAAGGAGCAGTTCGGCGCCGCCGCGCAGGTCCTCACCGCCTTCCTCGGCAGCGACGTCCCGGTCGCGGTCTCGGAGTACACCCGCGACCTCGTCGTCTCCTCGGCCGAGGCGATCGACGCCCGGCACGGCACCCGCTTCGCCGAGCGCTGCCGCCAACGGGTCGCCATCTCCTACCCCGCGGTGAACACCGCCGACTACCTCGACCTGGACCCGGCGCGTACGGCCGAGGTGCTGGCTGCCCGCGGGCTCGAGGCCGGCGGCTACGTCCTCTACCTGTCCCGCCTGGCGCGCGCCAAGGGCGTCGACGACCTCGTCGCCGGGTTCGCGGCGAGCCCGGCCGCGGCCGGGAAGACGCTGGTCGTCGCCGGCAACGGGCCGCAGGCCGAGGAGCTCCGCGCCCTGGCCGCGGCGTCGAGCGCAGCGCACCGCATCCGCTTCCTCGACGACGTCGGCGACGACGAGAAGCCGGCGCTGATGGCCGGCTGCGCGGCGTTCGTGCTGCCGAGCAAGCCGCGGCCCGAGTTCGTCGAGACGTTCGGGATCGCGCTGGTCGAGAAGATGCTGGCCGGTGGCGGGCCCGTGATCACCTGCGACACCGGCGGCATCGGCGAGGCGGTCGGCGAGACGGCGATCCTGGTGCCCGTCGAGGACCCGCAGGCCATCGCGGACGCCCTCGACGAGGCGCTCGGCCTGCCCGAGATCGAGCGCGAGATGATGGAGCTCGCCGCCCGGGAGCACGCCCGGCAGTTCGACCGCCTGGCCGTCTTCGACCGGCTGCTCGAACGCCTGCCGAGCGCCGAGGTCGTGGCCCTGAGCTCACGCTGACCGCCCGTCGTCGGCCGAGGGCGGCGAAGCCACGTCACACTGGTGGGGTGCCCGACGCCGCTCCGTCCCCGCTGCGTGCCCGCCTGGAAGGGGCGAGCCGTCCGCTGCTCGTCCGCCTGACGGCCCTGCCGAGGCAGGCGATCCCGCTGGGGACCGTCGCGCTGTTCGCCGTCGCCGTGCTCGCGCCGGCGCCCGTCGCGGTCGTCGCCCTGGTCGTCATCGGGCTGTTCCTGCTCTGGCTGACCTTCCTGGCCTGGCCGGCCGTCGGCGTGGGCGGCAAGCTCATGCGCGTGGCGATGGTCGGGCTGGTGGTCGTCCTCGGGATCACCCGCTTCTAGACCGGCCAGGTCACGCCAGGCTTCCTGTCGGGAGCAGGGCGTGCACGCCCCAGGTCTGGTTCGCGACCTGGGTGACCCGCAGGTCGACGCAGGTGCTCGCCAGCGCGAGGGCCTCGGCCTTCTCGATCGAGAAGAGCTGCGTCATCCAGCTGATCATGGCCTCGAGCGCGTCGCCCGTCGCGACGTTCAGGTCGGCGTCGAAGCCGAACGTGATCCGGCCGGCCGGCGCCTCGGCGTGGACCCCGTCGAGCGGACGGTCGTCCACCACCTCGACCATCACCTCCGTGGTCATGCCGCACTCGATGGCGGTGCCCCCGACCTCGCCGTCTCCCTGCGCCGCGTGACCGTCGCCGAGGTAGAGGAGCGCCCCCGGCACCGCGACCGGGAGGTAGAGCGTCGAACCGGCGACCAGGTCCTTGCAGTCGATGTTGCCGCCGGACCGGGCGCGGGGCGGGATCGTCGAGTGCTCCCCCGGCGCGGCCGGCGCCACCCCCATGACACCGAGGAACGGCGCGAGAGCGCGCACGAACCCCCGGGTCTCGGTGCCGCGGCCGGCGTCGGCATCCAGCTCCCACAGCAGCCAGGCGGGGTCGGCCCCGACGAGGTCCAACCGCTGCGTGACCGGTGTGTCGAGCAGGGCTGCGACGGTCCACCCCCACGGGTCCGGACGCAACGACCGGAGGTGGAGCGCCAGCATCTGACCGGGCTCGGCGCCGCGCACCTCGATCGGTCCGGTGAGGCAGTGCCCACGGCTGTCGGCGATCAGGGTCGGCCGCCTCTCGCCGGGCACGGTCTGCGGCTCGACGTAGCCGGAGGCGTCGAGGGAGCGGACGACCAGGGTCTCCCCCGGGTCGACGCTCAGCACCGGCCGGTGCGCGGCCGAGAAGACGTCAGCCGTGGTGGTGGGACCGGGGTCGATCCGGACGGTGGTCACCGTGTCTCCGTTCCCTGCGTCGGCAGGTCGAGGTGGGGCCGGACCGGTGGTGAACCGGTCAGGAGGAGGGCGGCAGCTCGTTGGGGACCGCGCCGCCGTATCGCCGGTCGCGGTCGGCGTAGAGCTCGATCGCGCGCCAGAGGTCACGGCGGTCGAAGTCGGGCCAGAGCCGGTCGAGGAAGACGAGCTCGGCGTACGCGCTCTGCCACAGCAGGAAGTTCGACGTGCGCTGCTCGCCGGAGGACCGGACGAAGAGGTCGACGTCGGGGATCTCGGGCTCGTCGAGGAACCGCCGGAAGCGCTCCTCGGTCAGCTTGGCCGGGTCGAGCCGACCGGCCGCCGCCTCCGCCGCGACCGCTCGGACGGCGTCGACGATCTCGGCCCGGCCGCCGTAGTTCACGCAGAACTGCAGGGTCAGCACGTCGTTGTCGACCGTCTGCGCCTCGGCGCTCTCGAGCTCGGAGATCACGCTGCGCCACAGCCGCGGGCGCCGCCCCGCCCAGCGCACCCGGACGCCCATGGCGTCCAGCGAGTCGCGCCGGCGGTGGATGACGTCGCGGTTGAAGCCCATCAGCCAGCGCACCTCGTCGGGCGAGCGCCGCCAGTTCTCGGTGGAGAAGGCGTACGCCGACAGGTACCTCACGCCGATCTGGATCGCGCCGGAGATCACGTCGAACAGCGCGTCCTCGCCGCGGGCGTGGCCCTCGGTCCGCGACAGCCCGCGGGCCTTGGCCCAGCGGCCGTTGCCGTCCATGACGATCGCGACGTGCCGGGGGACCTTGTCGGCCGGCACGGCCGGCGGCAGCGCGCCCTCGCGGTGCGCGGCGGGCGGACCCGGGGGACCCGACCGGCCGGCCGTACCCCTGGACACGGCGGCGCTCTTGCGGGACAGCCTTGGCACCCTTGGGACAATAACGGGGTGCCCACCTACCGCGACCACGCCGTGGTGCTGCGGACGCACAAGCTGGGCGAGGCCGACCGCATCATCACCATGCTGAGCCGGGGCCGCGGCAAGGTCCGTGCCGTCGCCCGCGGCGTCCGGCGGACGTCGTCGAAGTTCGGCGCCCGGCTCGAGCCGTTCAGCCACGTCGACGTCCAGCTCGCGACCGGGCACAGCCTCGACGTCGTCGCGCAGGTCGAGTCGCTGGACGCCTTCGGCGACCCGCTCAGCGCCGACTACCCGGCGTACACCGCGGGGCAGGTGATGCTCGAGACGGCCGACCGCCTCGTGGTCGAGGAGGGCGAGCCCGCGCTCCAGCACTACCGGCTGCTGGTCGGCGCGCTGCGGGCCCTGAGCGGCGGGACCTCCGACGGCCACCGCCCGCCGACGCTGGTGCTCGACTCCTACCTGCTGCGCGCGCTGGCCGTCGCGGGCTACGCGCCGTCGTTCCGCGACTGCGCGCACTGCGGCCTCGAAGGACCGCACACCTTCTTCTCCCCGCCTCGGGCGGCGTCGTCTGCGACCGCTGCCGCCCGTCGGGCTCGGCCCGGCCCTCCCCCGAGACGCTCGAGCTGCTCGGCGCGCTGCTCGAGGGCCGCTGGACCGCCACCCGCGACGTCGCCCCGCGCGCGGCTCGCGAGGCCAGCGGCCTGACGTCGGCGTTCACGGCCTGGCACCTCGACCGCTCCCTCCGCTCGATGGCGCATGTCGAGCGCTGAACCGCGCCGGCCGGGGTACGTCTACCTCCTCGCCGTCCTGCTGCCGCTGGCCCTGGTCTCGGCCCTGCTGCTCCCGCTCGGGGTCGTCGAGGTCTGGCGGCGCGTCGCGGCGGCGCCGACCAGCGAGTCGAGCGGACCGTCAGGGCCGGTCACGGACGGTTCGCGCGGGCTGGGCGACCCGTACTACCCCGACGCCGGCAACGGCGGCTACGACGTCACGCGCTACCGGATCGAGGTGAGCTTCGACCCGCGCACGGAGGAGCTCACCGGCACGACGACGATCTCGGCGCGGGCGCTCGCCAGCCTGCACAGCTTTTTCCTCGACCTGCGCCTCGACGTCTCGCGGGTCACGGTCGACGGACAGGACGCCGGGCTGGCGAAGGACGGCGACGGCGACTGGCGGATCACGCCCGCGCAGCCCCTGGCGGGCGGGCAGGACTTCACCGTCGTCGTCACGTACGCGGGCGAGCCGGGCGCCATCACCGACGGCGACGGCGGGCACCCGTGGACGCGGACCGGCGAGGAGTGGCTGGCCGCCGGCGAGCCGGAGAGCGCGGCCTGGTGGTTCCCCTCGAACGACCACCCCTCCGACCCCGCCCTGATGGACGTCTCGGTCCGCGTCCCGCGCGGGATGCAGGCCGTCAGCACCGGCCGGCTCGTCAGCGCCGACAGCGGTACCGAGGACGCCTGGGACACCTGGCACTGGGTCTCGCGGCAGCCGATGGCGACGTTCCTGACCTTCGTCGCGATCGGCGGCTTCACCCTCGAGCAGGGCGTGGTCGACGGGCTGCCGTACGTCTACGCGGTCACCGACCAGCTCCCCGACGCCGACCAGCGGACCGCCTTCACCGCGCTGCGGACCTCGGCGGCCAAGGTCTCGGTGCTGGCCGGGCTGTTCGGGCCGTACCCCTTCACCGAGCTCGGCGGGATCGTGCCGGCGGCGAAGGTGCCGTTCGACGGGCTGGAGACGCAGACGCGGCCCGTCTACCGCGCGGACGCGATCCTCGACCGGGGCTCCTCGGACTCGCTCCTCGCCCACGAGCTCGCGCACATGTGGTTCGGCGACAACGTCACCGTGCGCCAGTGGAACGACATCTTCGACTCCGAGGCGTACGCGTCGTGGGCTGCCTGGGCCTGGCGCGAGCGGACCGGCGGGACGAGCGCGCAGACCTCCCTCACGCGGCTCTACGACCGCGCCCGGGACGCCGACGACTTCTGGCGCGTGACGATGATCGACCCCGGCCGACGGAACATGTTCACGACCGTCTACTACCGCGGCCCGATGGCCCTGCAGGCGCTGCGCGTCGTGATGGGCGACGACGCCTTCACCCGGCTCAACACCGAGTGGGCCCAGGACCCCGGTTCACGGAGCCTCGAGGACTGGATGGCGAAGGCGCAGTCGCTGACGCCGACCGACCTGCAGCCGTTCTTCCAGGCCTGGATCTTCGGGACGACGGCGCCCCCGAGGACGGCGGCCAACGGTCTGGGCTGAGCCCCCCTGCCTCTCTCCCGCGAGCGGTAGGTCAGCGCAGGACGAAGCCGGGGACGAGCGCGTCGCGCGGGTCGACGACGAACGTGTGCTCGCCGGTCAGGTGCGCGGTGCCGGTGATCGAGGGGACGACCGCGGCCACGCCGTCGACCTCGACGTGCTCGAGCACCCGGGCGACGAAGCGCGAGCCCACGATCGAGTCGTGGGTCAGGACCTGGTCGTCGTGGAGCGCGCCCGAGGCGGCCAGGGCGGCGACGCGCGAGGCTGTCCCGGAGCCGCACGGCGAACGGTCGACCTCGCCGTCGGCGAACACCGTCACGTTGCGCTGGTACGGCCCGTCGGGCAGGTCGCCGAGGTCCTCGAACAGGATCGTCCCGTAGATGCCGCCGAGCCGCTCGTCGCGTGCGTACCGCGCGGCCGGATGGTCGGCGAGGGCCGCCTTGACCTCACGACCGAGGGCGATGAGGGCGGTGTACGCGTCGGGCTCGACGTGCAGCCCGACCTGCGCGACGTCGAGGTGGGCGTAGAGCGCACCGCCGAAGGCCACGTCGACGACGACCGGGCCGTACGCGGTCGGGACCTCGATCCCGCTGGCCACGACGTGGCTCGAGACGTTGACGAAGTCGACGGACTCCACCCGCCCGCCGACCGTACGGACCCGGGCGGTGACCCGACCGGACGGGACGTCGACCACCACGTCGGTCACGCCGTCGTCGGGCGCGGGCACGTGCCCGGACTCCACGGCCCAGGCGCCGAGCGCGATGGTTCCGTGCCCGCACGCGGTCGAGAAGCCGTCCTTGTGCCAGAACAGCACCCCGAGGTGCGCCCCGGTATCGTCCGGCGGCACGAGGAACCCGCCGTACATGTCCGCGTGCCCGCGTGGCTCGAAGCAGAGCAGCCGGCGCAGCCCGTCGACGCCCGCGTCGGTGATCGCCCGGGCGCGGCGGTCGGCGACGTCGGTCCCGGGGATGGCGACCGGTGGGTCGACCACGATCCGGAAGGGTTCGCCCCCGGTGTGGTAGTCGGTCGTCCGGACGGTCCCCGGGACCGAGGACCGGACGTTCGCTGAGCTGGCCGAAGGGTCTGCGGGCACGGGAGCACGGTAGTGGCCGGCCCGCAGACCCTTCGACGAGCTCAAGAGAGCGTCAGGCGTCAGCCGACGGCGCGGTCGACCGCCGAGGTGACGGCGCGGAGGGAGGCGGTGACGATGTTCGCGTCGGTGCCCACCCCCCACGCGACCACGCTGCTCTCGCCGCGGCCGACCTCGCACTCCACGTACGCCGCCGCGAGGGCGTCGCCGCCGGACGCGAGGGCGTGCTCGGCGTAGTCGAGGACGCGGACGTGGTAGCCGATGCCGGACAGCGCGTCCACGAAGGACGAGAGCGGCCCGTTGCCCTCCCCGCTCACCTCCCGCGCGGTGCCGCGGTCGGACACGCGTGCGGTGATCGAGTCGCGCCCGCCGGTGCTGCCCGCGGAGACGACCTCGGTCAGCTCGAGCGGGGCCGTGCGGGAGAGGTACTCGGCCGAGAAGATCTCCCACAGCCGCTCCGGACCGATCTCGCCGCCCTCGCCGTCGGTGTGGGTCTGGACGATCCGCGAGAACTCGATCTGCAGCCGCCGGGGCAGCTCCAGCTGGTGCTCGGACTTCATGATGTAGGCGACGCCGCCCTTGCCGGACTGGCTGTTGACCCGGATGACGGCCTCGTAGCTGCGGCCGACGTCGTGCGGGTCGATGGGCAGGTACGGCGCCTCCCAGTCGAGCTCGCCGACCGGCACGCCGGCCTCCGCGGCCTTGCGGTCGAGGTCCTCGAGGCCCTTCTTGATGGCGTCCTGGTGGGAGCCGGAGAAGGCGGTGTAGACGAGGTCCCCCGCGTACGGGTGGCGCGGGTGGACCGGCAGGCCGGTGCAGTACTCGACGGTGCGCCGGATCTCGTCGATGCCGCCGCCGACCGCGAAGTCGATCTTGGGGTCGATGCCCTGCGAGAACAGGTTCATGCCCAGGGTGACGAGGTCGACGTTGCCGGTGCGCTCGCCGTGGCCGAACAGGCAGCCCTCGACCCGGTCGGCCCCGGCCATCAGGCCGAGCTCGGTGGCCGCCGTCGCCGTCCCGCGGTCGTTGTGCGGGTGCAGGGAGATGGCGACGTGCTCGCGGTGGTCGACGTTGCGGCCGAACCACTCGATCTGGTCGGCGTACACGTTCGGCGTGGCGACCTCGACGGTGGCGGGCAGGTTCAGGACGATCTCGCGGCCGGGTCCCGGCTGCCAGACCTCCATCACGGCGTTGCAGACCTCGACGGAGAAGTCGAGCTCGGCGGAGGTGAAGATCTCGGGGCTGTACTCGTAGCCGAACTCGACGTCGCCGAGGTGCTGCTCGGCGTACTTCATGACCAGCTCGGTGCCCCGGGTGGCGATGTTCACGCAGTCGTCGCGGTCGACCTTGAACACCACCCGCCGAAACAGCGGGGCGATGGCGTTGTAGAGGTGGATGGTGCCGCTCTTGGCGCCGGCCAGCGACTCCGCGGTGCGCTCGATGAGGTCCTCACGGGCCTGCGTCAGGACCGAGATCGTCACGTCGTCGGGGATCAGGTCCCGCTCGACCAGCTGGCGGACGAAGTCGAAGTCGGTCTGGCTCGCCGACGGGAAGCCGACCTCGATCTCCTTGTAGCCCATCGCCACCAGCAGCGCGAACATCTTGTGCTTGCGGGCCGGGGTCATCGGGTCGATGAGCGCCTGGTTGCCGTCACGGAGGTCGGTCGACAGCCAACGGGGTGCGTGGGTGATGCGCGCCGAGGGCCAGGTGCGGTCGGGCAGGTCGATGGGCGGGAAGGCGCGGTAGCGCCCGTACGGCATCGGGCTGGGCGTCTGCGTCGGGACGGCTTGTGGCCGCGTGCCGAAGGTCGACGTCGGGAAGGTGGACGTCGCGGTGGCTGACGTCGGGGTGGTGCTCATCGAGGGTCCTCGCTGGTGGTGGGAGCCGGCCAGGCGCAGGCAGGAACTCCGCAGCGAGGAGGCCGGCCGTTAAGAGGCCTCGCTGCGGCAGCGAAGGAGAATGAGGCCCCGAAGGCCCAGCGCGCTTGCCACGTCTGCACCCTAGCCCATCGGCGCCGCGACGCCGGCCGGGGCGGGAAGTCGCTCGACATCCGCCCCGGGTGCAGGAGAGCCTGGGCCGATGCGCCTGGTGGAGGTCGACCCGTACGACGACGGTCACCTGGAGGCGATCGCAGGGCTCGACGAGGCGGCGCGGGTGCACGACGACCCGGAGGGGTTCGCGCTCACGGTCGAGGACACCCGCAACGAGGTCCGGTACGGCGGCGAGCTCGAGCCGGCCCGCTTCACGCTGCTGCTCGACGACGACGCGCCGGTCGGCTACCTCTGGCTGAAGGCTCCCGAGCACGACAACCGGCACCTCGTCGAGGGCGGCTTCACGCTCCGCCCCGAGCGCCGCGGGCAGGGCCACGGAACCTTCCTCCTCGCCGAGATCGAACGGCGGGCCGTGGCGCTCGGGCGGACGACGCTGTGGTTCGGGATCGCGGCGGACGACGAGGCTTCCACCGCGTTCCTCGTCGAGCACGCCTTCGTGCGGGCCAGTGGTGACGCCCGCCGTCACCAGGTGCTCGCCGACGTCGACGCCACGGCGATCGACCGGCTGGAGCGGGACGCCGCCGCGCACGCCCGGGACTACGTGCTCGAGCGGCTCGACCCGCCGTACGACGACGCGCTGCTCACCGAGCTGCTTCCCGTGGTCGCGGCGATCAACGACGCCCCGATGGGGGTGCTGACCTTCGAGGACGAGGTCTTCGACCTCGACCGGCTGCGCGACGCCGAGCGTGCGCGCGTGCTGCGCGGGGAACGGTTCCGTCGGGTGGTCGCGCGGCACCGCACGACCGCGGCGATCGCCGGGCACACCTCCCTGGCCGTACGGCCCTGGCACCCTGCGCACGCCTACCAGTACGAGACCGCCGTCGCGCGGACGCACCGCGGGCACCGCCTCGGCGTCGCGCTCAAGATCGAGATGCTGCGCTGGCTCGCGGAGACCGAGCCGCAGCTCGAGGTCGTCGCCACCTGGAACAACGTCGAGAACACCCCGATGATCATCGTCAACGAGGCGATCGGCTACCGCCTGTCACGCGAGCTCGCGACGTTCCAGAAGCAGCTGGAGCCCGGGTCCTGATAGTGGGGAGGATTTGACACCTCAGGGGTGCGAAATCCTCCCCAATCCTCTCCCGAAGGTGATCAGGCAATCCACCTTGCCAAGGGAGCTATACCAAGCTCTCGTTCCACGTCACCCAGGAACGGCCCAGCGACGCTGGCAGGAGCCTGGCCGAGCAGGCGGTGAGCCGTCAGCGGGCCGGTCTCGTAAAGCAGGTCTTCCAGCGCGCAGGTGGCTAGCGTGTCCGTGATCAGCTGGTCTGTGGCGGCGACC
Organism: uncultured Actinomycetota bacterium; assembly: GCA_963762775.1. Taxonomy (GTDB): domain Bacteria; phylum Actinomycetota; class Actinomycetes; order Propionibacteriales; family Propionibacteriaceae; genus Microlunatus. The sequence continues at coordinate 14,304 of CAVXMD010000004.1, forward strand.
CCGAGCCGACCGCTCGGGGCGAGACCGTCGCCTTCCCTCGACCACAGTGCCGGGGTGTAGCGCTTCCAGTGCTCCTGGCTGAAGAACTCAGGGCCGTGGCGGTGGGCGAGCGTAGCGACGTTGGTCACCAGATGAGGTCGGGTCTCGCCGAACGCCTGCAGCCTGGCAGCGGGCTCACCTAGAGCCACCTCGTGGAACCTGCGAACGGCGTCGGGGACGCTGAAGAGGCTGGTCCTCAGCCGCGGAGAAGGCTCGTCCACGCGGCCATAGATCAGGCCCGTCGCCTGCTCCACGCGCTGCCGGAACTCGATGGCGTCGTCGGCGCACGGCTCGCGAGGAAGTACGAGGGGTTGGGCACGACGACCGAGCAACTCCACCAGCCTGATCAGCCGATATGGGGGATAGAAGTCGACCCACGACACCTGCCGCACCCGGCCGTCCAGCCCGGGGACGGGCGGGTTCAGGGCGAAGTCAAAGAGGGCCTGGCAGACCGGAAGGACGGATCGGTCCCCGACGTTCAGGCTTTTGATCAGCTGGATCGGTGGTCCGTAGACGCCTTTGAGCTTGGTACGGACGCTCGCCGCGAGGCCGTCCCCGACCAGCTTGTCGTAACCGGCGTCGAGCAGCTGGATCTCGTCGAGCGTGGAGGCCGCCTCCCCGATGAGCGTGGTCGTGATCTCGGTGGGCCTCACCACGTCCGCCGACGCTCGCTGAAAGCCTTCGACGAGCCCCACGCCACCAGCCGACCGGCGGCCCTGCTCGCTCGCGACGTGCTCGAGGCTCAGGTCGACGTGCTGCCACCAGTCCCGCGGATCCACGTCCAAGGTCCCCCGCGAGACGATCTGCTCGGCCAGACGCAGGCTCCTCAGGGTCGGGAGCGTCATGGACGCATCGAAGAACGACGCGCCGTGGCTCTCGCCTAAAGAAACGAGCGGCGTCCCGCTCGACCTCTGCCTCGCCGCCTGGCCGCGCGCCGAAGGCGACATTCGCAGGAGGCCGTGGACGCCGAGGCAGTCGCGCGCTGCCCGCACCTGGTTGAGCCAGTAGCCGATGGTCGACGCATGGTGCCGCACCCAGTGCCCCTCCTCGTGCAGGAGCTTGATCTGCGACGCGGCTTGTCTGGCCAAGGAACCCGAGCTGACTCCTGAAGCAAAGGCGTCCAGACGCGGGTTGAGTGGCTCGAGGTCCGCATCGTCGTCCAGCCCCTCGCGATCCATCCCGTCGACGTTCACATCGTCACGAGCGAGGAAAAGGACGCAGCTGCGCATGTCGATTCCTGTACGCATGCGTGACGTCGCCGGCGGACTCAACCCTTTCTCGGCCCAGACGGGCCCGGCTTCTCGTCGCTAGCGGGGTCGCATCTCCCTGGGTCGTCCTTGCCCGACACATCCTTGCTAGGCACATCCTTGTCAGGTGCGTCCTTGTCAGGGCGTCTGAGCATGGCTTCCAGCTCGCGCACCGTGACCTGCGTGTCGTCGAGGCGGAGCGACACCTTGCCCCGGCGCATCGCCCGCTTGATGTTTACGGTCACCATCTTCAGGAGGTCGTAAAGGGCCGCACTGACGATGCCTTCGCCCATCGCCTGGGTAAAGGCGAGAGCGATCTCGCTGAGCTGGTCAAGCTCGTAGTCCTGACCTCCGCCGATCCGCCGTGGACCCTCAATCGTCAGTGTTCGAGCTGATACGGCCGAAGGATCGATCTCGTCGACAAGCGTGATGAGTACGGACTCGTCCCCTGTCACTATGATCACCGACACGCGTGGAGGCTAGCCCAGCGGTTGGCGGACAAGATCAGCGGCTCCGACCTCTCGACGACAGCAGATCAGGCACCGTCACAGCGGCGCGCTACTCCGTTGCCGTCGTGAAGTGCTGGCCGGGGAAGTACGCCCAGTCCTCGAAGAGCTCGACGCGGCCGTCATGGCGAACTGCATGACCCGAAGGTCGCGATACTCCTGCTGCTCCGGCGCCAGGTAGGTCACCTGAAGTCGGGCGACCGCGTTGCGACCCTCGACGGCGACCACCTCCGACGAGACCTCGAAGGTCTGGCCGAGGTCGTCGCGCCAGAACGCGGCCACGGCGGCATGACCCACGGCCGCCTCGGCGTAGGGCGACTTCAGGTAGCGGACGTCCGGGCTGAACAGCTCGGCCACCCCGGTGACGTCGGACGTGCGCCACCGGTGCACGTACGCATCGACCCACGCCGGCACCTGTTCGCGATCCACCACGTCATCGTGCCGGACCCCGTCGGGCGAGCCGATCGAAGGGTGGCGCTAGAAGCCCAGGCGGTTCAGGTACTTGGGGTTGCGCTGCCACTCCTTGAGCACCTTCACCCGCAGGTCGAGGTAGACCGGCGTCCCCAGCAGCGCTTCGATCTGGCGACGGGACTTCTCGCCGATGTCACGGAGCCGCTCGCCGCGGTGGCCGATGATGATGCCCTTCTGCGAGTCGCGCTCGACGATCATCGAGGCGAAGACGTCGAGCAACGGCTTCTCGGCCGGGCGCCCCTCGCGCAGGCCCATCTCCTCGATCGCCACGGTGATCGAGTGCGGCAGCTCGTCGCGGACGCTCTCCAGGACCGACTCGCGGATGAGCTCGGCGACGAGGGTCTCCTCGGGCTCGTCGGTGACCTCACCACCCGGGTAGAGCGGCGGGCCCTCGGGCAGCAGCGAGACCAGGGTGTCGGCGAGGACGTCGAGCTGGTCGTCCGTCACCGACGAGACCGGGACGATGTGCGTCCAGGTGATGCCGAGCTTGTCCTCCAGCGCCTGGATCGCCATCAGGTGCTGCGCCATCCGGGTGGGTCCGACGAGGTCGGACTTCGTGGCCACGGCGACGAGCGCGGGGACGCGCGGCAGCTTGGCCAGCTCGCCCACGAGGTAGGTGTCCCCCGGGCCGATCTTCTGGTCGGCCGGCAGGCACACCCCCACGGTGTCGACCTCGCTCCAGGTGGCGCGCACGACGTCGTTGAGCCGTTCGCCGAGCAGCGTCCGTGCCCGGTGCAACCCCGGGGTGTCGATGAGGACGAGCTGCGCGTCAGGCCGGTTGACGATCCCCCGGATGGCGTGCCGCGTGGTCTGCGGCTTGGACGACGCGATGGCGATCTTGGTGCCGACGAGCGCGTTGGTGAGCGTCGACTTGCCCGCGTTCGGACGCCCGACGAAGCACGCGAAGCCGGATCGGTGCCCCTCGGGCAGCCCGCCTGTCACGTCAGGACCCGGGCGCGCACGACCCCGCGGGGGTCGACGGCCCACAGGGCGAGGCCCGCACCGCCGAGGTCGCGGACGACGTCGAGGTCGCCGTCGAGCGCGTACGGGTCGGGTTCGTCGGCCGTCGCCAGTGCCACGGCCTCGAGGCCCTCGGCGCCCGAGGAGACCGCCATGGCGACGGCGGCCTGCACCGCCGAGAGCGTGAGGTGCTCGAGCGCGACGCTGGTGGCGGCGTACGTCCGCCCGTCGGTGTCGCGCACGCAGGCGCCCTGCGGTGCGCCGGTCCGGGCGAGCGCGCTGCGCGCCAGCGTGATGATCTTGACGTCCTCCGGGTCGGAGGGGGTGTCCTGGGTGGCCTCGCTCATGCCATCGACTCCTCGTGCACGGCGGCCTCCTGGTCGCTCTCCGGCTCGGCGGCCGGGTCCTTCTGCTGCGTCACGAGGACCGTGCCGATGCGGTTGCGGCGGCCGGTCGACCGCTCGGCCACCAGCTCGAGGCCGGCGTACGACACGACCGACCCGGGGATCGGGACCTTGTTCAGCTGCTTGGCCATCAGGCCGCCGACGGTCTCGACGTCCTCGTCGTCCAGCTCGAGGCCGTAGAGGTCCCCCAGCTCGTCGAGCGGGAGACGGGAGGAGACGCGGTAGCGACCCTCGCCGAGCGACGTGACGTCGGTCGGCTCCTCGTCGTACTCGTCGGTGATCTCGCCCACGATCTCCTCGAGGATGTCCTCGATCGTCGCCATGCCGGCCGTCCCGCCGAACTCGTCCACGACGACCACCAGGTGCACGCGCTTGAGCTGCATCTCCTGCAGCAGCTCGTCGACGGGCTTGGAGTCGGGGCACCACGACACCGGGCGCATCATCGAGCCGACGCGCTCCTTGGACTGCGCGTCCGGGGCGTCGTACGTCCGCTTGATGATGTCCTTGAGGTAGAGGATCCCGACGACGTCGTCGAGGCCGTCGCGGATCACCGGGATCCGGCTGAAGCCCGAGCGCAGCGCGAGCGAGACCGCCTGGCGCAGCGTCTTGTGCTCCTCGACGAAGACCATGTCGGTCCGCGGCACCATGACCTCGCGGACGATCGTGTTGCCGAGGTCGAAGACGGAGTGGATCATCCGGCGCTCGCCCGAGTCGATCACCGAGCTCGTCTCGGCCAGGTCGACGAGCTCGCGCAGCTCGGCCTCGGTCGAGAACGGCCCGTCGACGAAGCCCTCGCCCGGCGTCAGCGCGTTGCCGACCATGATCAGCAGTCGCGGCAGCGGGCCGAGCACGGTGGTGAGCAGCCGGAGCGGCCCGGCGGCGGCGAGCGAGACGGTGTCGGCGTGCTGGCGCCCGAGCGTGCGCGGCGCGACACCCCAGAAGACGAACGACACGACGATCATGGCGCCGGCCGCGATCGCCCCGGCCTCCCACGTCACGTCGACGTTGGTGAAGACGACCTTGGCCACCAGCACGATGGCCGAGATCTCGAGCACGGTCCGTACGAAGAGGGCGGTGTTCAGGTAGGCGGGCGGGTCGTCGGCGAGCTTGCGCAGGCGCGCGGCGCCCGCCCGGCTCTCCTCGCAGAGCCGGTCGGCCCGGGCCTTCGAGATCGAGCTCAGCCCTGCCTCGGCCGCGGCCAGCAGCCCGGCGAGGACCACGAGGACCAGCGCGATGGCCAGCTGGCCGTAGTCGCTGCCGGTCACCGGTTCACCGGCTCGGGACGGTCCGGCCGCACCCGGTCCCACTCGGCCAGGACGCGGTCCTTCAGGCCGAACATCTCGGTGCGCTCGGCCTCGTCCGCGTGGTCGTAGCCGAGCAGGTGGAGGATCCCGTGCACCAGCAGGTACTCGGCCTCGGCCTGGGCCGTACGGCCGTGCTCGCGGGCCTGCGCGTCGGTCACGGAGGGGCAGAGCACGACGTCACCCAGCATCCCGGCCGGCGGCTCGTCGTCCTCGTCGTCGGGCGGGCGCAGCTCGTCCATGGGAAAGCTGAGCACGTCGGTCGGCCCGGGCTCGCCCATGTACTTCTCGTGGTAGGCGCTCATGGTCGGCTCGTCGACCAGGAGGATCGACAGCTCGGCCTGGGGGTGGATCCGCAGCTGGCCCAGCGCGAAGGTGGCGAGCCGGACCAGGCCGGTACTGTCCGCCTCCAGACCGGACTCGTTGTTGATGTCGACAGTCATGTGTTCTCGATCGCGGATCAGCGGCGCGGTGCGCCGGGCTGGGGATGCTCTGCGTCGTGCCGCTCGTACGCCGCGACGATGCGACCGACCAGCTTGTGCCGGACGACGTCGTGGGGTGTGAGGTGGCAGAACGCGATGTCGTCGACCTCGTCGAGGATCCCCTCGACCTGGCGCAGGCCGCTCGTCGTCCCGTTGGGCAGGTCGACCTGCGTGACGTCTCCGGTCACCACCATCTGGGACCCGAACCCGAGCCGGGTGAGGAACATCTTCATCTGCTCGACGGAGGTGTTCTGCGCCTCGTCGAGGATGATGAACGCGTCGTTCAACGAGCGACCACGCATGTAGGCCAGCGGTGCGACCTCGATCGTGCCCGCGGTCAGCAGGCGCGGGATGGTGTCGGGGTCGAGCATGTCGTGCAGCGCGTCGTAGAGCGGGCGGACGTACGGGTCGACCTTGTCGCTGAGCGTCCCCGGCAAGAAGCCCAGGTGCTCGCCGGCCTCGACGGCCGGCCGGGTCAGGATGATCCGGTTGACCTCCTTGGCCTGCAGCGCCTGGACGGCCTTGGCCACGGCGAGGTAGGTCTTGCCGGTGCCGGCGGGGCCGATGCCGAAGACGACCGTGTGCTTGTCGATGGCGTCGACGTAACGCTTCTGGTTCAGCGTCTTGGGCCGGATCGTCTTGCCACGCGCCGAGAGGATGTTCTGGGTCAGCACGTCGGCCGGGCGCTCGTCGTCGCGCCCGGAACGTTCCGCCAGCATCGACACGGTGCGCTCGACGGCGTCGCCGGTGAGGCCCTGACCGGTGCGCAGGACCGTCACCAGCTCGGTGATGACGTCGACTCCGAGGTCGACCGCGGCGGTCGAGCCGGACAGCGTGATCTCGTTGCCGCGGACATGGAGCACGGCGTCGAGGTCGCGCTCGAGGATGCGCAGGAACTCATCACGGGGCCCGAGGAGGTTCACCATCTCGACCGAGACCGGGACGGTGATCCGGCGGAGCTCCTCGAGGCCGCTCGCGGTCGGTTCCGGGTCGCCCGGGACGGGTTTCCGCTCGCCGCGGATGCCGGTCGTGCTCCCGGTGCGCGCGCCGCGCTCCGGCCTGCTGATCTCTGACCTGCTCAGGAGGGTCCTCACCTGGTGCTGCGTGCCGTCGGGCACATGACCTGTCCATTCTAGTGAGCGAGACCCGCCCGGCACAGGGAGAAAGCGAGGCAGTCCCTCCCCCGGCTCTCGCGCGTCCGGGGTCAGGGCAGCGGCCAGCGCTCCGCGAACCGGTCCGTGGCCGCCACGAGGGCGGCGGTGATCTCGGGCTCGGTCCAGGCGTGCCCGGCGTGCGGGGCCATGACCAGCTCGGCCTCGGGCCAGGTCCGGTGCAGGTCCCAGGCGGTCACGGCCGGGGTGCACAGGTCGTAGCGGCCCTGCACGATCACGCCGGGGACGGCGGCGAGCCGGCCGGCGTCCGCGATCAGCTGCCCCTCGCCCTCCGCGGTGGTCGAGAACCAGCCCGCGTGGACGAAGTAGTCGTTCTCGATCCGCGCGAACGCGAGCGCGTAGGCCAGGTCGCCGAACTCCGCCACCAGCTCCGGGTCGGGGACGAGCGTGATGGCCGAGGCCTCGTAGGACGCCCAGGCCACCGCGGCCGGGCCGTGCACGGCGGGATCGGGGTCGAAGAGGAGGTCGTGGTACGCCGCGATCGGGTCGCCCACGACCGTGCCACCGGGTGTGACCTGCACCAGGCCGCGCTCGAGGAGCGGCGCGAGGTAGCCCGCGTAGCTCTCGGGCACGAGCTGACCTGCGCCGCCGCCGTAGAAGAAGTCGAGCTCGCTGCGGCGCAGGGTGAAGATCCCGCGCAGCACCAGCTCGGTCACCCGTTCCGGGTGCGTCTCCGCGTACGCGAGACCCAGCGCGCTCCCCCACGAACCGCCGAACACCTGCCAGCGCTCGATCCCGCGCGCCTCGCGGAGCCGCTCGACGTCGGCGACGAGGTGCCAGGTCGTGTTGAGCGCCGGGTCGTAGGTCGGGCTGCTCGCGTGCGGCTCGCTGCGGCCGCAGCCGCGCTGGTCGAGCAGCACGACGCGGTAGCGCTCCGGGTCGAACAGGCGCCGGACACCGGGCGAGACGCCGCCGCCGGGCCCCCCGTGCAGGAACACCACGGGCTTGCCGTCCGGGTTCCCGCACTCCTCCCACCAGACCCGCTGGCCGTCACCGACGTCGAGGTGACCCGACGCGTACGGCTCGACCGGCGGGTAGAGCGGGCTCTTGTGCTCGCCGCTCTCGTCGGCTCCGGTCACTCCGGGACGACGTGGACGGCAGCCTCCTCGGCGCTCGCCGCGGCACCGTCGATGCCGACGTCCTCACCGATCAGGTCGGAGTCGACGTCGGCACCCAGGCCCTGGTCGGGGTCCACCAGACGCCCGGCGCGCTCGTCACCGACCTCGCCGTCGTCCAGGTTCTCCTCGTCGGCGCGGACCGTGAGGTTGTCCTCCTCGTCGACGTCGTCCTCGGCGTAGGGGTCCGGCTCGGGGACCTCCTCGGCCAGGCGCTCGTCGAGGTCCTCGTGCTCGCCCACGCGGATCAGCGGCGAGTACTTCTCGGGCGCCGAGTAGCCGGTGTCGAGCGGGTCCTTGACCGCGGTGTCCTCGAGCGTCTCGTCGGTGTCCAGCACGTCGAGCTGCTCGGACTCGTCGGGGACCTCGTTCTGATACGTGCTCATGGCTCCACCCTGCCACGCGGTGCGTCGGGTGCCCGGTCGGTGCCCGCGGTCCGAATACCGAGCCAGTTTTCTCGGGTTTGAGCTTTTTGTCCTGCACTTAGGTCTTCTTCATGTACGTTCCTGCCTGGCTCGGGGGCCCCTTCTCATCCCAGGACGGTTCAGTTGAGCCCAACCCCTCTCCCCCTGCGCCGACGACTCGGCCACGGCGGACTCTCCCTGCTGGTCGCGGCGACCGGCACCACCCTGCTCTGGTCGGCCTCCGCGGGCACGGCGTTCGCCGGGCCTGCGGGCCCCGACACTGAGTGCCACGACGGCACCTGCGTGGTGACCTTCCCGGCCACCGGCGAACGGCAGACGTTCGTCGTCCCGACCGGTGTGACCTCGATGAGCGCCCACGTCAGCGGGGCCAGCGGCGCGACGCCGACCGACGACCCGGCGACGCCTTCGGGCGGGGCCGGCGGCCGCACGACGGGCACCTTCGCCGTGCAGGCGGGCGCCGAGCTCGAGCTCGTCGTCGGGACCTCCGGGTCGATGTCCTCCGACCCGGTCCAGGGCGGGGCCGGTGGCTACGGCGGTGGCGGGTACGGCGGCAACGCCCTGCCGGAGAACCCCGCGCGCGGCGCGGGCGGGGGCGGTGGCTCGTTCGTGTTCGACGACGAGACGCTGCTGCTGGCCGCCGGTGGCGGAGGCGCGGCCGGCACCCGGGCGGCGGGTGGTGCGGGTGGAGCGGTCGGCGTCGCAGCGACGGGCGGTGCCGCGGACGGGCAGGCAACAGGCGGGACACCCGGCACCCTCGAGGCCAACGGTCTCGCCGGCACCTCCGCGTTTCCGCCCGGGCACGGGTACGACGGCGAGGGAGGGGCGAGCTCCTCGACGAGCCTGCCGACGGGCGGCAAGGGCGGCAACATCTACCCGGGCGTGTCCTCGACGGGCGTGCCCGGTGGCGGAGGCGGCGGCGGCTTCCACGCCGGCGGAGGCGGAGGTGCTCCCTTCGCACCGGTCGACGAAGTGGGCTCGGGCGGCGGCGGCGGTGGCGGCGCCGGGTTCGCCGCACCCGTCGTGACCGACGTGTTCGGTCAGGTCGGTGTCCAGGAGGGCAACGGGGTCATCACGCTCATCTACGCGCTGGCGCCGCAGATCGCCTTCAGCACCGACGCCCCGACCACCGCGGTGGTGGGCGGTTCGTCGTACGAGGTCAAGGCCACCGGGACCGGGACCGCGGACGTCGCCTACAGCGTCGACCCGGCCACGACGAACGACTCCTGCACCCTCGACGGGACGACGGTCTCCTTCGTGCACGCCGGCAGCTGCGTGATCGCCGCGGACCAGGCGGCGGATCCCGACCACACCGCCGGCCACGCGACGCAGTCGATCACCGTCGGCCGGGCGACCCAGACCATCACCTTCGACCCGCTCGACGCCACCGGCGCGGTCGGCGGCACGGCCGAGCTGAAGGCGACCGGCGGGGCCAGCGGCCTCCCGGTCGTGCTGTCCTCGAGCGACACGACCGTCTGCACCGTCTCGGGCACGACCCTGACCTTCGTCGCGAAGGGCACCTGCACCGTCACCGCGACCCAGGACGGGGACGACGACCACACGGCCGCCGCGCCCGTGGACCAGGACGTGACCGTCGACCTGGTCGCGACGACCACCAAGCTCACGTTCGACGAGGACACCCCGGTCTACGGCCAGGAGGTGACGGCCACCGCGACGGTGACCGGCGCCACCGAGGGCACCGTCCAGCTCTTCGTCGACGGTGACGCCTCCGGCGACCCCGTCGTCCTGGGCACCGACGGCAAGGCCGACCTGCCCCTGCCCGACGGCCTCGGCGCCGGCGGGTACGAGGTCAAGGCGGTCTTCACGCCGGCCGACACCACGAGGTACGCGGGTTCGGACACCTCGGCGACCCTGCCCATCGGGCAGGCGAGGACGAAGACCGAGCTCACCGTCCGCAGCGACGAGGCGTCGGTCGAGGTCAGCGCCGTCGCCCCGGGCTCGGGCACGCCGGAGGGCACGGTCGTCTTCACCGTCGGCGGTACGCCCTCGGCGCCGGTACGCCTCGAGCACGGGAGCGCCACGCTCCCCGGCTCCGTCGCGTCGGGCGACGAGGTCGGCGTCGAGTACGGCGGCGACGACGACTTCGTCGGCTCCTCCGACTCCACCTCGCGCGAGGACCCGACGATCACCGCGACCGTCACCAACGCGGACGAGATCTCGCCGTACGGCTGGTACCGGACGGACGTGAAGGTGCGCTTCTCCTGCACGGAGGGCAGCGCGCCGCTCAGCGGTGACGGGTGCCCGGCGTCGGTGACCCTCTCCGACGAGGGTGCCGCGCAGAGCGTCACCCGGACGGTCACGGCGCAGGACGGCGGCATCGCCACGGCGAGCGTCACCGGGATCAACATCGACAAGACGGCGCCACAGGTCTCCACGCTCTTCGGGGCGTTCGGCAGCAGCACCGCCAACCGGTTCTTCGCCGGTTCGGTGCCGCCGGCCGGGTGCGTCGGGATCGACGAGCTCTCGGGCGTCTGGGGGTGCGCGGGGTTCGTCGACACGAAGGGCAAGGAGCTGACGTACCAGGCGTTCGCGATCGACCGCGCCGGGAACCAGGACGAGGCGACCGCGCAGGCCACGGTCTACAACCGCGGCATCACCGACGCCCCGTACGCGAACGGGGTCTACACGGTCCGGGCCGGGCAGTCCTACACGCTCGTGGCGAAGAGCACGAGCCGCGCGCAGGTGCTGAAGCCGACGTCGACGTCGAAGAAGCCGACGAAGGCCGGGGCGAAGTTCGACAAGACCGGCAAGGACACGTGGGCCCTCGGGTACACGATCGACAAGTCCCTGAAGGTCGGCAAGACCTACAACCTCGGGATCAAGACCGGGGACCGGCACTCGATCAAGATCCACGTGGTCGCCTGACCACCGGGTAGCAGGAGCGAGACGGCGCGGGACGCGTCGGGCGAGGAGCCCGACGCGCCCCGCGTCACGTGCGTCCAGGGCTCAGTCGGACCAGCCCTCGCGGGTGGTGGTGACGGGCCCGCCGGTGCGGGTCGCCTCGCCGATCGCGAGGGAGATCTGGTGGTCCTCGCAGGCGTCGGCGAGCGGGTACGGCTCCGGGCCCTCGCTCCGCGCCCAGGCGCCCGTCGCGGCGAGCAGGACGGCGACGGCGAGGTCGTCCTCGGACAGGCGCGAGCCGACGAACGGGTTGCGCCACACCACGCGGCCGTCGAGGCTGACGTGCTGGAGGTCGACGCCCTCGAGGTTCAGGTCGAGGCCGGCCTGACGGCGTACGAACGACGACTCGACCGGCGTGAACGGGTCGACCAGGCGGGTGACCCGTTCGTCGACGATCTCGCCTCGGGTGCCACGGACGACGATCCGGCGGGCGCGCAGCGGGTTCCACCACTGGTTGTCGGTGAAGTCGTAGAGGCGCGGTCCGCTGCCCGCCGAAGTCGAGGGTTGCCAGCGTCGTCGCGAGCGGCACCGGTTCATCGGAACCCGACCAGCCCTCCGGGCTCAGCGGGTCCGCGAGCGGCGCCGTGAACGACTGCGCCCGCACCTCGACCGGCCCCCGGCCGACGTCGAGGAAGCCGCGCATCATCGAGACCGCGTGGTAGAGGTGCGTCGAGCTGACCTGCACGGACGTGACGTCGCCGATCACGCCCTCGCGGACCACGGCCAACCGCGCCGCGTGCTGCGGCATCAGCAGGTACTGCTCGGCGACCTGGACCAGGCCGCTCTCCCCCACCGCCGCCCAGAGCGTCCGCAGCCCGTCCAGGTCCGCGGCGGGCGGCGTCTCCGCGAGCACCTTCACCCCACCCTCGGCCAGCCGGCGCACGGTCGGGCCCATCTGCTCCCACGGGACGCTCGAGATCACGAAGTCCGGCGCCGCGGCGAGCAGCTCGTCCTCGTTCGTGAAGCCCGGGACGCCCCAGGTCCGGCTGATCTCCGCCGCCCGCTCCGGACGCCGGCTCACCACGCCCACGACGCTCAGGTGCTCGGGCGCCTGGCGCGCGAGCCGGGCGAAGAACTCCGCCCGCCAGCCGGTGCCGATGATGCCGAACCTGGTCGGGGTGCGAGGTGCCACGCCCCTACCCTGCCGTGCGACCGTTGCTGCCGGACGCCCCGCTCCCGAAGGAGACCTCCATGCTCTTGCCCGCACTACCCGCCGACTTCGTGCTCGGGACGGCGACGGCGTCGTACCAGATCGAGGGGGCGACGACCGAGGACGGGCGCGGCCCCAGCATCTGGGACACCTTCGCCCGGGTCCCCGGCGCCATCTCCGACGGCACGACCGGTGACGTCGCCGACGACCACTACCACCGCGTCACCGAGGACGTCGCCCTGATGGCCGAGCTCGGCGTCGACGCGTACCGGTTCTCGATCGCCTGGCCGCGCGTCGTGCCGCACGGCACCGGGGAGGTGAACCCGGCCGGGCTCGACTTCTACCGCCGCGTCGCCGAGGCCTGCCACGAGCACGGCATCACGCCGTGGGCCACGCTCTACCACTGGGACCTCCCACAGCCGCTCGAGGACACGGGCGGCTGGCTCTCCCGGGACACGGCCGAGGCGTTCGCCGCGTACGCGGAGACCACGCACGAGGCGCTCGGCGACGTGGTCTCGCACTGGATCACGCTCAACGAGCCGTGGTGCGCGGCCATGCTCGGCTACGGCGAGGGTGTGCACGCGCCGGGCCGGCAGGTCGGTTCGGACGCGCTCAAGGCGGCCCACCACCTGCTGCTCGGCCACGGCCTCGCCGTGCAGCGGATGCGCGCGAGCCGGCACGCCTCCACGATCGGCATCACCCTGAACCTCTACTCCGTGCGTCCCGCCAGCGGGTCGGACGCGGACGCCGAGGCCGCGCGCCGCGCGGACGGGACGGGCAACCGGTTGTTCCTGGACCCGGTGCTGCAGGGCCGCTACCCCGACGACGTCCTCGCCGACGCCGGCGTGCCGGAGTGGTTCGCCGGACAGACCGACGACCTCGCCCTGATCGCAGCGCCCCTCGACTTCGTGGGGATCAACTACTACAGCCGCCACACCGTGGCGGCGCCCGCCGACGGAGTGTTCGCGGACCCGACGCTCCCGAGCGCGAGCCCGGGCAGCGAGCGCGTCGAGATGGTCGACACCGGCGCGGCGAAGACGTCCATGGGCTGGGAGGTGCACCCCGACGGGCTGGTCGACGTCGTCGGGATGGTCGCCGAGCGCGCGCCCGGCGTCCCGGTCTACATCACCGAGAACGGGGCCGCGTACGACGACGAGGTCGCGCCCGACGGCAGCATCGAGGACGAGGACCGGCGCCGCTACCTCGAGCAGCACCTCGGCGCGTGCGCCGACGCGGTCGCCGCGGGACTGCCGCTGCGCGGCTACTTCGTCTGGAGCTTCCTCGACAACTGGGAGTGGGCCTTCGGCCTCAGCCGCCGATTCGGGATCGTCCGGGTCGATTACGAGACGCAGGAGCGGACGGTGAAGCGCAGCGGGCGGTGGTTCGGCGAGCTGCTGGCGGCGCGCGCCGACGAGGAGTAAGTTCTCGCGCTCGTGCGCGGACGGGCGAGAACCTACGTGCGGCTCGTCGCCGCGGGCTTTCGTCGCGGCACGGCCTACCCGCTGGCGGCGCTCGGCGGGCTCGTCGCGAACGCGACGTTCGGGCTGCTGAAGGTCGGCATCCTCTTCGCCACCGTCGACGCCGCGGGCGGGAGCGTCGGGGGCTACGACGTGGGGGCCATGAGCGCGTACGTCTGGCTGAGCCAGGGCCTGCTCGGCTCGGTCAACCTCTTCGGGCGCACCGACGTCGGGGAGCGCATCAAGAGCGGAGACATCGCCGTCGACTTCGTCCGGCCTCTCGACGTCCAGGCCGCCAGCATCGCCCTGGAGGTCGGCTCTCGGCTGTTCGCGCTGCTGCCGCGCGGCCTGCCGTCGGTGGTCATCGGCGCGCTGGTGGTGGGGATGGCGATGCCGATGACACCGCTGCCGTACGTGCTGGGCGCGCTCAGCGTGCTGCTCGGGATCACGCTGTCGTGCACGACCGTCTACCTGGTCGCCGTCTCCCGCTTCTGGCTCGTCGAGGGGCGCGGCCTGGAGATCCTCTACATGGTCGCGTCCGGCTTCCTCGCCGGCCTCTTCGTCCCGGTGCCGCTCTTCCCCGGCTGGCTGCGGGCCGTCGCCGCCGCGACCCCGTTCCCCTCGATGCTGCAGCACCCGGTCGATGTCCTGTCCGGGCGCGTCGACCTGGCCGCCTCCGTCGGGCTCGTCGGCGTCCAGCTCGGGTGGCTCGCCCTCACCGTGGTGACCGGCGCCCTCCTGACGCGGGCCGGACGCACCAAGCTGGAGGTGCAGGGCGGATGAGCGTCCGGACGGACGTGCGGGCGCGGACGGGCGGGTTCGTGGCGGCGACCGCTCCGTACCGCGCCGTGCTGGCCTCCCGCGTACGGGCGCAGCGCAGCTACCGCGCGTCGTTCCGGCTCGACCTGCTCGGTTCGGTGCTCGTCGGGCTGGTCGAGCTGGCCGAGGTGTGGGTGCTCTTCCACAGCGTCGACCGGATCGGTGGGCTCGACCTCGGGCAGGTGCTGCTCGTCTTCGGCCTGGCCGACCTGGCGTTCTCGCTCGCCGACCTCGGGTTCGGTCACTGCGACGAGCTGGCCGTCCTGCTGCGGGCCGGGACGCTCGACGTCTACTACCTCCGGCCGCAGCCGCTGCTGCTGCAGCTCGTCACCAGCGACGTCAGCCTGCGGCGGCTCGCGCGGGCAGGCGTGGCGGTCGCGGCCCTGACGGTCGGCCTCGTCGTCAACCACGTCGAGGCGACCCCCGCCGCGGTCGCGCTGCTCGTCTCGGCCGTGGTGTCCGGGGTGGCGACGTCCTCGGCGCTGTTCGTCCTCGCCGCGGGGCTGCAGTTCTTCGTCGTCGACGGCGCCGAGATGACGAACGCCTTCGTCTACGGCGGCCGCTACGCCGCGACCCAGCCTGCGACGGTGTGGTCGCGCGCGGTCACGGTCGCTTTCGTCTTCGTCTTCCCGGTGGCCTTCACCGGCTACCTGCCCGTCGTCACGCTGCTCGGCCTGCCGTCCACGGAGTGGCTGCCGTCCTGGCTCGGCTGGTGCGCCCCGGTCGCCGCCGTGTGGGCCTGGGCCAGCGCGCTCGTCGTCTGGCGCCTCGGCGTCCGGCACTACCAGGGAGGAGGGGGCTGATGACCATGGAGACCGACGAACCGATCATCGAGACCGACGGCCTCGGCCGGGAGTTCCGCGTCCGCGAGGGGCTGCGCCGCCGTACGGTCGTGGCCGTCGACGACCTGACCGTCCGGGTCGCCGCGGGCGAGTCCGTCGGCTACATCGGCGCCAACGGCGCGGGCAAGTCGACCACGATCAAGATGCTCGTCGGCATCCTCGTGCCCACGCGCGGTTCGGTCCGCACCTGCGGGCTGCGGCCCGTCACCGACCGGCGGGCGCTGGCCCGGCAGGTCGGCGTCGTGTTCGGGCAGCGCTCTCAGCTGTGGTGGGACCTCCCGGTGCGCGAGTCGTTCCGGATCCTCGCCTCGATCCACGGGCTGGGTTCGGTCCGCGAGACCGAGCGCACGGCCGAGCTCGTCGAGCGCCTCGAGATGGCGGGCTGCTGGTCGACCCCGGTCCGGCAGCTCTCGCTCGGGCAGCGGATGCGCGCCGAGGTCGCCGCCGCCCTACTCCACTCCCCGCGGCTCGTCATCCTCGACGAGCCGACCATCGGCCTCGACGTGCTCTCCAAGCAGCGGCTGCGCGAGTTCCTCGTCGCCGAGCGCCGGACCCACGGCACGACCCTGCTGCTCACCACCCACGACATGGGCGACGTCGAACGCCTCTGCGAACGCGTCCTCCTCGTCGACCGCGGCCGGCTCGCCTTCGAGGGGACGCTCGCGGGGCTGTCGCGCACCGTCGGCGCCGAGCGCGTCCTGGTCGTCGACCTCGACGGCCCCGGACCGGACCTGACCGACGTCCCCGGCACGCGGCACCTGGGCAGCGAGGGCGGCGGGTTCCGCCAGCGGCTCGCCTTCGACGCGCAGGTCACGACCGCGGCGAAGGTCCTCACGGCGGTCTCCGAACGGGCCGAGGTCGTCGACCTCGCGGTGGAGGAGCCGGACGTCGAGGACGTGGTCCGACGCGTGTACGCCGCCCGGCGCTGAGGTGGGAACCATCGGTCCGCTGCTGGCCACTACAAGAACATGAAGCAATCAGGGCCGGCGCCGGTCATCGACGCCGAGCCATCGACCGCGAGCCACGACGTCCTGGCCTGGAACCGCCTGCGCGCCGCCGACCCCGACGCGCTGACCGAGCTGTTCGACCGGCACTCGCCGGCGGTCTACAACTTCGCCTTCCGACGCACGGCGTCCTGGTCGAACGCCAAGGACGTCATGCAGGCGACGTTCGTCGGCCTGTGGCGACGAGCCGCTTCCGGTGACCTGCCGGCGCTCGAGCACCCGACCGCGCTGCCCTGGCTGCTCGGCGTCGCCGACCGGGAGAGCCGCGGCATCCACCGGAGCCTGCTACGCCGGGGCCGGCTCCAGCAGCGCCTCGAAAGCATCGCACCGGGCGAGCCGCACGTGGCCGACCACGCCGAGCTCGTCGCGCAGCAGCTGGACGACGAACGCCGGATGGCCCGGGTCCGCGAGGCCGTCCGCGTCCTGCCCACGCACCAACGTGTCGTGGTCGAGCTCGTCGTCTGGTCCGGCCTCAGCATCGCCGAGACCGCCTCCACCCTGGGCATCCCCGAGGGCACCGTGGAGTCGCGGCTGTCGCGGGCCAAGAACCGCCTCGGCGCCCAGCTGGGCCCCGACCCCACCACCAGCACTTCGAGGACCGATGAACACCCTGCAGCCGCCACCCCGGCGCACCTGCCCGACGACGTCCGCCGCGACGTCCGCGGCGCCCTCGTCCGCACCTCGCGGGCGACGACCAGCACCCAGGGCTCCAGCGGCCGGGCCGCGTCCTCGTACCGGCCCTCGCCCTGACCGGCCTCGTCGGCGCCGCCGCCGCCGTCGGCCTGAGCCTCCCCGGCCACCTCGGGCTGCCCGGCGTCGGGGTCCCCGCGCCCGCCGGGACCGTGCCAAGCCGCCACACGGACCGGACCGGACAGACGTCCCCGATCCCGGCAGCGGAGTCGCTCGACCGTGGCCCGCTGAGCAGCGCCACCACCGACACGATCATCAAGAACTGCCTGCACGGCTCCCCCGGCAACGGCACCGCCGCGCGGGTGCACATCGCCCGCCAGTCCTCGATCGGTGGACCGGTCGTGGTGCTCACCGACAGCGTCGACATCCTGCACCTGTGCCGCGACGGCATGGACATCACCGGCCCGCCGCTCGACGCCGGGGGCCCGATGGGCGACATCCAGCGCCCGGCCCCCACGAAGCGTCAGCCCGTCGTCCAGCTCACCGGCTTCGGCGGCAGTGGGGGCGGACCGGCAGAAGGTGAGAGTGGCACCATCGAGAACACCGGCTCGTCGTACTACCGCGTCGGTCCCGAGGTCGCCAGCCTCCAGGTACGCCTCACCGTCGACGGCCACACCGGCCCCTGGACCCAGGCGATCATCGCCGACGGGTACGCCTGGGCCTGCGCGTCCGACGACTACCCCGTCTCGAAAGACGACCCCGCACCCGACTTCAGCGCCGGGCGCCACGTGGACGACCGCGCCTTCGACGCCGCC
>CAVXMD010000005.1:0-132914 GCA_963762775.1 uncultured Actinomycetota bacterium
GCTGTTCGTCCGCAAGACCAGCAGCGGCGACACCGACGAGTTCTTCAGCCCCTCGTTCGGAGGCGTCGGCGCGAAGCTCAAGGACATCGACAACGGCGAGTACAAGCTGACGTTCAACAAGACCGAGGAGAAGTACACGTTCTCCGACCTCGGCTGCTCGACCTGCGACAAGGTCTTGACCAAAGATGTCGACCGCAACGACAACACCATCACCTACGCCTACGACAACGCGAGCCGCCGGCTCACCTCGATCACCGACACCCACGGCCGCACGCTCAACGTCAGCTACACCACCAAGGGCTACATCGCCTCGATCGCCGAGTCGAACGCCTACACCGGTAGCCCGCGCACCTGGGCCTACCACTACAACGCGGCCAACCAGCTCGACTACTACACGGACCCCACGGGCGCGCGGACTGACTACACCTACGCGAACGGGCTGATGACCACCATCACCAACCCCGGCCAGATCGACGGGCGTCGCCCGAAGGCGACCCTCACCTACAGCAGTGGCCAAACCACTGCGGTGGAGTACGGCCGCGACGCGGAGGCGACCAAGAAGTTCACGTTCGCCTACAGCACCGATACCGCCGCCGCCCAGACGGCGTGCAACTCCGACACCAAATGGACCCTGTTCACCACCATCGGCAACGTCTCCGACCCCCAGGGCGGCGCCACCAGGTACTGCTACAAAGACCGCTCGAAGCAACCTGACCCGACCGACCCGAACGGCTCCAGCGACAACGACAAGAAGATGCGCGTCGTCGACGGCAAGGGCCACCGCCGCTCGACCAGCTTCACCCCCGACATGGCCAGCCGGGGCGGGTCCAGCCAGTCCAACGAGGGCGTCACCGACGGCTCCTCGGTCTACACCTACAGCCCCGAGAACAACCTGACCCAGGTCACCAAGCCCAAGGACACCAGCGGCGACAACGCCGGCACCACCTACTTCGACTACAGCACCAGCAGCTCGACCACCGGCGGCACCTTCCTGCCGTCCAGCACCAGCACCTCCGCGTCGTCGTGCTCGTCGATGTCCTACGACGCGAAAGGCAACCGGACCGACATCTACGCCGGCCAGGCTGCCACCAGCGGGAAGAAGACCTGCTCCGGCGCGACCGGCGGCAAGCACCACCACGTCAGCCACAACGACGACGGCACCCCGTCCGAGGCGTGGAGCCCCGCGGCCTCGAACCTGTCGACGCGGACACCAGCCGACAAGACCCTCTACAGCTACTACACGACCGAGCCGAACAAGGGCGAGCTGTCGAAGGTCGTCCGCCCTGGCGGGAACTCCTCCTGCACCACCGACCGGACCGGCTGCACCACCTACGTCTACGACGGCTACAGCCGCGTCACCTCGATCACCGACGGCAACGCCAAGACCACCAGCTACACCTACGACGCCGACGACCGCATCACCGCCGTCATGACCAACGGCGCCACCACCTGCACCCCCTCGGCCGGGACCTGCGTGAAGTACACCTTCGACAAGGACGGCAACCTCGCCAACCGCCAAGACGGCACCGGCACCACCAGCTTCACCGACGACGCCCGCAACAACCCGGCCACCCAGACGCAACCCGACGGCACCAAGCTCGCTACCACCTACGACGGTGCCGGCAACCTCACCCAGTACCAGCAGACCGTGCCCGGCCAGACCGCCGACACCGTCAAGTACACCTACGACGCCGCCAACGAACTGACCAGCATCGCCGACTCCACCGGCGGCTACACCTACACCTACAACGAAGACGCCCGGCCGACGAAGCTGACCTACCCGACCTCACCGGCCGTCTCGGTCGGCTACGCCTACACCAAGGACGGCAAGGTCAAGTCGATCACCCCCGCCGGCGGCACCGGCCTACCCACGTCGACCTACAGCTACAACGAAGGCAGCGACGAAACCGACCAACTTCACAAGGCCACCATCAGCGGCACCACCTACACCTACGACTACAACGGCGACGACCAGCTCAAGACCGTCACCCCGAGCAGCGGCACCACCTACGCCTACACCTACGACGACAACGCCAACGTCCGCACCGCGAAAGCCGGTAGCACGACGACCTACTACGGCTACAACGAGAACAACCAGCTCTGCTGGTCCGGCACCACCAACGGGACCGCCATGGCCCAGAGCTGCCCCACCACCCCCAGCGGCGACACCACCTGGAAAAGCGACAAGCAGGGAAACAGCCTCGGCACCACGACCGGACCCCTCCACTACAACGCCCAGAACCAGGTCGACCAGATCAGCAGCACCGCCGGCGCCGGACCCGTCGCCATGAAGTACTTCGACCAGGGCAACAACCTCCGCGCTGCCGCCGGCGCTGACACCTTCACCACCGGCGGCCCCCTCGGCGTCACCAGCCGCCGCAACGCCAGCGGGGTCGCCTACTACACCCGCGACCCCTACGGTCAGCTCATCAACACCCACGGGGCCGGCGGCACGTACCACTTCCTCACCGACCGCCAAGGCACCGTCACCAACCTCATCAACAACATCGGCGCCAACGCCGGCTCCTACACCTACGACCCCTACGGCAAAACAACGGTCGTCGCAGGCACCAGCAGCACCGCCGCCCAGAACAACCCCTGGCGCTACACCGGCGGCTACCAAGACCCCACCGACAACTACTACAAGCTCGGCGCCCGCTACTACGACGCCGCCGGCCACTTCAACCAAGGCGACCCCGTCGCTGGTAGCCTCAGCCGACCCGAGAAATACAACAGCTACACCTACACCGCTGGCGATTCAATCAACAATACCGACCTGAGTGGACAAGATGCGCGCGGTATCGCGGGAGCGCTCTTTGCTGGGGCCGTTGGGCTAGGGGTCGGAGTAGCCCTTTCCCCGTTCATCACGCCTGCTGGAGGTGCCGTTGTTGCCGCTTGCATCGCAGTTGGTCTAGGTGAAGCCCTCGTTGGCACCAACCCAACCGCAGGAAGTGTTGCGGGGGGCTGTGCCGTTGGTGCGCTCCTGGCTGTTGGGGGAATCGTCCTCCTCTAGTAAAAGATCGCTTTATAGCAGCAGCGTACGCGCGCGATTGCGAAAGGAGGACAATTGGTAAGACCCAAAGCTAAGAGCAGATCAGCCTTTGACGGCCGCTTGACGCGACTTCCCTACTTACTTCGTGGAGCGATTCTCAGCGGAATCATGTTAACTGGCGTCGCCGTGATCGTAGGCATCAGTACCGCTACGGGTAGATTAAGCGCTGATCTGAGCACAGTCTGGGTACCCGTTGGAGTAATCATCGTCCTAGGCTATGTAGGCGCTTGGCTAATTCGGCCCAGTCGCCACTAGAACGGCTGCACCACGAAGGGCGAGGACGTGCCGTCTGTCGCTCGTAAAGGGTCGATTCGAGTTGATCGGTCGGGCGAGGTGTACTCGCACGAGGGTCCCCTTACGGCGAGGGTTACGCCTTGTTGACGCCCTCCCAGCCGGCGCTAGCCTCGTCGCACGTGGAGTCGAGGTATCAGCGCTCCACGGTCGTGCGTTGGACCTGCGGGCCGCGTGCGCGGGTCAGCCGGGGCCGCTGACCTTGGTCCCGCTGCACTTTGAACGGCGCCGGTGGCTGGACAGGCTTGGCTGACGTCAGCCGCCATGTGGAGGCGTCACCTACTACACACGCGACCCCGCAGGGCCGGGTTGCGGACCAGGACCGCGTGCACGGTCGAGGCGGGCAGCCCCAGGCGGCCGCCGATCTGCAGCGGGCCGAGGCGGTGGCGCCAGCGCAGCCGCACGATCTTCTGCGCCACTGACGGCGCCGTGCGGGTCGGGCAGTGTCCTGGGCCGGCTCGAGTGGTCCTGCATGCCGGCCCTGCCTTCCGCTCACCAGCGAGCGGCCCACTTGCCTGCGGTGACCGGGGAGACCATGAACATCTTTGCCGCCGTCGCGGCCGTCCAGCCGTCGTCGACGGTCAGCCGGGCCAGACGTTCGCGGGTGCTTGGGATCAGCAGGGCGTTAGCGCGGGACACGAAGGCCTCCTGGTGTGTCGTCGTCTGGGGCACTGCGGTAGCGACGACTGCGGGCCAGCCCCGTGCGAGCACGCAGAGCGACCCTCCTGAAGAGCGATCAGCTCTGCGGGGGCTGAGGCGTGCGGGCGATCAGCGTGTAGCTGTCCGGTGATGACGGCGTCGATCGGGATGCCAGATCGAGCACGGTCGTTTCGGCCGGCTCGTGGTCGTTTGTGAGCTCCGCCTCGGCCGGGATCAGGGTGACGAGTGGTTTGCCGTGCCGGGTCAAGGTGATGCGCTCGTGTCCGTAACCGACCCTGTTCACCAGCTCGGAGAACCGCGTACGAGCCTCGGTGACCGGGATCTCGTCGTCCATGCCATTATTGTACGCTGAGTACAGAACGTACAGAATGTACGTAATTTGAGGTAGCGGATGGAGTGGTGCGTGGCGGACGACCGGCTCAGCCAGAACACCGACTTCCGCCGTCTCTGGAGCGCCGGCGTCGTCTCCATGCTGGGGACCGCGATCAGCAGCCTCACCTATCCCCTCCTCGCCCTCGCCGTCGCTGATTCGGTGGCTCAGGCCGGGCTGGTCGGGCTCCTCGGCCTCGGCGCCGGCGCCGCGGTGCGGCTGCCGGCCGGTGTGCTCGTCGACCGCGTCCCGGTCCGGCTGGTCCTCGTGTCCTCCGACCTCATTCGTCTCCTCGTGACAGCAGCGGTGCTGGTCGGCGTCGTCAGCGGCCGAACCGCCCTGTGGGAACTTGCGCTGGCCGCTGCCGTGAACGCCGGCGCCGCCGCCGTGCACGACGTCGCGCGCTCCGTCGCGCTGCGTCGGGTCGTCACGGCTCCTCAGCTGACGCAGGCCTTCGCCCTCGACGAGGGCCGCAACCATGTCACCAGCCTGCTCGGTCAACCCCTGGGTGGCCTCCTCTACGGCGTGGCCCGTGCCCTCCCCCTCGCCGTCGACGTGCTGTCCTTCGCCACCAGCGCAGGGCTGAGCGCGAGGATCAGCGACCCGCTCCGACCCACGCCCGGCCCACGAGGCAACGCCCGGACCGAGATGGTCACTGGCCTGGTCTTCGTGTGGCGCCAGCCGCTGCTCCGCACCGCCTTGCTCGCCGCGGCCGGCTTCCAGCTCGTTTTCGCCGCCGCGGTGTTCGCCCTGATCGCCACCCTCGAAGCCGCCGGCACCTCACCTGGTCAGCTGGGCCTGCTCTTCGGCGTCGCCGGCTGCGGAGGAATCGCCGGCGCCCTCGCCACCACCCGGCTGCGACACCACTTCTCCCTGCACGTCCTGGTCACGAGCATGGGAGCAGACGCAGCCCTCGTCTTCGCCCTGCTCGCCGAGCTGCACCAACCCTTGGTCGTCGGACTGCTCCTCGGCAGCATCTTCTTCCTCTCCGCCCCCGCCAACGCCGTCCTGCTCGCCGCCCAGGTCACCTGCACCCCGTTGGCGCTACAAGGACGCGCCATGTCGGCCTCCTACCTCATCGCCGGACTCGTCGCACCCCTGGGACCACCACTCGCCGGAGCAGCGCTCGACCACACCGGGCCGACGACGACCTTCCTCGGCATCGCCACCGCTACAGCACTCGTCAGCATCGCCGTCCACCTCCGCAGATCAACCCTGACGCCTGTACAAACAAGGGCGTGAACGCTCGGCGAGTTCGACCAGACCTGCGGCGATCGCAGGCCTTCGTCGAGACGCGCCTTCCAGAGAACTACACCGGTCACGGTGGGACAGCGTGGACGGCGGTCGTCTCCGACTACCTAGGGCGTCGATCCGGCACCTGTCACGACAGCTCTTTGATGACCTGGTCGCTGGAGTCGACGTAGCGGCCGCGCTGCTTCTCACCGAACGGGCCGTACGGGTAGTCGTCGGGCCTCGGTGCGCTGACGACCACGTCGAGCCGGCCGAACCGGTCGACGGCGGACCGGACCGCAGCAACGGCGCTGTCCGGGTCGGTGACGTCGAGGGCCACGAACGTCAGCTGGTCGTCATGGGCGTCGAACGCGGCGGCGACCTTCTCCGGGTCACGCCCGGTGGCGACGACTGCATGGCCCACGGCCAGCGCGACCTTGACGATGTCGACGCCGAGCCCGCGTCCTGCGCCGGTGACGAGCCAGACCTTCTCCTCTGCCATGACGTGACTGCCTTCCGATCGAGTGATGGCGTCAGTCAACGTCGGCCAGGGCGGTCCAGGGAGTCCCTGGCTATGGGGTCAACGACAGTGACTCCCTCGGCCACGCCACCCGGCCTACGTTCGTCGTCATGGACCACCGGGACGACCTGCGCGAGTTCTTGACCTCCCGTCGCAGCCGCCTCACCCCGGGCGAGGTGGGGCTGCCCGACTTCGGCGGACGCCGCCGGGTGAAAGGGCTCCGCCGGGCTCCGCAGCGGCCGACGAACGCGGCGGGGTTCACCTTCCTCGACCCTCGTGCCGAGACGTTCTACCGCGACTGGCCGGGCAACGCCCGCCAGATCGTCGCCCTGCTCCGCGCCGAGGCCGGCCGCTCGCCGCACGACCGCGTCCTCACCGACCTCACGTCCGAGCCCGACCTGCAGCTGCTGGCCTTCAGCGCGCCGCCCGGATCGGCCAGCCGCGACGGGCTACGGCTCCTCGCGACCTGGGCCGCCACGGCACAGCTCGAGACGACGACCCAGACGGATCCGAGGCAGGTCGGCCTGCCGGCGACGGACCCCGCTGATCGATCCTGACGCGCTGCCCGCCGGGCGCCGCGCCACAAGGGCTCGGCCCCCAGGGCGGCTGCGGCTGTCAGGCGGCCGGTCGGCTCGGGGACCTCCGGATCAGGCGCCCGACCGCGAGTCCGACGGCGGCCGGGACCGCGGTCAGGGCGAACACGAAGCCGGCTCCGTCCCACACGGTCGCCAGGTAGTCCCCGAGGCCGGTCCAGCCACCCTCTCCGGGCGGGTAGGACAACGCCCGGGGCAGCGGCGCGACGACGACCAGCAGGGCCGACGCCAGAGCCCACGCGATGGCCGGCCCCGCCAGCGGCTGCCGCCACCCGTCGAACGCCGACCACAACCCGGCGACGGCGGCCGCCAGCAGGAACGCGGTCAGCTCGTCCCCCACCGCGCTTCCGCTCGACATCAGCATCGCGGACGCCAGCGATGTCGCGCCGGTCACGACCGCGAAGCGCATGACGCCCATCGACAGGCTCCGACGCACGAGGAGGCCGTGCCCGCGGGGGCCGGTCTCGTGGGAGGAGCCGGTCTCGCGGTCCACAGCGGGGCTCGTCATGGGGACCACTCTCGCCCTCGTCGCGCGCCGTCGTCCACAAGGCGCTCGCCGGGGAGGCCGGCGGCGAGGAGGAACTACCGCTTGCCGACCTGACCGAGGGCGTACGGGTGGCGTCGACGGCGCTCGGACTCAGACGTCGGCGACGAGCGGCGCGACCTCGGTACCGAGCAGCTCGATGCCGCGCAGCAGGTCGTCGTGGGCCAGGAGCGGGTTCGTCATCTGCAGCGAGAGGCGGTCGATCCCGCCGACCTGCTCGGCGACGCGCCGGATCTTGTCGGCGACGGTCTGCGGGTCGCCCATGAAGAACGCGCCGTTCGGACCGGCGGTGGCGTCGAACTGCGGCCGGCTGGGCGGCGCGAACCCGCGCTCCCGGGAGACCGCGGTGAACATCTTGTGCCACCCGGGATAGATCGTGTCGGCGGCCGCCTGGCTGCTCTCACCGACGTAGCCGAAGACGTGCAGGCCGACCTGCAGCTGCTCGGGTGCGTGGCCCGCCTGGGCGCCCGCCCGGCGGTACAGGTCGATCAGCGGTGCGAACTGGCGGGGCTCTCCCCCGATGATCGCGACCATCAGCGGCAGCCCCAGCAGGCCGGCGCGTACGAAGGACTGCGGCGTCCCGCCGACGCCGACCCAGATCGGCAGCGGGTCCTGCACCGGCCGCGGGAAGACGCTCTGGCGGACGAGCGGCGGTCGGAACCGACCCGACCACGTCACCTCCACGCTGTCGCGCAGCTGGAGGAGCAGATCCAGCTTCTCCTCGAACAGCTCGTCGTAGTCGCCGAGGTCGAGCCCGAACAACGGGAACGCCTCCGTGAACGAGCCGCGTCCGACGACGAGGTCGATGCGGCCGCCCGAGATCAGGTCGAGCGTCGCGAACTGCTGGAAGACGCGCACCGGGTCGTCCGCGCTCAGCACCTTCACCGCGCTGCCGAGCCGGATCCGTTCCGTGCGGGCGGCCGCGGCGGCGAGGATGACCGGCGGCGCGGAGTCGTAGTACTCGTGGCGGTGGTGCTCGCCGATGCCGAAGGAGTAGAGGCCGACGCGGTCGGCCAGCGCGATCTCCTCGAGCAGGTGCGCCATCCGTTCGGCGGGGCCGACGACGTGACCGGTCTTCGGGTCCGTCACCTCCGAGACGAAGCTGTCGACGCCGATCCGCATGGGCGTCAGCCTCTCACGGGCCTGCCGTGCCGACCTCGACCGCGCTCAGCGGTCGCCGGGCCGCCCTCGTGGCCGAGGGAACGTACGTGGGCCTCGTCCCCGTCGACCCCCTCGGCCCGGCGTTCGGAGGGCTGTTCCTCGCTGCCTCCGATCGTCCAGCGGGCGTCCTCGGACCACAGGGCCGGGCCGTACGGGGCCAGGCGGCCACGATCCGCTGCAGGGCCTCGGCCGGCCCGACCTCGACATCGGTCTCCTCCCCACGTCCGGGCGCAGGACCCGCCGCCTGGTGAAGAGCCCGAACACCAGCGCGTCGACGCCTCGGCCCGGTGGCGGGCGGCGAGCTGCCGCGTGCGCCAAGATGGGCCGGGTGAGGCGCCGACGGGCAGGGTCCAGGAAGCCGATCTACGTCGAGACCCTGGTGCGCGCCGAGCTGGACCGGGTGTGGGACCTGACCCAGGACCCCGAGATGCACCCGCGCTGGGACCTGCGGTTCAGCGCGATCACCCCGACCGGGACGGAGCCGGACGGCGCGTGGAGGTTCCGCTACGAGCTGCGCCTGCCCTTCCACAGCATCAGCGGCACCGGGATCTCGATGGGTGAGCGACGGCGACCGGACGGCACGCGCACCTCCGCCCTGCGCTTCACCACGCGCGACCGGCTGTCACCGCTGGGCGACGGGCGCGGCTACTGGCGCTACGTCCCGACGCCCGACGGGATCCGCTTCATCACCGGCTACGACTACGAACCGGGCTGGGGCCGGGTGCTCGACGCGCTCGGCGTGCGGTGGCTGCTCGGCTGGATGACGGCGTGGAGCTTCGACCGGCTCCGCGTCTGGGCCGAGGCGGGCACGCCTGCGGAGCACTGGCCGTGGTGGTCGGTGCTGCAGGTCTGGCGCCCCGACCGCCCGCGGGCGGCGCGCTGTCTGCGTACGCCCCGGCGGGGTGGCGCGATGGACGACTCCCCCGCGTCCCTGCAGAGGCTCCAGAGCCCGTGACGTCGATCTTCCAGGCTGCGATGGGCGCCGACTTCGAGCGGCTGCACCCGATGCTCCAGCGCCGCTTCGGCATGGGCCTCGACGCCGGGTACGGCTGCATCGGCACCGGGGTCATGAGCCGGGTCCGGCGCGGGCCCTGGTGGACGCTGCCGTTCCTCCACCTCGGTCGGGTCCGCAACATCCTCATCCCGGACGTCGGGACCGACGTGCCGTTCACGATCCGCAACTTGCCCTTCCGCGACCCGTACGGGCGCGAGACGATCACCTTCGCCCGCGAGTACCGCGTCCGCCGCCGCCCGAGCCGGTTCGACGCGACCATGGTCCTCGACCAGGGCCGGGTCGTCGACTACCTCGGCACCCACCAGCACCTCGCCGTCGACCTCCGGCTGCGTGCCGAGGACGACGGTTCGCTGCTGCTGACGACCCACGCCCAGCGCTTCTACGAGGGCCCGGTCGGCTTCCGCTTCCCGATGCGGTTCAGCGGCGTCGCCGTGCTGCGCGAGTCCTGGGACCCCGAGCTCGAGGCGTTCCGGGTCGACCTCGAGGTCACCAACCCGACGTTCGGCTTCCTCTTCGGCTACGAGGGCACCTTCCGCTGCGACTACGTCCCCGCCACCGACGCCCCGCCCGAGCTGAAACCCGTCCGCTACGAGCGGCGGACCTGATCGTCGCCTGACCGCGGCGTAGGAGAGGACTTCGATGAGCGCGTTCGACGTGCTGCTGGACGACGAGCGCACCCAGCTCGACGCTTTCGTGGAGGAGTACCGCAGCGCCCTCGAGGCGACGCTCGACGGCCTCACCGAGGAGCAGGGCCGCCGGCGGCTCGTCCCGTCGGCGACGACGTCGCTCGGACTGCTCAAGCACGTCACGTGGATGCAGCGGGTGTGGTTCGAGGAGTGCGTCGGAGGCACGACCCGTCAGGAGCTGGGCCTGGTGCAGAGCCCGGACGACTCCTTCCGGCTCGCCGACACGACACCGTCGCCTCCGTCACCGCGGCCTACCGCGACGCCTGCGCGACGGCCCGGGCGATGGTGGTCGACCTGCCGCTGGACTCCGTCGTGACCGGCCACCGAGCCGGACCGCGCACGCTGCGCTGGGTCTACCTGCAGGTCCTGCGCGAGCTGGCCCACCACTGCGGGCACGCCGACATCCTGCGTGAGCAGGTGCTTGCGGGCTGAGCCTGGGCCCCGACAGAGGTCACCTCGACGGTCAGCGCTTGAGGAGCTCGCGTCGGATGGTGTCGAGGGTCTTGACGTGGAGGCCGGGCGTCGAGACCGCGACGATCCGGCGTACGAACCGCTGGTCGTCGAGCTGGTCGAGCAGCATCGCGGCGAGGTCGGCTCTCGCGCAGTAACCGCCCTCGATCCAGTTCTCCGCGACGGCGTACCCGGTGCCGGGCTCGTCCGTCAGGCCCGGAGGTCGGACGACGGTCCAGTCGAGCTCGCTGGCGGAGACGATGGTCTCCATCCGCTCCATGTCGTCGTAGACGGTGCGGCCGTACGTCCTCCTGGCGACGAGGTAGATGACCCGTCCGAAGGACGACAGGTCGTGGCGGTCCGGTGGCGGGACGACGCCCGAGGAGGTGACGACCACCAGCCTGCGCTGCCCGTGACGCCGCATCGCCGCCACGACCAGCCCGACGCTCGAGGAGTAGACCTCCACCGGCCTGCGGGTGAACGCGGTTCCGATCACGGAGAGGACGACGTCGCAGCCGGCGACCGCCGCGTCCACCACGTCCGGATCCGTGGCGTCTCCCCCGACCACGAGCAGCCGCTCGTGCTGGAGCGGGAAGCCCTCGGGCCGACGGGTCAGGGCGAGGACCCGGTGCCCGCGGTCCAGAGCCTGCTGGACGGTCCGTCGTCCCGTCGGCCCGTTCGCACCCAGCACCAGCACCCGGCGAGGTGCTTGCGCAGCCGGCTGCCCGTCGTGGGGCGTCAGAGCTCGACGGTGCGGTTGGTCGCCGGGAACTCGTCCGGGTCGTCGCGCTGGATGGCACGACGCATCCCGAGCAGCTGCTTCACCCGGCTCGTGCTTGCGTCCCAGTACTCGGCCGTCTCGCCGTGGACCTTGATCAGCGCGAGCCCCGCCGTCTGGAGACCGTCGGGGAACCAGGTCTCCAGCGGCTTGGACCAGAGCTGCTCGGCCTTGGCCTGGTCGTGGACCACCTCCGCCCTGCCGGCGATCGAGGTCCACTCGCTCTGCTTGTCGTTGGAGAGCGAGACGTTGACCTGCGGGTCGGCCCGGATCTGGGTGACCTTGTCGGAGTCGTCGTAGGCGAAGAACCAGAGGTCCCCGTCGAACTCCGTCTCCTGCACGGCCATCGGTCGGCTCACGTGGGTGCCGTCGAGGGCCATCGTGGTCAGCATCGCCGACTGCGCCCGTCCGACGAGCTCGACCACCTTGCTGCGGTCGTCCTGGTCCTTCGCCACCGTGTTCCTCCTGCTCGACTCCGACGTACGTCGTCGTCTGTGCTCTACCCCACCCGCGCCTGCCTGACGCACCCGGAACGGACCTCGGCAGGCATCAGTCCTGACGATGGGGCTATCGGCGCTGCGAGCGTTTCACGCGTTCGCCCTCGGCTACTGGTTCGGATGACCGGGCTCGCTCCACGTCGTGGCGGTGACGTTCCGGGCCTGCGCCGGGCCGGGCAGGGCAGGGCAGCTTCGACAACCAGCAGCAGGTCTCTGCGGCACGCCGTGGCGTCGTCGTCCCCACCGGGGCACGGCGCACCGTGCCCGCAGGGTCCACCAGGAGGCAGCAGTGGCAACCGTCGGCGACTTCGTGATCGAGCGGATGCAGGCGTGGGGGGTGACCCGCGTCTTCGCCTACCCCGGCGACGGGATCGGAGCCTTCGACGGGGCGCTCGAGCGGGCTCAGCGCCAGGGTCACCCGTTCCACTACGTCCGGCCCACGCACGAGGAGCTCTGCGGCCTGATGGCCACGGCGCACGCCAAGTTCACCGGCGAGATCGGCGTCTGCATCGCCACCAGCAGCCCCGGCGGGTTCCACCTCATGAACGGCCTCTACGACGCGCAGATGGACAACCAGCCGGTGGTGGCGATCGTCGGCCAGCAGGGCCTGGCCTCCCTCGGCACCTTCAACCAGCAGGAGAGCAACCTCGAGCGCACGTTCGCCGACGTCGCCTGCTACGTGCAGACCATCGTCTCCCCCGAGCAGGCGCAGGCCGTCGTGGACACCGCGTTCCGCTCGGCGCGCACGCACCTGCAGCCCGCGGTGATCATCTTCCCGCACGACGTGCAGGGCATGGACGCCAAGGAGCCGGGGCGCGAGCACTACATGTCGCGCAGCAGCGTGGGCGCACCCTCGCTCGAGCTCTCGCCGCCGCAGAGCGACATCCTCCGGGCCGCCGAGATCCTCAACGCCGGGGCGAAGGTCGGCTTCCTCGTCGGGGCCGGCGCGAACGGCGCGACCGACGAGGTGCTGGAGGCCGCGCGACTCACGGGCGCCGGCGTGATGACCTCGCTGCGCGGCAAGCACGTCGTGCCCAGCGACGTGCCCTTCCACACCCAGCAGCTCGGTCTGCTGGGCACCGGCGCGAGCTGGAAGATCGTCCAGGAGTGCGACACCCTGCTGATGCTCGGCACGAACTACCCGTACGGGGAGTTCCTGCCGAAGACCGGGCAGGCGCGCTGCATCCAGGTGGACCTCAAGCCCGAGCACATCGGGCTGCGCTACCCCGCCGACGTGCACGTGTGGGCCGACGCGAAGGCGTTCCTGACCGCCCTGCTCCCGCACCTCGAGCAGAAGGAAGACCTGGGCTGGCAGGAGGCCGTCGCCGACCGGATGCGCGAGTGGGAGCGCGAGGTCGAGGAGCAGGCGATGGTCACCTACGAGAAGCTGAACCCGCGCCGGGTCTTCCACGAGCTCAACCTCCGGCTGCCCGACCAGGCGGTCGTGACCTGCGACGCCGGCACCACGGCCGACTGGTACGGCCACCACATCCGCCTGCGGCGCGGCATGCTCGGCGACCTGTCCGGCCGGCTGGCCAGCATGCTGGCGGCGATGCCGTACGCGGTGGCGGCCAAGTTCGCCTTCCCGGAGCGCTCCGTCGTCTGCACGATCGGGGACGGCGCCTTCCAGATGCTCGGCATGAACGAGCTGATCACGATCAAGAAGTACCTGCAGGACTGGGGTGCGAACCCGCAGCTGGTGATCGTGATCATGCACAACGACGACCTCACCCAGGTGTCGTGGGAGATGCGCACCGAGGACGGCAACCCGGTGTGGAACACCTCGCAGGTGGTGGAGTCGATCGACTACGCCGCGTACGCCCAGCTGCTGGGGTTCAAGGGCATCGCGGTCCGGACGGAGGACGAGGTGGGTCCGGCCCTGGACGCCGCCTTCGCGCACCACGGCGTCACGGTGATCGACGCCTACGTCACCAAGAACGCCCCGCCGCTGCCGCCGCACGTCACCGCCGAGTACGCCCGGAACACCGTCACCTCGCTGATCAAGGGCGACCCGATGGAGGTCCCGGTCGTCGTCGACACCGCCAAGTCGGTGATCGCCGAGGGCGCCGGACGGCTCAAGGGCGCGCTCCACCTCGGGCGCGGCGACGGGGCCTGACCCGGTGCCCGGCGCCCCCGTGGTCGACGAGCTCGCGGTGCGGACGTTCCGGTTCCCCACCCCGACGCCCGAGGCCGACGGAACGCTGGCCTGGGGCGCGACCACGGCCGTGACCGTGGAGGTCTCGGCGGGCGGCGTCACCGGCCTGGGCTGGACCTACAGCAGCCCGGCGGCGGCGACCGTGGTGCGCGAGCACCTGCGCGACGTCGTCGTCGGGTCGGCGGTCGACCCGGCCCGCGCCTGGTCGGCGATGCGCCGCACCTGCCGGAACCTGGGCACCCGGGGCCTGGTCATGCAGGCCCTC
This sequence comes from uncultured Actinomycetota bacterium, assembly GCA_963762775.1. Classification (GTDB taxonomy): domain Bacteria; phylum Actinomycetota; class Actinomycetes; order Propionibacteriales; family Propionibacteriaceae; genus Microlunatus. The sequence goes on from CAVXMD010000005.1 coordinate 14,268, forward strand.
AGCGCGGTCGACGTCGCGCTGTGGGACCTGCAGGCCCGGCTGGTCGGGACGTCGCTGTGCACGGTGCTCGGGCGGGTGCACGACTCCGTACCCGTGTACGGGTCGGGCGGCTTCACCACCTACGACCACGACCAGCTGGCCGGGCAGGTGTCAGGCTGGAGCGCAGCCGGCTGCTCGGGCATGAAGATCAAGATCGGCGAGTCCTGGGGCACGCGGGTGGAGCGTGACCTGGACCGGGTCCGACAGCTGCGCGACCTGGCCGGGCCGGACGTCTCGCTGATGGTCGACGCGAACGGCGGCTACTCCCGCGGCCGGGCGGTCCGTGTCGGGCACGCGCTCGACGAGCTCGGGGTGGTGTGGTTCGAGGAACCGGTGAGCAGCGACGACCCGGCCGGCCTCGGGGTCGTGGCCGCCGCGCTGCGTACGGACGTGGCCGCCGGTGAGTACGCCTCCGACCTCGACGACGTCGCCGGCCTGTGCCGGGTGGTCGACTGCGTCCAGCTCGACGTCACCCGCTGCGGTGGCTACACCGGCTGGCTCAGGGCGGCGGCGGTCGCACAGGCCCACCACCTCGACGTGTCCGGGCACTGCGCCCCGAGCCTGCACGCGCACGTCGCCGGCGCGATCCCGCACCTGCGCCACGTCGAGTGGTTCGCCGACCACGCCCGGCTGGAGCCCCTGCTGGTCGACGGTCTCCCGCCGGTCCGGGACGGCGCCCTGCACCCCGACCCCGACCGGCCCGGCCACGGCATGACGTTGCGCGACGACGTCGGCCGCCACGAGGTCCGGGCGTGATCACGTCCCCCACCCCATGACCCCCCACCGACGACGACGAGAGGAACCCCCGAGATGAAGGCACGACACGAGCTGGAGGTGGCGCGGGACGCCGCCGTCGCCGTCCACGACGTCCGCCACGGCCGCTTCGGGCGGAGCCTGTCCGCCCTGACCGCCGTGGGTGCGGTCGTCACCACGGTCGAGATCTTCTTCGAGCACGACTCGGCCAGCTTCGGCAACCGGCTGATGTGGCTGCCCATCGTCGTGAACCCGACGGCGGCGGTGGCCGGGATCGCCGGCTTCTTCAGCGCGAAGGCGTCCCGCACGACGCTCCCGCTCGTCTCGCTGGTGGTCGTCGCGAACGGTCTGCAGGGCTTCCTCCTGCACGCCCGCGCCATCGGTCAGAAGCCGGGCGGCTGGGGCAACGCCCGCTACAACCTCGAGATGGGTCCCCCGCTCGCCGCTCCCCTGCTGGTCACCCTCGTCGGCGGCATGGGCCTGCTGGCCTCCGTGCTGCGCCGCGAGACGTTCTGATGAGCCGGACCGGCACCACCCCGGGCACCGACGAGCCGCGTTTCCCCGGCTTCGACGTCGTCGAGCAGCGGTCGCACTGGGACGCCACCACCGCCGGTGTCGTGCTGTCGCGGCTCTCGCTCCCGGACCCGCCGCGCTTCCACTCGCTCACCGAGGAGGGGATCGCCCGCGGTCTGCTCGACCAGCTCCTCGACCAGCACGAGGATCCCCGGGTCCCGGTGTTCCAGATGATCGACGCCCGGCTCGGCTCCGGGCAGACCGACGGCTGGCACTACGAGGACCTGCCCGAGGACCGGACGGCCTGGCGGCAGTCGTTGGCCGCGCTCGACGAGGACGCGCACGCGGCGTACGGGCACGGGTTCGCCGAGGCGGACCGGCGTACGCAGGCCGCCCTGCTCCAGGCCGTGCAGAGCCTCGGCGCCGACGACTGGCACGGCATGCGGGCCGACCGCGTGTGGTCGCTGTGGACCCGCTACGCCTGCACCGCCTTCTACTCCCACCCGTGGGCGTGGAACGAGATCGGCTTCTCCGGCCCGGCCTACCCCCGCGGCTACAAGAACGGCGGGATCGACCGGCGCGAGCCGTACGAGCGCCCCGACGCCCACCCGGTCAACCCGACGAGAGCGACCTCATGAGCGACTCCACCCGCGTCGACATCGACCCGCCGACGTGGAACCCCCTGAAGCGGGCCAAGCAGTTCTTCGACGCCCACGACGGCTCGGCCGACGCCGTCCGCGAGCGGAACGCCTCGGCCTGGCTGCTCCCGGCCGGGGAGGAGCGGACGAACCACGGGTTGCGCGACGACATGCGCACCTACCCCACCGACGAGGTCGTCGACGCGGTCATCGTCGGGGCCGGGGCCGGGGGCACCGTGCTGGCGCAGCGGCTCGCCCGGGCCGGCTGGAGCGTCGTGATGATCGACGCCGGTCCCTGGTGGGAGCCGGACAAGGACTGGGTCTCCGACGAGGCCGGGTCGCACCGGCTCTACTGGACCGACCCACGCGTGATCAGCGGCAGCGACCCGGTCCCGCTCGGGTCGAACAACTCCGGCCGGGGCGTCGGCGGGTCGATGGTCCACTTCGCCGGCTACGCCCCGCGCTTCCACCCCAGCGACTTCCGGACGCAGACCAACGACGGCGTCGGGGCGGACTGGCCGCTCGCGTACGGCGACCTCAAGCCGTACTACGAGCTGATCGAGGGCGAGCTCCCGGTCGCCGGCGACGACTGGCCGTGGGGCGACCCGCACCGCTACCCGCACCACGCCCACCCGGTCGGGGGCAACGGGGAGATCTTCCAGCGCGGCGCCCTGGCCGCCGGCATCACCGCGAAGGTCGGGCCGGTCGCCATCCCGAACGGGCGTTTCGGGCACCGCTCGCACTGCATCTACCGCGGCTTCTGCCTCCAGGGCTGCAAGGTCAACGCCAAGGCGTCGCCGCTGATCACCCACCTGCCCGACGCCCTCGCGCACGGCGTCGAGGTGCGTCCGGACCGGATGGTGACGGGCGTCGAGGTCGACGAGCGGACCGGGCGGGCGACCGGGGTCCGCTACTTCGAGGGTCCGGTCGAGCACCTCCAGCGCGCGGCGCACGTGATCGTCGCCGGCTACTCGATCGAGACGCCCCGGCTGCTGCTGAACTCGGCGACGAAGCGGTTCCCCGACGGGCTGTGCAACGACTTCGACCTGGTCGGGCGCTACCTGATGGTGCAGGGCGCGCCGCAGACCGGCGGTCGGTTCTCCAGCGAGATCCGGATGTACAAGTCGCCGCCGCCCGAGGTGTCGACCGAGGAGTTCTACGAGACCGACCCGAGCAAGCCGTACAAGCGCGGCTTCTCGGTCCAGACCGTGTCGCCGCTGCCGATCACCTGGTCGGAGCACATCACGGGCCAGGGGCACTGGGGTGCGGACCTGCGCCGCTACATGCGCGACTACGTGCACTGGTCGGTGCTCGGCGCGCTCTGCGAGCTCCTGCCCCAGGCCGACAACCGCGTCACGCTGGCGGAGGAGAAGGACCGCCACGGGCTGCCGGTGGCGAACTTCGCCTACAGCATGTGCGACAACGACCGTCAGCTGGTGGCAGCGGCGACCGAGGTGATGACCACGATCCTGCGCGCGGCCGGGGCCGAGGAGACCATCACGTTCCAGCGGTTCGCCCACCTGGTCGGCGGTGCCCGGATGGGCGCCGACGAGAAGGCCGGGGTGGTCGACCGCGACTGCCGCACCTTCGCGGTGCCCAACCTGCTCGTCTGCGACGGCAGCGTGCTGCCGACGCAGGGTTCCGCGAACCCCGCCCTCACGATCATGTCGGTCGCCGCACGGACGGCCGACCGGCTCGTCCAGACGAGCCGGCAGGGACGGTGAGCAGCGACGACCGGTAGCTGCCGCGCCGTGCCGGCCCTGGCGGAGCTCAACGCCTCCAGGGCCGAGATCGCCAGTGCTCGAGCGACGTCGAACGCCGCGGTCGGGGTCGGCCTGACCGCAGTCGGGGATGCTGCCCACGTTCGCCCTGCAGCCGAGCAGCGACCGGGGACTCCTCGTGGGCGAGCCGTTCGTCGCGGTGATCGTCTGCCTGCTCTGCGTCGACGAGCTGTCGCGGATCTTCACGATCGGTGCCTACACCTGCTCCGAGCTGTGGCCCTTCCTGCAGAAGAAGACCCGCTACCCCTCGTCCTGGGAGGAGCACGCGCACTCCCATGCGCGCGACTGGCGGTCCACGCCCCTACGTCGACGGCACTCTCGCGGGGCGGATGGAGCGCTGTCGCCATCACGGTCGCGCTCCCCGACAGCTCGAAGAAGCCGGTCGTCAGCGCGGCCCGCCCCGGCCCACCAGTTGAGCGTGACGCCCGACGGGCACCGGACCCGTCGGGCGTCTTGAGGTAAGACATCAGAGGTAACCGCACACCGAGAGGCCGAACCGATGGCACGGACGAAGAAGAGCACCACGGTCGAGGACATGGTCCCCGGAGTACCGACGTCGGCCCCGCCGTCGCTCGAGGAGCCGACCACACCCCGCGAGCCGTTGCCGCCCAAGCCCGACCAGGCCGGGCCCGACACCCGTACGCCCACCGGTGCCCCTACCGGAGCGCCGCCCGAGGCGGTGGGTCAGCAGGGCGCGTACCTGACCACCGCGCACGGGGCGCGGCTCCGCGACTCCGACCACTCGCTGAAGGCCGGCCGGCGCGGCCCGACGCTGCTCCAGGACCACCACCTCCGCGAGAAGGTGAGCCACTTCGACCACGAGCGCATCCCGGAGCGCGTGGTGCACGCCCGTGGGGCCGCGGCCCACGGCACGTTCGTGGCGAACGGCGCCGGCGAGGGCATCTGCCAGGCCGCGTTCCTGGGCAAGGGCGTCGAGACCCCCGTCTTCGTCCGGTTCTCCACCGTGCTGGGCTCGCGGGGTTCCGCGGACACCGCCCGGGACACGCGCGGCTTCGCGACGCGGTTCTACACCTCCGAGGGCAACTACGACCTCGTCGGGAACAACATCCCGGTCTTCTTCATCCAGGACGCGATCAAGTTCCCCGACGTCATCCACGCCGGCAAGCCGAGCCCGGACCGCGAGATCCCGCAGGCCCAGTCGGCCCACGACAGCTTCTGGGACTTCGTCTCGCTGCACACCGAGGCCCAGCACCACACCATGTGGAACATGTCCGACCGCGGCCTGCCCCGGTCGTTCCGGATGATGGAGGGCTTCGGCGTCCACACCTGGCGCCTCGTGAACGCCGCCGGCGAGACCTCGCTGGTCAAGCTCCACTGGAAGCCGAAGCAGGGCGTGCACTCCCTCACCTGGGAGGAGGCGCAGCTGACCTCCGGGCTCGATCCGGACTTCCACCGCCGCGACCTCGCCGACGCCATCGAGGGCGGTGCCTACCCGCAGTGGGACCTCGGCGTGCAGGTCATGCCCGACACCGAGGACGAGACGTTCGAGGGCATCGACCTGCTCGACCCCACGAAGATGGTTCCCGAGGAGCTGTGCCCGGTCCAGGTCCTCGGCACGATGACGCTGGACCGCAACCCGACGAACTACTTCGCCGAGACCGAGCAGGTCGCCTTCAACCTCGCCAACCTCGTGCCGGGCATCGACGTGACGAACGACCCGCTGCTGCAGGGCCGGCTGTTCTCCTACCTCGACACCCAGATCACCCGGCTGGGCGGCCCGAACTGGAACCAGATCCCGATCAACCGGGCCCACACCGCGATCAACGACAACCTGCGCGACGGCTTCCACCAGGACGCGGTGCACGGGGGCGTCGCGCCCTACCGGCCGAACTCGCTCGACGGTGGCTGCCCCTTCGTCGCCGGCGCCGACGACGCCGCCTTCATCGACGTCCCGGTGCCGGTCGCGGCCAGCGTCAAGGAACGCGGCAACCCGCAGTCGTTCGGTGACCACTTCAGCCAGGTCGGCCTGTTCTACCGCTCGCTCAGCCCGGTCGAGCAGGACCACGTCGTCGCCGCGTACACCTTCGAGCTGGCGAAGTGCTGGGACGAGGTCGTCCGCGAACGCCAGCTCCGCGCGCTGGCCAACATCCACCCCGACCTCTGCCAGCGGGTCGCCGACGGCGTCGGGCTGTCGGCGCCGGACCCGTCGGAGCCCCCGACCGCGACGTCGACGAGCGCGGCGCTGACCCAGCTCGGCCAGACGTGGCCCGTCGCCGGACGCCAGGTCGGCGTCGTCGTCGGGGCCGACGTCGACGCGGCGGTCGTCGAGACCCTGCGCACCGCGTTCGACGAGGCCGGCGTGGTCCCGCTGCTCGTCGGCCCGCACGGGGGCACCATCGGCGGGCTGACCATGCAGCGCTCGTACGCCGTCGCCGCGTCGATCGAGCTCGACGCCGTCGTCGTGGTCGGGGCCCTGCCGCCGGCACCGGACGCGCGGACAGCCGTGGACGCCAAGGCCGGGGCCGCGCGGTCCGCCGTCGACCCGCGGGTCGTGAAGCTGCTCGGCGAGGCGTGGCGGCACGCGAAGGCGATCGGTGCCGTGGCCGCGGACGAGGTGCTGACCGCGGCGGACGTCCCGGCTGACGGGGCGGGCGTGGTGACGGGCGACGCGGCGGGCGTGGCGGCCGGCCTGCTCGAGCTGCTGCCGGCCCACCGGGCCTGGGAGCGCTTCGCACCCGTGTCGGCGGCCTGACGGCCTCGGACCCCGGGCAAGTGGTCGCTCCGGCCCCCTCGCGATGCGCGAGGAGCTCGGGGCGACCACTTTTTCCGTACGGGCGTCGACGTCAGGGTCGGAGGTCGACGGCCGTGCCCGTGGCGTGCGAGCGCAGGGCCGCGTCGTAGATCGTGTGGGTGAGTGCGGCCTCCTCGGGCCGTACGGTGCCGAACCGGTCGCCGAGCCGACCCTCGCGCTCGGCGAGGAACGCGGCCCACATCTGCAGGATCGAGTCGGAGAAGCCCGACTCGAAGATGCCGCCGGTGACCGTCGGCCAGACCGACTGGCTGCCGGCGTCGATGCTGCTGCCACGCCTGCTCGCGACCGATGCCGGCGCACCGGGGAGATCGCGAACACCTCGACGAGCTTGGGGTTCTTGGTGCTGAACCGCACCCCGCCGTCGATGCCCGACGGCCTCGAAGCTCCCAGGTGTTCTTCTCGCCCGGGGCGATCCGCTTCGTCTCGGTCGTGAGGGGGAAGGCGACGCCGTCGTGGCGGCTCCAGCGTGGATGACGGCGTTGTCCCAGGTGTCGCAGGCGACGGGCGTCGCCGTCGGGCCCGGGACGCTCGGTGACGATGTTCTGCAGGACGCCGTAGACGCGCTCCGGCGCCCAGCCGAGCCGCAGCGGCACGTGCCAGGTGTGCATCCCGAGGTCGTTCATCACCCCGGCCTCGCCGCAGAACTGGTTCTGCCGCTTCCAGTTGAGCGGCTTGCGCACGTCGAGGTCGCTGGAGTGCAGGAACGCGCTGCGGGCCTCGACGATCGTGCCCGAGCGCGCCGGAGCGGACGTAGTCGACCGCCCACTGCGCGCCCGGGAAGAACGGCATCTCGCTCGAGCACGCGGACGAAGCTCTCCGGGTGTCTCGGCGATCGCGGCCATGATCGCGCGTCGGCCGCCGCGCGGTCGATGCCGAACGGCTTCTCGGCCAGCAGGCTCTTCCCGGCCGTGATCACGTCGATGTAGATCTGCTCGTGCAGGTCGTGGCGGACGGCGACGTAGACGACGTCGATGCCGTCGTCGGCCAGCAGGTCGCGGTAGTCGGTGACTTCGTGCTCGTGACGGTGTCGATCGCGTCGAACCACTCCAGCGCGGCGGGGTCGATGTCGCAGACGGCGACGAGGCGCGGCCGTACGGGGTGGTCGATCAGGGCGGGCCAGCGCTGGATCGCCGCGGCGATCTCGCGGCCCATCAGGCCGCCGCCGATGATGCGCGACGTTCACGGTCTTCACGGCGCCGTCACGCGGCTCACGCGCGGGTCCTCGCGAGCGTGGCGAGCGCGTCGTCGACGGACGCGCCGTCGTGCAGCACCGACATGAGCGCTGCGGTGATGCCGGCGGGTTCTCGTGCTGGATCGACGTTGCGGCCGTAGACGATGCCGCTGCGCGCCCTGCTCGAGGACGGCCGCCGTGCGCTCGAGGAGGGTCCGGTCGTCGACCCGGCCGCCGCCGCGCACGAGGACCGGGACGTCGCCCGCGACCTGCGATCACCCGGTGGTAGTCCTCGATCGTCGTCGGTGGGGTCGGCCTTGATCAGGTCGGCGCCGAGCTCGGCGGCCTGGCGCACGAGCGTGACGATCTTGGCGGTGTCGCCGTCGACCATGTAGCCGCCGCCGGCCGTCGCGTTGTCCTGCATGACGAGCGGCTCGACCATCAGCGGCATGCCGTAGCGGGTGGCCTCCTTCCGCAGCGCCATGATCGAGCGGATGCTCGCCTCGCGGATCTCGGGGTGGCCGGGCAGGTGCAGCAGGTTCACGCACACGGCGACGGCGTCGAGGCGGACGGCCTCCTCGATCGCGTGCGGGACGTGGATGGCTGAACAGGTGGCCGTCGAGCGGGTTGCCGTAGACGTTGGCGATGTCGGTGCGCATGCACCAGCGCCGGCTTGTCCTTGCCGGGGACGTCCTGCAGGTGCCGGGCCTGGCCGAGGGTGAGCTGGATGGCGTCGGGGTTCGCGCGCGACGAGGGTCGCCACGACCTCGCGCATGTCCTCGATGCCGGTGATGAACGAGGGCTCGCCGAAGAAGCCGTGGTCGACGGCGACGTCGAGGGCGCGGCCCGAGCGCGGGTTGAACAGCCGGTTGAGGCGGTACAGCGTCACGGGTGGGGCTCCTTGAGGTTCGGGCCGGTCGAGGTGCGGGCGTCGGCCTGTGCCACGCTAACGGCCCCGCGCCACCCGGCGTCCGGCTGGGAGGAGCCCGATGCGCCGCGTCACCGTCGCCGGGCACGTCTGCGTCGACCTCCGTCCGGCGCTCGGGTCCAGCGCGAGCCTCGACCCGGGGCAGCTCGTGGAGATCGGGTCGCTGGGGATCACCCTCGGCGGACCGGTCGGCAACACCGGCGGCGACCTCCGACGGCTCGGGGTCGCCGTCAGCATCACGACCTGCGTCGGCGACGACGCCCTCGGCCGGCTCCTGCGGGCCGAGCTCGAGGCCGACCCGCTGCTGACCGGGGACGTCCGCGTCGTGGCCGGGTCCTCGACGTCGTACAGCCTGGTCGTCGAGCCCGCGGGCCGGGACCGGACCATCTGGCACCATGTCGGCGCCAACGCCGCCTTCACCGGCGAGGGCCTCGACGGGACGGGCTGCGACCTCTTCCACCTCGGCTACCCCCCGCTGCTCCCGGCGTTGCTCGGCGACGACGGTGCGCCGCTGCGTGCGCTGCTCGCGCGGGTCCGGGCCGGGGGCGCCACGACGTCGCTCGACCTCGCCGTCGTCGACCCCGGCTCGCCGGGCGCGGAGCTCGACTGGCCGCTGATCCTGGCCCGGGCGTGCGCGGAGACCGACGTCCTCAGCCCCAGCCTGGACGACCTCACCTCGGCGCTGGCGATCACCGAACCCTGGTCGACGGCTCTCGTCGGACGACTGGCCGACCAGGTGCTCGGCTGGGGTGCGGCCGTCGTCGCGCTGTCCGCGGGCGAGCACGGCCTCTACGTCCGGACGGCGGACCGGGCCCGCCTGCGTGCCGCCGGCCGGGCGCTCTCCCCCGTCGCCGACGCCTGGGCCGACCGTGCGTTCCACGTGCCGCCGGTCCGGGTGGACGTCCCCGTCACGACGAACGGCGCGGGCGACGCCTCGACCGCCGGCCTGCTGCTCGGGATCGCGGCAGGGGCCGGTGCGGACGACTCGGCCCGGCTGGCCGCCGCCTGCGCGGCGGCCTTGGTGAGCGGTCGTGGCACGACCCGGGAGGCCGTCCTCGCGCTGGCACCGGACCTCGCCCCGGTGCTCGACGCAGCCCTGCCGGCGGGCCCGTGAGGGTCAGGACGGCTCGGCGAGGCTCCAGACGGTCCACAGCGCCGTACGGATCGTGCGCGGCTGCCGCAGGATGGTCACGACCGCGTCCCCGAGGTCGGCGGGGTCGATGAACTCGCCGTCCTCGGGCGCACGGTCGCCGAACCGGCCGGTGGCCGCGGCGAAGTGCGTGTTCACCGCCGCCGGGGCGATGACGCTGACCCGGACGCCCTCGGCGCGGACCTCCCGCGCCAACGAGGTCGCGAGCTGGACCTGGGCGGCTTTCGTCGCGGCGTAGACCGCCTCCTCCGCCCCGCCGACCCCCAGGCCGGCGACCGACGCCACGACGACCACGTCCCCGGGACGCTGCGCGGCGCGGAACTGCCGCAGCGCCGCGCGGGCGAGCCAGACCGTGCCGAGGACGTTCGTGGTCGTCATGCGGACCACCTGCTCCGGCGTGACGTCCAGCAGCCCGCCGAAGTAGCCGACGCCGGCGTTCGCCACGACGGCGTCCAGACGGCCCCAGGTCTGGACCGCCGCGGCGACCAGGGCGTCCGCGGTGCCCGGGTCCCCGACGTCACCGACATGGCCGACCACGCGTCCGGGCCAGGCCTCGACGAGGGCGTCGGTGACCCCTGGTCGCAGGTCCCCGGCCACCACCCGGGCGCCGGCCTCGAGGAGCGCCCGGGCGGTTGCCGCGCCGATCCCTGCCCCGGCACCGGTCAGCACGACGACGGTGTCGTGCAGGTCCTCGAACCGGGTCACGCCACGCCCCGACGCGCGCTGATCTGGCGGCGGGCCTCGTCGAGGGTCGCCATCACCGCCACCGTCTCCGCGTGGTCGTGCACCGGCGACTCGACCCGGCCCTCGCCGACGTAGGCCGCGAAGAAGGTGGCCTGGTGGCCGAGCCCCTCGTGGACCTCGCCGAACGTCGTGTCGCGCCAGGTCGCGCTCTCCTCCGCGGTCACCCCGTCGGTGCTGGACGGCACGGTCGTGAGGGTCACCCCGGTCGGGCCGAAGAACGGGCTCAGCACGTCGAGCCGTCCCTGCGAGCCGTAGACCGAGGCCGTCACCGGCAACGCGGTGACCAGGGAGGTCGACGCCAGACCGGTCGCCCCGTCGGCGGTCAGCAGCAGGTCGGCGCGCTCGTCCACGCCGCTCGCGCTCAGCGAGCCGGTCGCCGTCACCGAGGTGGGCGGCCCGAGCACCGAGGACACGAACGAGACCGGGTAGACGCCGGCGTCGAGCAGCGCCCCGCCGCCGAGGGCGGGGTCCCAGAGCCGGTGCCCGGGGTCGAACGGGAAGACGAAGCCGAAGTCGGCGCGCACCAGCCGCACGTCGCCCAGCAGGCCGTCGGCCAGCACCCGGCGGACGACGTCGGCCTGCGGCAGGTAGCGCGTCCACATCGCCTCCTGCACGAGCACCCCGGCGGCCCGTCCGGCGTCGGTCATCTCCTGCGCCTGCGCCGCCGACATCGCGATCGGCTTCTCGACCAGCACGTGCTTGCCGGCCGCGACGGCCTCCAGCGCCTGGGCGTGGTGCAGCGGGTGCGGGGTGGCGACGTAGACGACGTCGACCTCGGGGTCGTTCACCAGCGCGCTCGGGCTGGCGTGGACCGTGCCGATCCCGTGCGCGCGGGCGAAGGCCTCCGTCCTGGTCCGGTCACGCGCGGCCACGGCGACGGCCCGCTGGTTCGTGTGCGCGTGGAGGGCGTGCACGAACGGGCCGGCGATGCCGGTGCCGATCACCCCCCAGCGCAGCGCCGGGACCGCGTCCGCGGCGAGGAGGCGGGGGCTGGGCAGCACGAGGGTCACGCGCCCATCATCCCGGGCACGGCAGAGCCCCCGGACGTGGCGCTCAGCCGGCGAGGGAGAGCTCTCCGCGGACGACCGTCCGGCGCGACGGCTCCTCTCCGGGCGAACCGCTCTCGGAGACGTCGACGACCGCGTACGTGCGGAGGTCGATCGAGTGGTCGACGGTCCACACCCCGTACGGTCCGTCGAGCATGCCGAGCGCGTGGCGCCTGCCGGGGTCGTCCCGGTGCACCAGCCAGGCCTGCCGGACCCCGACCGAGGGCGGGTCGGCGTGCAGGACCAGCTGCAGCAGCCGGCGGCCGCGCTCGTCGGTGGCGAGCTCGGCGCTGCCCGAGGCCAGCGACCAGTCCTCCGACACCGGGTCGAGCCGTGCGTACGCCGTGACCAGGTCGGCGGTGAGGTCCGCCGGTGCCCGGTCGGGGTCGGCGGGTGCAGCAGGGGCCACGGCCAGCTCGACCCGGATCCGGTCCCACACCGCCGGCGCCGGGGAGACCAGCTCGTCGTCGCCGACGCTGCGGCCCAGGGCGACGACCCGCTGCAGCTCGGCCAGCTCGGCGACGCACGCGGGACAGGTCTGCGCGTGGAGGCGCTCGGCCTTGGTGCCCGCGTCCTCGCCGAGGGCGAGCAGGGCGACCAGCTCGGGGTCAACGTGCACCGGTCTGCACCTCCAGCCGCGAGCGCAGGGCCTCGAGCGCTCGGCGGAGGTGGTTCCGGACGTCCTCGACGGGCTGACCCATGCGCTCCGCGATCTCCTCGTGGTCCAGGTCGTCGTGCAGGGCCATCCGCAGCGCCCTGCGGGGCACGGGGTCCAGCCGGGCGATGCCGTCCAGCGTGGTGACCTGGTCGGCCAGCGCCGCCGGTCCGGTGTCACCCCCGGGTGGCAGGGCGGCGGACGCCAGCTCGACCCTCGGCGGCTGCCGCCGGGCGGCGGCGAGGACGTCGATCTCCTCGCGGGCGATCTCGACCAGGCGACCGGGCACCGGGCCCCCGACGGGGTCGAGCGCGCCGGTGGAGGTCCAGGCCCGGGTGAAGACGCGGTAGGTGGCCTCCTCGGCGTCGTCCACGTCGTGCAGCGAGCGCAGGGCCAGGCTGTAGACGAACGGCGACCAGCGGGCGTAGAGCTCGGCCAGCGCCCGCTCGTCGGCGGGCCGGGAGACCCGGACGGGCGCGGACGCCCCGTCCCCGGCTGCAGCGGCCATGCCCACCCCCTCGTCATCGACGGGCGACGCACGACAACCCTGGGACCACAGCGTAGCCAGCGGAGCCGACGGCGCGCAGGGACGACGTGCAGCCGGACCGGGGCCGCGGGGGTCGCGTGCGTCACGTCGCGACCAGGAAGGTTCGCCCGTGCGCCCACGTTCGACAGCCCGTGAAGATCTTCTCTCCCGTCGCCCTGGGCGACCTCCAGCTCACCAACCGCCTCGTCATGGCTCCGCTGACCCGCACCCGCTCGGGCGAGGACGGGGTCCCGGGCGACCTCGTCACCGAGTACTACGCCCAGCGCGCGTCCACCGGCCTCATCGTCACCGAGGGCACCTACCCCACGCCGGAGTCGCGCTCCTACCCCGGCCAGCCGGGCATCGTCACCGACGAGCAGCAGGCGGGCTGGGCCGAGGTCGCCGACGCCGTCCACGCCGCCGGCGGTCGGATCTTCATGCAGGTGATGCACGGCGGTCGCGTCTCGCACACCGCGATCAACGGCTGCGACCGGGTCGTCGGGCCCAGCGCGGTCGCGGTCCCGGGCGAGGCGCACACCCCGCAGGGCAAGCTCCCCTACCCCGTGCCGCACGCGCTGACCACCGCCGAGCTCGCCGACGTCCGTACGGCCTTCGTCGCGGCGTCGCGCCGGGCGGTCGACGCCGGTCTGGACGGCGTCGAGCTGCACGGCGCCAACGGCTACCTGCTCCACGAGTTCCTCGCGGCCAGCAGCAACCGGCGCGAGGACCGCTACGGCGGCTCGCCGGAGGCGCGCGTCCGCTTCGTCGTCGAGGTCGTGACGGCCGTGGCGGCCGAGGTCGGCGCGAGCCGGGTGGGCCTGCGGATCTCGCCGGCCCACGGCGTCCAGGGCGTGCTGGAGCCCGACGCGGCCGACGTCGCGCAGACGTACGGGCTGCTGGTGGACGCGCTGCGCCCCCTGGGTCTGGCCTACCTCAGCGTCCTGCACGCCGACCCGACGAGCACCCTCGTGCAGGACCTCCGCGCCCGGTTCGGCGGGCACCTGATGATCAACGACGGCTTCGGCACCGTGACCACGCGCGAGGACGCCGAGGCGCTCGTCGCCGAGGGGGCCGCCGACTCGGTCGCCGTCGGCCGCATGATCATCGCCAACCCGGACCTCGTCGAGCGCTGGCAGGGCGGGCACGCCGAGAACGAGCCCGACCCGAGCACGTTCTACGGCGACGGGCCGGAGGGCTACACCGACTACCCGTTCCTCTCGGCCGCCTGAGGCCGGGCCGGGCCGGGCCGGTGGCGTCGACGCTCCTCGACCGAGCGGGAAGCCGCCCACCCGGACGCGTGCCCGCTGGCGCCGGAGCTCACGCCGCGAGCGGGAACGCGTGTCCCCTGACGCCAGCGGTCGCCCCGCGGCGGTGGCTGCTCGCTCCGGGCGGTCGGACCAATATGTCTGGCGGTCGACAGAACGGGTACGTCCAGGACGCCGCGACTGCCGAGGACGCGGAGCCCGACGCCTGGCCCGACGGGTCCAGGTCGCCTCCCGCCCAGACAGGCCACGCCGATGAGATTCGTCCTCCCGTCCGAGGGTGCCGGAAGCGCCCTGCAGCCGCTGATGCAACGGGTCGCGCGCAGCACGCGGACCTTCGCACCCGCCGCCGACGGCACGGGCACCGCGCTGCTGGTCGGGGAGCGCTGGGTCTTCGCCGGGTCCAACGTGTTCACCCGGGCCGTCGACCGGGTCCAGTACGGGCTCGGCGAGGGCCCGTGCCTGTCGGCCGTGTCCGAGGGGGTGGTCGTCCGCTCGGGAGACCTGGGCTCGGACGAGCACCGCTGGCCCGGCTTCACCGCGCACGCGAGCGACCTGGCGCTCCGCAGCGTCGTCTCCGCCCCGATGGTGGTGGGAGACGAGGTGATCGGTTCGCTGAACCTCTACTCCAGGACGGCGGGCGGCTTCGAGGAGACGCGGACCGAGACCCTCGAGCAGGCGGCGGTCGCGGCCGCGGCGGTGCTGAGCCGCCCACGGCTGCTCGCGCTCGCCGAGACGGCGGCTCTCGCCCTGGCCGATGCCGCCCGGAACCGCGCGGAGGTCGACCTCGCCGTGGGCCTGCTGATGGACCGCTACACCTTGAGCGCCGGTCACGCCGTGGTCCTCATCGGTCAGCTGGCGCGCCACGACGGGGTCGGGGAGCTGGACGCGGCCCGGTCCCTGCTCAGCCAGGACGCCGCACGGTGACGGGCCCCGACGCGTCCGCCCGGCGCTGAGGCATGGACCTCGCCCTGCTGGCCGACCTCCGCGACCTCACGGTCGACCTCGGCGCCAGCGGCTACACCCGGACGACCCTGGCGATGCTCGAGCGGGACCTCCTGAGGAACGTCCCGTCCGCGCTCGGGGCGACGGTGGCCCTGCTCGCCGACGAGCCGGGCCGGCTGCCGATCGAGGTGCACCTCGTCGCCCGCACGGTGCGGCCGGACGAGATCGCCTCGGCGCTGCAGGTCCCGTTGGCGCGGCTGGCGCCCACCGTGAACGGTTCGATCACCTTCTGGGCCGGCGAGCCGGGTGCGCTCGGCGACCTGGCGGCGGACCTCGTCGCGGCCTTCGGGCTGGTGCCGGTCGACGTCGACCAAGACCCCGACCGACCGCGGGGCCCGCTCGCCCCCACCGTCGAGGGCCTGCAGGACTTCTCCCTCGTCAACCGTGCGCTCGGCGTCCTGATGAACCGTGGCCACACCCTGGCCGCCGCGCGGGCGGAGCTGGACCGCCGCGCCGCGCTCCGGGGCCTCGAGCTGGTGGCCGCCGCCCGGGCCGTGATCGGCTCGGCCTACGTCTGACGGCACGTCGGCGGTCGTCAGCCCCGTCGGGCGGGTGCTCGAGCCGGGCGTGCCGGCTGCTCCGGGGCCCCGCGTCGCCGTGCCGTGAGGTAGAGCCGGTGGGCCGTGACCACCACGGCCAGCCACCCGGCCCCCAGGAGCCAGGCGGCCACGACGTCGGTGAACCAGTGCGCGCCGAGCACGACCCGGGTGAGCCCGACGACGACGGCCACGACGACCGGCACCACGACGCACGCGACCCGCGCCGCCACCGTGCGTCGCCGGAGCCAGAGCAGGTAGCCCACGACCCCGCAGACCACCGTCGCGTTGAGGGCGTGACCGCTGGGGAACGAGGGCGAGTACTCGTACGGCGGGATCGCGTCGACGAGCGGGGGCCGGTGCCGCCCGATGACGTCCTTGCCGGCGACCGTCATCAGCAGCGAACCGAGGCCGGCGCCGACGACCAGGATGACCGGGGTCCAGGAGCGGCGGCACAGCGCCAGGACGAGGAGGGCGGCCACCGCGAGGCAGGGCATCCCGACGGGCCCGAAGACGTACGCGACGCCCGCGGCGAAGGTGTCGAGCCCCGAGGACCGCACCCGGACGGCGGTCTGGAGCAGCGGGACGTCGAGGGTGGCGATGCCGTCGCTCTCGGTGACGGCGTCGTAGACCCGCGCGACGAGGAACGAGGCGAGGAAGGCGACGGCCACCCCTACGAGCAGGGTGATCGACAGCGCCGGCCGCGCGCCGATGCGGTGCCCGACGGCGGTGGCGACCCGGGCGGCGCGCCGCCCGACGGGGCCGTACCACCGGGTGAGGTCCCGGTGCCCGGGCGCGTGGTCCGGCGACCTCACCACGCCGTGAACCCGCCGTCGACGAGCAGGTCGATCCGCGTGCAGAAGGACGCGGCCGGGGAGAGCAGGAAGACGACCGGGCCGGCGATCTCGGCCGGCTCGGCGTAGCGGCCGAGCGGGGCGTCGGCGGAGAAGCGCACGACCTGCCCGACGACCTCGGGCGGCGCGTTCACCGGGGTGGCCGTGCAGCCGGGGCTGACCGCGCCCGTGACGAACGCCGAGCCCTCCTCGAGGGCGGACGAGACCTCGTGCCGCATCGTCGTGCTCCTCCGTCGGTGGTCGTCGTCAGGTCTCGTCGTCAGGTCTCGTCGTCGGTTCCCGTCGCCGGCCCGCTCAGGGCCCGCCGCGCCAGTGGTCGATCCGGCGGTGGTCGGGCTTGAAGCCGTGCTCGACGCCCCACAGCACCGCCTGCGTCCGGCTCGGGACGTCGATCTTGCGGTAGGCGGAGCGGATGTAGGACTTCACGGTGTTGATGCTGAGGTAGGTCAGGGCCGCGACCTCGGCGTTGCTCTTGCCCTGCGTGATCAGCGCCAGGACCTCCGACTCCCGGTCGCTGAGCCCCTCGGCGCGGCCGGGCCAGTCCGACTGGCTCGCCGGCCGCGACTGCTGCGGCGGCTCGCTCACGACCATCTCCCCGGCGTGGATAGCCTCCAGCGCCTCGACCAGCTCGGCGGCGGGCAGCGACTTGGAGAGGTAGCCGTGGACCCCTTGGCGACGCGCCTGCTCGACGAGGTCGGGGTGGAAGTTCCAGGTGTAGACCACGACCCGGCGGGCCCGCGGGTTGTCGACCAGCACCGCGATCTCGTGGTGGTCCGACTCCGGCTGGGCGAACGAGTCGTAGAGGACGATGTCGACCTCGTCGGACAGCGGCTGGTTGGTGTCGATCTCGGCGATCACCACGCGCTCCGGGTGCTGCCCGAGGATGTTCGCCACCCCGATGACCACCACGTCGTAGTCGTCCACCAGGGCGACGGTGATGGGGCGGGGCGGCGGCATGACGTCACCCTAGCCGTACACCCCTGAGGATGTACCAGCGGCGGTGGTGCGGTGGTGGACTCATGAGTACGGGCCGGAACGTCTCCGGTCCACGCCGCGAGGAACGGCACTCACATCAGGAGGAAGTCGTGCAGATCATCGGCGTCATCGTGGCCGGCATCATCATCGGCCTGCTGGGCAAGTTCGTGGCCCCCGGGGACCGGGACAACATCCCGATCTGGCTCACGATCGTCTGCGGGATCGGCGGGGTGATCATCGGCTGGTACGTCTACGCCGCGTTCGGCGGCGGGGGCACCTCCGGGGTCGACTGGGTCCGCTGGATCGTCGCGATCGTGGTCGCCGCCGTCCTGGTCGTCATCGCCTCGGCCCTGACCGGTCGTTCGCGCACCCGTACGGCGGTCTAGGCTCCCGTCCTGCCTACCCTGCTCCATCCAACCCATCTCGAGGAGAACCTCATGAACCGTGGACTCATCGGCACCATCATCGGCATCCTGGTGATCATCGTCCTGGTGATCGTGATCCTGCAGCTCACCTGAGCACCCACCTCGTCAGGACGTGACCCCGCGGCCCCCGCACCCACCGGTGCGGGGGCCGCGGTCGTCTGGCGCCGGGGGTCCGCCCGTCGGGCCCCGATCCCGGCCTGAAACGTTCAAGTATCGTCGGACGGTGGCCACCGTCCGGAGCGAGGAAACACGCGAGCACGACGTCGCCGGGGCTGCCGCCGGCAGGCGGAGCCTGGCGCCCCTCGTGCCGCTCGCCCTGGTCGTCGGCATCTCGCCGTTGGCGACGGACATGTACATCCCCGGGCTGCCCGGGCTCGCCGCCGACCTGCGCACCACGCCCGCGATCGCCTCGCTGACCCTGACCGCCTTCCTCGTCGCGTTCGCGGTCGGGATGCTGGTGGTCGGGCCGCTGAGCGACGCCGTCGGTCGCCGCCGGCTCGTGCTGGTCGGGACGGCGGCGTTCGCGGTGGCCTCCGTCCTCTGCGCGGTCTCGCCGACCGCTCCGGTCCTGCTGGTCGCCCGCCTCGTGCAGGGCCTCGCCGGGGCGGCGGGCGCGGTGGCGGGCCGGGCCATGGTCACCGACGTCCTCGCCGGTGTCCGCCGGGCCCGCGTGATCGCCTCGCTGTCGGCGATCAACGCCGTCGGTCCCGTGGTCGCGCCGCTCGTCGGCGGCGCGCTGCTGGGCGTCGGGACGTGGCGGCTGTCCTTCTGGCTGCTCGCCGTCGTCGGGGTCGTGCTGCTCGTGGCCGTGGCGGTCGGCTTTCCCGAGACGCTGCCCCTCGAGCGGCGCTCCCCCGGGGTCGGACTGGGTGCCAGCGGCCGCCGGATGGCGACCCTGCTGAGGATCCCGCGGTTCACGCTCTACCTCGTCACCTCCTGCGTCGGGACCGTCGGCTTCTTCGCCTACATCTCGACCAGCTCGTTCGTCTTCCAGACCGTGTACGGCTTCTCCGCGTCCCGCTACACCCTCGTCTTCGCCTCGAACGCGTTCTGCATGATCATCACGACGGTGCTCTTCGGCAGGGTCGTGGGCCGGGTGTCGGAGGACCGGCTCCTCACCGTCGGGCTGACCGCTGCGACGCTCGGGTCGGCGGGTGTCCTCGCCACGGCGCTGCTGCACGGTCCGGCCGGGCTCGTGTGGGCCTGCCTGGCCGTGGTCACCGGGGCGCAGGGCCTGGTCATCACCGGGTCGGCCACCCGGACGCAGGCGCTCGGGCACGCCTACCCGGGCAGCGCGGCCGCGCTCCAGGGCGGCCTGGCCTTCGGCGTCGGCGGGCTGGGCACGCCGCTCGCCGGTCTGCTCGGCGGTTCGGTCACGGCCATGGGCGCGGTGATGGCGACGGGTCTCGGACTGGGGCTGCTGCTGCAGGTGGTCGGTCCGCGCCTGCTGCCCGCCGCGCGGCGCTGAGCGGCGGCCCCGGAGGGGTTCAGGCCCGACGGCGCAGGGCGATCACGAGCAGCCAGACCGCGCCCGCGGTCAGCAGCATGGCGCCGGGGACGTGCACGTAGAGCGAGCGGTAGCCACCGATCGCGGCCTGCACGAAGCTGTACGCGAACACGACGACGGCGAGCACCGCCGCGCCGAGGGTGACGACCCCCTGGCGCCACAGCAGCACGGCGGCGATCGCCGTCAGCCCGCTCAGGACGTGCAGCACGATCGCGCCCGCCGCGTGCGCCTCGTCCGGCCCGCCCGAGGGGAACAGCTGCCCGGCCGTGACGAACTGGAAGAAGACGTTCAGCACCACGAGGGCGGCGCCGACCTGGAAGGCGCGCAGCAGCGGCGTGGGGGTAGCGGTGGTCCGGCCGGAGGTCGTGGTGCTCGAGGTGCTCATGGGTCGATCTTGACCGAGCGGGACGCCGTCTCGCGGGGAACGGGCCGGGACACGCCGATCAGGGTCGCAGCACGACGCCGTCGCCGGCCGCGCGGACCACCAGACCGGTCTCGTCGGTGCGGACGTCGGTCAGGTCCTGGGAGAAGGGCAGCCCCAGCGGCACCACCACCGTCAGCCGCTGGCCGAGCAGGAGCCGACCCGTGCCGCCGAGCCGGACGCCGCCGGTGTCGACCGAGCGCGGGGTCAGCCGCAGCGCCCCCTCGGACACCGACAGCCCGACGACCGCCGACGCCTCCACGCGTCGGTCCAGCACGGTGACGGTCCCGGTGAGGGTGACGCTCTGCCCGTCCTCCCCGGCGGCCACGGTCAGCGGCCGGCCGGTCGCCTCGAGGTAGGCGTTGAGCGCGGGGTAGCCGATCCGCGCCGTCTCCTCGCTGTGCCCCACGCCGACGGCCCGGACGTCGCGGACGAGGACGTCGTGGAAGGGGACGCGGACGTCGCGGAGCTCGGCGTCGACCGTGTCGATGACGAGGGGCCCCGTGCTCACGCCGCGCACCCGGACGTGCACGTCGTCGTACGCGCCGCGCACGACCTGGGCCAGGAAGAACCGCCCGCCCAGCTCCACGGTCGGCGTCTCGGAGACGCCGGCGGCTGCCCTGACGTCGGAGGCGACGAGCGACTCGGCGCCCGCGCGGGCGAGGACGTCGGCCCCCCACCCCGCGAGCAGGAGCGCGACCACGACCAGGACCGCCGCGAGCCGTTGCAGCCGTGGGTGCGCAGCCGGCTCACCCACGGCGCACCTCGTCTCGGCCCGGCTCGACGGCGGGCAGGCCCCGGCCGCGCCGGCCCGGCCAGAGCGCGAGGCGGCCGAGGAGCGTCAAGACGGCCGGGGTGAGGACCGGGCGGACGACGAAGGTGTCGAGCAGCAGGCCGACGGTCATGGCGAAGGCGATCTGACGGAACGTCGCCAGCGGGATGACCGCGACGAGGGCGAAGGTGGCGGCCAGGATCGCGCCCGCCGTCGTGATGGCGTGGGAGGCCTGCGGGACGGCGACGGCGATCGCCTGTTCGATCGGCCGTCGCCGGGCCTCGTTCCAGATGGCGCCGACGGAGAAGACGTTGTAGTCCGAGCCGAGGGCGACGAGCAGCACGGCCGCCGCGAACGGGGCGTAGAAGGTCAGGCCCTGCTGCCCGAGCAGCTCCTGGAACACGAACGTGGTGAGCCCCAGCGCGGCCGCCACGCTCAGGACGCTGCAGGCGAGCAGCACGACCGGGGTGACGAGTGCCCGCAGGTAGAGCACGAGGATCACCAGCTCGATGATCATCGCCACGACCAGGGTCGTCTCGAGGCTGCGCCGGGTGAGCTGACCGACCTCGCCCGCGATCAGGGTCTGCCCGGTCACGGCGGTGCGGGCCGCCGGCAGGCCGGCCTCGGTGACGAGCGACGGCAGCCGGCCCTGCAGCAGGCGGGCGTTCGTCACCGCCTCGGCCGCCAGCGGGTCGCTGTCGAAGACGACGAGGTAGCGCGCGGCGTCGCCGCTCCTGGACAGCACCACCCCGTAGGCGGTGTCGGCGGGCAGGTCGGCCGGTCCGATCACCCGGCTCACCCCGGGCTGGCGGGCGAGCTCCTCCTGCAGGCGGGCCAGCGCCGGGCGCTGGGCCACGACGTCGGGCTGCTCGAGCAGCACCTCGGTGGGGGCGGTGATCCCCCGGAGCCCGGCGTCGTCCAGCAGCTGCGCGCCGCGGTAGACGCCGTCGTCGTGGGGCAGGCCGGCCGTGAAGGAGAGGTCCAGGCGCGCCTTGGCCAGCGGCAGCACCGCCAGCCCCAGCACCACGACCACCAGCAGGACCGCCACGACCGCCGGTCCACGCCGTGTCAGCCGGACGACGAGGCGGTCGAGCCGTCCCGGCCCAGAGCGTCGGCGGGTCAACGGCCCGGCCCGGTCGGAGCCGCGGACCGGCAGGACGCTGAACAGCCGCCAGCCCAGCACGGTCATCAGCGCGGGGGTGAGGGTGAGGCACACGGCCAGGCCGACGAGCACGGTCAGGGCCAGGGCCGGCCCCAGCCCGCGGAACACGGCGAACGGGGCGGCGAGCAGGGCGATCGTGCCGCCGGCGACGGTCAGACCGGCCACGGCGACCACCGAGCCCTCCCGGGCGAGCGCCGCCCGGGCGGCCGGCACCGTCTCCTGCCCGTCGTCGAGCGCGCTGCGGAAGGCGCCGAAGAACAGCACGCAGTAGTCCGTCACCACCCCGAGCAGCAGCGCCACCAGCACGGGCTCGAGCTGGGAGGGCACCTCGAAGCCGAGCGTGTCCGCGATCGTGGACAGCAGCGGGAAGTAGACCGCGTAGCCGACGCCCGCCACCGCCAGGACCGTGAGCGGGGCCAGCAACGACCGGAACGCGGCCGCGACGACGACGAGGATGAGCAGGACGCTGGCGATCTCGAACAGCCGCAGCCGCGACCTGAGGTAGTCCCCCTGCGCCACCTGCGCGGGGACGAAGCCGGTGACGTACGTCGACGCCTCGGCCTGGTTGTTGAAGTGGGCGGCGTAGCCCTGGGCCAGCCGGGCGGTGTTGCGCAGGCCGGTCCCGTCGGACATGAAGAGGTACGTGACGGTCGTGTCGGCGCGCCCGGTGGGGACCGGGATGGCCGCCTGGATCGACCCGGGCGGCGGGTCGCCGGCCTCGAGCACGTCCTGGGTGGTCCCGAGCGCCCAGAGCACCGAGTCGGCGCGGGTCAGGACGTCCAGCCCGCCCGGTGCGTGCACCACCACCGTGGTGCCGCTCAGCACCGGCACCCGGAACAGCGTCAGGATCCGCTCCTCGACCCTCAGGACCTGGCTGTCGGGCGGGAGCAGGTCGCCGAACCCTCCCCCGCCCCCGCCGTGGGACGGGACGAGCAGCGTGATGCCCGCCGCGGTCGCGACCCAGACCGCGACGACCACCCACCGTCCCGTGGTCACGGCGGCCCGGTAGGCGCGACCGAGCAGTGCGGTCGTCCGGCGGAGGAGGTTCACGGGTGAGCGGCCGGTCAGCGCGTCGCGGACGGCTGCGGCGCCGCGCTGGTCGGTGCGGGCGGGACCGTCGGTGCGGGCGCGGCGGTCGGCGTGGGGGCGGTCGTCGCCGGGGGCGTCTGGACCGGGCTCCCGGGGCCGGCGGACGGGTCGCCGGAGGTCACGCTGGTGTCGATGCGGCAGTCGGCCAGGTCCCGGCCGAGCCGGGGCTCGATCGGCTGGAGCCGCCGCACGATGTCGTCGAGCGCGGCGAGGTCGACGGCGTCCAGCGCCGGTCCGAGGTCGCCGAGCACGCCGTACACGTCCTGGGCCTCGTTGATCACGGCCAGGCAGGAGGCGTTCACCTGGGCCTGGACGCCGCTCGGCACGTCCGGCCCGCCCTGGCCGGGGGACGTCGAGGCGTTCCCGGAGCCCGTCGCGGCCGCGAAGTCGGGCGTGCTGGCGTTCAGCAGGCCCACGCCCAGCACCCCGACGACCAGGCCGGCCGCGAAGAGCAGGATCTTCAGCCAGAGCCCGGTGGGTCGGCCACGCCCGGACGGTGCTGCGTCATGCTCGGCCACGCGCTCCCCCTTCCGCCGGGTCCGTGCAACCGGACCGCGGAGCACGACCTTAGACGGGCGATCGGCTCCGCCTCGGCCCAGCCTCAGTCCCAGCCGTCCTGCGGCGTGCGGCACGAGTCGCGGAACACGTACTGCGACGGCAGCCGACGCTCGTGGCTGGACCAGTCGATCGCCGGTCGGCGGGCCTCCTCGGGCAGGTAGCCGAGCCGGTAGACCGCCATCAGCTCGAGGTCGTCGGGCACCGCGAAGAGCTCCTCGAGGCGGGCCCACTGGCCCTCGACCTCCATCGGGAACGACACGAACTGGATGCCCATCCCGAGCTCGACGGTGGTGAGCCAGATGTTCTCCATCGCCGCGCCCATGCTGAAGACCGAGTAGAACCCGGACAGCTCCCCCGGTCGGTACTCGGCGCGGTCGAGGAGCACGGCGAGCAGCAGGGGCGAGCCGGCGACGAGCCGGCGGTTCTCGGCGCCGAGGGTCTGCGGGACGCGCAGCCGGTTCATCACCTGCTGGCCGCGGGCGGTGAACACCTGCTTGGTGAAGGGTCGGAGCAGGGCCGGCAGCCGGTCGAAGAGCATGCCGCTGCGCTGCTCGGCCATCTCCTCGGGCGAGAAGCGGAAGTAGCGGCGGTAGCGCTCGAAGAACGTCCCGTTCGACATCGCGGTGGTCATGCTCGACCCGCTGATCTCGGCGACCCGGTCGATGACCGCGGGGTCGTCGACGACGACGAACCGCCAGGGCTGGCTGTTCAGCTGCGACGGCGCGCGACCGGCGACCTCCATGAGCAGGCGCTGGTGCTCCTCGCTGACCGGGTCGGGCCGGAAGGGACCGTTCGTGGTCTTGCGGCGCCGGACGACGTCAAGGAACTCCATGCTGCTCCTGCAGGGCTCGGGCGAGGGCGACGGCGAAGAACGGGGCCGCGCTCAGGGCGACGACGGGGTGGCGACGCGACCGCGCGCTCACCTGCGACACGACGACGAGCGGGACGGCGGCGGGCAGCAGCCGCCAGCCCGCCCGGCTCGGGCTCCACAGCACGCTGCTCGCGGCCGCGCCGGCGAGCACGCTGGTGCTCACGTACAGCGCGTGGTGCACCCAGCGGAACCGTCGGGTGTCGACGAGGCGCAGGGCGACGGCGGTGCCGAGCGCGACGTTCGCGACGTACGCGCCCGTGGCGGCGCCGACGAGGACGAGCGGGTTCGGGCGTCTCACGCTCGCCCCGCCCCGCCGGCACCCGGCTCGTGGCGCAGGACCAGCCGGAACGGCCCGAGCGGCGCGGCCGTCCACCCCGGACGGATCCCGGCCAGCTCCTCGGGCCGGTGGCTGCGGCGGATCGAGCGCAGGCCGTCGGTACGCAGGAAGGAGGTCCGCGCGAGCGGTGCGGTGACGAGGCCGTACGCGCGGTAGGCCGGCGCCGACCGGCTCAGGTCGTTGTGCAGCGCGAGACGTCCCGCGAGCCGCTCGCTGTCGGCCAGCAGCGCCTGCAGGGCGGGCGCGTCGAGGTGGTGGAGCACATGGTTGGACACGACGACGTCGAAGCGCCGGCCCTCGGCGACCAGGTCGGTGCTGCTCGCGCGCCGGAACTCGACCGGGCCCAGGCCGGCGCCGGTCGTGCGCCGCACGTACGCGAGCGCGCGCGGGTCCGGGTCGACCGCGGTCACGGCGAGGTCGAGCCCGTCGCGGCGGGCCCAGCCGGCCAGGCGGAGCGGGATGTCGCCCGCGCCGGAACCGACGTCCAGCAGGGTCGGCCGGGCGGAGCGGGCCAGCACCGGCCGGAGCGTGCGGACGTAGAGGCCGCGCCAGCCCGAGACGAGCCGGTTCACGACGGCGAACTGGGCGTACGTCCGCTCGAGCAGGCGGAGGTCGCAGCCCGGGTCGTCCATCAGCTCGACGAGCGCGGGTTCGCGGCGTGCGAGCGACCTCACGCCGGACCGGACCGGGTCAGCAGCGCGCTCTCCACGGTGAGGCCGGGGCCGAAGGCGAGCATCCCGATCCGCTCCTCCCCCCTCGCGGGCCGGCGCAGCAGCTCGGCCAGCACGAACAGGACGGTGGCGCTGGACATGTTCCCGTAGCGGCGCAGCACCTCGCGCGAGGGGGCCATCGCGGCGTCGTCGAGGCCGAGGACGGTCTGCACCTGGTCGAGCACGCCGCGACCGCCCGGGTGCAGCGCCCAGCGGTCGACCTCACCGGGGCGCACCGGGCCGAGCAGCGCGGGCAGGGCCGGTCCGAGCGCGGCGCCGAGGATGCGCGGGACGTAGCGGGACAGGACCATGTCGAAGCCTGCGTCGCCGATGGTCCAGGCCATGTCGGCCTCGCCGTCGTCGGTCAGCGCGGAGCCCAGCGAGTCGAGGGTGAGCCGTTCCTCGCCGGGACCGGGCGCCCGGCCGCTCACGACCACGGCCGAGGCGCCGTCGGCGAACAGCGAGGCGGCCAGCAGGGTGTCGAGGTCGTCGCCGAGGTGCAGGTGCAGCGAGCACAGCTCGGCGCAGACGACGAGGACGACGGCGTCGGGGTCGGCCCGGCAGACCGCGTCGGCCAGCCGCAGCGCCGGGAAGGCGCCGTAGCAGCCCATGAACCCCAGGTGGAAGCGTTGGGTGGTGGTCGGCAGGCCGAGCTGGCGGACGAGCAGGTAGTCGGGTCCGGGCGCGAAGAACCCGGTGCACGAGACGGTCACGACGTGGGTCACGTCGTCGGGCCCGAGGTCGCTGCCGTCCAGGGCCTGCTCGGCCGCGGCCAGGAACAGCGGCGGTGCCTCGCGGACGTACGCGGCGTTGCGCGCGCCCGTCGAGGGGTTCAGCACCCGGCGGGTCCGGGCGTCGTGGTGCACCGGCTCCCCCGTCGCCGGCGCCTCGACGAGCTCGGTGAGGACGGTGTGGCGGGTGTCGATCGCCGAGGCGTCGAAGGCCGCGCGCAGCCGTCGTACGCCCAGCCGGCTCAGCCCGGGCTGCTCGGCCAGCAGGTCGCGGAAGTCGGGCTGCTCCAGGACGGTGACGGGTAGCGCGGTCCCGACCGCGCGCAGGTACACGGTCGGCTGCGCGGTCGTCTCGGCACTCAGTGCGGCACCACCCTTCGCTCCTGCGCCGTCCGTGCCCTCGTGCACCCCGGCACCGACGACGCTAACCCCAGCCCGGAGAGCGCCGGCCCGCGAGATGCTCGTACCCCGAGGCCGGGCCGTCACCACACCGCTAGCGGTAGGTCAAGGTGATCCGGTAGCCGAAGTAGCCCACGAGGCTGCCGTCCGTCGTCGTCTCCACCCGGACGGCGCAGGTGTAGACGGCAGTCGACGCGCACGGGATCTCGCTCCGCTGCAGGTCGTCGCGAGCCGTCCGGACGAGGAGGAGCGCCGGCTCCACGTCGAGACCGAACGCCCCCGCCGCGGAACGAGCGGTCGCCGGTGCGCGGGCCAGGTCCGTCGACCCGAGGAGGGTGCTCGACGTCACCATCCCGTCCGACCGCGCCGAGGAGAACGAGGACGTCGGGAGCGTGGTGCGACCGCGCGGGGTCCGGAGGGTGACCCGCAGCTGCCGTCGGTGGGGCTCAGGGATGATCGAGACCGAGTCGTACGCCTCCCGGAACCCGAGGTCGGTCGCGGTGGGTCGTGCGGTGAGGTCGACCGTCATGCGCCCGTCGTGGAGGACCCGGTCCACCGCCTCGTCGTGGTAGTGGCCGATGGTGACGGAGTAGAAGAGGTTCATCGACCCGTCGGCGTCGGCCGAGGCGCTCGCCTCGACCTCGGTGGACAACCACCCGCGCACGTAGCCCTGCTCGACGCTGGTGCCCTCGCCCGTGATGTCGTCGACCTCCTCGTCGCTCAGGCCGAGGGCGTCCGCGTCCTCGGTCAGGACGGTCCTGGCCTGCGCCAGGCTGCGTACCTTCAGGGAGAAGTCGAAGTCGGTCGGCTGGTGCCGCTCGTCACCGTCGGGAGCGAAGGCGTAGTTCGCGCCGATCCTGATCGCGGAGAAGCTGCGGCGCACCGTGCCCGTGGGGAGGACGAGGGTCGTGGGCACCGGGTCGGCGCCGGCGCGCGGGTACGCGGCGTAGCCGTCCGGGCCCATGCCGACCTGGGTCCGGGTGGGCATCGACCGGAAGTCGATGGTCGCCCCGTCGTCCCAGACCGACGAGCCGGGCGGGCGTTGCGGCTCCGAGCACGCACCCAGCAGCGCGAGGACGAGGAGCAGACCTGCGGCCCGGCGCACGCGTCGGCGGTCTCGCCCGCTGCGGGTCCTCAGCACGTCGTGCACCTCCTGGAGAGCACGGTGCCACGTCACGGGGTCGTGCGGCGCAGCTCCTCGCCGATCACCGCGACGAACCCGTCGACGTCGGCCGCGGTCGTGTCCCACGCCGTCATCCACCGGACCTCGCCGATCCGGCGGTCCCAGTCGTAGAAGCGGATCCGGGCGCGGATCCGGTCGGCGATGCCGGGCGGCAGCGTGGCGAAGACGGCGTTCGCCTGCGTCGGCTGGGTGCAGGCCAGCCCGGGCAGCGCGCCGTCGGCGACCCCGGCGTCGAGCGCCGTCCGGAGCCGGGCGGCCATGGCGTTGGCGTGCCGGGCGCTGCGCAGGCCGAGGTCGTCGGCGAAGAGCGCGAGCAGCTGGGCGGAGGCGAAGCGCATCTTGCTGGTCAGCTGCATCGTGAGCTTGCGCAGGTACGTCAGGCCGGTCGCGCGGGCCGGGTCGAGCACGACGACCGCCTCCACGCCGAGCAGGCCGTTCTTGGTCCCGCCGAGGCTGAGCACGTCGACGCCGACGTCGGTCGTGAACGCGGCGAACGGCACGCCGAGAGCCGCGGCGGCGTTCCAGACCCGGGCCCCGTCGAGGTGCAGCGCCATGCCGTGCGCGTGGGCGTGGTCGGCGAGCGTACGGATCTCGTCGGGCTCGTAGAGCGTCCCGAGCTCGGTCGACTGGGTGATGCTCACGGCGAGCGGCTGGGCGCGGTGCTCGTCGCCCCAGCCCCACGCCTCCTGCTCGACGAGCGCGGGCGTGAGCTTCCCGTCCGGCGTCGCGACGGGCAGGAGCTTGAGCCCGGTCACGCGCTCGGGCGCCCCGGCCTCGTCGGTGTGGACGTGCGCGGTGGTGGTGGTGACGACCGCGCCCCACCGGGGCAGCACGCTCGTCAGGGCGAGGACGTTGGCCCCGGTGCCGTTGAAGACCGGGTACACCTCGGCCTGCGCGCCGAGGTGCTCGCGGACGACCTCCTGCAGGCGGGCGGTGTAGGCGTCCTCGCCGTACGCGACCTGGTGCCCGCCGTTGGCCCGCGCCAGCGCCTCGAGCACCTCGGGGTGCACACCCGCGTAGTTGTCGCTGGCGAAGCCGCGCCACCCCGGGTCGTGCAGCGGCCGGTCCCCGGGGGTGCTCACCGGTCCGCTTCTCCGGCGCGCAGCCAGACCGTGCACGCCGGCGGCACCGTGCCGTCGGCGAGCGGGGAGCTGGAGAGCAGCACCTCGCCGACCGGCAGGTCGACGGGGTCGGGACCGAAGTTCGTGAGGCTGTGCCAGCCTCCGGGCCGTTCGACGTGGAGGACGTCGGGGCCGGAGGGCACCCACGTCAGGCTGTCGCCGGCCAGCAGCCGGCGGCGCAGGGCGAGCGCGGCGACGTAGAGGCCGAGGCTCGAGGTCGGGTCGGCCGTCTCGCGCTCGACGCTCAGGTCGGCGAACCACGGCGGCTGCGGCAGGTGCGGCGGGGCCGACGCCCCGGCCGGGCTGAAGCCGAACGACGGCGGCTCGTCGGTCCACGGCAGCGGCACCCGGCAGCCGTCGCGGCCCAGCCGGGCGCCTCCCGTGCGGAAGAAGGTCGGGTCCTGGCGCTGCTCCGGCGCGATCTCGGCGACCTCGAAGAGGCCGAGCTCCTCGCCCTGGTAGAGGTAGGCCGAGCCGGGCAGGGCCAGCACGAGCAGCGTGGCCGCCCGTGCCCGCGCCGCGCCGAGCGCGTGGTCGACGGTGATCTCGGGGTCGACGCCGAAGCCGGGGATGTAGCCGATGGCGTTCGGCTGGCCGGCCGGTGCGCTGATGCCGTAGCGCGTGGGGTGGCGGATCACGTCGTGGTTCGAGAGCACCCACGTCGACGACGACCCGCTCTCGGCCGCGAGGTCGAGGTTCTCGGCGATGACGGCGCGCCAGCCGGCCGCGTCCCAGGGGGCCGTCAGCAGGTCGAAGTTGAACGCCTGGCCCAGGCTCTCCGGGCGGGCGTAGCGGGCCCGGCGGTGGGCCGGCACCCAGGCCTCGGCGACGGCCGTGCGCGGCGGGTCGTAGGAGTCGAACAACGTGCGCCACTCCGCGTACACGTCCTGGACGGCGTCGCGGTCGGAGTACGGGTGCTGCCCGTCGCCGAGCGTCGCCAGGGCGGCCGTGCTCGGGAGGGGTTCGGTGAGGTCCTTGACGAGCAGGTTGGCCACGTCGACGCGGAACCCGTCGACGCCGCGGTCGGCCCAGAAGGCGAGCGTGGCGAGGAAGTCGTCGCGCACGTCGCGACGGTCCCAGCTCAGGTCGGGCTGCTCGGGGGCGAACAGGTGCAGGTACCACTGGCCGTCGTCGACGCGGGTCCACGCCGGGCCGCCGAAGTCGCACTCCCAGTCGGTGGGCGGCTCGGCGCCGTCGGGCCCGCTCCCCTCGCGGAAGACGTAGCGGTCGCGCTCGTCGGAGCCGCGACCGGCGGCGAGAGCCGCGACGAACCACGGGTGCCGGTTCGAGGTGTGGTTCGGGCACGATGTCGACCACGACCCGGATCCCGCCGGCGTGCAGGGCGGCGAGCATCGCGTCGAAGTCGGCGAGGGTGCCGAGCTCGGGGGCGACGTCGCGGTGGTCGTCGATGTCGTAGCCCCCGTCGGCGAGCGCGGACGGGTAGAACGGGCTCAGCCAGACCGCGTCGACCCCGAGCCGGACGAGGTGGTCGACGTGGCCGGTGACGCCGTCGAGGTCACCGATGCCGTCGCCGTCGCTGTCGGCGAAGCTGCGGGGGTAGACCTGGTAGACGACCGCCGTCCGCCACCAGTCGGCGTCGGGTGCGGTGCTGACGGTGTGGTCCTCGGGCATGGCGCCCACGGTAGGAGGCGGGCGCAGGGTCAGCGGGTACGGGCGGACAGCTCGTCGGCGATGGCCCCGAGCCACCTGGAGACCTGGGGCAGGTCGCCGTGCCCGACGCGGGCCAGGGTCGCGAGCAACGGCTCCTGCCCCTCGAGGACGAAGCGCTCGCCCTGCTCGGTCAGCTGGACGAGGAAGCGGCGGCGGTCGTGCGGGTGCCGGACGCGCTCGGCGACGCCGTGCCCCTCCAGCCGGTCGACCAGCGCCGTCGCGGCGCTGCTGGTGAGGCGCAGGTCCCGGGCGAGCTCGGACTGCCCGCGCGCCCCGTGCAGCGCGAGGTAGGAGAGCGCCTGGCTCTCGGTGGTGCCCAGGCCGACCGAGCCTGCGACGACCGTGCGGTAGCGCTCGCCGGCGAGGATCAGGGCGCGCAGGTTGCGGACCGCCTCGGCCATGGCAGCGCCGGCGCCCTCGTCGGCCGGGTCGGCGCGGTCACCGGGCTCGACCGCGGGTGCGGCCTCGTCGCCCGAGAGCTCGTCGAACGGTTGAAGCATCGGACTCCTTCGCCCAGCACAGATGTCGCAGGTCAGCAGCAAACTCCCCGAGCCGTGCTCATCTGATGCCTCTCAGGAAAATACCAGTGATCCCTCGGACGGGGGGAGAAGAACGAACCCCGACAGGCCCGAGGATCTCGGCCGATGCCATCGGTCCGGCGGCTTCGTCCAGCTGCTCGAGGGCGAGCACGACCGGGTCGAGCGGCTCTACGCCACCATCGGCACCGACCGCCGGCACACCGACGTGACCCTGGTCTGGGACGCCGAGACGTCCGGGCGCTGGTTCCCGGGGTGGTCGATGGGGTTCCGCGACCTCGAGGAGGACCCCGTCACCGAACCGGGGCTGACCGACGTCCTCCGCGGACCCGTCGAGGCGTCCGCCTTCAGCCACGAGGTCGTCCTGCGGCTCTGGTCGATGCTGCGACCCCCGGGTCCCCCGCCGGGCGCGCTGCCGGGACCCGAGGGAGGCCCGCCGACCTGACGGCGTCACAGCGCTGGGCTAGCGTCGTGCCGCGCCCCGTCGTCACGAGCACGAGGAGACCGATGAGCACCGCCGCACCGCCCGCGCCGCCGCGCGCCGGGCGCCTGCGCACCGCCCTGGGCGGGCTCGACCGGGCCGACCGCCGCTGCCTCGTCGGCATGGGCGCCGTCATCGTCGGGCTGCACGTGGTCGGCTTCGGCGTCCTGCTCGGCCTCGTGGTCCCGGCGCACCACCCGCTCGGCGGCTCCGCGCCGGTCTTCGGGGCCGGGGTCGGCGTGCTGGCGTACACCTTCGGGCTGCGCCACGCCTTCGACGCCGACCACATCGCCGCGGTCGACAACACCACGCGCAAGCTCCTGGCCGACCGGACGGTCAGCGGCACGACGCGCCGCCCGCTGGCGGTCGGCTTCTGGTTCTCGCTGGGGCACTCGACGATCGTCTTCGCGCTGGCGCTGCTGCTGGCCCTCGGCGTCCGTACGCTCGCCGGCCAGGTCGCCGACGACTCCTCCGAGCTGCACGCGCTGACCGGCGTGATCGGTGCCTCGGTCTCCGGCGTCTTCCTGTGGGTCCTCGGGATCGCGAACCTCGTCGTGCTCGTCGGCATCCTCCGCGTCTTCCGGGCCATGCGGCACGGCGAGCTCGACGAGGCCGCCCTGGAGGAGCAGCTCGACCGGCGCGGGTTCATGAACCGCTTCCTCGGCGGCCTGACCCGCGCGGTCCGCCGCCCGTGG
Organism: uncultured Actinomycetota bacterium; assembly: GCA_963762775.1. Classification (GTDB taxonomy): domain Bacteria; phylum Actinomycetota; class Actinomycetes; order Propionibacteriales; family Propionibacteriaceae; genus Microlunatus. The sequence continues at coordinate 46,286 of CAVXMD010000005.1, forward strand.
CACATCTACCCGGTGGGCGTGCTCTTCGGCCTCGGCTTCGACACCGCGACCGAGGTCGGCCTGCTCGTCCTGGCCGGCGGCGCGGCCGCGTTCGAGCTGCCCTTCTACGCGATCCTCGTGCTGCCGGTGCTGTTCGCGGCGGGCATGTGCCTGATGGACACCGCCGACGGCGTGCTGATGAACGGCGCGTACGGGTGGGCGTTCCGCCACCCGGTCCGGAAGGTCTACTACAACCTCACGATCACGGCGATCTCCGTCGCCGTGGCCCTCGTCATCGGCAGCATCGAGCTCGTCGGCGTGCTCACCGACCAGGCCGGCATCGACAGCGGTCCGCTCGCCGTCGTGGCCGCCGTCCCGCTCGACTCCGTCGGCTTCGCCGTCGTCGGGCTCTTCGTGCTCGCGTGGCTGACCGCGCTCGTCGTCTGGCGGGTCGGTCGCGTCGAGGAGCGGTGGTCGAGCCCCCGCTGAGGACGACCGGAGGGCGGGCGGTGCGTCCCGTTCTGCGCCGACGCGCGAAAATGGTCCGACACGAGCCCCGAGGACGAGCCGCACCCACGACCGTCCAGCCACCACCCAGCACCACGAAGACCCGGGAGGGAACACCGCCCATGACCGACGCCGAGTACTCCGAGAGCGCCGAGCACGTCGACACCGAGACGCGCGAGGCCCACATGAACACCCAGGAGGCCGGCGGCTGCCCGGTCGACTTCGGGCGCATCAGCCACCCGACCGAGGGCGGGAACAGCAACCAGCGCTGGTGGCCGCGCTCGCTGAACCTGGCCGTCCTGCGCAAGCACGGACCCGCCTCCGACCCGTACGACCCCGACTTCGACTACGGCGAGGCCTTCAAGACCGTCGACCTCGACGAGCTCCGCGCGGACGTCAAGCGCGTGATGACGACCTCGCAGCCCTGGTGGCCGGCCGACTTCGGCCACTACGGGCCCTTCTTCATCCGGATGGCGTGGCACAGCGCCGGCACCTACCGGATCTCCGACGGCCGCGGCGGTGCCGGGGCCGGGATGCAGCGTTTCGCCCCGCTCAACAGCTGGCCGGACAACGCCAGCCTCGACAAGGCCCGCCGCCTGGTCTGGCCGGTCAAGCAGAAGTACGGCCGCCGCCTCTCCTGGGCCGACCTCATCGTCTTCACCGGCACGGTCGCGCTCGAGGACATGGGCCTGAGGACGTTCGGTTTCGCCGGTGGCCGCAAGGACGCCTGGGAGCCCGACCAGGACGTCTACTGGGGTCCGGAGGACACCTGGCTCGGCGACGAGCGCTACACCGGCGACCGCGAGCTCGAGTCCCCGCTCGCCGCCGTCCAGATGGGCCTCATCTACGTCAACCCGGAGGGCCCGAACGGCGACCCCGACCCGATGGCGTCCGCGCGCGACATCCGCGACACGTTCGGCCGGATGGCGATGAACGACGAGGAGACGTTCGCGCTGATCGCCGGCGGCCACACGTTCGGCAAGACGCACGGCGCGGCCGACCCCGAGGGCCACGTCGGCCCGGAGCCCGAGGGCGCGGACATCGAGCAGCAGGGCCTGGGCTGGGCGAACTCGTACGGCTCCGGCAAGGGCCGCGACACGATCACCAGCGGCCTCGAGGTCACCTGGACCTCCGAGCCGACCCGGTGGGGCCAGAAGTACCTGGAGAACCTGTACGGCCTGGAGTGGGAGCTGGGCAGGGGCCCGGGCGGGGCCTGGCAGTGGCACACCAAGGACGGCGCCGAGGCGAACACGGTGCCCGATCCCGAGAGCGGCGAGCTCAACCGGCCGCCGTCGATGCTCACCTCCGACGTCGCGCTCAAGGTCGACCCGGTCTACCGCGCCATCGGCGAGCGGTTCCTCGCCGACCCGGAGGCGTTCGGCGACGCGTTCGCGCGGGCGTGGTTCAAGCTCACGCACCGCGACATGGGCCCGATCCAGCGCTACCTCGGCGCCGAGGTGCCGACCGAGGAGCTGATCTGGCAGGACCGCGTCCCCGCCGTCGACCACGCGCTGGTCACCGACGAGGACGTCGCCACGCTCAAGCAGCGGGTGCTCGACTCCGGGCTCTCGGTGTCGCGGCTGGTCGCCACCGCGTGGGCCTCGGCCTCGACCTACCGGACGAGCGACAAGCGCGGCGGGGCCAACGGCGCGCGGGTCCGGCTGCAGCCGCAGAGCGGCTGGGAGGTCAACGAGCCCGACGAGCTGCACCGCGCGCTGCGGACGCTCGAGCAGGTCCGGGCCGACTTCAACGCCGGCAGCACCGGGACGCGTATTTCCTTGGCCGACCTGGTCGTGCTGGCCGGCGACGCGGCGGTGGAGAAGGCCGCCGCCGACGCCGGTCACCCGGTCCGGATCCCGTTCGTCCCCGGTCGGACGGACGCGACGGAGGAGCAGACCGACGTCGGGTCGTTCGCCCCGCTCGAGCCGGCGGCGGACGGGTTCAGGAACTTCCTGGCCAAGGGCGACGTCCTGCCCGCGGAGTACCGGCTCGTGGACCGGGCGAACCTGCTCGGCCTGACCGCGCCGGAGCTGACCGTCCTGGTCGGCGGCCTGCGGGTCCTCGGCGCGAACACGGCCGGCTCGACGTACGGGGTCCTCACCGACCGCGTCGGCGTGCTGAGCAACGACTTCTTCGTCAACCTGCTCGCCTTCGGCACGGAGTGGAAACCGGTCGAGGGCACGCCGGGGACGTACGAGGCCGTCGACAGCGCCACCGGCCAGGTGCGCTGGACGGGCACGCGCAACGACCTGGTGTTCGGCTCGAACTCCGAGCTGCGCGCCGTGGCCGAGGTCTACGCGAGCGACGACGCCGCCGACACGTTCGTCGGCGACTTCGCCCGGGCGTGGAGCAAGGTCATGATGGCCGACCGCTGGGACCTCACCGCCTGAGCGCAGCTCGTCCAGAGAACTTCTGTGCCGCTGACCACACCGGGTGTGGTCAGCGGCACAGAAGTTCGACGTCCCACCGACGAACGGAGCCACGATGACCGTGCCGAGGCCGAACGACGTCATCCGGGTCGTCGGCGCGCGGGTCAACAACCTGCGCGACGTGACCGTCGAGATCCCGAAGCGGAGGCTGACCGTGTTCACCGGGGTCTCCGGGTCCGGCAAGAGCTCGCTGGTCTTCGACACCCTCGCCGCCGAGTCCCAGCGCCTGATCAACGAGACCTACCCGGCGTTCCTGCAGGGGTTCATGCCGTCGCAGATCCGACCCGACGTGGACGTCCTCGAGGGGCTGACGACCGCGATCGTCGTCGACCAGCAGCGGATGGGGGCCGACCCGCGCTCGACGGTCGGCACGGCCACGGACGCGAACGCGATGCTGCGCATCCTCTTCAGCCGGCTCGGCACCCCGCACCTCGGCTCCGCGCAGGCCTTCTCGTTCAACGTCGCCTCGATCTCGGGTGCCGGCGCGGTGACGACGACCCGGGCCGGCCGGGCCGTCAAGGAACGCCGGAGCTTCAGCGTCACCGGTGGCATGTGCCCGCGCTGCGAGGGGCGCGGCGCGGTGAACGACATCGACCTGACCCAGCTCTACGACGACACGTTGTCGCTCGGCGCGGGTGCCCTGACGATCCCGGGCTACTCGATGGACGGCTGGTACGGCCGCATCTTCGCGGGCGCCGGCTTCGACCTGGACAAGCCCGTCGGCCGGTTCACCGACAAGGAGCTCGCCGACCTCCTGCACGCCGAGCCCCGCAAGATCAAGGTCGACGGGGTCAACCTCACCTACGAGGGGCTGCTGCCGAGGCTGCGCAAGTCGGTGCTGTCGAAGGACGTCGACGCCCTGCAGCCGCACGTCCGCGCCTTCGTCGAGCGCGCCGTCACCTTCTCGACCTGTCCGGAGTGCGGTGGGACCCGGCTGACCGAGGCGGCCCGCTCCTCCACGATCGGCGGCGTCAGCATCGCCGACGCCTGCGCGATGCAGATCACCGATCTCGCGGCCTGGGTGCGGGGGCTCGACGAACCCTCCGTCGCCCCGCTGCTGACGGCGCTGCGCGACACGCTCGACTCGTTCGCCGCGATCGGGCTGGGCTACCTGAGCCTGGACCGGCCGTCCGGGACGCTCTCCGGCGGCGAGGCGCAACGCACCAAGATGGTGCGCCACCTCGGCTCGGCGCTGACCGACGTCACCTACGTCTTCGACGAGCCGACCGTCGGGCTGCACCCCCACGACATCCAGCGGATGAACGGGCTGCTGCTGCAGCTGCGTGACAAGGGCAACACGGTGCTCGTGGTCGAGCACAAGCCGGAGACGATCGTCATCGCCGACCACGTGGTCGACCTGGGTCCGGGCGCCGGCACCCACGGCGGAGAGGTCTGCTTCGAGGGCACCGTCGAGGGCCTGCGCGCCAGCGGCACCGTCACCGGCCGGCACCTCGAGGACCGCGCCCGGCTCAAGGGGACGACCCGCTCCCCCGTCGGCGCGCTGGAGGTCCGCGGCGCGTCGGCGAACAACCTGCGCGACGTCGACGTGGACGTCCCGCTCGGCGTCCTGGTCGTCGTCACCGGCGTCGCCGGATCGGGCAAGAGCTCGCTGGTCCACGGCTCGCTCCGCGGCCGGGACGGTGTCGTCGTGGTCGACCAGTCGCCGGTCCGGGGCTCGCGGCGGAGCAACCCGGCGACGTACACGGGCCTGCTCGAACCCGTCCGCAAGGCCTTCGCCAAGGCCAACGGGGTCAAGCCGGCGCTGTTCAGCGCCAACTCCGAGGGCGCCTGCCCGAGCTGCAACGGCAACGGCGTCGTCTACACCGACCTCGCGATGATGGCCGGCGTCGCCACGACCTGCGAGGTGTGCGAGGGCCGCCGCTTCTCGGCCGACGTGCTGGAGCACACGTTCCCCGCCGGCGGGGCCGGGCGCGACATCAGCGAGGTGCTGGCGATGCCGGTCGCCGAGGCGTCGGCGTTCTTCGCCGAGGGCGAGTCGCGGGTCCCGGCCGCGGCCGCGATCCTGCGCCACCTCGTCGACGTCGGGCTCGGCTACGTGCATCTCGGCCAGCCCCTCACCACCCTGTCCGGCGGCGAGCGGCAGCGGCTCAAGCTGGCCGCCCACCTCGGCGAGAAGGGCGGCGTCGTCGTGCTCGACGAGCCCACGACCGGGCTGCACCTGGCCGACGTCGAGGCGCTCCTCGCGCTGCTCGACCGGCTCGTCGACGCCGGTACGTCGCTCGTCGTGATCGAGCACCACCAGGCCGTGATGGCCCACGCCGACCGGATCATCGACCTGGGTCCGGGCGCGGGCCACGACGGCGGCCGGGTCGTCTTCGAGGGGACGCCGGCCGACCTGGTGGCCGACCGGTCCACCCTGACCGGGCAGCACCTGGCGGCGTACGTCGCGGGCTGAGCCGGCCGAGGCGCCAGGAAGCATGCCGGGGCACCCCGGATCTCCTAGAGTTCCACGCGTGGACGACGTCATCTTCGACCCCGCCGCCGCCCTGCCGCGGCTCGGTCGGCTGCGGGCGGCGCTCGCGGCCCGCGACTGGGCGGCCGTGCGGCGGCTGACCGACGAGGCGGGACCCGTGGAGCGCACGCTCCTGCTCCTGTACGCCGAGCCGGCCGACCCCGAGGGCTTCCTCGGTCACGTCCTGAGCCTCGACCCCGACGACTCCACGGCCGCGGCCCTGCTCGCCCAGCACCGGGTCCGGGCCGCCTGGGACATCCGGACCGGTGCTCCCGCCAGCCGGGTGAGCGAGGAGCAGTTCCGGGGGTTCGAGGACGGTCTGCAGCGCGCCGAGTGGGTGCTCGTCGAGGCCGCGGCCCGCCGTCCCGAGGACCCGGCGCTGTGGGTGATCCGGCTCGCGACCACCCGGGGCCTCGGGCTCGGCACGGCCGAGGCCCGGCGACGCTACGACCGGCTGGCCGCGATCGACCCCGGGCACCTGCCCGGGCAGCGCGAGCTGCTGCAGTCGTTGTGCCCCAAGTGGGGCGGTTCCTGGCCCGCCGCGACCGCCTTCGTCCAGGAGTGCGTGGCGGCGGCGGCGCCGGGCTCGCTGACGCCGGTCCTGGTCGTCGAACGGTGCATCGAGCAGTGGCTGGAGCTGCACCAGACCGACCCGGCAGCCGGGGCCCGCTACCTGCGCGAAGCGGCCGTGCAGGCCGAGATCCACGCCGCGGCGCAGCAGTCGGTCTGGCACCCGGCGTTCGTGCCGGCGCCCGGCTGGGTGCGGGTCCTGAGCACCTTCGCCCTCGTGTACAGCGAGGTGGGCGACCAGCAGGCGGCCGCCGAGCTGTTCCGCCGCCTGGGGCCGCTCGCGTCCGAGGCTCCGTGGACCTTCTTCTCCAGCGACCCCGCCGGGCTCGTCCGGCAGGCGCGGGCCGCGGCCTTCGCGGGGGCCGGCGCCGGGCAGGTGCGGCGGTGACCCGCCAGATCGAGGTCGAGGGCGTCCCCACGCTCCTCGCACCGACGAACGGGACGCTGCACGCCGGCCTCGCCTTCCGGGTCGGGACGGCCGACGAGGGCCTGCCGCGTCGCGGCATCACCCACCTCGTCGAGCACCTCGCCCTGAACCCCGTGGGCGTGGCCGACTACCACTACAACGGCGCGACCGGCACCCGCTACACGTACGTGCACATGGAGGGCGACCAGGCCGAGGTCGTCGAGTTCCTCAACGGGGTCTGCGCGGCGCTGCGGTCCCTGCCGACCGCCCGCCTCGCGGCCGAGAAGGAGATCCTGCGCACCGAGGCGCAGGGCCGCGGGGGCAGCGTCCGCGGCTCGCTCGACCTGTGGCGCTACGGCGCCCGGGGCTACGGCGCGTCCGCCTACCCCGAGTGGGGCGTCGACGCGATCACCGAGGCCGACCTGCACGCCTGGGTGGCCCGGTACTTCACCGCGCAGAACGCCGCCCTGTGGATCGCGGCGGACGAGGTTCCGCCCGGCCTGGAGCTCGGCCTGCCGCAGGGCGCGCGCCAGCCGCTGCCGGCCGCGACCTCCGCGCTGCCGGTCCGCCCCGCCTGGTTCACCGGAGACGACGGTGCGGTGGCCTGGGACGCGGTCGTCCCGCACTCCGTCGCGACGGGCGTCTTCTCCGGCGTGCTCCAGCGCGTGCTGCGCCGCTCGCTGCGGCACGAGGCCGGGCTGTCCTACCAGATCAGCACCGACCGTGAGGTCCTCGGCGACGGCACCGACCTCCTCACCGCGTACGCGGACGCGCTGCCGGAGAAGCAGGGCGCGGTGCTCGGCGGCATGGTCGACGTCCTCGCCGGCCTCCGGGTCGGTCGGGTCGCCGCCGCCGACCTCACCTCGGTGGTCGAGTCGACCGTCGAGTCCTACGAGCAGGCCGACCGGGTCGCGGGCCAGCTGCCGGGCCAGGCGATCGGGCTGCTGCTCGACCGTCCCGTCCTCGACACCGACGAGGCCGCACGCCAGCTGCGAGCCGTGACCGTCGACGACGTCACCGAGGTCGCCCGGACCGCCTGGCACGACGGCCTCGTGATGATCCCGCCCGGTCCTGGCGCGGGGTGGGCGGGCTTCACCGCGGCGCCCGTCGCGTCGCCCGTGGTCGTCGAGGGTGGTGCGGCGGGCGGCGGCGACCACCCGCAGCTGGACAACCCGACGCGGCGGCTGCGGGTCAGCGGGGAGGGCGTCAGCCTGGCGCGGCAGGACGGGCCGCCCGCCACCGTGCTGTTCCGCGAGTGCGTGGCGGTGCTCGCCTGGCCCGACGGGGCCCGCCGTCTGATCGGCGCCGACGGCATCTCGGTCGTGGTCGAACCGACGCTGTACGCCGGGATCGACGGTCTCGTCGACCACCTCGACCGGTCGGTGCCACCGGGGGTCCGGATCGACCGGCCCGCCCGCGACGCCGACGAGGTCCCGCAGCCCCGGGCACCCGCGCCCACGACGGTGCCGCTCAACCCGGCGCGGATGGGCACCGGGCGCGGGGTCGCGCTGCTCGCCCTCCTGGTGCCGGTGTTCCTGGTGGGCGCGTTCATCGTCCTGACCGGGATCGTCGAGCTCGCCTCGGACGAGGACCGCATCGTCGGCCTCGACGTCCTGATCATGCTGGTCGGGCTGTTCGTGATCGGCTCGGCCGGCTGGTTCTGCCGGCGGGTCATCCGCCGGATGACGCGGTGACGGACCGGGTGAGCCTCGAGGGGTGGCAGCGCAGCGCCGAGTGGCCGCTGACCGTCGCAGCCGTCGTCTTCCTCGTCAGCTACTCCCTCGAGGTCCTGGTGCCCGGCCTGTCGTCCGGCACCCGCGCCGTCCTGCGGGTCGTCGACCTCGCGACCTGGGGCATGTTCGTCGTCGACTACGTCGGGCGGGTCGTCCTGGCCCCCGCCCGGCCGCGCTTCGTGCTCCACCACCTGCCCGACCTGCTCGTCGTCGTGCTGCCGCTGCTCCGGCCGCTCCGCCTCCTGCGGCTGCTCGTGCTCCTGCGCTTCATCAACCGGGGAGCGATCCGTACGCTGCAGGGCCGGGTGGCCACCTACGTGGTGCTGGCCACGCTCTTCGTCCTCTACGCCGGCGCCCTGGCCGAGCTCCAGGCCGAGCGCGGCAGCCACGGCCCGATCCAGACCTTCGGCACCGCGGTGTGGTGGGCGGTCACGACGATCACGACCGTCGGCTACGGCGACACCTACCCGGTCACGACCCAGGGTCGGCTGGTCGCCGCGGTCCTGATGGTCGCCGGGGTCGCGCTGCTCGGCACCATCACGGCGACCCTCTCGTCGTGGTTGGTCGGCCGGGTCCGGCCGGCGCCGGAGGCGGACGCCGCGCCGGGACCGGTCGCCGCGGTCACGGGTCCGGCGACGGAGCAGCAGCTGCGCGCCGAGGTCGACCGGCTCACGGCCCTGCTCGACCGGCACGGCATCGCCCGCGACGCCCCGCCGGCCTGAGCGCCGGCCCGGACTCCGAGGATGGGTCCCGTGAAGATCACCAGGATCGACGTCCACGGGTACGCGGTCCGCTACGCCCACGGCACGTACGTCATGTCGGGCGGGCGCGAGGCCACGCACGAGGAGGGCACGCTCGTCCGCCTCCGCACCGACGAGGGCCTGGACGGCTGGGGCGAGGTGACCACCCTCGGACGTACGTACCTCCCCACGTCGCCGGGCACCATCCGGGCGGCCCTGGCCGAGCTGGCGCCGGCGCTGCTCGGCCTCGACCCCACGAATCCCGCCCGCGTGAACCGTGCGATGGACGCCGCGCTGCTCGGGCAGCCGTACGCGAAGAGCCCCGTCGACATCGCCTGCTGGGACCTCGCCGGCCAGGCCGCCGGGCGGCGGGTCGCCGACCTCCTGGGCGGCGTGCTCACCGAACGCTGGCCGCTCTACGAGGCCGTGCCGCTCGGGGCGCCCGAGGCGATGGCCGCGTTCGTGGACGGACGTCGCGGGGCCGGGATCGAACGGTTCCAGCTCAAGGTCGGCAACGAACCGCGCACCGACGTCGCGCGCACCCGCGCCTGCGTCGAGGCGGGTGACGAGAGCACCGTGGTCGTCGCCGACGCGAACGGCGGCTGGGACCTCGCCTCCGCCCGGATCGCGGTGCACGGCCTGGAGGAGCTGCCCGTGTTCGTCGAGCAGCCCTGCCGCACCACGGCCGACTCGGCGCTGGCGCACCGCGGCTCGCCGCTGCCGCTGGTCCTGGACGAGTCCGTCTCCACGCTGGCCGACGTCTGGGCCGCCAAGCAGGCCGGCGCCGTCTCGGTGAACCTCAAGATCAGCCGCGTCGGCGGCCTGACCCGGACGGCGCTGCTGCGCGACGCGCTGTCCGCGCTCGGGATGCGGGTGTCGCTGGAGGACATGTGGGGCGGCGACGTGATCACCGCGGCGGTCAGCCAGCTCGCGGCCGGGACGCGCCCCGAGTCGCTGTTCATGACGTCGTTCTTCAACGACTGGACCGACGGCCACGTCGCCGGCCACCGGCCGCGCTCGGTCGACGGCTTCGGCTCCCTGCCCGACGGGCCGGGGCTGGGGGTGACGGTCGACGTCGACCGGCTCGGCGAGCCCCTGCTCAGCGTGGGGCGCTGACCGCGTCCGGCCCGAAGCGCCGGAACACGTGCCGCCCCTGGTTCCAGCTCTTGGTCTCCCCGATGCCGGCCCGCGTCTCCGCGCTCAGGCCGTCCTTGCGCCGGACGAGCACGGTCGCCTCGCCGGCGGTGAGGTAGGCGTACGCGTGCCGCTGCCACGAGGGGTTCTCCTCGGGCGGGAGCGACGGGTCGTCGACCGGCGGGGCGTCCGCGTCGTAGAGCCAGCCGGTCGTGTCCGGCCAGAAGGGGCAGCCCGCCTCCAGCGTGCGCGACAGCGTGCCGGAGAAGAGGAGCACCGAGGGGTCGTCGCTGGTCACGCAGCCGGGGACCGACCGTACGGACGCGACCAGGCCCTTCGTCAGGGGCGGCGAGACGAAGTCGCGGACGCCCGAGTGCCGCCAGCCCCCGAGCGCGACCGCGGCCAGCACGAGCACGGCCCCCGCGGCGACCGGCAGCCGCCGTCCGGCCGGGGCGACCAGCCGGACCAGCTCGCCCGCCCCGATCCCGATCACGAGCGTCAGCGGCACCGCCACCAGCGCCGCGTAGTGACGGTAGTAGCTGGGGGCCGACAGCAGGACCGGGACCGCGGCCACGAGCAGCAGGACCGGCAGCAGCCCGCCCCGGGTGCGCGCTGCCACCGCAGCAAGGACAGCCATGACGGTGACGAGGACGACGGCGACCACCAGGAGCTGCTCGGCGCGGACGTCGGGCAGCTTGGGCACCCACAGGAACGACACGGCCCGGCCCACCGACGACGTCGACAGCCGCGGCCGGCCCAGCTGGTCGAGCACGACCTGGCGCCAGGCGTCGGTCGGCGAGACCAGCGCCAGCGACCCCACCGCCAGCCCGACGGTGACGCAGCCCACGAGCAGCCAGCCCGCCCGGCGCCGCGCCCAGACGACGACCACGAGGGCGGCCAGCGCGAAGAAGATCTTGGTCGTCACCCCGAGGCCGAGCGCCGCGCCGGCGAGCACGAGCAGCACCCGGCCCCGGCGGCTCGGCGGTTCGTCCTCCGCACCCGGGCGGAGCAGCACCGCGACGGCGACCAGCGTGCCGAACGTCCCGACGGGCTCGAGCAGGGTCGAACGTTCCGTGTGCGCGACGGCGAGGAACAGCGCGTAGAAGACGCCGCCCGCCACCGCCGCCGTGGCCCCGAACCGGCGCAGCACGAGCACGACGAGCACGGCGTTCAGGGCGCCGAGGGCGAGGAAGCCGAGGCGGGCCGCGACGAAGGCGTTCGCGTCGCCGACCAGCGGGGCCAGCGCCGCGAAGGGCGCCAGCGCGACGAGGATCCCGGGCGGCTGCAGGAAGAGGAAGTCGCGGTACGGCAGCCGCCCGTGCAGCAGGGCCATCGAGGCGGAGAAGTACACGCCGTCGTCGTAGTTGCCCATGCCGCGCAGCCCGCCGCCGGCCTCGACGATCGTCACGCGGGCGGCCAGGGCGAGCGCGAGGACCGCGCCCACCACCACCCGCAGCGGGCGGCCGGCGAGCACGGTCGAGGTTCCGAGGGCCACCGCGCGAGTCTCGACGCTCGCGACGAGCGGCAGAAGGGCGCCGCGGCGCTGTTCACGCGATGTTCGGCGAGCGGCCCTCCACCCGCCGTACGCGGGTCACGGGGTCGTCGCGCACCCGGCCGACCGGGGCCGGGTCAGGGCAGGCTCCGGTGCATCACGTGCAGTCCGACGAACCCGTCGCGCGGGTGGTCGAACGCCTCGGGCACCGTGCCGACCACCACGAACCCGAGCGAGCGCCAGAGCGCGACGGCCGCGGTGTTCGTCTCGACGACCGCGTTGAACTGCACCGCCCGGAAGCCCTCGGCGCGAGCCCACGCCAGCATGTCCTCCCCCAGCGTCCGCCCGACGCCGCGGCCGCGCGCGTGGTCGCCGACCATGAAGCTCGCGGTCGCGACGTGGGCACCGCGGCCGGGACGGTTCGGTCCCATGCTCGCCGTGCCCAGCACCGCCCCGTCCTCCTCGTCGACGGCGACGACCACCCGGCCCGGACCCGTCCACAGGGCCCGCGCCTCCTCCGAGGACAGCCCGACCGGGTAGGCGTACGTCGACCCCTCGGCGGTCACCGCGCTGAAGATCGCGTAGACCGCCGGCCAGTCCTCCGCCGTCGCCGCCCGGACCCGGACCGCTCCCACCGCCGGACCGGTCCGGCTCAGGCCGCGTCCGAGAGCGCCTGGAACTGCTCGTCGGTGAGCTCCACGTCGGCCGCCGCGAGGTTCTCCTCGAGGTGGCTGACCGACCCCGTCCCCGGGATCGGCACGATCACCGGCGAGCGGCGCAGCAGCCAGGCGAGCGCCAGCTGCGACGTGGTCACGCCGGGGTGGTCCTGCTTGACCTGGTCGAGCACGCCACCCGGCTGGGCCAGCGAGCCCGAGGCGATCGGCGCCCAGGGGATGAAGGCGATGCCGTTGGCCTCGCAGAAGTCGAGGACGTCCTCCGCGGCCCGGTCGGCGAGGTTGTAGCGGTTCTGCACCGAGGCCACCGGCAGCCCGGCCTCCTGCGCCGCCTGGATCTCCTCGACGCTCACCTCGGACAGCCCGACCTGCGTGGCGAGGCCCTCGTCGAGGAACGCCTTCACCTCGCCGAACTGCTCCTCGCGCGGCGTCCGGGCGTCGATGCGGTGCAGCTGCCAGAGGTCGATCTTCTCGACGCCGAGGCGCCGCATCGACATGAGGATGCACTGGCGCAGGTACTCCTTGCGCCCCAGCGGCGGCCAGACGTCCGGCCCGTGCCGGGTCAGCCCGCCCTTGGTGGCGACCACGACGTCGCCGTACCCCTGCCCGTCGAACAGGGCCTCGTGGATCAGGTCCTCCGAGACGTACGGCCCGTACGAGTCCGCCGTGTCGACGAGCGTCACGCCCAGCTCGACGGCCCGCCTCAGGACCGCGACGGCCTCGTCGTGGTCCGCCGGCGGCCCCCAGATCCCCTTCCCGGTGATCCGCATGGCCCCGAACCCCAGCCGGTTGACCGTCCGTCCCCCGAGCTCGACCGTCCCTGCGTCCTTGACCGCCACCTGCGTCTCCTTCTGCTTCCCGACCCTGTCGCCCCGAGCCTAAGCACGCGCCTCGAAGCACCCGAAGGGTGTCCGAAGCCGTGGAGCGAGGCAGGCCGGAGCCGCGCATCGGGACTCGAGCCGGGGGGTGTGAGGAGAGGCGGGTGGGCGAGAGACCCGGGCGCCGAGCGTGGACGGGTCTGGCGGGAGCACGAGCGCTGCGAGCTGCTGCGTCGTAGGAAGGTGAGGGCGCTCGTGCGGATGGTTGCGAGGCGCCCGGGTCTCTCGCCCACCCGCCGGGGAGGGGCGGACCCCCCGTACGGTGACCCGATGCGCGTCTACGTCCTCGGAGCGACCGGGCACATCGGTTCGTACCTCGTCCCGCGCCTCGTCCGGGCGGGCCACGAGGTCGTGGCGGCGAGCCGGGGGACGCGCGACCCGTACGTCGACGACCCGGCCTGGTCGGACGTGCGCCGGGTGGTGCTGGACCGCGAGGCCAGCGACGCGGAGGGGACGACGGCGGCACAGGTGCTCGCCGAGCGTCCCGAGGCGGTCGTCGACCTCGTGTGCTTCACGCCGGCGTCGGCCGCCCAGCTGGTCGAGGGTCTGCGCGACCACGTCGGCCTGCTGGCGCACTGCGGCTCGATCTGGTCGCACGGGCTGAGCGTCAGCCTGCCGATGGGCGAGGACGACCCCAAGCACCCGTTCGGCGAGTACGGCGTGGGCAAGCAGGCGATCGAGGAGCTGCTGCTGGCCGAGACGGCCGCGGGCGGGCTGCCGAGCACCGTCGTGCACCCTGGGCACATCAGCGGCGCCGGCTGGCGGGTCATCAACCCGGTCGGCAACGTCGACCCGCGCGTCTGGGCCACGATCGCCGCCGGCGAGGAGCTGCTCGTGCCGGAGGACGGTTCGGCGACCATGCACCACGTGCACGCGGACGACGTCGCCCAGGTCTTCCAGCTCGCGCTCGACCGGCCCGAGGCCTCGGTGGGCCAGGCGTTCCACGCCGTCAGCCCGCGGGCGCTGACCGTGCGCGGGTTCGCCGAGGCGGCGTACGGGTGGTGGGGCCACGAGCCGCGGCTGCGCTCGGTGCCGTGGGCGGACTTCGAGGCGGCGGCCGGCGCGGAGCACGCGCGGACGAGCTGGGAGCACCTGCACCGCAGCCAGGTCTGCTCGATCGCGAAGCCGGTCACGCGCCTCGGCTACGCCCCGGGCTGGACGTCCGACGAGGCCGCCCGCGAGGCGGTCGGCTGGCTCGCCGCCCACGACGAGGACCACGACCTGCCGCCGCATGGCCGGCCCCCGGGGCTGAGCCCCGCGGGCCGACCTGCTCAGGGCCGCCCCGCTCAGGGCCGACGCAGCGCCGCGGTCGCCGGCCGTGCCGTGGTCGCCGACGCGTCGTCGACGCCGACGAGCGTCACCCGGTCCGCCTCCGCCTGCCCGGCCCGGTCGTCCGGGGTGACGACCAGCCAGCCGAGGTGGGTCTGGGTCGCGAACGCTCTCGCGTCGGCCGTCACCGGCAGCGAGGCCTTCGCACCCGGCTTGAGGGTCACCGAAGACCCCGAGCTCAGGGCAGGCGCGTACGGGTCGAAGGTAGCCGTGCCGTCCACCGGGTCGACCCCGTCACCGCCGAGGGAGAAGCTGACGGCCGAGACGCCGACCAGCGAGCTGCCCGTCAGCCCGAGGTCGCTCGCCAGGACGGGCAGCTCGAGGGTGGAGCCGTTCGCCGGGGCCGAGGCGATGAACGCGTCGACGATCTCGTTCGAGGCGAGGTCGACCAGCGCGGACGCCGCCGTCCCGGCGCTCCCCACGCCCAGCAGGCCGGCGTCGAGCCCGACCAGGACGTAGTCGGCCGTGCCGTCGGCGTCCACGTCGAGCAGCAGGTCGGTCTCGCCGTACGACTGGGTCGAGAGCGCGTACGCCTCGGAGACGGAGAAGATCAGCAACCGGTCGGCCGCGGTGCTCCCGCCGTCCTCGCCGGGCAGGACCGCGAGGCCCACGTCGGTCAGGTCCGGCATCGGCTTCGCGGAGGCGTCGCCCGCCGGGTCCGTCAGCAACCAGCTGAAGACGCTGGCGTCACCGCTGTGGACCCCCTGGTTCTTCACCGAGATCGGGCTCAGGCCCCCGCCGCTCGTGGCCTTGACGGTGGTGGACGACCGGACGTCCGAGAGCGGCACCGGCACGGAGAGGAACGTCGTCTGCAGGTCGGGCCGGGCCGCGGAGGACGAGGACGACGAGGCCACGATCCGGCCCCGGATCGTGCTGAGCTCTCCGGCGTCGGAGGCCGACGACCCCGGCAGGTTGCGGACGTCGGTCTTGCTGAGCTTGAGGGTGACGCCGACGCTCCGGCTCTTGCCGGGCTTGAGCGTGACCTTGCTCGGGCTGAGGGAGACCGAGGCCCCGTGCCGCGAGCCCGAGAACGTCGCCTTCAGCCGGTAGGTGACCGACTTCTTGCTCTGGTTCGTGAGGGTGAAGGTCTGGCGCTCCGAGCGGGACCCGGACAGCTGGTCCGAGCCGAAGCGGAGGCTGTTCAGACCGCTGCCGGTCGAGGTGTACGTCTGGGCCTGGGTGGCGGCGAGCGCGTCCACCTCGCCGGTGCCGTTGCGCCGCGAGTCGTAGCCGGCCACCCGGCTCGGCGAGGCCGTCGCCATGACGACGGCCTTGACCTGCCGCGCGCTCCACCCCGGGTGCGACTGGCGGACCAGCGCGGCGATGCCGGCGGTCTCGGGGCTCGCCATCGAGGTGCCGGACTCCGTGATCGCCCCGGTGCCCGTCCCGACCGCCGCGGACGGCACCGAGACGCCGGGCGCCGACACGTCGGGCTTCTGGGCGCTGTCGCCGAACCGCGGCCCGTTCGAGCTGAAGTCCGCCGTCTGCCCGTAGGTCGGGTTGGAAACCGTCGACGGCGTCAGGGTGACGCTCGAGCCCGCGGCCGCCCGGAGCGCGGCTCCCGCGCTGCTCGGCACGCCGACGAACGGGATGGTGACCCCGTCGATGGGCCCCTCGTAGGGCGGCAGGCCCGCGTCGGAGTTCACCATGATGACGGCCTTGGCCCCGGCGGCCTGGCCCAGCTTGGCCCGCAGGACCCGGTCGCAGGTGCCGCGCAGGGTGACGACCACCTTGCCGGCCGCTCCCGTGTAGTCGCCTGCCTCACACCCGAGGCCGGCGTCGAGGACGGTGCCGCTCAGACCCGCGGGGACCGTGACGCCGTTGGCCACCAGCCCGGTGGCGGTGGCCGCACCCGTGATGGCGACGCCCGGGTAGGTCGCGAACTCGTCGTCGGTGGCGGCCACCGAGAGCGCGTCGTCGGCCGTCGACGGACCACCGACGACGTACGGGCCTGACCCGGAGTTGCCGGCCGAGGTCACGACCAGCACCCCCGCCTTCGTGGCGTTGCCGACGGCGACCGACTCCGCGCCGTCCGCCGTCCCGAAGTCGCTGCCCAACGACATGTTGATCACGTTCACGCCGTCGGCGACCGCCCGGTCGATGGCGGCCACGATGACGTCGTCGCTCACGCTGCCCTCGCAGCCGAAGACCCGGTAGGCGCGCAGCGAGGCCGCGGGGGCCGCGCCGGGCTCGACGGAGAAGTCCGTCGCGGTGGTGCTCCGGGTGTACGGACCGGCGTACGGCCGGCCGTCGGTCGTGACCCCGGAACCGGCCGCGGTGCCGGCGACGTGCGTCCCGTGGCCCTCGCAGTCGAGCGGGTCGGGGTCGGGCTTCGGGATCAGCCTGGCCTCGTCGGTGCTGGCCGCGTCGTAGTCGTCACCCACGAGGTCGTAGCCGCCGACCACCTTGGCCGTGGGGAAGGTGCCCGGCTCGACGACCGTGCCGTCGTTGGCCTTGAAGGCGGCCTCCGTCCCGGGACCGCCGAAGTCGGCGTGGGTGTAGTCGATCCCGGTGTCGATGATGCCGATGGTCTGGCCCTGGCCGGTGAGCCCGAGGCTCTCCCAGGCGCGGTCGGCCCGCGTGTAGGCGTTGCTCGCCGAGTTGGTGAGGTGCACGGTCCGGGACACCTGCACGCGGCGGACCCCGGCTGCCGCGGCGACCGCCGGCAGGTCCCGCACCCGGACGCGCACCTGCAGGGCGTTGATGGCGGTGCCGAGGCGTCCGTACACGGTGCCGCCCGCGGCGTCGACCGCGGCGGCCGCGCCGTCCTGGCTGGCGCGGACCCGACGCTGCGCCGCGGCCTGGTCGAAGGTGCCCGTCGACCGGGTGCGCTGGGCCGCCACCGGCTGCGTCTCGAGCTCGACCAGCGCGCTGACCTTCCGGTCCGCGGACAGCCCGGAGGGCAGGCCCGAGACCTTGCCCAGCGCAGAGCGGTCGAGGTGGCGGAAGCCGCTCGGCGTCGTCGTCGTCCGGCCGGCGACCGGTTCCGGGTCGGCCGAGGCCGTCGGGGCGCTCGAGAGCAGGGCCGCGGTGAGGCCGAGCGCGAGCGCGCCCGCTGCGAGTCGTCGGGTCATGGCGCCACCCCTCGTCATGGCCCGGGACGGGTGTCCCGGTGCACAGGCGGTGGACGATACGGGAGATTCTCAGGTCTTGCGAGGGGAAGGCCTGAACGGGTCGCGTCGAGCGCTCACCGGTCGGCGGTCAGCGGTCAGCGGTCAGCGCCCAGATCTCCTCGCAGGTCCTGAGGTCGGCGTGCGCGCGGCGGTGGGTCGAGGCGTCCTCCCAGAGGATCCAGGTCACCCCCGCGATCATCGCCAGCACCGCGGTCAGCGAGAGCACCAGCAGCGTCGTCGTCGCCATGTCGTCCCCTCCGGTCGTCGTCGACCAGGTCGGTTGTCCCAGAGCCCGGATGTTACGGCCGTGTTTCCGAGCCCGTTCATGGTGCCACGCGAACGGCCCGCGCGGGGGCGCCGCGTGGGGGTCGTGCCGTCGGGCTCCTCCCGCCCTAGAGTCGGCACCGCCGACCGGCCCGACGCCCCGGCGCGACGAGAGGAACGACGATGTCCGAGTCACCGATCGGGGTGCACGGCCTGGTGTTCACCGGCGACTTCGACGCCGAGGGGATCCGCCGCACGGTGGGTTCGGCGCGCGCGGCCGGCTTCGACCTCGTGGAGTTCCCGCTGATGGAGCCGACGACCTTCGACGCCGGCGTGGCGCGGGCGGCGCTCGAGGCCGAGGGGATGCGGGTCACGGCGAGCCTCGGGCTGCCGGAGCACGCCGACGTCAGCAGCGACGACGCCGAGGTCGTCGCGGCGGGCGTACGGCTGCTCGACGTCGCGCTCGACCGTGCGGCCGAGATGGGCGCGACGCACCTGTGCGGGGTCCTCTACGGCTCGATGCGCAAGCACCTGGCGCCGATGACGTCCGGGGGCCGGGCCTCCAGCGCGGCGGCGATCGCCGACCTCGCCGAGCGGGCGGCCGGGCTCGGGGTCGCGCTCGGCCTCGAGGTCGTCAACCGCTACGAGTCGAACCTGCTGAACACCGGCCGGCAGGCCACGGCGTTCCTCGACGAGGTCGGCCACGCGAACGTCTCGGTGCACCTCGACACGTACCACATGAACATCGAGGAGTCCGACCTCTTCTCCCCGTTCCTCGACGCCGGCGAGCGCCTGGGCTACGTGCACATCGGCGAGAGCCACCGGGGCTACCTGGGGACGGGCTCGGTCGACTTCGGCAGCACGTTCCGCGCGCTGGAGCGCCTCGGCTACGACGGCCCGATCGTCTTCGAGTCCTTCTCCTCCGCCGTGGTCTCCCCCACGCTGAGCAACACCCTCGGCATCTGGCGCAACCTGTGGCAGGACTCGGCCGACCTCGCCGCCCACGCGAACCGCTTCATCCGCGACCACCGGGCGGCCGTCCGGACCATCGCGCTGCACTGACCCCGGCGGACGAGGGCGGCGGACGACGCCGGGGGCCCCGCCGGCCGCGGGGGCTCCTGTGGTCCGATAGGGGACCCAGACAGCGAGGGCGACCGGCCCTCCGACGGAAGGACCACGCATGAGCCTGTCCGACAAGGCCGACGACCTCGGCAGCACGGCCAAGAGCGCGGCCGACGACGCGGTCAAGACGGTCAAGTCCGGCGGCGGCGTCGTCGCCGCCCTCAGCAACGCCGGCTTCAAGAGCGAGTACGCGTACGCCGCCGGCTTCGCCTCCATCGCCCTCACCTACGTCTCGCACTACATCAGCCGCGGCAAGAAGGGCGACGACAAGGCGCAGGCCGACCGCTGGGGCATCTTCGTCGGGCACTGGGCGCCGACGTTCTTCGCGCTCGGCGTCGCGCTGAAGCTCGAGGAGAAGAGCTAGGGCGTCCGCGGTCTGCGCCGCCGCCGGTTCGCGCCGGTCGGCTCAGACCGCGGCCACCGCCGTACGGAGGTCCGCCACGAAGTCGGCGTAGCCCTGCTCGCGCAGCGCGGCGTCCATCCGCAGGATCGCGGACGGGTGGATCGTCGCGAGGAACCGCCGGGTCCCGGCCGGTGTCTCGCGCTCGAAGACGACACCGCGCTCCTTGGTGACCCGGAAGCCGCTGCCCAGCAGCGACTTGCCCGCCGTCGCGCCCAGCACCACGACCAGGCTCGGGTCGACCCGCCCGATCTCCGCCTCCAGCCACGGCCGGCAGGCGTTGACGTTGCCCGCGTCGGGCGTCTGGTGCAGGCGGCGCTTGCCCTGCCACTGGAACTTGAAGTGCTTCACGGCGTTCGTCACGTACAGCGTCGAGCGGTCGGCGCCGGCCTCGTCGAGGGCCTTCTGCAGCACCTTGCCCGCCGGCCCGACGAACGGCAGCCCGCGCTGGTCCTCCACGTCGCCCGGCTGCTCGCCCACCAGGAGCATCGAGGCGTGCGGGTTGCCCGCCCCGAACACCGTCTGCGTCGCGGGCTCCCACAGCTCGCAGCCGTGGCAGCCCGAGGCCGCCTCCCGCAGCTCTGCGACCCCACCGGACCCCGGGACGTACTCCGCTGCGCTCATGGGTCCGTCTTATCCCGCCGACCGCTCCCCCACGCCCCGAGGTCCGCCGCGGTGGTGCGCGCTCCCGCACCGCGCGTACGGCGTGTCGGGTGCGAGAGCGCGCACCTGAACTCACGTCCCGGTTGTGCGCACGCTCGCGCTCCTGTCCGGGCGAGTGCGCGCGAAATGCGCGACACGCCGCGCGTTTCGCACCGTCTTCGCGCACTCGAGCCGCGGGGCCGCTCCAGGTGAGCCAAGTGCTCCCACCCTTGCCCCGATGCCTGAGTGAGCGCTCATTCACGCTGGTCGGGAAGGTTCGGGAAGGTTTCAGGAAGTCGGAAGGGGTGGGGAACGGCCCCGAGGAGGGTCGGGAAGGGTTCGGAGGGGTCGGAGGAGCTGGGGAGGGCCCGGGCGGACGCGCGTACGGTGACCGCTCGCCGCGAACCCAGCCGCCGCGGCAGTAGCGTCCCGGTCATGGCGATCAGCAAGGGCGACACGGTGCACTGGAACACCTCGCAGGGCGAGACCGAGGGCCAGGCCGTCGAGAAGAAGACCAAGGAGTTCACGCTCGACGGCCAGAAGTTCAAGGCCTCCGACGACGAGCCGTACTGGGTCGTCGAGTCGAGCAAGAGCGGCAAGCAGGCCGCCCACAAGGAGTCCTCGCTCTCCTGACCCCGCCGGGTCCGAGCAGCGGCGCGGAGCGGGAGGGTCCTTCGACGTTCGGTAGGTTCGGGACATGGTGAAGAAGGTTGCGCTCCTGACCGCGGGCGGTTTCGCCCCCTGCCTCTCGTCGGCCGTCGGCGGCCTCGTCGAGCGGTACACCGAGATCGCTCCCGAGGTCGAGATCATCGCCTACCGCTACGGCTACCAGGGCCTGCTGCAGGGCGACTCGATCGTCGTCGGCGACGAGGTCCGCCAGCACGCCGCCCGGCTGCACGCCTTCGGCGGCTCCCCGATCGGCAACTCGCGGGTCAAGCTCACCAACGCGGCGGACTGCGTCAAGCGCGGCCTCGTCCCCGAGGGCACGGACCCGGTCCGCGCCGCGGCCGACCGGCTGATCGCCGACGGCGTCGACGTCCTGCACACCATCGGCGGGGACGACACGAACACCACCGCGGCCGACCTGGCGGCCTTCCTCGCCGACAACGACTACGGCCTCACCGTCGTCGGGCTGCCCAAGACCATCGACAACGACGTCATCCCGATCAAGCAGTCGCTGGGCGCCTGGACCGCGGCCGAGCAGGGCGCGCGCTTCGCCGAGAACGTCGTCGCCGAGCACAACTCCGGCGCCCGGATGCTGATCGTGCACGAGGTCATGGGCCGGCACTGCGGCTGGCTGACGGCCGCCACGGCCAAGGCGTACCGCGACTGGCTCGAGACCCGCGCCTGGCTCCCCGAGATCGGCCTGACCCGCGAGGCCTGGGACGTCCACGGCGTGTACCTGCCCGAGGCCGAGTTCGACCTCGAGACCGAGGGCACGCGGCTGCGCGAGGTCATGGACACCGTCGGCTCGGTGAACCTCTTCCTCTCCGAGGGCGCCGGCCTCAGCACGATCGTCGCCGACCTCGAGCGGTCCGGCCAGGAGGTCGCCCGCGACCCCTTCGGCCACGTCAAGATCGACAAGGTCAACCCGGGCCAGTGGTTCGCGAGCCAGTTCGCCGAGCTGCTCGGCGCCGAGAAGGTCCTCGTCCAGAAGTCGGGCTACTTCTCCCGCTCCGCCGCCGCGAACGACGCCGACCTCCAGCTCATCCGCTCCATGACCGACCTCGCGGTCGACTGCGCCCTGCGCGGCGAGTCCGGCGTGATCGGGCACGACGAGGAGCGCGGCGACGAGCTGCGCGCGGTCGAGTTCACCCGGATCAAGGGCGGCAAGCCGTTCGACATCACGACGCCCTGGTACGCGAACCTGCTCGAGGGCATCGGTCAGCCCCCGGCCCGGGCCGCCGCCGAGCACTGAGCCCGGCAGCCGGTCGGGGGCAGCCGGGACCCCCGGTCCACGCCGACACGGAGGTTCCTGGCAGGTTGACGCCGGTGACGTCTCCTGAGCCCCACGCGCCGTTGCTCGAGCTGATCATCCTCGACTGCGACGACCCGGTCGAGCTCGCCCGCTTCTACGGCGAGCTGCTGGGCTGGCCGGTCGAAGAAGGCTCCGACGGGTCCGTCGTCGACCTCGTGCCACCGGGAGGTGCGCTGACGGTGGACAACCCGGGCGGGCGTACGACCCTGTCGTTCCAGCGCGTCGAGGACTACGTCGCCCCGACCTGGCCGGGAGGTGCGCATCCCCCGCAGCTCCACCTGGACCTCTCCGTCGGTGACATCGACGCGGCCGAACCACGGGTCCTCGAGCTGGGGGCGACGCGGCACCCGTACCAGCCGACGACCGACGGCCACTTCCGGGTGTTCCTCGACCCGGCGGGGCACCCCTTCTGCCTGATCCGGTGAGCAGGCGTCAGCGGTAGGCGAGGGCCGGGGTGGCGGTGCTGAGCAGGAACGGCACCATCACGAGGCCCCGGAGCGCGAACGCCCCCCAGGAGATCCGGACCCCGGCCGAACGGCAGCGGGCGGCCCAGAGGAGCGTCGCCAGGCTCGCCCACGGCGTGACCAGCGGCCCGGCGTTCACGCCCACGAGCAGGGCGACCAGCCGTACGGGGTGGTCGATCGCGGCCGGCTCGAGCGCGAGGTAGGCCGGCAGGTTGGCGAGCAGGTTGGTGCCGAGCGCCCCCAGGCCCGCCAGCCGGACGAGCGGGACCCACGACGAGCCCGTGCCGGCGAGCCGATCGCGCAGGCGTCGCCGAGGACGTACGAGCCGCGCAGCGAACGCCGGAAGAAGAGCGCGAGGGCCACCACCGTCACGACCGTGCAGGCGACCGCGGCCGGCCAGGTGAGGGAGCGGAAGGCCGGGACGCGGCCGTCGGGCAGCCGGGTGAGGGCGAGCAGGTTCGTGAGGTTGGAGACGGGCAGGAACAGCGAGGCGGTGTTCGCGAGCCACACCGCGGTGCAGGCGAAGAGCATCCGGCCGAGCCGGAGCTGTCCCGCCAGCGTGAGCACGACCGGGGTCAGCAGCACCGCGGTGGTGTCGAGGGAGAGGACGGCCGTCGCGCAGCACGGCGACGACGGTGATGCGCACGACGAGACCCAGGATCGGTCCGACCCGGCCGAACAGCTCGCTCAGGTCCACGGCGTCCGGTCCACGGCGGCGAGGCTAGCGTGGAGCGCGTGCCCCGCCTGCTCACCTCCGACGACCTCGCCGCGCAGCTCGTCGGGCTCCCCGGGTGGGAGCTGCAGGGCGGGAGGCTGGTCCGGACGGTCCGGCTCGCGGACTTCGCGGCGGCGCTCGACCTCGTGGTCCGGGTCGGCGAGGAGGCCGAGGCGATGAACCACCACCCCGACGTCGACGTGCGCTACGACTCGGTCCGCTTCGGCGCTCTGGACGCACGTCGCCGGTGGAGTGACCCAGTACGACGTCGAGCTCGCCCACCGGATCTCCGCGCTGCTCTGAGCGCTGCCGACGCGGGCGACCTCATCAGCGCGCGGGCCTCGGCGTGCACCGTGGTGAGTCGCGCGCGACACGACTGTTACGGCTGTCATCGGGGCTTGTTCCCGACGTAACCACCCGGAAACCGCTCCGGCCGCAGGATCGAGGAACAGGCCGCGGAGCGTGGGGCGATCGCGGCCACCCCTCTCCCAGGAGCCAGCCGTGCCGCTGTTCGACGACGACATCCTCGCCAAGATCGAGACCTCGCGGAGCGAGATCCCGCACCCCTCGCTGGAGAAGGGGAGCTCGATCTACGGGTCGACCAAGATCTTCCCCGACATCCAGGCCGAGCCCGGCCAGGCGTACCTGACCATGGTCCACGGCATCGCCCACGAGTCGAGCGTCAGCTTCGTGGCCTGCCTCCAGGCCCTGCGCGCGCTGCGCAAGGGCTTCGACTCCGTCGTCTACTTCTACGGCCCGGGCTCGATGAACGCCATCGCCACCCGCGGCTTCCCGACGACCGGCGACTCCGCCTTCCCCGGCGAGCAGAACATCAACAACACCCTGCAGACGTTCATGGACGAGGGCGGCACGGTGTTCGTGTGCCGCTTCGGGCTCTCGCTCCACGGGCTGCGCGAGGAGGACCTGATGCCGGGGACGATCCCCTGCCACCCCCTCGACGTGCAGGACGCGCTGATCTACTTCGCCAACAAGGGCGCGATCATCAACTCGACCTACATGGTCTGACCCGGGCGAGCAGCGCGGGCAGCCCACGACCATGAGCGTCACGACCAGGGTCGACCTCGCGATCCTCGGGATCCGCGGCCGGGCGCCGGTGAGCCGGCGCTCCGGCGCGGGCCCGAGCGACGACAACCACCTGCTCCTCGACGGTGGCGGGGTGGCCGTCCCGACGAACGAGTCGAGCCCGTACTGGTTCGAGGGCGACACGCTCGTGCGCGACGGCGTCGTGGTCGAGGACGTCGCCGTCGAACCGGTGCACCGGCCGCGGTTCTACGACCTCGCGACCGCCGACGGCGTCTCGTACGAGCTGCTCGCCCGCCTGCACGGCCGTGACGTCCTCGCCACCACGGTGGTGCAGACCTGCATCCGCTACGACGCCGCGGAACGCTGCCGCTTCTGCGCCATCGAGGCCTCGCTCGAGGCCGGTTCGACGACCGCGGTCAAGCGGCCGCACGAGCTGGCCGAGGTCGCCGAGGCCGCGGTGCGCCTCGACGGGGTGCGCCAGATGGTCATGACGACGGGGACGTCCGCCGGCCGCGACCGGGGCGCCACGCACCTGGCGCGCTGCGTCCGGGCGGTCAAGGCGGCGGTGCCGGACCTGCCGGTCCAGGTGCAGTGCGAGCCGCCGGGCGACCTCGCCACCATCACCGAGCTGTACGAGGCGGGCGCGGACTCGATCGGCATCCACGTCGAGTCGCTCGACGAGGACGTCCGCCGGCGGTGGATGCCGGGCAAGTCGCGGGTCTCGCTCGCCGACTACCGCGCGGCCTGGACCGAGGCCGTCCGCGTCTTCGGGCGCAACCAGGTCTCGACCTACCTGCTCGTCGGTCTCGGCGAGGACACCGACGAGCTGGTCGCCGGCGCGCGGGAGCTGATCGCGATGGGCGTCTACCCCTTCGTGGTCCCCTTCCGACCGCTGGCCGGCACGCTCGCGCAGGCCGACGGCGCCACCGCGCCCGACCCGGTCGTGCTCGACGACGTGACCCGGCGGGTCGCCCGTGACCTGGTCGCCGCCGGCATGACCTCCGACGGGCAGCGCGCGGGCTGCGCGGCGTGCGGCGCCTGCAGCACCCTCAAGCAGCAGGGCGCCTGATGACCACGTTCGACGTCGAGGTCCTCACCCGCGGGTTCGTCCGCTCCCCCGCCGCGCCGCCCTTCACGGTGGCCGTCGCGGACACCCCTGGTCAGCACGCCGGCGCCCGTCGGCTCCGGCACGCGACCTTCGTCCTCGAGCAGGAGCTGTTCGACGCCACCGACCGTGACGACGCCGACGACGACCCGCGCACCCTGGTGCTGGTCGCGCTCGACGTGGACGGCGGGGTCGTCGGCACGGTCCGGCTCTCCCCCGCCACGCCCGACCGCGACCTCGGCTGGTGGGTCGGCAGCCGGCTGGCCGTCGAACGTCGGGTCCGCGGCCACGCCCCCGGCGCCGCCGCCGCCCTGGTCCGGGCTGCCTGCGCCCACGCCGAACGGCTCGGCGCGCTGCGCTTCGACGCCCACGTGCAGGCCGCGAACGCGTCCCTGTTCCGACGGCTCGGCTGGACCGCGCTGGCCGAGGAGGAGGCGTACGGCCGGCCGCACGTCCTCATGACCTGGCCGGTCGACCGGGTCGCGCGGCTCGTGGCCCGGACGAAGGCGCCGCTCGGTCCGCTGCTCGCCCCGCTGGCCACCGGACCGGCCGGCCTCGGTGGAGCGGGCTTCGTCGGGGACGACGCCGCGCCCGTGCCCGGCTCCGACCTCGTGGCCGCGACCGACGCGATCCTGCCCTCGATGGTCGAGCGCGACCCGACCTGGGCCGGCTGGTGCTCGGTCCTGGTCAACCTCAACGACCTCGCGGCCATGGGCGCCGCGCCGGTCGGGCTGCTCGACGCCCTCGGCGCCCGCGACGCGAGCTTCGCCAGCCGCGTCGTACGCGGGATCAGCGCCGCCGCGCAGGCGTGGGGGGTCCCGGTGCTCGGTGGTCACACCCAGCTCGGCGTGCCCGCCTCGCTCGCGGTCACCGCCCTCGGCCGGACCGCCGCACCGGTCCCCGCCGGCGGGGGTCGGCCGGGCCACGTCGTGACCGTCACCGCGGACCTCGGCGGCGGCTGGCGCGCCGGCTACCACGGGGCGCAGTGGGACTCGACCAGCGCCCGGACGACGCCCGAGCTGCAGGCGATGAGCTCCTACGTCGGCCGCACCCGACCGACCGCCGCGAAGGACGTCAGCATGGCCGGGCTCGTCGGCACCCTCGGGATGCTGGCCGAGGCCAGCGGCTGCGGCGCCGTCCTGGACGTCGCCGACGTCCCCGCCCCGCCGTCGGCGACGACCGGCGACTGGCTGACCTGCTTCCCGGGGTTCGCCATGATCACGACCGACGTGCCCGGCCGCGCCCCCGAACCGGCCGGCCCGGCGTTCAGCCGCGCCTGCGGCGCGCTCGCCCCGGGCGCCGGGGTCGACCTGCGCTGGCCCGACGGACGCACGACGCCCGCCCTCACCTCCGCCGTCACCGGACTAGGACCCGCATGAGCACCTCCGGCACCACCACGATCACCGTCGTCGCCGAGGCGTTCGGCCGCGACCTCGAGGCGGCGTACGCGACCATCGGCCGCACCGTCGCCGAGGCCCGGGCGCGCGGCACGGACCTGCTGGTGCTGCCGGAGGCCTGTCTCGGCGGCTACCTGCCGAGCCTCGGCAGCGTCGACGACGACGAGGGGACCCGAGCGCGGCGCCGTCGGAACCTGCCCCCCGCGTTCCACGTCGACGGGCCCGAGGTCGCCCGGGTCGCCGCCATGGCGGGCGACATGACCGTCCTCTTCGGGATGTGCGAGGCCGCGCCGGAGAACGGTGTCGAGGTCCGCTACAACACGGCCGTGGCGGTGACCGGCGACGGCGTGCTGGCCGCGCACCGCAAGGTCCACCAGCCGCTCGGGGAGAACCTCAGCTACTCCGCCGCGTCGGCCTTCGAGTCCTTCGACTCACCGGTCGGCCGGATCGGGATGCTCATCTGCTACGACAAGGCCTTCCCCGAGGCCTCGCGGACGCTGGCGCTCGACGGAGCGGAGGTCATCGCCGCGCTCTCGGCGTGGCCGACCGCCCGGACGGCGGCCGCCGAGCGCATCGAGGACGACCGCTGGAAGAAGCGCTTCGACCTCTACGACGCCGCCCGCGCCCTGGACAACCAGGTCGTCTGGGCCGCGTCGAACCAGACCGGCACGTTCGGGTCGCTGCGCTTCGTCGGGAACGCCAAGATCGTCGGTCCCGGCGGCGACGTCCGCGCCGAGACCGGGGTCGACGGCGGTCTGGCCACCGTCACCCTCGACGTCCACGCCGAGCTGGCCGCGGTCCGCCGCGGGATGTACGCGCTGCGCGACCGGCGCCCGGGGGCGTACCGGCTCGACGCCGTCCTCGGCGACTACCCCGCCGAGCGTCCGGAGCCGGTGCATGCCTGAGCTGAGGTTCACCTCCCGCTGGCCCGACGGGCAGCGGCTCGAGAGCTACTCGCCCTCCCTGGTCGTCCACGACCACCTCGAGGTGGGCCGCTCGTACGCGGTGGGCGAGTTCGTCGACCGGGCTGACGCCGCGCTCACCGAGGCGAGCGACCGGGTCCAGGCGCGCTGGGGCCGACCGTGCACGGCGGCGCGGGCCTCGCTGGCGACGATCCGGTTCGTCGCCGAGGGACAGCCGGACGGCGTGGTCACGGTCGAGGCCATCGACCCGCCCGCGCCTCCCGCCGAGGTGGCCTCGTGAGCGTCGAGCGGGTGCCGGTCGCCGTCGTCGGCGGCGGGCAGGCCGGGCTGACCGCGAGCTGGTTCCTCGCGCGGGAGGGCATCGAGCACGTGGTGCTCGAGCGCCGGACCGCAGGCCACGACTGGACCGACCGGCGCTGGGACTCCTTCACCCTCGTCACCCCGAACGTCCAGTGCCGCCTGCCCGGCTTCCCCTACCCCGGCGACGACCCGTACGGCTTCATGACCCGGGAGCAGACGTCGGCCTACCTCGCCGAGTACGTCCGGCGGACCGCGCCCCCGCTGCGCGAGCACACCGCCGTCCGCGAGCTGCGCCAGGCGGGCGACGGCGGGTTCGTGCTCGACCTCGTGACCCCGGACGGACCGGCGGTGCTCGAGGCCGACGCGGTGGTCGTCGCCGTCGGCGGCTACCACGAGCCCCGCGTGCCGCGGCTGGCCGAGCGGCTGCCCGCCGACGTGGTCCAGGTGCACTCGGCGAGCTACCGGAACCCGCACTCGTTGCCGGACGGGGCCGTCCTCGTCGTCGGCACCGGGCAGTCCGGCGCCCAGATCGCGGAGGACCTGCACCTCGCCGGGCGGGAGGTGCACCTCGTGGTCGGCTCGGCCCCGCGCTGCGCCCGCCGCTACCGGGGCCGCGACTGCATCGACTGGCTGGAGGAGATGGGCCTCTACGACGTCGCCGTCGAGGACACCCCGGGCGGGCTGCGCGAGCGCGAGAAGACCAACCACTACATGACCGGCCGCGACGGCGGGCACGACATCGACCTGCGGCGCTTCGCGCTGGAGGGGATGGCGCTGTACGGCCGCCTCGTCGAGGTCGTGGGCGACCGGCTCACGTTCGCCCCGACCCTCGAGGCCTCCTTGGACCGGGCCGACCGGGTCGCCGAGGACATCAAGGACGCGATCGACGGCCACGTCCTGCGCCAGGGTCTCGACGCGCCGACCGAGGACCGCTACACCCCGGTCTGGCGCCCGGACCACGAGCCGGAGACGCTCGACCTGCGGTCGGCCGGCGTCACCTCTGTCGTCTGGGCGACCGGCTTCACCCCGGACTTCCGGTGGGTGCGGGTCCCGGTCTTCGACGGCGGCGGGACGGTCGGGCACCACCGGGGCGTCACGGCCGTCGGGGGGCTCGCCTTCCTCGGCCTGCCGTGGCTGCACACCTGGGGCTCCGGCCGGTTCGCGGGCGTGACCCGCGAC
This sequence comes from uncultured Actinomycetota bacterium, assembly GCA_963762775.1. GTDB lineage: Bacteria > Actinomycetota > Actinomycetes > Propionibacteriales > Propionibacteriaceae > Microlunatus. Next base: position 75,276 of record CAVXMD010000005.1, read on the forward strand.
GCCGAGCACGTGGTCGAGGACCTGGCCGCCCGGCACCGGCAGCGGCAGCCACGGCTCCGGCTGACCTCGTGACGGCGTGACGCTGCGCCGTGTCGGGGCGGTCGCGGCGCACTTCGGGCGCGACGTCGGGCGGACCACCGCCAAGCTCGGGGCCATGGTCGAGGGCGCCCGCCGCGACGGGGTGGACCTGCTCGTCCTGCCGGGCGCGACGCTGGGCGGCTACGTCTCGGACCTGCGGGTGCCGTGGACGGCCGGGCCCGCCGAGCCGGCGCGGGAGACGGGCGCCCAGGACCTGCCGCCGGCCTTCGCGGTCGACGACGAGGTCGTCCGCCGGGTGTGCCGGCTGGCGGGCGGGATGCTGGTCTGCTTCGGCTTCTGCGAGCTGGCGGACGGGCTGCGCTACAACACGGTCGTCTGCGCGAGCGGCGACGGGATCCTCGGCCGGCACCGCAAGGTGCACCGCCCGCTCGGCGAGCACGCGGCGTACGCGGCCGGCGACCGCTTCGAGGCCTTCGACACCCCGCTCGGCCGGATGGGCCTGCTCGTCGACTACGACAAGACGTTCCCCGAGTCGGCCCGCGCGCTGGCCCTCGACGGCGCCCAGCTCGTGGCCGCGCTCTCGGCGTGGCCGGCCAGCGTGACGAACCGCGCCGCACGGCTCGGCGACGACCGTCAGTCGCGGCTCTTCGACCTCTACGACGCCGCCCGCGCGGCCGAGAACCAGGTCGTCTGGGTGTCGTCGAACCAGACCGGGGTGTTCGGCGACCTGCGCTTCCTCGGACAGGCCAAGGTCGTGGGTCCCGGCGGCCAGACGCTGGCCCGGACCGGGCCGAAGGGCGGCCTGGCCTGCGTCGACGTGGACGTCGAGGCCGAGGTGGCCCGCGCCCGTCGCGTCCTGCACCACCTCGACGAGCGGCGACCGGCCGCGTACGGTCCGGAGGGCCCACGATGAGGGTCGCCCTGCTCACCTACTCGACCCGCCCGCGCGGCGGGGTCGTGCACACCCTCGCGCTCGCCGAGGCGCTGGTCGACCTCGACGTGACGGTGAGCGTCTGGACGCTCGGCCGGGGTGGGGACGCCGGGTTCTTCCGTCCGGTCGACCCCCGCGTCGACGTCCGGGTCGTCCCTCTCCCTGAGGTCGACGGTGAGACCGTCGGCGAACGGATCGTGCGCTCGATCGCGGTCCTCGGCGCCGGCTTCGCGGCGTCCGGGGAGACCTGGGACGTCGTGCACGCCCAGGACTGCATCAGCGCGAACGCCGTGCCGCGTTGCGTCCGCACGGTCCACCACCTCGACGCGTTCACGACCCCCGAGCTCGTCGCCTGCCACGAACGGGCGATCGTGCGCCCGTACGCCCACGTCTGCGTCTCGTCGGCGGTCGCGCACGAGGTCGAGGCCGGCTGGGGCCTGCACCCGACGGTCATCCCGAACGGGGTCGACTCCGCCCGGTTCGCGGCGGCGGCGGCCGACCCCGGCGCCCGGGCGCCCTGGCAGGCGCGGTTCGGTCGCTACGTGCTGGCGGTGGGCGGCATCGAGCCGCGCAAGGGGACGCTCGACCTGCTCGAGGCGTTCGCGCTCGCGCGTCGGACGCTGCCCGACCTGGAGCTGGTGGTCGCCGGCGGCGAGACGCTCTTCGACTACCGCGGCTACCGCGCTGCCTTCGACGCCCGGGCCGCGGAGCTGAGGGTCGACGTGCACGTGCTGGGACCGGTGCCCGACGACGCGCTGCCCGGCCTGGTGGCCGGCAGCGCGGCGCTCGGCTTCGTGTCGACCAAGGAGGGGTTCGGACTGGCCGCCCTCGAGGCCCTGGCCGCCGACGTGCCCGTCGTCGCCCGGCCGCTCCCCGTCCTGCGGGAGGTGCTGGGCGAGCACGTCCGCTGGGGCGCGGACCTCGCGACGACCGCGGCACGCCTGGTCGAGGCCGTCACCGACGGACCGCTGCCCGGGGGCGCCGAGCTCGCCCGCCGCTACACCTGGGCCGCGGCGGCCCGGGCGCACCTCGACCTCTACACGAGACTGACAGCCGGTCCCGGACAGGCCGTCACCTGAGGGTCAGCGACCGCCCTGCCGGTCCTGCTGCCGGGTGTAGCCGTTGTCCCGGTCGCTGCTGCTGTAGGCGTTCTGGCCGCGCACGAGGTCGGACGGCGGGGAGGGGAAGCTCTCCTCCGGCTTGCCGTCGAGGTAGGCCTCCATGGCCGGCTTCCAGATGCGCCGGCCGGCGTCGCCGCTGCCCGAGCCCTCGAGGTAGAGGCCGGTCGACGGGACGGTGTAGCCCTTGAGGCTGGTGGGCGACTTCCGCTCCGTGTCGATGCTGAACATCGCCGCACCGGCCGCCTGCGGGGTGTAACCGACGTACCAGACGGCCGCGTTGCTGTCGATCGTCCCGGTCTTGCCGGCCTGGGGACGGGCGTCCGCGGTCCGGGCGCGGGACCCGGTGCCCTTGGTCACGACGCTGGACAGCAGCGAGTCCATCGCGCTGGCCACGTCCGAGGAGATGACGCGCTTGCAGTCCGCCCCGGGGACCTCGCGGTCCTTGCCGGCGCTGTCGGTGATCGAGGAGACGATGACCGGGTTGCAGCGGATGCCGCCCGAGGCGAAGGTGGCGTACGCGGTCGCCATCGCCAGCGGGTTGGTCTCGACCGTGCCGAGGGTGAACGAGGGCTTGTCGTCGTACCAGCTGATCGGCCGGTCCGGGGTGTTCGACTGCGCGCCCAGCTTCTCGGCCATCTTGGTGACGTCGCACATGCCGACGTCGAGCGCGAGCTGCACGAAGTAGGTGTTCACCGAGTACTCGGCGGCGCGGTACATGTCCATCGAGCCGTTGACGCCCGTGGAGTTCTTCACCGGGAACTCGCCCACGACCCGGGTGCTGCCGTCGCAGGTGTCGAACTCGGCGTTCGAGAAGTCCATCGACGCGCGAGCGTTGTAGCGCTGGGACAGGGGCACGCCCTTCTCCAGAGCGGCGGCGGCCGTGAACGCCTTGAAGGTCGAGCCCGCCTGGAAGCCCTGGGCCCCGCCCATCTCGGGCGACACCGAGTAGTTCCAGTAGGTCTGGCCCGCCTTGGCGTCCGCACCCATCACCGGCCGGCTCTGCGCCATGGCGAGGATCTTGCCGGTGCCCGGCTCGACCATGTCCATGGCGGAGATGACGGGGTCCTTGGCGCCGACGGCGTCGCTGACCTTCTCCTGCACCTCGTCCTGGGTGTCGGGGTCGAGCGCCGTCTTGATGGTGAGTCCACCCCGCATCAGCGTCCGCTCGCGGGCCTTCTCGTCGGCCCCGAGGCTCGGCATCTGCAGCGCGGTCCGGCGGACGTAGTCGCACACGAACGGGTACTCCGCGCTCTGGCAGCCGCTCGCGAGGTCCTCGACGTCCTTGGCCGAGAACGACGTCTTCTTCGCCTTCGCGACCGCGCTGGTGCTCGCGGTGCCGAGCTCGGCCATCCGGTCGAGCACGACGTTGCGGCGTGCGGTGCCGGCGTCGCGGTGCGCCACCGGGTCGAAGGCGGTGGGGTTCTGCACCAGGCCGGCGAGCATCGCGGCCTGCGGGAGCGTCAGCTTCTTGGCGGTGGTGCCGAAGTAGTGCTCGGAGGCGGCCTCGACGCCGTACGCGCCGTCGCCGAAGTAGGCGATGTTCAGGTAGCGCTCGAGGATCTGGTCCTTGCTCAGGCTGTCCTCGACCGAGACGGCGTAGCGCAGCTCGCGGAGCTTGCGCTGGTAGCTGCTGTCGGTCGCCGCCTCGACGGCGGCCTCGTCCCCGCTCAGCGCGGCCGCGTTGACCTGGACCTGCTTGACGTACTGCTGGGTGAGCGTCGAGCCGCCCTGGGTGACGCCGCCGGCGAAGAGGTTCTTGACGAACGCCCGCAGCGTGCCCTGGGCGTCGAGCGGACCGTGCTCGTAGAAACGGTGGTCCTCGATCGAGACGAGCGCCGTCCGCATCACCGGGGCGATGTCGGCGAGCTGGACGTAGCTCCGGTTCTGGTCGTAGAAGGTGGCGATGACGTCGCCGTTCGCGTCGAGCACCTGCGAGCGCTGGCTCTGCGCGGGGGCGTCGAAGGCCAGCGGCAGGTCGGCCATGCCGTCCCGGGCGGCCTTCGCCCCCCAGGCCGCACCGCCGACGAAGGGCAGGGTCAGCGCGGTCACCAGCAGGCCGCAGACGACGCTGACGAGCACGAACAGCCCGCCCGTCCGCAGGAGGGAGCGCGGACGGCGGGCAGAGATCAGATCGGGCGCAGTCATCGGGGTGGCAACGCTTCGCGGAGCACGGATGTTTCCGCGACCGGCTGTGACTCTCGTCGCTCGCGACCTGGGAGGATCCTGCCGTGGCCGAGCGCGTGACCTTCCCGAGCACCAGCGGACCGCTGCTGGCGGGTCTGGTCGACCTGCCCGAGGGCAGCGTACGCGGGTGGGGCGTGCTGTCGCACGGCTTCACGCTGGGCAAGGACTCCCCCGCGGCGAGCCGGATCTCCAAGCAGCTGGCCCGCGAGGGCATCGGGATGCTGCGCTTCGACAACCTCGGCCTGGGTGACTCCGAGGGCGACTGGGGCGACGGGTCGTTCTCCCGCAAGGTCGAGGACACCGCGCAGGCCGTGCGGTTCATGAACGACGCCGGCCGCCCGGTGCGGCTCCTGGTCGGCCACTCCTTCGGCGGGGCGGCGGTCATCGCGGCGGCGCACCTCGTCGACGGCGTCCGGGCGGTCGCGAGCATCGGCGCGCCGTACGAGCCCCGGCACGTCGAGCACAACTACGACGCGCTGCTCGAGCGCATCGAGGCCGAGGGGGAGGCGCCGTTCCTGGCCGGGGGCAAGGCGCTGACGCTGCGCCGCCACTTCATCACCGACGTGCGCGACGCCGACCTGCGCGAGCGGATCCGGACGCTGCACCGGGCGCTGCTGGTGCTGCACTCCCCCACGGACAACACGGTCGGGGTGCAGAACGCCAGCCTGATCTTCCAGACCGCCCGGCACCCGCGCAGCTTCGTGGCGCTCGAGGGCGCCGACCACCTGCTCACCGGCCGGGGCCAGGCCGCCCGGGCCGCCCGCATCATCAGCGCCTGGGCCGACCCCTACCTGACCTGACCTTCGCCGCACGGCCGCTGCCGGTTTCCCAAGAGATCATGGGACACCGCCACTCCCCACGGCAGATCTGCCATGAGGAGTGGCGGAATCCCAGGAGATCATGGGAAACCAGAAGGGGGCGAGCCGACGCCGCCGGGCGGGGCGGGGACCGAGGACTCAGTCCTCGAACGACTCCGGCGGCGGGCAGGTGCAGACCAGGTGCCGGTCGCCGAACCCGCCGTCGATGCGCCCGACCGGCGGCCAGTACTTGTCCTTGCCGCTGGCGTAGACCGGCCCGGCGTGCAGCCCGGCCGGGAAGGCGCCGAGCCGCCGGCCGTACGGACGCTCCCACGTCTCGGCGGTGACCACGCCCTGGGTGTGCGGGGCGTTCACCAGCGGGTTGTCGTCCGCCGGCCACTCCCCGGACTCGACCCGGGCGATCTCGTCGCGGATCGCGAGCATCGCGTCGCAGAAGCGGTCGATCTCGCCGAGGTCCTCCGACTCCGTCGGCTCCACCATCAGGGTCCCGGCGACCGGGAAGCTCATGGTCGGGGCGTGGAAGCCGAAGTCGACGAGCCGCTTGGCCACGTCGTCGACGGTGACGCCGCTCGCCTTGGTGATGGGTCGGAGGTCGAGGATGCACTCGTGGGCGACGCGCCCGTCGCGCCCGGCGTAGAGCACCGGGTAGGCCGCACCCAGGCGGGCGGCGACGTAGTTGGCGGCGAGCAGCGCGTGCTCGGTCGCCGACGTCAGCCCGTCGGCGCCCATCATCGCGACGTAGGCCCAGCTGATCGGCAGGATGCCGGCCGAGCCGTACGGCGCCGCCGACACCGGTCCGACGCCACCCGCGGCGACGTCCGTGGCTCGCGGGTCGCCGGGCAGGAACGCGGCGAGGTGCGCACCGACGGCGACCGGTCCGACCCCTGGACCCCCGCCGCCGTGCGGGATGCAGAACGTCTTGTGGAGGTTGAGGTGGCTGACGTCGGCCCCGAAACGGCCCGGCTGCGCGAGCCCGAGGAGCGCGTTCAGGTTGGCACCGTCGACGTAGACCTGGCCGCCCGCGTCGTGCACCAGCCCGCAGAGCTCGGTGATGCCCTCCTCGAAGACGCCGTGGGTCGAGGGGTAGGTGACCATGATCGCGGCGAGCGCGTCGGCGTGCTGGGCGATCTTGGAGCGGAGGTCGTCGAGGTCGACCGAGCCGTCGTCGCCCGCCTTGACGACGACCACCTTCATCCCGGCCATGACCGCGGAGGCGGCGTTCGTGCCGTGCGCGGAGGACGGGATGAGGCAGATCCGGCGGTCGGTGTCGCCGCGGGAGTCGTGGTGGGCGCGGATGGCCAGCAGCCCGGCGAGCTCGCCCTGGCTGCCGGCGTTCGGCTGCACCGAGACCCGGGCGTAGCCGGTGACCTCGGCGAGCCAGTCCTCGAGCGTGCCGACCAGCTCGGCGTAGCCCTCCGCGTCCTGCGCCGGGGCGAGCGGGTGCAGGTTCGCGAAGCCGTCGTAGGAGATCGGCTCCATCTCGGTCGTCGCGTTGAGCTTCATCGTGCACGAGCCCAGCGGGATCATCCCGCGGTCCAGCGCGAAGTCGCGGTCCGAGAGCGCCCGGAGGTAGCGCAGCATCGCCGTCTCGCTGTGGTGGGTGCGGAACACCGGGTGCTGCAGGTAGGCCGACGTCCGGGCGCTGGCGGAGAGGTCGCCGTACGCCGGTGCGCCGCTCGTGCTGTCGTGGCCAGCGCCGCCGTGCTCCGTGCTGGGTTGGTCGATCCCGAACGCGGCGCGGACGGCGTCGAGGTCGGCGGGCGTGGTGTCCTCACCGACCGAGACCCCGACCCGGTTCGCGTCGACGAGCCGTAGGTGCACCCCGGCGCGACGGGCGCGCTCGACGACCTCGGCCGCCTCGCCGGGCACGGCGACCGTGAGGGTGTCGAAGAAGGTGGCGTGGTCCGGCGCCAGCCGCGCCGCCGCGAGGTCGGAGGCCAAGGCCGCGGCGTCGGCGTGGACCCGCTGCGCGATGGCCCGCAGCCCGTCGGGGCCGTGGTAGACGGCGTACATGCTGGCGGCGACGGCGAGCAGCACCTGGGCGGTGCAGATGTTCGACGTCGCCTTCTCGCGGCGGATGTGCTGCTCGCGGGTCTGCAGCGCGAGGCGGAAGGCAGGGGTTCCGTGGACGTCCTTGCTGACCCCGACGAGCCGGCCCGGCAGGGTGCGCTCGAGGCCGGCGCGCACGGACATGAACGCGGCGTGCGGGCCGCCGTAGAACAGCGGCACGCCGAAGCGCTGGCTCGACCCGACGGCGATGTCGGCGCCCCACTCGCCGGGCGGCGTGACCAGGGTCAGGGCGAGCAGGTCGCAGGCCGCGACGACGAGCGCGCCGCGCTCGTGGGCCAGGGTGGCCAGCGCCGCCAGCTCGGAGGTGGGCGCCAGGCGACCGTCGGCGCCCGGGGTCTGGACGACGACGGCGAACGCGTCGGTCTCGCGCAGCGCGGCGTCGAGGTCCTCGGCCACCTGCACCTCGATGCCGAGCGGCACGGCTCGCGTCCGGACGACCGCGATCGTCTGCGGCAGGGTCGCGGCGTCGAGGAGCAGGACGCTCCCGGTCTTGGTCGCGCGGCGGGCGACGGTCATGGCCTCGGCGACGGCCGTGGCCTCGTCCAGCAGGCTCGCGCCCGCGGTCGGCAGCCCGGTCAGGTCGCTGACCACGGTCTGGAAGTTCAGCAGCGCCTCGAGCCGGCCCTGGCTGATCTCGGGCTGGTAGGGCGTGTACGCCGTGTACCAGGCCGGGTCCTCGAGGACGTTGCGGCGGACGACCGACGGCGTCACGGTGCCGTGGTAACCCAGACCGATCATCGCGCGGAGCGGGCGGTTGCGGGCGGCGAGACCGCGCAGCGCGGTCAGCGCCTCGGTCTCCGACAGCGCGGGGGGAAGGTTCAGGGGGTGGTCCATCCGGATCCCGGCCGGCATCGCCTGCGCGACGAGGTCCTCCAGCGAACCGAGCCCGAGGGCGGCGAGCATCTTGTCGCGCTCGTCGGCGCGAGGGCCGATGTGGCGGTCGGCGAAGACGGTGGCGGGGTCGGACGTGACGACGGGGTGGGCCATGGGCGTTGCTCCCGGGAAGCGGCACGGACGTGCGACGACCGCGCGAGGCGCGGGCACCGTCCCCCTCTGTCGCCGGTGGCTCCAGAGTCGTCATGGCCGCGCGGTCTGGGTGCCTGAGAGGTTCCGGGGATGTTGCCCCTTCGGCGGCACGACTCAGCCCTGAGCCGTGCACTCTCCCGCGTGGTCGCTGGACTGATCCCAACCCTACCCCGAGCGGTCCCGCGCTATCCGGGTCGTGCTACGCACGAGAAACTGGCGCTCACCGCACCAGATCTGGTGGGTGCAGCACAAGTTTTTCACGTGAACGTGAAAAACCGCACCGAGCGGGACGAGCCTGACGCAAGGAGCTCGGGGAGGGGTGGCCGGCTCAGCCGGCGGCGCGGGCGCGGCGGCGCAGGGAGAGCTCGTCGGCCGCGGTGGTGGCCGCGGCCTCGGGCTCGGCCCGCTCGGCGGGCAGCGCGGAGAGGGTGCCCTCGATCGAGCGCCAGACGCCGCCGAGGGCGATGCCGAACACGCCCTGGCCCCCGCTGAGGAGGTCGATGACCTCGTCGTTGCTGGTGCACTCGTAGACCGAGATGCCGTCGCTCATCAGCGTGACCTGGGTGAGGTCGTCGACGCCGCGGGCGCGGAGGTGCTCGATGGCCGTACGGATCTGCTGCAGCGAGATGCCGGCGTCGATGAGCTTCTTGATGACCTTGAGGATGAGGATGTCGCGGAAGCTGTAGAGCCGCTGCGACCCCGAGCCGCTGGCGCCGCGGACCTCCGGGACGACGAGCCCCGTCCGCGCCCAGTAGTCGAGCTGGCGGTAGGTGATCCCGGCGGCGCTGCAGGCGACGGGGCCACGGAAGCCGAGGTCGCGCGGCAGGGGCGAGAAGTCGCCCTCGAACAGCAGCGCCTGGGCGGCGTCGACGGCCTGCGGGCTGGCGCCCTCCTGGGGCCGCCCCGCGACGGGCTGGTCGGTGCTGCTCACGGACACCTCCGGTGGTGGTCCACGCCTGGTCGGGTGCGGACGTCGACGGGCGGAGGACTCGTCCCCCGAGTCTTCCTCAATACGTGCGGTCGTGCGGCTGGTCTTGCACCTTTGTCATTCCCCTGCGGTACTCCCGCAACCTAGGGTGCCGCCGCCCCCCGGGCGACCGACACGCCGCCGCCACGCCGGACCAGCCTCAAGTCTGAAGACCGGGTCGAGGGTCGGGGACCCTCGAGTCGAGCCTCAGCGACTTGGGCTCCTCGCCCCTCAAGAAGTCGTCGGGGTCGACGTTGTCCAAGAACTCCCGGAACTTCTCGACCTCGTCCTCCTCGGCCTCCGGCATCTCGATCCCGGCGGCGTCGAGGACGTCCTCGGCGCAGTAGATGTCGGATCCGACCCGCAGGGCCAGGGCGATCGCGTCGGAGGGCCGGGCGCTGATCTCGGTGTCGTCGATGAGCAGGACCGCGTAGAACGTGCCGCCCTCGAGCTCGGTGATGTGCACCGCCGTCAGCCGGTGCTGGAGCCCGGCGAGGACGTCGACCATCAGGTCGTGGGTGAGGGGGCGCGGCGGGACCACGCCCTCCTGGGCGTTCGCGATGGCCGAGGCCTCGTTCGCGCCGATCCAGATGGGCAGGAAGCGGCTGCCGCCGACCTCCCGCAGCAGCACCATGGGTGCGTTGGACGGCATCTCGACCCGGACGCCGACCACGTCGAGCTCTCGCATGGCCCCAACCCTACGTCGCCGTCACCGCTCCGCGGCGGGACGGCAGACGGTCGTCCCCGTGCCGTGTCGAGCCGCTCCACACCCTCGACCGCTCTGAACGGGACCAGCAGGTCGTGCGCGCAGCGCTCCTCGCTCTTGCCAGGCGCGCAGCTCCCCGCGCCGAGGGACGAGGCGCCTGGTTCGACGGGACCAGCAGGTCGTGCGCGCAGCGCTCCTCGCTCTCGGGTCGCGAAGCGATCCCCCCGCGAAGCGGGGTGTCAGCGCTCCATCGCCGTACGCACCAGCGCGGCATGGAAGCTGATGACGAGCTGGGTGACCTCGCCCGACACGTCCTTGTCCCCGCCGGCCCGCCGTACGTACGGGGCGATCGCCTGCTCGACCAGACCCACCTCGCGGTCGGCCGACATCTTGAAGGCCCGCAGGTGCCGGCCGTCGATGCCGTACTCCCCCAGCCGGCGGGCCGCGATGGCCAGGGTGAGGGCGTCGCGGCCGTAGAAGCTGCCGCCGCGGCGCGGGACGACGATGCCGGTGCGCTCGAGCTCGAGCAGCCCGGCCTCGCTCAGCCCGCTGGCCTCGAGCAGGTCCGACCGGGAGAGCCGCAGCGCCTTCTTGGGCGCCGCCGGCGGAGCGGCCGGGCCGGGTGCGGCCGGGGCGGCGGCGTTGGTGGTGCCGGTGGCCTGGGCGTCGAGCGTCTTGGGCTCGGGGGGCGTCTGCCCGCGGTCCATCATCTCGAGGTGCTCGCGGATCACCTTGAGCGGGAGGTAGTGCTCGCGCTGGACCGAGAGCACGTAGCGAAGCCGCTCGACGTCGTGCTCGCCGTAGCGGCGGTAGCCCGACGGGGCCCGCTGCGGTGTGATCAGCCCCTCCGACTCGAGGAAGCGGATCTTCGAGATCGAGATGTCGGGGAAGTCGCCGTTCAGCGCGGTCAGCACCTGACCGATGCTGCGCGTGATCTCCCGGCCGCTCCCGGGGCGGCGCGGCTCCGACGATGCCACCACTAGTCCTCGCGCCTCAGCGGTCCGCGTCCTTGGCGCTCGCGTGGAACACCAGCCGGAACTTGCCGATCTGGACCTCGTCGTCGGGCCGGAGCAGCACCTCGTCGACGAGCTCGCGGTTGACGTACGTGCCGTTCAGGCTGCCGAGGTCCTTCACGCGGACGCCCTCGGCGCTGCGGAGGAACTGCACGTGCCGCCGGGACACCGAGATGTCGTCGAGGAAGATGTCGGAGTCGACGTGGCGCCCCGCCGTCGTCTCGTCGTGGTCGAGCAGGAAGCGGCTCCCGGCGTTCGGGCCGCGCTGGACGACCAGCAGCGAGGAGCCCTGGGGCAGCGCCTGCACCGCGGCCTCGTCGACCGCGCTCAGCCCGTCGCTGGTGTCGTCGACCACGGGCGGGATGGTGCGCGTCGTGTCACCGATCGGCACGCGCACCGCGGGGGGCGGCGGCGGAGGCGTGGCGCTCAGCGGCGCACCGCACTGCGCGCAGAAGTTCGCCCCCTCCGGGTTGTCGTGGCCGCAGTTGGTGCAGAAGGGCATCGTGCTCGCTTTTCGGTGTCCGGCTCGAAGGCTCGAGACGTGATCGAGAGTTTAGGCCGACGGGCGTCCGGCGACCAGCCGTACGCGGGTCAGCCTGCGACCTGCTCGGCGTAGCCGTCGGCGTCGAGGAGGTCGTCCAGGTCGGCGTCGGAGTCGATCTCGAGCTCGAAGAGCCAGCCGTCGCCGTACGGGTCGGAGTTCACGGTCTCGGGGCTGCCCTCCAGCAGCGGGTTGACCGCGGTGACGGTCCCGGCCACCGGGGTCAGCACGTCGGACACGCTCTTGGTCGACTCGAGCTCACCGCAGGCGTCGCCGCTGGCGACCGCGTCGCCGACCGCGGGCAGCGAGACGTAGACGATGTCGCCGAGCTGCTCGGTGGCGTAGGCGGTGACGCCGACGCGGACGGTCGACTCGTTCCCCTCGCGGACCCACTCGTGGTCGACGGAGTACTTGAGGTCTTCGGGGTAGTCGGGCACGCGTTGGCTCCTGGGGGATGACGGGTGGGGGGTGCTCGGGAGGGCCGCACAAGCGGCGCTCCGGGCGGTCAGCGCGGGGTCGGCCCCGAGGTCGCGGGGCGAGCGTACTGAGAGGCGGGCGGCGCGTGCAAGGACGAGACGACCAGGTCGTTGCTCTGCGTGATCTCGACGTCGCCGCCGATCTTGGGCCCGGTGATCTCGGAGACGATGCCGCCGCGGAAACGGGCGGCCTCCTCCAGGCTGTGCGGGTCGCCGATGACGACGAGCGTGAGCGGTCGGCTCACCGCAGCGCCGTCGACGAGCAGCGTCGTGCCGTCGTCGCCGAACCAGGTCGTCGCCACCACCCGGGCGCTCCCGTCGACCTCGATGACCTCGGCACCGGCGTCGCGCATCTCCTCCACGGCGTCGAGCAGCACGTCGGCGTTCACCTTGTCCTGCGGGTCGGTGATCCGCATCCGGATCCCCGAACCCTCCGCCGGCGCGGTCCCGGACAGGATCGCCAGCTCGTCGACGCGCTGCTGGGCGTCCTCGCGGGCCACCCGCTGGGTGTCGGCACCCGACTGCAGGCTCGCCTTCGTCCGCTGGAGCTCGGCGACCTCGGCCTCGAGCCGGCGCGACTCGACGCCGAGCCCGTCGAGGATCTGCACGAGGTCCTCGCGGCGGGCGTTCGCGTAGGCGTCGTCGGAGTCGTTCGCGCGGATCTGCATCACCCCGGCCATGCCGAGCAGGCAGAGCACGACCGCGGCAGCGACCTGGCCGCGACCCGGGCGCAGGGCGGCACGGCCGATCCGACGCCACACCCCGGGCCGGCGCGCCGACCGCTCCACCGACCCGGCCGTGGTCCCGGCCGCGGCGTCGTCGGCGTCCTCGCCGGTCAGGCGGGCGCGGGTCCTCGCCAGGGCGGCGAGCCGGCGCGACGTCGTCCGGCGCTCAGGCCGGGGATCAGGCATGGAACAGCACCCGGCGGATGGCGGCCACGTTGGTGAAGATCCGGATGCCGAGCACGACCACGACGCCGGTGGACAGCTGCGAGCCCACGCCGATCTGGTCGCCGACGAAGACGATGAGCGCGGCGATGAGGACGTTCGACACGAACGACACGACGAACACCCGGTCGGTGAAGGTCCCCTCCAGGTACGCCCGGAACGCCCCGAACAGCGCGTCCAGGGCCGCGACGATCGCGATGGGCAGGTAGGGCTGCAGGACCGTCGGCAGCGTGGGCTCGAGCAGCAGCCCGAGCACGACGCCGACGGCCAGCCCGACGAGGGGGATCACCGGCCCACCGCCCGGGCGTAGCGCAGCGTGATGCCGGGGTCGGCGTCGAGCTCGAGCCGGTCGGCGTCAGAGGTCTGGTAGGTCATGCCCCGGTTGGATGCGAGGTCGTTCCACCACGCGCCCGCCGGGGAGTCCGCGAGGCGGGCCTCCAGCGTGCGCGGGTCGCCCACGGCCTCGATCTTGTACGGCCGCGTGAGCGAGCGGTAGTCGACCGTGATGGCGTCCCCCGCCCCGCGGATGGCGGTCAGCGCGGAGAGCCGGTGCCCGTTGATCGCGACCGCCTCCGCGCCGGAGCGCCAGAGCCCGTTCGCCAGGACCTGCAGGTCGAGGTCGAGGACCTGGTCACGGACGTCGCTGCTGGTGGTCGGGGCGTCGTCGACCACCACGACGACGCCGGGACCGGTCACCGGGCCCTGACCGACCGCCGGCCCGAGCCGGTCGATGTCGGCCTCGAGCGCCCGGCTGGCCCCGTCGTCACCGAGGGCAGCGGAGCGCAGCGTGCCGATCTGGGCGTCGAGGTCCTCGACCTGGTCCCGCAACGCGTCCTGCCCGGTCTCCGCGGCCTGGATCCGCTCGACCAGCTCGGCGCGTTCCGTCGCCTGGACCGGGGCCGCCCGGCTGGTCTGCAGCGCGGCGACGGCGAAGAGCGCGCCGGACACGACCAGCACGACGGCCAGGCGCCAGCCGGCCCGGGAACGACCGCGGGCGGGTTCGCGGGCCAGCCGTGCGTAGTCCGGGTCGACCGGGTCGCGCAGGATCTGGTTGAGCAGGTCCATGCTCGCGTCGACGGCGCGTCGCGGGACCGGCCGGCCGGCGGGTACCGAACGGTCCCGGGCGCCGGCCCGGTCCTCGGTGAGCGTCACGAGGCGCCCTCCGCCGAGCGGTCGGCGAGCACGCCGGCGTAGACGTCGAGCAGCTCGGGGCCCACCACCGACCAGTCGTAGCGCCGAGCGAGCGTCCGGGCCCGGGCCGTCCGCAGGCCGCGTCCCTCCGCCAGCGACGCGGTCACGGCGGCCGCCAGCGACCCGGGGTCGCCGCGCCGGAAGAGCCGACCGGCCGGGTCGGCCGCTCCCCGAGCAGCTCCGCGAACGGGGGCAGGTCGGAGGCGACCACCGGCACCCCGGCGGCCATGGCCTCCAGGACCACGATCCCGAAGCTCTCCCGCGCGGTGTGCGGGGCCACGAACACGTCCGCGTCCTGCAGCAGGGCGCGCTTGTCCTGCTCGTCGACGAGGCCGACGGCCGTGCAGCCGGCCGGCAGCGTCGAGCGCCCGGGGCCGGCGACGAGCACCTCGAGGTCGGGGTGCGACGCGCGCGGAGCGCGGGCAGGGCGGCCAGGAGCACGGCGAGGCCCTTGCGCGGCTCGCCCGCCCGTCCGAGGAAGAGCAGCCGCGGCGCCCGGCCGGCCGGTCGGCGCGGTTCCGGCGGCGGGCCGAGTACGCCGTGACGTCCAGCCCGTTCGGGACGACGACCGTGTCCCGGCCGAGGTGGTGGACGACGACCTCGCGGGCGGTCGGGGACACCGCGACGCCGGCGGTGATGCGCTCGATCGGCCCGGCGAGCGCCGCGGAGGCGAGCCGGAGGGCGCGCGAGCGCGGGGTCGCGGTGTGGAAGGTCGCGACCACCGGGACCCGGGCGGCGCCCAGGACGTGCAGCGACGTGCTCGGTGCGAGGGGCTCGTGCACGTGCAGCAGGTCGACGGCCTGGGCGGCGACCCAGCGCCGGGCCCGGGCCGCGGCGAGCGGGCCGAGGGCCAGCGGTGCCACCGAACCGTTGTAGCGGACGCCGACCGCCGTCCCCGCCGACGTGAACCGGGACAGGCCGGGCCCGTCCGCGCCGGGCGGCAGCGCGCCGGGGGCGAGCAGGCGGACGTCGTGCCCGGCGCCGTGCAGGAACGCGGCCAGCCCGAGGACCTGGTGCTGGACGCCACCGGGGACGTCGAGCGCGTACGGGCACACGAGACCGACCCTCATCAGGCCGCCACGGGGGTGCGCGCGGGCAGGTCGAAGAAGGGCTGCAGCAGGTGCCAGTCCTCGGCCCGGTCGCAGAGGACCGCGGTGAAGAAGTCGGCGCACGCCTGGACCATCGCGACGAGCCCGTCGTCGCCGGCCTGCGGCGGGATCGCGGGGCCGAGCACGAGCCGCATCGGGGCGCCGCGGCGCAACGGCTCGCCGCCGTAGTGCGCGACGGTGGGGATGAGCACGGCGCCGCTGCGCCGGGCGACCTCGGCCGGCCCGGCGGGCATGGTGACGCGGCGACCGGCGAGGTCCACCTCGACGCCGCGGCCGGTGAAGTTCCGGTCGGCCATCAGGCACACCAGCCGCCCGCGACCGACCGCCGCGACCAGCGTGTCGACGAGGCCGGGGTCGCGGTGCGAGAGGATCTCCATGCCGAGCCCCTCGCGGAAGGCGAGGAAAGCCGCGTACTCCCGGCTGGCCAGCTGCTCGGCCACGCTCGTGACCGGCATGCCGGTCAGGCAGGCCCAGGCCCCGGCGAGGTCCCAGTTGCCGCTGTGCGGCAGGGCGATGACGGCCCCGGTCGGGAAGGCGTCACGGACGACGGGCTCGTTCACGAGCCGGACCCGCGAGACGACCTCCGTCGGGCTCCAGCGCGGCAGGGCCAGGACCTCCCAGAACGTCCGGACGTACGAGGCGATCCCGGCGCGCAGCAGCGTGGTGTCGGCCGGGCGGCCGGAGAGCACCGAGAGGTTGGTGCGCAGGCGCTGCACGTGGACGCCGTCGCGGGCGACCACGACCCGCGCCGCGAGCGCGCCGACGACCCGCACGACGGGCTCGGGGAGGCGCCCGCCGTGGCGCCAGCCGAACCGGTACGCCGCCCGGACGAGCCGCGCGCGACGGTCGGGGCGGGACCCACCGGCCGGGCCGCGCTCAGACCGACCGGCCATGCGCTGCCTCCGACGCGGCGGAGCCGCGCGTCCCCTTGGCCTGCCGGCGGACCTGCTCGATCCGCTGGAAGACGGTGATCATGCTCGTCACGGCCAGCAGCGCCATGGCCGTCTCGAGCACGTACGGGACGCCGAGACCGGCGAAGAACGCGCCGACGAGGACGATGACGAGGCGGTCGGCGCGCGCCGCCAGGCCGCCGCCGCAGGTGAAGCCCAGGCTCTCCGCCCGCGCCTTCACGTACGAGGTCCACTGCCCGAAGACGAGGCCGGCGAGCGCGACGGCGGCCCACAGCGTCGAGTCCTGGCGGTAGGCGAAGAACAGCAGCAGCCCGCCGAACACGGCCGCGTCGCCGAGCCGGTCCGAGGTCGAGTCGAGGAACGCCCCCCACGGCGACGCCGTGCCGGTGGTCTTGGCCATCAGCCCGTCGATCATGTCCGAGACGACGAAGAGCGTCACGACGAGCACGCCCTGCCAGAGCCAGCCCTGCGGGAAGCAGACGAGCGCGCCGAGCACGACGCCCGCGGTGCCGGCGACGGTGACCACGTCCGGCGACACGCCGTGACGGATGAGCCAGCGCGCGACGGGGCCGAGGACCAGGTGCGACAGGGCCCGGAAACGTTCGAGCATCAGGAACCGTCGCCCGGGCTCGCCGCGGGGTCGAGCCGGTGCCAGGCGTCGGTGACGACCTGCCAGGTCTGGTCGAGCAGCTGGGGCAGGGCCTTGGTCTGCCCGATCACGGGGAGGAAGTTCGCGTCGCCGGCCCAGCGCGGCACGACGTGCTGGTGCAGGTGCGCGGCGATCCCGGCGCCGGCGACGGCGCCCTGGTTGAGCCCGAGGTTGAAACCGTGCGGCGCGCTGGCCTCGCGGACGACCCGCATGCACTGCTGCGTCAGCCGTGCGACGGCCTCGGTCTCGACCTCGGTGAGCTCGGTGTAGTCGGCCACGTGGCGGTAGGGGCAGACCAGCAGGTGCCCCGGCGAGTAGGGGTAGAGGTTGAGCACGACGTACGCCACCTCGTCGCGGTGCACGATCAGCGCCGCCCGGTCGTCGCCGCGCCCGGGGATGGTGCAGAAGGGGCAGTCCGAGGACGCCGACGTCGCCGGCTTGTCCTGGCCGCCGATGTAGACCATCCGGTGCGGCGTCCACAGCCGCTGGAACCCGTCGGGGTCGCCAGGCCGCTCGCCCGCCGGCTCGACCTCCACCTGCACGTCGTCCCTCTCCTGCTCGTCCCTGCGCCGACCGGGCGCCCGACCGGCGCCCTCCCCCATCCTCCTACCCGGACGGGCGCGGTCAGACCTGGACGCGCGCCGCCACGGCGTCGGTGATCTCGCGGACCGCCTCCTCGACGGCCACGCCGTTCTTCTGCGTGCCGTCGCGGTAGCGGAACGAGACCGCACCCGCGGCCACGTCCTCGCCGCCCGCGATGAGCATGAAGGGGACCTTCTGCTTCTGCGCGTTGCGGATCTTCTTCTGCATCCGGTCGTCGCTGTCGTCGACCTCGACGCGGACGCCGGCGCTCCGCAACCGGTCCGCGACCTCGTGCAGGTACGGCGCGTAGTCCCCCGCCACCGGGATGCCGACGACCTGCACCGGCGCCAGCCAGGGCGGGAACGCGCCCGCGTAGTGCTCGGTGAGGACGCCGATGAACCGCTCGATCGAGCCGAACTTCGCCGAGTGGATCATCACCGGCTGCTGGCGGGTGCCGTCCGCGGCCTGGTACTCCAGGCCGAAGCGCGCCGGCTGGTTGAAGTCGTACTGGATCGTCGACATCTGCCAGCTGCGCCCGATGGCGTCGCGAGCCTGCACGGAGATCTTCGGGCCGTAGAAGGCGGCGCCGCCCGGGTCGGGGACGAGGTCGACACCCGAGGCGAGCGCGACCTCCTCCAGCACCGCGGTGGCGGCCGCCCACTCCTCCTCGGAGCCGATGAACTTGTCCGAGTCACCCCGCGTCGACAGCTCGAGGTAGTAGTCGTCGAGCCCGAAGTCGCGCAGCAGCCCGAGCACGAAGTCGAGCAGGTGCTTGACCTCGCCGGGCGCCTGCTCCGGGGTGACGTAGGAGTGCGAGTCGTCCTGCGTCAGCCCGCG
Organism: uncultured Actinomycetota bacterium; assembly: GCA_963762775.1. Classification (GTDB taxonomy): domain Bacteria; phylum Actinomycetota; class Actinomycetes; order Propionibacteriales; family Propionibacteriaceae; genus Microlunatus. Next base: position 93,394 of record CAVXMD010000005.1, read on the forward strand.
CACCCGCGTCAGGCCGTGCACGACACCGGAGCGCTCGTAGCGGTAGACGCTGCCGAACTCGAAGAACCGCAGCGGCAGCTCGCGATAGGACCGCCCGCGGCCGCGGAAGATCAGGTTGTGCATGGGGCAGTTCATCGCCTTGAGGTAGTAGCTCGACCCCTCGAGCTCCATCGGCGGGAACATCGTGTCCTGGTAGTACGGCAGGTGCCCGGAGGTGTGGAACAGCCCCTCCTTGCTGATGTGCGGCGTGCCGACGTAGTCGAAGCCCTCCTCGATGTGCCGGCGGCGGACGTAGTCCTCCATCTCCCGCTTGATCACCCCGCCCTTGGGGTGGAAGACCGGGAGGCCCGAGCCGAGCTCGTCGGGGAACGAGAACAGGTCCAGCTCGGCGCCCAGCTTGCGGTGGTCGCGCCGGGCCGCCTCGGCGAGGCGGAACTCGTACGCCTTGAGCTCGTCGCGGCTCGGCCAGGCCGTGCCGTAGACGCGCTGCAGCTGCTTGTTCGCCTGGTCGCCGCGCCAGTAGGCCGCCGAGCTGCGCGTCAGCGAGAAGGCCGGGATGTAGCCGGTGTGCGGCACGTGCGGCCCGCGGCACAGGTCGAACCACGCGACCGAGTCGTCGCGCCGCAGGTTGTCGTAGATCGTCAGCTGGCCGGCGCCGACCTCGACCGAGGAGGCATCACCCGAACCGTCGCCGTCGCCCACGTGGACGACCGCGTCGGACGACGCACCACCCTTGTCGGCGATCAGCTCGAGCTTGTACGGCTCGTCGGCCAGCTCGGCGGCGGCCTCGGCGTCGCTGACCTCACGGCGCCGGAACCGCTGGCGTTCCTTGACGATGCGCTGCATGGCCTTCTCGACCTCGCGCAGCGTGTCGGGCGTGAACGGCTCAGCCAGGTCGAAGTCGTAGTAGAAGCCATCCGTGATGGGCGGACCGATGCCCAGCCGGGCGTCCGGGTGCAGCGCCTGCACCGCCTGGGCGGCGACGTGCGCAGTCGAGTGCCGCAGGATCGCGAGCCCGTCGGCGCTGTCGATCAGCACCGGCTCGACGCTCGCGCCCTCAGGGATCTCGCGGGCGAGGTCCTGCACCTCGTGGTCGACGCGCATCGCCACCACCCGGCGGTCGTCGCCGAAGCGGTCGAGCCCGGTCGTCGTGCCGCTCGTCGGGTCGTCGCTGGGCGAGGACGGGGACGGGCTGTCGGACACGGTGAGCGGACCTCCTGGGGTGGGCGTCGCACGGCGCGGCGCTCGGTCAGCGTAGCCCGCCGGGGCCCCTGGGGGCCTCCTCGTTCCGGGCGGTCGGAGCTCGACGAGGGCGGCCTCGAGGACGGCGAGGTGACCCTTCGGGCCCCTAGCGTCCGCGCCCAGGTGCCGGCGACCGTCCGGCCCGTCCGGAAGGAACCCGCATGCCCCTCTCGTCCCTCGTCAGGCGCAGGACCGCTCCGCTGCACACGGCCACCCTGCTCGGCGCCGCCGCGCTCGTGGCGTCGCCCGCACCGCCGGCCGCGCACGCGGCCGAGGACCCGTTGTGCGTGACCACGCCAGGCTCCCGCAACGAGTACCCCGGGCCCTCGGCGAGCACGGCCTACGACGACACGTTCAACCCGAGCCAGCCGGTGCCGGCGGGGCTGCTGGCCGACCGCTACGACCCGCAGGGCCTCGTGACCTTCTCGAACTGGAACGGCACGTCGGAGGACGTCCTGCTGATCTCGGCCTACCACGACGCGAACGGCAACAAGGTCCCGGACGGTTCCTCCGGGATCTTCGGGGTGGTCATCAACGGCAAGCGCGCCGGTCTCGGCCTCGGCCGGATGCTGGTCCCGAACGGTCACGTCGGCGGGATCGGGGTCTACCAGGGCTTCCTCTACGTCGGCACGGAGAGCACATCCAGGCCTACAAGCTCGGCACGGTCCGCAACGCGCTCGAGGGCGCCAACACCGGCAGGGTCTACGACGACCCCACCTCGACGTACACCGCCTCGTACGGCGTCGGCTTCGTCGGCACCGGGGACGGGCACCTGTGGGCCGGTGACTTCAGCGAGACCTCGGCCACGCACCTCAACGGCTACGTCCAGGTCAGCGCGTCGACCGGGAAGCTGGCCCACCAGCCCTCGACCCAGTCCTACGCGCCGAAGAAGACCCAGGGCGTCGTCGTCACCTCGAACCGGGTGATCTTCTCGACGTCGTACAAGCGCGACGAGCGCGGCAACATCTGGGTGATGGCCCGCAACCAGCAGAGCCTCACCGACGCCAACTCGTTCTGCATGCGGGCGCCGTCGATGAACGAGGGGCTGACGGCGTACGACGGGGGCCTGTTCGTGGTGTTCGAGAGCGCGGCCTACACCTACACGAACGACTCGGGAGACCTGCCGATCAACTGGATCAACCGGTTGCACCGGGCGAACCTCGCCACCGTGGCCGGCCTGCTCGGCCGCAACGACTGAGCGGCGTCCGTCCGCGGTGGGCGTCGCACGGTGCGGCGCCCACCGCGGTGCGGGTGCGAGAGTGGGGCGTGGCCGCTGCACCCCGTGCGCCGGAGCCCCGCTGGCTCGGGCACTGCCTCGCGCTGCCGGGCGCCTGGCGCGACCAGCCCTGGCCCGACTCGGTCGTCGCCAAGGTCGGCCCGAAGATCTTCGCCTTCCTGAGCCCGCTCGAGCACCGGCCCGCGGACGGTCCGGAGACGCTCGGGCTGAAGTGCGGCGACCGCGAGGCCGCCGACCTGTGGCTCGACCGCTACCCCGGTTCGGTGCGGCCCATGGCCTACCTCGGCCGGTACGGCTGGAACACCTTCGTCCTCGACGGGAGCATCCCGGACGACGACGTCGAGGAGCTGCTCGAGGACTCGTACGCGCGCGTGGTCGCGGGCCTGCCGCGGCGGCTCCGGCCCCCCGGGCGGGGCTAGGGCGTGTCTCTCCATTCGACCGGACGCAGACGCGGCCCCGCATCCCGACCGGCGGCGTCGGACTCGCTCAGCGCAGCCCGCTGCGCTTTCGCTCCTCCGCCTGGCCGCACCGGGCGCGGATGCCACGCCTACGCCTGCTCGACATCGAGAGACACGCCCTAGCTGTACCGGCTCAGCCGACGCCGGCCTCGACGACGATCCCGTCCAGCACCACCACGTCGATCCGGTGCGGGTCGAGGTCGTCGGTGTACCAGCCGGGCTCGCTGCGGTCTCGTACGGAGCACCCGGCACGCGTCGCGGCGCGCTCCGCCTCGGTCAGGGACCGCCCGACCAGCGTGCGGGCGAGAGCAGCGACCTCCTCGGGCGGTCGACCTCGACGCCGGTTCGGCACTGCTCAGTACCTCAGGGAGACGCTGATCCGGCCCAGGTTCCGGGCCTTGGAGAGCGCGGTCTGCACGGTGTACGAACCGTTGCCGTAGCCCGCCGCGTGCAGGCCCATGAAGGCGCGCCCGCTGCCGTACGGTCCCCCGCTGTCGCCCCCCAACGAACCGGTGATGTTGGTGATCACCGCGTCGGTGAGCGTGAAGTCCCCTCCGTCGCGGTAGCTGATCGTCGCCGCAGAGGACGTGATCGAGCCACAGGCGATCCCACCGCCGTGGGCGTCGCCGTACGCCGCTCCGCTCAGGCACAGCCGGGTCCCTGTGGAGTACGACGAGGAGGTGGCCGAGTAGTAGTACGTCGCGGTGTCGGAGGTGAGGACGCTTGACGTCACCCGGCTCGACGGGAGCCGACCGATCGCCTTGCAGTCGCAGTTCGAGGAGCCCCCCGGGCTGAAGCTCGAGCTGATGGTGCCCCCCAGCAGCGTGGCGTGGGAGCTGTAGCCCTGGTACCAGGGTCCCGACGAGCAGTGTCCGGCGGTCAGCGTGACCAGGCGGTCTCCGACCCGGGCGTTGCTGTAGCCGGCGGTGCAGTGACCACCGACCCCGGAGCTGGCGTTGATCCATTCGCCGCCGTAGAGCGGGCCTGAGGTCTTGTTCCGCGACTGGGCGGTCCAGGAGTCTGCGGTGCGCTCGATGGAGGCCGTCGGAAACTGCTTGCGGGCTGCCGCGACGACGCTGTCGGGGGTGTCTGCGGCGACCACCAGCCGGACCGTGTTGGACGGGACCTCGACGCTCGCCTGGGTCGCGTAGCGGCCGATCTGCTCGTGCTTCACCATCAGCGAGGACAGCGCAGCCTGGTCGTCGCCGAGCCGGGCGAGGGAGAAGGTCGCGGGGTCCACGACCACCTGGCTGCCCAGCTCCTGCCCGACCAGGGGTGCCAGCGCGCGCACGTCCCGCGCGAGCACGTGGACGGTGCCGCCCTGACGCTGGTCGATCCAGACGCCTGCGAAGTTCTGCGGCGCGTCCTCGGCGAGCCTCGCGCCCTCGATCCCCGCTCGTCGGGCGACGTCGTCGCGACGCCGGAGCTCTACGGTCTCGGCGGACGTCAGCGGGATGCCCAGCTCCGAGGTGTCCAACGACTCGTCCGTCGCCAGGCGCGACACCATCCCGGAGTCGGACGGCAGACCGAACTCCTGACGGAGCGTGCGGGCGTGCGCGATGTCACCCAAAGACACGGCGCCGCCCGTAGGGCCCGGATCGGGAGCGGCGTTGGCGGGCGCTGGTGCGACGGCCGCGAACGCCATCAGCGCCACCGCAGCCGCCACGATCGGAGCAGACCTCATCGTCCTCGACCCCCCTCGGTCCGGCCTGAAAGCCGTCTGAGATTGGTATCAGTATCCGCGGGAGCAGGTCAAGAGACTGAGGTTCGAGTGAGGCCGGGCCGACTCGGCCGTCCGTACGGGGGTGGGCGATACTGGGTTCGAACCAGTGACCTCTTCGGTGTGAACGAAGCGCGCTACCACTGCGCCAATCGCCCCCGGGCCCCTGAGGGCGGACTCCAGACTACCCGACGATCACGGGTCCGGGTCCGCACCGGACCGCTGGGCGAACACCCCCGCCAGCCGGGCGCTGACCGCGCCGAGACCGGTGAAGGCGTGGCCGTCCCAGCGCTCGACGAGCTGGAGGTCACGCAGCGATGACGTCAGGAACACCTCGTCCGCAATGAGTGCCTCCTCGAGCGTGAGGTCGCGCTCGACGACGTCGACCCACTCCAGCAGGAGCTCGCGGGTGATGCCGGCGAGCGGGCCGGACGACAGCGGCGGGGTGACGACCTCGTCGTCGAAGACGCAGAAGACGTTCGTGCCGGTGCCCTCGCACACGTTCCCGGCGGTGTTCAGGAAGATCGTCTCGCCGCAGTCGTGCGCCCGGGCGTGCGCGAGGCCCCGGACGTTCTCGCCGTACGAGGTCGACTTCACCCCGGTCAGGGCGCCGTGCTCGTTGCGCCGCCAGGGCGCGGTGACGACGTCGGTGCCGGCGGCCGGGGCGTCGGTGCGCTGCGCCGCGACGACGAGCGTCGCCGGCCCGTACGCGGCCTGCGAGCCCAGCGGTCCCGCGCCGCCGGTCCAGGTGATGCGCACCTTGCCGTTCAGGAAGGTCCGACCGGCCAGCACGGCGGCGACGGCGGTCGCGGATCTCGCGGCGGTCGGGCCGCGGGAGGCCCATGGCGGCGGCGGAGCGGCTGAGGCGGTCGAGGTGCCGGCCCAGCGCGAACGGACCGGCGGGCGTGACCTTCAGAGCCTCGAAGACACCGTCGCCGACGACCAGGCCGTGGTCGGTGGCGCTGACCGTGGCCGTGCCCGGCTCCCGTACGGCCCCGTCGACCCAGACCACCGGTTCGTCGTCGTCGGTCCGGAGGTCGGGCACGTCGGGAGCGAGCTGCACCGGTTCAGCCTAGGCACCGGCAGCCGTGGTCCTGGTCCCCCGGATCCCGCTCCACCCCGGATCCCGCTCCACCCCGGATCCCGCTCCATGCCCGGGGCACCCACCCACTCTCATCCCAGGAAACGCTGACTCCCGGCGGGCGATCGGGCGTACGGGCTGTCGGGAGTCAGCGGTTCGTGGGGAACGAGGGTGGGTCGGGACGGGGTGGGTCGGGACGGGCGGGGTCGGGACCGCTCGACCGCCGTCCGACGCGCGCGGTCCTGAGACGTTTGGTTTCGCCGCTGCACCTCGGCTAAAGTCTCTTCTCGCGCCTCCGACGGAGACCGAAGAAGCGCGATGCGGACGTGGCTCAGTTGGTAGAGCATCACCTTGCCAAGGTGAGGGTCGCGGGTTCGAATCCCGTCGTCCGCTCGGAGCGAGTCTCGCCCACCCCGTTGGGGAGAAGTAGTTCCCCGGTGGAGTGGCCGAGAGGCGAGGCAACGGACTGCAAATCCGTGTACACGGGTTCAAATCCCGTCTCCACCTCGGGCGATTGGCGCAGCGGTAGCGCGCTTCCCTGACACGGAAGAGGTCACTGGTTCGATCCCAGTATCGCCCACCACGAGAGGCACCCCGGAGAGATCCGCGGGTGCCTCTTCTGCTTCCCGGGCTGGGTCCCGCCCCACCGTCCCCTGGTCACGTCTGCTCGATCTCGTGGCGTCTGCTCGTGCTGCAACACGCGCAAAGTCACGAAAAGTGAGCAGACGCGCCACGCGACCGGCTGCTCCTCAGTACGTGCCGCCGGGGACCAGGACGAGGAGGAGCACGGCCACGACCGCCGCGGCGACGCCCACGCAGGCGACGACGAGTGCCCAGGCGCGGCGCCGGCCGGTGAGCGCGACGACGCCGGCGACCAGCGCGACCACGCCGGGGACGGCGACCAGCTGACCCTTCGCCGAGTCGGCCGAGGCTCTCGGGGTGGCTTCGATGTAGAACCCCAGGAGCAGGGCCATGAGCAGGACCACCACCCCGGCGCAGAAGGCGAGCAGGCCGAGGGCGAGCGTCGTCGTCTCGTGTCGTGCCATCGCAGGGGATCCTCTCGATCGTCCGCCGTGCCGCCGAGGGCCACGACGGTCATTCTGGTGCCGGGCCCACCGTTTAGGGCCCAGGAAGGGGACCACGGACCCATGTGCACGGTCCCCGGCGCCCCCTAGCGTCTCGGCCATGACCTCCCCGCGGCGTCGGCTCACCGTACTGACGGTCGGCCTGCTCGTGCTCACCGTGTCGGCGTGCGGCGGTTCCTCGGACCCGGCGCCCGCCGCCACCCCGGTGCCGGCCGCGCAGTACCGGATCACGGCCGAGCAGCTGCCCTCCGGCTGGCGCGTCAGCAACCCGGGGCAGGACGGCTACCGCACCACCTTCTGCGGGGTCGACATGGAGCCCGCTCCGCCGGTCGACTCCGTCCACTACCGCTTCGCGAAAGGCCCGGTCGGCCCCTTCCTCGAGCAGTACGTCCGGGCGTACGCGGGGAGCACGGCGGCCGACGTCCTCGGGGCGGTCAAGGCGGCGCTCCCGGAGTGCCGGGAGTTCGAGGCGGCCGGCGACGAGAGCAGCCCGGCGGTCCGGTTCAGCGTCGAGCCGCTGGACCTGTCGTCCGCCGCGGGGTCCGGTCCGGGCACCGTCGCCTGGCGCCAGAAGCCGGCCGACGGCTCCGGCTTCGCCAGCGACGTCGTCCTGACCCGGCGCGGCACCTCCGCGGTGCTGCTGGTGGCCTACAGCCTGCGCGACGAGCCCGACCGGGACGCCCTGACGGCGGCGCTGGCCGCGGTGCCGCAGTGACGACGCCCGTCCTGCCCGCGGCGGACCTCCGGCGTCGGCGCGCCGAGGCCGGCGCCGGGACGCTGGAGTACGTCGGCATGATCGCCGTCGCGGGCGTGCTGATCCTCGCGCTGCTGGTGGCCAACTGGGGCAACCAGCTGGCCGGCGTTGCCGCGAACACGATGTGCTCGATCGAGCAGGCGCTGGGCGTGGCCCCCGGCGGGACCTTCGGCTGCGGCAGCCCGGCGACCCGCACCCCGTACGAGCAGGCGGTCTCCGGCCGGTACGTGGCCATGGGCGACAGCTACTCCTCCGGGGAGGGCGCCTGGGACTACGAGCCCGGCACCGACTTCGACGACCGGGACGACCTGTGGCCGTTCGACGACGACGAGGAGGCGCACAACCGCTGCCACCGCTCGGCCGACGCGTACTCCCAGATCCTCGGCGCGGAGAACGCCTTCGCCGGCGGGACGGACTTCGTCGCCTGCTCGGGCTCGGTCATCTCCGACCTCGACAACCCCAACCACAAGGAGACCGGCGAGGAGCCACAGGTCGACGCGCTGGACGACGACGTCTCGCTGATCACCCTCACCCTGGGCGGCAACGACCTCGGCTTCGCCGACGTGGTCACCGACTGCGTCATCAACGGCGAGAGCGGGGTGCCGTTCGCGGCGACGTGCCAGGAGAAGCACGACCAGCGGATCGCCCAGCGGCTGCCCGAGCTGCACGACCAGCTCCTGGCCGCGTACGCCGAGATCCACCGGAAGGCGCCCGACGCCAGGATCGTCGTCGTCGGGTACCCACAGCTCTTCGTCGACGACCCCAGCGACGACTTCCACGACCTGCTCTTCGCGCAGGACCAGCGGTGGATGAACCAGAAGGCGGCCGAGATGAACGCCATGCTCGCGTCGACGGCGAAGGAGGCGGGGGCCGAGTTCGTCGACCCGACGGAGGCGTTCCGCGGGCACGGGATCGGTAGCAGCGACCCCTGGATCAACGACCTGGACTTCGGCGGCCCCGGCTGGATGAAGACCGACCCCAGCAGCTTCCACCCCAACGCCACCGGCCACGCCGCCCTGGCCCGGATCATCCAGCAGCAGCTGGAGCACCCGCGCCCCTGACGGGCGGCCGCCTCTCGAACCGTTCACGCGCGCCGGGCGGCTTGCCCGACCACCTCGCTACTGGACGAGCGCGGCGATCTCCCGGGCGCTGAGGGCGGCGCCGAGCTCGACCTCGCCGTCGAGCACGCTGGCGAACAGCTCCGCCTTGCGCGCCGAGAGCTCGACGACCTTCTGCTCGACGGTGTCGGCGGCGACGAGGCGGTAGACCACGACCGGCCGGGTCTGGCCGATCCGGTGCGTCCGGTCGATCGCCTGGGCCTCCACCGCCGGGTTCCACCAGGGGTCGAGGACGAACACGTAGTCGGCCTCGGTGAGGTTCAGGCCGGTGCCACCGGCCTTGAGGCTGATGAGGAACACCGGTGCGCTCCCCCGCCGGAAGGAGTCCACGACCTCCGCGCGCTTCTGCGTGGAGCCGTCGAGGTAGGCGTACGCGATCCCCTCGGCGTCGAGCCGGGCGCGCACCCGACCGAGGTACCGCGTGAACTGGCTGAACACCAGCGCCCGGTGCCCCTCGGCCGCCAGCTCGACCAGGCGGTCGACCAGCTCGTCGGTCTTGGCCGACCCGACGTCGCCGTGGACCGGGTCCACCAGCGCGGGGTCGAGCGCCAGCTGACGCAGCCGGGTGAGCGAGGCGAGGATCGTGATGCGGTTGTGCTCCACGCCCTCGGGGTCGTCGAGCAGCTTGAGGAGGCGCTGGCGCTCGCGGGCGAGGTGGGTGTCGTAGAGCGTGCGGTGCTGCGGGGACAGCTCGACCTCGACCACCTGCACCTGCTTGGGCGGCAGCTCCGCGGCGACCAGCTCCTTGGTCCGCCGCAGGACGACCGGCCGGATCCGGCGGAGCAGGGCCGGCAGCGCGTCCGGGTCGGCGTGCTGCTCGATCGGCTGGGCGACGGTCGTCCGGAACGCCTCGGCGTACGGGTACAGCCCGGGTGCCGTCAGCGACAGGACCGACCAGAGCTCCATGAGGTTGTTCTCCAGCGGGGTGCCGGTGATCGCGAACCGGCAGTCGGCCTCGACGTCGCGCAGCGCCGCCCAGGTCTTGCTGCGGTGGTTCTTCACGGCCTGCGCCTCGTCGAGCACGAGCCCGGCCCAGCGCACCCCCGCGTGCTCGGCCGCCTCGAGGCGCAACAGCGTGTACGTCGTCACCACCACGTCGACCGGCCCGTCACCGTCGCCGTCGAGCACCTGGCGCAGGGTCCGACCGCGCCGCGCGGCCGAGCTCGTCACGGCGACCAGCCGCAGGCCTGGCGTGAACCGCGTCGCCTCGGTCTCCCAGGTCGACACGACGCTCGAGGGCGCCACCACGAGGAACGGCCGGCGCCCGGCTCCCCCGTCCGGCGCGGCGACCTGCTCCTCGCAGGCCCGCGCGATCATCGCCAGCGTCTGCACCGTCTTGCCCAGACCCATGTCGTCGGCGAGGATCCCGCCGAGGCGTTGCCGGCGCAGCAGGCTGAGCCACTGGTAGCCCTCCTGCTGGTACGGGCGCAGGGTCGCCCGCAGCCCGGTCGGCAGCGGCACCTGCGGCAGGTCCCCGGCGGCCTCGACGAGCCTGCGCAGCGCCACCGAGGCGGCGGTCCACTCGCTCAGCTGGCCGGAGGTGGCGCCGATCTCCTGGGCCCGTGCGAGCAGGTCGTGGTCGTCGCGGTTCAGCGCGACGACCGAGCCCTCGTCCACCTCGTCGTCGTCGTCCGCAGGGCGCGCGGGGCGTCGGTCGGCGACGGCGCGCGCCTCCTGCACCAGGCGGGCCAGCCGGTCGAGCTCGGGCCGGTCGAGGTCCACGTAGACGCCGGGGTGCAGCATGATCGTGGTCCGACCCGTCGCGAGCGCCTCCAGCACGGTCGGCAGTCCGACCCATACCGTGCCGAGCCTCGCGTCCTCGACCGAGACGAGCACCTCCAGGTCGAGCCAGTCCGTCCGGCCGTGCCGCATCGCGGCCCCGCGCGGGTGGAAGGCGACCTGCGGCACGCCGGTCGCCTCGCGGAACTCCGGCGGCGAGCCGTTGGTGAGGATCTCGAGGTCGGGGTGGGCGCGCAGCCGCGGGAGGTCGCGCTCGGCGAAGCGCATCGCCTCCACGTCGCGGAGCCGGACGCGCGCCGCGAGGGTGCCGGGGCCGCGCAGCCGGAGCCCGAGGAGCACGTCGAGGTCGTCGTCCCAGCGCAGCCGGTCGACCAGCGCGGCCTCGGCGGCCCGGTCCCGCCAGCCGCGGACGCCGGCGGGCCCGGCCCCTTCGAGCGGGAACTGCTGGGCGGCGTCGCCGCGGCGGTAGACCCAGCGCCAGCCCAGCTCGACCTGGCCGTCGTCGTCCCACGTCACCTCGCCGCGCAGCGTGACGACCGCTGGGCCGGGGATGTCCACCGAACCGTCCCGCGAGGTGACGGCAACGGTCGTCGCGAGCGCGGGGAGGTAGTCGCCGACGAGCTCGGGCACCGCGGCCGCGGCCACGCTGAGGTCGAGGCCGTCATCGAGCCAGGAGCGCACCGACCCGGGCAGCGGGCGGTCGAGCGGGGCCAGCACCAGCGCGGCGACGGCCGCCGGGTCGTCGACCCGCCGGCGACGCAGCACCACCCCGTGCGGCGGCTCCCCGACGAGGGCCACGTCCGCCGCCGCGAAGTGCTCCCCCGCGGCCGTCACCTCGACGCCCAGGTGCACCTCCGCGCCGTCCCGTCCGACGTCCACGGCGACGCGCGCCGGTTCGGTGGCCAGTGCCACGTCGACCCCCGCGTCGGAGGCGACCAGCGGCATCCCCCGCCCGACGACCTCCTCGAGCGCGCGCCACACCCCGGGACCCGCGGCGTGCAGGTCGATGGCGTCGGAGGAGGTCGCGAGGTAGCCCCGGCGCCCGAGCAGGGCCGCCTTCAGCCCCGCCAGCGCCTCGAGGTCGTCCGGGTCGGCCGGCGTGGTGGGCGTGCGGCCCCAGGCGGTGTCGTACGGCTCGGCGCCGATCCGGGACCACTCCACGCCCCGGCGCACCCAGCGCCCGTTCTTCCCCCGCCGGACCGGGCGCACCCAGAGCCGGAACGTCGTGTCCGCCGGGCCCCACCGGGTGGCGGGCCGCGGCTTCGGCAGCACGAGCTCCACGCCGAGCGGCACCGCGGGCTCCTCGACGGCGGTGGCCTGGGCGGCCGCCTCGTCGAGCACCTGGTCGAGCACGGAGCGCCAGCCCGGCCGCCGGCCCGCCCGGCCGGCGCCGAGGGTGGAACCGAGCACGGTGGCGAGCGCGGCGACGTGCTTGCAGTCGACCGCGACCGGGCAGCTGCAGCTGGTGCGCACCCGGCCGCCGCGGGGGCCGGTGAGCTCGACGACGACCGTCGACCGGTAGGGCTGCCCGCCCCGGACGAGCGCGGCGACGAAGAGCGTGCTGTCGTCCCAGTCGTGGCTGAGGTGGCTGACCCGGCCCTCGCGGGCGTACGCCTCCCCGCGCCGCAGGGCCCCCGGGTCGGACGCCACGTGGGCGCGCAGGAGCGCGATCGCCTCGCCCACCTCGCCGGTCGCCACGTCGGACACCGTAGGCGGCGGGTCCGACAGGACCGACGAGCCGCCCCGGGCGGGCTCAGGCCCGGTCGAGGACCCCGGCGCGCCGCTCGGCGAGGAGGCGCTCGACGAAGGCGCCGACCCGCTCGGTCGCGTGCCCGTCGTCCAGCGGGGTGAACGTCCGGCGGAACTTCGCGTAGCGCTTCGCGTACGTCCGGCGGACCTGCGGCAGGTCGGTCAGGGCGGCGGTCAGCGCCTCCTGCGTCGTCACCAGCGGACCCGGGGCGACCGGCTCGAAGTCGAAGTAGAAGCCGCGGTCGACGTCGCGGTAGGTCTCGAGGTCGTAGGCGTAGAAGACCAGCGGCTTGCCGGTGACCGCGAAGTCGAACATCGACGACGAGTAGTCGGTGACCAGCACGTCGGCGGCCGCGTACAGCTCGGCCATGTCGGGGTACCAGGAGACGTCCACGACGCCGGGCACCTCGACCGGGCGCAGCCGGTCGGTCATGAAGTAGTGCACGCGGGTGAGCAGCCGCACGCCCGGCCCGAGGTCGGCGACGAGCCGCGGGACGTCGAGGGAGAGGTTCAGCGAGGGACGCTCGGGGTCGTTGTGGACCCGGTCGCGGAAGGTCGGCGCGTAGAGCACCACGGTCTCGTCGTCGGCCAGGCCGAGCAGCGACCGCGTCCGTCGGCGCACCTCGTCGACGCGCGGCGGCTGCAGCACGTCGTTGCGCGGGTAGCCGAGCTCGAGGACGTCGCCGGACCAGCGGAAGGCGCTGCGCAGGCGCGGCGTGCTCGCCGGGCTCGGCGAGAGCAGGTGGTCCCAGCGGGCGACGTCGAGCTCGAGGCGGTCGAGCACGCCGGGCGGGGCCCAGCGGACGTCACGGTGCACCGTCTTGAGCGGGGTGCCGTGCCACAGCTGCAGGTAGGTCGTGCCCGGCCGCTTGTCCCAGGTCAGGTCGATGTGGGTGTTGGCGACCACGAGGTCGGCGGACTCCAGGGCCTCGACCCCCGCCCGCGAGCCGTGCCACACGGTGGTGACGTCGGGCGGGAAGGTCGCGCGGTGGGCCGGGTCGGCGAGCCACACGTGCTCGGCGTCGACCCGGGGCCGCAGCCAGGCGTGCAGGGCGCGCGGGCTGTCGCTGAAGCGGCCGGCGAACGAGTCGTAGACAATCGTCGGCCGGCTCCCGCCGCCGGGTGCGCTGGGTGTGGTGTCGGTCATGTGAAGGCGAAGTATGCCTCCTGACCAGCGGAACCGCCGCGTCGTCGGGCCCGAGCGGTGGCACGATCGAGGGGTGGATCGACCCGAACCGCGGCCCGGGACCGGTGCCGAGACCGTCCTCCTGCGCCGTGGGAACCTCGTCGTCACGCGCCGGCGCGCGGTCGTCGTGGGCGCCGTGCTCGTGCTGCTCGTGCTCGGTGCGGTGCTGCCCTACGTCACCTTCGGCTACATCGACCTGGCGTCCGTCCCGACCGTCGGGCGACCGCGCCTCTTCGGGGCGGCGAGCCTGCTCAGCGGCGTCGACCCGACCTACCTCCCGGGCTACGCCCCGCAGCTGCGCGACACCTACGACCTCGCCCTGAACTTCGCCTCCGCGGGCCCCGGTCTGCAGCAGATCGGCACGGTGCTCGCCGTGCTCACCTGCTGGGCGCTGCTCACCGAGGAGATCAACCGCTTCGCCTTCTGGTTCCTGCACGCCTCCGGCTACCCGTTGGTGCTCGCGCCGATCCCGTTGGTCGTCGGCGACGTCCGGCTGAGCGCCCTGGACGTGCCGATCTCCGTCGGGCCGGGCTGGGTGCCCGGTCTGCTGGCCGGCGTGCTCGTGCTGGTCACGACCCTCCGCAACCGGCATCGGATCGACACGTACGCGGCCTTCTGAGTCTCGTCGGGCCGCCGTCAGGTGGGCTCTCGAGCGACATCTCGTCGTCGATGTGGTTGAGACGAGATCGACGGCAGGTTTCGTTGGACGCCGCTCATTCTTCGGTGCTAGTCGAGCTGCATCCCGAGCTTGAGATGCCAGAAGTGTTCGACTTCGGACTGGTCAACCGGGCGTCCCGCAAGTCGACCGCCTTACGAGGCGCACGAGGTGGTGAGACTGACGTTGCTAGGGCAAGAGGTCGTACATCTGAGGGCGAGCCTTCATGGCGTGGATGACGAGTTCGTTGCCGCTGTCGAAGACGAGGACGATCGTCTCCAGGAGACGGCCCGGCGGTGTCGAAGCCGAGCCGAAGCTGTCGAGAAGGGCTGTCGTCGTCGAGGTCCTCGACCCATAGGGACCAGGTCGCAGCCTGGATGGCGTCACGCTCTCGTACACCGTGCTTGAGCGCCGACTTGTGAACCCTCACGCAGCCGAAGTAGCCAAGGCCTCACGGATGACCTCGGATCGAGACTTGCCTTCGCGTGCCGCTCGGGCGTCAAGCACTGCGAGCTCCGCAGCCGTGAGCCGTAGAGCGACGACCTGTGACGGTTCGGCGCCTCGACCGGGTCTGCCGCGGCCACGTCTCTTCAGCTCTTCGACGTCGTAGCCAGCGTCGGCCTCTGCAGCCCAGGCGGCGATCTGCTCCTCGGTGACGGGAACCCCGTTGATCGTCTCGGTCACGTTCACTGCCATATCGTATGACGAAAGTGAACGATCGTCGCCCTCTGGCGTGGTAGCTCGTCCGTGGTCTCAGCAGCTCTCCGCAAGCCGTCGCTCCTGCGGGCACCCGATCGTCGCCGCAAGCCAACCCTTGTACGGAGCACGCTGACCGACCTTCCTACGAGACACGCGAGGCGATCTGGTCAGCGGTGCCCGCACGGCAGCCTTCTCGTGACCCGCGCTCAACCACCCGCACTGACCGATTCGAGGTGCAGTGTCTGTATCCCCTCCGCTTAGGTTGAAGCGTGGAAGAGTTCGAGCTCGCTCGCGCTGGGGCGGCGGCCCTGTCGGTCGCGGCATCGCTCGATCTGCCGGCCGACCACGCCGTCGTTCTCTTCAACTCCAACAAGGTGGCGCTGCGACTCGAGCCCTGCGACGTCCTTGCCCGGGTCACCCGCACCGGACACGGCGGCGAGGCCCGACTCGAGCTGGACCGTGCCCTGTCGCTCGCTGGCGCTGGCTGCCCGGTCGGCGCCGCACTGCCAGGCGTCGCGCCGCTGGTGCACGAAGAAGCCGGGTTCGCGGTGACGTTGTGGACCTACCACGACACAGCAGCCTGTCCCGTCACAGCCGATGGCTACGCAGCAGCGCTGGGTCAGCTGCACGTCGGAATGCGCGCGGCCGACTTGACCAGCCCGCGGTTCACTGACCGGATCGCGGAGGCCCAGCAGGTCGTAGCAGATACGGCCCTCTCACCCGACCTCGCTCAAGAAGATCGAGCGCTGCTCACCAGCCGACTCGCAGCCCTACGAGAGACCATCCTCGAGTTCGACGCACCTGAGCAGCTGCTCCATGGCGAGCCGCACCCCGGCAACGTGCTCGGGACCAGGCACGGCCCGGTCTTCATCGACTTCGAGACCCTCTGCCGCGGGCCCGTCGAGTTCGACCTCGCGCACGCTCCCGAGGAGGTGTGCGAGCACTACCCGGGCATCAACCGCGAACTGCTGGACCTTTGTCGCCAGCTCGTCCTGGCCATGGTCGCGTTTGGCGGTGGGACGTCGGCGACGAGTTCCCCAACCGCCAGTACTGGCGCCACGCCCTGCTGCACGCTCTGCGCGAGGGGCTCCCTTGGCCAAGCCCTGATCCAACGACCGACCAGTTGCCGTCCTAGGACACCTACAGACTTAAAGGTGCAGCAGGGGCCCGGCAGTGGCGTCAGCGCATGGCAGGGTCGGCCTGTCGTTCGTTGCTCGGGAGGTGCAATGTCTGCCGTCGAGAGCACGGTGAGCAAGGAGCCTGTTTGGGATCTGCCGGTCGAGGTCTTGGACGACGTGGGCAGCGCTGTCGGGGCCGAAACGGTCGTTGTTGGTCGTTTCGCTGGAGGCATGAACGCGGGTGCCATGCGCGTCCGGCTGACTGGAAGAGCAGATGCCGTACTCAAGGCGGAGCCTCGAACTCACCCCGGCCAGCTGGGTGAAGCGTTACGGGCCCAAAGAGTCGTCCAGCACATGCGCGGCCGCGGATACCCGACGCCGGCCTGGCTCGCGGTAGGAGCCACAGCCACTCACGTGTGGCATCTCGCGGACCTGGTCGACGCTGATCCCGTCCACGAGCTCACGCCGCCCGTCGTCGAGCAGCTCATGGAGATCGTCGAGCTCCAGGCCGGTCAGGCCTCCGAGCCCTACAACCACTCTGCGTACGCCTGGCAGGTCGCCACTGGTCAGGAACGGTCGGTGGCCGGGCTCTCGGCGTACTCGTCCGCAGCATTGGACCTGATCGAACGCCTGCCACCCGTGGGAGCCGATGCCCCGCCATGGCGGGAGGCACCGGACATGGTCCACGCCGATCTCAACCCAAGCAATGTCCTGATCCGTGGCGGGGCGGTCGTCGCCATCGTCGACATCGAGAACGCCGGCAGCGGGACGCGGGCGACCGATCTCACCACCCTGCAGTGGCACACCTTCCAGGAGTCGCTGAACGCCGTCCGTGAACGGCTGTGGACCAGGATTCTCCGACTGGTCGGCTGGGAAGGGGCGGCGGTGCTGGTGAAAACGCAGATCCTCCTGCAGCTCGAGTGGCCGATTCGTCTTGGTCGGCACGATGTCGTCTCCGAGGTGATCGAGCGCGGTCACCGCGCCATCGACGAATTGAGGGCGTTTCGCTAGGTCGCGGTTTCGACGGACTACTCCTCGGGCCGCCGCCTCGTTGACGTACCAGCAGCGGACGGTGAGCCTGTCGGTTCTTCGAGTACGGGCATCTCCGCAAGCCGTCGCTTCACTAGCTGCGCCGTAAGCCGTCCGTCCTCCGGGCACCTCTCGTCGCGGTAAGCCGACCGTCCTGCGAGACCTCCGACCGAGTTCCTGGAGAAGTCGGTCGGCAGGACCAGCGGCCCCCGTCGGCTGGGTCAGAGATAGACCAAGGCGAGCGAGGTCAAGATCAGGACCGCACCGACGACAACGAGGATGAGCGCTGCCTGCTTGGACATGCGAGCAGTCTCGCAGGGGAGGCGTCGAGTCGATCGGTGCGTGAGGCACTAGCGGAGAACGCGGACAGTTTGGTCCCGCAAGCCGACCGTTGCACAGATGCAGGTCGTGTAACCCTGGCAGACTCCCGACGTGTTGAGCCCGATGACCTTCTCAGAAGAGATTGCCTCACGACTGGCGGCTGTCGATGCCCTCAAGGCCGTCGAGCAAGCGCTGATCGAGGAGGGTGCGCAGGTAGAGCATCCTGACGAGAACACGTTGCGAGCGCGTCTCGGGTCACGCCTGATTTTTCGACTCTGGGGCACCTTCGGTCCTGGTCGCCTCCAGTTGCCCGCGGTCGTCGAAGTACGCGTAGAGGCTGCGTCTTCCGTTTCGACGATCAAGCTTGGCTTGACCAGCGACGAGGGCCGCGGGTACCTCCGTCGAGCATCTTGGGCAGAAGCGGCTTACCGCGAGCGCTTCGACCAGCTCGTCTCGCGGGTCAGTCGAAAGTCGTCTGGCTCACCAGCCTGAGCACTCGTTCGCCGTCACAATGCGGGCTCTCGAATACACGCGCAAGCCGACCGGCTCTGGCAGCGTCAGCTAGTCCGCAAGGCGACCATCCAGTGGGAAGTGGCTCGCTGGTCTGATCCCTGACACATTGTCGACATGGGTGCCACGAAGAACCGGGCAGCGGTTGTCTCGCTGCGAGATGACCGGCTACTCGTCATCAGGCGCACCAAACTGGGACGGCGCTACGCCGTCCTTCCGGGGGGCGGTGTCGAGCTCAACGAGAGTCCTCGAGTGGCGGCGCTCCGCGAGCTCCGCGAAGAGACCGGACTGGCTGGCGACGTACTGCGGCACCTGTGGACCCTCGAGCACGCTGATCGGGTAGCGGACTACTTCCTGGCCGCGGTTCCGGTGACTCAAATGGTGATGTCGGGCCCGGAGGTACAAGGGACGACCCCGGAGAACACTTACGAGCCATGCTGGATCAGGATCGCGGACCTTGACCTCGAAGACCTCCAGCCCGTCACGACGAGATCACTCATCCTGGAGCTGGCTCGAATTCCGTAAGCCGACCCTCGTGCGGGACGTGGGCAGCAGCCGACCTTCTTACGGAACTGCCCTGCTACGGTCCCGGGCGTGGATTGGAACATCTTCTGGTCCGCGGTCGAGGCCGTGGCCACCGTTATCGGGTCGGCGGCCGCAGTCGTCGGGGTTGTGATCGCGATCCGAAGTTTGTGGGCGATCAAGGCCGACAGCACGGACCGCAGCCGTCCGGTCGTGATCGCCGAGCTCGTGATCCCGCCGCTCAGCGACCGCCAGATGAACTTGGAAGTCTCTAACCAAGGTGGGTCTGCTGCGAGAGACCTTCGGGTGACCTTTTCCCAGATCCTCTCCTGCTGCCGGACGACCCCCGACCCGCTGAGCTGGCGACGTACCTCGTACGCCGCTACGCCAGCACGATCCCGCTGCTGGGTGTGGGCGCCAAGCTGAGCAACGTCTACGCCTCGGTCGGAAGCGGCGTCGAGCAGATCAGCGAGCCGCTGCCGACGAAGTTCCAGGTCCACGTCGAGTACTCCGACATGGAGCGGCGTCAGATCTACAGCGACACCTTCGACCTCGACCTCGATGTACACGCCACGGCGACCTTTTCCCGCCCAGGCGGGACGGACTACGGCAAGCGGACCACGAAGGCGGTCGAGGCGATCGCACGGGGCGTCGGCGAGATCTAAGGCCTAGCCGCTATGACCTCGCACCCGGCACGGCGTGCCGCAGGAGGAGCACTGACCGGCACAGGTCGAGCAGACTACGGCGCATGACGCTTCCTCCTTCAGCGCGTGAGTTGACCGCGGAAGAGCACGATCTGGTGGATTTGGCTCAGCAGGTGATCGATGCGAACACCGACGCCGAACCCGACCAGGACGGCGTTCACACGATGGGCGCCGCCGTGCGCGACAGCGAAGGCCATGTCTTCACCGGCGTCAACCTCTACCACTTCACTGGCGGACCGTGCGCAGAGCTCGTCGTACTAGGCGCCGCACGAGCACAAGGAGCCCGACGGCTCACCCACGTTGTCGCCGTCGGGAACCACGGCCGGGGACCGGTCGGTCCGTGCGGCCGGGATCGGCAGGTTCTCTTGGACTACTACCCGGGCATCCGGGTGATCCTGCCAACTCGGTACGGACTCCGAAGCGTGCAGATCGAGGACTTGGTGCCGCTAGCTACGGCCTGGAGCAGGGAGCGCGGTTCCGAGATGGCCTGACGCCCAGAGCAGAGCTATCGCAGACTCCGGTGCAGAACACCGACCGACTGGCGGACCGCGGCTGTGCCGCAAGCCGTCCGTCGTGCGGAGCACGCAGAACGACCGTCATATGGGACGGCAAATCACGCGTTCCGTGACTGCTGGCCGTTCTTCCGCGCGTAGTAGGCGCGTGCCCGGTTGCGGTCACCGCAGTCCTTCGGGCTGCACCAGCGCCGGTTGCGGCGTGGCGAGTTATCCAGGTACAGCCAACCACACCGGGCATCGCCGCACTGGCGAAGTTGATTGAGGTCGTCACGTCGCGCGAGGTCGACCAGGGCGCGCGTGATCCGGTGACGCGGCGAGGCCAGCTGCAGTGAGTGGTCACGCCAGGACCAGTGGTCGTCGGTCTGCGTCAAAGCGGCGTGCTGCATCGCTTCGCCGTACGCGTCGGTGAGCTCGGCTCCCGCCTCCGCGACACCAGTCCACAGCATCCGGTAGGCGAGCTCGCGTACGTCGAGGACGAGCTGCCGCTCGCGTTCCGCGGCGGCAGGCTCTCGTCGGCCGAGCCGCTGCAGGAAATGCGCCTCCTCCTCGACTGCGAGGTGCGACTCGACACACCAGTCGAGCACGTCGAAGAAGGTGTTCAGCCGCTCACTGCGATCGGGTTCTGCGAGGCGCCAGTCCACTGTGTTCAGCAGGTCCAGGGTGGCGTCTCCGGCGATATGGCCGAACCTCACGTCTAGCCTCCTCATGGACAAAGGTGACTTTACACGTGAGAGCAATACCTACAGGATGTCTCATGGGCGTCTTGCCCTTCTTCCATGAGATACGACGGAGCTGCCCGTGTCCCGACCTCGCAGGAACGTTCAGTTCGGCGCCCTGTGGGCCTCACAAGCCTCCTCAAACCTCGCTGACGGGATAATCCAGGTGGCAGCGCCGCTACTCGTGGCATCGCTGACACGTGACCCGTTGATCGTGGCCGGCATGACCGTCGTCCAGTTCCTGCCGTGGCTGCTGGCCACGCTGCCCGCCGGGGCACTGACGGACCGTCTAGACCGCCGCCGGATCTTGACGATCGGCAACTGGCTGAGGGCGGCCGGGTTCGGGGTGCTGGCAACGACCCTGATGTTCGGTTGGCGACAAGTCGCGCTGCTGTACGCAGCGGTGTTCCTCGCCGGCTGCGCCGAGACGCTGGTGGACAACGCTGCACTCACCATCCCACCCCGGCTCGTTCCTCGAGACAAGCTTGAGCAAGCCAACGGGCGACTTTTCGCCACCCAGTCGGTCGTCAACACGTTCGTGGGACCGCCCCTCGGCGCCGGCCTGTTCGCAGCAGCCGCTGCCGTCGCCTTCTACAGCGGATCACTCGCCTTCGCCGTCGCGGGTCTGGCCGCGTTCGCGCTCCCCGCGCTGAGGCCGACCGTCGACGAGCACGCCCGCGAGCATCCAACGCCAGCGAGCATGGGTCACGACATCCGCGCTGGGTGGGTCTACTTCTGGTCGCACCATCTCTTGCGCCGTGTCGCCTTCATCTCCGCTGCGATCAACTTCTTCGGCACTGCTACCGAGGCACTTCTCGTGCTGCTCGCCACGGGGCCCCTCGCCGTTCCCCCCGCCGCATACGGAGTCTTCATCGCCGTACCCGCAGCAGGCGCCATCGCAGGCTCGCTGCTGGCGGAGCGCGTCGTGCCCCGGATGGGTGGCGGCCCGATCACCTGGCTGGCTGCTCTCGTCCCGGCAGCGAGCTATGCGGTCTTGGGGTTGACCAGCAGCGTGGTGCTGGCGGTCGCTGGGCTGTTCTTGGCAGCGGTGGCGACGTCTCTCAACCAGATCGTCGTCAGCACGCTGCGGCAGGCGGCCGTGCCCGATCCGCTGCTCGGAAGGGTGACCGCCGCCTACCGTCTCATCGTGCTCGGGGTCGTCCCGTTTGGAGCGCTTCTCGGAGGACTCCTGGGCCGAAACTACGGAGTCCGAACCCCCTTCATCGTCTCGGCCATCGGGCTCTTCGTCGCAGCAGCCCTGCTGGCACCTCGAGTGACGACCCGCGCGCTGAAGGAAGCTGAAACGTTGTCTCGAACCGCCCATTGAGTACGCAGCCGGCAGGTCCCCTTCTCCAGCAGGGGACTCCCCGGCACGCCGCGGTGGCCGCGCCCAGGTCAATCAGACGTTCTCTCCCGCGTGCCCCGCAAGCCGGCGTCCTGCGGCGCCTGTAAGGGGACCGTCGAGCGAGAATCGAGAAGGTGTTGACGTGCTGTGCGAGGTGCGGGCTGGACCGGTACGACGGCCGGTAGGACGGCGTCGTCGTCGTGGCCGGCGATGAGCGGTTCTCGGGCGAGCTGCCTTGTTGCTCCAGCTCAGTCTTCGGTCGCGGAGAGCCAGGTGCCGCTGCGAAAGACGGCGACGCGGCGGCCGTCCGTCGTCCCCAGGACGACGAGGTCGCCCTGCTCCACGACGAAGTCCTCGCCGAGAGGAACCGCGATCTCGTCGGTCGTCTGGCTGGTGGAGTCCTGCTGTCGTACGGTCACGGCCATCGCGGATGGTCCTCTCGTGTCGGGTTGTTGCGGTGTCGACGGTAGGACGCGGGGATCCTGTGCACATCGGTCCGCGGTCCGACAAGAGTCAGGCGAGTGCGACGTCGAAGACAGTCGTGGGTCGGTCCGGTGGTTGGGCGAGGAGATGGGTCGGCCCGTAGGTGACGCGCCGGGTCACCACCGGCCGGTCGTCGAGGCTCCGGGCGCTGAGGTAGGCGTCGAACGCGAGGATCTCGAGAAATCCGGCGCTGGCCTCGCCAACGGGGTCGGTGGCGGCGCTGCCGCCAAGGACGGGGAAGCTGATCTCCTCACGATGCGGTAGCGAGCCCGTCACCAGAGAGGTAGGCGTGCCGCGGGGGTTTAGTGCGTACCCCGCCGGGGCCGGTGGTACGCCAGGACGTGCGACCAGGACGGCGAGGGACCGGGCGTCCGGGGAGGACCAGGTCGTCGTCCACCACAGGTCCTCCTCGGACGGGGGCGGTGGGCACGCAGCGGCCAGCTCGGCGGCGGCGTCGTCGAACGTGGCGACCTGCCCGCCGAGGGCGTCGTTCGCGTCCTCTCGGGCGTCGGGTAGCTCGATCGTGCGGACCAGGCCCACCCAGCTGGTCTCGGGCATCGTCCTCGTCGTCGGCTCGAGGAGCTCAGGCGTGCTGTTCTGCAGGCGCTCGGCGACCTCGAGCGTGAAGTCCTCGAGCCGGCGCGCGTGGGCGACCCGTTCCCGGAGGGCGGTGACGTCGGCGGGGTCGGCCCGCAGGTCGTCGAGACCCAGGCTGGTCTGGCGCAGGAACCCGAGGACCTGGGCGCGACGTAGCTGTGCGCTGGCGTACGACCGGTGGCCTGTCGAAGGATCGACGGTTGCCGGGCGCAGCACGCCCCTCTCGTCGTAGAGCCGGAGAGCCTCGATGCTCAGCCCGGTCATCGCGGCGAACTCGCCCGTCGTGAACCTGCTCGGCATGGTTCCTCCTCGTGTGGTCTGCCGCCATTCACCATGCGGCCTGCCGCAGGGGCAGCTTCAAGTCCTGCCGTCCGGTTCGTGGGGATCGGGGGCCCGGAGCTCGGCAGGACCGCTCCGCTTTGCCTGACGCCGGTCAGCTGTCGGCAGGCGTCGAGCAGGCCGTACGCGGCAGCATCTCGTGCGCCGGGGGCAGGTTGCCGCGCTGCTGGTGGCATCAGTAGTTCACGGCCTGTGTTTGTGGATGATCGGAGTCGCGCGATGTCAGGAGAAGACGGAGCTGGGCCGAGCACGACCGACGACGACGAGTACTCGTCTGCGGTCAGATGCGCCGCGTCCGATGTTGGGCCTGGTTCGGGAATGACGATGCTGACGTAGGAGCCTGGCGGTGGTCGGGAGGATGTGAGGAGCAGACGCGTGGCGGGTCCAACGAGTGTCCAGCGTCGCCCGACCACAGCCACGCCCGGGTTGACCGGCCGGCTGTGGCGGGCGGTCCTGGCCGTCCTGGTCATCGGAGCGGCTCTCGACGTGCTCCTGGTCGTAGGCGGCGGTAGCCCGGCGTGGCCGGTAGGGCTCGTCCTCCTCGCCGTCGTCCCGTTCGTCGCCGTCCGGGGGCTCCGCACCGGCAGGCCGTATCCCGCCGCACGCTGGGCAGCCGGAGCGTCGCTCATCGGGAGCGCCGGTCTGGCGAGCGCTGCTGCGGTGGATGAGCGTTGGGCGGCTACCGACTTCGGTCTGGTGGAGGGCGCCAGCCTGACGTTCGTCCTCGTGGCGTGCTTCCGACGCGCGGTCGGTCGACGTGAGCGTATGGCCACCGCGCTCGTGGCCCTTGCGGTTCTCGCCCTACCGCTGAGGCTGGGCTGGAGCCCGGACGTGGTGCCGATCCTGCTGGCGGCGGTCGCGGTCGCCGCAGTGGCCGCGGCAACCGGAGCGGTGCTGCGCGCGACCGACGTCTCCTACCGGTCGACGGTCGGCGCGGTCCGCCGTGCGGAGCGCGAGGAGATGGCTCGGGAGCTCCACGACGTTGTCGCGCACCATGTGACCGGCATGGTCGTGCTCGTCCAGGCCGCGCGCGCGGTCGTCGGGGAACCCGCCTCGGCCATGGAGGTCCGGGCTACTGGCAGCGAGGACCCCGATCCGCGACTCGTCGACGCTCTCGCCGCGGTCGAACGCTCGGGTGCGGAGGCCCTCACCTCGTTGCGGTCGATGGTGGCCGTGTTGCGTTCATCCGATCCGGACGCGGCCGGGGCGCCGCTGGAGCCAGGGCCCAGCGCTGCGGACCTCGAGGAGGTGGTGCGCCGATTCCGCGACTCCGGGGCCGCCGCCCGGGTGGACCTGGCCATCGAGCCCGCGGCCCGTGGTCTGCCGGCGCCGGTGCAGGCCGCGGTGCACCGGGTGGTGCAGGAGTCCCTGACGAACGCCGCCCGCTACGCCCGAGGCGCTGACCGCGTCCTGATCGAGCTCACCCGGAACCCGACGCAGGCGGTCGTCACCGTTCAGGACAGCGGCGGCAGCGAAGATGCAGGCGGGTTCGAGCGGGCGGTCCCCGGCGGAGGCTTCGGCATCGTCGGGATGCGCGAGCGGGTGGACGCGTTGGGCGGTTCGCTCGAGGCAGGCCCGGGGCCCGGTGGTGGTTGGACGGTCCGGGCGCGGGTGCCGCTGTGAGTATCAGGCTGTGAACATCAGGGTGCTGCTCGCCGACGACCAGGAGATGGTGCGCGTCGGCTTCGCCATGATCCTGTCCGCGCAGCCGGATCTGACGGTCGTCGCCTCCTGCGCCGACGGGGTGGAGGCTCTTGAGGCCGCGCGACGGCTGCGTCCCGACGTCGCCCTGGTCGACATCCGGATGCCTCGGCTGGACGGGTTGGAGGTGACCCGTCTGCTGGCCGGTCCGGGGGCGGTCGACCCGGTGAAGGTCGTCGTGGTCACCACCTTCGACCTCGACGAGTACGTCGAGGCGGCTCTGCGGTCGGGGGCATCGGGCTTCCTGCTCAAGGACGCCGGGCCGGCGCTGCTGGTCGAGGCCGTCCGGGCGGCCGCGGCCGGGGAGTCGCTGATCAGCCCGGCGATCACGGTCCGCCTGCTCAAGACGCTCGCGCAGCAGCGCGGGGGGTCGCCGACCGACGGGACCGCCGCGGGGTTGACCCCGCGGGAGCTGGACGTCGTCCAGCTGGTCGCGCGCGGTCGGACGAACGCCGAGGTGGCGTCCGCCCTGTTCATCTCCCTGGGCACCGTCAAGGCGCACCTCGGCTCGATCACCGCCAAGCTGGGCGCGCGGAACCGGGTCGAGATCGCCGCCTGGGCCTGGGAAACCGGTCAGGTCCGCGACGACTAGCGCCGAGCGTCGCCGTACCCGCCGACCCTGGCCGAACGGCCGATCCCGGCCCACCGGGTCTCGCCGTTCGGCCGATCTCGGACGGCCGCCCGATTCCTACGGTGGATCCATGACCAGAACATCCACCGCGAGCGCAGCCACGACCACGGCCACCCCGCCGCCCTCGGCACCGACCCGCATCGTCGCCCTCGACGTCCTGCGGGGGGTGGCGCTGATGGGCATCATCTTCGTCAACGTCGAACCGGTGACGGGATTTGCGTCCGGGCTGGCGAACCTGGACGACCCGTCGGGATGGCTCCAGCTGTTCGTGCAGCAGCGCTTCTTCCCGCTGTTCTCGCTGCTGTTCGGCATCAGCTTCTCCTTGATCTTCGCGTCCGCCGAGCGTCGGCACGCGAAGCCCCGGGTCGTCCTCCTGCGGCGCCTGCTGGTCCTGCTGCCGGTCGGTGTGCTGCACCAGCTCGTCTACCCCGGCGAGGCGCTGACCCCGTACGCGATCGCCGGGCTCCTGGTGCTGCTGCCCTCCACCTGGCTGCCCCGCTGGCTGGTGGCCGCAGGCGCGGCCATAGCCGTGCCCGCCACGCTCTACCTCACGGGTGGGGGGCTCCTCTTGATACCGGGCGCGTTCCTCGTCGGGTCCGCGCTGGTGCGCTACGGGGTCGTCGCACGCCTGGACGACGCCGTCCGGGTCCCGGCCCTGCTGTTCGTGGCCTCGGTCCTGGCCGCGGTCCCCGCCCTGCGCCGCCAGCTCGCCCACCTGGAGAACTCCGGCTTCGACACCGCCTCCGGCGTCGCGGGTGCCCTGATGACGGTCGCGTACGCCGCCGGCATCCTGCTGCTGCTGCACACCCCGCTGCGTCGGCTGCTGGTCGCTGTCTTCGCCCCGCTGGGGCGGATGGCCCTGACCAACTACCTGAGTGCCACGGTGGTGATGATTGCCGTCGGTCAGCTGCTCCACCTGCGTTCGAGCACGTCGTGGACCCTGGTGCTCGGCCTCGCGGCGGGCGTGATCGTGATCCAGGCGGCGGTGTCGCCGTGGTGGCTGCGGCGATTCCGCTACGGCCCGTTGGAGTGGCTGTGGCGCTGGGCGACGTGGGCAAGGAGGCCGACCCTGATCCGGCAGCGAGCTCTGCCCGGTGCCCCCTGAGGGCAAGTGCCTCGCGAACCGTTGACCAGAGGCCAGTGCACAAGCGGGAAGCCGCCAGACGCGTCTGGCTCGCTGTGCGCCGCACAGCGCGACGCCAAGGAGCGGCCACCGCTAATCCGTGAGCCGACCGTCCAGCGAGAACTCTCCGTCGCCGTGGGGAAGACGGTCTACGAGATCAGGAAGTTGGGACTCCCTCGAGAGCAACCGTGACGGCACTCTCGACGTGCAGCCGGGTCGTGGGATACACCGGCACCGGGCTGTCGTCGGCGCTGACGAGCAACTCGATCTCTGTGCAGCCGAGGACTATCCCTTCGGCGCCTGCGGCGACGAGTCGTTCGATCACCCGGCGGTAGGTCTGACGGGAAGCCTCGTTGACCACTCCGAGGCACAGCTCGTCGTAGATCACTCGGTGCACCACTGCCCGGTCCTCGGCGTCGGGGACGAGAACGTCCAGGCCGTGGCCGGCGAGCCGGTCGCGGTAGAAGTTCTGCTCCATGGTGAACGCGGTGCCGAGCAGACCCACCGTGCTCAGCCCGTCCCGACGGACCGCGGCGGCGGTGGCGTCGGCCAGGTGCAGCAGCGGAATCGACACCGAGGCCTGGACCTGGTCGGCGACCTTGTGCATCGTGTTGGTGCAAAGAAGAAGCATGTCGGCGCCGGCCGCCTCGACCCCGCGGGCGACCTCGGCGAGCAGTTGCCCAGCGTCTTCCCACCGCCCAGCGACTTGCAGTCGTTCGACCTCGGCGAAGTCGACCGAGGCAAGGACGAGTCGGGCGGAGTGCAGGCCGCCGAGCCGCTCACGCACCAGCAGGTTGGCCAACCGGTAGTACTCCGCGCTGGACTCCCAGCTCATCCCGCCCAGCAGCCCAATCACTCGGGGCCTCTGGTCGCGTCGCCGTCGCCGTCGCCGTCGCCGTCGCCATCACCATCGCAGAAGTCTGCCAGCGACGCAGCACGTCGCCGTCTCCTCGGCCGACCCTCCTACGGGGATGGCTAGGCGAGGTGTCGCTCGTACTCAAGCAGCAGAGGGTGAGGGGCAAAGGTCGTCCGGCTGGTTCGTCCGGTCGGCTGCCAGCCGTGCTTGGCGTAGAACCGTCGAGCTCTGTGGTTCTCGTCGAACACGCGGAGGGTGAGCGTTGTGGGCGTCCGGAGGGTCTGGGCGGTTACTCGGAGCAGCGCGTCGTGCAGGCGCGAGGCCAGGCCGGTCCCCCAGGTGGGTAGAGCGGTGCCGAAGTGCAAAAGCTCGTGGCTCCGAACCGCGGCGAAGCCTCGAATCGACCCGTCCTCCTCGGTGTACAGGTAGACACCGACCTCGGGGTCAGCGATCTCGAGCAGCCATCGTTCGGCGACAGCGGTGCGTGAAAACGGGTGCTGGTCCTGCGGGAAGATGTGGCCGAGCCCCTCGATCGCTGCTGGCTGCTGAACATCGAGCAGGGCGTCGACATCAGCGCAATGTGCGGCGCGCAAGATCATGGTTGAACCTGACAGCGTCCGCCCTGTGCGGCAAGCCAGTTTGAACGCGCCCTGTTCGTCTTCGAAAGCCCGACCCTCCTGCGAGACGCTCTATGGGCTCAAGAACGAGCGGGTCTTGGGTCAGCTGCTCTGGAGGAAGGCGACGGTCTTGGGCCAGGCGTCGGCCGCTGCGAGCGGGTTGGCCTGTGGGGTGCTGCCGTAGACGGGGGCGCCGTTCGGGTCGGGTATGTAGGAGACGTTCGTCGCGATGCTGACGAAGTGTCCCGCGTCGGGGTAGCTCAGCAGTTGGTGGGGAAAGCGGAAGCCCGTGCTCGTGAGTCGAGTGTCGACCTGTTGGCTGAAGGGGCAGGAGTTCCAGACCAGGTCGGCGCCGCCGCACAGGAGAAGTACCGGGCCATTGATCTTCTCGACCGCGAACACGGCCGCCGGTCGGTCGGACGGGATCACCGACGCCTGGTTGGTCCAGGGGATCTGCCGGCCTCGGTAGGTCCACGCCGAGTGGTCCGGGTCTGCCTGCGGCTTGCCTGAGTTGAACACGAGCGCGGGCCGGGCGGCGTTGGTGGGGACGATGGCGGCGACCCCGTGGACGAGGTCGGGGAACTCGATGCCGGACAGCAGGGCCGCTTCTGATCCGCGTGAGGCTCCGTCGACGCGGACGTGTTGGGGGTCGACGCCGGGTTGCGCGGCCAGCCACTCCAGGGCGGTGCGGAAGTACTCCAGCGGGATGTCCTTGAGGTTCTTCGGCAGATCTGGGTACTCGTCCGGCTTGCCGGGTGCGTTGAAGTACGCCAGGGCGAGGGCGGGGACACCGTGCGAGGCCAGCAGACGCGCGTTCAGGACTTCGGAGTTGCCTCCCTCCGAGCCACCCAGGAGCAGTACCGCCGGCCGGCGCGTCGCAGTGTCCGCCGGGCGAGCGTAGACGCCGTCGAACCCGTGATCGGCACCCTGCAGCGTGCTGACGGTGACAGCGGGATCGGCAAGGCCACGCTGCTGGACGGTGGTGGCAACCACCTTCGCCTCGACCGCGACGCTGAAGCGAAAGTCCACCGAACCAGTCGGGGGAAACGTGAAGGACGCAGGCACTTTTGCGTCGGAAGGATGCAGCATCGCGATCAATCCGTCTTTGAACACCCCTATGTAGCTGCCGCCGGGCGGCGCGGCCGCCGTGGCGGTGTCGATCACGCCATGCCCGTCGGCGCGCAGCACCACCGAGCTGTGCCAGGCCCGCCCACCCGCGTCGGTGGCGTCCAGCGCCAGCGTCGCCTCGGCGTCGCGGCCTGCCCCAGTCACGCGGATCTCGGCCGGGGCGTCCACCCCCGAGGTAGGAGGCGTGACCGTCACGACAACGCGGTCACGCCCACTGCAACCGGTCAACGCCAGCTCCGCAAGCAGGGCGAGCACGGCCAACACCGCTAAGCGGCGACCTAGAACTGCCATTTTGCCACGCTAATCCCATCAGGTACCTGGTCTGCCAACCATCGCGGAAGGTGCACGCAACCGACTGTCGAGCGGAGCACGCGCGAACGGGCCACGCCGCCAGTTCTTGCCGGTGTCGATGCTCAGCCGGGGCGAACTCTGAACTGGTTGCCGTCGGGGTCGAGCAGCTGGACGCCGATGGGGAGAAGGTCTCCACGGGTAGCGTCGAGTGAGAGCAGTCGTTCCACCTCAGCAGCCGGATCATCGCTCACGAGATCGAAGCGCTGGCGGTTCCTCAGGTCTCTAGCTTCGGTCGGCGAGCCGTCCCACGCGTCCCAGGCGACCTTTGTCCCGCCGAGGGGGGACTGGATCGCGGTCTGCTCGTCTTCGTCCCACACCAGGGGCCAGCCCAGCGCGTCGCGCCAGAACAACCCGACGCTCCGAGTCCCCTCGCAGGTGACCTCGCCGAGGTAGCCGGTGCCGGCCAGGTAGCGGTTGCCGGGCTCGATCACGCAGAGCTCGTTGCCCTCTGGGTCGGCCAGCACGACGAACGGCTCTCTACCCGTCTGGCCGATCTCGTGGTGATGCCCGCCGAGGCTGAGCACCCTTGCCACGGTCCGCTGCTGGTCGTCGGGACGGCTGCTTGTCAGGTGCAGGTGCAGGCGTGGCCTCCCCACCCGCCTCCGCTCGGAAGTCACGAAACGCAGACCGACCTGGGTCTGATCACCTGGCACCAGCGCAGCGCCGACCTCGGTGACGACCTCACGGTCGAGCAGGCCGGCCCAGAACGCGGCCGCCGCGAATGCGTCAGCTACGTCGAAGGCGACCGCCTCCAGTCGCAGCGCCACCAACATCACCTCCTGGTCGCCTCAGTCGACAGCCACAGAGTGCTGGCCAACGGGCTACGGCACCACCCTGTCACGGTGCGCCGCTAGCCGACCGTCTTGCGGGACGCCCCGACGTCGCATCGGAGGAGTTCCCGCCGGCTCATTCCTCGACGGCTCCGCCGATGCTGCGCAGGTGCTGGCGGAACGTGGTGCCGTGCTGGTCGCGGGCGGTGAGGTAGTCGCTGAACCGGGCCTGGGCGCGCAGGCTCGTCCCGAGGTGCATGCGGGCGGCCTGGTGTCGTTCGGTGTCGCGGATCGTGGCGGCGAGGTCGGCGATGTCGGCAGCCCGATGCAGGGGTAGGAACAGGACGCCGTCGTCGTCGGCGAGGACGAAGTCAGCGCTCGTGAAGGTGTGGGTGCCGACGTGGGCGGTGTCGAGGGCCTCGGGTGCCTGAGGGTCGAGGCGTTGGGGTCCGCCGGGGAGGGTGCCGCAGCTGTAGACGGGCAGGGCGATGGTGCACAGCTCGCGGGAGTCGCGGTGCAGGCCCCAGATGACGATGCCCGCCAGACCCGCCTGTTGGGCTTCGAGGGTGACCAGGTCACCGACGCAGGCCTCGTCGTCTCGACCCGCGTTGTCGACGACAAGGACGTCGCCCGCCTCGGAGCGGTCGATGGCCTCGAGGAACACGTCGACGCTGCCTGCGTGGCGTGCCGGGAGGACGCGGCCGACCACGTGAGTTCCCGTCCAGAGGGCGGTGAGGCCGGCGGGTGCCTGGCGCAGCTCGACGCCGAGGCGCAGGACGGCGTCGGCGACGTGCGGGGTGGTCAGGTCGAGGTAGCGGCGCTGCAGCTCAAGAGCATCCATCAGGGTCGAACTCCTCCAGGTTGGAAAGGGGTGGTCGTCGCCGTGCTGCTGACAGGGACGATCGCGCCGGTCACCGGCGCCGGGCCGTGCTGCGCAGGGTTAGAGCTTGGTGTGGGAGACGGCCTGCTCGACGATCAGGGCGATGCCGATGACGATCATGGCCGCGCCGGAGATCCGGCTGACCCATCGGGCTGCGGTCGGGCGGGCGCCGAGGACCTTGCGGGCGCCGAGTCCGACGCCGGTGTAGACGACGCCGCAGTTGACGACGTGGACCAGACCCAGGACCAGGATCTGCGCAGTCACCGGCCACGCGGCGGTGGCGACGACGAACTGCGGCAGCAGCGCGAGGAACAGCAGGAACACCTTCGGGTTCAACCCGCTGATCCCGAACCCCTTCACCGCCTGACGCCACGCCGACCCACCGACCACCTCGGTACCGGCGTGCACGGTCGAAGGATGGCGCAGCATCTGCACCCCGAGCCACACCAGGTAGCCCGCGCCCGCCACCGTCAGCACCCCCAGCACCGCCGGAGACCCGGCCAGCAGTGCCGCGACGCCAGCAG
The DNA here is from genome assembly GCA_963762775.1 of uncultured Actinomycetota bacterium. GTDB lineage: Bacteria > Actinomycetota > Actinomycetes > Propionibacteriales > Propionibacteriaceae > Microlunatus. Next base: position 124,898 of record CAVXMD010000005.1, read on the forward strand.
CGACGACCACCGTCGCCAGCACATGCCCGGACAGCAACCCGGACACGGCCGGCCCGACCCGTCGGTGCCGCAGACCCGCGGAGATCGCGTACGCCCAGTCGGCACCCGGGGTCAGGACGAACAGCATCGACACCACCCAGAACGCGGCCACCGTCGCCACCGGCATCTTCGCCCCCCACCTGTCGGGCAGTGCCAAGATCACCGCCTCCTCCTGAGTGGAACGTTAGGCTGATCCGGCCCGAAGGTGCTTCCCTCTTAGAGGAGAAAGCGCAGGAGCGAGGGGAAGATGTTCGACAGTGGACGGCTTAGACCGCACAATCCTTGCTGAGCTGCAGCGCGACGGCCGGCTCAGCCTCACCCAGCTCGCAGACCGGGTCGGCCTGACGATGTCGCCGTGCCACCGCCGCCTCCGCGCCCTCGAACAGGCTGGGGTGATCGCGGGCTACCACGCCCACCTCGACCCCACGGCTGTCGGCCTCGGCTTCCAGGCCCTGGTCTTCGTCACGATGCGCGGCGCCGACCGCGACACGCTCACCGCTTTCGAGGACGCCGTCGTCGAGATCCCCGCCGTGCTGCAGGCGCAACGTCTGTTCGGCGAGCCCGACTACCTGCTCCGGACCATCACCGCCGACCTTGCCGCCTTCCAGCACCTCTACGACACCACGCTCGCCACGCTGCCCGGCGTGCAGAAGCTCACCTCCACCCTCGTGATGAAGAACATCGTCGAGAGCCGCGAACTGCCCCTCGCGTAGGCGTCACCCCCCGACCCGACAGACTGTCCGGCGCATCAGCGGCTGTTCCACAAGCCGTCCGACGAACGGGCAGCGAGTCCTGCCCAACGGGCCTGCGCTCGATCCGATCTCCGCAAGACCTGCCCGAGAAAATGCCGGATAGAACCTCGCGGGGGTTATACGGCGGCCCCGTGGCCCGAGTCTTGGGCCCACTCCTGAGCGTGGCTGTTCGCACCCGACGCCCGGTGCGTCGGGTGCGCGAGAGGCCGACTGCTCGTTAACAGATGGGAAGTCAAGCGAAGAGGACCGCTCGGGAACTGACGTCAGGCGCGGATCCGCTCCATCCCCGGGTCGACCAGCGGCTCGGCCACGACGGTCGCGCCGACGAGCGTGTCGAAGTAGCCGATCTCGACGGCTGCGCCCAGGTCCACCGACGTCGGCAGCCAGGCGTAGGCGACCGGTCGCCCGACCGAGTACCCGTACGCCGCGCTGGTGACGTAGCCGACGGCCTCCCCGTCGACGAGGACGGGTTCGCGGCCCAGCGGCTGCGACCGGCGGTCGTCGACCGTCAGGCAGCGCAGGACCTTCGCGGGTCCCTCGACCGCGGCCTTCTCCACGGCGTCGCGTCCCACGAAGTCGACGTCGGCGGCGATCTTCGCCTGCACCGCGAAGTCGAGCCCGGCCATGGCCGGCGTGTGCTCGGCGGTCAGGTCGGTGCCCCAGGAGCGGTAGCCCTTCTCGATCCGCAGCGCGTTGAACGCCTCCCGCCCGGCGGCGACCATCCCGTACGGGCGTCCGGCCTCCCACAGCACGTCCCACAGCCGCCGTCCGGTCTCGGCGCTGGCGTAGAGCTCCCAGCCGAGCTCGCCGACGTAGGAGACCCGCAGCGCGGTGACGGGGACACCGCCGACCTCGAGCTCGGCGCAGCGGAAGTAGCGCAGCGGGCCGTCGTTCGTCAGGTCGGCGTCGCAGACGGCCCCGAGGACCTCGCGGGCGAGCGGGCCCCACAGCCCCAGGCAGCAGGTGGCGCCGGTGACGTCGCGGACGCTCACCCAGGCGCTCGGGTCGGCTGTGCTCTGCCGGCGGGCCTCACGGGTGAGGTGGACGGTGTCGAGGTGGCCGTTCGCGCCGACCTGGAAGCGCTCCGGACCGAGCCGGGCGATCGTCACGTCGCTCTTGACGCCGCCGGCGTCGTCGAGCAGCAAGCAGTAGGTGACCGCACCCGGGAGCCGGGTGACGCGGCCGGTGCTGAGCCGGTCGAGCAGGGCGGCGGCGCCGGGGCCGGCGACCTCGAGCCGGGTCAGCGGCGTCATGTCGTAGAGCGCGACGGCGGTGCGGGTCTTCCACGCCTCGACGGCGCTGACCGGGGACGAGTGCCGCGCACCCCAGGCGTCGCGGGCCGGCGGGCGCCACTCGCCCGGGAGGTCCTTGACGAGGGAGGCGTTCGCCTCGTACCAGTGCGGCCGCTCCCACCCGCCGGCCTCGAGGAAGGACGCGCCGAGCGCACGCTGACGCTCGTGGAACGGGCTGACGCGCAGGTCGCGCGGCGAGAGCCGCGGGTCGAGCGGGTGCACGACGTCGTAGACCTCGACGAAGCTCTGCGCGCCGGTCTCGGCGACGTAGGCGTCGGTGGTCTGCACCGGGTGGAACCGGTTCGCGTCCGCGCCGGCCAGGCAGGTCTCGGAACGGCCGGCGACGAGCAGCTCGGCCACCGCCCGGGCGACGCCGGCGGAGTGCGTCACCCAGACGGCCTCGGCGAGGTGGAAGCCGGCGACGTCCGGGCTCTCGCCGACGAGCGGCCCGCCGTCGGGGGTGAAGGAGAAGATGCCGTTGAAGCCGTCGGCGACCTCGGCGCGGCGCAGCGCCGGCAGCAGCCTGCCCGCGGCCTCCCACGACGGCGCGAAGTCCTCGGGCGTGAAGCCGAGCCGCGACGGCATCCGGTGGGCGTCGTAGTCGTCCGGGTCGTAGGCCGGGAGCTCGTCCAGCCCGACCGGCATGGGACGGTGGGCGTACGAGCCGATGCCCAGCCGCTCGCCGTGCTCGCGGTAGTAGAGGTCCTCGTCCTGGTGGCGCAGGATCGGCGCGCTCGCCCCGTCCGGTCCGGCGAACGGGCCGGTCCGGTTGCGCCCCGCGAGCTCGGGCAGCGGGCTCGTGGTGACGTACTGGTGGGCCAGCGGCAGCAGCGGGACGGCCATGCCGACCATCGCGCCGACGTGGCGGCCCCAGAAGCCGGCGCAGGAGACGACGACGTCCGCGGGGATCGTGTCCGGGTCGGCGTCGGGCCGGCCCGTCGGCCGGACGCGAACCCCGGTGACCCGGCCGCCCGCCTGGTCGACGGCGACGACCTCGGTGCGGTCGCGGTAACGGACGCCGGCCGCGCGGGTCCGGGCGACGAGCAGCTGCACGGCACGGGCCGCGAGGGCGAGACCGTCGGTCGGGGTGTGCAGGCCGCCCAGCACCTGGTCGGGGTCGAGCAGCGGGTGCAGCCGGGCGCACTCCGCGGCGTCGACGACCCGACCCTCGACCCCCCACGACGTCAGCCAGCCCAGCCGGCGGTGCAGGTCCTGCAGCCGCGTGGAGGTGGTGGCGACCTCGAGACCGCCGACCGCGTTGAAGCACGGCACCCCGTCGGCGACGAGGCCGCCGAGCTTCTCGACGGTGTAGCGGGCGAAGCGGGTCATCGAGCGCGACGGCGAGGTCTGGAAGACCAGGCCGGGCGCGTGGCTCGACGAACCACCCGGCACGCCCAGCGGGCCCTGCTCGACGACGGTGACGTCACGCCAGCCGCGGGCGACGAGCTCGTCGGCGAGGTTGGTGCCGACGATGCCGGCACCGACGATCACGACGGCGGGCGTACGGGTCATCGGGTCTCTCCTGCGGTCGTGACGGCCCGGTCTCCGGTCGCCCGGCTGGAACAATGCGGGGCATGCCGTCCGACTGGTCCGACGAGACCCCCGCCGAGAGCACGCGCGCGCCAGGGATCCAGTCCGTCGACCGTGCGGCCGCGATCCTCGAGCTGCTCGGTCGGACCGGGCGGTGCGGGGTGAGCGAGGTCGCGACCGAGCTCGGCGTGCACAAGTCGACGGCGTTCCGGCTGCTCGGCGCGCTGGAGGGCCGCGGGCTGGTGGAGCAGAGCGTCAGCCGCGGGAAGTACGAGCTGGGGCTGGGGGTGCTCCGGCTCGCGAGCACCGTCTACAGCCGGCTCAGCATCGTGCAGCAGGCCCGCCGGAGCCTCGAGCGCCTCGCCGACGAGCTGGGCGAGACCGTGAACCTGGCCGTCCAGCGCTCGGGTCGCGCCGTGAACCTCGACCAGGCGATGGGACCGTCCCCGCTCGCCAGCCACGACTGGATCGGCAACCTGACCCCGCTGCACGCGACCGCCAGCGGCAAGGTCTTCCTGGCCGCCCTCACCCGGGAGGAACGTGCGGCGCTGCTCGGGCCGGACCCCCTGGAGCGCTTCACCTCGGACACGGTCATCGACCGCGCCACGCTGGACGCCGTGCTCGTGCAGGTCGCGGCGAGCGGCCTCGCCACGACTCACGGTGAGCTCGAGGACGGCCTGAACGCGGCGGCCGTCGCCGTCCGCGACCACCTCGGTGCGGTCGTCGCCTCGATCAGCGTCGCCGGCCCGGCCTTCCGCTTCGACCCCGACGACGCCCGCGTGGCCGCCGAGCTCCGCCGGGCGGGGACCGCGGTCAGCGAGCGCCTGGGTCACGACCCCTCCAGCTGACCCGAGACCGAACCCGGCCGGGCGGGGACGATGCGCTCCGGCACGTGCTGCGCGGCCCGGGCCCGGTCGACCTCCGGCCCGACGTGCTCCAGCACCCAGTCGTGGAAGGCGCCGATGTGGTGCTCGCTCGGGGTGAGGACGCCGCCGTCGGCATACGCTCGGGAGCCCATCGCCGGCTGGCAGCGCTCGCAGGCCTCGAAGTCCTGCTGGTTGACGCGGTGGAAGAGCTCGACCGAGGCGTCGAGGTCGCGGCCGGAGTCGACGACCGACGGGAGGTAGAGCCAGTCGCACTCGACGACGGTGCGGTCGGGCGCCAGCGGGAACATCCGGTGCAGGATCACGTGGTCCGGCACCAGGTTGACGAAGACGTTCGGCTTGATCGTGATGGCGTAGTAGCGGCGGTCCTGGTCGGCCGTGATGCCCGGGATCGTGTCGAGGCCCTCCGACCCGTCGACCGTGAAGCCCTGCACCTGCTCGCCGAACTCGGCCCCGTGCCCGACGAACACCTGCGCCGCCAGCCCGTCCGCGAACTCGGGCAGCACCTCGGTGAGCTCGGGGTGGATCGTCGCGCAGTGGTAGCACTCCATGAAGTTCTCGATGATCAGCTTCCAGTTGGCCGCCACGTCGTAGACGACCCGGCGACCGACCTTGAGGTTGGCCACGTCGTAGCCGTCGATCAGGTGCGCGTCGCCCAGCCGCTCGCCGACCGCACCGACGACCTCGTCGTCGAAGGAGGGCGGCTCCGGGGCGAGGCAGACCCACACGTAGCCGAGGTACTCGCGGACGTGCGGCTTGACCAGCGCGTACGTGTCGCGGTCGACGTCGGGCATCTTGGTCAGGTTCGGGGCGGCGACCAGCCGGCCGTCGAGGTCGTAGGTCCACGCGTGGTACATGCACTGGATCGAGCGCTTGAGCTGGCCTTCCGGCTCGGGGCAGAGCTGGACGCCGCGGTGCCGGCAGACGTTGAGGAAGGCGCGGACCTCGCCCTTGCGGTTGCGGGTGACGATCACGCTCTCGCGGCCGACCTGGACGGTCCGGAACGCGCCCGGCCCCGCGAGGTCGCTGGTGCGGACGGTGCAGAACCACATCGACTCGAAGAACCGGGCCTGCTCGGCCGCGAAGACGCCGGGGTCGACGTAGCTGCTGCCGGGCAGCGTGGAGATCAGGCTGTCGGAGACGCGGTTCGACACCCCGTGTCCCCCCGCGGCGAGGCTCTGCTCGACCGCTGCTTCGGACTGTCCGTCGAGAGTGGTGGTCATGGTGCTCCTCAGGCCGGGGCGGAGACAGGGGCGGGGGCGGACACGCTGGGGGCGGCCGCGAGCGCGGGTCCGGTGTGGATCTCGGGCAGCTGGCCCAGGCTCGCGACCAGGGTCTTGCGCCACCGTACGAAGTCGCGGGGGCGGTCGAGCGAGAGGGCGGCGACGGGTTCGCCGGCGCGTCGGTAGACCGCGAGGAACCCGGCTCCGGACTCCGCGTCGTCCTCCCAGGAGCCGACCTCGAGGTCGACGTCGTCGGCCAGCGAGGCGTAGCCGGCCATCTGGACCCGGTGGTCGTGCTGGTCGGACCAGAAGTAGGGCAGGTAGGGCCTGCGGGGCGGCGCCGGGACGCCGAGGAGGGCGGCCACCGCGCGACCGGGACGCTCCAGGGCGTCGGTCCAGTGCTGCGTGCGGTGGTGGCGGTCCAGGTGCGGGTCCCACCAGGCGGCGCAGTCCCCCACCGCCGCGAGCCCCGGGACGGGCGTCCCGTCGGCGAGCACCCGCCCGACCGCGTCGCAGAGCACGCCGTCACCGAGGTCGACCCCCGAGCCGTCCAGCCAGGCCGTCTCCGGAACCGCGCCGACGGCGACGAGCACGACGTCCGTCGCCAGCTCCTCCCCGTGCCCGAGCCGGACGGCGGTGACCCGGCCGTCCTCGACGGTGACGCCGGCGACGGACACCCCAGGGCGCACGGTCACCCCGCGACGGGTGTGCAGGCCCAGCAGCCGGGGGGCCAGGCGGTGGCCGTAGACGGCGGCGAGCGGGGTCTCCTCGGGCGTGAGCAGGGTGACCCGGCACCCGAGCCCGGTCGCGGTGGCGGCCACCTCGCAGCCCACCAGACCGGCCCCGACGACGACGAGGTGGCGCCCCGGCAGGAGCTCCGCGCGCAGCCGGTCCGCGTCCGTCCGCGTGCGCAGCTCGAGCAGGTTGGGCAGGTTCTTGACCCCGCGGGCCAGCTGGGGCAGGGTCCGTGCCCGCGCACCGGAGGCGAGCACGACGCCGTCAGCGGCGAGCCGCCGCCCGTCGAGCGTCCGGACGGACAGGTCGGAGACCTCGAGCGCGGCTGCCGTCCCGTGCACCCACTCCGCGCCGAGGTCCTCGTCGGCCGCCTCCAGCGCCAGGTCCGGGCCCGTGACCCGACCGGCCAGGTAGTCCTTGGAGAGCGGCGGCCGGTCGTACGGGCGCCCCTCCTCCGCCGCGAGCACCTGCAGCCGGCCGGTGAACCCGACCTCCCGGGCCGCGCGCGCGGTGGACAGGCCGGCCAGGCCTCCCCCGACCACCAGCAGCGATGACCTCGAGCTCACCGAACGTCCTTCGAGTTAGCGATAGCGCAATACTGATGCGTCATGCGAGACACGTCAACGCAGCACGCTACGATTCTCGCGTGCTGAAGGTCGGTCCGGTCGCGTCCCTCCCACCGGGAGAGGCGGTCCGGCTCGACACGAGCCCGCCGATCGCCGTGTTCTGCACCGACGACGGCGAGCTCTTCGCGATCGACGACACCTGCACCCACCAGGACGCCTCGCTGGCCGACGGCTGGCTCGAGGGCTGCGCGGTCGAGTGCCCCTTGCACGCGTCGACCTTCGACCTCCGTACGGGCCAGGTCGACCAGCCCCCGGCCAAGCGCCCCGTACGCACGCACCGCGTCGTCGTCGAGGGCGGCGAGATCTTCGTCGAGGAGTCGGCCGAGGCGCCGAACCTCCCGCCCGGCGTCACCCTCTCCTGAGACCCGTCCGTCCCCTCCCCGGCCCGGAAGTGGTCACCCCGGGGGCCCGCCACGGCGTGTCGCGGGCTCGGAGTGACCACTTGCGGCGAAGGGCGACGGGTCAGGCCGGGAGCCAGGCGTTCACCTTGTCCGGGTTGGCGGCGATCCACTTGTCGGCCGCGGCCTCGGGCGACATCTTGTCCTCGGCGATGTACTTCGCCACCACGTTCTGGTCGTCGTTGGTCCAGCTGAACTTGTGGACGACCTGGTAGGCCGGGCTCCCGGAGTCGACGAACTCCTTGGACACGACCTTCTGCAGCGGGGTCGAGGCGTAGTCGCACGCGATCGTCGCCGGGTCGGCGTCGCAGCCGTCGGTGTACGGCGGGAGGTTCACCTTGACGAGCTTGACCTCGGAGAGGAACCACTGCGGCGAGTAGAAGTAGCCGATCAGCGGCTTGTGCTGCTGCTCGGCCTGGCGGAACGCGGTGATGAGCGCCGCCTCGCTGCCGGCGTAGACGACCTTGTAGTCGAGGTCCAGGTTCTTGACCAGGGCCTCGTCGTTGGTCACGTACGAGGGGTCGCCGTCGAGCAGCTG
>CAVXMD010000006.1:0-39876 GCA_963762775.1 uncultured Actinomycetota bacterium
GTCGCGAGGTGGGCCTTGTGCTCGGTGAACGGCTTCGCCCGCCAGCGCTTGACCAGCTGGCCGCGCAGCGGGGCCGGGGTGCGCGCCAGGCCGGGAAGGCCGCCGCGGCGCGTCCAATCGCTGCGTCGATGGCGTCGACGTGGTCCCCGGTGCCGATGAGCGGCTCGCCGGTGATCGGGCTGGCCACGACGGCCTCGCCACCGACGGCGCCGAGGTCGACGCCGCAGGCCTCGAGGGCGGCGCGGACGTCGTCGGCGAGGCCGCGCTCGTCGACGTGCTGGGGGCGGTGGGAGCGAGGGTGTCGGTCATGCGGGTGCGTTCTCCTGCGTCGGGACGGGCGTGAGGTCTGCTGCGAGTCGGACGGTCCGGCCCAGGACGGCCTCGGCCTCGGCGAGCGAGGCGGCCTGCTGGGCGGCGTAGAGGTCGGTCGGGTCGGCGATCGGGACCCCGACCACCTCGCTCAGCCGCGCGAGGTCGTACGGCGTCCCGAGCTGGCCGTCGTCGCGCGAGCCCTCGTCGGTGAGGTTGGACTGGAAGATGCCGGCCGCGGAGCGGGGGAGGAAGTCCTCGTAGACGATCGGTTCGGCGACGAGGGTGCCGGTGGCGAGCAGCTCGGCCAGCGTCGTGGTGCCGTCGGCGTCGGGCCGCGGGGCGGCCGACGCGTCGGCGACGCGGAAGCGGAAGTACCCAGGCCAGCCAGGGCGAGCCCGGTCTCGGTCCGCGGCAGGTGCTCGCGCCAGACGTCGGCGGCGACCGCCACGCGGGTGGTGCCGACCGGGGCGTCGGCGAGGCGGCGGTCGACCTCGGCCGTCATGGTGTCGTAGCGGTCGCGTCCGGCGGTGGTCAGCGCGATGCCGCGCTGCTCGACCTCGCCGAAGCGGACCCGGAGCTCGCCGGTGCTCACGCTGCCGTCGGCGTCCCGGAACGAGCGTGGCTCGGCCAGCGCGCGGAACGACGTCTGCCGCAGCAGGACGTCGGGGCCCTCCCAGTCGGGCGGGCCCTGGATCTCGGGGATCATCGCGATCCCGAGCGCGCTCATCCGCGCGTAGAGGTCGTCGATGTCGAGCACCCGCGGCGTCAGGTGGTTGATGTGCGTGGCCGGCACGCCGCCGATGTCGGCCGCCACCGCGGAGATCGACTCGAGGTGGGCGTACCAGGCGCGGTCGATCGGCTCGTCGGACAGCGCGAAGGAAGCGGTGGCCAGTGCGAGGAAACGGTCCGCGTCGCCATCGTCGAGACCGCCGGCGGCGACGGAGCGGTCGGCCAGCTCCAGCGCCTCGGGGGCGAACAGCTCGCGTGCGGCGACGAACGCCTCCAGCCGATCCTGCGTCGGTGCGTCGAAGAAGCGCCGGTCGTCGGTCACGAGCATCGAGGTGAAGACGCGGAACGGGTTGCGGGCGAGCTCGTCGGGCTCGGTGGGGCGGAACGCCGTCGACACGACCGGCACCGAGCTGGCGGAGGCGTCGCGCAGGTCGTAGAAGCCGACCGGGTGCATGCCGAAGCCCGCGAAGAGACGGGCGACCTGGGCCATCTCGGCCGGCGAGCCGACGCGGATCGCCCCGTGCCGCTCGGCGGTGACACGGCTGACGGAGCCGAGCCGCTCGGCGTCGGCACCGTGGGCGGCGACGAAGTCCTCGTTCACCGCGCGGGAGACGTCGACCAGCGTCGTGTACGCCGGGACCTCCTGGCCGTACAGCTCCGCCAGCGACACCGCGAACCGGGCCCGCAGCTCCCACTGGGCGATCACGTCAGGCACTCCTTCTCGATTCTGACTTCTTCAGATGATGTGGACCTCGGCGAGCAGCGTGTGCCCGACGGGGTCCGGGTCGAAGCGGGACACGTCGAACGGCGTCACGTCGAGGAACGGCTCGGACCCACGGTAGAGGTCACACACGACTTCACCAACCGCGGGCGCCTGCAAGAATCCGTGTCCCGAGAACCCGGTGGCGTAGAAAAACCCGTCCAGGTGCCGTGCGACGCCAATGATCGCGTTGTGGTCGGGGGTGTTCTCGTAGAGTCCCGCCCAGCCCCCGGCCAGCGGCCGCCCGGCCAGGGACGGCGCCACGACCCGGGCCGCCTCGTCGAAGGACGGGACCCAGGCGTCGTCGAACGCACGCCCGAACCCCTCGGGCTCGTCGGCGTTCGAGATCCCGAGCAGCATCCCGCCCGGGTAGTTGTGGAAGTAGAGCGTCGTCGACAGGTCGAGGGTGAACGGCACCGTGGGGAACGGCGTCGAGCCCGTCGGCGTGAAGCCGATCTGACGGCGGACGGGGACGACCGGCAGCGGTACCCCGGCCAGCTCGCCGAGCCGGCCCGACCAGGCCCCGGCCGCGCAGACCACCGCCTCGGTCCGGATCGTCCCGCGGTCGGTGTGGACGGCGCGGACGGCGCCGCTCGCGGTCTCGACCCCGGTCACCGTGGTGCCGTCGTGGACCTGCCCGTCGAGCGCGTCCAGCGCGGTCGCGTACGCGGCGACGACCTTCGCCGGTTCGGCGTAGCCGTCGCGCGGCGAGAACGAGGCCCCGACCAGCACGTCCTTCGCCACCAGCGGGTTGAGCTCGACGGCCTCCGCCGGCGTGATCATCCGGCCGCTGGCTCCGAGGCTCTGCTGGAGCGCGGTGCTCGCCTCGACCGACGCCACCTCGGCGTCGCTGCGGCACAGGAAGAGGTAGCCGACCTGCCGCAGGCCGATGTCGGTCGAGAAGCGCTCGGCGAACCGCTCGTACGTCTCCAGGCTGCGCTGGCCGAGCAGGACGTTGCCGGGGTCGGAGAACGTGGCGCGCACCCCGCCGAACGGCTTGGCCGACGAACCGCTGCCCAGGGTGTCGCGCTCCAGCAGGACGACGTCGCGCACGCCCGCCTCGGCGAGGTGGAAGGCGATGCTCGTGCCCATCACGCCGCCACCGACGACGACGACCTCCGCGTGGGCGGGCAGCGGTCGGCGATCGGTCGCGGTGCTCATGTCCGGTCCAGTCTCTCGCGGGCTGCTCGTTAAGATCCATCGACACCTTCTCCATGAACTGTTGAGGTCTGCTGCAGATGCGTTGGACGCTGGACCAGCTGCGGACGCTCGTCGCCGTGGCGCAGGACGGCACGATGAGCGGGGCCGCCGTACGGCTCGGGTACACGACCGGTGCGGTGTCGCAGCAGATGGCGGCGCTCGGTCGTGCGGTCGGGCGGACGCTCTTCCTCCGCGACGGCGTCCGGCTGGTCCTGTCGGACGACGGGCGGGTGCTCCTGGCGCAGGCGCGCCTGGTCCTCGAGGCCGAGTCCCGGGCCGCTGCGGTCGTCCGCGGACCGTCGCCGACCGCAGCCGTACGGCTCGGGGTGTTCGGGTCGGCGGCCGTGGTCGGGCTGCCCGCGACGCGCGTCCGGCTGGGTCAGGGTTCGGGCGTCGCGCTCCAGGCGGTCGAGGTCGACGTCGAGGCCATGCCCGACGCCGTGCTCCGCGACGAGATCGACCTGGCCCTGGGTCTCGACTACTCGGACGCGCCGCTCGCCCCCCGGCGCGGCCTCGACGTCGCGCGGCTGCACCGCGAACCCTTCCTCCTCGTCCTCCCGCCCGGCGTCGACCTCGGGCTCGACGTCGGCTCGGCGGAGGCGGTGCGCGCCTTCGCGGACGAGACCGACTGGATCCTGCCGCCGTCGACGACGACGTTCGGTCGCGCCGTCCGGACGGCGTGCGCCCGCGCCGGCATCGCCCCGCGAGAGCGGCATCTCGTCACCGACACCGCCGTCTCGATCGCCCTGGCCGAGGCCGGGCTGGGGATCACGCTCGTCACGCCGCTGATGCTCACGATGCGCGCGACCACCGCCCCCACCGCTCCGCTGCCCGGTCCGTCGACCCGTGACGTGGTGGCACTAGCCCGCACCTCGGCGCTCGAGCGCGCGGGCGTACGGATGGTCCGGTCGGCCCTGGTCGAGGCGTTCACCTTCTGAGGCGGTCGAGCCGACCGCTCAGGACAGGCCGCCGGCGAGCGCGACGACGCCCGCGACGATCCCGGTGATCACGAGAAGGACGAGGGTGATCACGGCCACGGACAGCCCGATGCGTTCGTTGAGGCTCCGCTCGAACTTCCAGCCGAGGGTCCGACCGGCGTCGAGGACGAGACGCCGACCGGCGTCCGAGTCGAACGTCGTCTCGGACTCCTTCGTGATCCCGTGGCGGCCGGCAGCGTAGGTCTTCCGGAAGCTGCGGGTCCTGACGCGCCCGCTCGCGACCTCGAGCGCAGCACCGAGGGCGGGCCGCTCCCGCCCGTCGGTCCCTGCTCGCCAGCTGAGGGTGCGCACCTCGTCGGTGACCGTGAGGGTGCGCGACGCCTCCTGGACCCGGACGTGGTGGACCACCGCCTGCGTCAGACGCCACTCCCGCAGCTGCCCGAACGACTGCGGGTCGTCCAGCGCCAGCTGCACGTCGAAGCCCTCCGGTGTCTCGACGACGGCGTACGGAGTCCTCGCCGCGCGTTCCCGGACGGCGGCGACCAGCTCCTCGGTCACGTTCATGGCGTCAACCTAGGGCGCCGAGGGGGCAGGCGAGGACGGTTCAGCAGCGAAGCCGATGCAGGTGTTCCCGAGCCGTCAGACGGGTGTTGCGGAGGGGTTTTTGGTCGGGGTCGACCCAGCGGGGTGGGGTCCAGGTGGGGAGGCCGTCGATCATCCGGCAGGTCCAGCCGCGGCCGGCGAACTGGTGGTGGTGATAGGCGCAGAGCAGGGTCAGGTTGTCGAGGTCCGTCGGGCCGCCGTCGGCCCAGGCGATGACGTGGTGACGTTCGCACCACTCGGGCGGGCGGTCGCAGCCGGGGAAGGAGCAGCCTCGGTCGCGGGCGATGAGCGCGACGGTCTGGGCGGGGGTGGCGAGCCGGCGGCGGCGTCCCATCCGCAGCACGACCCCGGTCGGGGTGATGACGGTCGGGTAGACGTCGGCCTCGTCGGCGAGGTCACGGACCGCAGTAGCGGAGAGGGTGGTGGCGTCGCTGGTCATGCCCCACCGGGCCTGGGCGGCGAGGTCGGTCTCGTTGATGGTGACGATCACCGTGGCGGGGGTGCCGCCGGTGTCGGGGAGGGTGCCGGAGCGCAGCAGCCGGTCGCAGACCTCTTCGAGGGCGTCGTGGGTGCGTTGTCCGTGGTGGCGCGGGTCGGGCTGGTCCACGACCCGGCCGTCGTCGAGGGTCACCGAGGCGACGCGGGGCTTGGCGAGCGGGTCGAGGACGGCGCGGAGCTTGGCCCCGACCTGACCGGTGAGGCGTCCCTCGACCGTCCACATCCCGTCGCGGGTCTGGCGGAACGCGAGGTGGCGACGGTCGGTGTTCAGCTCCTCCTGCGGTCGGGTGCCGTCGGGGTCGATCCGGTCCACGACCTGCTGCGGCAACCCCCGCAGCTCCTTGGTCCGAACGACTGCGCGTACCGGGCGAGGAGCTCGTCACCCAGGTCGAGGTCGGCCGGGTCGAACCCGCGGTGGTCGACCCTCGCTAGCGCCCGCACGCAGACGTCGACCTGCTCGGGGCCCACCAGGCCGTCGCGCTGCACCGCCGCCAGCGCCGGACGCACCGGCCCGAGCGGCTCCCCGGTCGTCGACACCCGCTCACCCAACGCCTCCGCAGCCCGGACCCGCCGGGCCGCCTCGCCACGCGAGATCCGCAGCAACCACGACAGCAGCGCAGCCGTGCTCGGCTGCGCCAGAGCCGTCGCCGTCCCGCGCTGCTCGAGGTCGCGGACCAGGCGGTGGTCGACCAACGCCGAACGGTGCCGGACCCGCTCGAAGGACCGGGCCAGCGCGAGGAGCCCGCCCTGGTCGAGGTCGTCGAAGCCACCGTCCTCGACCACCTTCACCAGATGGTCGAGCGCGGTCGAGAGCGCGTCCACCGCGGCGACGACCGCCGTCTCCCGCCCCTCGATCCCCATGCTCTGAACCTACGGAACCCCACCGACACTTTTCGAACACCCGTTCCTATCCGCCGGTTCGGCTGGCGCCCGGTAACTCCGGCGACAGGCTCCGCGGCGCACTCGCCGGGTGCGGCGTCCTCTCCTCCTAGCCGGCGGGCCGGCCGCGGGCAAGTCGACGACCGCGCGCGCCCTGGCGTCCGCGAGCCCCCTCGCGGCGGTGGTCGACGTCGACGACGTCCGTCGCCTCGTGGTCGGAGGTCACGCGGCTCCGTGGGACGGGCCGGGCGGCCGGCGGCAGCAGCTCGGTCGAGCACACGGTCGACGTGACCCGCTTGTCCCGATCCAATTAGGTCGCAGCCGTTCGAGCCCTCTGGCTCTGACGCCTCGCCGCTGATTGTCAGACAATCAACGTGCTAGCGTTCCCCGCATGGCGGAGCTGGTCAACGAGGCTGAGGCGGGGATGCGGCCCACGCTGACCCCCGTCGCCTCGGTCTCGAGGCGCGACGCGGTGGTCGCGCAGATCCGTCGCGGGATCGTCGCCGGCGCGCTGCGGCCGGGGGACAAGCTCACCGAGCTGGCGCTGTCGGCCGACCTCGGGGTCAGCCGGGCCACGGTCCGAGAGGCGCTCGGTCAGCTGGCCCGCGAGGGGCTCGTCGTCAGCGAGCCGTACCGCGGCCTCCGCGTCGCCGACCTCGACGCCGCCGCGCTGCGCGACCTGGCCCAGGCCCGTGCCGCCCTCGACGTCCTCGCCGCTCGGGCGGTCCTCGACGACCCGACCGGTCGCCGCCTGGACGCCGTCCGCGCGGCGTGGACCGAGTTCGAGACGACGGCGTTCGACGACGACCCGGTGGTGCGCCACGAGGGGCACCTGGCGTTCCACGGGGCGCTCTGGAACGCCGCCGAGAACGTCGTCCTCGACCAGCTCTGGCCGGTCATCCAGGCGCACATGACCATCGCGCTCGCCCAGGACCAGGCCGTCCGCCACGACCCGGACCGCTCGCACCGCCTGCACCGGGACCTTCTCGACGCCCTGGAGAGCGGCGACGACGTACGCGTGGAGGCGACGTTCCGCGAGCACACCGTCACGAGCGCCGACGAGCTGATCGCCCTGCGTGACCCCGAGCACGCCCCTCGCGAAAGGACGACTGCATGAAGGTCCTCGTCATCGGATCCACCGGGCTGGTCGGCGGCGCCGCCGCCGACGCGCTCGAGGCGTTCGGCGACGAGGTGCTGCGCGCCTCGAAGAGCTCGTCGCTCTCCGTCGACGTCACCGACGCCGGTTCGGTCGCCGCCCTCCTCGAGCAGGTCGGCACCGTCGACGCCGTGGTCTGCGCCGTCGGGTCGGTCCCGTTCAAGCCGCTTGCCGAGCTGAGCGCCGAGGACTACCTCTCCGCCTACCGCGGCAAGGTCGCGAGCCAGGTGGACGTCGTCCGGCTCGGGACCCCGTACGTCTCGGACGGCGGCGCGATCGTCCTCACGACCGGCATCCTCGCCCGCGAGCCGATCTTCACCGGCGCGGCCGCTGCGCTGGCCAACGGGGCGGTCGAGTCGTTCGTGATCTCCGCCGCCGCCGAGCTGCCACGGGGACTGCGCATCAACTCCGTCAGCCCGACGGTGCTGACCGAGGCGACCGGCTACCACGCGTCCTTCCCCGGCTTCGGCCAGGTGAGTGCGGCCGAAGTCGGTCAAGCCTTCGTCAAGGCCGTGCACGGCGTGCAGACCGGCAAGATCATCGCGCTCGACGGTCGTTGATCATGAGCGCCGGCAAGCGCGTCGTCGTCGTCGGCGGGGGCGTGATCGGCCTGACGACCGCCTACCAGCTCGCCGTCGACGGCGCGCAGGTCACCCTCGTCGACGCGCGGCAGACCGGACGCGGCGCCGCCGAGGTGAACGCCGGCTGGGTCTGCCCGGCCGAGTCCGCCCCGGTGCCCGGCCCCGGCATGATCAGCACCTCGCTCAGGTGGATGCTGCGCCGGGACAGCCCGCTCTACATCCGCCCGTCGCTGGACCCGCAGTTCGTCAAGTTCATGCTCGGCATGTGGCGCAGCTGCAACGCGCCCGCCCAGCGCGCCGGCTTCGAGGCGCACCTGCGGCTCGCCGCGACGAGCGGCGAGGCGTACGACCGGTACCGCGCGGACGGCCTGGACTTCGAGCTGCGCCACGACGGGCTGCTGATGGCGTTCACCGACCCCGAGAACCTCGAGCACCACCGCGGCCTGCTCGACCTCGCCCGGCAGTTCGACCGTGACCCGCAGGTGCTGCTCGGCGACGACGTCCGCGTGCAGGAGCCCAGGCTCTCCGACGCCGTGGTCGGCGGCATCTACTTCCCGCGCGAGGACCACCTCGACCCGCCCGCCCTGATGCGCGCCCTGCACGCGCGCCTCGTGGAGCTCGGCGTGACGGTCCTCGAGGGCGCGCCGATCGACGGTGCCCAGCATGCCGACGGCGGCCTCCGCACGATCACCGCCGGTGGCCAGCGGATCGGGGGTGACGCCTTCGTCCTGGCGGCCGGCGCCTGGACCGGGCCGATCTCGCGGCTCCTCGGGGTGTCACTGCCCGTCCGCCCGGGCAAGGGCTACTCGATCGACGTCGAGCCGTACGACCTCCGGAGCTCGATCAACCTCTCGGACGCCAAGGTCGCGGTCACGCCCCTCACGCGGAACCTCCGCCTCGCCGGGACGATGGAGTTCGCGGGGCTCGACGAGGAGCTCAACTCGGTGCGCGTCGGTGCGATCCTGCGGGCGCCGACCGCCTACTTCCGCGACTGGAGCCCGCCGACCGGCACGATCACGCCCCGGGCCGGCATCCGTCCGATGACGCCCGACGGGATCCCGGTGATCGGCCGCCTCGGCTCGCTGCGCAACACGTACGTCTCCAGCGGCCACGGCATGCAGGGCATCACGCTCGGCCCCGGCTCGGCGCTCGCGCTCAGCCGTCTCGTGCTCACCGGCGAGACGCCGGACGTGCTCCTGCCGTTCGCCCCGCAGCGCTTCACCCGCGCCCTCGTCCGCAAGACCCCTACCCGCGCCGACGTCGCCGCCGACGCGGCCTGACGCTCCTCGACCACCAGGACCAGCCCGTGCCCCGCAAGCAGACGCATCTGACCGGCATCCTCGCCGCCGTCCCCACCCCCTTCACCGCCGACGGCACGGCCGTCGACGAGGCCGCGCTGACCGCCCTGGTCGACCGCCTCGTCGCCGCGGGCGTCCACGGGCTGGTCCCGTGCGGCACCACCGGTGAGTTCACGAGCCTGAACCCGGCGGAGCACCGCCGGGTGATCGAGCTGTACGTCGCCGCCGCGGCCGGGCGCGTCCCCGTCGTCGCCGGCGTCGGGTCGATGACCACCGCAGGCGCCATCGAGCTGGTCCAGCACGCCGAGCGGGTCGGTGCGGACGCCGTCATGCTCGTGCCGCCGTTCTACGACCCGCTCGCCTTCGACGCCCTCAAGGTCTTCCTCGCCGACGTCGCCGGGGCCACGAGCCTGCCGATCGTCTACTACAACGTGCCCGGGGCGACCGGCGTCCGCCTGGACGCCGACCAGATCGCCGAGCTCGGCGCGATCGACGGCGTGGACTACCTCAAGGACACCTCCGGCGACGCGGTCACGCTGACCGACCTGATCGTCAACCGCAGCGCCGACATCAAGGCGTTCAACGGCTGGGACACGCTCACGTTCACCGGGCTCGCCCTCGGGGCGGAGGCGTCGGTGTGGGGCGTCGCGAGCATCGTCCCCGAGCAGGCCGTCGAGCTGTGGGACACCCTGGCGGTGAAGGGCGACCTTGGCGCGGCCCGCGAGCAGTGGCGCGACCTGTGGGCTCTGAGCTCCTACCTCGAGTCGATCAGCTACGTCGCCGGCGTCAAGACCGCGCTCGAGCTCGTCGGTCACCCGGTCGGGCCCGTCCGTCGTCCGATCCAGCCGCTCACGGCCGAGCAGCACGCCGGCCTCGTCGCGGTCCTGGACCGCTTCAGCCCCGCGAGCGCCTGAACCATGGCCCTGCTCGAGCTCCAGACCGTCGAGGCCCACGCCGAGGGCGAGGCGGGGCGCGTCGTGCTCAACGCCGCCGGGCTGGTCGAGGGCGCCACGATGGCCGAGCGGCTCGCGTACTGCCGTGACCACCTCGACGGCCTCCGGCGGTTCCTGCTGCGCGAGCCGCGGGGCTTCCCGGGGCTGTGCGCGGTGCTCCTGCTGCCGCCGGTCGAGCCGGGTTCCGACCTCGGCATCGTCGTGCTCGAGCAGGGCGGCTTCACGCCGATGTCGGGCAGCAACACGATCTGCACCGTGACCGCGGTCCTGGAGAGCGGTCTCGTGCCCATGGTCGAGCCGGTCACCCGGGTCCGCATCGACACCGCGGTGGGCACGGTCGAGGCGGAGGCGGTGGTCTCGGGCGGCAAGGTCCGCAGCGTCACCGTCGCCAACGTGCCCGCGTTCGTGGTCGGGCTCGACGTGCCGCTCGAGGTGCCGACCTTCGGGACGGTCGCGGTGGACGTGGTGTTCGGCGGCGGCTTCTTCGTCCAGGCGCCCGCCGCGGCGCTCGGCCTCGAGATCCACCCGGACCGCGGCCGCGAGCTCACCCGGGCGGGCGCGCTGCTCAAGCTCGCGGCGCTCGACCAGCTTGACCTGCGGCACCCGCTGAATCCCGACATCGACGCGGTCGGGAACGTCATGCTGCACTCCGGCGACCGGCAGCCCGGCGTGCAGGACCGCAACGCCGTGGTCCTCACCCAGGGCGTGCTGCGGGCCGACGACCCGAGCACCTGGACGGGCGCGCTCGACCGCTCGCCCTGCGGGACCGGGACCTGCGGGCGGATGGCCGCGCTGCACGCCCGCGGCCAGCTGGAGATCGGCGAGCCCTTCAGCCACCGCAGCGCCATCGGCACCGAGTTCGTCGGCGAGCTGCTCGGCACGACGACGCTGGGCCCGTACGACGCCGTGCTGCCGACGATCACCGGCAGCGGGTGGATCACCGGCCGCGCCTCCTGGGTGCTCGACGAGACCGATCCCTTCCCCGCCGGCTTCAGCGTCGGCGACATCTGGGCCCCCGGGCTCTGAGCGCCCCACCCTGAAAGAGAGCGAGCAGCAGTGAGCCAGTACATCGACGGCAAGCGCCGCGAGGCCCTGACCGGGGCCGCCGACGTGGTGCGTGACCCGTCCACGGGCGCGGTGGTCGCCGACATCACGCTCGCGGGCGCCGCTGACGTCGACGCCGCGGTCGCCGCGGCGCGGGCGGCGTTCCCGGGCTGGTCGGGGGCGACGCCGGGGGAGCGTTCGGCCGCCCTGCAGGCGCTCGCCGGGCTGCTCGAGGCCGAGGCCGAGGACCTGGCGCAGACCGAGAGCCGCCAGGCCGGCAAGCCGATCCGGCTGGCGCGCGAGTTCGACGTGCCCGGGACGATCGACAACACGGCGTTCTTCGCCGGCGCCGCCCGCACCCTCGAGGGCCAGGCCACCGCGGAGTACTCCGCCGACCACACCAGCTCGACCCGCCGCGAGCCGGTCGGCGTCGTCGGCTCGATCGCCCCCTGGAACTACCCGCTCCAGATGGCCGCGTGGAAGGTCCTGCCCGCCGTCGCGGCCGGCAACACCATCGTCCTCAAGCCGTCGGAGCTCACGCCGCTGACCACGTTGCGGTTCGCGGAGCTGGCCACGCAGGCGGGCATCCCTGACGGGGTGTTCAACGTCGTCACCGGGACCGGTGCCGACTGCGGCGCACCCCTGCTGCGGCACCCGCAGGTCGACATGGTGTCGTTCACCGGCTCGACGCGCGTGGGCCGTACGGTGCTCGAGGCCGCCGCGACCACGGCCAAGCGGGTCCACCTCGAGCTCGGCGGCAAGGCGCCGTTCGTGGTGTTCGACGACGCCGACCTCGACGCCGCGATCCAGGGTGCGGTGGCCGCCAGCCTGATCAACACCGGCCAGGACTGCACGGCCGCCACCCGTGCGATCGTGCACCGCTCGCTGCACGACGCCTTCGTCGAGGGCGTCGCCGACCTCTTCGCCACGGTCCGGCTCGGGCCCACGGACGACCCGGCGACCGACCTCGGTCCCTTGATCAGCACCGCGCACCGCGACCGCGTCGCGGCCCTGGTCGACCGCTCCCGCGCGTACGCCCGCGTCGTCACCGGAGGCACGGTCCCGGGCGGTGATCTTGCCCCTGGCTCCTACTACGCCCCGACCTTGATCGCCGACGCCGGCAAGAGCACCGAGGTCGTGCGCGACGAGATCTTCGGGCCCGTCCTCGTCGTCCTGCCCTTCGACACCGACGACGAGGCGATCACGCTCGCGAACGACACCCCGTACGGTCTCGCCGCCTCCGCCTGGACCCGCGACGTCTACCGCGCCCTGCGCGCGACCCGCGAGATCCGGGCCGGCTGCGTGTGGGTCAACGACCACATCCCGATCATCAGCGAGATGCCGCACGGCGGGATGAAGGAGTCGGGCTTCGGCAAGGACATGTCGACCTACTCGTTCGAGGACTACACGGTCGTCAAGCACGTGATGTTCGACATCACCGGGATCGCGGCCAAGCCGTGGCACCGGACGATCTTCACCGGACCGAACCGATGATCAAGGAACCCCTCGCCCCGGGCGCGCGGCGCTTCGTCGGCCAGGTCTGCCTGGTCACGGGTGCCGCCGGCGGGATCGGCTCGGCCATCGCCGCCCGGCTCGCGGCGGAGGGCGCGGTCGTCCAGGTCGCGGACCTCGACGCGGACGCGTGCACGCGGGTCGTGGAGGACCTCGTGCTGAGCGGCGGCCGGGCCGAGGTCCGGTCCTTCGACGTCACCGACGCCCAGGCGTGCACCGCCGCGGTACGGGACGTGGTCGACGAGCACGGCCGCCTCGACGTCCTCGTCAACAACGCCGGGATCAACCGGCGCGGGGCGCTGCTCGACCTCGGGCCCGACGACTGGGCGGCGACGTTCGCCGTGAACCTCGACGCGATGGTCCACCTGTCCCGGGCGGCGCTGCCGACGATGATCAGCGCCGGGCAGGGGGCGATCGTCAACACCGCGTCGCAGTGGGGGCTCTCGCCCGCGCCGGCCCACGTCGCCTACAACACCTCCAAGGCGGCGGTCGTGTCGTTCACGGCGAGCCTCGCCCGTGACTACGCGCCGGCCGGCGTCCGGGTGAACGCCGTCTGCCCGGGCGAGATCCTCACAGCGATGGTCGAGGCGAACCTCGCCCGTTCGGGCCGCACCCGGGCCGACCTCGACCGGCTCGTCCCCTGCGGACGCGTCGGGATGCCCGAGGAGGTGGCCGCGGTGGTCGCCTTCCTGGCCTCCGACGAGGCGCCCTACCTGTGCGGAGCCGCCGTCGAGCTCACCGGCGCCCAGGCCGTCGCGTGAATCCGCCGGGGGAGGGTCGCGTCGTCCTCGTGACCGGTGGCTCGCGTGGCATCGGCAAGGCTGCGGTCCGCGCGCTGCACCGCGACGGGTTCCACGTCGTGCTGCACCACCGGTCCTCCGAGGCGGCCGCCGCGGCGCTCGCGGCCGAGCTCGGCGAGCGGGTGCACGTGCTGGCCGCGGACCTCGCCGTTCCCGGCGAGCCGGAACGGCTCTGGACCGAGGCGTCGGCCTGGCGCGGTCGGGTCGACGTCCTCGTGAACAACGCCGGCGTCTACCTCCCGTCCCCGCTCGACGACGCCGACGCCTGGGACGACGGCTGGGCCGACAACCTCGCCGTGAACCTGCTCGCCCCCGCCACGCTCTGCCGCCTGGCGGTGCAGACGTGGCGCGCTGCCACCGGTGGCGACGGGGGCGGCGGCATCGTCGTCAACGTCACCAGCCGGGCCGCGCACCGCGGCGACGACGCCGAGCACCTGGCGTACGGGGCGGCCAAGGGTGGGCTGCAGGCGCTGACCAAGGGGATCGCCCGGGCGTTCGCGGGGGACCGCGTGCTGGCGTACGACGTCGCGCCCGGCTGGGTGCTGACCGACATGATGGCCGACGGTCCGGACGTGGCCGCGCTCGCCGCGGCGATGCCGATGGGGGAGATCACGCCCGCGGAGGACGTGGCCGAGGTCATCGCCTTCCTCGCCTCGGGGCGCTCGCGCCACACGACGGGCGCCACGATCGACGTCACCGGCGCCGACTACGTGCGCTGACCCGACGGGCACCGAGGCGGTCGACGGGTCGACGGGCACCACGGACGCTGTGCCGGCGGCCGCCGCCGGTACCTACCTGGCCCCGCACGGACGAGACCGCAGCCTGCTCTCGTGCCCGCGCCGCTGGCCTCGTCCATGTTCGGCGTCCTCCGAGACGCCGTGCTTGCTCGAACCGAGCCCCGCACGGTTGGTGCTGCCGCTGCTCGGCCTCGGTCGCGGCGTCGAGGCCGTGCAGCTCGCCGTGGTCGTCCTCGTCCTGCGGACGCGGGTCGTGCTGGCCCGGCCGGCCGGTTCACGACGCTGCGCGTCACCGCCGGGGGCTGACGGACGTCAAGGCCGTGGGCTCTGTCCTGGCCCGGCTCATCCCGCCGTGACCTTGCGGACCGGCTCGGGTGGCCGGGCTGGCGCTCGTCGCAGCGCTCGAGGTCGCGGCCGCGCTCGTGCCGGGTGAGCGTACGGCGCGTGGGCCGCGGTGAGCGTCCGGCGACTCCGGCGTACCGTCGCCCGCTTCGGCCCGCCAGGTTTCCCACGTTCACGTGAAAGACGCGCACTGCCCACGGCAGATCTGCCGTGGGCAGCGAGGGTGTTTCACGTGAACGTGAAAAGCCCTCGGACGGGCACGCGGGCGGACGGGGAGGGTCAGGACCGCGGGGGTCAGGCCTCGAGAGCCGTGAACGCGTCGTCGTAGAGGGCGAGCGCCTGGGCGCACTCCTCGTCGGTCACGTTGACGGGCGGGACGACGTGGATGCGGTTGTCGCTCGCGAAGGGGAGCATGCCGCGGGCGATCAGGTCGGCCTTGAGGCCGGCGACGACGGCGGTGTCGAGGGGTTCGCGGGTCTCGCGGTCCTTGACGAGCTCCAGGGCCCAGAACACGCCCGTGCCGCGCACCTCGCCGATCACGGGGTGCCGGTCCGCGAGCGCCGCGAGACCGGGGGCGAGCACGTCGGTGCCGATCCGGCGGGCGTTCTCGACCGCACCCTCCTCCGCCATCGCCTTCTGGGTGGCGACGATGCTGGCGGCCGCCAACGGGTGGCCGGAGTAGGTGAGGCCGCCCGGGAAGACCTGGTCGTCGAAGGCGTGCGCGATCTCGGAGGAGATGATCACGCCGCCGACGGGGACGTAGCCCGAGTTGACGCCCTTGGCGAACGTGATCAGGTCCGGCACGATGCCGTGCGCGTCGAGCGCGAACCACTCGCCCGTCCGACCGAACCCCGCCATCACCTCGTCGAGGATGATCTTGATGCCGTAGCGGTCGGCGATCGACCGGACCCCGGCGAGGTAGCCGGGCGGCGGGACCATGATCCCGGCGGTGCCGGGCACCGACTCGAGCAGGATCGCGGCGATCGACGTGGGCCCCTCGGCCTGCACGACCCGCTCGAGGTGGTGCAGCGCGCGCTCGCACTCCTCCTCGGGCGTGCTCGCCCAGAACTCGCTGCGGTAGAGGTACGGGCCGAAGAAGTGCACGTGCCCGGTCGCGTGCTCGTTGGGGATCCGGCGCCAGTCGCCGGTCGCGACGATCGCGGCGCCGGTGTTGCCGTGGTACGAGCGGTAGCGCGACAAGATCTTGCTGCGCCCGGTCACGAGGCGGGCGAGCCGCATCGCGTTCTCGTTGGCGTCCGCCCCGCCGCTGGTGAAGAAGACCTTCTCGAAACCCTCGGGAGCGCGCTGCAGGACGAGCCGCGCGGCCTCGGCCCGGGTCGCGTTGCCGTGCGCCGGCGCGACGGTCGTCAGCTTCGAGAGCTGCTCGGTGATCCCGGCGATGATCTTGGGGTGCTGGTGGCCCATGTTCGTGAACACCAGCTGCCCGGAGAAGTCCAGGTAGCGGTTCCCGTCGTGGTCCCAGACCGTCGTGCCGAGGCCCCCGGCCAGGGGCAGCGGCTTCAGCCCGCCCTGCTTGGACCAGGAGTGGAAGATCACGGAGGCGTCGGCCGCCGCCACCTCCGCGTTCGACGGGCCGCGCGTCTCGTGCTCGGCGGGCGCGTCGGGGAGCTGGGCGTCGGTCCGAGGGGTCTCGGCGTGCTCGACCAGGGGTTCCGTCGCAGTGCTCATGCCACCCATCCTCGACCGTCGGCCGGCGACCGCACCGCGCGGGCACCCGTGAACGAACTCCGACCAAGACTGTCAGACGTCAGCACGTCGACCAGCCCGTCAGCGCTGGTGGTCGAGGACCGCTTCCGCGACCACCAGGTCCTGCCAGGCCATCCCGCTGCCCTTGAAGAGCACCCGCCCGGTGGAGACCGGCGCTGTGCCCCGGGCCACGTCCGCCAGCGCGACGAGGTCGTCAGCTCCGACCGTCCCGGCCGCGACCGCCTGGACGACGTCGCCGCACTCGCGCAGCGCGGTCGCCACGTCCTCCACCACGACCGTCGCCGACCCGACGAACGCGCTGTCGACCTCGGCCGCCTCCGCCTCGTGGGAGCCGACGGCCGCGACCAGCACCCGACGGGAGGAGACGAGGCTCGAGTCGAAGACCGGCGTACGGGCGGTGGTCGCGCAGACCACGACGTCGGCCTCTGCGAGGGCCCGGGCGACCTCGTCGGACCCGGCCGCCACGACCCGGGCTCCGGCGGCCGGGCCCGCCGGGAGCGTGACGGCCTCGGGGCGCCGGACGACGACGGTCACCGTGCCCAGGGCCACCTCCGCGGCCAGCGCGTCGACGTGGCCGAACCCCTGCGGCCCGCCGCCGAAGACGACGACGTCCTGCGGCCCCTCGGACCGACGCAGCCACGGCCGCAGGCCGACCATGCTGGTCGCCGGCGTGCGCAGGGTGGTCAGCGCGGTCCCGTCCAGGGTGGCCACCGGCTGCATCGTGCCCGCGTCGAGGAGCACGTACACGGCGCCGATCCGCGGCAGGCCGCGGTCGGCGTTGCCGGGCGCGACGCCGACGAGCTTGACCCCGACGTGGCGCGGACCGGAGGCCGGCATGATGATCAGCTCGCCCGCGGGGACGTCCACGAAAGACCGCGGCACCGTCCCCGACGGGTCCAGCCCGTCGCGCAGCGCCTGCTCCAGCGCGTCGGCCGCCCCGGCCGGGCCGAGGGCGAGGACGGCGGTGGCGTCGAGGTGAGGGAGCGTCACGACCTCACCTTTCCACGTACGCGTCGCGGCCCGCGAAGAGCGACACCACGAGCTGCACGAGGTTCACGACGACGACGGCGACGAGCGTCGACGCCCAGCCGCCGGTGGCCTGGAACAGCGCGCCCGCGCCGATCGGGCCGATGATCCCGAGCAGGTAGCCGACGCTCTGCACCATGCCCGAGAGCTGCGCCGCGTCGCTGGTGCTCCGGCTCCGCTCGGCCACGAAGGACAGCGCCACGACCAGCGAGGCGCCGCTGCTCAGCCCGGCGACCACGAGCCAGAGGGCGTCGAGGCCGGGGAGCAGCAGCAGGCCCAGCATCGACAGCGCCATCCCCACGCTGACCCCGGCACCGGCCAGCCGGTGGTCGCGCCGGCCCCGCATGGCGAACGAGACCAGCAGGCCCCCCGCGATGCCGGTGGCCTGGAAGAGGAAGAGGTCCCAGCCCGCCCGGACCGGGGTGGCGCCGCGGGCCACCTCGATGCTGGGCAGCCACGTGACCATCAGGTAGAAGAAGATCGCCTGGGTCCCCATGAACGTCGTCACCTGCCACGCGAGCGGGGACCGCCACACCGACGCGCCCGTCCGGCCGGGCGTCCCGGGCAGCGGGGCCGGCACGGCGGTGTCGCGCTCGTGGTGCCGGAGGCGCGGCAGCCACGCGGCCAGGGCCAGCACCCCGACGACCGCCCACACGCCGATCCCCAGCCGCCAGCCGCCGCGCGTCGCGATGGGCAGGGCCAGGCCGGACGCGAGCGCGGCGGACAGGCTCAGCGTCGCGGTGTACGCGCCGGTCATCAACGGCACCTCGCGCGGGAAGTCGCGCTTGACCAGCGCCGGGACCAGCACGTTGCAGACGGCGATCCCGGCCCCGAGCGCGACCGTGCCCGCCCAGAGCGTGACGGAGGCGCCCGCCGGCCCGGGCAGCGAGCGCACCACCGTCGCCGCGAGCATCACGACCATCGCGGCGAAGACCGTGTGGTCGGGGCCCCAACGGCGGCTGAGGAGCTGCACGAACGGCGACACCGCGGCGAAGGCGAGCAGCGGCACCGAGCCGAGGACACCGAGCGCCGACGGGCTCAGGCCGGTGCCGGCGCCGACGAGCGCGATGACGGGGCCGAGCGCGGTGAGGGTGGGGCGCAGGTTCGCGGCGACGACCAGCAGGCTCAGCCCCAGGACGAGGGTCGACAGCCCCCGGCCGGAGCGGACGGGGGCGGCGGTCACCGCTGCAGTCTGGTCGACGGCCCGCGATAGCGTCGAGGCCCGGCGAGCAGCGAGACGACGGGGGAGGACGTGCGGTGGAGCCAGGTGCTCAGCGTGGTCGACGTGCACTGCGGCGGCGAGAACGCCCGCGTCGTGACCGGCGGCCTCGGGGACGTGCCCGGCGAGACCATGCTCGACAAGCGCGCGTACCTCACCGAGCACCGTGACGAGCTCCGGCTCCGGCTGCTCCAGGAGCCCCGCGGCGGCGTCATCCACAGCGCCGACTTCGTCCTGCCGTCGAACCATCCCGAGGCCCGGCTCGGCTACGTCGTCGCCGAGTCCACGGAGCACCCCGTGATGTCGGGCAGCAACACCATCTGCGTGACCACGGCGCTGCTCGAGACCGGGATGCTGCCGATGACCGAGCCGGTGACGCACCTCGCGCTCGAGTCGGCGGCCGGGCTCGTCCGGCTCGAGCGCGCCTGCGCGGACGGCGAGGTCACCTCGGTGCGCTTCACGAACCAGCCGGCCTTCGTCCACCACCTCGACGCCGCGGAGCAGCTGCCCGCCGTGCACCCCGAGCACCCGGAGCTCCCGGGGATCACGAACCTCGCGTGGACCGGCCCGCTCGGCCGCACCGACGCGGGCGAGCGCACGGCCCGCAACGCGGTGGTCGTCAGCCCCGGCCGGATCGACCGGTCGCCGTGCGGCACCGGCACCTCGGACCGTCTGGCCGTGCTGCACGCGCGCGGCCTTGTCGCCCCCGGCGAGAACTTCGTCCACACCTCGTTGATCAGGTCCCGCTTCGACAGCCGGGCCGAGGCGCTGACCACGGTGGGCGGCGTCCCGAGCGTCGCCGGGCAGGCGTGGATCACCCAGCTCTGCCAGGTCGGGGTCGACCCGGGCGACCCCTTCCCGCAGGGCTGCACGCTGGGCGACACCTGGGGCGCCAGTCCGCCGTCGGAGCTGGCGGCCCGCCTCGTGGCCGCGGCCGCGGGAGGGACCCGCCCGTGAACCACCGGGACGTCATCGTCGTCGGGCTCGGGTCGATGGGCTCGGCGGCGGCCCACCAGCTCGCGGCGCGGGGCCTCTCGGTCCTCGGCCTCGAGCGCTTCACCCCGGCGCACGACCAGGGCTCGGGGCACGGCGAGACCCGGATCGTGCGGCAGTCGTACTTCGAGGGCCCGGCCTACGTACCGCTCGTGCGGCGGGCGTACGAGGGGTGGCGTGAGCTCGAGGAGGCGAGCGGGCGAGAGCTCCTCACGCTCTGCGGCGGCCTCTACGTCGGCGACGAGCACTCGCACGTCTTCAGCGGTGCCCGGCGGTCGGCGGAGACGTACGGCCTGCCGCACGAGGTGCTCGACGCCCAACAGGTCCGGGAGCGCTTCCCCCCGATGCGACCGGCCGAGCACGCCTTCGGGCTCTACGAGGAGGACGCCGGATTCGTCCGGCCCGAGCCGGCGATCCTCGCGAACCTCGACCTCGCAGCCCGCGCCGGCGCGGAGCTGCGCTACACCGAGCCCGTCCGCTCCTGGCGGGCCACGCCGGGCGGCGGCGTGGAGGTCGAGACGGACCAGGGCACGTACGGCGCGGACCGGCTGGTGCTGGCGCCCGGGGCCTGGGCCCCGCAGCTGCTCGCCGACCTCGGCCTGCGCCTGCGGGTCGAGCGGCAGCTCGTCTGCTGGTTCACCCCCGACCTCGATGCTGTCCCGTACGAACGGTGGACCAGCGCCGAGCTGCCCGTCTACGTCGAGGAGACCGACCACAACGGCGACTTCTACGGCTTCCCGATGGTCGACGGACCGGCCGGCGGGCTCAAGCTCGCCATCTTCAACACCTTCGAGGAGACCGGCCCCGACGCCGTCCGCCGGACGGTGGACGAGGCGGAGACCGAGCGCACCCGGGCCCGCGGCCTCCAGCTCTTCCCGCACCTGACCGGCCCGCTCGTCCGGGCGAAGACCTGCCTCTACACGACCACCCCGGACAGCGACTTCGTCCTCGGGCCGCACCCCGAGCACCCGCAGGTCGTGGTCGCTTCGGTCTGCTCCGGCCACGGCTTCAAGTTCGTCCCCGTGATCGGCGAGATCCTCGCCGACCTCGTCGTCTCCGGCGCCACCCCCCACGACATCGCCCTCTTCGACCCCTCCCGCTCCTCCCTCCGCGCCTGACCCCCTGCTCTGCGTGAACCACGTGCTCAGAACCCGGTCCCCGGCGAGGCCCGGGGGAGCGACCCAGGGCGCGAACCTGGCCGACGTGTCCGCAGCCGGAAGGTCCGGAGAGAGGCGGCCCCCGAGCGTGGATGGGCCTGGCGGGAGCCCGAGCTTGCGAGAGCGGATGGTTGCGAGGGGGCCGGCTCTCTCAGGGCCTTCCGGCGAAGCACCCGGAAACCAGTGCCGAGGAGGGGACTCGAACCCCCAAGTCCTTTCGGACAGACGGGTTTGAGCCGTCCGCGTATGCCATTCCGCCACCTCGGCCCCCACCCCGCACGACCGTGCCCGGAGCCGGCTCCCAGTTTTCCACACGGCCCGTGTGCCCCGCGCGGTCGACGAGGGTCGCTCCACCGGCTGACGAGCAGCGGCCCCCGTAACATCCGCTCGCTAGGGTGTCGGCGTGACCACCGCAGACACTCCAGCGTCGGAGACCTCACCCACCCGTGTCGTCGTGGCCGAGGACGAGGCCTTGATCCGCCTCGACCTGGTCGAGATGCTCACGGAGGAGGGCTACGACGTCGTCGGGCAGGCCGGCGACGGCGAGGCCGCGGTCGAGCTGACCACCCGGCTGCGCCCCGACCTCGTCGTGATGGACGTCAAGATGCCCAAGCTCGACGGCATCAGCGCGGCCGAGCGGATCGCCACCGACCGCATCGCCCCCGTGGTCATGCTGACCGCCTTCAGCCAGCGCGAGCTGGTCGACCGGGCGCGCCAGGCCGGGGCGATGGCGTACGTCGTCAAGCCGTTCGGCAAGGCCGACCTCATCCCCGCGATCGAGATCGCGCGGGCCCGGTTCGCGGAGATCACGGCGGTCGAGGCCGAGGTCAGCGACCTCACCGAGCGGCTCGAGTCGCGCAAGGCGGTCGACCGCGCCAAGGGGATGCTGCAGACCGGGCTCGGGCTCAGCGAGCCGGAGGCGTTCCGCTGGATCCAGAAGACGGCGATGGACCTGCGCAAGTCGATGCGCGAGGTCGCCGAGGGCGTCATCGAGCACGGCGCCGGCGGAACCAGGAACAAGTAGCCGCACGGCCGCACCCCGCGGACCACCTCTCCGCGGCGGGCGCCGTCGACGTGCTGGCGCAAGCCGCCGGGGCGGGACTCTTGCCGGCTGTCGATGACAGCTCTTCGGTGATGCTGTCTCCCGGCTCGACCTGCCAGGACGTAGGCGCGGCGATCGCCTTCCCACCCAGGGTCCGGCGGAACTTCTGCCACCCCGGAGAGCGTCGACCTCTCGGCCGCGCCGACGGCCGGCACCGCAGCTCCTGCGGTGCACGGGTGCTCTGGGTCGTGCGACCGGTGCGGGTCAGGAAGCCCTGCAGGTGATCGGACGAACCCTCCCTGAGGAACACATGGTTCATCATTCAATTCTGCGTCAATCCTGAGGCGTCTCCGCCACGGACCCTGAGGGCACGCGAAGGTGGCGACGAAATATTCGACGCGCCAGGCCGATCGGGCCGGGCAGCGAGCGGGGGCTCGCTCGAAGGGACACCACACCTCGCCAGGAGCCCCAGATGTCTGCCCCCGTCGTCGCAGCTGCCGTCACCCGACGAACCGTTCGCCCGTCGTGCACGGTTCCCGTGACGGGCTCGCTCGTCGTGCGCCCGACCGCCCTCGCTGCTCTCGACCTCGTCGGAGCCCGGTTCTCCCGATCGACCACCTCGGACAGCGCGACCGACGACGCCCTCGGGACCACCCAGGGCGCTCAGGACCCGTCCCTCTCGACCGGTGAACGGTTCTCGGACCGCCACCGGAGCGTGGGGGCCCTCATCTCCCGTCCAGGTCCAGCCGTGCGTCCCCTGAGTCTCCTTCGTGCCGCCGCGGTCGCCATCCTGCTGTCGGTCCTCGCTGTGCTCGGCGTCCTCTTCGCACCGTCGGCTGCCGCGGCCGCGCCCGGTTGCGCCCCGGTCGACATCTACTACAACACCCCGAACGGCTACCTCTACCGCTACACCCCCTACGGCGGAGTGACCAGGGTGCCCCTCGACGCGAGCTTCCTCGACATCACCTTCAACGCCGACGGAACCACGCTCTACGGGGTGGACGCGGGTGCCCTGGTCGAGATCGACCCACAGACCGGCAAGAGCGTGCGCCGGGTCCCGCTCGACAACGGAGCCTTCATCAACGGTCTCGCCCAGCTGCCCGACGGGCACCTGCTCGGATCCGGCGGGAACCAGGTGATCGACATCGACCCCGCCACCGGCGCCACTCAGCCGAGGGCAGACCTCCCGGTCGGCGAGTTCTCCAGCGGCGACCTTCTCGTGCTGCCTGACGGCGACATCCTGGCGGTCACCTACGGCAACGGCCACCCCGACAACAGCCTGATCCGCATCGACGCTGGCGGCAGCGCCGTCCGGCTCGGTTCGGTCCCGTCCAGCTACGGCATCTCCGCTTCCGGAGACCTGATCTACCTGACCGCGACCGACGGGGGGATCTACAGCCTGGACGAGGTACCGACGGCCGAGGGCAACAGCCCCCTTCCGGTGACCAAACGGTTCCAGGGCGACACCATCGCCTACGGCGCCACCTCGATCAACGAGTCGAAGCCGTGCAACACCGCCTTCGAGGCGAGCGTGAGCGACGACTCGACGCCCTACGGCAGCCCGCCCGACCTGCTGGCCTACGGCTATCCCGCGGGAACGGGTGGCACCGTGACCTTCACCGGGGCCGGCCGGACGCTGTGCACGGCGGACGTCGCCGAGGAGCTGAGCCGCTGCGCGGCACCGACCCTGCCACCGGGCAACTACCCGGTGACCGCCACGCTGTCCGAGGGCGGCACAGCCGTCACCAACTTCACCGTGGAGAAGCTGCCGACCGCGATCACGGCCGGTGCGGACCCCGACCGCGTCCCGGCCGGGACGTCGACCCGGCTCAGCGTCACGGGCCTGCCCGCCGGAGCCACCGGCACGATCAGGTTCGACGGCGACGACTACACCTACTGCAGCGTCACCCTCCCCGACACCGGTTGCGAGACCGATCCTGCGCTGGGGCCGGCTTCCTACGGGTACCAGGTGTTCGCCTACTACTCCGGCGACGACACCTACTCGGCTGCCTTCGACGTGACCTCCTTCAAGGTCTTCGGACCCGACACCGGCACGGACCCGGCGCCCGAACCCTCCGGCGGCGCTACAGGACCCACGGCGGACCCCGACGGTCCGACGACGCGGCCCACCTCGGACCCCACGTCGCCCGCGCCGGATCCCACCGCTGAGCCCACGTCGGGCCCGACCGCTGAGCCGACGACCGAGCCGACGGTGGAGCCGAGCGGTCCGACGACCGAGCCGACGACCGAGCCGACCGAGCCGACGGTGGAGCCGAGCGGTCCGACGACCGGTCCGACGACCGAGCCGACGACCGAGCCGACGGTGGAGCCGAGCGGTCCGACGACCGAGCCGACGACCGAGCCGACGACCGAGCCGACGACCGAGCCGACGACCGGTCCGACGACCGAGCCGACCGAGCCGACGGTGGAGCCGAGCAGTCCGACGACCGAGCCGACGACCGAGCCGACGACCGAGCCGACCGAGCCGACGGTGGAGCCGAGCAGTCCGACGACCGAGCCGACGACCGAGCCGACGACCGATCCGACGGCGGAGCCGACGATGGAGCCGAGCAGTCCGACGACCGAGCCGACGACCGAGCCGACGGTGGAGCCGACCGAGCCGACGACCGAGCCGACCGAGCCCACGGCGGACCCGACGGTGACCAGCAGTCCCACGCCGACCACCGTCACGTCCGTGCCCGTCACCACGAGCGCCTCGAGCTCCTCGAAGCTCGCCAGCACGGGAGGGCCGCCACTCGTCGTCGGTGTGCTCGGTCTGCTGACTCTGCTTGCGGGCGTTGGAGTCCTCTGGTCCCGCCGTGCGTCGCGCAGCAGCCGAACCGACAGGTGAGCCGGAGCCGACCCCGGGAACCCGGCGGTCGCCGCCGATCTCACGGCGAGCGGCTGCCGGCTCGAGCCTCGTGAGCGTCGTCGTCGGCCCAGCTGTACGTCTCCGGAGGGGCCGACCGACCCACGACGAGCCAGTCGATCAAGGTCCTCCCTTGACCTGGCCTTGCCGAATGCCGCTTTACCCCAGATCAGGAATTCGGCAGGCTCGTCGCATGAGCGCAGCACTGGTGACCGGAGCCGGTAGCGGCATGGGTCTGGCGACCGCCCGCCGTTACCTGGACGACGGCTGGGTCGTCCTCGCCCTCGACGCCTCGGCGGCGGCGCTCGACACGGCGGCCGCCGAGCTGGGGGAGCGCTTCGTCCCGGTCGTCGCCGACGTGACCGACGGGGCCGCGCTGAGCGAGGCGGTCACCGCCGCCGCGGTCGGTCACGAGCTGCGCGCCGTGGTCAACGCCGCCGGCATCTACCCGCCCACCACGCTCGACGACTACACCGACGCCGTCTTCCACCGCGTCTTCGACGTGAACGTCCTCGGCGTCCTCAACGTCTGCCGCGCGACAGTGCCGCTGCTCCGGGCCGCGGGCGGGGGCGGCATCGTGAACTTCTCCTCCGTCGACGCCCTCGCGGTCTCGGAGGGCCAGCTCGTCTACAGCGCGTCCAAGGCCGCCGTCAGCGCCCTGACCCGCTCGCTGGCCGTGGAGCTCGCCCCCGAGATCACCGTGAACGGGGTCGCGCCCGGCTGGGTGGACACCCCCGGCAACGCCGCCACCGGTCGGATGGAGGGCGCGGCGCGGAGCATCCCGCTGCGCCGGGTCGCGCAGCCGGCCGAGGTCGCCCACTGGGTCGTCCAGCTCGCGGGCGGCGGCAGCTACGTCACCGGGGAGACCCTCGTCATCAGCGGCGGCAGCGTCATCCGCTGAGCTCGACCGCCCGCACCCGTCCCCCGAAGAGAGAGACCGCACGATGACCGAGACCGCCTCGACCAGCAGCACCGCCACCTACTGCGTGATCGGCGCCGGCGCCGCCGGGCTCGCCGCGCTCCAGACGCTGCGCGCCAGCGGTCGGCAGGTCGACTGCTTCGAGTCCCGCGACCGGGTCGGCGGGCACTGGAACACCGACTACGAGGCCCTGCACCTGATCACGTCGCGCGACGTGACCGGCTACGCCGGCTTCCCGATGCCGGCCGACTACCCGCTCTTCCCCTCCCGCGACCAGGTGACGGCCTACCTCGACGCGTTCGCCGACGCCCACGACCTGCGCGAGCACATCACCTTCGGCGTCCGGGTCGCCTCCGTCGTCCCGGTGCCGACCGAGGACGGCTCGACGGGGTCGGCCGGCTGGACCGTGACCCTCGACGACGGCACGCGCGGGACGTACGACGGCGTCCTCGTCGCCAACGGTCACCTGCACGACCAGCGCGTCCCGCGGGTGCCGGGCGAGTTCACCGGCACCCAGATCCACTCCGGTTCCTACACCAGCACCGCCGACGTGGAGGGCACCCGCGTCCTCGTCGTCGGGTCGGGCAACTCCGGCTGCGACCTCGCCGTCGACGCCGCGCAGCACCGGCTCGACGTGTCGATCTGCGTCCGCTCGGGCCACTACTTCCAGCCGAAGACGTTCTTCGGGGTGCCGCGCTCGGAGCTGTCCTTCCTCAAGCAGTTCACCTTCGAGGAGCAGGACCTGCTGACCCGCCTGCTCATCACGGCGAGCAAGGGCACCTACGAGAACTACCCGGGCCTGCCGAAGCCCCCGTTCCGCACGCTGGCCGAGGGCGCGCCGGTCGTCAACGAGCTGCTCCTCTACTGGATCCAGCACGGCCGGGTGAGCGTCGTCCCCGGGATCGAGCGCTTCGAGGGCCGGACCGTCCACTTCAGCGACGGCACCGCCGCGGAGTTCGACACGATCCTCTGGGCGACCGGCTTCCACCCGTCCCTGCCGTTCCTCGCCGACGACCTGCTCCAGACCGCCGACGAGGTGCCGCTGCGCACCGGCGGCGGCATCGTCCCGGCCGGTCTCGACCGGCTGTACCTCATCGGCATGGCCGCGCCCCGGGGGCCGCAGATCGCCCTCTACCCGGTGCAGGCCGCCCTGGCCCTGTCCATGGCCGAGCTGTGGGAGGCGGGCCTCGACCGTTCGCTGGCCGCCGCGCTCGAGGCCGAGCAGCCGTTCGAGCGGCGGATCGACATGATCCGCCCGGACTGGGAGGCGCAGATGGAGGCGACCCGCGGCCTCGTGCAGCGCCTGGCGCGCGAGCTGCGCACCCGCCTGGAGGACGAGCCGCCGCACCCGCCGCACGAGCCCGTCCCGGACGAGGGCACGTACGACGAGGCCGTCGCCGTCGGCTGAACCGCGCCCCTAGCCGATCGCGGCGAGCCGTTCGACGACCGGGGCGAGGGCCTCGGTCCAGGCGACCGGGTCCGCGCCGGACGGGCCGGTCTGCACGTGGGTGAACCCGAGGCGGGCGTACGCCTCCATCTCGCGCAGGAACGCGTCCGGCTCGGTCACCGGGTCGCTGCCGCCGATCACCGTCCTCTGGATCTCCGCCGGGTCGCGGCCCTCGGCCTCGCAGTGCCGGTCGAGCACCTCGACCTTGTGCGCGAGGGCCTCCGGCTCCATCGCGAACATGTTCGTGGCGTCGGCGTAGCGCGCGACCAGGCGCAGCGTCTTCTGCTCCCCGACCCCGCCGATCAGGACGGGCGGGTGCGGCCGGCTGACGGGCTGCGGGTTGCACAGCGTCGAGGCGAGCCGGTAGTGGCGGCCCTCGTACGGCCCGTCGTCGTCGCTCCACAGCTGCCGGCAGATCTGCAGCGTCTCCTCCAGGCGCTCGAAACGCTCGGCCGTGCCGGGGAAGGGGACCCCGAGGCCGAGGTGCTCGCGCTCGTACCAGGCGGCGCCGATGCCGAGCATCGCCCGCCCCTGCGACAGGACGTCCAGCGTCGTCACGGTCTTGGCGAGCAGACCCGGGTGCCGGTAGGTGACGCCCGTGACGAGCAGCCCGAGGGTGATCGTCGTGGTGCGGGCGGCGACGTAGCCGAGCGTCGTGTAGCCCTCGAGCATGGGCTGGTCCGGGCCGCCGAGCTGCTCCATCTGGAACCAGTGGTCCATGACCGTGAACCACGCCGCGCCGACCTGCTCGGCCGCCTCGGCGGTGTCGCCGACGAGCGCGGGCAGCGCGCTGGTCGGGCCCGGCAGGGTGAAGTTCGCGAAGTGGATGCCGAGCTGCACGAGTTCTGTCCGATCGTCGTCGGGGGAGCGCGGGGAGGTGCACCTCGCAGCCTGCCACGGGCCCGGACGCACGGACGCCCGGGAGCCGAGGCTCCCGGGCGTCCGTCGTCCGTCTCGTGGCTAGTGGCCGCCGAGGTAGGCCGCGGTCACCGACGGGTCGTCGAGCAGCTTGCGCGCCTCGCCCTCGGTGTTGAGCCGGCCGGACTCGAGCACGTACGCGTAGTCGGCGATCTCGAGGGCGGCGAGCGCGTTCTGCTCGACGAGCAGGACGGTGACGCCCTGCTCGCGGATCCGCTCGATCGTCTCGAAGATCACGTCGACCAGCACGGGCGCGAGGCCCATGGACGGCTCGTCGAGGAGCAGGAGCCGCGGGTTGCCGAGCAGCGCCCGGGCGACGGCCAGCATCTGCTGCTCGCCGCCGGACATCGTGCCGGCCTTCTGGTTGATCCGCTCGCGCAGCCGCGGGAACAGCTCCAGCACGTTCTCGCGGTCCTCGGCGATCTTGGCGGTGTCCTTGCGCGTGAACGCCCCCAGGTCGAGGTTCTCCGACACGGTCATCCGCTGGAAGATCTTGCGGCCCTCGGGGGACTGGCAGATCCCCAGCTTGACCACGTCGTGGCCGGGGATGCCGTTGATCTTCTTGCCCTCGAAGACGACGTCGCCGCTCTTGGGCCGCAGCAGGCCCGAGACGGTGCGCAGCGTGGTCGACTTGCCCGCACCGTTCGAGCCGATGAGGGTGACGATCTCCCCGGCGTGGACGGTCAGCGACAGGTTCTGGACCGCGGCGATGTTGCCGTAGCTGACGCTCAGGTCCTTGAGCTCGAGGATGACCTCCTTGCCCTTGCCGCGCTGCTCGGTCGTCGGCGCGGGGCCGGTCTCCGCCACGTCGGTGCTCATGCGTGCTCCTCCTGCGTCGGCGTCGCGTTGCTCGGGGTGCTCTCGGTCGTGCCGTCGGTGGCGGCGTTCGCGCCCGGGGCGGGGAGGCGCTTGCCCTCCCGCGTGCCGGTCTTGCCGAGGTAGGCCTCGATGACCTGCTGGTTGTTCCGGATGTCGTCCGGCGTCCCCTCGGCGATCTTGGCCCCGCGGTCGAGCACCGTGATCCGCTCGCTGATCTTCATGATCACGCTCATGTCGTGCTCGATCAGCAGGACCGAGATGCCCTTCTCGTCGCGCACCCGGTAGACGAAGTCGTTGAAGTTCGCCGACTCCTGCGGGTTCATGCCGGCCGTGGGCTCGTCGAGCAGCAGGACCTTGGGCTTCAGCGCCATGGCCCGGGCGATCTCCAGGCGGCGCTGGTCGCCGTAGGAGAGGTTCCGGGCCAGCTCGCCCACCGTCTTGCCGATGCCGACGTAGTCGAGCAGCTCGCGCGCGGTCTCGCGCGCCTCGCGCTCCTCGCGGCGCTGGCCGGGGGTGCGGATGATCGTCGAGACGACGCCCGCCTGCAGGTGGGAGTGCATGGCGACCATGACGTTCTCCTCGGCCGTCATCAGGCCGAAGAGGCGGATGTTCTGGAACGTCCGGGCCAGGCCCATCGCCGCCCGCTTGTGCGGCTTGACCGGCGTGATGTCCTTCCCGTCCAGGTAGACCGCGCCCTCGGTGGCCTCGTAGAGCCCGGTGAGGACGTTGAAGAACGTCGTCTTCCCGGCGCCGTTGGGGCCGATGAGGCTGACCACGGACCTCGGCGGGATCGCGAACGACACGTCGTCGACCGCGGTCAGGCCGCCGAAGCGGATGGTGATGTGGTCGGCGTAGAGGACGTTCGCCTCGACCGGGTCGAGCGCGGTCTGCGGCTCGGCGTGGCGGACCGGGCCGTCGATGCCGCTCTCGGCGCTGTCCGGCCGGCCGTAGCCGGCGGCACCGGCGGGGTCGCCGGGGCTGTTGGGCGTGCCACCGATCTGCGTCGTGTCGGCGAGCGTCTCGCGCAGGCCGTGCGAGTCCTGCTGGGTGGAGTCGCTCACGACTCGTCCTCCCGTCGTGCGGTGGCGCCCGGGGCGGCGGCCGCCCCGGCCATGACGTCCGCGGAACGGGCGATCCTGGCGTCGGCCTTCGCGTCGGCGTGCTCGACGGCGTCGGTCTCGGCCTCCGCCTCGAGGCTCTCCGCCCCGAGCGACTCGGCCTCGGTCCGCGAGGGCATCTTCATCAGCGCCTTCGTCCGACCCTCCGGGATCAGGCCCTCACGACGGAACAGCATCATCAGCACGAGGAGCAGGCCGAGGATGACGTAGTTGTAGCGGGGCAGGGTCGCGGCGAGGTCGGTGCCGGCGAAGGCGTCGATCTGCACACCGATCTGCTTGAGGCCGTTGCTGTTCAGCCAGGACAGCAGGAACGCCCCGATGGTGACGCCCCAGACGTTGCCCATGCCGCCGAGCACGACCATCAGCAGCACCAGCACGGACTTGCCGAAGTCGAAGCCCGAGGGCGAGACCGCCGTGGTGATGCCGGAGGCGTTGGCCACACCGCCGATGCCGCCGAAGAAGGCGCCGACCGCGTACGCGAGCAGCTTCACCCGGACGAGCGGGACGCCCATCATGCTGGCGGCCAGCTCGTCCTCGCGCAGCGCGAGCCAGGCCCGGCCGAGCCGGCCCTCACGGATCCGCAGCGAGACGAAGATGCAGATGCCGACCAGCAGGCCGAGCACGAGGATCTTCCACACGTTGCCGGCCGCGGAGTTCGTCAACAGCTTCGGCGCGATGCCGAGCGCCCCGAGCGGACCGGTGCCGATCGGGTCGATGGGGGAGATGCCCGGGTCGCCGTTGGCGAGGTTGAAGCCGGCGATGTCGCCCGAGTTGCGGAAGAACTGGGTGATCACCTCGCCGAAGCCCAGGGTCACCAGCGCCAGGTAGTCACCGCGGAGCCGCAGCGTCGGTGCGCCGATGAACAGGCCGAGGATCGAGCACAGGATGCCGGCCGCGATGCAGACCAGCCAGAAGTTGACGTGCGTGCCCGGCGCAGGTTCGACCGCACCGGCGAGAAGAGGTGGAAGTCCCACGTCCAGTTGAACGGGAAGGCCATCAGCCAGCCGGCCGTGTACCCGCCCAGGGCCCAGAAGGCCACGTAGCCGAGGTCGAGCAGACCGGCGTAGCCGACCACCACGTTCAGGCCCGAGGGCCATGATCGCCCACATCAGGCACTCGTTGATCGTGGCGACCGGGAGCCAGGCGAGCACCGGCGCGGAGACCGGCTTCACCAGCGACGGCAGGATCGCGTAGTAGAGGAAGAACAGGAAGAGGATGACGACGACGTAGCCGATCGGCCACGTGTAGCCGTCCAGGGATCGCGCTGGCGGGGCAGCGCGTGGGTGGCAGCAGCGGACATGGCCCTACACCTTCTCTGTCGTCGGACGCCCGAAGATGCCCTCGGGCTTGAAGACCATGAGGATGATCAGGATCACGAACACGACGCTCTGCGACCAGTCGGAGCCGAGGCCGTAGGCGCCGCCCTCGTTCATGGCCTGCACGACCCCGATCGCCACCCCGCCGACCACGGCACCGGTCAGGTTGCCGATGCCGCCGAGCACCGCGGAGGTGAAGGCGATCAGGCCGAGCTGGGTGCCCGTGTCGTAGTAGGTCTGGGTCTGGCAGAGGAAGTAGAGGACGCCCGCCGCGCCGGCGAGGGCGCCGCCGAGGCCGAAGACGAACGAGATCGTGCCGTTCACGTTGATGCCCATCAGGCGGGCGCCGTCCTGGTCCTGCGCGACTGCGCGCATCGCCTTGCCCATCTTGGTGCGCGACACGATCCAGGTCATGAGCAGCAGCAGCGGCACGGTCACCGCGACGACCATGAGGAGCTTGTAGACGAAGACGCCCTCGACCTGGGGCCCGCCCCAGGTGATCGGCCAGTTCTTCTGCGCCGAGCCGTTGACGTACTCCTGCTGCGCGATGCCGCGGAAGATGAAGGAGAGGCCCGACCGCGGTCATCAGCGGGGCCAGCTTGGGCGCCGAGCGGAGCCGGCGGTAGGCGAGGAACTCCGCCGACATGTTGATGAAGCCGCCGGCCGCCATGCAGACGACCAGGGCCAGCAGCAGCGGCAGGATCGTGAGGGCGGTGATCTGACCGACGCCGAGCAGGCTGACCATGAGGCCGGCGGCGATGATCGTGGTCAGCATGAAGAGGTCGCCGTGGGCGAAGTTGATCAGCTCGACGATGCCGTAGACCATCGTGTAGCCGAGGGCCACGAGCGCGTAGAGCAGGCCGTTCTGGAGGCCGACGAGCAGCGAGCCGATGAAGCGGTCGGGGTTCGCCACCAGGTTCGCGACGAACCAGACGAGGATTCCGGCGAGGACGACGTAGGAGAGGGCGCGCTCGACCAGGGGTCCGAGCCGGACCTTGGCCTTGCGCTGGGTTCCCCCGACGACGAGCGAGGCTGTGGCCATCGCGAGCCAACCTTTCGGACGGGAGGCGCTTCGGTGCGCCGGTTGAGTGGGTCGGGTCGGTCGACCCGCGGGTGGTGCGGCGGTGCGGCGGCCGGGCAGAGCCTGGTGGAGAAGACGAACCGGGCCCGGCTGCAGCAGCCGGGCCCGGTGTCGTCCGTCAGGAGATGGACTGCGACTTCTCGAAGGTCTCCTTGCCGCCCTTGATGATCTCGATCGTCAGGTCCTTCGCGGTGGTGTCACCGGTGGTCGGGTCGATCTTGATCTCCTTGCCCAGCACCGACTGGTCGGCCGGGATGGTGATGCCGGCACCGCTGAGCACCTGGTCGGTGACGCTCTTGCGGGTGCCGTCGGACTTGGAGATCGCGTCGAGGATGACCTGGGTGGCGGCCACGCCGTACAGCGGGTAGGAGCCGTCCGGCGCCTTGCCGTACTTGGCCTGGTAGTCGGTCAGGAGCTTGGCCCCGGCGCCGCCGGCCGCCGCCAGCTGGTCCTGGGTCAGACCGGCGAACGTCAGGTACATGCCCGCCGACTCGTTCAGCTTGAGCAGGTCGGGGTAGCCGGTGAAGCCGTCGGGGGCGAAGAGCTTGACGGCCCCGTCGTTGGCGCCGAGGACGGCGACCTTGTCCTTGACGAGCTGGCCGCCGTTGTTGTCGTAGATGCCGCCGAGGTAGACCATGTCGGCACCCGAGGCCTTCACCGCCTGGTAGAGCGCGGTGTAGTTCGGCTGCTTGGCGTCCCAGTGCGCGGAACCGACGACCTGGATGCCGTTCTTGACCGCGTTGTCGCGAACGCCTTCGCCACGCCCAGGCCGTAGGTCTGGTTGTCGTCGAGGACGTACGCCTTCTTGACCTTCAGGTCGTTGGCCGCGAACGCCGCCGCACCCGCGCCCTGGTAGTCGTCGGTCGTGATGACGCGGGCGAAGTTGCGGGTGCCGGCCGGGTAGTACTTCTCGGGCTCGCCGGTGTCCCAGGTCTTGGTCAGGCCCGGGTTGGTGTTCGCGTGGCTGACCATCAGCATCGGACCGGTGCTGTCCTGGTTGAGGGTCGGCACCTCGATCTTGGCGCAGCCCGAGTTGTAGGTGCCCATGACGGCGACCTCGTTGGTGTTGGCCACGTGGTCGGTCGCGTTCTTGGCGCAGGCCGCGTCGTCCCAGGCGCCCTTGGCGGCGGTGGAGTCGTCGTAGGTCTGAGCTTGATGTTGTAGTTGCCGGCCTTGCCGCCCACGGAGTCCAGGTAGAGCTGGATCAGGTTGTTCGTGGACTCCGAGGTCGACGCGCTGGCGCCCTGGAGCGGGAGGTCGGTCGAGATGATCAGGTCGGTGGGGGCGTGCCACCGGTGCTGCCGGTCCCGGTGTCGGAACCGTTGGCGCACGCCGTCAGCGACAGGGCGGCGATCGCCCCCAGCGCCACGATGCGCGTCAGAGATCGTGCTGGCAAGAGTGTTCCTCCTCGTGCATGTCGGCCGGCACACCATGCGCCGGCCGGGCTCTGCTCGTCGTACGGCCACCCGTCCGGTGGTGGGCCGTCCCCTGCGGAGGGGACGACCAGGGGAACCGGTCGTGTCGCGTCGGACGGGTCGGGACCCGGCGGTGACGGACGTGGTGCGCTGCCGCA
This sequence comes from uncultured Actinomycetota bacterium, assembly GCA_963762775.1. Classification (GTDB taxonomy): domain Bacteria; phylum Actinomycetota; class Actinomycetes; order Propionibacteriales; family Propionibacteriaceae; genus Microlunatus. The sequence continues at coordinate 33,568 of CAVXMD010000006.1, forward strand.
GCCTTACGGAGGGTTATATCTGACTTGTTACCGAAAATGACCGCGAAGTTAACGTTTGTTATGACGTTGGGACCCAGCGATCCGTTTTGGACGGGTGTCAGACAAGAGGACCTGCGTGAGGTCGGGGCAGTGACGCAACATCTTTGCGGCCACGGCCTCACCTGTCTAGAGGACGGCTCGACGGACCTCAGGGTCGGTGCAGGCACGCCGGAACGCCTCGATCCGGGCGCGGATCTCCCGGCCGAGGAGCCACTGGCCCACCGGCTCCGCGACCGGGCGGAGCAGCGCGGGACGGATCGCGTAGGTGTACTTCCAGGTCGCAGCCGTCCCCGCGACGCCGTCGCGGTCCGCTGGCTCGAAGCGCCAGCCGCCGCCGAACCGCGCGAAGAACCAGGGCCCGCGCTCCATCGTCATGCCGACCGACGTGGGCGGGGCGTACGACACGTAGCGGCTCACCATGCTCAGCCCCAGGCGGGCGCGTGTGAAGGTCTCGACCCCGCGCCCGGGCCGCTCGGCGCCGCCGAGGAGGTGCTGGGAGCGGATGAACGGGTCCCAGGACAGCCGGACCGCGCCGGTGGTCTGGCTGACGGCGAAGGCGACGTCCGGCGGCACCGCGACCCAAGCCCGCGCGACGACCTGGGGCATCGCGTCAGGCCCCGGCGCCCGGGCAGCCCGGGGCGGGCTCGGCCGGCAGCACCTGGCAGGTGACCCGTGCGGTGCAGACCCGGGAGCCGGTGTCGTCGGTGAGCACGACCTCGTAGGACGTGACGCGGCGCCCGAGGTGCAGGGCGGTCGCGACGCCGGTCACGCGGCCGGCGCGGACGGCGCGGTGATGGGTGGCGTTGAGGTCCACCCCGACGGCCCGCCCGCCGGGCTGGGCGTGCGCGAAGGACCCGATCGACGCCAGGGTCTCGGCCAGCACGCAGGAGGCGCCGCCGTGCCACAGCCCGTACGGCTGCGTGTTCCCCTCCACCGGCATCGAGCCGACGACCCGCTCGGGCGTCAGCTCCGTGACCACGAGGCCCATCTTCGCGTCCAGCGCGCTGCTCTGGTCCGACCACCAGGCGGGCAGGGGTGCGTCGAGCTCCTCGGGGTCCACGGGGTCCACGGGGACGACCCTGCCATGTCCGGGGGCCGTCGCGTCGGCATCGGTGGCGTCGGCATCAGTAGTGGTAGCGGACCTGGAGAACCACGAGGTCCGCCCCTCGGACCGTGTAGACCAGCCGGTGCTCCTGGTCGATCCGGCGCGACCAGCAGCCGCTCAGGTCACCCGACAGGCGCTCCGGCTTGCCCGTCCCGGCACCCGGGTCGCGGACGGCCTCCTCGATCAGCCGGTTGACACGCCTCAGGGTCTTCCGGTCGTCGGACCACGACGTGTAGTCGTCCCAGCCGTGCGGGGTGAAGGCGATCACGAGGCTCGTTCAGTCGAGCAGCTCGTGCGGCTCGACCGACCCGGCTTCGACCTCGGCGATGCTCTCGCGCAGGCGCGCGGCGTTGCGAGGAGACCGCAAGAGGTAGACGGTCTCGACCAGCGAGCGGTACTCGTCCGCCGGCACGAGGTAGGCCGTGCCCTTCTTGCTCACGATCTCGACGGCCGACTGGTCGGCGTTCACCTCTTCGATCAGGGGGAAGAGGCGCGTCCTGGCCTCGCTGGCGGTGAGTGACATGGTGCAGAACCTCTCGAAAGATCGTACGAGAAACGGTACCAGGTGTGTTGCGCCTCCCTGGCTGGGCAGCGGCTCGAGGTCCGGCGAACCTGTCAGCGGGCGCGGATAGAGTCGGCGCGTGCCGACCGCGACGAAGACGAAGCCGGGTGCGAAGGGCGCGGCCGCCGCGCCGGCGCGGCCCAGGCTGCTCCTGCTGGACGGGCACTCGCTGGCCTACCGCGCCTACCACGCGCTCCCGGTGGAGAACTTCTCCACGGCGACCGGGCAGCACACGAACGGCGTCTTCGGCTTCACCTCGATGCTCATCAACGTCCTGCGCGACGAGGCGCCGACCCACGTGGGCGTCGCCTTCGACGTGAGCCGGGTGACCTTCCGCAACGAGATCTACAGCGAGTACAAGGCCACCCGTTCCGAGAGCCCGAACGAGTTCCGCGGCCAGGTCGACCTCGTCAAGGAGGTCCTGACCGCCCTGAACATCACCTACGTCGAGGCGCCGGGCTTCGAGGCCGACGACGTCATCGGGACGCTGACCACCCGGGCCAGCGACGCGGGCTGGGACGTGCTGATCTGCAGCGGCGACCGCGACGCCTTCCAGCTGGTGAGCGAGTCGGTGACCGTGCTCTACCCGCGCAAGGGCGTCTCCGACCTGGCGCGGATGACCCCGGCCGCCGTCGAGGAGCGCTACCTGATGACCCCGGCGCGCTACCCCGACCTCGCCGCGCTGGTGGGGGAGACGAGCGACAACCTGCCCGGCGTCCCCGGCGTCGGGCCCAAGACGGCGGCCAAGTGGCTGGAGCAGTACGGCGACCTCGAGTCGCTCGTCGCCCACGCCGGCGAGCTGAAGGGCAAGGCGGGGCTGGCCTTCCAGGAGCGGACCGAGTCGGTGCTGCGCAACCGGCTGGTCAACGCGCTCGTCCGCGACCTCGACCTGCCCGTCTCCATCGACGAGCTCGAGCGGCGGCCGTGGAACCGCGAGGCGACGCACACGCTGTTCGACGGGCTGGAGTTCCGGGTGCTGCGCGACCGGCTGCTCGAGGCGCTTCCGAACAACGACGAGATGGTGCCCGAGGGCGGGTTCACCATGGTCGGCGAGCAGCTCGCGGCCGGGCAGCTCGCCGGCTGGCTGGCCGAGCACACCGGTGCGGGCCGCACCGGGCTCGACGTCATCGGGCACTGGGGCTCGGGCACCGGCGACGTGCGGGCGGTCTCGCTCGCCGCGGCCGACGGCGCCGCGGCGTACGTCGACGTCACCGAGCTGCTGCCCGACGACGAGCAGGTGCTCGCGGCCTGGCTGGCCGACCCGGACCGGCCCAAGGCCATGCACGACGCCAAGGGCCCGCTGCTCGCCACCTGGGCGCGGGGCTGGGACCTGGCCGGGCTCACCTCCGACACCCAGCTCGCGGCCTACCTCGTCCGGCCCGACCAGCGCACCTTCGACCTCGCCGACCTCACCGTGCGCTACCTGAAGCGCGAGCTGAGGGTCGAGGGCGAGGAGGAGGTCACCGACACCGGTCAGGACGCGCTCGACTTCGGCGACGACGACTCGGGCGCCAAGGTCGCCACGGACTCGTCGATGGTCCGGGCCCACGCGGTCATCGACCTCGCCGACGCGATCGACGCGCAGATCGAGGAGCGCAACGAGAGCAGCCTGCTCTACGGCGTCGAGATGCCGCTGCTGCGCACCCTGGCCCGGATGGAGCAGATCGGCGTCGCCGTCGACGTCGAGCACCTGCAGCGGCTGGAGTCGGAGTTCGACGCCACCGTCTCGGGTGCCGCGGGCCAGGCGTACGAGGTCCTCGGCAAGCAGATCAACCTGGGTTCGCCCAAGCAGCTGCAGGTGGTGCTGTTCGACGAGCTCGGGATGCCCAAGACCCGGCGGACCAAGTCCGGCTACACGACCGACGCCGAGGCGCTGCAGGGCCTGTACGCGCGTACCGAGCACCCGTTCCTCGCGCACCTGCTCGTGCACCGCGACGCCATCCGGCTCCGCCAGACCGTGGAGGGCCTGCTCAAGTCGGTCGCCGACGACGGGCGCATCCACACGACCTACGTCCAGACGATCGCCGCGACCGGGCGCCTCTCGAGCACCGACCCCAACCTGCAGAACATCCCGATCCGCACCGAGGAGGGCCGCCGGATCCGGGAGGCCTTCGTCGTCGGGGCCGGCTACGAGGCGCTGATGTCGGCCGACTACAGCCAGATCGAGATGCGGATCATGGCGCACGTCAGCGAGGACCAGGCGCTGATCGAGGCGTTCGGCTCGGGGATGGACTTCCACACCGTGACCGCCTCGCGCGTCTTCGGGGTCGCGCCGGATGCCGTGACCGGCGCCGAGCGGGCCAAGATCAAGGCGATGAACTACGGCCTCGCGTACGGGCTGTCCGCCTTCGGCCTGAGCCAGCAGCTGCACATCGAGACGTCCGAGGCCAAGGCGCTGATGGACGAGTACTTCGAGCGGTTCGGCGACGTGCGGACCTACCTGCACGGGCTCGTCGCCGACGCGCGGCGGACCGAGTACACCGAGACGATCCTCGGGCGGCGCCGCTACCTGCCCGACCTGATGAGCGACAACCGGCAGCGCCGCGAGATGGCGGAGCGGATGGCGCTGAACGCGCCCATCCAGGGTTCGGCCGCCGACATCATCAAGGTCGCGATGCTCGACGTCGAGCAGGCCCTGGTGACGGCCGGGATGACGAGCCGGATGCTGCTGCAGGTGCACGACGAGCTCGTCTTCGAGGTCGGGCCGGGGGAGCGCGAAGCGCTCGAGGAGCTGGTCCGGGCGCGGATGGGCCACGCGGTCGAGCTGAGCGTCCCTCTAGACGTCTCGGTGGGCGTCGGCCGCAGCTGGCACGACGCGGCCCACTGAGTGCTCTTGTCGCTCTGACGGCTCCGCCTCTCCTTCGTCACCTGAACCGCTCCTCGTGAAGCACGACGCGGCGCTGGCCGATGCGCGCTTCACGCTGAGCACTCTCAGGTGACGAAGGGCGCGAGCGTCACAGCTCCGGAGGCCGTGGTCAACCCTGCAGGAGTCCCGGGGGTTCAGTCCGTCCTGGCCGTGCTGCTGTCCCGGGAATTGCCCCCTACCCGTGACGCGGGTAACGTGGGCCGTCGCTGTGGCCTGCGTTACCTCGGACGGAGCAGGTCGCGCTCGTACGGAATCTGATGGTGGTCGTCCGGCGTTGCTCAGGCAGTGCCGAGTGGGCTTCGTCGCGTGAGTACGGACCGGGCCCGGCGGGACAACTCCACCACCATCCACCATCCGGAGCACCTACTACATGACGTCCTCTCTCGAGGCTCCTCCCCAGGTCGCGATCAACGACTTCGAGTCGGACGAGGCCTTCCTCGCCGCCATCGACGCGACCATCAAGTACTTCAACGACGGCGACATCGTCAGCGGCATCGTCGTCAAGGTCGACCGGGACGAGGTCCTGCTCGACATCGGTTACAAGACCGAAGGGGTCATCCCCTCCAAAGAGCTCTCCATCAAGCACGACGTGGACCCGTTCGACGTGGTCTCCGTCGGCGACGAGGTCGAAGCCCTCGTCCAGCAGAAGGAGGACAAGGAGGGTCGTCTGATCCTGTCCAAGAAGCGTGCTCAGTACGAGCGCGCCTGGGGCACGATCGAGAAGATCAAGGACGAGGACGGTGTCGTCACCGGTTCGGTGATCGAGGTCGTCAAGGGTGGTCTGATCATCGACATCGGCCTCCGCGGCTTCCTGCCCGCGTCGCTGGTCGAGATGCGCCGCGTGCGCGACCTCCAGCCGTACGTCGGCATGGAGCTCGAGGCCAAGATCATCGAGCTGGACAAGAACCGCAACAACGTGGTCCTGTCCCGCCGTGCGTGGCTCGAGCAGACGCAGTCCGAGGTGCGCCAGAACTTCCTCACGCAGCTGCAGAAGGGCCAGATCCGCAAGGGTGTCGTGTCCTCGATCGTCAACTTCGGTGCCTTCGTGGACCTCGGTGGCGTCGACGGCCTCGTGCACGTGTCGGAGCTGTCCTGGAAGCACATCGACCACCCGTCCGAGGTCGTCGAGGTGGGCCAGGAGGTCACCGTCGAGGTCCTCGACGTCGACATGGACCGCGAGCGCGTCTCCCTGTCGCTGAAGGCGACCAAGGAAGACCCGTGGCAGGCCTTCGCCCGCACCCACCAGATCGGCCAGATCGTGCCGGGCAAGGTCACCAAGCTGGTGCCCTTCGGTGCGTTCGTCCGGGTGGAGGAGGGCATCGAGGGCCTGGTCCACGTGTCCGAGCTCGCCGAGCGTCACGTCGAGATCCCCGAGCAGGTCGTGCAGGTCAACGACAGCGTGCTCGTCAAGATCATCGACATCGACCTCGAGCGTCGCCGGATCTCGCTGTCGCTCAAGCAGGCCAACGAGGGTGTCGACATCAACTCCGAGGAGTTCGACCCGACGCTCTACGGCATGACGGCGAGCTACGACGACCAGGGCAACTACCTGTACCCGGAGGGCTTCGACCCCGAGACGGGCGAGTGGCTCGAGGGCTACGACGAGCAGCGCGCGGCCTGGGAGGCCCAGTACGCCGAGGCTCACGCCCGCTGGGAGGCGCACAAGAAGCAGGTCGTGGAGGCCGAGGAGGGCGCCAGCGCCGCCGCGGCGCCGAGCACCTACTCCTCGTCGTCGTC
>CAVXMD010000007.1:0-191049 GCA_963762775.1 uncultured Actinomycetota bacterium
GGTCGTGAGGTCAAGGGGGCGCTCGCCGACCATCGCCGCGCGGTACGCACGCGACGAGCGGCTCGGCGGCATCTACGGCACGATCCTGTTCGAGGACCTCGGCGCTGCCCGAGGGGCCGACCAGCGCAACGTGACGGTGTTCGCCGACGGTGAGGTCGACCGTTCGCCGTGCGGGTCCGGCACAGCCTCCCGCGTCGCCGCCCTCGCCGCGTCCGGGGCGCTCGACGACGACCAGGTGCTCACCCACGACTCGATCGTCGGGTCGCGGTTCGTCGCCCGGGTGCTCGAGCAGGACGAGGTCGACGGCGTGGCCGCGGTGGTCCCGTCGATCACGGGCACCGCGCACCTGACCGGCGAGCACACGTTCCTCGTCGACCCGCGCGACGCCCTGGTCCCCGGCTTCGTGCTGCGTTGACATACCGCTCGCGGGAGAGAGGCAGGGGGGCGCAGCCGGACCGTTGGCCGCCGTCCTCGGGGGCGCCGTCGTCCCGAAGATCCAGGCCTGGAAGAACGGCTGCAGGTCGGTCGGCGTCAGCGACTGCGCCTTCGCCATCCAGTCCTCGAGGCTCCGTGAACCGGGGTCCTGGGCCCACTCGGTGTTGAGCCGGGTGAAGGCGTCGTCGCCCATCACGACGCGCAGCGCCTGCAGGGCCATCGGGCCGCGGTAGTAGACGGTCGTGAACATGTTCCGTCGGCCGGGGTCGATCATCGTCACGCGCCAGAAGTCGTCGGCGTCCCGGGCGCGGTCGTAGAGCCGCGTGAGGGAGGTCTGCGCGCTCGTCCCGCCGGTCCGCTCGCGCCAGGCCCAGGCAGCCCACGACGCGTACGCCTCGGAGTCGAAGATGTCGTTCCACTGGCGCACGGTGACGTTGTCGCCGAACCACATGTGCGCGAGCTCGTGGGCGAGGAGCGAGTCCGAGGAGCCCCGGTCAAGGATCGCTTCGCCGCGGTGAACAGGCTGCGTCTGCGTCTCCAGCCCGTCGAACGGCACCTTCGCCGCCGGCACGATCCCGCCGAGCTCGGTGAAGGGGTACGGCCCGAACAGCCCGGCCAGCACCGAGACCTTGGCCGCCGAGGTCCGCAGCGCGGTGAAGGCGGTCCGCTGGTCGGCGTCGGGGAGCTGGTCGGTGACCGCGTAGACGTACGGCAGCCCGTCGACCACGCCCTGCTCGAGGGTGAAGCCGCCGATCGCGACGAAGGTCAGGAACGTCGCCATCGGCTGCCGCGAGACCCAGTGCCAGGTGTCCCAGGCGTCCTCGGTACCGCTGTCGGCGCTGACGAGCCGGCCGGTGCTGACGGCCTGCATCCCGCGCGGGACGCGGACCAAGACGTCCATCAGGGCGGGGTCGGGGGGGTGGTCGTTCGAGGGGAACGACCAGGCCGCGCTCTCCGGCTCGCCGGCGGCCAGCCACTCCTCGCCGGTCCGCGTCCACGGGTGCCCGCCGTCGCCGTCGGTGATGGCGCCCGGCTCGCCCGCGTACGTGACGACGACGGTGAAGTCCGCCCGCCCGCCAGGGGCTGCGCGGGCGTGATCCGCCAGTCGCCGTCGCCGTCCTTCGCCAGTCCGGCGTCCTGTCCGTCGACCGTGACCCGCGAGACGTCGAGGCGCAGGTCGAGGAAAAAGCTGTGCAGGCTGGAGAGCGCCCGCGCCGAGATCGTCGTCGTGCCGGCGAGCTCCCCCGTGCGCGGGTCGAAGCTCACCTCGATCCGGTAGCGCGTGACGTCGTAGCCGCCGTTGCCGGCGTCGGGGTAGTACGGGTCGCCCAGCCCGCGCGAACCGTCCGGACCGGCCCCGACGGTCCGCTCGACTCGCTGGTCGGCGCCGCCGCGACGCGTCGCCAGACCTCGACGACCCCAAGCGGGAGCAGCAGGGCCGAGACCAGTGGGCCAGCGGCAGCAGGACGGCGAGGAGGTCCACGCACCCCGGCCGGCGCGGTTCAGCGCTCGACATGCGCCATCGAGCGGAGGGAGCGGTCGAGGTGCCAGGCCGTGAACGCCGACGTCAGGCCGCTGGCCTCGCGAGCCGCGCGCGGGGCGACGTCGCGGGTGGCGGTCCAGCGGCCCTCGAGCAGCGCGCCGAGCAGCTCGAGCGTCTCGGGGGAGGGCCGGGCCGAGCCCGACGGGCGGCAGCGGTCGCAGACGACGCCGCCCGAGGCGGGGGAGAAGAAGGTGTGCGGTCCTTCGAGGCCGCAGTGCGCGCAGTCGCGGAACGACGGCGCGTAGCCCGCGACGGCCAGCGCGCGCAGCAGGTAGGAGTCGAGCACCAGCGTCGGCGGGCGGGGGCCGTCGGAGGTCCCGCCGCTCAGGGCCCGCAGCGCGCCGACCAGCAGCCGGTAGTGCTGGAGCGCGGGCTCGCCCTCCTCGACCACGAGGCGGTCGGCCGTCTCGAGCATCACCTGCCCCGCGGTGTACGCCGGGTAGTCGGCGCTGAGCGGGTCGCCGAAGGCGTCCAGCGACTCGACCTGCGCGACGACGTCGAGGCTGTGCCCGGTCGCGAGCTGGACGTGACGTGGCTACGGCTCGAGCCGGGCGCCGAACTTCGACGACGTCCGCCGGACGCCGGCGACGACGCCAAGGACCTTGCCGCGGCCCCGGCTCAGCATGGTGATGATGGGTGGCCTCGCCCAGCTTGTGCGTCCGCAGCACCACGGCGTGGTCGCGGTAGGTGGGCACCCCGTGATTGTCCCAAGGGTGCCAAGGCTGTCCGCAAGAGCGCCGCCGTGTCCAGGGGTACGGCCGGCCGGTCGGGTCCCCCGGTTCCGCCCGCCGCGCACCGCGAGGGCGCGCTGCCCCCGGCCGTGCCGGCCGACAAGGTCCCCCGGCACGTCGCGATCGTCATGGACGGCAACGGCCGCTGGGCCAAGGCCCACGGGCTGTCGCGGACCGAGGGCCACGCCCGCGGCGAGGACGCGCTGTTCGACGTGATCTCCGGCGCGATCCAGATCGGCGTGAGGTACCTGTCGGCGTACGCCTTCTCCACCGGAACTGGCGGCGCTCGCCGACGAGGTGCGCTGGCTGATGGGCTTCAACCGCGACGTCATCCACCGCCGGCGCGACTCGCTGGACGCCATGGGCGTCCGGGTGCGCTGGGCGGGGCGGCGCCCGCGGCTGTGGCGCAGCGTGATCTCCGAGCTCGAGAGCGCCGAGGCGCAGACGGTCGACAACGACGTGCTGACCCTGCAGTTCTGCGTGAACTACGGCGGCCGGGCCGAGATCGTCGACGCCGTCCGAGCGGTCGCGGCGGAGGCGGCGGCCGGTCGGCTCGACCCGGCCAAGCTGACCGAGGAGCGCTTCCGGCGGTTCCTCGACGAGCCCGAGATCCCCGACGTCGACCTCTTCGTCCGGTCCTCCGGCGAGCAGCGCACGTCGAACTTCCTGCTGTGGCAGAGCGCGTACGCCGAGCTCGTCTTCCTCGACCGGCTCTGGCCCGACTTCGACCGCCGTGACCTCTGGCGCGCGATCGAGCTCTACGCCGACCGCGACCGGCGCTACGGCGGCGCGGTCCCCAACGAGCTGCCGCCCTCCTCCTGACCGGTTCACCACCGGTCCGGCCCCACCTCGACCTGCCGACGCAGGGAACGGAGACACGGTGACCACCGTCCGGATCGACCCCGGTCCCACCACCACGGCCGACGTCTTCTCGGCCGCGCACCGGCCGGTGCTGAGCGTCGACCCGGGGGGGACCCTGGTCGTCCGCTCCCTCGACGCCTCCGGCTACGTCGAGCCGCAGACCGTGCCCGGCGAGAGGCGGCCGACCCTGATCGCCGACAGCCGTGGGCACTGCCTCACCGGACCGATCGAGGTGCGCGGCGCCGAGCCCGGTCAGATGCTGGCGCTCCACCTCCGGTCGTTGCGTCCGGACCCGTGGGGGTGGACCGTCGCAGCCCTGCTCGACACACCGGTCACGCAGCGGTTGGACCTCGTCGGGGCCGACCCCGCCTGGCTGCTGTGGGAGCTGGACGCCGACGCCGGCCGCGGCACCGAGACCCGGGGGTTCGTGCGCGCTCTCGCGCCGTTCCTCGGTGTCATGGGGGTGGCGCCGGCCGCGCCGGGGGAGCACTCGACGATCCCGCCCCGCGCCCGGTCCGGCGGCAACATCGACTGCAAGGACCTGGTCGCCGGTTCGACGCTCTACCTCCCGGTCGCGGTGCCGGGGGCGCTCCTCTACCTCGGCGACGGTCACGCGGCGCAGGGAGACGGCGAGGTCGGGGGCACCGCCATCGAGTGCGGCATGACCACGGAGGTGATGGTCGAGGTGGTGGACGACCGTCCGCTCGACGGGGTCCACGCCGAGGCGCCGGCCGGCCGGATCACGTTCGGCTTCGACGCCGACCTGAACGTCGCGACGGGCGACGCGCTCGAGGCCATGATCAGCTGGATGACGCAGCTCTTCTCGATCGAGAAGGCCGAGGCCCTCGCGCTGGCAAGCACCTGCGTCGACCTGCGGGTCACCCAGGTCGCGAACCAGACCTGGGGCGTGCACGCCCTGCTCCCGACAGGAAGCCTGGCGTGACCTGGCCGGTCTAGAAGCGGGTGATCCCGAGGACGACCACCAGCCCGACCATCGCCACGCGCATGAGCTTGCCGCCCACGCCGACGGCCGGCCAGGCCAGGAAGGTCAGCCAGAGCAGGAACAGCCCGATGACGACCAGGGCGACGACCGCGACGGGCGCCGGCGCGAGCACGGCGACGGCGAACAGCGCGACGGTCCCCAGCGGGATCGCCTGCCTCGGCAGGGCCGTCAGGCGGACGAGCAGCGGACGGCTCGCCCCTTCCAGGCGGGCACGCAGCGGGGACGGAGCGGCGTCGGGCACCCCACCAGTGTGACGTGGCTTCGCCGCCCTCGGCCGACGACGGGCGGTCAGCGTGAGCTCAGGGCCACGACCTCGGCGCTCGGCAGGCGTTCGAGCAGCCGGTCGAAGACGGCCAGGCGGTCGAACTGCCGGGCGTGCTCCCGGGCGGCGAGCTCCATCATCTCGCGCTCGATCTCGGGCAGGCCGAGCGCCTCGTCGAGGGCGTCCGCGATGGCCTGCGGGTCCTCGACGGGCACCAGGATCGCCGTCTCGCCGACCGCCTCGCCGATGCCGCCGGTGTCGCAGGTGATCACGGGCCCGCCGCCGGCCAGCATCTTCTCGACCAGCGCGATCCCGAACGTCTCGACGAACTCGGGCCGCGGCTTGCTCGGCAGCACGAACGCCGCGCAGCCGGCCATCAGCGCCGGCTTCTCGTCGTCGCCGACGTCGTCGAGGAAGCGGATGCGGTGCGCTGCGCTCGACGCCGCGGCCAGGGCGCGGAGCTCCTCGGCCTGCGGCCCGTTGCCGGCGACGACCAGCGTCTTCCCGGCCGCGGCCGGGCTCGCCGCGAACCCGGCGACGAGGTCGTCGACGCCCTTGGCGCGCGCCAGGCGGGACAGGTAGAGGACGTAGCCGCCGGCCTCGAGCCCGCGGGCAGCCAGCACCTCGGCCGTACGCGCCGGGTCCAGGTCGAGGTAGTCGGCGGTGTTCACCGCGGGGTAGGAGATGGCGACCCGTTGGCGGCAGCGCTCGGCGAAGCGGGTGCCGTGCCGGGCGTCGATCGCCTCGGCCGAGGAGACGACGAGGTCGCGGGTGTACTCCGAGACCGCGACCGGGACGTCGCTGCCGAGGAAGGCGGTGAGGACCTGCGCGGCGGCGCCGAACTGCTCCTTCTCCACGCACGTCCGGACGACGTTGGTGACGTCGGAGCCGACGGCCTCGGCGATCGTGGTGACGTCCACGGGCAGACCGGTCTCGCGGGCGACCCGGACCGCCTCGCTCACGGCGAGGGTGTGCGGGCTCAGGTAGAGCGACATCGCGACGGTCGGGACCCCGTCGGTGAACAGCTCGACGAGCCGTCCGACGAGGCCGGACAGGTAGCGCCCGTCCGGGACGCGGTAGTCGCCCACGGGCTCGGGCCGCTCGACCTCGATGCCGTCGCTGTAGGGCTGGACGGTGTCGAGCGGCTTCAGCGGCAGGCCGGCGGCGACGAGCCGTTCGACCGGCCAGGTGACGATCCGGACCTCGCTGAACCCGCGCAGCAGCGCGGCCTCGGCCAGGTTCCGGGCCTCGCCGGAGTGCCCGCAGATCACGGGGTCGGCGCGGACGACGATCACCAGCCGGCGCCGCGTACGGCTGCGGTTCCGGCGGCGGCGTGAGGACCGGGGGCCTTCGGGGTGGGGGGTCATGTCTGCTCCTCTCGGGTGATCAACTTCTGGTCGGCTGTCTGGTGAAGCACTGCTCAGCCGGTGGCAGTGAGCGGGACGGGTGTGGCGGAGGGTTCGGGGTGACCTGCCCCGGGCGGGGTGACCGAGGGCGGGCGGGTGGTGGTGCCCCAGTCCGACGGCGTCGGACCGAGGTCGATCTGCAGGGTGCCGCCGCGGTGCAGCTCGCGCGCGGTGATCCAGCTCTGCTCCCAGGGCTGGTCGTTGAAGGTGACCGACCGGACGTACTGCGGCGGAGCGTCGGGCGTGGGCTCGACGAAGCCGGTCGTCGTCACCTCGAGCTGCTCGCGCCCGAGCTGCACCCGCGACCAGGCGAAGGACGGCGCGTTGATCAGGTAGAGGCTCTGGCCCGCGACCGGGAACAGGCCGAGGCTGGCCCAGACGTACCAGGAGCTGAGGCCGCCGGAGTCGTCGTTGCCGGGCAGCCCGCCGCGCCCGAGGCCGAACATGTTCTCCACGACGCCGTGCACGATCTCGGCGGTCCGGTCGGGCCGGCCGAGGTAGTGGTAGGCCCAGGGCGCCTCCATGTCGGGCTCGTTGTTGAGCCCCTCGAAGCGGTTGAGCGCGTAGCCGTCGGCGAGCTCGGCGACGCTCGGACGTTCGCCGACCTGCGTCACCGGGTCGGCGCCGTAGCCGAAGAACGCGTCGAGCAGCGCGAGGTACGCGTCCTCGCCGCCGGCCAGGTCGACGCGGGCGCGCATGTCGTGCAGGACGCGGAAGGAGTAGTTCCAGCGCCCGCCCTCGTAGAAGGAGGAGTCGACCAGCAGGCCGGTCGCGGGGTCGAACGCGTTGACCCACCGGGTCGCCAGCCCGTCGAGCTGGGCGGCGAGCGCCGGGTCGCCGACGTGCCGGGCGACGCTCGCCGTGCAGTGGTAGGCGAACGCGAGGTCGAGCGTGTGGGTCACGGGGTGCACGACCCCGCGCAGCAGGAACTCCTCCCCGTACGCGCGGCGCAGGTCGTTGTCCATGTGCACGAGCGCCCAGTCCCAGTCGACGCCCGGCACACCGAGCGCGCAGAGGTCGGCCAGGAACGTCTGCGCCAGCGCGCTGCCCTGGCGCGAGAAGCGGTCGACGCCCTTGGCCATCCGGTAGCCGATCGGGAGGTTGCCCTCCTCCTCGCAGACGTTGAGCAGCGCGTTCGCCAGCTCGGCCGCGCGCTGCGGGAACAGGGCGGTCATCAGCGGCAGCTGCGTGCGGTAGATGTCCCACATCGTGCAGACGTCGAAGGCGAACGGGCCGTTCGACGGCCAGAACGGGCTCTCGTCGACGGCGAAGCAGGGCTTGATCATCGCGTGGTAGAGCGCCGAGTAGAAGACCGTGCGTCGCTCGGAGGACGGCGTCTCCACCCGGATCCGGCCCAGGTGGTCGCGCCAGCGGGCGGCGGTGTCGGCCCGGCGGGCGTCGAACGCGACCGGGCCCGAGACCGCCAGGGTGGGGTCCTCCGGCAGGTCGGGGCGCCGGACGTCGACCCGGTCGCGGGCGACGCAGTCGCGGTTCAGGTTCGCGCGGGCCTGCGCGGTGCCGCGCAGCGAGAAGCCGAACCGGAGCTCGACGACCTGGCCCGGTTCGGAGCGGCCGCGCCACATCAGCCCGAACGGGCGCAGGGTCGTCGGCCGGATCTTGTCGAAGTCCATCCGCGTACCGCCCTGCATGAGCCGGCGGTCGTACCAGAGCAGCTGGCGCCAGTCGCCGCCGTCGAGCTCGACGTGGGTCGCCAGGGGCGCGCCCTCGACGACGATCTCGGCCTGCGCGACCCCCGGCCCGAGGGTCTCGAGGTGCGCCCGCAGCGGGACCGTGGTGCCGTACGGGATCGTCAGCCCGCCCATCGAGAAGTCGATCACCAGCCGCGCGTCGGCGTGCGCCGGGAACGTGTAGCGGTGCACTGCGCTCTTGGGCCCGACCGTCACCTCGCAGCGGATGCCCTGCCCGCCTGCGGTCCCCAGCGTGCAGGCGTAGTAGCCGGGCTCGGCCTCCTCGTCGGTGATCGGGAAGTTCGTGCCGAGCGCGTCGAGCGGCTCCAGCATCGGGGTGACGCGGAAGTAGTTGTAGTACTTGCGGATCGCGCCCGTGCCGGACTGCTGGAAGTGCGTGAAGCCCGACGCGAGCTGCTCGTCGTGGAGCCGCGGCGGGACGCCCTCGGTGTTGAGCTCGTAGAGGCCGTAGCCGGTCGGGTAGGCGCCGGAGTAGGCGCAGGCCGAGACCATCCCGAAGGGGTACGTCGCGCCCGGGTGCGTGTTGCCGACCTGCGGCTTGGGCCACCACCACGACGCGGCCAGGCCGACCGGCGCGGGCAGGTCCGTCGCCGAGGTGCCGATGAACGGGTCGACGTGCTCGATCATCGGTGCCTCCGTCGGTTCGTCGGGAGCGGTCAGGGGGTGCGGCGGAGGGGCGGTGCGGACGTTCGTGGGATCCCGAGTCACGCGATCCTAGGGACGTCGGGTGTCCCGCGGGTTGCGATCAGGTGACACGTGGTCATCGGTTTGATCACGGTGCCGCGCTGACAACGGTTTCCCCTCTGACCAGGCCGAGCACGCCCCCTCCGGCGGGCTCAGGGGCGTTCCCGCGATACTCCTGACCATGATCGTCGTGACGCGCTTCCAGGTGCCCGAGCAGGACACGGCGGCGTTCGTCGCGCAGGCCGAGACCGCGATCGCAGTGCTGCGGCAGCGCGGCGGGCTGCGCTCGCTCGACTTCGCGCGGAACCTCGACGAACCCGACCTCTGGACGATCACCGCGCGCTGGGACGACGTCGGCTCCTACCGCCGTGCCCTGTCCGGGATCGAGTCGCGCTCGGTCGTCGTCCCGCTGCTCTCCCGGGCGATCGACGAGCCCACCGCGTACGAGGACCCCGACCTCGTCGGCCCGAACCTGGCCCGCGGTTCGGTCCCGCCGCTCTGAGCAGAACTTCTGTGCGGTTGACCACACCCGGTGTGGTCAGCGGCGCAGAAGTTCGCCGGATCACTGGGGCTTCGCCGCCGCCTTGGCCGAGAGGTGCACGTGCGGGGCGAGGACGGGTCTCCAGCCGGCGTCGATCACCGCGCCGAGCAGGAAGCGCAGCGCCTCGACCGACTCCGAGCGGTCGCCGCCGCCGTCGTGCATGAGGACCACCGCACCGGGGTGCAGGTGCGACACCACACGCCGCACGATCGCGAGGCTGCCGGGGCGTGACCAGTCCCGCGGGTCGTCGGACCAGCGCAGCGGGTCCAGCCCGTCCTTGCGCATGGCGCGCACGACGGCCGGGCTCCAGGTCCCGCCCGGCTGCCGGTAGAAGCTGATCTTCGTGCCCCTCGGCGCCGCCCGCTGCACGTCGGCCATTCCGTCGGCGACCTCGGCGTCGACGTACGCCTGGTCGTGGCGGGCCATGAACAGGTCGTGGTCGCGGCTGTGGTCGCACAGCTCGTGGCCGCCCGCCACCTCGCGGCGGACCAGGGCGGGGTTGGCACGGGCCTGCCGCCCGATCACGCAGAAGACGGCGTGCACGTGGTGCTGCGCGAGCAGGTCCAGCACCTGCTGCGTCGAGGTCGGCCAGGGCCCGTCGTCGAAGGTGAAGGACATGGTCGCGCCGTGGCCTCGGGGGATGCGCACCTCGTGACCGTGGAAGTGGCCGACCCAGACGTCCGCGGCCGGGGACGACGGCGGTGCGGGTGAGCGCGTCGGCGTCGACGCGGGCGTCGTCGCGGCGACGGGTCCCGCGACGGGGCCGGCTGTCGTCCGGCCGCTCGTCGGCGCGTCGGACAACCCGTCCTGCGGCGGGATCGTCCCGCAGGACGCGAGACCCAGCAGGAGCACGGTGACGGCAGCTGCCGTCGACCCGGTGAGCGCGCAGCGCAGGCGGGAGGTGGGAAGCACGTCGTCATCTTCACCCCGGCGGGGGACGGGAGCGCTCTCTGCGGGTGGTGTCGCGGGAAACTCCGACGGGTCGCCTGCGAGCGCTTCGGTAGGCTCGGAGGTCGTGCCGTCCCAGCCGGGGGCGGCGGACCGTACGTCTCGTCTGGAGCTCTCCTCGTGGCACCGACCACCCTCGACTCTCGTCTCAACGCAGTCATCAGCCTGTGCAAGCGGCGGGGCTTCGTCTTCCCCGCCGGCGAGATCTACGGCGGGACGCGGTCGGCCTGGGACTACGGCCCCCTCGGCACGGAGCTCAAGGAGAACATCAAGCGCCAGTGGTGGCGCACCGTCGTCCAGGGCCGCGACGACGTCGTGGGGCTCGACTCCTCGGTGATCCTGCCGCGCCAGGTCTGGGTCGCCTCCGGCCACGTCGGCGTCTTCACCGACCCGCTGGTCGAGTGCCTGCACTGCCACAAGCGCTTCCGCGCCGACCACCTGCAGGAGGGCTACGCCGACAAGCACCACGTCGACGACCCCGACACGGTCCAGCTGACGACGGTTCCGTGCCCGAACTGCGGCACCCGCGGCGAGTGGACCGAGCCGCGCGACTTCAACATGATGCTGAAGACGCACCTCGGCCCCGTCGAGGACGAGTCCGGCCTGCACTACCTGCGCCCCGAGACCGCGCAGGGCATCTTCGTGAACTTCGCCAACGTCGTGCAGACGAGCCGCAAGAAACCGCCGTTCGGCATCGGCCAGGTCGGCAAGAGCTTCCGCAACGAGATCACCCCCGGCAACTTCATCTTCCGGACCCGCGAGTTCGAGCAGATGGAGATGGAGTTCTTCGTCGTGCCCGGCAGCGACGAGGAGTGGCACCAGTACTGGATCGACGAGCGCACCCGCTGGTACACCGACCTCGGCATCGACCCCGCCAACCTGCGGCACTTCGAGCACCCGAAGGAGAAGCTGTCGCACTACTCGAAGCGCACCGTCGACATCGAGTACCGCTTCGGCTTCGCGGCCGGTGAGTTCGGCGAGCTCGAGGGCATCGCGAACCGCACCGACTTCGACCTCAGGACGCACTCGGAGCACTCCGGCACCGACCTGTCGTTCTTCGACCAGGGCAGCGGCGAGCGCTTCCTGCCGTACGTCATCGAGCCGGCGGCCGGCCTGACCCGCTCGCTGATGGCCTTCCTCATCGACGCCTACACCGAGGACGAGGCGCCGAACACCAAGGGCGGCGTCGACAAGCGGACCGTGCTCAAGCTCGACCCGCGGCTCTCCCCGGTCAAGGCCGCCGTGCTGCCGCTGTCGCGCAACGAGGCCCTCTCGCCCAAGGCGCGTGACCTCGCCGCCGAGCTGCGGAAGCACTGGAACGTCGACTTCGACGACGCCCAGGCGATCGGCCGGCGCTACCGCCGCCAGGACGAGATCGGCACGCCGTTCTGCGTGACGGTGGACTTCGACACCCTCGACGACGGCGCCGTGACCATCCGCGAGCGCGACGAGATGACCCAGGAGCGGGTCGCGCTCGACCAGGTCGTCGCCTACCTCGGCGCGCGCCTGCCGGGCTGCTGATGGTCGCCCCCTGGTCGGCGACCGCTCCCGTCGTCGAGCTCGCGCCGATGGCGGGCGTGACGAACGCGGCCTACCGGCAGCTCTGCCGCGAGCAGCACGAGGCCGGCGGCGGGACCGACGGGCTCTTCGTCTGCGAGATGATCACCAGCCGCGGGATCGTGGCGGGCGACCGCAAGACGCTGGCGATGCTGCAGTTCGACCCGGGGGAGACGACGCGGAGCGTCCAGCTCTACGGCGTCGACCCGGCGACCATGGCCGACGCGACGGCGATCCTCGCCGAACGCTTCGGCGTGGGTCACGTCGACCTGAACTTCGGCTGCCCGGTCCCCAAGGTCACCCGCAAGGGCGGCGGCGCGGCCCTGCCGTGGAAGCGGGACCGGCTGCGCGCGATCCTGCGCGCCGTGGTCGGGGCTGCGCGCCCGTACGGCGTGCCCGTCACGATGAAGACCCGGGTCGGGATCGACGAGCAGCACCAGACCTACCTCGACGCCGGCACGATCGCCGAGGAGGAGGGCTGCGCCTCGATCGCCCTGCACGGCCGGACGGCGCAGCAGCACTACTCCGGCCACGCCGACTGGTCGACCATCGCCAAGCTCAAGGAGCACGTCGGCATCCCGGTCCTCGGCAACGGCGACGTGTGGGAGGCCGACGACGCGGTGCGGATGCTCGACCAGACCGGCGCCGACGGCGTCGTGGTCGGGCGCGGCTGCCTCGGGCGGCCCTGGCTCTTCCACGACCTGGCCGTCGCCCTGGGCGGCACCGACGCGGTCGGCACCGGGCGCCGCGCGCTGCCCGACCTCGGCGAGGTCGCAGCGACGATCCGGCGCCACGCCGCCCTGCTCGCGGGGCTCCAGGACGACCCGGACGAGGGCGAGCGCCGCGCGCTCACCGACCTCCGCAAGCACATGGCGTGGTACCTCAAGGGCTACCCGGTGGGCGGCGACGCGCGCCGGGCGCTCGCGACGGTGTCGTCGTTCGTCGAGCTGGACGCCGCGCTGGCGCAGCTGGACCCGACGCTGGCCTTCCCGGTGGCCGAGCTCGGCACGCCGCGCGGTCGCCAGGGCGCACCCAAGAGCAGGGTCGCGCTGCCGGAGCACTGGCTGGACGACACGTCCGGCGCCGAGCTCGACCTCGACGACGACTCCCACGTCTCGGGTGGCTGAACCCTCCCTGCGCGCGCAGCAGTGGGCGCGCACGATGCACGGGCACGCCGACGCGGGCGGGGTCGTCCGGGCGCACGCCGGCTCGCACGCGACCGTCGGGGCGGGCCGCACCGTCGACCGGCTGGTCCGCGAGGCGTACGAGCGCGAGACCCTGCGGCCGGGTGCCACGCTGGCCGTCGGTGCGGGGGACCGGGCCCGGCCCGAGGAGCCGGACGCGGAGCGCACCTGCTTCGAGCGCGACCGGGACCGCGTCGTGCACTCGACGGCGTTCCGGCGGCTGGCCGGCAAGACGCAGGTCGTCGTGCACCCGAGCGACCACCAGCGCACCCGGCTGACGCACGCCCTCGAGGTCGCCCAGATCGCCACCTCGATCGCCCGGGGCGTCGGCGTGAACGCGAGCCTCGCCGACGCGATCGCCCTCGGCCACGACTGCGGCCACGGTCCCGGTGGCCACGCCAGCGAGGACGCCTTCGACGCCTACGTGCCGGGCGGCTTCGACCACGGACCGTGGGGTGCTGACGTCTCGCTGGTCGACCTGAACCTCTGCGCCCAGACCCTCGACGGCATCCGGAACCACTCCTGGTCACGTCCCGCGCCGAGCACCGTCGAGGGCGAGATCGTCAGCTGGGCCGACCGGATCGCCTACTGCGCCCACGACCTCGAGGACGCCGTCCACGCCCGCATCGTGCGTCCCGAGGAGATCCCCGACGCCGTCGCCGAGGTCGCCGGACGGACCCGCCGCGAGCAGCTCGGCCACTTCGTCCGCGCCGTGGTGACGGCCGTCGCCGAGCACGGCGAGGTCGGGATGGCCGCCGACTCGGCCGGCGCGCTCGCGGCCCTGCGGGCCTTCAACTACGAGCGGATCTACGTCCGCCCCGAGTCGCTCGCCCAGTCGCAGGCGGTCGTCGCGGTGCTGCGGGCCCTGGTCGAGCACTTCGCCTCCCGGCCGGACGCGCTCCCGACCACCGTCCACCGCTCCGACGACCGCCTGCGCGACGCCGTCACCTACGTCGCCGGGATGACCGACCGCTTCGCCTTCGACCTCGCGGTCCGCGACCTCGGCTGGGACCCGGACCGGCTGCCGCTGCGCCCGGGCGGGTGAGACGGGTAAGAGTGGGGTCATGAAGAACCGCACACTCTCCGGTCAGACCGTCTCCGCCCTCGGCCTCGGCGGCATGCCCATGTCCATCGAGGGCCGTCCCGACCGCGACCGGTCGGTCGCCACCATCCACGCCGCGCTCGACGCGGGCATCACGCTGATCGACACCGCGGACGCCTACCACTGGCACGCCGACGAGGTCGGCCACAACGAGTCGCTCATCGCCGAGGCCCTCGCCTCGTACGGCGGCAGCACCGAGCACGTGCTCGTCGCCACCAAGGGCGGTCACCTCCGGCCGGGCGACGGCAGCTGGACGCAGGACGGCAGCCCGCAGCACCTCCGCGAGGCGGCGCAGGCGTCGGCCAAGCGGCTCGGCGTCGAGCAGATCGGGCTCTACCAGTTCCACCGCCCCGACCCGTCCGTCCCGTACGAGGAGTCCGTCGGTGCGCTGAAGGACCTGCTCGACGAGGGCCTGATCGCGCTGGCCGGCATCTCGAACGCCGACGTCGACCAGATCCGGCAGGCCAACGAGGTCCTGGGCGGGCGGCTGGCCTCGGTGCAGAACCAGTTCAGCCCGTCCTTCCGGACCAGCCAGCCCGAGCTCGAGCTGTGCGACGAGCTCGGGATCGCGTTCCTGCCCTGGAGCCCACTGGGTGGCATCACCAACGCCGCCGACCTGGGGGAGAAGTTCGCCCCGTTCGCCGAGGTCGCCCGCGAGCGCGGCGTGAGCCCGCAGGTCGTCTGCCTGGCCTGGGAGCTGGCGCTCGCCGACGTGGTGATCCCGATCCCGGGCTCGTCGCGACCGGAGACGATCACCGACTCGGCCACCGCGGTCGACCTCGAGCTCAGCAGCGACGAGCTCGCCCGGCTGGACGCGGCCGGCTGAGCCACGTCGTCCTCCCGAGAGCCGGGCGGTGAGCCGGCGCTGTCAAGGTCCGAGATCTGACGACGTCCGGAGGATTGTGCCGGCCCGGGTCGGGTCAGCAGGGTGTGGTGCACGTCCCTGCCGACCCGAGGAGCCGTCGTGCGCCGCTCGTCCTTCACCACCGGCGGCCTCGCCGTCGCCGTGGCCACCCTGACCGTCGTCGGTGTCGCCGGCCTCGGAGCCGGCCCCGCCTCGGCGACGCCGCCCGTGGGCTCCGTGGTGCCCAGCCCGGCACCGCCGCCGGAGGCCGTGAGCGCGAGCCGCGTCCACGCGCGCGCCGACGGGGTCGGGCTCACGCTCCCGAAGGACGCCGTCGTCCGCGACTTCACGCTGACCTACGCCCCGGGCGCGAGCTCGGGCTGGCACGAGCACCCCGGGATCGTCCTCGCCACCGTGGTCTCCGGCACCGTCTCGAGGACGCTGCCCTGCCGCTCGCCCGAGACGTTCACCGCCGGGCAGGCGTTCGTCGAGGTGGGGCCGCACCTCGTCCGGGACGCGGGCGCGGACCCCGCCGTCCTCTCGATCACCCAGGTCGCGCCGGCGGGCACGACCGGCGCGGCGTTCCGCGAGGACCTGCCCGAGCCGACCTGCCGGTCGCACCACCGTCAGCGCGCGGCGGCGGACACCGCGTCGGTAGCGCCCGTCGGCTGGACCGGCGTGGTTTGATCGCGGCGTGACCGCGCCCGCCCCGGACGTCGCCGGCGCGTCCGAGCCCGGCGATCTCGACGTCCGACCGCTCGCCCGTGGCTCGCTGGCCTGGCGGGTCCTGGCCGCGGTGGCGCTCGTCGTCCTGCTGCTGAACGGGTCGCTGCGGATGCAGGACGACGCCTGGCCCTTCGGCCCGATGTCGCAGTACGCGTTCTCCCCGACCGCGGACGACACCGTCGTGATCACCCGGGTCTACGGGCTGCTGGCCGACGGGCGGCGGGTCGAGCTGCCGTTGCGCGTGGAGACGGCCGGGATCAGCCGGGCCGAGATCGAGGCGCGGATCCCCGAGCTCGAGGCCGACCCGAGCCTGCTGCGGGCGGTCAGCGACGGCTGGACCGCCCGGCACCCGACCGAGCCACGGCCCGTCGAGGTCTTCCTCGTGCAGGACCGGACGCACCTGCTGCGGGGCCGCGAGGTGTCGAGCGACGAGGTCGCGCTGGCGCAGTGGCGCGTGACGCCGTGAGCGTGCCCCGCCGCGGGTCGGTCGCCGGCTGGTTCGCCCCCGTCCGCCCCGAGGCCCGGGTCGTGGTCCTGCGCTCGGTGCTCTACGTCTTCGTCCTGCTGGACATGCACCTGTTCGTGCGTGACCCGATCCCGCTCAGCCACCACCCCGACCTCTACGCGCCGCTGCTGCTGGCCCGGGTGCTGCACCTGCCGCCGCCGAGCCTCCCGCTCGCCTGGACGCTGTACGTCGTCCTCGTCGTCGGCTGCCTCGTCGGGGCGGCCGGACGCGCCCCCCGGCTGGCCGGCTGGGTGGTGGCGGCCGCCTTCACCTGGTGGGTCGCCATCGGCTTCAGCTACGGCAAGGTCGACCACGACCACCTCGCCCTCGTCGTGGCCCTGTGGGTGCTGCCGACCGTCGGGGCCGTGCCCGGGCGCTGGTCCTCGACGCGTCGGTCGGCCCAGGCCGGGTGGGCCCTGAGGTGCGTGCAGATCGGGGTCGTCGCGACGTACTTCCTGTCGGCGCTGGCCAAGATCCGCAGCGGGGGCTGGACGCTCACGAGCTGGCCGGAGAGCTACATCCTGACCTGGGCGATCGTCCGGCGCCCGCTCGGCCTGGGTCAGCTCCTGCTCCCGTTCCCGGGGGTCCTCCGGGTCATGCAGTGGTTCTCGATCCTGGCCGAGCTGTCGTCGGTGGTCGTCCTCTGGCTGCGCGGTCGCGCGCTGCTCGCCGCGGCGCTGTTCTGGATGGGCTTCCACGTCTTCACGGTCGCCCTGCTCTACATCCACTTCGCGCCGACGGTGGTGTGCTGGCTCGCCTTCGCGCCGCTCGAGCGCCTCGCGCCCTGGTGGCGCGCCCGCCACCCTCCGCTCGAGCCGCCCGTCCCCGTCCCGCCGCGGGCGGGCCGCGACCTCGTCCGCCGCTAGCGCGTGGGCCGGGTGCCGCCCGCGCCGGCGAAGGCCAGCAGCACGAAGCCCGCGACGACCCCCGTGAGCGCCGCCGGCACCGCCGCGGCCGCGCCGAGGGCGACGGTGAGGACTCCGCCGACGACGGCGACCGCGATCAGGGTCCAGCCCAGCACGGCGAACAGCGGGACGCGGAAGGCCCGCGCGAAGGGGACGAAGTGCACCCCGACGACCAGGACGACCCAGGGCAGGACCAGCTCGGGGGAGTGCAGGAGGCGGACGAGGACCTGGGCGCCGAGCACGATGGCGACGACCTCCCCGACGACGCAGAACCCGTACGTCCGCAGCGCGGTCCGCGAGGGTGACGGGCCGGGGCGGTGCGAGGCAGGGCGCAGGACGGAGAACCACACGACGAGCGCGAAGGCGACGACCCCCACCACCCGGAGCACCGTGCTCGTCGGGCTGCCCAGCGGCCCCGCGTTCAGCACCACGAAGAGCACCCCGCCGATCGCCCCGATCAACGACCCCGTCCTCGGACCTCCCATCTCGACAGTCTCGCCCCGACGGGGGTCCGGCCGGCCTGCGCCCCGGCCGCCAGGTCCCCCTGTGCACAGCCGGACCGGGCGCGCAGGGCCGCACTACACTCCGGGTCGTGGCCGGGCGGATCAACGACGAGGACGTCGTCGCCGTCCGCGAGCGCGCCCGTATCGACGAGGTGGTCGGCGCGTACGTCGCCCTGCGCAACGCCGGCGGCGGGTCGCTGAAGGGCCTCTGCCCGTTCCACGACGAGAAGACGCCGAGCTTCCAGGTCACGCCGGCCCGGGGCTTCTTCTACTGCTTCGGGTGCGGCGAGGGCGGCGACGTCATCACGTTCCAGATG
The DNA here is from genome assembly GCA_963762775.1 of uncultured Actinomycetota bacterium. GTDB lineage: Bacteria > Actinomycetota > Actinomycetes > Propionibacteriales > Propionibacteriaceae > Microlunatus. The sequence goes on from CAVXMD010000007.1 coordinate 17,767, forward strand.
AAGATCGACAGCCTGTCGTTCGGCGAGGCCGTGGAGCGGCTGGCCGACCGGGTCGGCATCGTGCTGCGCTACACCGAGCAGGGCGGGCCGCGCCAGGAGCCGGGCCTGCGGCTGCGGCTGATGGAGGCCAACCAGGCGGCCGAGGAGTTCTACACCGAACAGCTCGCCACACCCGACGCGCTGGTCGGGCGGCAGTTCCTGGGGGAGCGCGGCTTCGACCGGGCGGCCGCCGAACGGTTCGGGGTCGGCTTCGCGCCGACGGACGGACGGGCGCTGCTGCGGCACCTGCGTGGCCGTGGGTTCTCCGACACCGAGCTCGTCCGGGCCGGGCTGGCCCGGGAGTCGGGCTGGGACTTCTTCCAGGGCCGGCTGCTCTGGCCGATCCGGGACTCCGGGCGCCAGGTGCTGGGGTTCGGTGCCCGGCGGCTCCGCGACGACGACCGGATGCCGGCGAAGTACCTCAACACCCCCGAGACCCCGCTCTACAAGAAGTCGCACGTCCTCTACGGGCTCGACCTGGCCCGCAAGCAGATCAGCGCCAAGAGCCAGGCCGTCGTCGTCGAGGGCTACACCGACGTCATGGCCGCGCACCTCTCCGGCGTCGACACCGCGGTCGCGGTGTGCGGGACCGCGTTCGGCGACGACCACGCGCGGCTGCTGCGCCGGCTGATGGGCGACCACGACGCGTTCCACGGCGAGGTGATCTTCACCTTCGACGGCGACCGGGCCGGGCAGAACGCCGCGCTCAAGGTCTTCGCCGGCGACCAGAACTTCATCACCCAGACGTACGTCGCCGTCGAGCCGACCGGGCTCGACCCCTGCGACCTGCGCCTGCAGCACGGCGACGCCGCGGTGCGCGAGCTCGTCGCCAGGCGGATGCCGCTCTACCGCTTCGTGATGAGCAACATGCTCACCGCCCACGACCTCGACCGGGCCGACGGTCGGCTCGAGGCCCTGCGCGCGACCGCCCCGCTGGTCGGCAGCATCCGCGACTCCAGCCTGGTCAACGGCTACGCCCGCGAGCTCGCCGGGCTGCTCGGCATGGACCCCGAGGAGGTCCGCGCCGAGGTCGGCCGGGCTGCGTCCCGCTCGAGCCGGCGTACGCCGACCCCCGAACCGGTCGCGGCCGCGCCCGAGCCGAAGGCCACGGGGATCCCGATCCCGGACCCCCGCGACCGGCAGCTCGCTCGTGAGCGGGAGACCGCCCAGCTGCTCGTGCAGGCGCCCGAGGTCTTCCCGGAGCACTGGGACGGGCTGAGCCCGGCCGACTTCACCCACCCGGCGTACGCGGCGGTGTTCACCGGGGTGGAGAAGGCCGTCGCCGACGACGGACCGGGCGAGTGGACCGCGCGGGTCAGCGACGCCGTCGAGGACGAGCGGGTGCGCTCGCTGGTCGTGGCCCTGTCGGTCGAGCCGCTGCCCCTGCAGGGCGCGCCCGACGAACGGTTCGTCGTCGCCCACACCGCGGGGCTGCAGCTGCTGACGGTGATGCGGAGCATCGCGACCCTCAAGTCCCGGCTGCAGCGGACGAACCCGGTGCAGGCCCAGCAGCGCTACAACGCGATGTTCTCCGAGCTCGTGGTGCTCGAGGCCCGGCGCAAGGCGCTGCAGACGCGGAGCATCGGCGCGCAGGACTGAGCGGTGCAGGACTGAGCGGTGCAGGACCGAGCGGTGCAGGACTGAGCGGTGCAGGACCGAGCGGCGCAGGACCGAGCGGTGCAGGACTGGCCGGAGACGCCGTCCAGGTGGTTGACGGACCTGCCGGTCGTCCACAGGGACGGTTCGCGGCCCGGACTTCTCCACAGGCGACACCGGACGGGCGGCCGTTCCGCGCCGCCGTCGGCACACTCCCGGTGTGCCCGCAGCAGAGACCTCGACGACCGTCCGCACCCCGCTCGACACCGGCGGCGGGCCGGTCGTCACGGACGGTTCGGCCCGGGTCGAGGCGTGGGCCGCCGCGGTCGAGGCGGGCGTGCTGGCGCGAGCCGCGCTGGACGACCCGGGTGCCCCGTGGCGCGGTGACGCGACCGACGGAGAGCTCGCCGCGCTGGAGGCGGCGGGCGTGCGGGCCCGGCAGGAGTTCGTCGCGGCCAACCTCGGCCTGGTCGGCTCGGTGCTCGGTCCGTGGGCGCGCGGCGGCGTCCCGGTGGCCGATCTCTTCCAGGAGGGCTGCCTCGGGCTGATCACGGCCGTGGAGCGCTTCGACCACCGCCGGGGCGTCCGGTTCTCGACCTACGCGACCTACTGGATCCGGGCGTTCGTCGGCTCGGCGGCGTCCCGGCTGCTCGGGGCGGTGAGCGTGCCGGTCAGCCGGTCCGACCAGCTGCGGGTGGCGCACGGCGTGGAGAGCAGCCTCAGCCAGGAGCTCGGGCGCGAGCCGACGGTCGCCGAGGTCGCCGGCGCGCTCGGCCGCGACGAGCGGTGGACGGCGGTGCTGCTCGCCCAGCGGGCCGTGCGCTCGCTCGACGAGCTCGACGAACGCGCGCTGCACCGGGTCGTCCCGGTCGAGCAGGACCTGTCCGCGCGCGAGCCGGAGGTGTGGGCGCGGCGGCTGCTGGCGACGCTCGACGGCTTCGACCGCGAGGTGCTGGAGCTGCGCCTGGGCTTCGGCGGGGGAGAGCCGACCAGCCTCGCGTCGGTCGCGCGGCGGCTGGGCGTGCCGGTCGGACGCGTGCGCCGGGCCGAGTCGCGGGCGCTCGAGGTGCTGCGCGGACGCTGCCCGCACGGAGTCCGGTCCCCGGTCGCGTCGTGACCGGTCCCGCGTCAGCGACCCGCGATCAGGAGGTCCTGCCACTCCTCGCCCACGAGGCCGTCGAGCAGCCCGCGGACCTGCGCGGACCGCACGGTCGAGGCACGGTCCTGCGTCCCGAGGCGCAGGTAGAGGTCGCGCACGTGCTTGTCGACGGTGCTCTGGCTGATCCCCAGCCGCGATGCGATCGCCCCGACCGTGCGGCCGTCGGCGAGGAGGTGCAGGACGGCGTGCTGCCGGGCGGTGAGGGCCGGATCGGGCGGGCGGAGGAACCGGCCGTGCGAGGCGACGACGACGGCCTGGAGCTCGCGGGCGCGGGTCACCTCGTCGTCGTCGAAGCCCGGCCCGTGACGCCCGGTGAAGTAGGTGGCGACCGTCGCGCCCGTCCGGGCGACCGGGATCACGAGCACCTCGGCGAGCACCCGGCCGGCGTGGTGCAGCAGCGGGCTGCCCGGGCTGCCCCAGCCGGGGACCACGTCCTGCATCCGGACGGCCGGGACGACCCCGACCTGCCGGGCCCAGAGCGTGAGCGGACCGGTCTCCCAGGCCGAGGCGAGGACGGCGCGGATGTCGAGCGCCCAGGCGGGGTCGGGTGGCCAGCACCGGACGCCCGCCGCCTGCGACCCGGCGACCGCGAGGACGGCCACGGTGGCTCCGCACGCCTGCGCCAGCGCCGGCAGCGTCGTGTCGACCTGGGTGGTGAGCGAGTCCGCGACCGCGAGCCGGGCGGCGAGCTCGAGCAGCGGTGCGCCCGGTGTCCCGGCCTCCGGGTGCGGGGACGTGGCGGTCGTCGTCGGCGGTGCGAGCGCGGAGGCCACACCGCAGGACTAGCGAATCGCGCACCCGCTGTCAACGCACGCCCGCCGGAACCAGGCCCCCGTGCGTGCCCCGGGCCGGGTCCGCCCGTCCGAGGTCCGGCGCCCGTCGCCGGTGGGTGAGGTCTCAGCCCGCGCGGGCAGAATGGCGTCCGTGCCTCCCGTACGACCGTCTGCCGGCCGCGCTCGGCGCCCCGACCGTGACCGCCGACCCGACCGCCGCCCCGACCGCTCGACCGCGGCCGTGCGGTGAGGGCCTGGCTCGGGGCGCGGGGGCTGCCGGCCGAGGCGTACGCCTCGTGGCGCCGGTCGCTGTCGGAGCGCACCGCGGTGCCGGTCCGCATCCTCGCGTGGGCGCGGGGCGAGGACGGCTTCGTCGTCGGGAGCCCGGCGCTGCTGTCCGTCGGCGGCGCGGGCGAGGGTGCGGCGCAGGAGTGGCGTCACGTCGGGTGGCACGAGATCGAGCACGGCGGGTGGAACGCGGAGTCGCGGTCGCTGTCGTGGACCCTCTACGGCGGCCGCCGCGGACGGGTCGGGCTCACCGACCAAGGCCGGATGCCCGAGCTCTTCCGCGAGCGGGTGGCGGCGAGCATCGCGGTGGAGCGGTTCGTCCCGCTGCGTGGCGAGCGGGGGGTGACGGTGACCGCGCGGCGCGAGCTCGACGGCTCCGGGGCGGTCTCGTGGCACTCGAGCCTGACCCGGGGGCTGAGCTGGAGCACCGAGGGCGTGGCCGAGGAGGCGGCGCGGGCGTCGGCCGACCTGCAGTCGGAGTACGGTTCGACGCCGTCGGGCTGGTAATCTCTTCGAGCCGATCCCCTGTAGCTCAATTGGCAGAGCAGCCGGCTGTTAACCGGCAGGTTACTGGTTCGAGTCCAGTCGGGGGAGCCACCGGGAGGTCCGTCACCACGGGCCCCCACCCGGGCCGGACCGCGGGTCCGGCCCTTTCCGAGAGCCGCGGGGTGCTCGTGAGGCAGGAGCGCCGATGACCGTCCAGACCGTCGACCTCGACACCGACCCCGCCTTCGCCGGCGACATCCTGCTCGGCCGACGTGCCGTCCTCGCCGGAGCCCTCGGCCTCGCCGGGACCGCGCTCGTCGGTGTCCCGTACGCCTCGGCCGCCCCACCCGTGACCGGGCGGATCCTCGAGACCTACCGGGCCGCCGGTGGCAGTGCGGTGCTCCGGGCGGCGATCGCGCGCGAGGTCAAGCAGCGCATCGACTCCCGCAACACCTACGGCCAGCGCTTCGAGCAGGGCACGGTCTGGTGGGGTTCCGGCGTCGGGCTCGTGGACCGGCCGGGCGCCCGGGTGCGCCTGTCCACCGCCGAGAACTTCCGCCCGGTCAGCGGCGTCCGCGACGTGTGGCGCAGCGACGACCTCGACGGGTGCACCGCGCTCGAGCAGCGGGTCGTCGTGGACCTCGGCATCGAGACGATGATCGCCATGAACTCCGGCGGCGACCCGTCGATCCCCGGCGTGAAGCGCTACCGCTACGAGATCAGCAACGCCGGCTCCTACCTCGAGTTCTACCGGGGCTACGTCACCCGCGCGGCCAGCCGGTCGTCGGTCGGCAAGGTGCTGCGCCGCGTGGCCCGCTCCGACGCGCCGGTCCTCGTGCACTGCGCCGGGGGCAAGGACCGGACCGGCTGGACCTCCGACCTGCTCCAGACCGTGGCCGGGGTGGACCGCGAGGTCCGCGACCTGGACTACCTGGCCACCCGGTCCTACTCGGGCGGCAACGTCGACCTCGCCTGGCTGGAGGCGGCCCGCGCACAGCTCGTCAGCGACTACGGCACCCTCACGAGCTACCTCGTGGACGGGTGCGGGCTGTCGCGCGACGACCTCGCGCGCCTGCAGCGCCGGCTCGTCTAGCCGGACGTCCCGACCGGGTCCGACCGGTCCGGCGCGGGTCCGTTCAGGCGAGCTCGCGGTCGGTTCCCGGCCCGCCGTCGCCGCCTCCGGCGGCCGGCCGCTGCGGCCAGTCCGGGCGGACGTGCGTCAGCCGGTCGAGGTCGTCGAGGAACGCCCGTGCCCAGTGGTCGATGTCGTGCTCGAACACCTGCCGGCGCAGCAGCCGCATCCGCCGGGCCTTGATCCGCGCGGGCGCGTCCATCGCCTCGACCATCGTCTCCTTGAGCCCGTCGATGTCGTGCGGGTTGATCAGGTAGGCCTGCCGCAGCTCGTGCGCGGCGCCGGCGAACTCGCTCAGGACGAGCACCCCGTCGTCGGCCTGGCGGCAGGCGACGTACTCCTTGGCGACCAGGTTCATGCCGTCGCGCAGCGGGGTGACGATCATGACGTCGGCCGCGCGGTAGAGGGCGGCCATCTCCTCGCGGGGGTAGGAGGCGTGCAGGTAGGTGATCGGCGGGCGCCCGATCCGGGCCACCTCGGAGTTGATCCGGCCGACCAGCCGGTCGATGTCGTCGCGCAGGTGCCGGTACTGCTCGACCCGCTCCCGCGACGGCGTCGCCACCTGGACCAGGGCCGCCTCGGCCGGGTCGATGCGGCCCTCGGCGACCAGCTCGCCGAACGCCTGGATGCGCTCGAGCAGGCCCTTGGTGTAGTCCAGGCGGTCGACCCCGAGGAACAGCGTCTTCGGGTCGCCGAGGTCGCTGCGGATCTCGTCGGCACGGGCAGCCGTCGCGTCGCTGGAGGCCAGCTCGTGCAGCCCGGACGCGTCGATGGAGATCGGGTAGGCGCGCGCCATGACCGTACGGCCGTCCGCGGCGTGCACGTGCTCGCGGCGGGTCTCCAGGTGCAGCCGCTGCCGGACGAGGCGGAGGAAGTTCTGCGCGCCGCCGCCGAGCTGGAAGCCGACCAGGTCCGCACCCAGCAGGCCGCGCAGGATCTGGTCGCGCCAGGGCAGCTGGACGTAGAGCTCGGTGGGCGGGAAGGGGATGTGCAGGAAGAAGCCGATGTGCAGGTCGGGTCGGAGCTCGCGCAGCATCTGCGGCACCAGCTGCAGCTGGTAGTCCTGCACCCACACGACCGCACCCTCGTCGGCGACGGCGGCGGTCCGGTCGGCGAAGCGCTGGTTGACCCGCACGTAGGCGTCCCACCACTCCCGGCGGAACTCCGGCGGCGCCACGACGTCGTGGTAGAGCGGCCAGAGCGTGGCGTTGGAGAAGCCCTCGTAGTAGTCCGCGACCTCTGCCTCCGACAGCGGTACCGGGACCAGCTCGAGGTCGTCGTTCTCGAAGGGCTCGACCACCTCGTCGGCCGCACCGTGCCAGCCGACCCACGCCCCGTGGTGGGAGTGCATCACCGGTTCGAGCGCGGTCACGAGACCGCCGGGGGAGGTGCGCCAGGTGATCGTGCCGTCCGGGTGCTCCACCCGGTCGACGGGGAGCCGGTTGGCCACCACGACGAAGCTGGCGCGGCGTCGTGGACGTCCGGCGGCGTCCACCAGGTCGTCCTGCCCGTCGTGCCCGTCGTCGCCCGCCCGTGCGGTCATCGCCTCGGTCTTCCCACCGCGCCGAGGGTACGGGGGCCGTCCCGCGGGCGTCGGGCCGGGAGCCCGGCGGCGGGACGCGCCGCGGTCTGGCAGGCTCGACCCATGACCTCCGGCGCGCTCGCGCAGTCCCGGCTCGAGGCGGTGCTGGCGAACCCCGGGGAGACCCTCGTCGGCATCGACTTCGACGGCACCCTCGCCCCGATCGTGGCCGACCCCGAGCAGGCGCACGCCCACCCCCGGGCCGTCGCCGCCCTCGGCCGGCTCGGGCACCTGCTCGGGACGGTCGCCGTCATCACCGGCCGTCCGGCGCGCACGGCGGTCCGCCTCGGCGGGTTCCGCGGCGTGGCCGGGCTGGGGCATCTCGTCGTGCTCGGGCAGTACGGCGTCGAGCGCTGGGACGCGTCGACCGACGAGTTCGACATCCCGCCGGACCCCGGGCAGGTCGCCGCCCTGGAGGCCGAGATCCCGCCCCTGCTCGACCGGCTGGGCCAGGGCGCCGCGCGCGTCGAGCACAAGGGCCGGGCCGTCGTGGTGCACACCCGCCAGCTGCCGGAGCCGGAGGCGTCGTTCGCGACCCTCTCCGGCCCGCTGACCGACCTCGCCGAACGGCACGCCATGGTGGTCGAGCCCGGCAAGAACGTGCTCGAGATCCGCTCGCCGGGCGTCGACAAGGGCGTCGCGCTGCGCGACGTGGTGACCGAGCGGGGCGCCCGTCAGGTGGTGTTCGTCGGGGACGACCTGGGCGACCTGCCCGCCTTCCGCGTCGTCGACGAGCTCCGCGGCGAGGGTCTCGGCGGGCTGCTCGTCTGCTCCGCCTCGCACGAGGAGGACGCGCTGTCGGCCCTCGCCGACGTCGTCGTCCAGGGCCCGGACGGCGTCGCCGACTGGCTCGAGGGGCTCGCCGACCAGCTCGAGGCGCGCCAGGCCGCCGGGTAAGGCCTCGACGCCGCGACGGACCGGCTCAGCCGGACGCCGTCCGGGCGCACGCCTCGACCCGGCGCAGCACCCGGAGCGCGTTCGCGCCCAGGACCCCCTCGACCTCCCGGGCGTCGAACCCGGCGTCGAGCAGCGCGGACGTCAGGGTCACCAGGTCGGCCGGACCACCGAACCCCGCCATGACGCCCGGGACCCCGTTCGTGTCCGTGCCCAGCGCGAGGTGCTCGGGGCCGACCGCATCGGCGACGTGGCGGGCGTGGGCCACCAGCGCGGCGAGGTCGCGGACCCCCGTACGGCGGTGCCGGAAGGGCCAGAGGCCGACGACCCCACCGGTGCCGGCGACGGCCGCCAGCTCGGCGTCGGTGAGGTAGCGCGGGAAGTCCTGCAGGGCGCGGGCGCCGGTGTGCGACGCCACGACCGGGGCGGTCGCGGCGTGGACGACGTCGCGCAGCGTCGCGGTGTCGGCGTGCGCGACGTCGACCAGCACGCCGAGGTCGTTCATCCGGGCCACCACCCGGGCGCCGTACGGCGTGAGCCCGGGCTCCGCCCGCCGGCGGAGGGGCAGCGGCCCGGCGTAGCGCTGCCAGGGCAGGCACGTCGTGCCGAGGGCGTTGTCGCCGAGATGGACCGGGACGACCGTCCGGACGCCGCGCGCGTGCCAGACGTCGACCGCGTCCACGTCGTCGCCGAGGGCGTCCGCACCCTCGACCCCGAGCAGGACGGCGGGCGTGCCGGCGGCCCGGGCCCGCGCCAGGTCGTCGGCCGAGCGCGCGACCACGGCACCGGCCTCGACCGCCTGGTGCTCGACGAGCGCGAGCTGCGCCTCGACCGCCGCCCAGGGGCTCCGGCCGAGGTAGCAGCGGGTGACGACCGGATCGCCGACCGCGCTGGCGACGACGGCGTCCACCCCGCCGGCGCGGAGAGCCCCGAGTCCGACCTCGGCGGGCGCCCGGGGAGCGGCCGCGCGCCAGACCGCGCGGAACGGTTGCGGCACGAACCCCGGACCGTGGGTGTGCAGGTCGAGCACGTAGGACTCGCGGTGGAGCCGCGCGGCGTCGGGCCCCACCACGCCCCCGCTCACGCCTCGAAGACGACTTCGCGCTCGCCGACCGGGGTCAGGGGCAGGTCGGCGCCGTCGGGCTGCTCGACGCGCTCGGCCTGGCGCAGCAGCCGCCAGATCGCGGTGCCGAGGAGGTCGAGCTCGGTCGAGGCGTAGCGCTCGCCGCCGAGCTCGCGGGTCCGCTCGGTCTGGCGGGCCAGGGCGTCGGCGTCCTGGGCGAGGATGCGTCGGCCCTGCTGGTGCACGACCGCCCGCACGAGCGGGGACGGCAGCGGGCTGGAGAAGCGCACCACGAACCACGCCCGCGTGCGGAAGGGCGACAGCGGCAGCTGGACGAGGGTGTTGACGACCCGGAACCACCCCTCGACGGCGTACTCGATCTGGGCGATCGACGGCAGGAGGAAGCGGTCGGTGTGGTCGAACGTGCGGCTCGAACCCTCCGGCAGCCGGAGCGGCCCCATGCCGACGGGCTCACCGAGGTACTGCACCTCGACGCCGTCCGCGATGGGCCGCCGCCTCGCGGTGATGCGGTTCCGGGTCTTGCCGCGGAACAGGCCGCCGTGCAGGTAGGCCGTGTGCGGGACGTCGAGCGCGTTCTCCAGCGAGGCGCGCAGCGTCGAGTCGAGGTCGGCCCGGAACACCGTCTCCCCGGCACCGCGGCCGCCGACGACGGGCAGCGCGTACGGGTCCCGCGTCGGTTCGGCGTCCGGCTCGCCCCACGCCCAGACGAACCCGTCCTGCTCGCGCGTCGCGTGCGAGGGCACGTGCCAGGTCGACTGCGTGCGGACCTGCTGCAGCCCGGGCACCCGCAGGCAGCGACCGCCGCCGTCGTAGGACCAGCCGTGGTAGCCGCACTGCAGCAGGCCGTCGTCGGTGACCTTGCCGAGCGAGAGGGGGTAGTTCCGGTGGCCGCAGCGGTCGAGGACGACCGCGGGACGCCCGTCCGCGCCGCGGAACACCGCCAGCGGCGTGTCCATCAGCGTCACGGCCAGCGGCGTGCGTCCGAGCTCCGAGGAACGGGCCACCGGGTACCACCAGCGCCGGGGGAAGGCCACCGAGTACGCGCCGTCGTCCATCCGTCCATGGTGCCGTGCGGCCCGAGGGCCTGACGGCACGGTGAGCCCCACGACCGCGGGCTCAGGGACCGGAGGGGTCGTCGCGCGAGAGGTCGGGGGACTGGGGCGAGTCCTGCTGGGTGCGGGCCGGCTGGGCCTCGCGGAGGTCGGAGTCGGCCAGGATCGCGGCGGCCTGCGCCTCCGGGTCGTCGCTCCCGGCGGCCCGTTCCTCGGGCAGGAGCAGGGCGCGCTCCTCGACCCTCCGGTCGTCGGGGCCGTCCTGGTTCTCCTGGGTCGGCTCGCTCGCGCTCATCGTCCTCCTGCCGGTGGGGCCGCGGTGGCTCCCACGAGCAACCTACTGTCCCCCGACGGGGAGGGGACCGTCGTGCCAGCATGGCCCCGAGGGCGTCGCCCGGCGCCTGCTTCAGAGTCGAAGGGGATCCACATGAGCGAGCACAGCGCCGAGGCCGAGCGGGTCGACGAGAGCACTTTCGGCGCGGGTGGCGAGACCTCTGCCGAGGCGGACGTCGAGGCCGCGGGCGGGGACGTCGAGGACACCGGCGCGCCGACGTACGACAGCGAGAGCGCCGACGAGAGCGTCGACGACTCGTACGCCTCCGACGTGGCCGCGGCCTTCGACGACCCGAAGAAGGCACCCGTGCAGGACGCCTCGGGCGAGGACGGCAGCTTCTAGGGAGCGGGCGGTGGACCTCGAGCAGGCCCTGGGCGCGGCGCGGGCGACGTCCCGCTCGGTGCTCGTCACGCTGCGTCGCGACGGTCGCCCGCAGCTGTCGAACGTCGTGCACGCCGTCGACGACGACGGCGTGGTCCGCGTCTCGACCACGGCGGACCGGGCCAAGACGCACAACCTGCGGCGCACGCCGTGGGCCTGCCTCAAGGTCGACGGCGAGACCTTCTGGTCCTACGCCGTGCTGGAGGGCGACGTCAGCCTGTCCGACGTCGCGAGCGCTAAGGACGACGCCGCGGTCGAGGAGCTGGTGGAGCTCTACCGGAGCATCTCCGGCGAGCACGCCGACTGGGACGACTACCGCCGCACGATGGTCGCCGACCGGCGGCTCGTCGTCCGGCTGCGGCCGACGTACGCCTACGGCGCCCTCTGACCTCTCGCGGGGCTCAGACCAGCGAGCGGAGCGTCGTCACGAGCGGCGTCGTCGGGCGGCCGATGAGCCGCCCGAGGTCGCCGGTCACCTCGGCGAGCGTGCCCTCGGCGATGTTCACGTCGAGGCCGACGACGAAGCCGCGGGTCCCCTCGTCCAGGCCGGCGCGCTCCAGCTCGGCGTCCAGCTCCGCCGGCGAGACGGGCCGGTAGGTCAGCTCGCGGCCGAGCGCGGTGCTCGCGGCGCGCGTGAAGCCGGCGAAGTCCCACGCCTCGTCGCCGCCGAGCTCGTAGACCGTGTCGTCGTGGCCCTCGGTCGTGGCGACCACGACCGTCCCGGCGGCGAAGTCCGGGCGCGACGCGCTCGCCACCCGCCCGTCGCCGGCCGCAGAGACGACCTCGCCGGTCGCGGCGGCGGTCTGCAGGGTCTGGACGTAGTTCTCGGAGTACCAGTTGTTCCGCAGGAAGGTCCACCGGAGGCCGGAGGCGCGCAGCAGCTCCTCGGTCGCCCTGTGCTCCGGCGCCAGGATCAGCGTGGTGTCGTCGGCGTGCGGCGCGCTGGTGTAGACGACCCGGCCGACGCCGGCCGCCTGCGCGGCCCGCACGACGTTGGTGTGCTGGGCGACGCGGACGCCCGGGACGCTGGCGGAGACGAAGACGAGCACGTCCACCCCGGCGAACGCGGCGGTCAGCGCGTCGGCGTCTTCGTACGGCGCGACCCGCACCTCGGCGTCGAGGTCGGCGGCCTTGCCGGCGTCGCGCACGACGGCGACGACCTGCTCGGCGGGCAGGCGCTCGAGGAGGCCGGCGACGACGAGGCGCCCCAGCTGTCCGGTCGCCCCGGTGACGGCGACGCGCGGGTGGGTGGACGGGCCGGTGCTGGTGCCGGTGGCCGGGTCGTTGCTCATGCCTGCGCAACCCCGCCGCGGGCCGGGCTCTTCCCGCCCTCGAGGATGGTGCGGTGAGCGGGACGAGGACGGCGGTCGTGACGGGCGCGAGCAGCGGGATCGGGGCGGCGACAGCGCGTGCCCTCGCGGGTGACGGCTGGACGGTCGTCTGCGCCGCCCGGCGTCGCGACCGCGTCGAGGCGCTCGCCGCCGAGATCGGCGGGACCGCGGTCGTGCTCGACGTGACCGACCCGACCTCGGTGGGAGACCTCGCCGCGGCCGTCCCCGACGACCTGGGCCTGCTGGTCAACAACGCCGGCATGGCCCTGGGCCAGGAGCCGGTGGCCCGGGCCGACCTGGGCGCCTGGGCGCAGATGTTCGCGGTCAACGTCCTCGGCACGACCCGCGTGACCCAGGCCCTGCTGCCACGGCTCATCGCGAACGCGGGCCAGGTCGTCTTCGTGACCTCCACCGCGGCCGACGGACCGTACGAGGGCGGCGCCGGCTACTGCGGGGCCAAGGCGGCCGAGCGGATGGTCGCCGGGGCGATGCGCCTGGAGCTGGTCGACCAGCCGGTGCGGATCCACGACGTCGCGCCCGGGATGGTGCGGACCGACGAGTTCGCCATGACCCGGTTCGGCGGTGACCGGGCCCGGGCCGAGGCCGTCTACGCGGGCGTCGCCGAGCCGCTCGTCGCGGAGGACGTCGCCGAGACGATCCGGTGGATCGCCTCGCTCCCGTCGCACGTGGACGTCGACCGCCTGACCGTCCGACCCCGCGCGCAGGCCGCCGCGCACAAGGTGCACCGTGTCCTGGAGAACGAGGAGCTCCCGTCCGTCGCGGGGGGTCCGGGGGGTCGTCCCCCCGCGAGAGGAGAGTCATGACCATCCCCACCGAACCCGTCGAGCCCGTCCCCGCCCCGCCGGGCGGTCCCGAACCGATCCCCACGCCCGACCCCGGACCGGTCGTCGACCCGCCGGGGGAGCCGCAGCCGATCCCGGACCCCGGCCCGATCGGCTGACCGGACGCGTGGCGGAGCCCCCGAGCCGCGCGACTCCTCCGAGCGGCTGGTCTTCTTCACCGATGCTGTCGTCGCGATCGCGCTGACGCTGCTGTCCTGCCGCTGGCCGACGCCGTCCCGGACTCGCGGGAGGCGAGCACCGACGTCGCCGGCTTCCTGCGCGACAACCTCAGCCGGATCGGGGCCTTCGCCCTCAGCTTCGTGGTGATCTTCCGCTTCTGGTGGGGCCACCACCGCCTGTTCCGGCACGTCTCGAGGCTGGACCGGGCCGTGGTCGGCTGGGCCCTGGTCTGGACGTTCTCGATCGTGCTCATGCCGGTGTCGACGGCGGTCATCACGGCCTACACCACGCAGCCCGGCACCGTCGCGCTCTACACCGGGAACCTCGTGCTGACGAGCGGGTCGCTGACCATGCTCGCGCTGGCCGCCCACAGCCACCCGGAGCTGTGCGTCGGACGTCCGCAGGAGACGCGCGAGGAGGTCCTCGGCAGCGCCTGCGCCACGGGGGCCCAGGTCGTCGCGCTGGTCGTCGGCACGGTGTTCGCCACCACGATCGGCTTCTACGCGCTGCTGCTGATGCTGCTCACCGGTCCGGTCGAGCGTCTCGTCCGCCGCCGGTGGGCCCGAGATCGGCGGGGGGCCGGGCGGCCCGGCGCGCCGTAGGACGGCGCCGCACCATCATGGTGCTGCCGTCCCGAGGGACGATGGTGGCGTGCACGAGCGACGAGGACCCGGTCTGCGCCTGGGCGGGTGGCGCTGATGGGGCACGACCACGGCCACGCCCACGGCACGCTGACGGCCACCGGCCGGCACCGCAAGCGGCTCGTCGTCGTCGTCTGCCTGACCGGTGCGGTGTTCGTCGCCGAGCTCGTCGGCGGGCTGCTGTCCGGCTCGCTCGCCCTGCTGGCCGACGCCGCGCACATGCTCACCGACTCCGCCGGGCTGGCCATCGCGCTGATCGCCTCGGTGCTCGCCGCGCGCCCCGCGACGAGCGCGCGGACGTACGGCCTGCAGCGCGCGGAGGTCCTCGCCGCCCTGGTCAACGGGGTGCTGCTGGTCGCCATCGCGGGCTGGGTGCTGGTCTCGGCGGTGCGCCGCTGGGAGGACCCGCCGGAGGTGGCGACGGGGCTGATGCTCGTCGTGGCGGGGGTCGGCATCGTCGCGAACGTCGTCGGGCTGCTCGTCCTGCGCGGCGGCAAGGACGAGAGCCTCAACCTCCGCGGCGCCTACCTCGAGGTCCTCGGCGACCTGCTCGGCTCGGTCGCCGTGGTCGTCGCCGGCGTCGTGATCGCGACGACCGGCTGGACCCGGGCCGACCCGATCGCCTCGGTCGTCATCGTCTGCCTCGTCCTCCCACGGGCCTGGTCGCTGATCCGCGACGTGGTCGACGTGCTCCTCGAGGCCACGCCGCGCGGGGTCGACCTCGACCAGGTGCGCACCCACATCGTCGAGACGCCCGGCGTCGTCGAGGTCCACGACCTGCACGTCTGGACGATCACCAGCGGGCTCCCGGTGCTCTCGGCCCACGTCGTCGTGGGGCACGCGCACCTGGCGGGCGGACGTTCCGGCGAGATCCTCGACCACCTCGGCCGTTGCCTCGGCGAGCACTTCGACGTCGCGCACTGCACCTTCCAGCTCGAGCCGGAGGGCCACCAGGCCCACGAGCCGGCCCACCACGCCTGACCTCTCCTCCGTGCCCGCCCTCCTGCTCCTCCCGGAGAGTGGTCGGTCCGGGCCCCTCCGCACGGCGAGTCGCGGCACGGACCGACCACTTCCGGGGAGGGGACGGGGGAAGGACGTGGTCGACCCCGACGCGGGTCGCGCGCCGACGACGGCCGCGGCGAGCGCCCGAGCAGGACCGCCTCCAGCGGCCCGGTCCCAGCGCGAGGGCCCTCCCGGCTCCGCTCACCGCCAAGAGGCTGAGCCCGGCGGCGTCGAGCAGGTGGATCGAGATCCGTCACCGGCTCGACGTGGGGCTGAAGCCGAACGCGAGCAGCCCGGCCACGGCGACCACGGTGAGGTGGCGCCAGTCCACGAACGTCTCCGGCGGACGGTCACCGACCCGCGACGTCCTTGACCCGTAGGGTCGGACGGTGACCGACGCAGGTGCCCCGGACCTCATGCCGGCCGCGTTCCTCGGTCACGGGAACCCGATGAACGCGCTCGCCGACAACCGCTACACGCAGGCCTGGCACGCCTTCGGTCGCGCCGTGCCGAAGCCCCGGGCGGTCCTCGTGATCTCGGCGCACTGGTACATCAACGCGACCGCGGTCACCGCGATGCCGCGGCCGCGCACGATCCACGACTTCTACGGCTTCCCGCAGCCGCTCTTCGACGTCGAGTACCCGGCGCCGGGGATGCCCTCCTTCGTCGAGGAGGTCAGCGACGCGGTGCACCCGACCTGGGTCGGCGCGGACGTCGACAGCTGGGGCATCGACCACGGCACCTGGTCGGTGCTGATGCACACCTTCCCCGACGCCGACGTGCCCGTGATGCAGCTGAGCATCAACGCCGACAAGCCGCTGGACTACCACCTCGACCTCGGCGCCCGCCTGGCTCCGCTGCGCGAGCGCGGCGTGCTGGTCATCGGCAGCGGCAACGTCGTGCACAACCTCGGCGGCGTCGACGGGCGGATGCCGGACCGCGGCTTCGACTGGGCGCAGCGCTTCGACGAGGAGGTGCGCGCCCGGATGAGCGACGACCCGACCGCGGTCGCGTCGATGGACGCGCACCGCGACTACCGGACCGCCGTCCCCACGCCCGACCACTACATCCCGCTGCTCTACCTGGCGGGCCTGGCCGGCGCCGCCGACCGCGGCACCGACGTGCTGGTGGACGGCTACGCGTACGGGTCGCTGTCGATGACGGCGTACACGCTCGACCTCCCGTGCCCGGGCGCCGGGGACGGGACCGGGGCCGCGGCGGCCCTGCCCGACGGCGTGCCGCCGGACGGCGCGAACATCTGAGCCCGGACGGCTGCTCCGTCCTTGGTCACGGGGCGAGCAGCCTGCGATCAGTCGTCCTCGACGGCGTCGACGCTCTCGCCGGTGACGTCCGCGGCGCTCCGCCCGGACAGGTGGGCGCCGCCGAGCGGGTGCCCGGTCCAGCGCGCGAGGCGCCAGCCCGTCGCGGGCGAGCCCTCGAGCACGGCCATCCCGGTGTTGTCGATGCTCAGCCTCTCGGCCTCGGCGAGACCCAGCCCGGCGGCGATGGTCGTGAACACCCGGATCGCCGCCCCGTGGCTGACCACGACGACGGTGGCGTCCGGGTGCTCGGCGGCGATCGCGTCGAGCGCGCCGGTGTAGCGCGCGAGGAACGCGCGCCCGTCCGGACCGGCGGGCATCGCGCGGTCGAGATCGCCGCCCATCCACGCGGCCAGGCACCCGACGTAGCCCTCCACCGCCTCGGGGTCGGACCGCATCTCGTACGTCCCCGCCGAGATCTCCTCCAGCCCCGCGCGGACCTGCACCTCCAGGCCGAGGGCCGCGGCGAGCGGGCCCGCCGTCAGCTGGGTCCGGACGAGCGGCGACGCGTAGAGCGCCACGACGTCCTCGTCGGCGAGCGCGCCGGGCACGGCCTCGGCCTGGGTCTTGCCGAGGTCGGTGAGACCCAGCCCCGGGTGGGCCGTGTCGAGCGCGCCCCGGACGTTCGCCGGGGTCTGGCCGTGCCGGACCAGCAGCAGCCTCACCGGCCACCGGCGCGCGGGTAGACGACGGCCTTGAGGCTGTCCGGGTCCTGCTCGGCGTCGAGGGCGTCGCCCGCGTGCTCGAGGTCGAAGCGTCCGGTGACCAGGGAGTCGAGGTCGACCTGGCCGCTGGCGACGAGGTGGATCGCGGCCGGCCAGGTGTCGGTGTAGCGGAAGATCCCGGTGACGGTGATCTCGAGGTTCTGGATGTGCTCGACGGGCAGGGTCATCTCGGACGACCCGAGCCCGACCAGGACGGCGGTGCCGGCCGGTCGGACGGCCTTGATCCCCGACACGACGGCCCGCGGCGAGCCGCTGGCGTCGACGAACGCGTTGACGTCGAGGCCGGCCCCGGCGACGTCGGTCGCCACGGGGTCGATGACGCGGGTCGCACCGAAGCGCAGGGCGCGCTCACGGCGCTCGGGGACGAGGTCGGTGACGATGATCTCGGCGGCACCGAAGGCCTTCGCGGTCTGGAGGCAGATGATGCCGATCGGGCCGGCGCCGGCGATCAGCACCGACGACCCCGGTACGACACCGGCCTTGCGCATCGTGGTGATCGCCACCGACAGCGGCTCGAGCAGGGCGGCGGCCTCGTCGGACATCGAGTCGGGGACGACGTGGGCGAACTCGCTGCGGATCACGGCGTACTCCGCGAAGGCGCCGTCGACCGGCGGCGTCGCGTAGAACTCCATCCGCGTGCACAGGTTGTAGCGGCCCGCCCGGCACTCGCGGCAGCGCCGGCAGTTGCGCTGCGGCTCGATGGCCACGCGCTCGCCGACGCGGGAGGCCGGCACGTCGGACCCGACGGCGACGATCGTGCCCGAGCACTCGTGGCCCAGGACGATCGGGCTCTCGACCACGAAGCCGCCGGCCCGGCCGTGCCGGAAGTAGTGGGTGTCGGACCCGCAGACCCCGACCGCTGCGATGCGGACGAGGACCTCGTCGCTCTCCATCGACGGCACGGGCACCTGCTCGACGCTCAGCGACCGTGCGCTGTGGAGCACGCTCGCCGTCATCTCGCGGGGGAGCTCGGTGGTGGTGGTCATGGGCAGGCCTCTCTCGTCGGGTGGGGGCTCAGCGGCTGGAGTAGCCGCCGTCGACCGGGAGCGAGACGCCGGTGATCATGGAGGCGTCGTCGCCGAGCAGGAAGACGATCGGTGCGGCGACCTCGCCCACCGTGGCCCAGCGGCCCAGCGGCATCGCCTCCAGGAACGGGCCCTGGATGTCGTCGCGGCCCCAGTACCAGGCGGACATGGGCGTCATGACGACCGTCGGGTTCACCGAGTTGACGCGGATGCCGTGCCGGCCGAGCTCGAGCGCCGACACCCGGGTGATGTTGTCGAGCGCGGCCTTCGAGGAGCCGTACGAGATGTGGCCGTTCAGCGCGACGAGGCTGGCCTGGCTGGAGACGTTCACCACGGAACCACCGCGGCCGATCCTGATCATGGACCGCGACGTGTACTTGATCACCAGCAGCGCGCCGCGCGCGTTCGTGGCGATCACCTGGTCGAAGACGGCGATGTCGGTGTCCATCGGGGTGGCGATCTCGCCGCCGAACCCGCCGCAGTTGACCACGCCGTAGACGTCCAGGCCGTCGAGAGCGTCACGGACGCTGTCCTCGGACGTCAGGTCGAAGGGCAGCACGCGCGCCCCGGTCTCGGCCGCGAGCTCCTCGAGCGCGTCGGTCGACCGACCGCTGGCGATCACGTCCGCCCCGGCCGCGACGAGCCGGCGTACGGTCTCGCCGCCGATCCCTCCGCTCGCACCGGTCACCAGGACCGTCCGACCGCCGAAGTCGGGCATGCGGGTTCCTCCTCGAGGGGGTCGGGGACGGCCGGGGCCGTGGACACCGACCCTAAGGGCAGCGTGCTCGGCCGGGTGGACGGTCCCCGCCGGCCACCACGTTCAGCAGCGGCCGGCCGGCGACGTAGCGACCGAGCTGCTCGGCCACGAGCCGGTCGGCCCGGGGCGCGAACGCCGAGCTGTTGCCCCCGACGTGGGGTGAGATCACGACGTTCGGCAGGCGCCACAGCGGGTGGTCGGGCGGGAGCGGCTCGGGGTCGGTCACGTCGAGCGCCGCGCGCAGCCGCCCGGAGCGCGTCTCCGCGACCAGGGCGTCGGTGTCGACGAGCGCGCCGCGGGCGACGTTCACGACGAGCGCGCCGTCGGGCAGCCGCGCCAGCGCCTCCGTGTCGACCATCCCGCGGGTCTCGTCGGTGAGCGGCGCGATGACCACGAGGACGTCGGTCTGCCCGAGCAGGTCGAGCAGGTCCTCGCGGGCGTGCACCTCCGGGTCGGTCCGGGCGCGGCGCGCGACCCGCGTGACCGAGGCGACCTCGAAGCCCGCGAGCCTGGCCTCGACCGCCTGCCCGATCCGGCCGTAGCCGAGGATCAGCACCCGCCGGTCGGCCAGCGCCGTGCCCGGCAGCGGGTCCCACGCCCCCTGCGGCTGCTGGCGCGCGAAGACGTCGAGGTGCCGCCCGCTGGCCAGGGCCAGCCCGACCGCGAGCTCGGCGGTGCTGGCGTCGTGCACACCTGCGGCGTTGCAGAGCAGCACGCCGGGTGGGAGGTGCGGCAGCACGTCGTCGACGCCGGCGGTGAGCGTCTGCACGACGTCCAGGGCCGGCAGCCGGCTCAGGACCGTCGCGCCGCCGGGCCGCAGGTACGGCAGGACGACGAACCGGACCTCGTCGATCGAGGCGGGCGGTTCGTCGCCGTCGCCGCGGTAGCAGTCGACCTCGAGACCCGCCGGGAGCCCGCCGAGCCGCCGGGCGGCCTCGTCGACGTCGGCGTACGGGAGCCAGACGCGGACCATGGGCGTGATCATCGCCCACGACCCCGCGCCGGCGGCCCGACGGGCCCGTCGCCCCAGGTTGTCCGGACAGGTTTACGGTGGTGCTCCGCCCACCCGGAAGGACCCCGATGCCGGACTACGCCGTCCCCCCGCTCGAGCCGGTCGCGATCACCTTCTCCGCGCAGGACGGCACGATGACGCCGGCGGGGCCCACCCTGACCCGGCGGATGTCGGACCTCGAGGGGCTCTTCGCCGACCGCGAGGCGTGGCGCGCGGCGGCCGAGGGTGACGACCCGGTCGTCTACACCGTCTCGTCGTCGCCGGTCCCCGAGGCCGCCCGCGAGCTGCCGCAGTCGATCACCTCCATCGCGCCCGGCGACTGCGGCGGCGAGCTCTACCTGACCAAGGGCCACCAGCACCCCGACGCGCAGGGCGAGATCTACCTGGGCCTGGCCGGCGTCGGCGGGCTGCTGATGTTCGACGGGCGCGAGCACCGCTGGCTCGACCTGGCACCGGGCACGGTCGGCTACATCCCGCCGGGCTGGGCCCACCGCAGCGTGAACACCGGCACCGAGACGTACCGCTTCCTCGCCGTCTACCCCGGTTCCGCCGGGCACGACTACGGCTGGGTGCTGCAGCACGGGATGGGCCGCCGGGCGCGGCGCACCCCGGGCGGCGGCTTCGAGCTGGTCGACTTCGGGCCCGTGGGCGGCTGACGGGCGCGTCAGGACCCGCAGCCCACCCGTACGTCCCCCGGCTCTCGAGCAAGGAAGCTCATGCTGATCGCGCACGACCTCGGCACCACCGGGGACAAGGCCTCGCTGCACGACGACACCGGTCGCCTGGTGGCCTCGACGACCACCCGCTACGAGACCCGCTACGGCCGCGACGGGCTCGCCGAGCAGGACCCCCAGGCGTGGTGGCGGGCGGTGTGCGACGCGACCCGGCAGCTGCTGGAGCGGGCCGCGGTCGAGCCGTCCGCGGTCGAGGCGGTCGGCTTCTCCGGGCAGATGATGGGGGCGGTCTTCCTCGACGCGGGCTACGAGCCGGTGCGCCCGTCGATCATCTGGGCCGACCACCGCAGCGGCGTCGAGTGCGACCGGCTCGTCGCCGGCTACGGGATGGCCGAGGGCTACGCCACGACCGGCCACCAGCTGAACCCCACGTACAGCCTGAGCAAGATCATGTGGGTCCGTGATCACGAGCCCGAGGTCTTCGCCCGCGTCCGGCACGTCTGCCTGGCGAAGGACTTCGTGGTGCACCGCCTGACCGGTGTGCTGGTCACCGACCCGTCGGACGCCTCCTCGACCAACGCGTACGACCAGGGCCGTGAGGCGTGGGCGGACGGGCTGCTCGAGGTCGCCGGCGTCGACGCCGCGCTCCTGCCCGAGGTGGTCCCCTCCACGACCGTGGTCGGCGCGGTCACGGCCGCCGCGGCCCGGGCGTGCGGGCTGCTCGAGGGGACACCCGTCGTGATCGGGGGCGGCGACGGACCGCTCGCCGCCGTCGGCGCGGGCGTGGTGACGCCGGAGTCGGGCGCGTACGTCTACCTCGGCTCGTCGTCGTGGGTCTCGCTGGCCGCGGACGCACCGCTCTACGACCCGCAGATGCGCACGATGACCTTCAACCACGTGGTGCCGGGACGGTTCGTGCCGACCGCCACGATGCAGGCGGGCGGCGGTTCGTTGCAGTGGGTCGCCGACCTGCTGGTCCCCGGCGAGGACGGCGACCGGTTCCGCGACCTGGTGGCGGCGACCGAGCCGGTCAGCGCGGCCGAGGACGGCCTCTACTTCCTGCCGCACCTGCTGGGCGAGCGGTCGCCCTACTGGAACCCCGACGCCCGCGGCGCGTTCGTCGGGCTCGGGCGGCACCACGGCCGGGAGCACCTGACCCGGGCGGTGCTCGAGGGCGTGGCCTTCAACCTCGCGACCTGCGTCGACGCGTTCCGCGGGATGGGTGCCGCCATCGACCGGGTGGACGCCATCGGCGGCGGGGCCGCCAGCGACGTCTGGCTGCAGGTCATGGCCGACGTCTGGGGCGCGACCGTCCGGCGCCGGACGATCGTCGAGGAGGCCAACAGCCTGGGCGCGGCCGTCACGGCCGGCGTCGGGGTCGGGCTCCTCGACGGCTTCGAGGTGGCCCCGGGGCTGTCGGAGGTCTCGGCCGTCTTCACGCCCGACCCCGCGCGGCACGACGCGTACGCGGCCCGGCACGCCTTCTTCCTGGACGCCTACGCCCGGCTCGAGCCGTGGTTCGCGACGTCGAAGGAACGCGCGTGACCGACCGGGTGGTGGTGACGTCGCGCTCCTTCGGCAGCGGGCGGCTCGACCTCGAGCAGACGTTGACCGACGCCGGGCTGGAGGTGGTCCGCGCCGGTGCGGCCCACGACCGCGACGAGCTGCGCCAGGCGCTCGCGGGTGCGGTGGCCTGGATCGCCGGGACCGGCCCGGTCGGGGCCGCCGAGCTCGACCTGGGCGCTGACCTGCGGGTCGTCGCGCGCTACGGCGTCGGTGTCGACGCGGTCGACCTCGCCGCGGCCGTCGAACGCGACGTCCTCGTCACGAACACCCCCGGCGCCAACAGCGAGGCGGTGGCCGACCACGCCCTCGCGCTGGCGCTGGCCGTGCTACGGAGCGTGGCCGCCGGGGACCGCGCGGTCCGCGCGGGGGACTGGGCCACCCGCCGGGGCCGCGAGCTCGGGGCCTGCAGCGTGGGGATCGTCGGGTTCGGGCGGATCGGGCAGGGTCTCGCCCGCCGGCTGTCGGGCTTCGGCAGCACCCTGCTCGTGCACGACCCCTACCTCGACGCGCAGGCCGCGGAACGGTCCGGGGCCGAGGTCGTCGACCTGGCCGCGATGGCCGGACGCGCCGACGTGGTCTCGCTGCACGCCCCCGGCGGGCACCGGCTGGTCGACGCCGCCTGGCTCGCGCAGGCCCGGCCCGGGCTGGTCGTCGTGAACACCGCCCGCGCCGACCTCGTCGACGAGGAGGCCGTCGCCGGGGCGCTGCGCGACGGAACCCTCGCGGGCTACGCGGCCGACACCCTCGCGACCGAGAACGTCGGGGCGGCCAGCCCGCTGCTCGCCGCCGACCTGGCCGACCGCGTCGTCGTCACGCCGCACCTCGGCGCCGCCACCGTCGAGGCCGTCGACCGGATGGGCGCGGACGCCGTCGCCGACGTCCTCGCGGTCCTCGACGGCCGCGCACCCGCGCACCCCGTCACCCGAACCGTCGCCTGAGAGGCACGCCATGGCCCACGACCCGCCGCGCACCCCCGAGAGCACCCTGCAGGCCCTCGTCGACACCGTCGTCGTCGCCGTCATCCGCGCGCCCGACCCGACCAGCGCGGAGCGCGGCGTCGAGGCGTTGATCAGCGGCGGTGTCACCGCGATCGAGATCACCTACAGCACGCCGGACGCCGCGCGGGTGATCGCGACCCTGGTCGAGCGGTACGGCGACCGGGCCGTCGTCGGGGCCGGGACCGTACGGACACCCGCCCAGGCCCGCGAGGCCGCCGACGCCGGTGCGGCCTTCCTCGTCAGCCCGGGCAGCGACGACGCCCTCGCCACGGCCATGGTCGGCACCGGTCTGACCGTGCTGCTCGGGGCCCTGACCCCGACCGAGCTGATGCGCGTCGAGGCGTACGGGGCGCACGCGGTCAAGATCTTCCCCGCCTCGCTGGGAGGTCCGGCCTACCTGCGCTCGCTGCGCGGCCCGTTCCCCGACGCGACGCTGGTGCCGACCGGCGGGATCAACCCGACCAACGTGGGGGAGTGGCTGGCCGCAGGGTCCGCCGCGGTCGGGGCCGGCAGCGAGCTGTGCTCGACGGCCGACCTCGCCGCGGGCCGGTGGGCCGACCTCGAGGACCGGGCGCGGCTGTTCCGCAGCGCGGTGCGGGAGGCGCGCACCGCATGAGCGCGGCGCACATGTCGTTCGTCGGGGTGAGCACCGCCGGCTCGTCGATCATGCGCGTGTTCCCGCGCTGGGCGGACGCGCTCGGCCTGCGCACCCGACGGCTGGTCGGCCACGACCTGCCGCTCGACGCGGCGCCGGAGGACTACCGCGCGCTGATCACGAGGATCCGTGACGACGACGACGAGGTCGGCGCGCTGGTGACGACGCACAAGATCGGCGTCTTCCAGCACTGCGCGGACCTCTTCGACTCCCTCGACGACTTCGCCCGGCTGTGCGGCGAGGTGTCGTCGCTGTCCAAGCGCGACGGCCGGTTCGTCGGCCACGCCAAGGACCCGGTCACCGCGGGCCTCTCGCTGGAGGAGCTCCTGCCGCCGGGCCACTTCGCCCGGACGGGGGCCGAGGTCGTCTGCCTGGGCGCCGGCGGGGCCGGTACGGCGGCCACCTGGTACCTCGCCCGGCGGACCGACCGTCCCACGCGGATCGTCTGCACCGACACCTCGGCCGAGCGGCTCGACCACCTCCGCCGGGTCCACGCCGACGGCGGGCTCGACCCGGCGCTGTTCTCCTACGTGGCCGTCGGCGGTGCGGCCGACGGCGACCGCGTCGTCGGGGTGGCGGCACCGGGCTCGCTGGTGATCAACGCGACCGGGCTCGGGAAGGACCGCCCGGGCTCGCCGCTGAGCGACGCCGTCCGGTTCCCGGTCGGCGGGCTGGTCTGGGAGCTGAACTACCGCGGCAGCCTCGACCTCCTGCACCAGGCCCGCGCGCAGCAGGACGCCGCCGGGCTGACCGTCGTCGACGGCTGGCGCTACTTCATCCACGGCTGGAGCCAGGTCGTCGCGGAGGTGTTCGGGCTGACGCTCGACGAGGCAACCGTGGAGGAGCTGGCGGTGCTGGCCGAGGAGGTCAGGTGAACGGTGCGGTCCGTACGGTGCTCGGCGACGTCGAGCCCGCGGCCCTGGGCCGCACCGACTACCACGAGCACCTCTTCCAGGTCAGCCCGCTGCTGGTCGGCGACGAGCTCGACGACGAACCGGCCAGCCGGGCCGAGGCGCAGAGCCTGCACGACGCGGGGATCGACGCCATGGTCGACGCGACGCCGCTCGGGCTGGGCCGCGACCCGGCCGCCCTCTCCCGGATCAGCGCCGCCACCGGCCTCGGCGTCGTCGCCACGACCGGGGTGCACCGCGGCGCCCACTACGCCGCCGAGCACTGGCTGCGCGGGCTCACGACCGAGCAGCTCACGGAACGGTTCGTGGGTGAGCTCGAGCAGGGTCAGCCGGTCTCCGACGGGCCGGACGTGTCGGACGCGTCCGGGCCGGCGCTCGCGCCGGACGGGCAGCCGGTCCGGGCCGGCCTGCTCAAGGCGGGCGTCGGCTACTGGTCCGTCCCGGCCTTCGAGCGCAGGGTCGTCGAGGCCGTCGCCGCCGCCCACGGCCGTACGGGCGCGCCGGTCATGGTGCACCTGGAGCACGGCAGCGCCGCGGTCGAGGTCCTCGACCTGCTCGACGGCCTCGGGGTCGCGCCCGACCGCGTCGCCCTCGCCCACGTCGACCGCAACCCCGACCCGGGGCTGCACCTCGAGCTCGCGCAGGCCGGGGCGTACCTCGGCTACGACGGCATGGCCCGCAGCCGCAGCTGGCCCGACTCGCTGCTGCTCGACTGCCTGGAGGCGGTCGCCGCGGGCGGCGGGGCCGAGCGTCTCCTGCTCGGCGGCGACGTGGCCCGGGCCACCCGCTACCGCGCGTACGGCGGGATGCCCGGCCTCGACTACCTGCCGCGGCGCTTCGTGCCCCGGCTCGACGCGCAGCTCGCCGACCTGGTGCTGCGCCACAACGCCTCTCGCTGGCTGACCTGGAGGTCCCGATGAGCACGTCGCGAGCGGTGGTCTACGACCGCCCCGAGCACTTCGAGGTCCGGAGCGTCGCCGAGCCCACGCCCGGTCCGGGCGAGGTCCTGCTCGCCGTCGAGGTCGCAGGCGTGTGCGGGACCGACCTGCACCTGCACGCCGGCGAGTTCGGGCCGACGTACCCGCTGATCCCCGGCCACGAGTTCGTCGGGACGGTCGTCGCCGTCGGCCGATCCGAGGACGCGCACCTCGAGGGTCACCGGGTCGTCGTCGACAACACCGCCTCCTGCGGGCGGTGCGTCGAGTGCCGCCGCGGTCGGCCGGCCTACTGCCGCCACCTCGTCGCCCAGGGCGTCAACGCGCCGGGCGGGTTCGCGGAGCACGTCGTCACCGACGCCGACCGGTGCTTCGTCGTCGACGACCTCGACCCCGAGGTCGCCGTCCTCGCCGAACCGGTCGCCTGCGTCGTGCACGGCCTCGACGTCCTCGCCCTGCGGCCGGAGGCGGACGTGCTGCTGTTCGGGGCCGGACCGACCGGGCTGATCCTCACGTCGCTGCTGTCCCGGACGGGGGCGGGGCGGCTCGTCGTCGCCGCGCCGACCGCGAGCAAGCTCGTGCTGGCCGCCGAGCGCGGGGCCGACCGTACGGTCCGGGTCGACCGGACCGACCCGGAGGCCTCGACCGAGGAGCTCCGCTCGCTCGCCCCGGACGGCTTCGACGTCGTCATCGACGCCACCGGGGCGCCCGCCGTCCTGGCCTCGACCCTCGGCCTCACCCGGACGGGAGGCACCGTCTTCGTCTACGGGATGCCGCCGGAGTCGAGCGTGTGGGGCGTGTCGCCGTACGACGTCTTCCGCCGCGAGCTGACCATCAGGAGCTCGTTCGCGCAGCAGTTCTCCTTCGACCGCGCCCTCGCCGCCCTGCGCAGCGGCCGGGTCGACGCCACCGGCATCATCAGCCACCGTTTCGGCCTCGACGAGTACGCGGCCGCCCTCGCCGCCGTCGCCGACAGCTCCGTCGTGAAGGCCGCGCTCTACCCCACCCGCCCCTGAACCCCGCTCCCTGCACCCGCGCGATTGTCGACAACCGTCACGCGACACGCCGTACGGGCGTGTCCGCTGTCGACAGTCGCGCACCCAGGGGTCAGGGGGTGGGGGACGGGGCGGCGTCGAGGAGGGCCTGGGCGGTGCCGAGGTCGGTGACGAGGACGTTCACCCAGCCCCCGAGCACGGCCGCCCGGACGGCGTCGCGCTTGCGCTCGCCGCCGGCGATGCCGACCCGCCGGGGGATCGCCCGGAGGGCGTCGGCGTCGATGCCGACGACGCGCTCGTCGAGGGCGGTGACGACCGGGGCACCGGCCGCGTCGAAGAAACGGTGGCAGACGTCGCCGACGGCGCCGGCCGCCACGAGGCGGGCCTGGTCGTCGGGGTCGACGGCGTTGCCGCTCGCCTGGAGGAACTCCGAGGGCGGCAGGCTGCCGATGCCGACGAGGCACATGGTGAGCGAGGCCCAGGCGTCGCGGATGGCGAGCAGGCCGGGTTCGCCGAGCAGGCCGTCGCGGACCGCCCGGTTCGCGACGAGCCCCGGCGCGGCGACGAACGTCGCGCCCGCGCCGAGCAGCTGCGCGAAGTCGCCCAGGAGCCGGTTGGCCCGGGCCTGGGCGGTGTGCAGGCCGATGCCGCCGATGAGCTGGACGACGTCGTCGGCGCCGGCGAGCCGGAGCGGGTGCATGCGTTCGACCACCGACAGCAGGGTCTGGCTCCACGGCGAGATGCCGATCCGCTCACCGCCGGTGAGCGTGGACTCGAGGTAGCCCGCCCCGGCCGACCCGAGCCCGGCGAGCACGTCGCCGTCGGAACCCTCCACGTCGACCACGAGGACCTCGGACAGCCCGTAGCGCTCCTCGAGCGCCTCCTCCAGCCCGGTGTGGACGTCGGGGGCGACGAGCACGACCGTCCGGACGACGCCGAGCTCCTGCGCCCGCTTGAGCAGGCGGGACACCCGGGCCTGGGACAGGTGCAGGGTCGCGGCGATCTCGACCTGGCGGATCCCGCGCTCGTGGTACATCCGCGCGACCTTGGTGATGAGCCGCAGCTGACCGTCGCCGACGGCGCGCGCGGGCGCGCGGAAGGGTTCGGTCACGGTCCCTCGGCCCTCCTCTGCGCGGGCTCCCATCCTGCCGCGCCCGTCCGG
This sequence comes from uncultured Actinomycetota bacterium, assembly GCA_963762775.1. Lineage (GTDB taxonomy): Bacteria > Actinomycetota > Actinomycetes > Propionibacteriales > Propionibacteriaceae > Microlunatus. The sequence goes on from CAVXMD010000007.1 coordinate 45,297, forward strand.
GTGTCCGGCACTGACGCGCCCGGGCCACCTCGCCGGCCCAGCGCGCCCGGCGCTCCCGACGGTCCGGCGCGGTCGGGCGGGGGAGGTAGCGCCGGCGGGCGGCCGGCTGCACCCAGGCGTCCGCCGCGCCCAGCGTCCGCCAGGCGAGCCGCGCGGCGCCGAGCGCGGAGACCTCCGCGACGTCGCCGACCTCGACCTCGCGGTCGAGCAGGTCGGCCTGGTCCTGCATCAGCAGCTCGGCGACCGTGGCCCCGCCGTCGGCGTGCAGCGTGCGCAGTGGCCCGGTGAAGGTCTCGACCACGTCCACGACGTCGGCCACCTGGTGGGCGACGGACTCCACCGCGGCCCGGGCGACGTGCGCCGACGTCGTACCGGTCGTCATGCCGGACAGCAGGGCGGTGGCGTCGCGGTCCCAGTGCGGCGCGCCGAGCCCCGCGAACGCGGGTACGAGCGTGACGCCGCCCGCGTCGGGCACGGTCCCCGCCAGCGCCACCAGCCGGTCGACGGCCCCGCCGGTGAGCAGCCCCGCGGCCCAGTCCAGGGTGGCGCCGGAGGACAGGACGTTGCCCTCCAGCGCGTACGTCGGACGCCCGCCGACCAGCCAGGCCAGCGTCGTGGGCACCGCTGCGGCGGTCGCGGGCGAGCGCGGGCACCGGGCTCATCACCGACGAACCCGTCCCGTACGTGGCCTTGGCCGTGCCGGGTTCGGTGCAGCCGTGCCCGAACAGCGCGGCGTGGGAGTCGGCGAGCACCGCGGCGACCGGGGTGCCGTCGGGGACGACGCCGGTGCCCATGCACGCCCCGAACCCGCGTGTCGGAGGCGCGCACCTCGGGCAGCACGGAGCCCGGGACCCCGAACGCGGTCGAGCAGCTCCGGCGACCACGCGAGCCGGGCGACGTCGTAGAGGAGCGTGCGCGAGGCGTTGCCCGCCTCCGTGAGGTGCTCGCGCCCCCCGGTCAGGCGCCAGACCAGCCAGCTGTCGACCGTCCCGACGCGGACGTCGTCGAGCGCCACGCCGGCGGGCAGGTGGTCCAGCAGCCAGCGGAGCTTGGGCGCGGAGAACATCGCGTCGACCCGCAGGCCCGTCCGGCGGTGCACGTCGGCGCGGACCTCCGGCCCGACCGTCTCGGCGCACCAGGCGGCCGTCCGGCGGTCCTGCCAGCCCAGCACGGGACCGAGCGCCCGACCGGTGCTCGCGCTCCACGCGAGGACGGACTCCCGCTGCGTCGACAGGGCCACAGCCCGTACGGGAGCACCGCCCGCCGTGGCGAGGGCCGCCCCGGCGGCGGCCACGGCGCTCGACCAGAGGAGCTCGGCGTCCTGCTCCACCCAGCCGGGGCGGGGAGAGGCCACGCCGACCGGGCTCGACCCGGTGGCGACCACGGCACCGGTGGCGTCGACGAGGACGGCCTTGGTGTTGGTCGTGCCCTGGTCGATCGCGACGACGACGGGAGACGGGGCGGGCATGGCTGCTCCTCGACGGTGGGGACGCGTACGGAGGAGATCATCGCCTTGACCCTCCGACTGCAAGACTATACGGTAATGCATGGATATCACCTCAACGCGGCGGTGCGCACCACCCGCCGGAACGGAGCACATCTCCATGAGCGACCTCCCGGTCTTCGGGGCCGGCATCTGGCACTTCGCCACCTACGTCGACCGCTACGCCACCGAGGGCTACGGCGACCCCGTCGGCCTGATCGAGCAGATCGACCTCGCAGGTTCCGTCGGCGACCTGTCGGTCGTCGACCTGAACTGGCCGTTCGCCGGCTTCGACGGCACGCTGGACGACGTCCGCGCCGCGCTGGCGCGCAACGATCTCCGGGCGGTGGCGATCACGCCGGAGATCTACAACCGCGAGTACGTCAAGGGCTCGATCACCAACCCGGACCCGGCCGTCCGGGCGAAGGCGGTCGCGCTGCTGCACGAGGCCACCGAGCTGGCCCTCGAGCTGGGCTGCGACTACGTCAAGCTGTGGTTCGGCCAGGACGGCTGGGACTACCCGTTCCAGGTGAACTACCACGACGTCTGGACCAACGCCGTCGACGCCCTGCGCGAGCTGTGCAGTGCGCACCCGGAGATCAAGTTCGTGATCGAGTACAAGCCGCGCGAGCCGCGCAACAAGATCATCTTCCCGAACGCGGCCCGTACGCTGCTCGCGATCCAGCAGACCGGGTGCGACAACCTCGGGGTGCTGCTCGACTTCGGCCACTCGCTCTACGGCCTGGAGACGCCGGCCGACGCCGCCCAGCTCTGCATCGACGCCGGCAAGCTCTTCGCGATCGACGTGAACGACAACTTCCGCGGCTGGGACGACGACATGGTCGTCGGCTCGGTGCACCTGATCGAGACGTTCGAGTTCTTCCACACCCTGCGCCGCAACGGCTGGGAGGGTGTGTGGCAGCTCGACCAGTTCCCGTTCCGCGAGGACTCGGTGCAGGCGGCGAAGCAGGCGATCACGTTCCTCAAGGCGGTGCACCGCGCGCTGGACGCCCTCGACGAGGAGGCGCTGGCCCGGGCCCAGGCCGACCACGACGCGCTGGCCGCCCAGCGGCTGGTGCAGAAGGTCCTGCTGAGCTCGATGGCGGAGGACGGCGCAGTGACCGCGCTGGCCGTCGAGCACGTCACCCTGCCCGTCGTCGGGCGGCTGGCGCCGGGAGCCTCCCGCGCCGAGCAGGTCGCGCACCTGGCCGAGGCGGCGCGGCTGATCCGCATCCAGGACCTCGCCCTGGTGCACCACGCCGGGGCCGGCCACATCGGCGGCGACCTCTCCGCCATCGACGTCCTCACCACGCTCTACGGCGCGGTCCTGGACGTGACGCCGGAGACGGTCGACGACCCCGAGCGGGACCGCTTCATCCTCTCCAAGGGCCACGTCGCCGGCGCGCTCTACACCACGCTGGCCGCGTTCGGCTTCCTCCCGGTGGAGCGAGCTCGCGACGTTCCTCAAGCCGCTGTCGCGGCTCAACGGCCACCCCAACCGCACCAAGGTGCCCGGGCGTGGAGGCCAACACCGGCCCGCTCGGCCACGGTCTGCCGATCGCCGTCGGGCACGCCATCGCGGCGAAGCTCGACCGCTCGCCCCGGCGGACGTTCGTCCTATCGGCGACGGCGAGCTGCAGGAGGGCAGCAACTGGGAGGCGATGATGGCCGCCTCGCACCACCGGCTCGACCGGCTCACCGTCGTCGTCGACCGCAACGGGCTGCAGCAGGGCGCGACCACCCTCGAGACCAACGACCTCGACCCGCTCGACGCCAAGGCCGCGGCCTTCGGCTTCGCCGTCGTCGAGGTGGACGGGCACGACCACGGGCAGCTGCTGGACGTGCTGTCGCGGCGCCGCACCGCTCGGGCAGGCCGACGTTCGTCATCGCGCACACGCACAAGGGACACCCGATCTCCTACATGAGCAACGCCGTGGCCTGGCACCACAAGGTCCCGCAGCCGACCAGCTGAGCCTCGCCCTCGCCGAGCTCGACCGGCTCCAGCGTCAGCAGGCGCGAGTCGAGGTCGAGCGGGCCACGTCCACGACCTCCGGAGGATCCCGCGCATGACCACCACCGTCGCCCCGGGCCGGGCTCGATCGTCGACCGGCCGCGCTTCGACTGCCGCGACGCCTTCGTCGCCACCCTGGTCGAGCTGGCGCAGGCCGACGAGCGGGTCGTCGGCGTCGTCAACGACTCGGTCGGGTCGTCCAAGCTCGACGCGTTCCGCAAGGCGTTCCCCGAGCGGCTGATCAACGTCGGGATCGCCGAGCAGGACATGGTCGGCGTGGCTGCCGGCCTGGCCAACGGCGGCCGGATCCCGTTCGTCTCCGCGGCCTCGTGCTTCCTGACGGCGCGGGCGCTCGAGCAGATCAAGGCCGACGTCGCCTACTCCGACCGCAACGTCAAGCTCTGCGGGATGAGCCCGGCATCGCGTACGGCGAGCTCGGCCCGACCCACCACTCCATCGAGGACATCGCCTGGCTGCGGGCGATCGACAACCTCACCGTCGTGGTGCCGGCCGACCCGGTCGAGACCGCCGCCGTCCTGCGCTGGGCCGCGGCGACGCCGGGCCCGGTCTTCGTCCGGGTCAGCCGGATGGGCGTGCCCGCGATCTTCGACGCCGACGACTACGCGTTCGTGCCCGGTCGGGCCACCACCGTGCGCGACGGCGACGACGTCACGATCATCGCCAACGGGACCGTGCTGTGGCGGGCCCTCGCCGCCGCCGAGCTGCTGGCCGCCGAAGGCGTCGAGGCGCGGGTGGTCTCCATGCCCACGGTCAAGCCGCTCGACGTCGACGCCGTGGTCCGGGCCGCCCGCGAGACCCGCGGCATCGTCACCGTCGAGGAGGCGACGACGGCCGGCGGGCTCGGCGGCGCCGTCGCGGAGACGGTCGTCGCGCACCACCCGGTCCGGATGCGCATCCTCGGCTTCGACGAGTTCCTGCCGACCGGGTCGGCGACCTTCCTGCTCGACCGCTACGGCATGGCACCGGACGGCATCGCCGACGCGGCCCGCTCCCTGCTGGCGCCCGCGGGGGCCTGAGCGTGGTCCACGTCGGGGTGGACTGGGGCGGTACCAAGATCGAGGTGGTCGCGCTCGACGAGGCGAGCACCGAGCTCGTCCGCGAGCGGGTCGACACCCCGCGCGGGGACTACGCCGCCTGCCTGGAGACGATCGTCCGGCTCGTGGCGTCGGCCGAGGCCTACGTCGGCGAGCAGGGCACGATCGGGGTCGGGCTGCCCGGCTCGCTCGACCCGCGCACCGGGGTCGCCAAGGGCGCCAGCTCGACCTGGCTGAACGGGCGGCGGGCCGAGGACGACCTGCGCGCCGCCCTCGGGCGCGAGGTCCGGACGGCCAACGACGCCGACTGCCTCGCGGTCTCGGAGGCGGTCGACGGCGCCGGGGCCGGCCACCGGGTCGTGTTCGCGGTGATCCTCGGCACCGGGGCCGGCGCTGGCATCGCCGTCGACGGCCGGGCCCACCACGGCCCGAACCACAGCGCGGGGGAGTGGGGCCACAACCCGCTCCCGCGCCCCGACGTGACCGAGATCCCCGGGCCGGTCTGCTACTGCGGACGGTACGGCTGCCTCGAGCGCTGGGTCTCGGGGCGCGCGTTCGCGCGGGACTACGCCGCCCATGCCGACGTCGACCAGGCGGCGCCGACCATGATCACGCCGAAGGTGATCATGGAACGGATGCGGGCCGGGGAGCGGCTCGCCCGGCTGGTCTGGGACCGCTACGTGGACCGCGTCGCGCGCGGTCTGTCCTTGGTGGTGAACACGCTCGACCCGGACGTGCTGGTGATGGGGGGCGGGATGGCGAACGTGCCCGAGCTCTACGACGACCTGCCGGCGGCGCTGGCGGCGGGCACGTTCTCGCCCTGCTTCTACACCCCGGTCGTGCCCGCGCGAGCACGGCGACAGCAGCGGCGTCCGCGGCGCTGCCTGGCTGTGGCGCGACGAGCACGCGGCAGCCCGGACCACGACGACGAGGAGCGCAGGATGACCACGACGGACGACCAGGGGATCGCCGACCGGTTGAGTACCGCGGAGCGGGTGATCACGGAGGCCGGGGCGGTCGCGCTCGAGCACTTCCAGCGGCTGTCCGAGCTCACGGTGCGCAGCAAGGGCGTGCAGGACATGGTCACCGAGGCCGATGTGGCCGTCGAGGCCCTGATCAAGCAGCGGCTGACGGAGGCCCACCCGACCGACGCGTTCCTCGGCGAGGAGACCGGGCACGCCGACTTCCCCGGCAGCACCGGCGTCTGGGTCGTCGACCCGATCGACGGGACGCAGCCCTTCGTCAGCGGGCTGCGCACCTGGTGCGTCTCGATGGCGTACGTCCGCGACGGGGAGGTGCTGCTGGGCCTGGTGAACAACCCGGCCGGTCAGGAGCTGTTCGTCGGTGCGGTCGGGCGCCCGGCCACCCTGAACGGCCGCGAGATCTCCCCGAGCACGGCGAGCGCGGTCGACCAGGGGCTGACCTTCCTGGGCTGCTCCTCGCGGGTCGGGCCGGAGGACGTCGTCCCGGTGCTGGACCGGCTGCTGCGCGCGCACGGCATGTTCGTCCGGAACGGCTCCGGTGCGCTCGGGCTGTGCGACGTCGCCTGCGGGCGCCTCGTCGGCTTCGTCGAGCCGCACATCAACAGCTGGGACTGCCTCGGCGCGGTGGCGGTGCTGCAGGCCGCCGGCTGCCGCGTCAACGACTACCTGACGCCGGAGAGCCTGCTGGCGGGCGGCAAGATCATCGCCGCCACGCCCGCCGCGTTCGACCAGCTCGTGGAGATCCTGGGCTGACCGAGACGGCGCAGCGGGCGGGCGGTCGAGGACGCTCAGCCCTTGATCGCGGAGATCTCGAACTCGAGGGTGATCTTCTCGCTGACGAGGACGCCGCCGGTCTCGAGCGGGGCGTTCCAGGTGACGTTGTAGTCCTTGCGGTTGATCACCGCGGAGCCCTCGAAGCCGGCGCGCACGTTGCCGAAGGGGTCGGTCGCCTGGCCCTGGTACTCGAAGGGGATCGTGACCGCGTTCGTGACGCCCTTGATCGTCAGGTCACCGGCGAGCTCGAGCGCGGTGTCGCTCGTCTTGCTGACCGAGGTGGAGCGGAAGGTGATCTGCGGGAAGTCGTCCATCGCGAGGAAGTCGTTGCTGCGCAGGTGGCCGTCGCGCTGCTCGTTGCGGGTGTCGATGCTCTTGGCCTCGATGGTCAGCGACACGTGCGAGCGCGAGAAGTCGTCGCTGTCCACGACGCCGCTGCCCTCGAACTCGTCGAAGCGGCCGCGGACCTTGGTGACCATGGCGTGCCGGGCGATGAAGCCGATCTCGCTGTGGGCCGGGTCGATCGTGTAGGACCCCGAGAGGTCGGCGAGGGTGGGGGCGGTCGGTGCGGTGGTCATGCGGTGCTCCTGGTCCGGGGTGGCGTCGATGGTTGACGTTTCATCAATTGGACCACGAGGTAGATGACGTGTCAACCACTTCGGCTACGCTGGGTCCATGACCGAGACGGCCCGGTGGCTCGACGACCGCGAGAGCCACCTCTGGCGCACCTGGATGAAGGTCGAGGCGCAGCTGGGCGCGACTCTGCAGCGCGACCTCCAGGCGGGTTCGGGGCTGTCGATGTCGGACTTCGCGGTGCTGGTGCACCTCACCGACGACCCCCAGGGGCAGCTGCGGGCGAGCGATCTCGCCACCCTGCTGCACTGGGACCGCAGCCGGCTGTCGCACCACGTCAAGCGCATGGCCGGGCGCGGGTTCGTCGAGCGGCGCGACTGCACCGAGGACGGTCGGGGGTCGTTCGTCGCCGTCACCGCCGAGGGCCGGACGGCGATCGAGCAGGCCGCTCCGGGCCACGTCGCCTCCGTACGGCGCCTCGTCTTCGACGTGCTCCGTCCCGAGCAGCTCGTGGCGCTCACGGACGTGATGGACACCCTGGCCGTCGAGCTCGACCGGGACACGGTCGCGGGGCAGCCCTGCGACGGGACGGACGACGCCCCCGGCGCCTGACCGGGGAGGATCAGCCGGCCTCCGGTCCCGCGACGCCCCAGGCCGGCCGCCGGGCGAGCCAGACCAGGTAGAGCACGAGCGAGGCGGCGACCAGCGCGGCCCCCACCCAGCCGAGCGACGGCACGGCGACGACGCCGAGGAGCCGGGACCCGAGGAAGGCGCCGCCGGCGATGCCGACGTTCGTCGTCGCGTTGACCAGGGCGGCCGCCGCGTCGGTCGCGTCGCCCGCGGCGCGCAGCATCACCGCCTGGGTGAGCGTGGGGAACGCGCCGAAGGCCACACCCCAGACCACGGCGACGGCCACGGCACCGACCGCGGAGGCGACCACGGCGGCGAGCGCGAGGCTGACGGCCATGACGACGATCTGGCCCACGAGCGCCTCGTCGGGTCGTCGGCCCACCACCAGCCCGGCGAGCGCCACGCCGAGCAGACCGCCGCACCCGTACGCGAACAGCGCCGCGCCGACGTCGGTGCGCGCGACGCCGTCGTGCAGGAGCAGCGGGCTGATGTAGGTGTACAGCGTGAAGTGACCGAGCGCGAGCAGCATGATCACCACCGCCATCAGCAGCACGGCCGGGCGTCGGACGCCCGCCATCACCGACGTCCGGGCCTCCGCGTGCGCAGCCTCGTGGCGGGGGAGCACGCGCAGGACCGTGACCGCGAGCCCGAGCATCACGGCGGCGAGGACGACGAAGCTCCAGCGCCAGCCGAGCGCGGTGCCGAGGACCGTCCCGAGCGGCACGCCGAAGACGAGCGAGAGCGCGTTGCCGATCATGAGCACGGTGATCGCGCGCCCCGCGCGGGCGCGGTCCACCAGCGACACCGCCGTGGCGACGGCGACCGCGAAGAAGCCGGCGTGCGCGAGGCCGCCGAGCACCCGCGCGGCGACCGCGACGCCGTAGCCGGGCGCGACGGCGAAGACCAGGTTGCTCAGCGCGTAGGCGCCGAGGAGGGACACGAGCACCGTACGGCGGGGCCAGCGCTCGACGACCGCGGCGAGGGGCACCGACGCGACGGCCACGAGGACGGCGTAGAGCGAGACGAGCACGCCGGTCGCCGCGTCGGACACCCCGAGCCCGCGTCCGATCTCGGGCAGCAGCCCGACCGGCAGCACCTCGGTGCAGATCGCGAAGAACACGCAGACCGCGAGCACGACCAGCGGCACGCGCCGACTTCCTGTCACGCCCTCGATCGTTCCAGGAGGATCAGGTGCGGCGGAGCAGGCGTCGTCGCACGGGCTGCCCGATCAGCTCCGCCACCAGCACGGCGGCCGCGATCGCGAAGCCGCGGGCGAGCGCGTCGAAGAGGCTCACGATCCCGGCGGAGGACTGGTCGGTGCTGAGCTCCAGGAGCCCGGTGTAGAGCGCGAGCCCGGGGAGCAGCGACAGGATGCCGGGCACGACGACCATCATCGGCAGGGCCCGCTGCCGGTTCGCGAGGACGTAGCCGCTCATGCCGACGACGAAGGCCGCGAGCGCGTAGCCGCTCACGCCCGAGACCCCGGCGGGCTGCACCAGCGACAGGACGAGCATGCCCAGGGCGCCGGACAGCGCGGCGGCGGGCAGCAGGCGGTACGGGATGTAGTAGGTGATCGCCGCCGCGGTGGCCGCCACCGCCGCCGAGACCACCCGGACCGGGAGCGCGTCCAGGCCCAGGGTGTCGAGGTCGACCGACATGTCCACCCCGAGCGCCCGGGTCAGGGCGAGGCCGACGGCGACACCGCCGACGAGACCGGCCACCACGAGCAGCACCTCGAAGACCCGCGCGGTGCCGGTCACGACGTAGCCGCTCATGGCGTCGCGGACGCCGTTGACGAGCGTCCCGCCCGGCAGCAGGACGACGATGCTGCCCGCCACCACGAGGGCCGGCGTGCTCTGCGCCCCCAGCGCCGTGGTGGTCGCGGCGGCGAGCGTCGCGATCAGGCCACCGACGACGTTCAGGTAGAAGGTCGGGACGCGGCGGCGGGCCAGCCAGCCGTTGACGACGTCGATGAGCATGGCCACGGCGACGACGACCAGCGTGGCGGCCCAGGACCCGCCGAGCTGGGCCACGATGGCCCCGGCCAGGGCGCCGCGGGCGAGGGTCACGGCGTTGCGGCCGTACGGGTGCGGGCGCTTCTCGATGTGGCTCAGCCGGTCGAAGGCGCTGGCGCGGTCGAGACGTCCGGCGGCGAGCGCGACCAGCAGCTGGTGGGTGTCGGCCAGCCGGGAGTGGTCGTCGCTGCGCTGCCGTACGACGCTCACCGAGGTGAGCGGCGGGAGGCCCGGGTCGGGACGGACCGAGACGACGATCGAGGTGAAGGTGACGTCCACCTCGGGGCTCGGCAGGCCCATCGCCTGGGCGGCCGACCGGATCGACGCCTCCACGTCCTCCATCGAGGCCCCCCGGGCCAGCATCACCGCACCGACGCGGTGCGCGAAGTCGAACGATCGCTGCTGGTCGGCGTCGACCGGGGCCGGCAGCGGCCGCTGCACCTCCCACAGGTCGAGCGGCGGGACCCCGTGGATCAGCGTGGGCGGGTCGTCGTCGGTCCAGACCCGGTTGACCTGCCGGCGGATCTGGCGCCAACGGTGCGCCCCGCCCTGCGGGTCGTGCCAGCTCCAGCTCATGACCGCCCTTCGCGCCTCGATCTGCGTCGAGCCACGCTAGCCGGTGCCGACCCGTCCCGTCCGGGACCTGTCGAAACTCGACGGGGCCGCGGAGCGAGGCCGCGGCTCAGTGGCGCGTGGGCCGGTAGCCGAGCTCCAGGGCGCGGCCGTCGAGGGTGCGGCTCTCGAGGAGCTCGAGGTCGAAGTCCTCCGCCCCGGCGAAGAGCGGCAGGGTCCCCGACCGGCCCGTGAGGACCGGGAAGACCGTCAGGCGGAGGCGGTCGACGAGCCCTGCGGCCAGCAGCGCGCGGTTCAGGGCGAGGCTGCCGTGCGAGCACAGCGGGACGTCCGACTCCTCCTTGAGGCGGGCGACGACGTCCACGGCGTCGCCGGTGGCGAGCGTGGCACCGGGCCACGCGAGGGGCTCCTCCAGCGTCGTGGAGACCACGGTCACGGGTTGCCCGACCATCAGCCCCACCCAGCGGTCGTTCACGTCGGCGCCGGGGACCCCTTGCGCCTCGGCGAGCATGCCGACGAAGGCGCGGTACGTGCGCGCGCCCAGCACGACCCGCTGCTCCGGGGTGAACAGCGCGGCGCGGTGCTCGAGCAGCTCGGGCCCCTGCTTGCCCCAGTAGCCGCCCCAGTCGCCCGGCTCGTCGTACCCGCCGTAGCCGTCGAGGCTGGAGAACACGTCGTAGGTGTAGGTGGCGGTCATGGTGCGCTCCTCGCTCCGGGCGGGTGGTGCCAGGAGGTGGACCGACGTCCGGTCCCGGACTCATCGCCCACCGCCCGGTCTCAGGTAGAGAAGGATTCCTGAACGGAAACGCTCAGAGTCATAACTCGTTCTTAGGTCTTAACGGTTACGGCCGCACGGCTCTCAGCGATTCAGAAGGCAGATCGGACGCCCGTCCCCACCGGGCCGACGATCCCGCGGCTCCGGGCCGCGGACTCGGGGACACCAACCACGGCCGGTCGTGCGACGCCCGACCTCGGCCACCCGTCCCCGAGGAGCTTGCTCGTGCTCGAGCCCGTCGTCCGGCCCTTCGCCCGCACCGCCCGTACCGTCGCCTGGTCCCGGCTGGCCCTCGTGGTCGCCCTGCTCGCCGCGGCGCTCCTCGGGGCGTCGCCGAGCACCGCGGACGCGGCCACCGTGAAGCCGCCGTCCGGGCTCGCGTCCCCCGTGCAGACGACGACCTCGATCACGCTCACGTGGGAGCCGGTCGCGAAGGCGGAGAACTACCGGCTGCAGTACTCGACCTCCTCGTCCATGTCGAAGGCGAAGTACCAGCGTGAGGCGAAGACCACCGGGACCCTGACCGGGCTCCAGGTCGGCAAGACGTACTACGTGAAGGTCCGCGTCATCGACGCCCACGGCAAGAACCTGTCCTCCTACTCGTCGAAGATCAAGGTCAAGACGGCGAGCAAGGACACGGCCCCCGTCTCGACCGGCACCCCGACGCCGACCCCCACGCCCACTCCCACGCCCACTCCCACGCCCACGACCAGCCCGAGCCCCACCGCGAGCACGCCCGCCGCCCCGCTCCGGGTCGCGAGCTACAACATCAAGTGCGCCAACTGCAACTCCCACCTGCCGGACGAGGGTTCGTGGGAGGAGCGCCGCGGGGCCGTGGTCAGCACGATCCTGCGCCAGGACCTCGACGTCGTCGGCCTGCAGGAGGCGGGCCAGTCCTGGCTCAAGGACGAGAACGGCAAGAGCTTCTCGCTCTCGCAGTTCGAGGACCTGCGCAACCGGCTCGGCGGCTCCTGGACGCTGACCAACGCGAACCGCAACAACTGCGTGAAGTCGTCGACCCCGACGAGCTGCGTCTACAAGGACCAGGGCGCCTCGCAGGACACGAAGATCATCTTCAACGCCTCCCGGGTCCAGCTGCTCGACCAGGGCTCGAAGCGGCTCCCGTACGTCGACGCCGACGACAACCCCCGCTACGTCGCCTGGGCGCAGTTTCGGCAGCGTTCGACCGGCAACCGCTTCATGTTCGCCACGACCCACCTCGAGGGCACCAAGGACAAGACCGGCGAGTCCACCTTCTACGACCTGCGCCGCACCCAGACCGAGGTCGCGATCGACGCCGTGAACGACCACAACGGCGACCACCTCCCGGTGGTCTTCGGCGGCGACTTCAACTCCAGCCGCTTCGCCCACGACTACAGCCCGACGAACGCCCCGTACGACGTGCTGGTGAAGGACGGCCTGGTCGACCCGACGGGCTCCGCCTTCGCCTCGACGAAGACGGCACCCGGCGCGACCGTGGTGACGCGGATCAACACCTGGGTCGACAGCTTCAACCAGTTCAACCGGGCGGTGAACAACCACCGCTCGTGGGTCAACGGCGCCAACATCGACTACATGTTCGTCTCGCCGGGCGTCAAGGTGCCCGAGTGGGAGACCGTCGTGGACATGGACGCGAACGGCGACTTCGTCGGGATCATCCCGTCGGACCACAACATGATCCGGGCGTCCCTCGTGCTGCCGAAGACCAGCTGAGGACACCCGGACGTCCCGGGCCGGGGGGCTCGCCACGACCTCGCCACCACTGACGGTGGCGAGGTCGCGGCGTCTGTGGTGCGACGTCCCTCAGCGACCGACCGCGAGCACGGCGGCCAGCGCCTCCGCGTCCTCGATCTGGAGCAGCAGCAGCTCGTCGCCGATGTCGATCTCGGCGCGCGCCCGGGGCGCCCGCGGCAGCGCGGCGAACCGCTCGGAACCCGGAGGCGGTGGCACCACCGTCACGTGGTCGACCGCCGAGCGCGGGACGTCCAGGGGCTGAGCACCGACCAGGCCCTCGAGCCGGTTGGGCACGAAGAGGAGGCGGCGGTCGGTCACGCTCACCTCGCCGCCGATGGTGCGACGGCCTCGACGCCGGTTGCAGACGCGTCGGAAGAGCAGCTCCTCGCCGGGTTCCAGCGGAGCGTCGACGAACAACCAGCCGGCCACACGGACACTCTGCCACCGGCCGCACCGGCTCCGCGCCGTCTCCTGACGCACGAGAGCGTCGCGCTCGCTCCCGGCGTGACCGTGAGCGTCGCGTGATGGTCAGGTCGTTCCTCTCACGGCTTTCATCGCTCTGACCAGGAGGGCTCGGGTTCGCCGGCTGAGAACCCTGATAGCTTCTCAGTCGCTCGTGTGACCTGCGCCACGCGCAATCGGCAGGAGCCTGACTCTTTGGGGGAGCCGTGTCAGCACATCTGTGGAGCATCAGGCAGGACCAGCGCGGGCTCTGGTGCGTGCACGCCCCGGACGGAGAGCTCCGCGTGGTGCGCGACTCGTTCGGCAGTGCCGTCTACGACGTCCGGGTGGCCCTCGGCGGTGCGGGCGGGCCGTACGTGGTCGTCGGTCACGGGCGTGCCCCCGTCCAGGTCGCCTCACCCGCGGGGAGCGCTCGACCGGGCGACCCCCTGCCGTCCGTCCCCGGTGTCTGGGAGCGCGTCGAGCCGGCGGCGTCGGAGGCGGCGGGGGTCGTCGACGGGCTGACGGGCCGAGAGGCGCCCGCCGACCCGTTCGAGAAGCTGAAAGAGGTCGAGGTCTCGAAGATCGTCCCGCGAAAGGTCCGGGACAGTCGTGAGTTCAAGGAGATCAACCAGAGCGTGGCGGCTGGTGCGACCGCGCTGGCCTTCGTCGCGCTGGTGCTCGGCAACGGCACCGCGGCCGCCGTCACGTCCTCCGTGACGGTCGCACTGCGCGCGGAGACGACCGTCGGGTCGTACCTGACGTTCGGTCAGGCGTTCTTCCTCACGCTGGCGCTGTCGGCCTCGGCCGCCTTCTTCACCTACCTCACCTACGAGGGGCAGATGAAGAGCTACGGAGCGCTCGGTCTCTGGGTGCTGGTCACCCTGGCCATCGCGGGCGTAAGCCAGGCGATGGGTTTCGCCGGGCCGTCGGCATCCGACCTCGCTGAGGTGGCGGGAGGAAGCAGCCCGGTCCTCGCCTTCGTACGGGTGCTGACCGCCTTCCTCGAGTTCTACACCCTGGTCCCTTTCCTCGGAGGTCTCATCACGGGTTTTCTCACCGGTCGAGTGATCGCAAGGCTGGGCCGTCCGGTCGCGCAACCGGCCTGAGCACTCACGCCTCGCGCACCCACACCGTCATGTCGGTGTCGCCCCGGTTGCCCCAGGAGAAGTAGGGGACGGCGGTCAGCGAGGTGCTGCGCCGCTCCGGCGGCGAGGTCAGGTAGAGGACGTCCTCGTCGGTCACGTCGCGCCGGGCGTCGGCGTGCAGGGTGACCAGACCCGTACGGGCGTCCGGCCGGGTGTCGAGCGCCGCCGACCGGGGGAGGACGAGCGATCCGACCGGGCCCTCCTGGTCCACCCCCTCAAGGCAGTAGACGACGGGTCCACGCTCCAGCGCGACGCGGCCGGCGGCGTCGGCGACCGCGGGGTGGGCCCAGACGCGGACCGGCTCCATCCCGAGGTCGAGCTCCAGCACGTCGTCCGGGCCCCAGGTCCGGGTGATCCGGAGGTAGCCGTCGGGCCCGGGTGCCACGTCGAGCGGCCGGCCGGACAACCGGGCGGTGGGCTCGCGGCTCCAGCCGGGGACGCGGACCAGCAGCGTGACCTCGCGCGTCCGGTCACCCGCCTCGACCCGGATCTGCACCAGGCCGTCGCGGGGGTGCTCGGTCGTCTGGTGCACGACGACCTCGCCGCCGGCGAGGACGACGCGGGCGCGGCCGGCGACGAACAGGTTGACCACGACCGCGTCGTCGGCGACCGCGTAGACGTAGCGCCCCAGCTCGCCGAGCAGCCGGGCGAGGTTCGGCGGGCAGCACGCCACGCCGAACCACTCCTGACGGGTGACGCCGCCGCGGCTGGCCAGCGGGTTGCCGTAGAAGTAGCAGGTGCCGTCGCTGGACGCGCCGGCCAGGACGCCGTTGTGGAGAGCGCGCTCGAGGACGTCGACGTAGCGCGCCTCGCCGGTCAGCGCGTTCATCCGCTGCGCCCAGCGGACGAGCCCGATCGCGGCACACGTCTCGGCGTAGCCGGTGAGGCTCGGCAGGTCGTGGTCCGGGCCGAAGCCCTCGATGGACGGGTCGGACCCGAGGCCGCCGGTCACGTACAGCTTGTGGCGCGTCAGGCTCTCCCACAGCCGCTCGGCCGCGGCCCGGAGCCCGGCGTCGCCGTCCAGCGCTGCGAGGTCGGTGACCGCGCAGGCCAGGTACGTCGCCCGGACGGCGTGACCGACGATCTCGTCCTGCTCCCGGACGGGTGCGTGGCTCTGGTTGTACCCTCACCAGCAGGTCGGCGTAGCGGCGGACGACGTCCAGCAGCGTCGTCTCGCCGGTCGCCTCGTGGTGCGCGACCCCGGCCTCGATCAGGTGCCCGGCGCAGTAGAGCTCGTGCGCATCGCGCAGGTCCGTGAACCGCTCGCCGGGCTTCACGACGGTGAAGTAGACGTTCAGGTAGCCGTCGGGCTGCTGCGCCGCGGTCAGGAGTCCGATCGCCTCGTCGACGGACGCTTCCAGCGCCCGGTCCGGGGTCGACGCGAGGAAGTGGCTGGCCCCCTCGATCCACTTGGCGACGTCGCTCTCCCAGAAGATGTGCGGCTCGTCGGGGTCCCCCGGGCGCCACGTCAGCCGGAGCGCGTCGAGCTGCTGCCCGGGCCGGCGCAGCTGCGCCTCCTGCTGGGGGAGGGTTCGCGTGCGGACGACCTCGCGGCGCGGCGCCCAGAAGGCGTCGGCGATCTCGACGTCCGCGAGCGGGAGCGGTTTCCAGGCGGCGGTCGTCGTCACCGGTTCAGGATGGCGCCGACCCGGAACCGCCGACGCGTACGGGTGCGGGGGTCTGGCGCCAGAAGGACCCGTTCGATCCCGTCGCGAGGGTCCTTCCTCACGGGGAACGGGGTCGACGGTCGTCGGCCCGGCCGACGGCGGTCCGCAGGGTCGCGACCGCGGCGGTCAGCGTGCCAGGTCGATCGCGTAGCCGAGCAGCAGCGGGCGGGGTGCGAACGCCGAGGTGGTACGACGCCCGTCCGGGGTCCAGCCGCGGTGCTCGTAGAAGTGGCGGGCGTGCTCGTTGGCCTCGAAGACCCACAGGTGGGCGCTGGGGAAGCCCTGGGTGCTCAGGTGGGCCAGCAGCTCGTCGTGGGCACGGCGCGCGAGTCCCGAGCCCCAGGTGCTCACGGCGGTCCCGAGGTGGAGCACCTCGTCCGCGCGGGTGGCGGCGAAGCCGGCGACGTCGCCTCCGGCGGCGGCGATCACGAAGCAGTCCGTCCCGGGGTCGTCCAGCTCGTGGCTCCAACGCTCGAGGATCGCGGTGCGCGGGAAGGGATGGCTCGTCTGGGGGAAGACGTGGGCGAGCGCGGTGACGGAGCCCGTCTCCTGCACGTCCAGGACGCGGGGCAGGTCGTCCGGGCCCATGGCGCGCAGCACCGGGCCCGTCGCGGGCGGCGTCACCTCCGCCGCACTCCGGACGCCGTCTGGGCGAGGAACCGCTCCACCTCGGTAGGGCTGCGCAGGACCTGGAGCTCGGCGCGCGGCGCGTACGTGGTCGTCTCCGCCCCGCCACGACCTAGCACGGCCTGCGGGTTCCGTCGTACGGCCGCGGGGCTGGTCCATCTCCCGAGCTGGGTCGCCGCCGAGCACTGATCGGACCGCGGAGGCCGCGCCCGGAGCAGCGACGTTCGGCCGCCGACGTGTACAGGAAGGTTCCGATCCGGCCAGCGCGAGACGCGTCCGCGTGGAACTCTCTCGGCATGACTTCCGGCATCCTCGAGCTCTCCGTCGACGGGGTCGAGACGATCCAGCTGCCCTCCGACGACACCGTCACGCGGGTCCGGCTCTGCTTCGCGGTGGGCGCCAGGGACGAGGTGCCCTCCGAGCAGGGCGTGCTGCACGTCCTCGAGCACCTCGTGATGCACGCGGCGAAGGACACCCCGCTCGAGGTGAACGCGTCCGTCGGGCACACCGTCACCGAGTTCGTCGCGTCCGGACCTGCCGCGCTCGTGGGGGACCGCCTGGAGCGCCTGTGCCGCGCGCTCGCCGATCCGCCGCTCGGCCGGACGGCTGCCGAGGCGCCGGTCGTGGCTGCCGAGATCGACGGCGACGACGGCCTTCATCAGGGGTTGCTGGCCGTGGTCGAGGATCGCTCGGCCGGCAGCCCTCAGAACGCTGCTCAGCAGAACAGCAGCTGCTGGAGGACTGCCGGCACCTGGTCCTGGCGCTGACCGCCGCGCGGCGTTGGGAGCGCGGCGACGAGTTCCCGAACGGTCAGGGTGGCGACGGACGGGCCCGCGGTGAGCTTCTACGTCGGCACCTGCCGGGTCGCCGTTGCGCACTTCCGCACCGTGACCACGGCGTGTCGGGTGCGGAAGTGCGCAACCGATCAGGCCGGGCGTCACGCCGCGCCTTGCTGCAGCGCGGGAGTGAGCAGGCGCGGCTGCTGGTCGCTGATGTCGACGTCGATCTCGGTCAGGGTCTCCGTCGACAGCCCGTTCAGCCGCGTACCCGGCCGGGTTCCGGCGGACTCGACCTGCCGGTTTGCGGGTCCGGGTCGGCGGCCACCACCTGACGCAGCAGGCCGGCCGCCATCTGAGACTTCCCGCCGTTCTTCACGCAGACGAACAGCACGCGGGTCATGACCGGACCTCCGGCCGTACGGGGGCGGACGAGCCGGGGAACCAGCGGCGCGCCCCGAGGGCGACGTAGACCAGGGCGACGAGCACGGGCACCTCGATGAGCGGTCCGACGACGCCGGCGAGGGCCTGGCCGGAGGTGACGCCGAAGGTGGCGACCGCGACGGCGATCGCGAGCTCGAAGTTGTTCCCCGCGGCGGTGAACGCCAGCGTCGTGGCTCGCGGGTAGCCGAGACCCAGGACGCGGCCGAGCAGCATGCCGGCCGTGAAGACGACGGCGAAGTAGACCAGGAGCGGGACGGCGATCCGTACGACGTCGAGGGGTCGTTCCGTGATCGTGCGCCCCTGCAGGGCGAACAGGACCACGATCGTGAACAGCAGCCCGTAGAGGGCCCACGGCCCGATCTTCGGCAGCACCGCGGACTCGTACCAGGTCCGGCCCCGGGTCTTCTCCGCGACGGTCCGGGTGACGAACCCTGCGACCAGCGGGACCCCGAGGAACACCAGCACGCTCGTGGTGATCGCGACGACCGAGAAGCCGGCCGTGGTGGTGGGCAGCCCGAGCCAGCCGGGCAGGACCTGCAGGTAGAACCAGCCCAGGGCGCCGAAGGCGACCACCTGGAAGACGCTGTTGACCGCCACGAGGACCGCTGCAGCCTCGCGGTCGCCGCAGGCCAGGTCGTTCCAGATCAGCACCATCGCGATGCAGCGGGCCAGCCCGACGATGATCAGCCCGGTGCGGTACTCGGGCAGGTCGGGCAGGAACAGCCACGCCAGCGCGAACATGAACGCCGGTGCGAGCACCCAGTTGATCACCAACGACGTGATCATCAGACGCCGGTCGCGCAGCACCGCACCGGTGTCGGTGTAGCGGACCTTCGCCAGCACCGGGTACATCATCACCAGCAGGCCCACCGCGATCGGCAACGAGACCGATCCGACCCGGACCGCGTCCAGCGCCTGCGCCAGGCCCGGCACGAGCCGACCCAGCAGCAGCCCGACCGCCATCGCCGCGAGGATCCACGCGGGCAGCCAACGGTCCAGCACCGACAGGCGACGCAGCACCGGCCCGTCGCCGGCGTGCAGGTCTCGGGTCCGGACCTGCCCGTCAGGCTCTCGTACGGTCGCCAAGACCTGCACCTCCGGTTGACGGCTGATCGACGCGGTCGAGCATGGCACGCGGGTGGCCGACGGCGCCCGGGTCGTTCGCGCGTCGGGCAGCGCGAGGGGTCCCGGGCGGGACCGGTCAGCGGAGGACGGAGAAGACCCCGGACCGACGTCCGCGCGGTGCCCAGGGTTGCTGATGAGGAGCGGACGTCACTCGTCGTCCTCGTCGTCCGGGTCGTAGTACGACTGGTCCCGGCGCCAGCGGGCGTTGTCCACGACCAGCCGCGCCCCGATCGCGATCCCGGCGCTCAGCAGCAGGAAGCCGGCGAGGCCGAGCACGACGGGGACGACGTTGCCGACCAGCTCCGACACCTGGGCGACCAGGGCGAGCGCCATGAGGCCGATGCCGCTGAGCCCCAGGATCGTGCTCCGGTGCGCCTGCCACAGGCGACCCTGCGCGCGCGTCGTCACCATGGACCCGATCCTGCCACCCGGACCGGTCGGTGCGTCCGGCCCGGCCCGATGAGTTCGACGGCGAGAGCCGGTCGACAGCGGTCTGACTTCTCGACGTCTTCTCGCCCAGGCCGCCGTCAGCGACCTGCGGGACGCCGACCGGGCCGGGGCCTCGGGCAGTGTGCTGGACGAGTCCGACCTCGACGGGCTCGCGTCCCGGCTGACGGCTGCGGGTCTGGACCTCGACGCGCCGCAGCAGGTGACCGCGTCGCGCGTGCTGGTGCTGACCGACCCGACGGCAACCAGGTCGTCGTCAGCGGCGCGTGAGGCGACGCGGAGACCTCACGCGCCCCGAGGGGCCTCGGCGAACGTGGCGGTGATGCGGTCCATGGCGCTGAGCATGGACTCGCGGGTCACGGCGGCGGCCGCTCCGGTGTCGTGGGACCGCGCGGCGGCGACGAGCCGCGGCTGGAAGCTCCAGAGGCTCGTGACGGAGTGCTCGCGGGCGTGCTCGGCGCCCCGGAGCTTGTAGGCGCGGCACCGCTGCCACAGGCCGCGGATGCTCTCCAGCAGGACGGCGTTGCCGGCCCGGGCGTGGAGGACGGTGAGCAGGGCCTCGTCCAGGTCCAGCGAGGTGACGATCTGCCCGTCGCGGACCGCCTGCTCGAGCTGGTCGCAGAGGCGCAGCATGACCACGCAGTCCTCCTCCGTGACGGCGGCGGCGCCGAGGCGGGCCGCCTCGACCTCCAGCAGCAGGCGGACCTCGTACGTCTGCCGCAGCTCGTCGGTGGTGAGGCTCTTCACCACGGCGCCCTTGTGCGGCTCGCGGACGGCCAGGCCGGACTCCTCGAGCCGCCGGATCGCCTCGCGCACCGGCATCACGCTGGTGCCGACCTGCTGGGCGAGGTCGCGCACCTTGAGCTGGGTGCCGGACGCGAACCGGCCGTGTTCCACCCGGTGCTCTCGCACACCCGCGGCCGAGCCGCGGCAGCGCTCAGAGCACCCGGCGGACCGCCTGCTCGAAGTCGGTCACGTGCGCGAGCGCGAGCGCGGCCGCCTCGTCGCCCCGTCCGGCGGCGATGGCCTCGAGCAGCGGCCGGTGCTCGAGGACGTGCCCCGCGAGGTCGGGGAGCTGGTCGATGACCAGGCACCAGATCCGCGTCGCGAGGTTGTCGTAGCGGACCAGGACCTCCTCGAGGTGGGCGTTGCCCGTGGCGCTGTAGATGAGCCGGTGCACCGCGAGGTCCCGGGCGATCATCCCGGGCCGGTCGTCGTCGGGACGGAGGTGCGCGAGCTCGGCGGCGGTGGCGCGCATCGTCTCCCGTACGGCGTCGTGCGCGTGCTCCGCGGCCCGGCGGGCGGCGTGCGGCTCCAGGACCCTGCGCAGGTCGGAGATCGAGCCCAGGTCGGTGACGTCGACGACCGTGGCGAAGGTGCCGCGCCGGGGGTAGGAGACGACGAGGTGGTCGGTCTCGAGCCGCTTGAGCGCCTCGCGGACGGGCGTCCGGCCCATGCCCAGCTCGGCGGCGAGCAGCACGTCGTTGACCGGCTCGCCGGGCGCGATGTCGAGCATGATCAGCCGGTCCTTGAGGCGGCGGTACGCCACGGCGGCCAACGAGGCCCCGGCGTCGGTCTCCGACGTCCCGTCCACGACCGCTGACGCCGGCGTCACCGGAAGACCACCGTCCGGCCGCCGTGCAGCAGCACGCGGTGCTCGCAGTGCCAGCGCACCGCCCGCGACAGCGCCAGGCACTCGGCGTCCTGCCCGACGGTCGCGAGCATCCGCGGGTCCTGCGTGTGGTCGACGCGCATGACCTCCTGCTCGACGATCGGCCCCTCGTCGAGCTCGGGGGTCACGTAGTGCGCGGTGGCGCCGACGAGCTTCACCCCGCGGTCGTACGCCTGGTGGTAGGGCCGGGCGCCCTTGAAGCCGGGCAGGAACGAGTGGTGGATGTTGATGGCGCGACCGGCGAGGTCGGTGCAGGTCGCGTCCGACAGCACCTGCATGTAGCGGGCCAGCACCACGAGGTCGACGTCGTGCTCGTCGACCAGCCCCAGCAGCCGGGCCTCGGCCTCGGGCTTGCCCTCCGGCGTGACCGGGACGTGCACGAACGGCAGCCCCGCCGCCTCGGCCATCGGCCGCAGGGTCTCGTGGTTGGACACGACCAGCGCGATCTCCCCGCCGAGCGCGCCGGCCCGCCACCGGAAGACCAGGTCGTTGAGGCAGTGCCCGAGCCTGGAGACCATCACGAGCAGCCGTGGTCTCGTCGCGTCGTGGAGGGAGAAGCGCATGGCGAACCGCTCGGCCGTGGGTGCGAACCCCGCCGTCAGCTCACCGACGTCGACCGGTCCGGCGGTGGCGAACGCCGTACGCAGGAAGAGCGTCCGCGACTGGCTGTCGTCGAACTGCTGGTGCTCGACGATGTCGAGACCCCGGTCGAGCAGGAAGCTCGTGACGGCGTGGGTGATCCCGGGGCGCTCCGGGCAGGAGAGCGTGAGGACCCCTGGGGAGGAGGTCGTGGTCGGGGACGGGCGCGGTTCCGTGCTGGCCGCTGTCATCGTCTCTCCTCGGTGTCCAGCCCGCCGGTGTCCAGCCCGGTTCTGATATATGAGTCTAGGAGAAGGGCGGGGGGAGTGCGAGGCGCGGAGCCGGCGCGTACCCCCCACCCTCGCCCAGGAACCGCTGACTCCCGACAGCTTCCGGGCTCGATCCGCTGTCGGACCTCAGCGTTTCCTGGGGGAGGGGTGAGCGACGGGGTGGCGCGTGCCGGCCTGCGCATCGGCGGGTCACGCCGGGTCACGCCGGGTCAGCACTCGATGATGTTGACCGCGAGGCCGCCGCGGGCGGTCTCCTTGTACTTGGTCTTCATGTCGGCCCCGGTCTCGCGCATCGTCTTGATCGCCTTGTCCAGGCTGACGGTGTGGACGCCGTCGCCCTGCATCGAGAGCCGCGCGGCGTTGATCGCCTTGACCGAACCCATGGCGTTGCGTTCGATGCAGGGGATCTGGACGAGCCCGCCGACCGGGTCGCAGGTGAGCCCGAGGTTGTGCTCGATGCCGATCTCGGCGGCGTTCTCGACCTGCTCGGGCGTGCCGCCGAGCACCTCGCAGAGCGCGCCCGCCGCCATCGCGCAGGCCGAGCCGACCTCGCCCTGGCAGCCGACCTCCGCGCCGGAGATCGACGCGTTCTCCTTGAACAGGATCCCGATCGCCGCCGCCGTCATGAGGAACCGCACGACCGCGTCGTCGTCGGCGCCCTCGACGAACCGCACGAAGTAGTGCAGGACGGCCGGGATGATGCCGGCGGCCCCGTTCGTCGGGGCCGTCACCACGCGACCGCCGGAGGCGTTCTCCTCGTTCACCGCGAGGGCGAAGAGGTTGACCCAGACCAGCGGCTCGAACGCGTCCGGCGAGGGCTGCTCGGTCAGTCGCTGGAACAGCGCCGGAGCGCGACGGCGCACCTTGAGCCCGCCGGGCAGGACACCGTCGCGGTGGCAGCCGCTGTCGACGCACGCGCGCATGACCTGCCACAGGTGCAGGGCCTCGCTGCGGATCTGCTCCGGGGTGCGCCAGACCTGCTCGTTGGCCAGCATGATCTCGCTGATGCTGAGCCCGGTCTCCGCGCAGCGGGCGAGCAGCGCGTCGCCGGTCGTGAAGGGGTGCGGCAGGACCGTCTCGTCGGGCACGATCCGATCGGCGCCCGCCGCCCGCTCGTCGACCACGAAGCCGCCACCGACCGAGTAGTAGGTGCGCTCGTCGATGATCTTGTCGTCGACGCCGTACGCGGTGAAGATCATCCCGTTGGGGTGCGCCGGCAGCGAGCGACGCCGGTGCATGATCAGGTCCACGGCGTCGTCGAACCGTAGCTGGTGGTGCCCGTCGGCGAGCAGCCGCCCGGACTCGCGGACCTCGGCGACGCGTCGCGTGGCGTCCTCGATGTCCACGGTCGCCGGGTCCTCGCCCATCAGCCCCAGCAGCACCGCGTTGGGCGACCCGTGCCCGTGGCCGGTCGCGCCCAGCGACCCGAACAGCTCGGCCTTGACCCGGGCCGTACGAGCCAGGTCGCCGTTCGCGGCCAGCCGGCTGACGAACGTCTTCGCCGCCCGCATCGGACCGACGGTGTGCGAGGAGGACGGGCCGATGCCCACCGAGTAGAGGTCGAACGCGCTGAGCGCCATCAGGCGATCCCGGGACCCGCGAACTCGCGCACCGCGTCCAGCAGCCAACGGCCGAGGTACGCCGCGTACGAGCTGCGCGTGAGCAGCCGGTAGGTCTGGTCCTCCGTCTGCCAGAGGACGACCGGCACGTGGGCGAGATTCGTGGAGACCGCGCTGCCCGGCCGGAACGCCGAGCGGTGCAGGTCGACGGGGCACCCCTTCTCGAGCACCCGACGGGCGGACGGGCCCGACAGCTCGACGGTGGTCCGGTTCGCCGAGAGGTCGACGAGCCGGGCCGAGCGGTCGGGCAGAGCCTGCTCGACCTCGGCCAGCAGCGCCGACGGGTCCTCGGCGGAGTCGACGAGCCACTCGTCGGGACCGAGCCAGAGGGCAGTGCGCACCTCCTGGTCGTCCGCGGCACCGGAGGACGACGTGGTGCCGACGGTCAGCGGGAGCTGCAGGCCGAAGGCGGCCCCCGCCTGGTCGTACGCGTCGCTCCCCGGGTCGGCGCGGACGCCGATCATGGCGCGGAACGGCAGCTCGCGGAGGCGGACCGCCCGTTCCCCGACCACCTCGGCGGCCGCGAACGTGCCGACGAGGTCGTGCAGCGGGCTGCGGCGCAGCTCCTCGAGGTCAACCGTCACGGCGGGCTCCTTCCGGGTCGTAGATCACGGGTTCGCTGACGGTGACGTCGACCAGCTCGTCGTCGAACGAGGCGACCAGCGTCTGGCCGATCCGGTCTCGGCCCGCGCTGACGAGCGCGAGGCCGAACGGGCGTCCGAGTGCCTCGCTGTGGTAGCTGGACGTCACGTGGCCCAGCATCGGCACCGGTCCGACGTGCGTGGTCGGGTCGATCCCCGTCTCGACGAGCTGCGCGCCCTCGGGGAGCCGCGTCCGGCCGTCGACCGGCAGGACGGCGACGAGGTGCCGGCGGTCCGGGGCGGAGCTGCCCGCCCGGGCGAACGACCGCTTGCCGATGAAGTCCTTCTTGATCTTGGACACCACCCAGTCCATGCCCAGGTCCTGCGGCGTGACCGTGCCGTCGGTGTCCTGCCCGACGATCGGGAAGGCCTTCTCGGCGCGCAGCACGTGCATGGTCTCGGTGCCGTACGGGGTGATGCCCTCGTCGGCGCCGGCCTCGACGACCTGCTCCCAGACCGCGCGGCCGTACCAGCCGGAGACGTTGACCTCGAAGGCCAGCTCGCCGGAGAAGGAGATCCGGCAGATGCGGGCGGGGACGCCCGAGGCCAGGGTCGTCTCGACGAAGGTCATGAACGTGAACGCCTCGGCGGACACGTCCACGTCAGGGGCGATCCGCTCGACCACCGCGCGCGAGCGCGGGCCGACGACCGCCACCGTCGTCCACTGCTCCGTGACCGACGTGCAGGTCACGTCGAGGTCGGGCCACTCGGTCTGCAGCCACTCCTCGAGCCACTCCAGCACCTTGGCCGCGTTGCCGGTGGTGGTGGTCATGAAGAAGTGGTCGTCGGCGAGGCGCAACGTGACGCCGTCGTCGAGCACCATGCCGTCGACGCCGCACATCACGCCGTAGCGGGCGGAGCCGACCGCGAGCTTGGCGAAGCCGTTGGTGTAGACGCGGTTCAGGAACGTCCCCGCGTCGGCCCCGCGGATGTCGATCTTGCCCAGCGTGGACGCGTCCATCATGGCCACGCCCGTACGGGCGGCCCGGCACTCGCGGGCCACGGCGGCGTCGAGGTCCTCCCCGGGCTGCGGGTAGTACCAGGGTCGGAGCCACTGCCCGACGGCCTCGAACTCGGCCCCGGCCTCGACGTGCCAGGAGTGCACCGGGGTCAGCCGCTCGGGGTCGAAGAGGTCGCCCCGCTCGCGGCCGGCGAGCGCGGCGAAGGACACCGGCGCGTACGGCGCGCGGTAGGTCGTCGTGCCGATCGCCCCGAGGTCGGGGGCGCCGGAGCCGTCGAGCGACAGCGCGGCGGCGATGACGCCGATGACGTTGACGCCGGAGGTCTTGCCCTGGTCCTGGCCGGTGCCGATCGAGGTGTAGCGCTTGACGTGCTCGACGTTGCGCATGCCGGCGCCGGTGGCACGCCAGACCTCGGCGACCGTCTGGTCGCGCTGCAGGTCGACGACGTGGTCGTGCCAGTCGGCTGGTCCACCGCTCACGCCGGGGACGAGCCAGAGGGGCCGGACGGGACCGTACGCGGTCGCGCAGCTCCCGGCCTGCGGGAGGTCGGCGGAGGCCGTGTGCCCGGTGGCCTCGGCGGCCGCTGCCCCGGTCCGGGTGCCGTCGGCGAGCGCGTCCGGCAGCACGAACGAACCCCGGGCCGCGCCGGCGACCGCGAACGCGGGCAGCTCGGTGGCGGGCACGAAGGCGACGAGCTCGTCGTCCCAACGGGTCCCGCCCTGGCGTTGGCTGTGCAGGTGCAGGACGGGGCTCCAGCCGCCCGAGACCGCGAGCAGCTCGGTCTCGACGCGGGTGACGTCACCGACGAGGGCGCCCTCGTCGTCGAGGCGGGAGACGAGCACGGACGTGAGCCCGGGGTCGCCCGTGGTGCCGACGACGGCGCTCCCGGTCGCGACCTCGACGCCCGCCCGGCGGGCACACGCAGCCCGCTCGGACAGCTCGGGGCGCGCGTCGACGACGAGCGGGACCTCGGCCCCCGTGGCGAGCAGGTCGTCGACGAGGTCGTAGACGCTGTCGTTGGTCGTGGCGACGACGACGTGGCGGCGGGGCAGGACCGCGTAGCGGTTGAGGTACGTCCGGACCGCCCCGGCCAGCATGACGCCGGGCCGGTCGTTGTCGGCGAAGACGAGGGTCCGCTCGTGCGCGCCCGTCGCGATGATCACCTGGGTGGCCCGGATGTGCCACAGGCGCTGCGAGGAGACGCCGTCCGGCACCTCGACGCCCGGCTCGGAACGGCGCTGGACGGCGAGCAGGTAGTTGTCGGGGTAGGCGCCGAAGGCGGTCGTGCGGAGCAGCACGGTGGTGTCCTCGGCGGCCTCGAGCTCCGCCGCGACCGCCGCGGCCCACTCGGCGGCGGGCTCGTCGTCGACGGTCTCGCCGGGGCTGGCGAGCAGCGCGCCGCCGGCCGTGTCCTGGTCGTCGACCAGGATCACGCGGGCTCCGGCTCGGGTCGCCGTCAGGGCGGCGGCGAGGCCGGCCGGACCGCCCCCGACGACCAGCACGTCGGTGTGGACGTAGACCTTGTCGTAGAGCGCGCGGTCCGGGCTCGGGTCGAGCCAGCCCAGACCCGAGAGGGTCTCGGCGCCCAGGCCGTCGTGGACCGGCACCGTGGTGGCGGCCAGCATCGGCTCGGCGCAGTGCCCGGCGACCTGGAGCAGCGCGTTCGGCTCCTCGATGCCGGCGGCGAGGATGCCGCGCGGGCGGTGGGCGTAGATCGAGTCGCCGACGCGGATGGTGCCGCCGGCGAGGAGGGCGGAGGCGACCGTGTCGCCCGGGTGGGCGGCGTAGTCGACGCCGTCGACGTTGACGACCCAGGTCCGGGTGCGGTCGACGCGCCCGCCGGTAGGCAGGCGCCGGGGCTGGTCGGGGACCGGCGCGGTCATCGAGCGCTCCTGGCGGGTTCGGGCTGCGCGGCCGTGGGGGAGCCGGGCCGGAAGGTGGCGAGGTCGGGTCGCGGGTCGCCGGGCTTGTAGGCGGCGAGCACCTGGTAGCTCCGGGTGTCCCGCACGACGTTGAACCAGCGACGGCACGCCGCGGAGTGCACCCAGCGCTCGGCGAACGGGCCGGCCGGGTTGTCGCGGAAGAAGAGGTACTGCGCCCACTCCGCGTCGCTGAGGGCGGACGGGTCCTCGGGGTAGGGCACGTGGGCCTGGCCGCCGTAGCCGAACTCGGTCTCGTCGCGGGGCCCGCACCAGGGGCACGGCAGCTGCATCATGGTCTGGCTCGTTTCCGGTCCGGGGATCCGGACCAGGTCTTGGGGTCGTACGTCGGACGTCGTGCCCCGGGGCGTCGGCGGGGCGCTCGGCGTCGGTGCTCGGGGTCGGTGCGCGGGGTCAGTGCGCGACGGCGGCGGCGCCGTGCTCGTCGATCAGCGACCCGGTGGTGAAGCGCTCGAGCCCGAGCGGGGCGTTGAGCGGGTGCGGCGTCCCGGTGGCCATGGTGTGCGCCATCGTCAGCCCGGCCGCCGGTGTGGCCTTGAAGCCGCCGGTGCCCCAGCCGCAGTTGACGTACAGGCGTTCGACCTCGGTCGGGCCGATGATCGGCGACGCGTCCGGGGACACGTCGACGATGCCGCCCCAGGTCCGCAGCAGGTGGGCCTTGCCGAAGATCGGGAAGAGCTCGAGGGCCGCGGCCATCTGGTGCTCGATGATGTGGAACGAGCCCCGCTGGTTGTAGCCGGTGTACGCGTCGACGCCGGCGCCCATGACGAGCTCGCCCTTGTGCGCCTGCGAGACGTAGACGTGCACGTGGTTGGACATCACGACCGTCGGGTGGACCGGCTCGTACAGCTCCGAGACCAGCGCCTGCAGCGGGTGGGACTGCACGGGCAGCCGGACGCCCGCCTTGTCGGCGAGCACGCTGCTGTACCCCGCGGCGCACAGGCCGACGGAGCCGGCGGCGATGTCCCCGCGGGTCGTCTGCACCCCGCGCACCACGCCGTCGACGATGTCGAAGCCGGTCACCTCGCAGTGCTGGATGAGGTCGACGCCCAGGGCGTCGCAGGCGCGGGCCAGGGCCCAGGCGACGTGGTCGTGCTTCGCGATGCCGGCGCGCGGCTGGTAGGTCGCCCCCAGCACCGGGTAGCGGACGTCGGGCGAGACGTTGACGATCGAGCAGACCTTCGCGACCTCGTCCGGCTCGAGCCACTCGCCGTCGACCCCGTTGAGCCGGTTGGCGTTGACCCGGCGCTTGGACTCGCGCACGTCGCCCAGCGTGTGGGCCAGGTTCAGCACGCCGCGCTGGCTGAACAGGAAGTCGTAGTCGAGCTCGGCGGGCAGGCCCTCCCAGAGCTTGAGCGCCTGCTCGTACATCGCGGCGCTCTCGTCCCAGAGGTAGTTCGACCGGATGATGGCGGTGTTGCGCGCCATGTTCCCGCCGGCGAGCCAGCCCTTCTCGAGGACGGCGATGTTCGTCAGGCCGTGGTTCTTGGCCAGGTAGTAGGCGGTGGCCAGGCCGTGGCCACCGCCGCCGACGACGACCGCGTCGTAGCCGGGCTTGGGGTCGGGGTTCCGCCAGAGCCACGTCGGGTGCTCGGGCAGCTGCTGCGTGCCGATCTGACGCCTCATACCAGCACCTCGTCCTGGGTCGAACCGATCGCCGTGTACAGCGGGAATCTACCCGCGAGCTCGCGGACCCGTCCGCGCAGCACCGCCAGCCCCGCCTCGTCGGGCTCGGCGACGAGCGGGGTCGCGACGATGTGGGCCACCTCCGCGAACTCCTCGCCGCCGAAGCCCCGGGTCGCCAGGGCCGGGGTGCCGATCCGCGGGCCCGAGGAGACCATCGGCGGCCGCGGGTCGAACGGCACGGCGTCGCGGTTGACCGTGATGCCGATCCGGCGGAGCCGGTCCTCGGCCTGCTGGCCGTCGAGCTCGGAGCGGCTGAGGTCGACGAGGACCAGGTGCACGTCGGTGCCGCCGGTGAGCACGCTGGTGCCCCGCGCGCGGACGTCGTCGCGGTCGAGCCGCTCAGCCAGGAGCTGCGCGCCCTCGAGCGTGCGCTGCTGCCGCTCCACGAAGGCGGGGGTGGCCGCGATCCCGAACGCCACGGCCCTCGCCGCGATCACGTGCTCCAGGGGCCTGCCCTGCTGGTCCGGGACCAGGATCGTGTCCCCGGGCTTCGGCAGGGCGGCCATCACGGCGGCGTTCGCCTGCGCGCCGGAGTGCGGCTGCACGTTCGCGGCGTCGGCGCCGAAGAGCGCCTTGACCCGGTCGAGGGCCAGCTGCTCGACCACGTCGACGTGCTCGCACCCGCCGTGGTAGCGGCGGCCGGGGTAGCCCTCGGCGTCCTTGTCGGTGAGGACGGAGCCCTGCGCCTGCATCACCCCGAGCGGCGCGAAGTTCTCCGGGGCGATCATCTCCAGCGTCTGCTGCTGGCGGCGCAGCTCGGCGTCGACGGCGGCAGCGACCTCGGGGTCGACGACGCTCGAGACTTCCGTGATGTGTGGTGCTCGGCGTCCGCGGGGACGTCGACCAGCCGTTCATCTCGGGCGTCGAGACCGCGCTGCAGGCGGCCGGCTTCGACGCCGGCGTCCCGCGCGCGCCGCTGCACGCCCTGGACGACCGGTCCGCCGCCCGCATCGTCGAGCTGGCCGCGGCGTGCGCCCCGGAGGGCGCCGGCGTCTGACGCGGGCCCGGAACGGTCGCAGCGCCTCAGCGGGCGAGCAGGGACCGTACGGAGGCGGAGAAGTCGGCCAGGTGCTCGCGGGCGGCGGCGCGGGCCCGGTCGGCGTCGCCCCGCACGATCGCCGCGACCACCTCCTGCTGATCCCGACCTGCCGAGTGGTGGGTCGGGACCCGGCGCAGCCCGTAGTGCCAGATCCGGAGGGTGAGGTTCAGGTACTGCGTGAGGCTGCGCTCGAGGAACGGGTTGTGCGCCGCGGCGTAGACCGCCCGGTGGATCGCGGAGTCGGCGTCGTGGTCGCCGGGGGCGAGGTGGTTTACCCCGTTCGCGGCCAACGGGGCGGCCAGGGCCGCCAGCGCCTCGCGTTCCGCGGGCGTCGCCCGCTCCGCCGCCAGCGCGGCCGCCAGTCCCTCGAGGTCCTGGCGCAGCTCGGTCAGCCACCGCTCGTCGCTCACCGTGATCTCGGCGACGAACGTCCCGCGGCGGGGGTAGGTGGCCACCAGCCGCTCCAGGGCCAGGCGCTTGACCGCGTCCCGTACGGGCGTGAGGCCCACCCCGAGCTCGGCGCTCAGCACCTTGTCGTCCAGCGGCTGACCCGGCTCGATCCGCAGGGAGACGATGTCGTCGCGCAACCGTTCGTACGCGAGCTCGGCCATCCCCACCACGAGGTCACTGTAGGAGCGACCGGCGTTCGATCCGTCGATCAACGGTCACCGACCCGTTGGTCGACAGGCTTCGAGCAGCGTCGACCCGCTGCTCCGGCTGCTTCGAAGGCCCACGCCATGCTCGTGCAGTCCTGCTCGCTCAGCCCGACCCTGCGGGCGACGTCGCGCCACCGTCCTACCGCGGCTCGGACATCACCGAGGATCTCGTCGGGGCCGGAGGCGGTGAGTCGGAACACGGGAGCGATCTCGAGGGCCGCCGCCACGCTGGCCCGGTCGTCGCCGACGGCGGTGCTGAGGTGCTTCGGGTGGGCTCGGGGTTGAGGTCGAAGGCCGGGGCAAGACGCCAGACGTCGTCGTGCACGTGGAGGAAGCCGTGGTTCCGGAGATGATCATCAGTGTTGGAGATCAGGATGGAGAAGATCATCCGTCGTGCCAGAACTGAGCGCACTCGCAGGCGCGTCGGGTCGGCGACTGCCCGGGACCAGCCAGCCAGATGCTCCGCATCGACGACCTCCAGCTCTGTCCGACTCTCGGTCCGCGGCATCCGGGGTCTGGCACTGTCGGCAGACGTGTGGTCGTCATGCTCGCTCCGGTCGACCCGCCTCGACGGGAAGGTGGTCGATGAGAGGCAACGGGTGGACGGGATCCAGGAGCACGTCTGCTCAGGTCGCGCCCGTCCCCAGCCCGGCGTCGCGGGCTTTCGCGACGGTCTGGGCGCGGTCAGAGGTGCCCAGCTTGGTGAAGATGTTGGAGACGTGGTTGCGAACGGTCTTGTCGCTGAGGACGAGACGGCGAGCGATCTCGGGGTTGGTCATACCGCGGGCCACCAGGTCGAGGACCTCCACCTCACGTTCGCTCAGATCGATCAGCGACGGGCTCGACCGAGGTAGGGCAGACGTCGACGTCAACAACCGCTGGACCGTGACGGCTGCGGCGGCGCCGAAGACGACCTCCCCGGCGGCGACCGCCGCGACGGTCCGGAGGATTCCCTCTCGCGGGGTGCCCTTGACGAGGTACCCGCAGGCTCCGGCCCGGAGTGCCGCTCGCACCGAGTGGTCGTCGTCGAACATCGTGAGAGCGATGACGCGTACGGCTGGCGCCTGGGCGCGAAGCAACGCGATCGCCTCGAGACCGCTGGTCCCCGGCATGCGCAGATCCATCAGCACCACGTCTGGCTCGAGGGCGAGGGCTTGAGCCACCGCTTCGGCGCCCTCGGACGCCTCCCCGACCACGGAGATGGTCTCGACCTGACCCAGGGCAGCACGGATGCCGTCCCGGTAGACCGGATGGTCGTCGGCGATCAGGACGCGGATCATGACGCCCTGAGGATGGGAACGTCCAGGCAGACCGAGGTGCTGCCCGGCCGTGAGGTGACGGTGGTGCGCCCGCCGAGATCAGCGGCCCGCTTCTGCATGGTCTGGAGTCCGAGGCCTCCGTGCTGGGCGGCACCTGAGTCGAGCCCGACGCCGTCGTCACGGACGGTCAAGGTCAGGTTGTCCGAGTCCACGGTCAGCTGGACCCGGCACCGCGTGGCGCGCGCGTGGACGGCGACGTTGGTCATGGCCTCCATGGCCACGCGGTAGGCAGCGAGCTCGACAGCAGCCGGGATCGGTTTCAGGTTGCCGAAGTCGATCAGCTCGACGTCGAAGTCGGTGCTGCTCGCGTCGGACAGCGACGCCGCGTGCTCGCGCAGAGCTCCGACGAGCCCCAGTCCGTCGAGGGCGGACGGCCGCAGACCATGGACGATGTGCTGCACATCGTCCAGGCACAGCTGGGTCTGCGTGTGCAGGCGGGCCAGGAGGGCGCCGGTCTCCGTCCCTCGTAGCTGGCCGGAGTCGGCCACGGCGGAGAGCGACAGAGTGACGCCGGCCAGTGCGGGGCCGAGGCCGTCGTGCAAGTCAGCTCGGATGCGCCGTCGTTCCTCTTCAAGGGCGATCAAGGAGGCTTCTCGCATGCTGCGCGCCTCCGCCAGCAGCGCGGCCGTGCGGACGGCCACGGCCACCAGCTCGGCCATGTCGTCGAGCAGGGCATGGTCGAGCGAGGCCCGAGGCTGCCCTGGACGCACGACGACGAGCAGGGTGCCGACCCGGTCGCCGGCGAAGTGCAGCGGGACAGCGAGGTGGCCTAGCGACTCCAGCTCTGGTTCCGGGCTCGTGACGATCTGGACCTCGAGAACACCGAGCGACCTGGCAACGGCGTTCGCGATCGCGTCGAGCTGCTCGCCACGACCCGGCCGGGTGCTCAGCTGGGTCGTGACCGTGCGGAGGGCTGCGTAGGGGTCGCGGGGCTGCAGGTGCAGCAGCTGGTCGACCACGTGCTGGACCAACCGTTGCAGCGGCGTCAGACCGAAGGCGAGGACGAGCGCAGCGAGCACGAGACCTCC
This sequence comes from uncultured Actinomycetota bacterium, assembly GCA_963762775.1. GTDB lineage: Bacteria > Actinomycetota > Actinomycetes > Propionibacteriales > Propionibacteriaceae > Microlunatus. Next base: position 78,009 of record CAVXMD010000007.1, read on the forward strand.
GGTCGAGCCGGCGAGCCCACCTCCCAGTGCTCGCGCCCCGACCGCGAGCACACCGAGCACGGACCCGGTCAGCAGCCCGTAGACCAGCGCTCGGTTAAGGAGACGATCGCCTCCGAACAACCCGTGCCGCAGGACGGCCACGCCGAGGCAGAGCGGGAACAAGCCGAAGGCGACCAGGCCGGACCAGGGCGCCGGGGGGACGTTGGGCACGATCGTCAGCACCAGGCAGGCGACGAGGAACCATGACAGCTGGCTGCGTTGCTGCCCCGCCGAGTGCCGCAGCCGGACGAGCAACCTGGTCGTGCCGACCAACCCGCTGAGCAGCGCGAGGAGATAGGCGGCGTCGCCGGCACCTTCAGCCATCCGGGCCGGGACCAGCGTGGGGATCTCCGAGGTGAGGGCGGGGAACCGCTCGACGACCAGCTCGCCCGAGACGATTCCCACGGCCGCTAGCAGGGCGGTCACGATCATGGCCCAGACGAAGCCGGTGCGCCACGGGCGAGGGGGAAGAAGGCCATCGGGAAAGAGCCAGGCCACCGTGCTCAGCAGGATCAGCAGGGCGACCCACCAGGCGTTGCCGCCTATCCAGGCTCCGATCATGATGCCGGGGGACGTGCGTCCGGCCGCCGTCGCGGTGTGCACCAGCTCGGCGGCCAGGACCGCGGTCGCGCTGAGCTCGGCCACCACCAGGAACACCCAGCCCAGGCTGTTCCGGGCGTCGTGACGGATCACGGGTACGGCAACCACGGCGAAGCCGACAGCTGTCAGAGCCCCCGTGGCGGAGTTGGAGTCCGCCCACGCTCCCCACCCGACCCCTCGGGCGCGAAAGATGACGACGCTCAGCAGCGACTGCCCGACCGCCAGCACCGCGCAGGCTGTGGCGACAGCCGACGCCCGACGTCTGGTTCGCATGGCCGGCACGAGGGTCCTTCTCAGGGGAGGCTCGCCACGGTATCCGGTTCCCGACGGTGACGTCAGGCCCGACGAGGACGCTGGGGACGCAGGTAGCCGCCGCGCCAGACCAGGACGGCTATCCAGGTCTGGGCGGCCAGGAAGCACCCGTAGCCGACCGAGGCCCGGTCGAGGCCCACGTCGAAGACCAGCATCCCGGCCAGCAGCACCACCACGCCGAGCGGTACGGCGCGAGACCGCCAGAGCGCCAGGGTGAGCAGCGCCAGCCCGAGGACGGCGCAGGGCAGGAACATCACTGCGGCCACGACGACCGGCGCCCCGCCCAGGTCCGCGTCCACCCGGGCGACATCGGCGACAGGGATCCCGCCCGACACCGCCCCGTCCGTCATGATCTCGATCCCCGTGACGACGGACTTCCCGACGACGCCGGCCACCGTGAGCGAGCCGCCGGCCAGCGCCAGGCGGGGGGCGCGAGGCAGGGCGAGCAGCACGAGCGCGAGCGCGCTGCCCACCCCGAGTGGGAGGGCCAGGGTGGCGAGCGCGCTGGCCAGCTCGAAGCGTGAGGGATCCTGAGCCAGCGACTCCAGGCGAGCCACCCGGTCGTCGAACCTGGGCGCCACGAGCAGCGACGCCAGGACCAGCGCGGGAGCCAGGACGAGCAGCCCGGCGGCCACCGCACGTCCAGCCGGTCTCCAGGACTGCGACGGGGCTTCCGTGCCGCCGTCAATCACGGGACGTCGGGTCGTCGGGATGGTCATGATCACCTCTCTCCGCAGCCCAGGCTGGGCATCGCGCCCTCAGGATCGGTCCGCCGACGTCCCGAACGCATGGTGATGATGTCCTGACCTGAACCGGGACATTCGTGCCGGGGCCGTCTGACGGTCGGGTGACCGAGGCCGGGGCCCGCGCGCCCGCTACGCAGTTCTGCTCATAGCCGTCTCGTGCCAGGGAGCGGATCGTCGTCCTCGACGTCGACGGTCGACGTCGGAGGGAGATGATCATGTCTGTCGCACGAAACTGGGTCGCTGTCCTGGCCCTGGCCGCCGTGGCCGCCCTGGGGATCGTGGCCGCCGCTCCGGTGACCGCCCACGTGGACCACGTGGCAGGAGGAAAACGGTTCTAGCAAGCGGTTGGCTGACCTGCACCGGCGTCACCCAGCGGAGAGATGGTGACGCCGGTGCGGCTCAGCGTGAAGGGTTGACCGACTCGAGCGTCCGGACAGCGCTGAGCCGGTCGTTCACCCCGAGCTTGCGGTAGGCGTTCTGCAGGTGCTTGTGGACGGTGCGCTCGCTGATGCCTAGAGCCCGGCCGATCGAGTAGGCAGTCAGGCCTCGAGCCATCAGGTGCGCCACCTCGCACTCGCGCTGGGTGAGACCGAGATCCGAGTTCTGGAAGGCGTCGCGCACCCGGGCCGTAGAAGCCCGACCTTCCGCTTGGTGATCGACCAAGAGACTTCGCTGGGCCATCGGGATGGTCATGATCACCTCTCAGGGCCTCGGTGGGCATCGCGGCCTCAGGATCGGTGGCCCGACGTCCCGTGCGCATGGTGCTGATGTCCTGACGTGAGAACGGGACAGTCGCGCTCGACTCGTTCAGCTCTCTGGCGACCGAAAGAGGGGGAGGCTGATGGCCACCAGGGTCGCGGCAAGCACCACGAAGGCGGCGGCCTCGGCCACGTGACCGAGGGGATCGACCAAGAAGGCTGCGATGGACGCCGCGGTGCCGATGAGTGCGAGCGGAACCGGTATCGCCTCGGCTCGGGCGAGGCCGAGCAGGGTCAGGGGCCAGCCCAGATGGAAGCCGAGCAGGGCCAGGACGAGGGCGATCCCCAGCGGGGCCGAGCCGTCGGCCCGCGAGAAGGCGTCCAGGACGGCTGGGTCGATTGGTGCCGCGCCGGCGTACGCAACGCCTTGAGCGTGCGACTGCCCGAAGGCGAACAGGGCGACGAGGGCCGCGGCCGTGGTCGCCGTACCTGCGCTGACCAGGGCCGCGCCCTTCCCGACCGTGACCCGGTTTCGCCACGCCAGAACGCCGGGCAGCTGCAGCAGGGCGGTACCCATCAGGAGCACCGACCAGGCCGTCCACAGCGGCGGCGTCGCGGCGAAGGAGCGAGCCAGGGCGGGCGCGCCGTCGCCCATCACCTCCGGGTGCAGGGTCTCGGCAACGGCGAGGGTGACGGCACCCAGCATCAGTGAGCAACCGGCCCACCGCTGGCGTCGGCGGTCCCTCCGGGTGCCGGCATCGACGGTCAGGTCCTGGGCTGCTGATGTCGCCACGGTCTCTCCTCGGCCGGCCTTCTGACGGCCGTACGGCGCGTCAGTCGAGACGTTAGAGAGGAGTGCGCGTGGGCACATCGGTCCCACGACGCAGGGCGTCCTCCTGAGGACGGACCAGCGTCCCAGTCCTCCGCCCTGCGAAGGATGACGCGACCCGTCGGCTGGCCTAGCCTCGAGAGGTGAGGTGGTCGCTGCCTGGTCAGCCGGTGCGTGACGCAGCGGCCGCCGGCGTGCTCGCGGCCGGCTTCGTCGCGGAGCTGCTGGTGCGCACACCGGCTGTGACGGCCGGGCAGCTCGCGCTGGGGCTCGCCACCATCCTGCCGCTGGCGCTCCGAAGTCGCTGGCCGGTGCCGGTGGGGCTGGGTGTGCAAGCCGTCTTCGCCGTTACCGCGCTCGTCGTCGTGCTGCCGGAGACGCTCGCCCAAGGCATCTCCGTGTTCGTCATCGCCACCTACACGGCCGCTCTCGGTCCGCGGTCGTGGCTCGGCTCGCGGAGGTGCGGACTGGCAGCCGCGGCGCTGGTCGGGCTGCAGGGGTTGTGGGACGAGAGGTACGGCGCCGTCGGTGCCGTGGTGGCCAACACGTCGTTCGCCGCGATGGTGTGGGTGGTGGCGGCTGCAGTCCGCCTCCACGCCGACCGGTCGGCCCGTTCGGCGGAGTGTGCGACGGAGGCCGTCGCCGACGCCGAGAACCAGGCCAAGGCCGCCGTCGCGGCCGAGCGGGCGCGGGTGTCGCGCGAGCTGCACGACGTCGTCGCCCACGGGCTCTCGGTCGTCGTGGTTCGCGCCCGGGGCGGGATCCACGAACAGCAGTCCGGCCGCGGGGACGCGGCGTTGAACGCACTGCGCGACGTCGAGGAGGTCGCGGCGCGAGCACTGGCCGACATGCGTCACCTGCTCGCCCTGGTCGCCGACGAGGACGGGCCGGCGGCCATGGAACCTCAGCCGTCACTGGACGACGTCGCTGAGCTGGTGCGACGGATCAACAGGGCCGGGGTGCCTGCTCGGCTCGAGGTGCGGGGCGAACCGGCAAGGGTGACGCCGGGGCTCGAGCTGTCGGCCTACCGCGTGGTTCAGGAATCACTCACGAACGTGCTGCGGCACTCCGGCGGCGGCGCCGCGAAGGTGTTGCTGGACTGGCGACCAGGAGAGCTGCAGGTCGAGATCACCGACGACGGAGCCAGCGCTCCCCAGCCGGGAACAAAGCGGGGGCTGGCAGGACTCCGCGACCGGGTCGAGCTGTTCGGCGGAACCTTCAGCGCTGGCCCGTCTCGACCCCGCGGGTTTCGGGTGGCAGCCACGTTGCCGGTGGTCCCGTGACCGCCTCGGGCGAAGACCTCAGGGTCCTCGTGGTGGACGACGACCGGCTGATCAGGGCGGGGCTCCGGGCGATCCTCGACTCGGCCGACGGCATCTCCGTCGTGGGTGAGGCCGAGGACGGGGCTGCGGCCTTGTCCGCGGCCCGTCGCCTCAGCCCCGACGTGGCGGTCGTCGACGTGCGGATGCCGCGGGTGGACGGCATCGAAGCCACCCGTCAGCTGGTCAAGCTGCAACCGCCGGTCGCCGTGCTCGTCGTGACGACATTCGACCTTGACGAGTACGTCCACGCCGCGCTCCGCGCCGGCGCCAGCGGCTTCCTCCTCAAGGACACCCCGGAGGACCGGTTGATCGCAGCGGTGCGGATGCTGCCCAGCGGGACGGCGTTGCTCGACCCGCGGGTCACCCTGAGGCTTGTTCAGCGCTTCAGCCCACCTCCTTCCTCACCCGCCCAAGGCGCACTCAGAGAGCTGACCAACCGTGAGCGCGAGGTGCTGGTCGAGGTCGCCCGCGGCTGCAGCAACGACCAGGTGGCCCGCCACCTGGACATCGCCGAGAGCACGGTGAAGACGCATGTCTCCCGGATCTTGGCCAAGCTCGACCTGATCACGCGCGTGCAGGCGGTCGTCGCGGCCTACGAGACCGGCCTGGTGCAACCTGGGCAGAAGTGACCAAGGGGTGTTCGATCGTTCAAGCGTCGCTTGGTCCACGATCCTTCTTGTCCAAGGTCTCGCGCCTCGCCTTCGGCTGCTCCCATCGGTCCGACCGCAGACACTTGGTCAGGCATTCGTCTGCCCGAGCACGTCGTGCATCTTCCTTCGAGGTCTGCCAGTCCATCGCCATGGAGTCATGACCAACGGACTTTCCAGGGACCGTGAAAATTCCTGCGAGCGCTGGGACACCACCCCCGACCGCTGTGACGACGAAGGCGGCCGAATCCGCAAGTACCCCTCCGCCGCTCAAGGCTGCAATTCCCGCAGTCGCTCCTGCTGCGCCGTACACCGCCGTGGTGCCTCTGCCGACCGAGGAGGAAATTCTCCATCGCTCGCCTTTGGCCAGAAGAGCATCGTGCCGACGAGCGCTGTGTTCCTCGATCTCCTGAATGCAGCGGATCACATCGTCCGCGCTGGTCGTCGGGTCGTTCATCGAGACTCCTGGCATTCCTGGTGCGGGGCGCTCTTCACGTGCTCAACCCATCCACCAAGACCCGCCCGTCCGGCACGATCCCGGGCTAGCCGCACAGATTGAAGGCGTACTGGGGTACGCCGAGCGTCCATCGCTCGACCCTGCCGTCGGGGCCGAGGAAGAAGACCATGCCCCTGTCGGTGGTCGCGGTGTCCAGCTCCTCTTCCGCGGTCTCGACGGGAGTGGTGACGATGGTGCCACCGGGTCCGCCTACGGTCCGCAGGTCGGGGTAGGCCTCTTCGAGGTCGTCAAGACTGCTCTGCAGACCGATGCCGGGCGCTCCGAGACCGGCCTCAGCCTCGGCGAGCGAGCGGCCGATGCGGAAGACAGGGTTCTCGATGATGTACGCCTGGACCGCTTCGACCGGCATGCGGGGGGTCTCGGTGTGGACGGTCACGACGCCGAGCCGGGCGGTGGCGTCGAACAGGGTGTGGCAGTCGCCCCGGCTGTTGTCCTCGTCCACACTCCAGTCGATGCCGGGCAGCTGAGAAGGCAGGGAGTCGACGTCGATGCCGACCCGAGCCACGTCTGTGAGGCCGCCAGCCCCGAGGACCTCGGTGCGCTCCTGCCCGCCGACGGTCTGCTCTCCTCGCAGGGACGCATCTTGGGCGCGAAGGTCGTTGCCGAACCTCGAGGACCAGCACTTCGGGTCCTGTTCGACGGCTTGGTCGCAGTACCTGTAGAGCTGCTCGCGCTCGCTGAGAGGCTCGGGTGTCTCCGGTGCGGAGGAGTCGACGGGCTCGGTCGATTGCGACGGCGGCGGAGGAACGGGGCCCGGTTCCGGAATGCAGCTGGCGAGGACGAGAAGGACCATGGCCGCTCCGGCCAGGTGACCGGCCTTTCGCCGTTTCGTCATGCGAGTCCTGCCTTCGGGCTTGTGAGGTGACTGGGTCCCCAGGTGTCGTCCTCGATGGTGGCCCCGATGTGCGGGGAGCGACATACGCATTTGTGCGTAGCAAGTTCTCTTACGCGGGTTGCGGTGGTGGCGCGGACTGCCAGATCACTACGTGCCGGGTGACCTGTCGACGCTCCTGAACCCGACTCCTCGCCGCAGACGACAGGCCATTGACGTTGGGTCGAGGTCCGCAGACCGCGCGCCGAGCGCGCCACGTCACCATCCGAGGCCGATGCACGTCGAGCCGCGCATCCAGGAGTTCGACTGGGCCCGACGTGGTCCGTCGCGACGGGCGTCGGTTGCTCACCTGCAGGGCGATGGATCAACCGTGTCGTCGCCCAGCACCGTGCGACCCAGCCCCGGTCGACGAGCGACGGTCTGCAGGGTCTGGTTCCACAGCCTCCGCGAGCGCAGGAGCTACCGCCGCGGCGTGAGCGCGGGTCCGCAGACGCGTGGGGCGAGTGGGGCTTGAACCCACGACCGAAGGATTATGAGTCCCTTGCTCTGACCGGCTGAGCTATCGCCCCGAGGTCGACGATGCTACCGACGTGCGCGCGTCCGTAACCGTGATCCGCAGACTCGCGGGACCCGCCGTGAGCGGTGGATCACGACGAGCAGGCCGACGATGCTGACGACCGCGACGAGGACGTGGACGGCGAGCACGTGCGAACCGTCCCAGGCCGCGTGGAGCAGGACCGCCCCGACGAACGTCGCCAGGAACCGGAAGAAGGCGCGCCCCTGCACCGTCGAGGTCGCGATCGCGAACAACGCGGCGGCGGTCATGCCCGTCCAGGCGACGTGACCGGCGGGGGAGAGCAGGGCGCGCAGCAGCAGGGTCGAGTCGAGGGCGGCGAGCGATCCGCTCTTGAGCAGCGCGGTGAAGCCGTAGCCCATCGTCTCCAGCGTCGCGAACCCCATGCCGCTGGCGACCCCGACGACCACGCCGGCGGCCGCGCCGCGGTACCGGGTCAGGAGCAGCACGAGCAGCGGGACGATCAGCTTGGCGGTCTCCTCGATGAGCCCGACGAAGAGCATCGGCAGGGCACCGAGGCCGCGCAGGGTGTCGTACTCGAGCGTCCCGGCGGCGACCGTGCCGATGATCCCGCCGAGGACGGCGACGAGGGCGAGCAGGCCGGACGACACCACGATCCGGCGCCCGCCGGTGGCCGCGAAGGTGAGGACGGTCCCGGGCACCACCGCCGAGCCGAGGAGCAGCAGGGACGGGACGAAGTTGACGTTCTCGGTGGCCACGGCGGTCCGCAGCACCAGCAGGTAGGCAGCGACGCCGAGCACGAGGACGGCGATCCAGGCCAGGCGGTGGATCCGGGTGCGGTCGGCTTCGGGAGCGGGCAGGACGGTCACGGACGAACCTCTCGTACGGAGTCGGCGGTGACGAGCCCGCCACGACCCTCTACCCGCGCAGCGCGAGGACGATACCGGGTCCACCGGTCGCCGCAGCGCGACGAGGACGGCCGCGACGAGGAACGCGACGCCGCCGAGCAGCGTGCCGGAGGCTAGCAGGTTCCGGCCGGCGTTCCAGGTGAGCTCGACGTCACCGGAGTTGGGCAGGTTCTGGAACGGCTCGACGGCGACCCAGCCGCAGAACAGCAGCCCGAGCACGGCGAACCACGTCGGCAGCCGCGGGGGCTCGCCGAGCGGCAGGAGGTCGCGGACCAGGACGACGGCGAGCGGCACGACCCAGACGAAGTGGTGCAGCCAGGACACGGGGGAGGCGAGCAGCGTGGCGACGCCGCCGAGCATGACGGCGAGCGCGACCTCCTCGCGCCGGTGCCACAGCACCGCGGCCCACGTCCCGAGCGCGGCGACGGCGGCGCTGAGCGCGAGCCCGAGCAGCGTGGCGCCGGCGCTGAACCCCAGCGCCCGGATGACGTCGGCCAGCACGGACTGGTTGGTGAAGTAGACGATGCTGCCGCCCAGCCCGGTGTCACCGTGGGCGAGCCGGGTCCAGAACTCGTACGACTGCCGCGGCGAGAAGACCGCGGCCACGAGGGTGAGGGCGACGGCGGAGACGACGGCGACGACGAAGGCCCGGGTCCGGCGTACGAGCGCCAGGTAGACCACGAACAGCGCCGGCGTGAGCTTGATGCAGGCGGCGAGCGCGGTCCAGAAGCCCTCGGGCAGCAGCCGCCGGGGGAGCACCCGCGGTCCGGGCACGAGGTCGAGCACGACGAGCGCGACGAGGAAGATGCCGAGCTGGCCGAACCCGAGCGTCTGGCGCACCGGTTCGAGGAACAGCGTCGCGGTGCCGACGAGGCTCAGGACCCAGCCGTGCAGACCGACGCGGTGCAGCACCGCGAGCAGGGCCAGCACGCCCGCGACCGTCCAGAGGACCTGGACGAGCACGGTGGGCAGCAGCGCGAGCGGCACGGACAGCACGGCCGCCAGCGGGGGGTAGAGGAACTGCAGCCGCCCGGGCAGGGCGTAGAAGTCGCCGCCGCTCAGCAGGACGCGAGCGGCCTCGCGGTAGACCTCGAGGTCGACCATGTCCGGACGCCAGGGCACGAACCGCCCGCCGAACTCCGTCGTCGCCACCCAGAGCCCGGTCAGCACGGGCAGCAGGCAGACGGCGACGCCGCGGACCGTACGCCTCATGCGGGCGTCGCGGCCCCGACGTGGCCCGACGCCGTGGCGAGCCGGGCGGCTGAGGCGCCGACCCAGTCGAGGATCGTCCGACCCACGCCCGAGTCGTGGTTGGCCGGCACGACGGGGAAGCCGAGGGCGAGCAGGGCGGGGTGCGCGTTCGCGACGACGCGCGGCATCCCGACCCAGCTGAGCATGCTCACATCATTCGGCATGTCCCCGAAGGCGGCAACGCGACGAGCCGGTACGCCGAGCCGCGCGCACGTCCGGGCGAGCATGCTCGCCTTGTCGACCCCGGCGGCGCTGAGCTCGACGAGGCCGTAGCCGCGCCCGGTCGAGCAGGTGGCGGTGAGCCCGGTCCCCACGCAGGTCTGCACCTGGGCGAGCAGGGCGTCGTCGCCGAGGGTCTGGCTCTGCACGAGCAGCTTGACCGCGGAGACCTCGCGCGCGAGCTGCTCGACGGGTCCGTGGCGCAGCGTGGGGTCCTCGCCGGTGTCGGGGACCCACGTCCGGTACGCGGGCTCGTAGCCGAAGTGGGTGCCCGACTCGAAGGCGAACGCGGCGTCCGGCACGTGCTCGCGGATGCAGCCGACGGCGTCGAGCGCGACCGTCGGGTCCAGGCACAGCCGGTCGAGCGTCTCGCGCGTGCCGAGGTCGTAGAGGACCGCGCCGTTGCTGGCGATGACGGTGGGGTGGGCGCCGGGGAGGTCGGCGATCACGTCCAGCCAGCGGACCGGGCGCCCGGTCGCGAAGACCACGGGGATGCCGGCGTCCTGGGCGGCGAGGACGGCGCGGGCGTTGATCGCGCTGACGGTGCCGTCGGGCAGCAGGAACGTCCCGTCGAGGTCGCACGCGACCAGCGCGGGCGGCCCTGGGTCGTGGGCCGTCGTCGTGAGGGGCTCCACGCCCGTCAGAGCCGCGACGGCGGGGTCGGGCTCCCGGGCGAGCCGCTGTCGTCGGGGCTGGGTCCGCCGGGCGAGGGCGAGCCGGACTGCGAACCGGAGTCGGACGGCGACGGCGACGGCGACGCGGAGCCCGACTGCGACCCGGACTGCGACGGCGAGGGCGAGCCCGATCCGGACTGCGACGGCGAGCCCGACTGCGGGCTCGGCGACGACGAGGCGGGCGGCGGGCTCCCGGAACCCCCGGTGGGCGGCGGCGTGGACTGCGGCGGCTGGTTGCGGAAGATCAGGATCGCGATGAGCACGGCCAGCGCGGCCAGCAGCATCATCAGCAGCCAGGACACGAGGATCGTGCGCCACCCGGCGCGGTCGTGGCGTCCGGGCCAGGGCAGCGGCCAGAGCCGCGCGAGGCCGGGGCGCACGCGGTCGATCCAGGGCAGCCGGTAGTCGGGGCCCGACGGGCGCCCCAGGGGTTCCAGCGCGGCGAGCTCGACCGCGTCGAGCACCCGCTGCGCCTCCGCCGCGGCGGCGGGAGAGCCGTCGTACGCGAGCGCGGCCCACGGCGCGTCGGACCGGGCGTCGGGGGCGACGGGGGTGTCCGGCGCGACGAACCGGCGCCCGAGCCGACCGGTGTCCTGCCCCTGCCCGCCGCGGGCGAGGACGGTGTCGATGTGCATCTCGTTGACCTCGCCGGCCAGCCGGTCGCGGGCCGCGGCGTCGGCCGCCGCCCCCTCGGAGAGCAGCAGCACCATGACGGGCGTGCTGCCCGCCTCCTCGGAGGCGTGCGCGGTGAAGGCGGTGCCGGCCGCGCTCGCGTGCAGCCGCGCGTCGAGCCAGAAGCCGCCGACCTTGGGCGGGTCGTCGGGCAGCAGGGGGCTGACCGCGACGACGTCGTCGAGCGTGGCGGGGTCGACGGACTCGTACGCCCGCATCGCCTCGGCGTTGGCGGGGGCAGGGTCGCCCGGGCCGTGTCCGGGGTCGCCGGGAGTCCAGGGGCCGTAGTACGGCGAGGACATCGGCACCTCCTCGGGCTGCGGTCGTCGGCAGGGCGGAAGTCCCGAGTCTATTCGGCCTCCGGGCCTCTCCCGCGCCTCTCCCGGGCCCCGAGCGTGCTGCGGGCACCTGTGCCCGGTCGTGGCCCGCCTGTGCAGGACCTGTGAGGGTCCGCGGGCCCCTTGGTGCGGCCCGCTCGCCGCCTACGCTGGAGGCGCTGGTCTGCGAGACTGGGCCCGCCTGCCGCAGGGGCCGCAACGCCTCCGGCCGTACGACCACGACGCGTGGCTCGACCTCGCACGCGACGTGACCGACCCCGTGCACCACAGGAGTGAGTGAGTGAGCAGCCCCAGCTACGGCGCGCCGGACGGCGCGTCCTCGTCCTCCACGGGCGGGACCTCGACCGGCACCGTGCGCGAGCAGGGCGGACGCCCCGGGGTCGACCCCCAGGAGGCCTCGCGCATCCTCGGCGACGCGATCACCCAGGTCCAGCGCGTCATCGTCGGCCAGGAGCACATGGTCGAGCAGCTGATGGTCGGGCTGCTGGCCAAGGGCCACATCCTGCTCGAGGGCGTGCCCGGCGTGGCCAAGACCCTCGCGGTGCGCAGCTTCGCGACCGTGGTGGGCGGGACGTTCTCGCGCATCCAGTTCACCCCCGACCTGGTGCCCTCCGACATCGTCGGCACGCGCATCTACAAGGCCAGCCAGGAGAGCTTCGACGTCGAGCTCGGCCCGGTCTTCGTCAACTTCGTCCTCGCCGACGAGATCAACCGCGCGCCCGCCAAGGTGCAGGCGGCGATGCTCGAGCTGATGGCCGAGAAGCAGGTCTCGATCGGCGGCACGACCTACCCGGTCCCGCAGCCGTTCATCGTGCTGGCGACGCAGAACCCGGTGGAGTCCGAGGGCGTCTACCCGCTCCCCGAGGCGCAGCGCGACCGCTTCCTGCTCAAGGTCGACGTGCCCTACCCCCGCGGGAACGAGGAGTTCGAGATCCTGCGGCGGATGAGCGTCGACCCGCCGGAGGCGCGGCCGGTCCTCGACCCCGACCTGGTCCGGCAGCTGCAGCGCCAGGCCAGCGACGTCTTCGTGCACAACCTCGTCGCCGAGTACGTCGTCCGGCTGGTGCTGGCGACGCGGACGCCGGCCGAGTTCAACCTGCCCGACCTGACCTCGGTCATCCAGATCGGCTGCAGCCCGCGCGCCACGCTCGGCCTGGTGGCCGCCGCCCGGGCCCTCGCGCTGATCCACGGCCGCGACTACGTGCTGCCGACCGACGTGCAGGCCGTGGCCAAGGACGTCATGTCGCACCGCCTCACGCTCGGCTTCGACGCCATCGCCGACAACATCTCGCCGGCGCAGGTCATCGAGCGGATCGTCGCGATGGTCCCGCCGCCCACCCCGGTGTGGCAGGGCGGTCAGCAGCAGGGCCAGCCGGGTCAGCAGGGCCAGCCGGCCGGTCAGCACCCGGGCCAGCAGCACGCGGGCCAGCCGGGCCAGGGCCAGTCGGGTCAGCAGGGTCACAACGGCCAGGGCGGCTTCCCGCCGCCGAGCGGCCGTCCGGTCGCGCCGTACCCGCCGTCGCGGGACTTCGGCTGAGGTCGTCGATGGCGGCAGCCTCTCCCTACGGGCCTCCAGCGGGCCCGCCGTACGGATCCTCGTCGGGCTCCCCGTACGGGCCTCCGTCCGGAGCGTCCTACGGCCCGCCGTCGGGTCCGCCCGCCCGGGCCACCGCGCCGCGTGACGTCGGCGCCGTCGCCTCGGTGCTCGGCACCCCGACGCGGGCGACCATCCCGCTCAACAAGCTCGCGCCCGAGGCCGCGCTGCGCCGTCTGGAGCTGACGATCGTGCGTCGCCTGGAGGGCTACCTCCACGGTGACCACCTCGGGCTGCTCCCCGGCCCGGGTTCGGAGGCCAACGACGCGCGCCTCTACATCGCCGGCGAGGACGACGTCCGCAAGATCGACTGGGCCGTCACCGCCCGGACGACCGTCCCGTACGTGCGCGACACCGTCTCCGACCGCGAGCTCGAGGTCTGGGCGCTGCTCGACGTCACGCCGTCGATGAACTGGGGGACCGAGGGCGTCACCAAGCGCGACCTCGGCATCGCCGCCATCGCGACGATCGGCTTCCTCAGCCAGAAGATGGGCGACCGCTTCGGCGGCTACGTGATGAAGCCCGACAAGCTGCGCCGCCTGCCGGCGCGCTCGGGCCGGGCCGCGCTCTACGGGCTGCTGCGGATCATGCTCACCGAACCCTTCGTCCCCGACCACGCCACCGGTCCGATGACGCTGGCGAACGCCGTCGAGCAGATGTCGCGCGACCCAGCGGCGCCGCGGCCTGCGCGTGGTCGTGTCGGACTTCCTCACCCCCGGCGACCACGAGCTCGACCCGAACGTGCCGCCGGACTGGGAGCGCTCGATGCGCCGCCTCGCGGTGCGCAACCAGGTGCTGGCGATCGAGGTCGTCGACCGCCGCGAGATCGAGTTCCCGAACGTCGGCGACATGCTGATCCGCGACCCCGAGACCGACTTCGAGCGCTACGTGAACACCGCCGACCCCGACGCGCGGGCGCGGATGGACGCGGCCAGCGCCGCTCAGCGGGAACGGATCCGCATCTCCCTGCGTCGTGCTGGCGTGGGTCACATCCAGCTGCGCACCGACTGCGACTGGGTCGCCGACATCGCGCGCTTCGTGCTGGCCTACCGCCGCGTGGCGAGCATGCTGCACGCCCCGCCGCAGGGGGTGTCGAGGTGACCCCGCTGAGCGTCTTCGGCGACGTCTGGATCTTCTTCCGCGAGCATCAGCTTCGCCTCGCCCGGCCGGATGCTCATCCTGCTGGCGATCCCGCTGCTCGTGGCGGCGTACGTGCTCGCGAGCCGGCGCAAGAACCGGCGTGGCATGCGCTTCACGAACACCTCGATGCTCGACGTCGTCATCCCGCGGCAGTCGCAGTGGCGCCGCCACCTCGCCGTCGCGCTGTCGCTGCTGAGCCTCGTCACGCTGACCACGGCGTTCGCGCAGCCGACGACCCAGGTCGAACGTGCCGCGCGAGCGGGCGACGATCGTGCTGGTCATCGACGCGTCGCTGTCGATGCAGGCCACCGACGTCCCGCCGAACCGGCTCGACGCCGCCAAGGCCGCGGCGATCGCGTTCGTGAACGAGCTGCCGGAGAAGTACAACGTCTCGGTCGTCTCGATGGCGGGCTCGACCTCGATCCTCGTGCCGCCGACCTTGCAGCACGGCACGGTCGCGAACGCGATCAACAGCATCCGGCTGCAGGACTCCACGGCGATCGGGTCCGGGATCGACACCGCGATGGCGGCGCTGCAGCAGGCGCCCAAGGACCCCGACCACCCCGACGACCCGGCGCCCGGCGCGATCGTGCTGCTGAGCGACGGGACCAACCAGACCGGGCGGGCGCCGCAGCAGGCCGCGGCCGACGCGAAGGCGGCCGGCGTGCCCGTCTACACGATCGCGTACGGCACCGAGAACGGCTACGTCGACCTCGACGGCAAGCGGAACCCGGTCCCGGTCGACACCGAGCTGATGCAGCAGCTCGCGCAGATCAGCGGCGGGCAGTCCTTCTCGGCCGCGACCCCGGAGCAGCTGCGGACGGTCTACGAGAACATCTCCTCGGAGGTGGGCTACGAGAAGGCCGACCGCGAGGTGACCGCGCAGTTCGCGGGGTTCGGGCTCGCGTTCGCCGTCCTGGCCGCGCTCGGCGCGATCTCCCTGGGGGCGAAGTGGCCGTGACCGACACCTCTACGACCGCCCGAGGGAGCGTGCGCCGATGACCCCGCTGCTGTCGTTCATGGAGCCCACCCGGCTGTGGTGGCTGCTGCTGATCCCGGTCCTGGTCGGGGTCTACCTCTTCCTGGTCAACCGCAAGCGCAAGCGGAACGCCCGGATCGCGCGGACGATGTTCGACCTCGTGATCCCGCGCGACCGGACCTGGCTGCGGCACGTGGCCGTCGGTCTGTCGATCCTCAGCCTGCTGACCCTGACCGTCGCGTACGCCAAGCCGAAGGGCGAGGTGTCGGTGCCGCGCGAGCGCGCCACGATCGTCGTCACCATCGACGTGTCGCTGTCCATGGAGGCGACCGACGTGCAGCCCAACCGGCTGGACGCGGCCAAGTCCGCGGCCGAGGACTTCGTGGACTCGCTGCCGCCCAAGTTCAACGTGTCCGTCGTGTCCTTCGCGGGCACCGCGACGACCCTCGTGCCGCCGACCCAGGACCGGGGTGCGGCGACCGCCGCGATCCAGGCGCTCCAGCCCAAGGCGTCGACCGCCATCGGCGAGGGCATCTACACCTCCTTGGCGGCCCTGGCCCAGGTGCCGCCGGACCCGAGCGACCCGAACGCCACCGCTCCCGCCCGCATCGTGCTGCTGAGCGACGGCAAGACCCAGGTCGGGCGGCCCTCGGACGAGGCGGCGCAGACGGCGAAGGCCCAGGACGTCCCGATCTACACGATCGCGTACGGCACGGCGGACGGCTACATCGACATCGGCGGGCGGCGCGAGCCGGTCCCGGTCGACCGCGCCGAGCTGTCCCGGGTGTCGCGGATCTCCGGCGGCACGGCGTACACGGCGACCTCCGCCGGCCAGCTGAAGGACGTCTACGCCGACATCGGCAGCTCGGTCGGCACCGAGAAGGTCGACCAGGAGGTCACCTCGCGCTACGCCGGCTTCGGCCTCGCGTTCGCGCTCCTCGCCGCCCTCGGGATGATCTCGCTCGGCGCTCGCTGGCCCTAGGCGTCGTCGGTCCGGTCCCGGTCGCCCTCGGCCTGGTAGCCCCGGACGAAGAGGTCGAGCACCCGGTCGTACGCCTGCGGGTAGGTGCTGTCCTCCCAGCGCGTGCCGGGCTGGTTCGCGAGGTGCTGGCTGAGCACCCCGAAGTGCAGCGACGCCAGCACCGTGAGCGCCTCGTCGGTGGCGGCGGCCGGGCCCAGCTCGCCCCGCTCGACCGCCTCGGCCAGGTTCCGGCGCAGGTGGCCCGCGAGGCGCCCGGCCGGTGCGTACGCCGCCCCGCTCGGGACGAAGCCGGGGACCGGTCGCCAGAACAGCAGCTGACCCAGCACCGGGTGCGCGACCGCCCAGCGGGCGGCGCCGGTCAGCCCGGACCGGAGCGCGTCGAGGCCGGGGGCGCAGCCGTCCATCGCCCGCTCGAGGGCCTCGAGGTTGGCCTGCTGGCCGCGGCGGAAGAGCTCGTCGTGCACGGCCAGGACCGACGGGAAGTACTTGTAGAGCGACGGCGGCTGGATCTCCATCGCCCGCGCCAGCTCCGTCATGGTGAGGCCGCCGACCCCGACCTCGCCCATGATCACCAGGGCCCGCTCGAGGATGGTGTCGACGGTCCGCGCGCGCCGGGCACCGCGGTCCTCGGTCGAGCTCACCGGACCGACCCTAACGCGGCCGGGACCCTTGCCAGGCTACGGCTAAGAGCCATAGCCTGAGCCCGCACCCGCAGGAACCGACGACCCCGTGCGGCCAAGGGCCAAGGGGGGCGGGACGAGGTCGGCGCTTCCTGCGGGTGCTCCTCGGTCCAGGCGCGCAGGCGGAATGCCGTCCGCGTCGGCCCGGTTGGGCAGGCGTGACCGCGACCGAGCAGACACCCGGGCAGACCGCCGACCCGACCACCCGTACGGCCCTCGTCGTGGGGGCGAGCGGCATCACCGGCTCCGCGCTGGTCGACCTGCTGCTGGAGCAGGGCTGGGAGGTGCTAGCGCTGTCGCGCGGCGGTTCGTCCCGCCCGGGCGTCGGCAGCGTCGCGGCCGACCTGCGGGACCCCGACAGCCTGCGGACGGCCCTGGCCGACGTCCGTCCCACGCACGTCTTCTTCACCGCCTGGCAGCGTCAGGAGACCGAGGAGGAGAACATCGCCGTCAACGGCGGGATGGTCCGCGACCTGCTCGCCGCCCTGACGCGCGCCCCGCTCGCGCACGTCGCGCTGGTGACCGGGCTCAAGCACTACCTCGGCCCCTTCGAGGCGTACGCGCAGGGCAAGGTCGGTGAGACGCCGTTCCACGAGGAGGAACCGCGCCTGGAGACCGCGAACTTCTACTACGCGCAGGAGGACGAGCTCTTCGCCGCCGCGGGGCGGCAGGGGTTCACCTGGTCGGTGCACCGCTCGCACACGGTGATCGGCCACGCCGTCGGCAACGCCATGAACATGGGCCTGACCATCGCCGTGGCCGCGACGCTGGCGACCGAGCTCGACCTGCCGTTCGTCTTCCCCGGCAGCGAGGCGCAGTGGAACAGCCTCACCGACATGACCGACGCCGGGCTGCTGGCCGAGCAGATGGTGTGGGCGTCGACGGACCCGGCCGGTGCGGACGAGGCGTTCAACGTCGTCAACGGCGACGTCTTCCGGTGGCGCTGGATGTGGCCGCGCCTGGCCGCGCACCTGGGGGTCGACCCGGCGCGGGTCGTCGGGCCGGACGGCGAGCCGCAGCCCTTCGAGGAGCAGCTCACCCGCCACGAGCACGCGTGGCCCGCGATCGCGGCCCGGCACGGGCTCGTCGAGCCGGACATCGGCCGGCTCGCCTCGTGGTGGCACACCGACGCCGACCTGGGGCGCCCGATGGAGGTCGTCACCGACATGGGCAAGAGCCGGGAGGCGGGGTTCGTCGGCTACCGCCGCACGGAGCGGTCGTTCACCGACCTGTTCGACCGCTACCGCGCGGAGCGGCTCATCCCCCGACCGGGCGCCTAGCCTGGGCCCGTGATCGACGTCGCGGCCAACCTCGCCCGGGTGCGCGCCGAGGTCGACGACGCGTGCGTCGCCGCCGGCCGCGAGCCGGCCGAGGTGCGCCTGCTCCCGGTGAGCAAGACGCACCCGGTCGAGGTGCTCGAGGCGGCGTACGCGGCGGGGGCGCGGCTGCTCGGGGAGAACCGCGTGCAGGAGGCGGCCGAGAAGGCCGACCACTTCACCGACCGGGCCGACCTGCGGTGGGCGATGATCGGGCACCTGCAGACGAACAAGGCGCGGCCGGTAGCGGCGTTCGCGGACGAGCTGCACACGCTCGACTCGGTCAAGCTCGCGCGGACGCTGCACCGCGCGCTGCACGAGCTGGACCGGACCCTCGACGTCTTCGTGCAGGTCAACTCCTCGGCCGAGCCGCAGAAGTCCGGCCTGGCGCCCGACGAGGTCGAGCCGCTGCTCGTCGAGCTCGCGTCGCTGCCGACCCTGCGGGTCCGCGGGCTCATGACCCTGGCGCTGAACTCCGACGACGACACCGCCGTCGCGGCCTGCTTCGAGACGATGGCCGACCTGCGCGACCGGGTGGCCGGTGACCTCTGCGGCCGCGAGCTCTCGATGGGGATGTCCGGCGACTTCGTCCCGGCGATCGCCCACGGGGCGACGACGGTCCGCATCGGTCAGGCGATCTTCGGGGCCCGCCCGACCTGACTCCGCCTCTCCTCCTCCTTCCCCTTGCCCACGCGAGAGTCGCCATCCGGCACGCGACACGCCGCGCGGGCGTCACGGCTGTCGACAACCGCGCAGCAATCTGAGGGGGAAGGGAGGAGGGCGGGTCAGGCGGGGAGGTTCTCGACGGGGAGGAGGGGGACGTCGTCGGCGGGGGTGAAGCCGAAGACCTGGGCGAGGAAGCTCAGCTGGGCCTCGTAGGAGGCCACGATCGTCTCCGAGCGACGGAACCCGTGCCCCTCGCCCTCGAAGAGGAGCAGTGCGACCGGCAGGCCCTTCGCCCGCGCGGCGTCGGCCATGGCCTCGGCCTGGTTGGGCGGGACGACGAGGTCGTCGAGCCCCTGGAGCAGGAGGATCGGCGCGGAGAGCCGGTCGACGTGGTGGATGGGGGAGCGCTCGACGTAGACGTCGCGGGCCTCGGGGTAGGGCCCGACGAGGCCGTCGAGGTAGCGCGACTCGAACTTGTGGGTGTCGCGCGCCAGGATCTCGAGGTCGCCGATCCCGTACGAGCTGATGCCCGCGGTGAAGACGTCCGTCGCGGTCAGGGCCCGCAGGGTCGTGTAGCCGCCGGCACTGCCGCCCTTGACGACCAGCCGGGCGCGGTCGGCCAGACCCTGGTCGACCATGGCGAGGGCGCCGTTCGCGCAGTCGGCGACGTCGACGATGCCCCAGCGCGGCTTGAGGCGCTCGCGGTACGGCCGCCCGTAGCCGGTGCTGCCGCCGTAGTTGACGTCGAGCACCGCGAACCCGCGCGAGGTCCAGAACTGCGTCGCCAGCGCGAAGGTCGGCTGCGCCTGGGACGTCGGCCCGCCGTGCGAGAGCGTGAAGAGCGGCGGCCGTTCGCCTTCCGGTGCGCTGAAGCCAGGGTTCGTCGGCGGGTAGTACCAGCCGTGGACCTCGCCGTCCTCGCCCGGCCAGGTGACCTCCCGCGCCCGCGACACGAGCGCCGGGTCGAGCCGGGAGGTCGTGCTCGTCCGCACGGTCGTCCAGGCGCCGTCCGGCCCGAGCGTCGCCAGCTCGGCCGGCCGGTCGGCGGCCGTCAGCACCGCCACCACCCCGCCCGGGCCCGCGGCCATCGAGGCGGTGCCGGCACCCGGCTCGGCCACCGGGGTGAGGGCGCCGGAGTCGACGTCGAGCACGGAGAGGACCGTTCCCGCCGAGCCGTCGGGGCCGGGCGGCTCGCAGAGCAGCCGGCGGCCGGGCAGGACCGCGTACGGGCTCTGGCCCAGGACCCACTGGGGCCCGGCGAGCTCCGCCTCCGTCTCGTGCAGCGCGCGGAGGGAGGTGCCGTCGGCGAGGTAGAGGTTCCAGAAGCCGGTCCGGTCCGAGACGACGACGAGGTCGTCGTCCAGCCAGCGCGGCGCGACGGCGGACTCCCCGGGACCGCCCGCGAGCGTCGTGACCTCGCCCAGCCCGTCGGGCGAGAAGGGCGCGACCCGGACCCGGGTCGAGTCCCACGGCATGTTCGGGTGGTCCCACTCGGTCCACGCGAGCCGGCCGTCGGCGGACAGCTGCGGGGTGGAGTAGAAGTCGGCGCCCGACGCGAGGACGGTGACGGCGTCGAGGTCGCCCGCGGCGGAACCGTCGAGCGGGACGGCGACGAGCGTGGTGACGGCCTCGCCGTGCTCGGCGAGCGCGGCCTCGCGGTGGTCCTCCCGGACGGCGACCACGACGCCACGCTCGGGATGGACGGCGGGGTCGCCGTACCAGCACGGTCCCTCCGCGGTCAGCGCGGTGACGGTGCCGTCGGTGTCGCGGCGCCAGAGGCGCCCGTTGGCCAGGTCGGAGTGGACGACGACGCCGCCCGCGACGCCGTACTCGCCGCCGCCGTACTCGTTGACCCGGGTGCGCACGTTCACGGGCTCGGGCGTCAGCTCGACGGCGGCACCGCCCTCGAACGGCCGGCGCCAGAGGCTGACCCGACCGCCCTGGTCGGGTCGTGACTCGAGCCAGAGGAGGTCGTCGCCGTCGACGCGGACGGCGGCCAGACCGGTCGAGCCGACCGTCAGGTCGTCGAGCCCGACCGGGGAGCTCCAGGAGCCGTACGGGGCGGTGGTCACCATCTCCTCACCCTAGGTCGACCCCGGGGCCGAGGGAGGTGCGAGAAGTCTCCCGAACGCCTGGTGCGGCTGAGACCCGTGAGGCAGAATGGTCCGCACAACCGTTCGAAGCCACGCCACGCTCGACGAAGAACCCACGCGGGACCCGGTGCGAAGGATGTCGGGGAAGGCAGCCCTCACGCTGCCGAGGTCCCACCCGTGGAGGATCGGATGAGCACGACCCGTGGAGTCCTGTACGTCCACTCGTCGCCGTCGGCACTGTGCCCGCACGTCGAGTGGGCGGTCGGCGGTCTGTTCGGCATGCCCGTACGCCTGGGCTGGACGCCGCAGCCGGCGGAACGTTCGGCCTACCGCGCCGAGTACTCCTGGACCGGGCCCGTCGGTACGGCGGCCCGGCTGGCGAGCGCGCTGCGCGGCTGGCAGCGGCTGCGCTTCGAGGCGACCGAGGAGGCCCGCTCGGCCTCCGAGGCCGAGCGCTACTCGTACACCCCCAGCCTCGGCGTCTTCCACGCCGTCACCGGCCTGCACGGGGACATCATGATCCCCGAGGACCGCATCCGGACCGCGATGCTGGCCGCCTCCGCGGGCGGGCGCCCGCTGGCCGACGCCCTCGACGAGCTCCTGGGCCGGGCGTGGGACGCCGAGCTGGAGACCTTCCGGCACGCGGGGGACGGTGCCCCGGTCCGCTGGCTGCACGAGGTCGTCTGAGCCACGTGGGTCTGAGCTACGTAAGAACCTGACGAGGACGCCGTCCCAGGCTGCTTCAGGGTGCCCGGGATCGCTGCCGGGAGCGCCTCGGAGTCGTACGATCCGAGCACCGTCCGAGGCTTCCCCCCGCCCCGGCCCTCCACCCTGAGGAGTCCCCAGGTGCCCCCGTCCCGTTCTCTCCGCCGGTCGGCCTCGGCCACCGTCGGGCTCGCCGTCGCCGCGCTCTGCGTGGTGCCCGTGACCACCGTGCCCGCCGCCGCCACCCCGCTCCTGCCCGCCGCGAGCCCGAGGTCGACGTCGGTCAAGGTCTCGGTCCCGTCGGCGCTCGACGCGTCGCCGTTCAGCTCGAGCCGCTCGCTCACGGTCCCCGAGGGCTGGAAGGTGAGCGTCTGGGCGCGGCCGCAGAAGGCCCGGCTGCTCGCCTTCACCCCCGACGACCGGCTGCTCGTGTCGCGCCCGGAGTACGGGATCATCACCCGGCTCACGCCGAACGACCGCGGCCGCCCGACCTCGAGCACCCTGCTCCGGGGGCTGCGGCAGCCGCACGGGATGGCGTTCGACGGCAGCACCCTCTACGTCGCCGAGAGCAACCGCGTCGACGCCTACACCTACGCGAACGGCAAGGCCACGAACCGTCGTACGGTGCTCGACGGCCTGCCGGACTCCAAGAGCAAGGACCTCAAGGGCGCGTACGCGCACGCGCTCAAGAGCCTCGCCGTCGGTCCCGACCACGCGCTCTACGTCTCCATCGGCTCCACCCAGAACGTCTCGCCGGGCGACCGTTCGGAGAACCCGCAGCGCGCGAGCGTCTACCGCGTGCCCCCGGGCGGCGGCCAGGCGACGGTGTTCGCCCGCGGCGTGCGCAACGGGACCGGGCTCGCCGTCGCCCCCGACGGCGCCCTGTGGACCGCGGTGAACAACCGCGACAACATCGCCTACCCGTACCACCAGGACTACGGCACGGACGGCAGCGACGACTACGGCAAGGTGATGAAGTCCTACGTCAACGACCACCCGATGGAGCCGCTCGCCAAGCTCACCGCGGGTCGTGACCTGGGCTGGCCGTACTGCAACCCGGACCCGGACGTGGAGGACGGCGTGCGGGGGACCGGCGTTCGACTACTCGAAGCCGGACTTCGTCCGCGACGTGCAGACCAACGCCGACGGCTCGAAGCTCGACTGCGCCGCGCTGCCCAGGATCGAGCAGGGCCTCGGCGCCCACTCCGCCCCGCTCGGCCTGAGCTTCTCGACCGACGTCGCAGGGCTCGGGGCCGGCGCGCTGGTCGGGGTCCACGGCTCCTGGAACCGGACGCCCGCCGCGTGCGCCCGAGGTCGCCTTCTTCCCGTACTCCGGCGGTGAGCTGGGCGACCAGCAGACGCTGGTCAGCGGCTGGCAGTCCTCGAGCGGCAAGCGCTGGGGCCGCGCCGTCGCCGCGGTCCAGGGCCCGGACGGCGCGCTCTACGTGAGCGACGACGTCGCGAACGCGGTCTACCGGCTGACGCCTCCGGCCTCGACGTTCTTGTCCCCGGTTGGGCGACGCTGGAGGCATGAGGATCCCTCCGGTCGCCCCGCCGTCGTCCCGGCCCTGGCCGCGGCCGGGCTGCTCCTGGCCGTCGGTGCCGGGTGCAGCGCGAGCCCGGCGGCGACGCCGTCCAGCGCCCCGACCTCGGCCGCGTCGGCCTCCGCGCCGCTCCAGACGGTGGACCTGGTCGTCCCGGGCGGCCAGGACGCGTCGCCTTCGACGAGGCGCGCACGGTGGAGGTCCCGACGGGCTGGACGGCGAGCGTGTTCGCGCGGGTCGACGCGGCGCGGCTGCTGGCGTGGTCGCCGGACGGCCGCCTGCTGGTGTCGCGACCGGGTGCGGGCGAGGTCGACGTCGTCACGCCGGCTGCGGGCGACCGGACGGGCGAGCCGACGACGGCGACGCTGCTCAGCGGGCTCAACCAGCCGCACGGCCTCGCCTTCCACGACGGCCGCCTCTACGTCGCCGCAGAGCGACCGGGTCGACGCGTACACCTACGCCGACGGCCGGGCCACCGACCCGCAGGCCGTCGTGACCGGCCTGCCCGACGCGAAGAGCGACGACCTGCGCGGCGCGTACGCGCACGCGCTCAAGAGCGTCGCCGTCGGTGACGACGGCGCGGTCTACGTCTCGGTCGGCTCGACCGGCAACATCTCCGCCGAGGACCGGGACGCCGACCCGCAGCGCGCGACGATCCTGCGCGTGCCGCCGGGCGGTGGCGCCGCCGAGGTCTTCGCCCGCGGCGTCCGCAACGGCACCGGCCTCGCGGTCGCGCCCGACGGCGAGGTCTGGACCGCGGTGAACAACCGGGACAACGTCGAGTACCCGTACGACCGCGATGACGACGGCGACGGGTCGAGCGACCTCGGCGACGTCGTGCGCGCGTACGTCGGCGACCACCCGATCGAGCCGCTGGCGCACCTGACCCCGGGCCGCGACCTCGGCTGGCCGTACTGCAACCCCGACCCCGACGTGGAACCCGGCGTCCCCGGGACCGCCCTCGACTACTCCGACCGGCCCTTCGTCCGCGACGTCGAGACCAACGCGGACGGCTCGAAGCTCGACTGCGCGACGCTGCGCCCCGGTCGAGCAGGGCATGGGCGCGCACTCGGCGCCGCTCGGCCTGAGCTTCGCCACCGGAGCCGGGCTGCCCGCCCCGTACGGCGCGGGCGCGCTGGTCGGCGTCCACGGCTCCTGGAACCGGACGCCGCCGCGGGCGCCGGAGGTGTCGTTCTTCGGCTACGGTGCTGGACCCTCGGAGACGGCCGGATGGGCGACCAGCAGACGCTCCTGACCGGCTTCCAGAGCGCCGACGGCTCCCGCTGGGGCCGCCCGGTCGCGGCCGTGCAGGGCCCGGACGGCGCGGTCTACGTCAGCGACGACGAGGCCGGCGCGGTCTACCGGCTCCAGCCGCCCGCCTGAGGAGTCGGACAACGATCCTGTAACGCGCGGCGTACGAAGTGACCGAGGCGGCTGGACACAGCGGCGGTGGTCGGCTTCAATAGCGTCGTTGTCCGGGCGGGGGCCCGACCGCGACGCGGTCGACGGGATGCCCTGGTTCTGCTCGGAAGGCCCCGTGATCCGACGGCTGCGCCCTCGCGACGTCCGACGTCCGCGATCCACGCAGGACTCCGTCGCGCGCTGGACGATCCCGTCGCCGCGCGTCGCCCTGGTCCTGGCGCTGTCGCTGCTCCTCGGTCCGCTGGTCGTCCTGCTGGGTCCGACGGCGCCGGTGGCCCAGGCCGCGCAGACCACCTGCACCCCGGGCACCGGTTACAGCAGCTGCGTCGCCTTCACCTCCAGCGGTGCAGCGCAGTCGTGGTCGGTCCCCGCCGGCGTCTACTCCGTCTCCGTCTCGGCGTGGGGCGCCGGCGGCGGCGGCGCCAACACGGCCTACTACAACGGCCAGTCGCGGCGGTGGCGCGGGCGGCTACGCGACCGGGACGCTCGCCGTCACCCCGGCCGCGACCCTCGGGGTGGTGGTCGGCAGCGGCGGCAAGGTCGGTACCGCCGGGGGGACCGCGGCCTACGGCGGGGGCGGCGCGGGCGGGACGACGGCCAGCACCAGCCAGTACACCAAGGGTTCGGGTGGCGGCGGCTACTCCGGCCTCTTCAGCAGCTCGACCATCACCCAGGCGAACGCGCTGGTCCTCGCGGGTGGCGGTGCCGGCGCCTCACCGGGAGCCGACAACCCGTCCGGGACCGAGCCGTACGCGGGCGGCGGTGGTGGCGCCACCGGCGGCCAGGACGCTCAGGCCACGTTGTCCGGCCGCGGGGGCACGGCGAGCGCCGGGGGAGCGGCCGCCACCACGACCACCGGGTGCACCGCGGCGGCGACCGCCGGAGCGGCGCTGGCCGGCGGGAACGGCGCCGGGAGCAGCGCCACCGGCAGCGAGGGCGGCGGCGGCGGCGGTGGCGGCTACTACGGCGGCGGCGGCGGCCGCTGCCAGCCGGCGGGCGGGACCGCCAACGGCGCGGGTGGCGGCGGCTCGAGCTACACCGGGGGGACCGGGGTCACCGGCGGCGCGACGACGGCCGGTGGGAACGCAGCCTTCGGGACGCCGGGCAGCGGCGGCGCGGCGCCGCAGACGGGCGCGGCCGGCTACGTCAGCGGGGTCGCCACCGGCGGCGGGGTCACGGCCAGCGACACCACGGCCAACGGTGGCAACGGTCTCGTCGTGCTGCAGTACAACGCCCCGGCCGCCCTGAGCTGCACGATCGGCACGGTCTACGGCCTGTCGCAGCAGGGCGAGCTGTACTCCATCAGCACCAGCACCGCCGTCCGGAGCCAGGTCGGGGCCTTCGGCGTGACCGGCATCAACGGTCTGGCGATCAGCCGCGACGGCACCGCGGCGTTCGCGGTGCAGCAGGTCGCCGCCAACGGTGCCGCCCCGTCGGTCTACCGGTACAACGCCACGACCGCGGCCGTCTCGACCTACGCCACGACCGCCGTGCCGCCGGACGGCAGCAACTTCGTCGGCGGCGCGCTCAACCCGTCCACCGGCATCTACTACTACGCCTACTACAACGGCAACACGCAGACGCTGTACGCGTTCAACACGACGACCAACACCGCCATCGGGCTGATCGGCACGGTCGTCGGGCCTGACCGCCGGGGGCGCCAACGGCGACATCGTCTTCGACCAGCTCGGCACCCTCTACGTCGTCCAGTCCGCCTCGAGCACCACCGCGGGGTCCACCCAGCTCGGCCGGGTCACCCAGACCGTGCCGACCGTGGCCGGCAGCGCGGCGCTCACCGCCACGCTCGTCAGCAGCCCGCCCCCGAGCTCGGCGGCCTACAACGGCATCACCTTCGACGCCGACGGCCTGCTCTACGCCAGCAACGCCACCGGCGGCACGACGAGCCCCGGCACCCTCAGCGCCATCGACCCGAACACCGGTGCCCTCACCAAGAGCACGGCGATCACGGGTGGGCCCAACACCAACGCCACCGCCGACCTGGCCGACTGCGACTACGGCGGCAGCCTGACGGCCCGCAAGAACGTCACGGCCCGGGCCGGCGCCAACGACCAGTTCACGCTCACGGTGACGACGGGAAGCACCACGCTCGCCACGGCCACGACCACGGGCAGCACCACCGGCAACCAGACGCCCGTCGCAGGCCCGGCCAACGGCGTGCCGGGACGCTCGTACACGATCACCGAGACCGCGGCGAGCACGACCCCGGCCACGAACCTCGACAGCTACACCACCGCGATCGCGTGCGTCGACGGCGCGAACAACAACGCCGCCGTCACCGCGACCGCGGTGAGCGGCAGCACCACGCCGTCATGGAGCCTGACCTTCCCGGCCGCCGGCAGCAGCTCCTCCGACGTCCTCTGCACGGTCACCAACACCCCGCGCAGCGCGACCCTCACCCTGAACAAGACCGTCTCGCCGTCGACCGTGAACGCGGTCGGTCAGACCGTCACCTACAGCTACCAGGTGACGAACACCGGCAACGGGCCGGCGAGCGGCCTGATGATCAACGAAGGCACCTTCACCGGCGGCGGGACGCTCGGGCAACGAGACGTGCCCCACGACGACCCTCGCGGCCGGCGCCTCGACCACCTGCACGGCGACCTACTCCACGGTCCAGGCCGACCTCGACGCCGGGACGGTGGTGAACACGGCCACGGCGTCGGCGACCTCGACCGGTACGGGCGCGACCGTCACGTCGGCCTCCTCGACCGCCACCGTGACGGCGACCCGGTCGCCGGCCCTGACGGTGGTCAAGACCGCGAGCCCGACCTCGGTGAGCGCGGTCGGGGCGGTCGTCAGCTACTCGATGCGGGTGACCAACTCCGGCAACGTCACCATCTCCGGCCTCACCGTCACCGACGCGATGGTCAGCCCCGCCACGCCGGACCCGGCCGTCAGCTGCCCGGTCACGACCCTGGCGCCGGGCGCCTCGACCACCTGCACGGCGTCGTACACGGCGAAGCAGGCCGACCTCGACTCGGGCAGCATCAGCAACACCGCGACCGCCCGGGGCACCGCGCCCGGGGGCGCCGCCGTCACCGCGCCGGTCTCGAGCGCGTCGGTCTCCGTCGCGCAGACCAGCACCCTGAACCTGACCAAGACCCCGTCGCCGACGAGCGTGTCCAGCGTCGGCGCGACGATCACGTACACCTTCGCCGTCGTCAACGCCGGCAACACCACCCTGACGAACCTGGCCGTCGCCGACACCGTGACCAGCCCGGCCACCCAGGCGAACCTCACCACCGCGACCTGCACGGCGACCTCGCTGGCGCCCGGGGCGGGCACCTCCTGCACCGCGACCTACACCGTCACGCAGGCCGACCTCGACAACGGCGCCGTCGCCAACACCGCGACCGCCTCGGCCCGGCGTCCCGACGGCGGCAGCGCGACCTCCGCCGCCGCGACCGCCCGCGTCACGGCGAACCGGACCGCCGCGCTGAGCCTGACCAAGTCGGCCAGCCCGACGACGGTGAGCACGTCGACCACCTCGGTGGCGTACGCGATGCTCGTCACCAACACCGGCAACGTGACGGTGAGCAGCATCGCGGTCACCGACGCGATGACGGCGCCCGCCTCCCCGAACCCCGCCGTCACCTGCCCGGCCACCACCCTCGCGCCCGGCGCGAGCACCACCTGCACCGCCACGTACGCCGTCACCCAGGCCGACCGCGACGCGGGCTCGATCGCGAACACCGCCACGGTCACCGGCACCGGGGCGAACGGCAGCACGGCGACGGCCTCCTCGTCGGCGACGGTGTCGGTCGCGCAGACCCGGTCGCTGAGCCTGACCAAGACGGCGTCGCGCAGCACGGTGACGGCGGCCGGCCAGACGATCGGCTACACCTTCGGGGTCACGAACACGGGCAACGTGACGCTGACCGGCCTGGGCGTCGCCGACACCATGACCGCGCCGGCCACCCAGGCGAACCTCACGGCCGTCACCTGCACCGCGACCACGCTGGCCCCGGGCGCCTCGACCAGCTGCACGGCGACCTACACCGTCACCCAGACCGACGTGAACTCCGGCGCGGTGGCCAACAGCGCCGTCGCGAACGGCACCGCCGGCGGCCAGTCCGTGAGCTCGCCGGCCGCGACGGCCAGCGTGACCGCCACCCGCAGCCCGGCCCTGACGCTGACCAAGACGCCGTCGCCGACGAGCGTGTCCAGCGTCGGCGCGACGGTCACCTACTCCTTCGGCGTGACCAACAGCGGCAACGTGTCGCTGACCGGGCTCGCCGTCGCCGACTCCATGACCGCGCCGGCCACCCAGGGCAACCTCACCACCGCGAGCTGCACGGCCACCGCCCTCGCGCCGGGGGCGTCGACCACCTGCACGGCGACCTACACGACGACCCAGGCCGACCTCGAGAACGGCGCGATCCGCAACACCGCGGCGGCCTCCGCCTCGACCACGTACGGCACGTCGGTCAGCTCGCCGAACGCGGCGGCCACGGTCACCGCGACCCGCAACCCGGCGCTGACGGTCGTCAAGACGGCCAGCCCGACGACCGTCCCGGCGGCGGGCGCGGTCGGCTCGACGGTGACGTACGGCTTCACGGTCACGAGCTCCGGCAACGTCGCGGTCACCGGGATCGCCGTGACCGACACCATGACCGCACCGGCCGGTCCCGACCCCGCCGTCACCTGCCAGGCCACCAGCCTGGCCGCGGGCGCCTCCACCACCTGCTCGGCGTCCTACACCGTGACCCAGGCCGACGTGGACGCCGGCAGCATCGCGAACCGCGCGACCGCGAGCGGCACCGGCACCGGCGGGACCGCGGTCACCTCGCCCGCCTCCAGCGCCACCGTGACGGTCGGTCAGACCACCGGGCTGAGCCTGACCAAGACGCCGTCGCCGACGACCGTGGCCGCCGTCGGCGACGTGGTCACCTACACGTTCCGGGCCACGAACACCGGCACCGTCAGCCTGACCGGGCTGGCCGTCTCCGACACCATGACGGCGCCGGCCAGCCAGGCGGGCATCACCACCCCGGCCTGCGCCGCCACCAGCCTCGCCCCCTCGGCGTCGACGACCTGCACCGCGCGCTACACCGTGACGCAGGCCGACCTCGACAACGGGACCGTCGCCAACACCGCCGTCGCGTCCGCCGCCCGTCCCGACGGCACCCGGATCTCCTCGACCACCGCCTCGGCCAGCGTGACCGCGACGCGCTCCCCGGCCGTGACGATCACCAAGACCGCGTCGCCGACGACGGTCGGCGCCGTGGGTAACGCCGTCAGCTACTCGATGACGGTGACGAACACCGGCAACGTCGCCCTCTCGCAGATCGCCGTCGCCGACGTGATGAGCGCCCCGGCCCGCCCGAACCCCACGGTCACCTGCCCGAGCACCTCGCTGGTGCCGGGAGCCAGCACGACGTGCACCGCGTCGTACACCACGACCCAGGCCGACGTCGACGCGGGCACGATCGCCAACACCGCCACCGTCACCGCGACCGGCTCGGGCGGCACCACGCTGAGCGCCTCGTCCGCCGCCGCCGTCGCCGTCAGCCAGACGCGGGCCCTGAGCGTCACGAAGAGCGCCTCGCCCACCACGGTGAACGCGGTCGGCGCGAGCGTCACCTACACGTTCGGCGTCACCAACAGCGGCACCGTGACCGTCAGCGGCGTCGGGGTCACCGACACGATGGCCGCGCCCGCCACGCAGGCCAACCTCAGCGCGGTGACCTGCGCGGCGACGACCCTGACGCCCGGCGCGGCCACCACCTGCACCGCGACCTACACCACGACCCAGGCCGACCTCGAGGCCGGCAGCATCGCCAACACCGCCCGCGCCACGGGGACGGCGGGCGGCCAGGGCGTCACGTCGGCCGCCGCGAGCGCCACGGTGACCGCGACCCGGACGCCGGCGCTGACGCTGACGAAGTCGGCGAGCCCGACGACCGTGACGGCGGCCGGCCAGACGATCGCCTACAGCTTCACCGCCCGGAACTCCGGGAACGTCGCCCTCACCGGTCTGGCCGTCGCCGACACGATGACGAGCCCCGCCGGGCCGAACCCGACGGTGACCTGCGCGGCGACCTCGCTGGCGCCGGGCGCGACCACCTCCTGCTCGGCGTCCTACACGACCACCCAGACCGACCTGGACAACGGCAGCGTCGGCAACTCCGCGGTGGCGAGCGCCACGAGCGCCGGCGGCACGGCCACCTCGAACACCGCCACGGCCACGGTGACCGCGAACCGCGCGCCCGCCCTGACCCTGACCAAGTCGGCCAGCCCGGCCAGTGTCAGCGCGGTCGGGGCGACCGTGACGTACGCCTTCGCGGTCGCCAACAGCGGCAACACCACCGTCAGCGGGATCGGCGTCACCGAGCGGACGTTCAGCGGCACGCGGGACGGCCCCGGTCGCGACCTGCCCCGTCACGACCCTGGCGCCGGGCGCGTCGACCAGCTGCTCGGCCACCTACACGACCACCCAGGCCGACCTCGAGTCCGGCAGCATCGCGAACACCGCCGTCGCCACCGGCACCGGGGCGGGCGGCGCGGCCGTCACCTCGGCCGCCTCGTCGGCGACCGTCACGGCGACCCGGACGCCGGCGCTGGTCCTCACCAAGACGCCGACGCCGACGACGGTGAGCACCGTGGGGGCGACCGTCTCGTACGCCTTCACCGTCCGCAACGCCGGCAACGTGGCCGTCGGCTCGATCGCCGTGACCGACACGATCGCGAGCCCGGCGACCCAGGCGAACCTCAGCGCCACCACCTGCCAGGCGACGACGCTGGCGCCGGGCGCGTCCACCAGCTGCTCCGCCACCTACACCACGACGCAGGCCGACCTGGACAACGGCAGCATCGCCAACACCGCGACGGCCGCCGGCACCAGCAGCGGGGGAGCGGTCACCTCGCCGGCGGTGACGGCCACCGTCACCAGCGCCCGGAACGCGGCGCTCACCGTGACGAAGACGGCCAGCCCGACCAGCGTCAGCGCGCCGGGCGACGGTCGTCGGCTACTCCTTCGCGGTCCGCAACAGCGGCAACGTCACCGTGGCCGGCATCTCGGTGGCCGACACGATGACGGCACCGGCCACGCCAGGCCAACCTCGTCGGGCCCACCTGCCCGAACGGCGCCGCCTCGCTCGCCCCGGGCGCGACGGTGACCTGCACCGCCTCGTACACCACGACCCAGGCGGACGTCGACAACGGCAGCATCGGCAACGTCGCGACGGCGACCGGCACCGGTGCGGGCGGCGGTGCCGTCACCTCCCCGAACGCGACCGCGAGCGTGTCGGCGACCCAGACCCGCCGGATCACCGAGACCGCGACCGTCTCCCCGTCGACCGTCGCGGCGGCGGGCACGTCGGTCGACTACAGCGTCGTCGTCACCAACACCGGCAACACGACGGTCTCCTCGCTCGCCGTCGCCACCAGCGCGTTCACCGGGAGCGGGACCGCCCCGACCGTCTCCTGCCCGGCCACGACCCTGGCCCCGGGCGCCTCGCTGACCTGCACGGCGTCGTACACGACCACCCAGGCCGACGCGGACGCCGGGACGGTCGCCGCGACGTTCCGCGCGACGGGCACCGCCGCCGGCCAGGCCGTCTCCCCGGTCACGGCGACGGCCACCCTCACCACGACCGCGGACCCGGCGCTGACGCTGGCCAAGTCCGCCACCCCGACCGGCATCACCGCGGTCGGCCAGACCATCACGTACTCCTTCCGGGTCACCAACACCGGCAACCAGACGGTCACCGGGGTGGGCGTCACCGAGAGCGAGCTTCTCCGGCTCGCCGACCCCGACCGCGACCTGCCCGGCCGCCGCGTCGTCGTTGGCCCCGGGGGCCTCGGTCACCTGCACCGCGACCTACACCACCACCCAGGCCGACCTGAACGCCGGCTCGATCACCAACACCGCCGTCGCGCGCGGCACGGCACCGGCCGGCGGAACGGTCACCTCGCCGTCCTCGACCGCCACGGTGAGCGCGAGCCAGACCGCCAGCCTCTCGCTGACCAAGTCCGCCAGC
Source organism: uncultured Actinomycetota bacterium (assembly GCA_963762775.1). GTDB lineage: Bacteria > Actinomycetota > Actinomycetes > Propionibacteriales > Propionibacteriaceae > Microlunatus. Next base: position 110,272 of record CAVXMD010000007.1, read on the forward strand.
CCGACGTCGGTGTCCGCACGCGGCGCCACGGTCACCTACAGCCTGCGGGTCACCAACGCCGGGAACGTCACCGTCGACGGGCTCGCCGTGACCGACACCATGACCGCGCCCGCCGCCCAGGCGAACCTGTCGGCCGTCAGCTGCCCGACCACCACGCTCGCACCAGCGGCCGCGACCACCTGCACCGCGACCTACACGACCACCCAGGCCGACGTCGACAACGGCCGCATCCAGAACACCGCCGTCGCCGCGGCCTCCGCGCCCGGCGGGTCGCGGGTCACCTCGAACACCTCGGCGGCCTCGGTCACCGCGGCCCGGGCGGGTGCGCTGAGCCTGGTCAAGACCGCCGACCCGACCACGGTCACCGCGACCGGCCCGGTCACGTACACCTTCGCGGTCCGCAACAGCGGCAACGTCACGCTGAGCGGCCTGGCGGTGACCGACAACATGACGGCGCCGGCGAGCAACGCCCGGCTGAGCCAGGTCACCTGCGCCGCGTCGACCCTCGCGCCGGACGCGACCACCACCTGCACGGGCACCTACGCCGTCGCGCAGACCGACCTCGACAACGGTTCGGTGGTCAACACCGCGACCGTGGCGGGCACCGACCCGACCGGCGGCGCGGTGACGTCGGGCGCCTCGACCGCGACGGTCACCACGACCCGCGCCGCCGCGATCACCCTGACCAAGACCGCGACCCCGCGCACGGTCAGCCGGGCCGGCCAGACGGTCGCGTACGCGTTCGCGGTCGCCAACACCGGCAACCAGACGGTCACCGGGCTGAGCATCGCCGACACGTTCACCGCGCCGGCCGGACCCGTGCCCTCGGTCGCCTGCCCGGTGACGACGCTCGCGCCGGGCGACGCGACGACCTGCACCGCCTCGTACGCGGTGACGCAGGCCGACGCCGACGCGGGCTCGGTGGTCAACAGCGCCACCGCCGCCGCGACCTCCCCGACCGGAGCCGTCGTGCGGTCCGCTGCCTCGACCGCCACCGTGACGATCACGGCCGCCCCGGCGCTGGGGCTGACGAAGTCCGCGTCCCCGAGCACGGTCAGCAGCGCGGGCCAGACCGTGAGCTACACCTTCGCGGTCACCAACCCGGGCAACGTCACCGTCTCCGGGCTCGCCGTGACCGACACGATGGCCGCGCCCGCCACCACGGCCAACCTCACCGCCGCCAGCTGCGCCGTCACGACGCTCGACCCCGGCGGCTCGACGACCTGCACCGCGACCTACACCCCGACGCAGACCGACGTCGACTCCGGCAGCATCGCCAACACCGCGACGGTCAGCGGCACCGCGCCGGGCGGTGCGCGGGTGACGTCGCCGACGTCGTCGGCGAGCGTGGCCACGAGCCGGCAGGCCGGCCTGACGCTGTCCAAGACGGTCAGCCCGACGACCGTCACGACCGCCGGGACCGTCCTGACCTACCGCTTCGCCGTCACCAACGCGGGCACGACCACCGTCAGCGGCCTGGGTGTGACCGACGCGCTGCCCGGGATCAGCGCCGTCTCCTGCCCGACCACGACGCTCGCACCGGGGGCCGCCACCACCTGCACCGCGACGTACACCACGACCCAGGCCGACGTCGACCGCGGCTCGGTCGTCAACCGCGCCACCGCCTCCGGCACCGCGGCCGGGGTCGGCCCGGTCACCTCGAGCCCGGCCGGCGCGACCGCGACGGTGACCTCGGCCCCGGCGCTGCGCCTGGTCAAGACCCCGAGCCCGACCACGGTCGGCACCCTGGGCCAGACCGTCACCTACTCCTTCGCGGCCACCAACACCGGCAACGTCACCCTGACCGGGCTCGGCGTCTCCGACACCATGACCGCACCGGCGTCGAACGACGACCTGAGCGCGATCAGCTGCCCGGCGACCACCGTCGCGCCCGGGGCCACGGTCACCTGCACCGCGACCTACCGCGTGAGCCAGGCCGACCTGAACAAGGGCAGCATCACCAACGGCGCCACGGTGGACGCGACCGACCCCGGCGGTGCCCGCGTCGCCTCGCCGCTCACCGGCGCGGCCGTCCGCGTCGCCCAGGCGCCCGCGCTCACGCTCCGCAAGACCGCGAGCCCGACCACGCTGAGCGCGGCCGGTCAGACGGTCACCTACTCCTTCGCCGTGACCAACAGCGGCAACGTCACCGTCGCCCAGCTGGGCGTCGCGGACACGTTCGCGGCGCCGGCCGGGCCCGGCGGTCCGATCTCCTGCCCGGTGACGAGCCTCGACCCGGGCCGCTCGACGACCTGCACCGGGACGTACGTCGCCACCCAGGCCGACCTCGACGCCGGTTCGGTCAGCAACGCAGCGACCGCGTCCGGCCAGACGCCGGCGAACGCCGCGGTGACCTCCCCGGCCAGCGCGGCCACCGTCGGGGTCAGCACGGCCGCGTCGCTGAGCCTGACCAAGACGGCGAGCCGGACGAGCGTCGACGCGGTCGGCCAGAACGTCGGCTACGCGCTGCTGGTCCGCAACACCGGCAACGTCAGCCTCAGCGGTGTCAGCGTGGCCGAGACCCGGTTCACGGGCTCGGGGACGGTGCCCGCCGTCACCTGCCCGAGCGGCACGGTGGCCCCGGGCGGCAGTCTCACCTGCACCGCGTCGTACGCCGTCACGCAGGCCGACCTCGACGCCGGCTCGGTGTCGAACACCGCGGTCGCCACCGGGACCACCCCGGGCGGTGCGAGCGTCGACTCCGCGGCCTCCACCGCGACCGTGACGACGACGCCCACGCCGGGGCTCGCGCTCTCCGGCTCGGCCTCGCCGGCGACGGTCACCGCCGCGGGCCAGCAGGTCACCTTCCGCCTCGTCGTCACCAACACGGGCAACCAGACGGCCACGTCGCCCACCGTCACCGTCACGTCGTTCACGGGCTCGCAGGCCGCTCCCGCGGTCACCTGCCCGGACGGCCCGGTCGCGCCCGGCGCGTCGGTCACCTGCACGGCCACCTACACCGTGAACCAGGCCGACGTCGACGCGGGTGGCGTGAGCCTGACCGCCACCGCCGCCGCGGTGCCGCCGAGCGGCTCGGCCGCGTCCGGTGCGACGACGGTGCCCGTCACCGCCACCCGCACCGCCGAGCTGACGCTGGCGAAGTCGGCCAGCCCGACGACGGTGAACGGCCCCGGGCAGCCGGTGGCCTACCGCTTCGTCGTGACCAACTCCGGCACCGTCACCGTCACCGGTGCGGGCGTCACCGAGACCGCCTTCAGCGGGTCGGGCGCCGCCCCGGTCGCGAGCTGCCCGAGCACCACGCTGGTCCCGGGCGCGAGCACCACCTGCACCGCGTCCTACGCCACCACCCAGGCCGACGTCGACGCCGGCTCGATCACCAACACCGCGCGGGCCACGGGCAGCACCCCGGTCGGTGCGGTCACCTCGGCGGCCTCGAGCGCGACCGTGACGGCGACCCGCGCCGGGGCGCTCTCGCTCGTCAAGACCGTGGCGTCCGACCCGGTGACGGCCGTCGGCCAGCAGGTCGCCTACAGCTTCGCGGTGACGAACACCGGCAACGTGAACCTCACCGGGCTCGCCGTCACCGACGTCGCGGCCGCGCCGTCCGACCCGGCCGGCCTCAGCCCGGTCACCTGCCCGACGACGGCGCTGGCGCCGGGTGCGAGCACCACCTGCACCGCGAGCTACCGCGTGACGCAGGTCGACCTCGACTACGGCACGATCCGGGACACGGCCACCGCCGCGGCGACCGCGCCGGGCGGCGCCACGGTCACCTCGCCGTCGTCCTCGGCCTCGGTCACCACGGTCCGGATCCGCACCGTCGGACTCGTCAAGTCGTCCTCGGTGACGAGCGTGTCCACCGTGGGTCAGCAGGTCCCGTACGCGTTCGCCGTCACCAACACGGGCAACGTCACCCTCTACCGCGTCGGCGTCAACGACCGGCTCGCCAGCCCGTCCGACCCCGCCGGGCTGAGCGACGTGTCCTGCCCCACCACCACGCTGGCGCCGGCTGCGAGCACGACCTGCGCCGCGACGTACACGGTGACCCAGGCCGACCTGGACAACGGCAGCATCAGCGACACGGCGGTCACGACCGGCGTCGGGCCGATGGGGCTGCAGCGCCCCTCGAACGAGTCGTCGGTCACCATCGCGACCGCGCAGGGCCCGGACGTCGCGCTGACCACGTCGGTCAACCCCGCCTCGGCCACGGCCGCCGGGCAGACCGCGACCTGGTCCTTCCTCGTCCGCAACACCGGCAACGTCTCGCTCTCGACGATCGACGTGACCGGCCCGCTGACCGCGCCGGCCGGACCGCCGCTGACGATCACCTGCCCGACCTCGACGCTGGCGCCCGGGGCGTCCACCACCTGCACCGCGCCGTACACGGTGACGCAGGCCGACGTGGACGCCGGCTCGGTGACCACGACCGGCCGGGTCGTCGGGACCACCGCGCGCGGCGCGACCGTCGGGGCCACGTCGCCGGCCACCCTGACCATCGCGTCCGCCCCGGCGCTGGCGCTGACCAAGCAGGCGACGCCGACCACGGTGTCGACCGCCGGCCAGAACGTCGCCTACTCCTTCGCCGTCACCAACACGGGCAACGTGACGCTGACCGGGCTCGGGGTCAGCGACACCTTCACCGCCCCGGCCGGCACCTCCGCGGCCGTCAGCTGCCCGACCACCACCCTCGCCCCGGGGGCCGGCACGACGTGCACGCTGACGTACGCCGCCTCGCAGGCCGACCTCGACGCCGGCTCGATCGCGAACTCCGCGGTCGCCGGCGCCACCGCGCCCGACGGGACCGCGGTCACCTCGCCGGCCTCCAGCGCGACCGTCACCGCCACGCCGAACGGTGCCCTGCAGCTCGCGGTGTCGGCCTCGCCCTCGTCGCTGACCCGGGCGGGGGAGAGCGTCACCTTCGTCTTCGCCGTCACGAACGCCGGCAACGTCACCGTGAGCTCGACCTCGGTGGCCACGACCCTGGCCGCGCCGGCCGGCCCGGCCCTGGCGGTCAGCTGTCCCCGAGCCACCCTGGCGCCGGGGGCCGGGACCACCTGCACCGCGACCTACACGGCGACCCAGGCCGACGTCGACGCCGGGCAGGTCGCGGTCGTCGGCACGGCCCGGGCGGCCACGCCGGCCGGCGCGGACGTCACCTCGCCGTCCGCGGGGACGAGCGTCGCGATCGCGCCGGCTGCGACCGTCCGGCTCACCAAGACCGCCAGCCCGACGACGGCGACCACGCCGGGGCAGAGCATCGACTACTCGGTCGTGCTCACCAACACCGGCAACGTCACCCTGGGCCAGCGTCGCGGTCACCGACACCCTCGCCGCACCGGCCGGCCCGGCGCCGACGCTGACCTGCCCGGCCGGCACGCTGGCGCCGGGGGCCAGCCGGACCTGCACCTCGACCTACACCGTGACCCAGGCCGACCTCGACAACGGCCGCATCGACAACAGCGCCGACGCCACGGCCCGGACCCCGGGCGGCGCCACCGTGGTCGCCCCGACCGCCACGGCCACCGTGTCGGTGAACGCCGCCCCGGCGCTGCGGCTCACCAAGACCCCCACCCCGCGGACGGCCACCGCCGCCGGGACCCCCGTGGCGTACGCCTTCGCCGTCACCAACAGCGGCAACGTCACGATCAGCGGCCTCGCCGTCGCCGACACGTTCAGCGCCCCGGCCGGGCCCGGCAGCGCCGTCACCTGCCCGACCGACCCGGTCGCGCCCGGCCAGACCGTGACGTGCCCGTCCTCCTACACGCTCACGCAGGCCGACGTCGACGGCGGGACCGTGAACAACTCCGCCGTCGCCCGCGGCCGGACCCCGGCGGGGACGGCGGTCAGCTCGGCGCCGGCCACCGCCCGCGTCCAGGTCGCCGCGCAGCCGCAGCTGAGCCTGACCAAGACCGCCTCGCCGACCGGCGTCGGCGCGGCGGACGCGCTCGTGCGCTACGGCTTCGGGGTCACCAACACCGGCAACGTGACGATCACCGACCCGGTGGTCGCCGAGACCCGGTTCAGCGGTCGCGGCACCGCCCCCGCCGTGACCTGCCCGGCCACCCCGAGCCTCGCCCCGGGCGCCACCCTGGCCTGCAGCGCGGGCTACACCGTCGTCCAGGCCGACGTCGACGCCGGCGGGATCGACAACACCGCCGTGGCCCGCGGCAGCGCACCCGGCGGCGCGCCGGTGAGCTCCGAGCCCGCCTCGGCGCGCGTCGACGTGAACCGCACGGACGCCCTCGACCTCGCGCTCTCCGCCGACCGCACCGGCTACGAGCTGGCCGGCCAGCAGGTCACGTACTCCTTCGCCGTCACCAACGACGGCAACACCACGCTCAGCCTGGTCGACGTGCTCGACCCCACCTTCTCGGGCACCGGCACGACGCCCGACCCGGTGTGCCCGAGCGGGGCCAGCCAGCTCAGCCCGGGCGCGTCGACCACCTGCACCGCGACCTACACGATCACGCAGGCCGACGTCGACGCCGGCCGGCTGGACCTCTCCGCGCGGGCCACCGGCACGCCGCCGGACGGCGGGACGGCGGCGCTCTCGACGAGCCGCTCGCTCGCCCTCCTCGGCAGCCGTACGGACGGGCTCAGCGTCACCAAGACCGCGAACCCGACCGCGGTCGGCGCCGAGGGGCAGACCGTCACGTACGCCGTGGTGGTCGCCAACACCGGCAACACCACCCTCACCGGGGTCGCTCCGAGCGAGGCCGCGTTCACCGGCTCGGGCGGCACGCCGGAGCTGACCTGCCCCGCCGGCACGACGCTGCAGCCGGGCACCTCGCTGACCTGCCGGGCCCGCTACGTCGCCACCCAGGCCGACCTCGACGCCGGTGGGTTCGACAACACGGCGACGGCCGCGGCCACCAGCCCGACCGGTCCGGTCGGCGCCACGTCCTCCACCGCCACGGTCGGGGTGAGCGCGAGCAGCGAGCTGCTCCTGGTCGAGACGGTGAACCCGACCTCGGTCGGCGCCGCCGGCTCGACGGCACGCTTCGCCTACGTCGTCACCAACGCCGGCAACGTGACGCTCACCGGGATCACGCTGACGAGCACCGGCTTCACGGGGACCGGCGCGCCGCTGTCGATCACCTGCGACACGAGGACCCTGGCCCCGGGTGCGAAGGCCACCTGCAGCGCGCCGTACACCGTCACCCAGGCCGACGTCGACGCCGGTGAGGTGAGCGACACCTCGTTCGCCACCGGGACGCCCCCGACGGGGGAGAACATCGTCTCGGCGCCCGCCACCGCGGTGCTGGCGATCCAGCAGACCTCCGCGCTCGGTCTGACCGCCGACACCAGCCCGGCGACGTACGACGCCGCGACCCAGACGCTCACCTTCACCTTCACGGCCACCAACACCGGCAACACCGGGCTGGTCGGGACGACGGTCGTGCCGACCGCGTACAACGGCTCCGGGGCGACCCCGACGATCACCTGCCCGGCCGACACCCCCCTCGAGCCCGGGGCCTCGCTGACCTGCACCGCCACCGTCGTGACGACGCAGCCCGACGTCGACCGCGGCAGCCTGAGCCTGCGCGGCGCAGGCGCAGGCCCAGCGCAGGACGACGGATCCCGCCCGTCCGGGTGAGACGGTCCGGTCCACGACCGCGACCGGGTCGGCGACCGCCACGGCGAACCCGAGCCTCAGCACCGTCAAGACCGCGAGCCCGAGCACCGTCACGACCGCCGGGACGCGGGTCACCTACTCCTTCGCGATCACGAACACCGGCAACGTCACCCTGAGCCTCATCGGGGTGCAGGAGCTGTCGTTCAGCGGGACCGGCAGCGCGCCGGACGCCACCTGCCCGGGCTCGCCGGTCCGCCTCGCCCCGGGTGCCTCGATCACCTGCACCGGGACGTACGTGGCGACCCAGGCCGATGTCGACGCAGGCGGGATCTCCAACACCGCCGCCGGCTTCGGCACCCCGCCGGACGGGTCCGCGCCCGTGACCTCCCCGCCGAGCTCGGCGACGGCCGGGGCCACGCCCGCGCCGGCGCTGCAGCTGGTCAAGACCGCCACCCCGACCACGGTGAGCGAGGCCGGCCAGTCCGTCCGCTACACGCTCACCGCGACCAACCGGGGCAACGTCACGGTGTCCTCGGTCCAGGTCGCCGAGACGGCGTTCAGCGGGACGGGGACCGCCCCGGTGCCGAGCTGCCCCGCGGCGTCGCTGGCCCCGGGAGCGTCCACGAGCTGCGTCGTCCGCTACGCGGTCACCCAGGCCGACCTCGACGCCGGCAGCATCACCAACACCGCCGCGGTGACCGGTTCCGCCCCCGGCGGCGGCCCGGTCTCGGGCACCGCTTCCGCGACCGTCGGCGTCAGCGCAGCCCCGGCGCTCGACCTGGCCGCCAGCGCCACCCCCGCGCGGGCGGACGCCGCCGGTGACCAGGTGACCTTCGGCTTCGCCGTCACCAACCGCGGCAACGTCGCGGTGTCGGGTGTCGCGGTCGCCGCCGTCCGAACCGCCGCGGGCACGCCGGCGCTGCCCGTCACCTGCCCCGCGGCAGCGGTGGCACCGGGCGCGACGACGACCTGCACGGCGACGTACACCGTCACCCAGGCCGACGTCGACGCGGGCTTCGTCCGGGTCGACGGGACGGCGAGCGGCACGCCCGCCTCGGGCGGTTCGGTGAGCTCGACGCCCGCGGCGACCACCGTCCCGATCCCCGCCGCGCCCGCGCTGCGGCTGGTCAAGACCGCGACGCCGACCTCCGTGCCCGGCGCCGGGGCCTCCGTCGCCTACCGCTTCGCCGTCACGAACACCGGGAACGTCACCGTCACCGGCCTCGTCGTCGACGACGTGTTCGCCGCCCCGGCCGGGCCCGGCAGCGCCGTGACCTGCCCGGGCACCACGCTCGAGCCGGGCGCGAGCACCACCTGCACCTCCGGTTACACCGCGACCCAGGCCGACGCCGACGCGGCCTCGATCGCGAACACCGCTACCGCGAGCGCCACGGCTCCCGACAAGACGACGGTCGTCGGTCAGCCGGCCTCCGCGAGCGTCACCGTGCGGCCGACCCCGTCGCTGAGCGTCCGGGCCGGCACCACCCCGGTCAACGGCCAGGTCGCGGGTCAGCGGATCGCGTACACCGTCGACGTCACCAACACCGGCAACCAGACGCTGTCCGGGCTCGCCGTCGCCAACGCCTTCACCGCACCCGCGGGCCCCGGCGACGCCGTCGTCTGCCCCTCCGACCAGGTCGCGCCCGGGGCCACCGTGACCTGCACGACCGCGTACGTCCTCACGCAGGCCGACGTCGACGCGGGTTCGGTCCGCAGCACGGTGACCGCCACCGCGGCCGCACCCGGTGGCCAGGTCGCCGCCCCGCCGGCCCCGGTGCTCGTGCCGATCGACGCGGCACCCGCCGTCACGCTCCGCGCCCAGGCCGACCGCACCGTGATCGCCGACGTCGGCGACCAGGTCGCGTACACCTTCATCGTCACCAACCGGGGCAACGTCACCCTCACCGCGACCACCGCGGCGGTCTCCGCCTTCTCGGGCTCCGGCCCGGCGCCGGCCCCGGCCTGCGACGCCGCCACGCTCGCACCCGGGGCGTCGACCACGTGCACCGCGACCTACACGGTGACCCAGGCCGACCTCGACGCGGGCGGCGTGAGCCTCACCGCTGCCGGCTCGGGGACCCCGCCGAGCGGCACGGCGGTCACCTCGACGCCCGCGACCGTCGCCGTCACCAGCACCGCCTCGACCGGGCTGAGCGTCGCCGGGTCCGTGACGCCGACGACGGCGTCGCGGGTCGGCGACCCGATCGCCTACACGGTGGTCGTGCGCAACACCGGCAACCAGACGGTCACCGGCGTCCGGGTGACCGACACCCTGACCGCGCCCGCGGGCCCGGCCCCGACCTTCACCTGCCCCGTCACGACGCTCGCGCCCGGGGCGCAGACCAGCTGCACGGGCACCTACGTGGTGACGCAGGCCGACCTCGACGCCGGCCAGGTGGTCGACACGGCCGTCGCGTCGGCGACGGCGCCGGCCGGGCCGGCGACGTCGCCCGCCTCGTCGCGCACCGTGACCGTCACGCCGACCCCGGACCTGCGGCTCGTCAAGAGCGCGTCGCCGGCCACCGTGAGCGTGCCGGGCCAGGACGTCGCGTACTCCTTCGCCGTCACCAACGCCGGCAACCAGACGGTCACCGACCTCGCGGTCACCGACACGCTGGCGGCGCCGGCCGGCCCGGAGCTCGCCGTCACGTGCCCGGACGACGAGCTCCCGCCCGGCGAGACCGCCACCTGCACGGCGCGCTACGCCGTGACCCAGGCCGACCTCGACCACGGCAGCGTCGACAACAGCGCGACCGCCCGGGCGACCGCGCCGGGCGGCACCACGGTGACCTCGGCGGCCTCCCGGGCGACCGTGAGCACGAGCGCCGCGCCCGCCCTGACCCTGACCCGCTCCGTCACCCCGGACCGGGTGTCCCGGGCCGGCCAGACCGTCGCCGTGACGGTGACGGCCACCAACACCGGCAACGTCAGCCTCACCGGTCTGCAGGTCGTCGACCTGCCGGAGGCCCCGGCGGGCGCGGCCGACCTCGCCTGCCCGGCCGCCGTGCTGGCGCCGGGGGCCTCGCTCACCTGCACCGCCACCTACACCGTCACCCAGGCCGACGTCGACGCCGGTGCCGTCACCGCGGCCGCACAGGCCACCGCGACCGCCGCGGGCGGTGCCCCGGTGAGCGCCCGGGCGGACGCGGTCACGGTCACGGTCGCGGCGGTCCCCGGCCTGAACCTCGTCAAGAGCGCCGACCCGAGGACCGTCAGCCGGTCCGGCCAGGGCGTGGCCTACGCGTTCGAGGTGACCAACACGGGCAACGTGACGCTGTCCTCGCTGGCCGTCCGCGACACCCTGACCGCTCCGGCGGGTCCGGCTCCGGCGGTGACCTGCCCGAGCACCTCCATCGCCCCCGGGGTGACGCTGAGCTGCACCGCGAGCTACGCCACCACCCAGGCCGACCTCGACGCGGGGAGCATCACCAACACGGCGACCGTCGCCGGCCGGACGCCGTCCGACGACCCGGTGGTCTCCGACGGCAGCACCGCGACGGTGAGCGCCGCCGCCACGCCGCAGCTGCGGCTCACCCGGAACGCGTCGCCCACCTCGGTCACCGCCGTCGGCCAGCAGGTCACCCTCACCTACGACGTCGTCAACACGGGCAACGTGACGGCCGACGGGCTGGTCGTCACCGACACCCCGACCGCCCCGGCCGGCCCGGCGCCCGCCGTCAGCTGCCTCGTCGCCACGCTCGCGCCCGGCGTCGGCACGACCTGCACCGCGACGTACACCGTGACGCAGGCCGACCTCGACGCCGGTTCGGTCGCGCTGAGCGCCACCGTCGCGGCGACGGCCGGCGGGCAGGACGTCACGGGCGGCCCGGCGACGACCACGGTGGTGGCGGGCCAGGCACCGGCCCTGCAGGTCGTGCAGACCGCGGACCGCACGAGCGTGGACGCCCCCGGGCAGACCGTCACCTACACGGTGCGCGTCCGCAACACCGGCAACGTGACGCTGACCGACGTGGCCCTGGACAAGGGCGCCTACACCGGCGCCGGCGACCCGCCCGCCGCGACCTGCCCCGCCACCACCGTGCTCGCGCCCGGGGACGAGATCGTCTGCACCGCGAGCTCCGTCGCCGTCCAGGCCGACCTCGACGCCGGCGGGTTCACCGGCTCGGTCGCGGCCCGCGGCACGAGCCCGACGGGAGCGGTCGTGCTCGCCCCGGCCTCCGCGGTCGACATCGACGCCACCGAGCGGCCGGCGCTCGACCTCGCCCTGCGCGTCGACCCGCAGACCGTCTCCCGGGTCGGCCAGGTGATCACCTTCACCGCCGACGTCACCAACACCGGCAACGTCACGGTCTCCGAGGTCGCACCGGACGCGGTGATGTTCAACGGCCGGGGTGCACCGCCGAACCGGGTCTGCCAGGACGACCGCACGCTGTCGCCGGGCGAGACCGGCGTCTGCACCTCCACGTACGTGATCACCCAGGCCGACCTCGACGCCGGCAGCGTGAGCGCGACCGCTTTCGGGGTCGGCCGCAGCCAGACCGGTGCGACGGTCCGTTCCAACGCCTCGAGCGCCGGGGTCACCGTCGACCGGACCCCGCGTGTCGACGTCTCGACGACGGTCACGCCCACCACGTACGCGGCGGTCGGCGACAGCGTGACGTTCACCGTGACGGTGGCGAACACCGGGAACGTCACCCTGGCGCAGCCGTCGGCGACCGCGACCGGCTTCACCGGGGCCGGGACGGCTCCGACGCTGAGCTGCCCGGGCGCTCCGACGACCCTCGGCGTCGGCCGGAGCTACACCTGCACGGCCTCGTACACGATCACCCAGGCCGACGTCGACGCCGGCTCGGTCGCCCTCACGAGCGCGGCGACCGGTCGGGACGGCGCCACGGTGGTCTCCTCGACCCGGAGCACGGCCACGACGACGGCCGGCGGCGCGACGTCGAGGCTGGTCCTCGTGACGACCGCCAACCCGTCGGTCGTCTCCGGCGCGGGCGCCCAGGTCGCGTACACCTTCGCGGTCACCAACACCGGCACCACCACGGTGACCGGGGTCGAGGTCGCCCGGACCGCCTTCTCCGGCACCGGCACGCCGCCGCAGCTGGTCTGCCCGGCGACGACGACGCTGCGGCCGGGGGAGACGCTGACCTGCACCGCCGCGTACGCGGTCACCCAGGACGACGTCGAGGCCGGCAGCGTGACGGCCGCCGCGGTGGCGACCGGGACCGCCGGCGGCGCCCCGGTCGCCTCGGACGCCTCGCAGGCGACCGTGACCGCCAGCCAGCAGACGTCGGTCCGCCTCGTCCTCACCTCGCCGACCCCGTCGTACGCGGCCCCGGGCGACGTGGTGACGTTCAGCTACCGGGTGATCGACGACGGCTCGGTGCGGGCGAGCGATGCGCAGGTCGCCACGACCTCCTTCACCGGCACCGGCACCCCGCCGGTGGGCGTCTGCCCCGCGACGACCGTCGAGCCGGGCGGCTCGGTCGAGTGCACCGCGGCCTACACCGTCACCCAGGCCGACGTCGACGCCGGGTCGATCGTGCTCCGCGCCACCGGGTCGCTCGCCCGCGGCGACGGCAGCCGGGTGGTCTCGGACGTCGACGACGAGGCCGTCACCGCGAGCCGGGTGCCGGCCCTCACCGCCCGCCCCACGCTCGACCGTCCGACCGTCGCGGCGGCCGGCGAGCAGGTCACCTACGGCTGGGTCGTCACCAACACGGGCAACGTCACGGTCAGCTCCTCGGCCGTCCGGTCGACGGCCTTCTCGGGCACCGGGGTCGCGCCGTCCGCGAGCTGCCCCGACCGCCTGCTGGCCCCGGGCGACTCGGTCACCTGCACCGCCGACCTACACCGTCACCCAGGCCGACCTCGACGCCGGTGGCGTCCGGCAGACGTCCGAGGGCCGGGCCGCCGGGCCGGACGGCGCGACCGTCACGTCGGTCGCCGGCACGACGACCCTCGGGGTGGTCGACGCCCCGGCGCTGACCGTGACCAAGACCGCGACGCCCGAGACCGCCAGCCGGCTCGGCGACACGATCACCTACGACCTGGTCGTCACCAACACCGGCAACGTGACGCTGACCGACGTCGTCCCGGCGGAGCGGGCGTTCACGGGCGCCGGTGCCGCCCCGACCCTGGTCTGCCCGACCAGCGCCGCCCGGCTGGTGCCGGGGGCCACCGTGACCTGCACCGCGACGTACGCCCTCACGCAGGCCGACGTCGACGCCGGTGTCATCGACAACACCGCGACCGCGACCGCGCAGCCGCCGCGCGGGGCGGCGGTCACCGCCGCGCCCAGCAGCGCCCGCGTCACCGTCGGGGCGGCGTCGACCTTGCGGCTGGAGAAGACCGCCGGCCCGGCCACGGTCAGCGCCGTCGGGAACCCCGTCACGTACTCCTTCCGCGTGACCAACACCGGCACGACCACCCTCACCGGGGTCGGGGTGACCGAGGAGGCGTTCTCCGGCACCGGCACCCGCGGCGCCACCGGCTGCCCGACGGACCGGCTCCTGCCCGGGGCGAGCCTGACCTGCACGTCGACCTACCGGGTGACGCAGGCCGACCTCGACGCGGGGACCGTGACGAACACGGCGTACGCCGTCGGCACGGCCCGCGGTGCCCAGGTGCGGTCCGAGGACTCCACCGCCACGGTGACCGTGACCCCCGCGCAGGACCTGCGGCTCGCCATCAGCCCCGACCCGGCCAGCGGGCTGGGCGTCGGCGACACGGTCCGCTGGACCGTCAGGGTGACCAACCGCGGCAACCAGACCGTCAGCGACCCCGCCGTGACGGTGGACGCGTGGACCGGTACCGCCACCCGGCCGGTCGTCACGTGCCCGACCGGGTCGCTGGCGCCGGGCGCCTCCGTGACCTGCGAGACCACGTCGACGACCGTCGCGCAGGCCGACGTCGACGCCGGTTCGGTGACCCTCACCGCGACCGCGACCGCTCAGACGGCCGCCGGCTCGACGACGACCTCGGCCCAGGCCAGCGGCACCGCGACCACGGACCGCGCGCCCGCGGTCACGGTGGGCCTCGGGGTCGACCCGGCCACCTACGCCAGCGTCGGCACGACCCAGACCTGGACGGCGACCGTCACGAACGCCGGCACCACCACGCTGACCGCGCCGGCCGTCGAGGTGACGGGCTGGACCGGTTCGGGCCCGGCGCCGGCCTTCACCTGCCCGGCCGGTGCGCTCCTGCCCGGCGCCTCGGTGGAGTGCACCGGGACCTCGGAGACGGCTCAGGGCGACCTGGACCGCGGGTCGGTCGAGCTGACCGTCCGGTCGTCGGGCACCTCGCCGGGCGCCACCGAGCCGGTGCGCTCCGAGCCGGTCTCGAGCCGCGCCACCGCCCGGCTCACCGGCGGGCTGAGCATCGACAAGTCCGTCTCGCCCGCGCAGGTCACCGCGGCCGGGACCGAGGTCACGTACTCCTTCGCCGTCACGAACACCGGCAACGAGCCCCTGAGCAGCCTCAAGGTCGACGAGTCGACGTTCACGGGGTCCGGAGGGACGCCGACGCCGACGTGCCCGACCCTCGTGGTGGCCGCTGGGGACACCGTGACCTGCACCGCCACGTACGTGGTGACCCAGGCCGACGTGGACGCGGGGACCGTGGACAACCAGGCCGCCGCCTCCGCGGTCGGGGCCGCCGGCGAGCCGGTCGGCAGCACCTCCGACGGCGCGCGGCTGACGGTCGAGCAGCGGACCGGCCTCACCCTCACCAAGTCCGGCGAGCTGGACGACCGCGACGACAGCGGGGCGGCGAACCTGGACGACGGGGTGGCGTGGACCTTCGCGCTGACCAACACCGGGACGACGACGCTGACGCAGCCGACCGTGTCCGACCCGACCGCCGGTGCGGTGACCTGCCCGGCCGGGCCGGTCGCCCCGGGCGCCTCCGTGACCTGCCGCGCCGACGCGGTGCACACCGTCACCCAGGACGAGGTCGACGCCGGTTCGGTGACCAACACCGCCACCGCCTCCGCGCTGCCGCCGTGCGCCGACCCCGACGCCTGCACGCCGGTCGTCTCCGACGCGGCCACCGCCGTCCTGCCGATCACCGGGGCCACCGGCCTGACGCTGGTCAAGCGGGCCGAGGTCATCGGCGACGGCGACGGGCTCACCGACCCGGGCGACCGCATCCGCTGGACCTTCACGGTGACCAACACCGGCACCCTGACGGTGGACGACGTCGCCGTCGACGACCCGACCGCGGGCACGGTGACCTGCCCGACCACGACGCTGGCGCCGGGGGAGCAGACCGTGTGCACCGCCGCCGAGCGCGTCATCACGAGTTCGGACGCCGCGCGTGGTTATGTGACCAACACGGCGACCGTCACCGGCGGGGACACCGTCGGCCGGACGCTGTCCGACGTCGACAGCATCCGCGTCCGGGTGACCTCGCTCACCCAGCTCGCCAAGACCGGCGCGACGGTGGGCCTCGGTGCCGGAGCGGTGCTCGGCCTGCTGCTGACCGTGGCGGGCGGGCTGCTCCTCGTCCGTAGGCGCCGCCGCTCATGACCCTGCTCGTCTCTTCCGACCAGAACGCCATCCCCAGGAGGACCCCCATGCTGACCACCCCCCGAGCCCGTCTCCGTACCCTGGCCCCGTTCGTCGCGCTGGCCCTCGCCCCGCTCGCCCTGACGGCGTGCAGCGGTGACGACGAGGCCCCGGCGCCGGCCCCGGCCACCGCGCCCGCGGCCCCCGAGAGCGCTGCCGCGCCGAGCCTGCCGAAGGGCGTCAAGCCGGCCGCGATCCCGACCAAGGTCGCGAACGACACCGACGACCGCAAGAACGTCGTGATGAGCGGCTGTGCGGCCACCGACGACGGCTGGGGCGCGAGCGGCACGGCGACCAACCCGGGCAAGGCCGACGTGACCTACACCGTCACCGTCTTCTTCACGACCACGTCGGCCACGACGATCGACTCGGCCAGCACCGACGTCGACGTCAAGGCGGGCGACACCGTGTCGTGGAAGGCCGCGAAGAAGTTCACGCACCCCTCGGACATGCTCTGCGTGCTCCGCGGCGTCGCCGCGGACTGAGTCCTCCTCCTCGCGCCCGGTCGTACGCCTCACCCGCACCGCCCCTCGAAGAAAACGCTGACTCCCGCCACCCCTGACGCGTCAGGGGAGGTCGGGAGTCAGCGTTTTCACGAGCAGGGGCTGGTGGCAGGGCGCGCGAGGAGGAGTCAGAGCGGGATGTTGGTGTGGGTCCCGCGGGTGCCGGCGTCGGCGTCGCGGATGGCCGTGGCCAGGGCCGAGCGGGTCGTCTGCGGCGTGACGATCTCGTCGACGACGCCGATCTCGACCGCCTTCTCCACACCGCCGGCGATGCGCTCGTGCTCGGCGGCCAGCTCGGCCTCGAGCTGGGGGCGGACGTCGTCGGCCACGGCGGCGAGCTTGCGGCGGTGCAGGATCCGGATGGCGGCGACCGGGCCCATCACGGCGATCTCGGCGCCCGGCCAGGCGAAGACCTTCGTGGCGCCCAGCGAGCGGGCGTTCATCGCGATGTACGCGCCGCCGTACGCCTTGCGCGTCACCAGGGTGACCCGGGGGACGGTGGCCTCGGCGAAGGCGTGCAGCAGCTTGGCGCCGCGGCGCACGACGCCGTCCCACTCCTGCCCGACGCCCGGCAGGTAGCCCGGCACGTCGACGAGCACGACGAGCGGCACGCCGAACGCGTCGCACATCCGCACGAAGCGGGCCGCCTTCTCCGCGCTGAGCGAGTCGAGGCAGCCGCCGAGGCGCAGCGGGTTGTTGGCGACGACGCCGACCGTACGGCCCCCGAGGCGACCGAGGGCGACGGTGACGTTGGGCGCCCAGCGGGCGTGCAGCTCGACGGTGGAGCCCTCGTCGAGGACGCCGTTGATCAGCGGGTGGACGTCGTAGGCGCGCTTCGGCGAGGCCGGGAGCAGCGCGGCGAGGTCGGTGTCGACGGTCTCCGGCGCCGTCACGCCCTGGTCGGCCAGCAGCGAGGTGAGCGCCCGGCCCTGCGCGAGCGCGTCGGCCTCGTCCTCCGCGACCAGGTGCACCACGCCGGAACGTCGCCCGTGCGTGTCCGGGCCGCCGAGGCGGAGCATGTCGACGTCCTCGCCGGTGACGGAGCGGACCACGTCCGGCCCGGTCACGAAGATCCGGCCCTCCGGCGCGAGGATCACGAGGTCGGTCAGCGCGGGACCGTACGCCGCCCCGCCCGCGGCGAAGCCGAGCACGATCGAGATCTGCGGGATCACGCCCGAGGCCTGGGTCATGGCGTGGAAGATCCGGCCCACGGCGTGCAGCGACAGCACGCCCTCGGCCAGGCGGGCGCCGCCCGAGTGCCAGATGCCGAGCACGGGCACGCGGTCGCGCATCGCCCGCTCGTACGCCTGCACGACGACGTCGCAGCCCTGCATGCCCATCGCGCCGCCCATGACGGTGGCGTCGGAGCAGAAGGCGACCACCCGGGCGCCGTCGATCGTGCCGACCGCGGCCAGCATGCCGGAGTCGTCGTCGGGCGTGATCAGCTCGACCGAACCCTCGTCGAGCAGCGCGGCGAGCCGGTGGTTCGGGTTGCGCGGGTCGAGCTCGCGCGGGAGCTTCTCCTTGGCGGCGGGCCGGGCGGGGGTGGGTGCGACGGTGGCGGTCATGCGGGCCCTCCTGAGGTGGGGCGGTGCGGGCTAGCGGGCGGCGGGGGTGGCGAACGCGTTGGTCAGCACGACCGCCACGTTGTGGCCGCCGAAGCCGAACGAGTTGTTGACCGCGGCCAGGTCGCCCGAGGGCAGGTCGCGGACCTTCGTGGCGACGTCGACGTCCAGGCCGGGCTCGGGGTGCTCGAGGTTGATCGTCGGCGGGACCTTGCGGTGGTGGAGCGCGAGGAGCGTGGCCATCGACTCCAGGGCGCCCGCGCCGCCGAGCAGGTGCCCGGTCATCGACTTGGTGCCGGTCACGATCGCCTCCGTGCCGGAGCCGAGGGCCTGGTGCAGCGAGCTGATCTCGGTCATGTCGCCGGTCGGGGTGGAGGTGGCGTGCGCGTTCACGTGCACGACGTCGGCGGGGCTCAGCTCGGCCTCGCGCAGCGCGTACGTGATGGCGCGGGCCTGGGTGTCGCCGGCCGGGTTCGGCTGGACCATGTCGTGGGCGTCGGCGGTGATGCCGGCCCCGGCGAGCTCGCCGTAGATGCGGGCGCCGCGGGCCTGCGCGTGCTCGAGGGTCTCGATCACGAGCATCGCCGCGCCCTCGCCGAGGACGAAGCCGTCGCGGTCGACGTCCCAGGGGCGCGAGGCACGCTCGGGCTCGTCGTTGCGGCGGCTCATCGCCTGCATCTGCGCGAACGAGGCCATCGGCATCGGGTGGATGCACGCCTCGGCGCCTCCGACGACGGCGACGTCCGCGCGACCGAGCCGGAGCAGGTCCAGGCCCTGCGCGATGGCCTCGTTGCTCGACGCACAGGCCGAGACGGCCGTGCTGACCGGGGCCTGGGCGCCGATCCGGAGGCCGATGTTGGCCGCGGTGGCGTTGGCCATCAGCATCGGGATGGCCAGCGGGCTGACGCGCCGCGACCCCTTCTCCTTCTGGATGTCCCACTGCCCGAGCAGCGTGTGCAGACCGCCGATCCCGGTCCCGACCGCGACAGCCAGCCGGGTGCGCTCGACCGGGTTGTCGTCCTTGAGGCCGTAGCCGGCGTCCGCCCACGCCTCCATCGCGGCGACCACACCGAGCTGGGCGCAGCGGTCGAGCCGACGGGCCTCGACGCGCTCCAGCACCTCCGAGGGGTCCACGGCGACGGGGGCGGCGATCTTGGTCGCGAGGTCGTCCGGGAAGTCCGCCGGCAGCGGCTTCACCCCGGAACGGCCCTCGAGCAGGGCCGCCCACGTCTCGGGCGCCGTCCCGCCGAGCGGGGTGGTGGCGCCGATGCCGGTGACGACGACGCGGGTGCGGGACATCAGCAATGATCTCTTTCGTGAGGGGCCCGGGGGGTGTGGGGGCCCCGGAGTCGCGACGCGCTGGCGATCCACGGGGGGGTCGCCCCCCACGTTTCGCGAGCGCTAGCGAGTGGAACTCGCAGCGGGGGGTGTGGGGGGTCGCCCCCCACACGACAGGGCCTCAGTTCGCCGCGCGCTCGATGTAGGCGACGGCGTCGCCCACGGTCTTGAGGTTCTTGGACTCCTCGTCGGGGATCGACACGCCGAACTTCTCCTCGGCGGCGTAGATGATCTCGACCATCGACAGCGAGTCCACGTCGAGGTCGTCGGTGAACGACTTGTCGAGCTGGACGTCGTCGACGGGAACGCCGGCGACCTCGTTGACGATCTCGGCCAGGTCGGAACGGACCTCTTCGGTGGTGGGCATCGGGCTGAGCGCTCCTTCGGGTTGGGGTGGTGCTGGTGGTGGGAATCAGGGGATGATCATGCTCTAGGGGAGCGTGATCACCTGACCGGCGTAGACGAGACCGGCGCCGAAGCCGATGATCAGAGCCGTCTGGCCGGACCGGGCCTCGCCGGACTCGAGCAGGGTCTCGATCGCCAGCGGGATCGAGGCGGCCGAGGTGTTGCCGTGGTGGATGATGTCGCGCGCCACGACGACCTCGGCCGGCAGCTTGAGCGCCCGGAACATCGCGTCGGTGATGCGGTTGTTCGCCTGGTGGGGCACGAACACCTCGAGCTCGTCGGGTGTGATGCCCGCGGCGTCCATCGCCTCCGCGGCGGTCTTGGCCATGGCGTACGAGGCCCACTTGAAGACGGGGTTGCCGTTCATCCGCAGGGCGGGCCAGGTGGCGACCGCGCTCTCGTCGGCGGGGTCGGGCCGCACCCGGTCGTGGCGCGGGATGGCTGTGTCCCAGGGCTCGTTCTGGCTGATCAGGTCGGCCTGGTCGCCGTCGGAGCCCCAGACCACGGGACCGATCGCCGGCACGTCGCTCGGGCCGATCACGGCCGCGCCCGCGCCGTCGGCGAAGATGAACGCCGTCGAGCGGTCGTGCACGTCGGTGAGGTCGGACAGCCGCTCGACGCCGATGATCACGACGTGCTTGGACGCGCCCGAGCGGATCAGCGAGTCGGCCATCGCGACCATGTAGCAGAAGCCGGCGCAGGCGGCCGAGATGTCGAACGCCGCCGCTCCCTGGGCCCCCAGCTCCTTCGCGATCGTGGTGGCGATCGCCGGCGTCTGCGACAGGTGGGTGACCGTCGAGACGATCACCGTGTCGACCTGGCCGGGCTCGATGCCGGCGCGCTCGACGGCCTTGCGGGCGGCCTCGACCGACATCATCGCGATCGTCTCGTCCGGCGAGGCCCAACGGCGCTCGACGATGCCGGACCGCGTCCGGATCCACTCGTCGGAGGAGTCGATGTAGGTGCAGATCTCGGCGTTGTCGACGATGCGGCGCGGCCGGTAGCCGCCGATGCCCATGATCTTCGAGAAGGCGGGGCCCTGGCTCGTACGTAACCGCGGAGCGCGGGGGTTCGAGGGGGTCGTCCCCCTCGCGGATTCAGTGGCGCTCATCGGGTCACCTCGGTCGCCTCGTCGGACTCCACGGTCGGGTGCAGGCGCAGCAGCGGCTGACCGGGGGCGACCGGGTCGCCGTCCTCGACGAGCCACTCGACGACGATGCCGCCGTACGCCGCGCTCACGGCGATCTCGTCACGGCGGTTGCGGACCAGCCCGACGGTGCTGCCGACCGGCAGGAGCATGCCCGTCTCGACGTCCTCGGTCCGGGCGAACTGGCCCTTGCCCGGGGACACCACGAGGCGCCAGGTGGGGTTCGCGGTGATCGGGGTCGAGGAGGCCGGCTGGCCGCCGTGCTTGGCGATGAAGTCCATCGCCTCGCCGGTCTGGTCCGGGGTGTTCAGCGCGAAGAGCTCGACGCCCTTGAGGTTGCGCTTGGCGATGCCGGTCAGGGTGCCGGCCGGCGGCAGCTCGAGCAGGCCCGTGACGCCGAGGTCGGCCATGGCCGCCATGCACAGGTCCCAGCGCACCGGGGAGGCGACCTGGCCCACCAGACGACGCAGGACGTCGCGGCCGTCGTGGACGACCTGTCCGTCGAGGTCCGACAAGAGGCGGGTCCGCGGGTCGTGCGTCGAGATCGCGCGGGACAGCCGGCCGAGACGCTCGACGGCCGGCTCCATGTGGACGGTGTGGAACGCGCCGGCCACGCTCAGCGGGACGAGCCGGGCCCGGGCCGGCGGGTGCTCGGCGAGGGCGGCGAGCTGCTCGACGGTGCCCGCGGCGACGACCTGGCCGCTGCCGTTGTGGTTCGCGGCGGTGAGGCCCTGGGCCTCGAGCGCGGCGAGGACGTCCTCGGGCTGACCGCCCACGACGGCCGTCATCGAGGTCGGTCGGGCGGCGCTCGCGGCGGCCATGGCCCGGCCGCGCTCGCGGACGAAGACCATCGCCGACTCGGCGGAGAAGACGCCCACGCCCGCGGCGGCGGTGATCTCGCCGACCGAGTGCCCGGCGGCGACGCCGATCAGCGGGTAGGCGTCCGCGGGGTGCGGGAAGAGCTCGAGGGCGGCCAGCAGACCGGCGGCCACCAGCAGCGGCTGCGCCACGGCGGTGTCGCGGATCGTCTCGGCGTCGGCGTGCACGCCGTAGTGCTCCAGGTCGAGGCCGCTGACCGCGCTCAGCCAGGCGAGGCGGTCGGAGAACGAGGACTCTTTGACCCAGGGGCCGAGGAAGCCCGGGGTCTGGGCTCCCTGACCGGGCGCGACGATGGCCAGCACGCCTTTACTCTTTCGTGACCTGACCCCGGAAGTCGCGCAGGGACACCACGAATCTTCGGACGTCCGATTGTTCGGTTCTGACAAAGGTGTGGTGTGCGTCT
This sequence comes from uncultured Actinomycetota bacterium, assembly GCA_963762775.1. Classification (GTDB taxonomy): domain Bacteria; phylum Actinomycetota; class Actinomycetes; order Propionibacteriales; family Propionibacteriaceae; genus Microlunatus. The sequence continues at coordinate 132,580 of CAVXMD010000007.1, forward strand.
CGCGGTTTTTGTCCTCGCTCCGCTCGGACGCAGCCGCTGCTCGGGTCCGGTGCCTTCCTCCCTCCCTCGCACGCAGCCGTGCGGCGGTCTGCCGCGGCTCTTGCGGGCGTGCTCGTCCGGTCGTCCAGGCACCGGCGCAGCGGCTGGCTGTGGTGGCCCTGGCCTGGCCGCGGCTTCGTCTCGGTTCGAGCAGACGCCGTACACGGCCTGGCCGCCCCGCTACCGCCGGAGGCGGCCCAGGGTGAGGGCCAGGCGGAGGGCGTAGCCGTCGCGGGGGTCGGTGGGGGAGTAGCCGGTGACCTCGTGGATGCGGCGCAGGCGGTAGCGGACGGTGTTCGCGTGCACGAACAGCGCCCGGGCGGCCGCCTCGACCTGGAGCCCCTGGTCGAGGAACGTGACCAGCGTGTCCAGCAGCCCGCCGCCGGCGGCGACGAGCGGGTCGTACAGGTCGCGGGCCAGGGCGCGGCGGGCATGGCCGTCGCCGGACAGGGCGCGCTCGGGGAGGAGGTCGGCGGCCTCGACGGGCCGGGGCGCCTCCGGCCAGGCGGCGGCGGCGCGGAAGCCCGAGAACGCCTCCCGGGTGGAGGCGGACGCGTCCATGAGGTGCTCGACCGGCGGGCCGATCACGACGGGGCCGTCGCCGAAGCAGTCCACGAACCTGGACGTGACCTGCTTCGCGAACGCGGCGTCCGTCAGCGCGGCGCCGCCGAGCACGACGACCAGCCGGTCGCCCTGGACCGCGCCGAGCATGTCCAGCCCGGCGGCCGCAGCCGTGCGGCGTACGGACTCCACGGCCGGTCCGGCGTCGGTCTCCGGGGCGGGCCCGACGACCACGACCACGCCGCCGCTGGAGTGCCAGCCCAGCGTCGAGGCGCGTGACAGCACCGTCTCGTCGGTCTCGCCGCGCAGCACGGCGTCGACGACGAGCGCCTCGAGGCGGGCGTCCCACGCCCCGCGCAGCTCGGCGGCCCGGGCGTAGATCTCGGCGGCGGCGAAGGCGACCTCGCGGCTGTAGCCGACGATCGCCGCGTGCAGGACGGGCCGGTCGCCGCGGGGTGCCACCTCGTCGATCTGGGCCTCGACCACGTCGATGGTGGTGCGGACGAGCTCGACGGTCTGCGACAGCGTGATCTTGCGCGTCAGGGCGCGCGGAGCGGCGCCGAAGATGTCGGTGGTCGTGGGCGCCTCGGGGTCGGGGTCGGCGAACCACGTCACGAAGCCGTCGATGCCCGCTCGGGCCACGACGCCGACCCACGACCGGTAGTCCGCGTCCAGCGCCCGGAACCAGGGGTGCCGCTCCTCCATCTCGGCGACGGTGGCCGTCGTCATGGCGGCGGTCGCCCCCGCGAGGCGCTTGGCCATCGCGGCGCGCGCCTTGGGTGCGGGGAGCAGGGACTTCGCGATCCCCCGGGTGCTCGCCGCCATAGGGTCGAGCGTAGGGGCGCGGCTCGCGGGAGCCGCGCCGGGACGAGCGGGACGAGGAGACATGGGCGAGGACACCGCGGCGGTCGACCCGGTGGCGGCGCTGCGCGAGATCGGCTTCCTGCTCGAGCGGTCCCGGGCCGACACCTACCGCGTCCGGGCCTACCGCGGCGCGGCCGACGCGCTCGAGGCGATGTCGACCGAGGAGCGCGAGCAGCGGCAGGCGGAGGGTTCGTGGGGCAAGGCCACCGGCGTCGGTCCCAAGACCGCGGCCGTGATCACCCAGGCGCTCGCCGGGCGCGTGCCCGACCAGCTCCAGCGGCTCCGCGACGAGCGCGAACCCCTCGTCGAGGGCGGCGCAGCGATGCGGTCCCGGCTGCGCGGCGACCTGCACACCCACTCGACCTGGTCGGACGGCGGCAGCCCGGTCGAGGAGATGATGGCGACCGCCAAGGCCCTGGGCCACGAGTACGCCGTCGTCACCGACCACTCCCCGCGGCTGACGGTCGCCCGCGGGCTGACCGCGGAGCGGCTGGAGCAGCAGATCGAGCTGACCGCGCGCCTCGGTGCCGAGCTGGCGCCGTTCCGGGTGCTGCAGGGCATCGAGGTCGACATCCTCGAGGACGGCGGCCTCGACCAGACCGACGCGCTGCTGGCCCGGCTGGACGTCGTCGTCGCCAGCGTGCACTCCAAGCTCCGCTCCGACTCCGAGACGATGACGCACCGGATGGTCGGCGCGATCGCGAACCGCCGTACGAACGTCCTCGGGCACTGCACGGGACGCCTCATCGAGGGTTCGCGGGGGACGCGGCCGGAGTCGGTCTTCGACGCCGAGGTCGTCTTCGAGGCGTGCCGGACCTTCGACGTGGCGGTGGAGATCAACTCCCGCCCCGAACGTCGCGACCCGCCGACCCGCCTGCTGCAGCAGGCGATCGACGCCGGCTGCCTGTTCAGCATCGACACCGACGCCCACGCGCCCGGGCAGCTGGAGTTCCTGGCGTACGGCTGCGAGCGCGCCGAGGCCCTCGGGCTCGACCCGGACCGGGTCGTCAACACCTGGCCGGTGGCGAAGCTGCTCGCCTGGGCCGACAAGGGCTGAGGGCGGCTGACGGTATCTCGACATTCGATCGGTGGTGAGGTCCGGCGCTGAGCGTCAAGTCACCGAACCAGCGGCGTCGAGTGTCGACATCCCGTCGTCCGTCGCGCGGCCGGACCGCGAAAGGTCGAGCGCATAGGGTCGGGCGCGTGGATGACGACGCGCTGGCAGCCGATCTCGTACGAGAGGCCGGCGGCCTGGCCTCCCGGATGCTCGACGCCGGGCTCGACACCCACTTCAAGACCTCGGTCTCCGACGTCGTCTCGGCCGCGGACCACGCCGCCGAGGCGCTGATCGCCGGACGCCTGCACGCCGAACGTCCCCATGACGGGCTCGTCGGCGAGGAGGGCGCGCGCAGCACCGAGGCCGAGGCCTCGAGCGGGCGGACCTGGTTCGTCGACCCGGTCGACGGCACGTACAACTTCCTGTCCGGCATCCCGTACTGGTGCTCGGCCGTCGGCCTCGTCGACGGCGAGGGCCCGCTGCTGGGCGCGGTCTACTACCCGGCGCGCGACGAGCACTGGGTCGGCGGCCGCGAGCGCCCGACGACGCTGAACGGGCGCGAGCTCGCCCGCCTCGAGGACCGGCCGCTGGCCGAGGTGTCGGTCGCGACCTACTCGAACGCCTCGCACCTGCGCGACCGCGTCAAGGCCGCCTCGTGGAACGCGGTGACCTCGACCGCCGCGACCACCCGGATGTTCGGGTCGGCCTCGGTCGACCTGGCCGGTGTCGCGACCGGACGGATCGGGATCTTCCTGCAGGCCAACCTGCACCCCTGGGACTGGTACCCGGGCGCCGCGCTGGTGCTCGGGGCGGGCGGGGTCGCCGAAGAGGTCGTCGTCGAGTCGCAGCGCTGGCTCGTCGCCGGCAACGCCCAGGCGGTGGCCGAGGCCCGCCGGGCGCTCGTCGACGCCGCCGCCACGGTCTGAGAGCGGCCCGATGACCGAGGACGCCTTCCCGCCCGGCTTCTTCGCCCGCGAGGACGAGCGGTCGGACCGGACGTTCTACGGACCGCCGCGTCTCGTCACCCACATCGACGACGGCGCGATCGCCGCCGTGGGCGACCTGTACGCCGAGCTCGGGGTCGACGGGTCCGCCGACGAGCCGCGCCGCGTGCTCGACCTCATGTCGTCGTGGGTCTCGCACCTGCGCACGGCGCCGGCCGGGCTCGTCGTGCTCGGCATGAACGCTGCGGAGCTCGACGCGAACCCCATGGCGACCGGACGCGTCGTCGCCGACCTCAACGCCGATCCCGTGCTGCCGTTCGACGACGCGTCGTTCGACGCTGTCCTGTGCTGCGTCTCGGTCGACTACCTCGTCCGTCCGGTCGAGGTGCTGCGCGAGGCCGCTCGCGTGCTGCGGCCGGGCGCACCCCTGGTGCTGACCTTCTCGAACCGGCTCTTCCCGACCAAGGCCGTCGCCGGCTGGCTCTACGCCGACGAACCCGGCCGCTGCACGATCGCGGCGACGTACGTGCGCCTGGCCGGCGGGTTCGACGAGCCGGAGGTCTCCCTCCGGACGCCGGACCCGCGGACCCACCGCGGCGACCCGTTGTACGCCGTCGTCGCCCGCCGCGCCGCGGGCTGACCCTGGGCTAGGCGACCGACCCGACCTGGCCGACCAGCCAGTGGCCGAGGGCGCGGGCCTGCTCGATAGCGGGGGCGGGGGCCGGGACGAGCTCGAGCAGCGCGCTCGAGGACGCTGCCTGCCCGACCGCCCCGGGCGCCGGTCATCCCGCCGTCGACGTGGGTCGAGCTGCCCTGGACGAAGCGGCCCTCGTCCGACACGGCGAAGCGGACCGCGTACGCCACGTCGACCGCCGGACGGGGTGCGCGACGCGAGCCGCGTCGACGCCTCGGTCGACGCCGACCGGATGGCGGCCGCGATACTCGCCGCCGTCCAGGGCGGGCTGATGCTCAGCCAGCCCGAGCGCAGCAGCTGGCCCCTCGGGGCCGCTCTCGACGACGACGTCGCCGGGTCCGAGCGTCAGCTGCGCCGGAGCGAAGCGGAGGCAGAGATCACGCGCCCGCGCCCTCCTGGGCCACGTCGGCCACGGCCGTCGGGTCGCCGACGCGGTACTGGTCGTACGCCCGCTTGGCCGCGCCCTTGTCGTAGCGGCCCTCGCGGCCCAGGCTCTCCAGCGCGGCGACGACGATCGACTCGGCGTCGACCTCGAAGAAGCGCCGCGCGGCCGCACGGGTGTCCGCGAACCCGAACCCGTCCGTGCCCAGCGAGGTCCAGGGCTGGTACACGTACGGCGCGATCTGGTCCTGCACCGCCCGCATGTAGTCGCTGACCGCGACGACCGGGCCCTCCGCGCCGTGCAGCACCTGGGTCACGTGCGGGTAGCGCTTGTCCTCGCCCGGGTGGTTGAGGTTCCACGTGGCCGTCTCGACGGCGTCGCGCCGCAGCTCGTTCCACGACGTCACCGACCACACGTCGGCGGCGACGCCCCACTCGTCGGCGAGCATCCGCTGCGCCTTGAGCGCCGCGCTCATCGCCACGCCGGAGGCCAGCAGCTGCGCCCGCGGCTTGTCGTCGCCCTCGAGCGGCGAGGTCCGGAAGTGGTAGAGCCCGCGCAGCAGCGCCTCGACGTCGAGGCCCTCGGGCGCCCCCGGCTGCTCGACCGGCTCGTTGTAGACGGTCATGTAGTAGATGAGGTTCTCGCCGTCCGGGTGGTCGGGGTCCTCGTGGCCGTACATCCGGCGCAGGCCGTCCTTGACGATGTGGCCGATCTCGAAGGCGAAGGCGGGGTCGTAGTGCACGACCGCCGGGTTGGTGCTCGCCAGCAGCGGCGAGTGCCCGTCCGCGTGCTGCAGGCCCTCGCCGGTCAGCGTGGTCCGTCCGGCCGTGGCGCCGATGAGGAAGCCGCGCGCCATCTGGTCGGCCATGGCCCAGATCGAGTCGCCGGTCCGCTGGAAGCCGAACATCGAGTAGAAGATGTAGACGGGGATCATCGGCTCGCCGTGCATCGAGTAGGCGGCGCCCGCGGCGATGGTCGAGCCCATCGCGCCGGCCTCCGAGATGCCCTCGTGCAGCAGCTGGCCGTTCTTCGCCTCCTTGTAGGAGAGCAGCAGCTTGCGGTCGACCGACTCGTAGGTCTGCCCGTGCGGGTTGTAGATCTTGGCCGTCGGGAACATCGAGTCCATGCCGAAGGTCCGGAACTCGTCCGGCGCGATCGGCACCAGCCGCTGGCCGATCTCCTTGTCCCTCATCAGGTCGCGCAGCAGCCGGACGAAGGCCTGCGTCGTCGCCACCTTGGCCCCGCCCGCCGGCTCCATCAGCGGCGCGTACATCTCGTCGCCGGGGAGCTTGACGATCGTCGGCTTGACCCGACGCTCCGGGACGTAGCCGCCGAGGACGCGGCGCCGCTCCTGCAGGTAGGCGATCTCGTCGGAGTCGTTGCCGGGGTGGAAGTACGGCGGGTTGTACGGGTCCTCGAGCTGGCTGTCGGGGATGTCGAGGTAGAGCCGGTCGCGGAAGGCCTTGAGGTCCTTGCTCGTCAGCTTCTTCATCTGGTGGGTGGCGTTCTTGCCCTCGAGGGCGTCGATCGTCCAGCCCTTGACGGTCTGCGCGAGGATCACGGTCGGCTGCCCCACGTGCTCGGTCGCCGCCTTGAACGCCGCGTACACCTTGCGGTAGTCGTGCCCGCCGCGCGAGAGCACCTTGAGCTGCTCGTCGGAGTAGCTCGCGACCATCTTGGCCAGGCGCGGGTCGCCGCCGAAGAAGTTCTGCCGGATGTAGGCGCCGTCCTCGACCAGGTAGGTCTGGAACTGCCCGTCCGGCGTGGTGTTCATCCGGTTGACCAGCGCGCCGGAGCTGTCCGCCGCCAGCAGCGGGTCCCAGTCGCGGCCCCACAGGACCTTGATCACGTGCCAGCCCGCGCCGAGGAAGAACGACTCGAGCTCCTGCACGACCTTGCCGTTGCCGGTGACCGGGCCGTCGAGCTGCTGCAGGTTGCAGTTGATCACGTACGTGAGGTTGTCCAGGCCCTCGCGCGCCGCGACGCGGATGGCACCGAGCGACTCGGGCTCGCCCATCTCGCCGTCGCCCATGAACGCCCACACGTGCTGGTCGGAGGTGTCCTTGACGTCGCGGTTGGCCAGGTAGCGGTTGAACCGCGCCTGGTAGATCGAGTTGATCCCCGTGAGCCCCATCGAGACCGTGGGGAACTCCCAGAACTCCGGCATCAGCCGCGGGTGCGGGTAGGACGAGAGCCCACGGTTCGGCCCGCGCGAGACCTCTTGGCGGAAGCCGTCGAGCTGGTCGCTGGTCAGCCGCCCCTCGAGGTAGGCGCGCGCGTAGATGCCGGGGGAGGCGTGGCCCTGGATGAAGACGTGGTCGCCGCCGCCGGGGGCGTCCTTGCCGCGGAAGAAGTGGTTGAACCCGACCTCGTAGAGGCTGGCCGCGCTCTGGTAGGTCGCGATGTGGCCGCCGACCTCGAGGCCCTTGCGGTTGGCCTTGCTGACCATGATCGCGGCGTTCCAGCGGATGTACGCCCGCAGCCGCCGCTCGACGTGCTCGTCGCCGGGGAACCACGGTTCCGCCTCCGGCGGGATGGTGTTGACGTAGTCGCTGCTGCGCAGGGCCGGCAGGCCGACCTGCTTCTCGCGGGCCCGGGCGAGCAGCTGGAGCATCACGAACCGGGCGCGCTGCTTGCCCTTCTCGTCGAGGAGGTCGTCGAGCGACTCCAGCCAGTCCTGCGTCTCCTCGGGGTCGATGTCGGGCACCTGGTGGACCAGGCCCTCGGCCGTCAGGGTCGGGCGCGGCCCGCCTCCGAAACCGGGGCTCTTCGTGCCGGTCTGCCCGCTCTGGCTCGCCATCGTTGCTCCTCACCTCGGGCCGACGGCTGGGGTGTGCCGCCCGCTCCTCTGCGCTACGTGGCCCCCATCCTGTCACCGGGCACCGACGAGACGCACCGGTGCCGTGCTGACCAGGGACGGAACCGCGCGTTGCCCCTTCCTGGTCGGGCCCGGCTGTGGGAGGCTGACGCCACGAGACCGGCCCGTGGCCGTGCCGGTCGGAGCGGTCGACCCGTCCGAGCACGGAGCGGGGGCCGGACGAGAGGAGAGTGTGTGAGCGCGGCGGCAGGGGCCTCTGGCGACAGCCAGGTGGCCGGCAAGCTGGGACTCACCCCTGGCCAGGCCGTCCAGGAGCTGGGCTGGGACGACGACGTCGACGAGGCCCTGCGGGTCGCGGTCGAGGACGCGGTGGACGGCGAGCTCGTCGAGGAGGCGATCGAGGCGGTCGACGTCGTGCTGCTGTGGTGGCGCGCGGAGGACGGCGACCTGGTCGACGGCCTGGTCGACTCGCTGACCGACCTCACCGACACCGGCTACATCTGGCTGATGACCCCCAAGGTCGGGCGCGACGGGTACGTCGACGCGAGCGACCTCTCCGAGTCCGCCATCACCGCGGGCCTGGCGCAGACCGTGCGCGCGGAGGTCTCCGACGACTGGGCCGCGACCAAGCTCGTCCGCCCGCGCGGCTCGCGCCGGTGAGCTCGTCGACGACCACTCGGTGACAGCCGTCGGGGACTCGGCGCCCGACGTCAGCGCGCGCAACCAGCACGGCGAGACCGTGGTGCTGTCCGAGCTCCTGGCGCGCGGCGACGGGGGAGTGCTCCTCGTCTTCTACCCCTGGGCGTTCTCGGGCATCTGCACCGGTGAGCTCGCCGCCCTGCGCGACGGTCACGCCGACCTGGCCGCCGCCGGCGTCCGCGTGCTGGCGGTCTCCTGCGACGCGATGTTCACGCTGCGCGCCTTCGCCGACGCGGAGGACCTGCCCTTCGACCTGCTGACCGACCACTGGCCGCACGGCGCGATCGCGCGGTCGTACGGCGTGTTCGACGACGAGGCCGGCTGCGCGCTGCGTGGGACGTTCCTGATCGACCGGTCGCAGACGGTGACCTGGCGCGTGCTGAACGGCATCGGCGAGCCGCGCGACGTCGTCGAGCACCTCCGCGTGGCGTCGGCCTAGCTCGCTCTCGACGAGCGGGCCGACCCTCGTGCCCTGGGTCCGCCGTCGGATGCCTACGCTCGATCCATGCCCCTCGAAGGTGAGTACGAACCGAGCCCCGAGCAGTGGGTCCGCGACCAGGTGGCGACGTACGAGGCCACCGGCGGCCGCGAGGCGAACACCCTCGGCGACACCGGGATGCCCGTGGTGATCTTCACGACCCGCGGCCGACGGTCCGGCAAGCTCCGCAAGATGGCGCTGATGAAGGTCGAGCACGACGGCGCGTACGCGCTGGTCGCCTCGAAGGGCGGGGCGCCCGAGCACCCTGTCTGGTACCACAACCTCACCGCCGACCCCGACGCGCTGATGGTGCAGGACGGTCCCGAGCGCTGGGACGCGCACGCGCGCGAGCTCAGCGGTCCGGAGCGCCAGGAGTGGTGGGACCGCGCGGTCGCGGCCTACCCGCCGTACGCGGAGTACCAGACCAAGACCGACCGGCTCATCCCGGTGCTGCTCGCCGAGCGTCGTGCCTGAGTCCTGCTCCGTGCTCGGTCAGACGAGGTCGAAGGCGTGGCGGATCGCGGCCGCGAGAGCAGGTTCCTGGTCGTCGAGCAGAAATCCGACGTGCCGTCCCAGGCCGGACTTCGCGATGGTCACCAGGTTGTCGCAGCTGACGACCCCCTCCGCGTCGAGGCCGTTGCGCCTCCCGACCGGAACCTCCGTCGGGATGCCGCGCACCGTACGGGTGATCGGGGCCACGGTCACGTTCGTCAGCAGGGGCAGGACGCCGGAGCGGGTGAGGAGCAGGACCGGCCGCGACTTCGCGCCGACCTCCGCGAGGTGGATCGCCTTCACCAGTCCACGTCCCGCCACACCTCGGCCAGCTCGGTCGCGGTCTGGGCCGGGACGTCGGGGTAGGGCTCGTCGTGCAGCTGGGCCAGGATCCGCTGCTCGCGCTCGGCCTCGACCCGCCTCATCTCGGCCTGCAGGGCCGCCACGATCACGTCGGTCCTGGTCTGACCGGTCGCCCGGTCCTCGACGAACTGCGCGACGTCCTCCGGAAGCCGGATCGAGATCGGCTTGACCCTGACCGTCATACACGCAGCGTACGCGTGTCCGACGCAGGTTTGCTCACCGGTGCGATCGGCGGGGTGGGAGCAGAGGGGCTCGAACCCCCGACCCCCTGCTTGTAAGGCAGGTGCTCTGACCAGCTGAGCTATGCTCCCGCGCCCCGTCGGGCCGTGCGGCGGTGCACGACGGGCCGGCCCATTGTGGCGCATCCCCGCCGGCGTACGCGCGCCCTCCAGGTGAGGACGACCTGGCCTGGACGGGTGAACACGGACGAGGCCGTCGTGCTGCGCGACACCCTGTCGGCCCACCGGTCGATGCTGATGGGTGCGCTGCAGACCAACCACGGGCTCGACATCGACCGCGCGTTCGCCGCGCGCGCGGGCCTGAGCCAGGTCCTCGCGCACTGGGACGAGCTCAGCGCGCACCAGCAGCGGGCCGTCATGGAGACCGTCGAGTACGTGATCAGCAGCGAGGACGAGGAGCACGACCTCACCTCGCCCGACGGGTTCGCCGACGACCTCGCCCGGGTCCGCGCCCTGCAGGAGTCGCTCGGCTACGCCTGACCCTCCGTCGCAGGAGTCCGCTCGGACCGGCCCCGTACGCTGACCCGCCATGACCACCCTGCCCGCCAGGCTGGCGCTCGGCGTCCTCACCGGCGCCCTCGCGCTCGTCGCGATGCTGAGGCTGGTGGCTGGTGCCTTCACCGGTGCGATGTCGACCTTCGCCCTCGTCGTCACGCTGGTCGCGATGGTGCCGTGGCTGGCCTACGTCACCTGGCGGGCCCGGCGCAGCCGCCTGACGGCGCGCTCGGCGCTGATCGCCCTCGCGCTCGACGTCGTCGGCCTCGCGCTGGTCTGGGTGCTCGTGTTCGGGCCCGTGCTGGCGCTCGCCCTGTCGTTCGCGGCGTTCGTCGTGGTCTGGCTCGGCGACCGGCCGCGTCGTACGGGCCCGGTCGTCGAGCGCTACGTCCGCGTCGAGGAGCTGCGCGAGCCGGAGGCGGACGTCGAGGACACCGAGGCGAGCGACGACGCGCTCGAGGAGGACAGCTCCGGCGAGGAGCCGGGCGACGAGGGCGACCGGGCGCTGCGCTGAGGCCGTCCGACCGGTTCAGGCGTCCAGGCGCAGGGCGAGGGCCGCGGCGCCGAGGAGGCCGGCGTTCTCGAGGACGGCCGGCCGGACCTCGAGGTCGCTGACGTAGGGCAGCACGGCGAAGTCGGCGAGGTGGCGCCGGAGGGGGTCGAAGACCACGGCGCCCGGCCCGGGACACGCCGCCCCCGAGCACGAAGGTCGTCACGTCGAGCTGGGTCGCGGTGGCGGCGATCCCCGCGGCCAGCGCGCGCATGCCCTCGTCGATCACCGCGAGGGCGACGGCGTCACCGGCACGGGCGTCGGCGGTCAGGGCGCGGGCGTCGTCGCCCCCGTCCCAGCCGCGCCGCCTCGCGGCCGCGACCATGGCCGGGCCGCGCGCGTACATCTCCACGCAGCCGTGCCCGCCGCAGACGCAGCGCTCGCCCCAGGCGTTCACGCTGATGTGGCCGAGGTGGACCGCGTTGCCGGTCGTGCCCGCCGAACAGCCGGTCCTCGAGCACGGCGCCCGCGCCGACGCCGGTCGACAGCACCATCCCGACCATCGACGCGACGTCGCGCCCGGCCCCGAGCCAGTGCTCGCCGAGCGCGAAGCAGTGCCCGTCGTTGGCGAGGCCGACGACCGCTCGTCCGCCCGGTCGGCGTCGGCGGCCGCCCGCCGGACGTGCTCGACGAGCGGGAAGTCGCGCCACGCGCCGATGTTGACCGGCGAGACGGTGCCGGCCGGCACGTCGAGCGGGCCGGCCGAGGAGATGCCGACGCGCAGCGGCGCGTCGACGTCGGGCAGGCGGCGGGCGAGCGCGGCGGACGCCCTCGAGCAGCGGCTCGACCACCCGCAGCGGGTCGGGCTCGGGCCGGGTCGGCCGCAGCTCCTCGGCCAGCACCGTGCCCTCGTCGTCGACCAGGGCCAGGGCGATCTTGGTGCCGCCGACGTCGACGGCCAGGACGACCTCGGGCATCTGGGTCCTCTCAGGCGCGGGGGTCGGGCTCGGGCCGGAGCCCGACCCCGGCGGGGGACCTAGACTCGCATGTCGTGGCTGGTACCGACTTCTCCGTGGAGATCCCCGACCTCGAGCGGGCGCTCGCCTCCATCGAGGCGGTGCTCGACCCCGCCGGCAAGCGCCGCGAGATCGCCGAGCTCGAGCAGCAGGTCTCCGCGCCCGACCTGTGGGACGACGTCGACCACGCCCAGCAGGTCACCTCCCGGCTCTCGCGGCTGCAGTCCGACGTCGACCGGCTCAGCAGCCTGCGCTCGCGCCTCGACGACCTCGCGGTGCTCGTCGAGCTCGGGCAGGAGGAGGGCGACGACGCCAGCATGGTCGAGGCCGAGAACGAGCTGGCCGCGCTGCGCAAGACGATCGACGCCCTCGAGGTCCGCACGCTCCTCGCCGGGGAGTACGACGAGCGCGACGCCCTCGTCACCATCCGCTCCGAGGCCGGCGGGATCGACGCGGCCGACTTCGCCGAGATGCTGCAGCGGATGTACCTGCGCTGGGCCGAGCGGCACAAGCTACGGCGTCGAGGTCTTCGACACCTCCTACGCCGAGGAGGCGGGGATCAAGTCGACGACCTTCGAGGTGCGGGCGCCGTACGCGTACGGGACGCTGTCGGTCGAGCAGGGCACCCACCGCCTGGTCCGGATCTCGCCCTTCGACAACCAGGGGCGCCGCCAGACCTCGTTCGCGGGGGTCGAGGTGCTGCCGGTCACCGAGTCGACCGACCACATCGACATCCCCGAGGCCGACCTGCGGGTCGACGTGTTCCGGTCCTCCGGGCCCGGTGGGCAGAGCGTGAACACCACCGACTCCGCCGTGCGGCTCACCCACCTGCCGACGGGCATCGTGGTGTCCTGCCAGAACGAGAAGTCCCAGCTGCAGAACAAGGCCGCCGCGCTCCGCGTGCTGCAGTCCCGGCTGCTGGAGAAGGCCCGTCACGACCGCGAGGCCGAGATGAACGCTGCTCAAGGGCGACGGCGGCAACAGCTGGGGCTCGCAGATGCGCTCGTACGTGCTGCACCCCTACCAGATGGTCAAGGACCTGCGCACCGACTTCGAGACCTCCTCGCCCGACGCGGTGTTCGACGGCGACATCGACGGCTTCATCGACTCGGGCATCCGCTGGCGCATGCAGGAGCACGTCGAGGCCTGAGGAGGCGGCGCGCCCGGTCCCGAGGTGCCCTGCCCGTGCTCCGCCCTCACCTACAGTGGACGCGGCCGTCCGGCCCGGCGTGCGCCGGGAGCGGAGCAACCTAGCCGGCCAGGACCCTGCTGTGATCCGTTTCGAGAGCGTCTCCAAGACCTACGACGGCCAGCGCCGATCGGCGCTGGACCGCGTCAACGTCGACATCGACAAGGGTGAGTTCGTCTTCCTGGTCGGTGCGTCCGGGTCGGGCAAGTCCACCTTCCTGCGGCTGATCCTGCGCGAGCAGCGCGCCACCCGCGGCAAGGTCTTCGTCGCCGGCCGCGACCTCGGCAAGCTGCACAGCTGGAAGATCCCGGCGATGCGGCGCCAGATCGGCACCGTCTTCCAGGACTTCCGGCTGCTGCCCAACAAGACCGTCACCGAGAACGTCGCCTTCGCCCTCCAGGTCATCGGCAAGCCGCAGTCGACCATCAAGCGGGTCGTGCCCGAGGTGCTCGAGCTGGTCGGCCTGGACGGCAAGGGCGGCCGGCTCCCGGAGGAGCTCTCCGGCGGCGAGCAGCAGCGCGTCGCGATCGCCCGCGCCTTCGTGAACCGGCCGATGATCCTCATCGCCGACGAGCCGACCGGCAACCTGGACCCGGCGACGAGCATCGGGATCATGAAGCTGCTCGACCGGATCAACCGGTCCGAGACGACCGTCCTGATGGCCACGCACGACTCGACCATCGTGGACCAGATGCGCAAGCGCGTGATCGAGCTCGACGACGGCGAGGTCGTGCGCGACCAGAGCCGCGGCGTCTACGGGTACCAGTGAGCACCCAGAAGGACAGTTGATGCGTCTCCGCCACATCTTCTCCGAGACCGGCGCCGGTCTCCGCCAGAACCTGACGATGACCCTCGCGGTCATCATGACCATGTGGGTCTCGCTGTCGTTGTTCGGCGCGGGCCTGCTGGCCAGCCAGCAGGTGGACCTCATGAAGGGCCGCTGGTACGACAAGATCGAGATCTCGATCTTCCTGTGCACCGCCGACGTCTCGGGCGACAACTGCGACGCAGGTCAGGACACGACCGACGCGCAGAAGCAGGTCATCCAGTCCACGCTGCTGTCCAACCCGGAGGTGGCCGCCGACGGCGTCTTCTTCGAGACCAAGCAGCAGGCGTACGACGAGTTCCAGCGCGCGTACGCCGGCAGCCCGATCCGTGACTCGCTGACGGTCGACCAGATGCAGGAGTCCTTCCGGGTCAAGCTGAAGAACCCGGAGGAGTACGAGGGCGTCGTCACCTCGGTCCAGGGGCTGCGGGGGGTGCAGAAGGTCCAGGACCTCCGCCAGTACCTCGACCCCTTCTTCAAGGCGCTCAACGGCATCCAGTGGGGGACCATCGTCGCCTCGGGGCTGCTGCTGATCGCGGCGGCGCTGCAGATCGGCAACACCATCCGGCTGGCCGCCTTCGCCCGACGTCGCGAGATCGGCATCATGCGGCTCGTCGGCGCGAGCAACCTCTACATCACCCTGCCGTTCCTCTTCGAGGCCGTGTTCTCGGCCCTCGTCGGCGCCGCGTTCGCGTGCGCCACGCTCGCCGCCGGGGTCTACTTCGTCGTCATGCAGAAGGCCGAGCCCGCCATCCGCTCGATCCCCTGGATCGGCTGGAGCCAGACCGGGCTGGCCATGCTCGGGGTGGCGGTCGTCGGCCTCGTCCTGGCGGTCATCCCCACCCTGGTGACCACCCGCAAGTACCTCCGGGTCTGACCCTCGAGGCGCGCCGCGCGCCACCCGCCGACGAGAAGCACCGCCCAAGAAGCACCGCCCAAGAAGCACCGCCCTGCCGCACACCCGCGGCAGGGCGGTCTGCGTCTGGGAGTCCGCGCTCTCCGACCGGTCCTGAGCCGTCGCCGGCCCGCTCCGGACCTCTGCGTCACACCGGCCCTTGACGACTTTGCGCCCGATGTGCTGCCTCGATGCGCCCGTTGAAGTCTCGATCAAGCCTTGACCCCTGGTTACGCCTGAGTCTCCTGTGACTCGAGTTTCAGGGGTTGTCGACCCCCGCGACGGTCTGCCTACCATCCGGCCCGCCGGTCACCCCGACCGACACACCGAGGTTCACCCCCGAACCTCAGTCTCTAGTCGAGAGTTACTGCTGCGGCCGCCGCGAACGGTCGGAGCAGGGCCTCCCGGCGAACCTCCCCAGGAGAGAGAGCTGTGCCGGACCTTCCCCGCGTCCCCACCGACGCTCCGGACGCCCACGACCTGCCCACCGGTCGCCGTGCCCGTACCGCCGGGCTGCGTCGTCGCCTCCCGGCCGCCGTCGCCACGGGGGCGCTCGTCGTCACCCTCGCCGGCAGCCTGCTGGTCTCGACGGCCCAGGCCGACGACCTCACCGACCAGCGCGACGCCCTCAAGCAGCAGATCAGCCGGACGAAGTCCGATCTCAGCGAGTCCAGCGCCGCGCTCAGCAACGCCGGCGTGCGGGTCGACGAGGCCGCGAGCCGGCTCGCGTCCGCCCAGGCCGAGCAGTCCCGGGCCGAGTCCGCCCTCGCGGCGGCCCGGACCGAGGACGCACGCCAGGCGAGCAAGCTCAAGCGTGCCCAGGCCGACCTCGCCAAGGCCAAGGCGGCCGTCGTCGAGTGCCAGGAGCGGCTCGACGCCAAGAAGCAGATGGTCGGCGTCATGGTGCGCAGCGCCTACCAGCAGCAGACGAACCTGATGCCGGTCGCGGTGCTGACCGCGCCGAGCACCGCCGACCTGGCGACCCGCATGCAGTGGGCGACGACGATGTTCGACACCACCCAGTCCAAGATCGACGAGCTGCTCGCGCTCGAGGCCCAGCTCAAGGCCAAGCGGGCCACGCTCGCCGACGCCGAGGCGAAGGTCGCCGAGGACCGGGCCGAGGCGGCCGACGCACTCGGCCGGACCCGCCGGCTCGAGGCGCAGGCGCGTGCGGCCGCCTCGGCCGTCGCCGGCCAGCTGGCGCAGCGGCAGGCCGCCGAGGCAGCCGCGTCGAAGGACGTGGCGTCGGACCAGGCCCAGTACGCGAAGCTGACGGCCGAGCGCTCCACGGTCGAGCGGCGCATCGCCGACCGGGTCGCCAAGGAGAAGGCGGCGGCCAAGGCGGCCGCCGCGAAGGAGGCCGCTCGTCAGGCCGCCGCGGCGAAGGCGGCGAAGGCGGCTGCGGCGGCGAAGGCCAAGAGCTCCTCGTCCGAGCGCGCCTCCCGCTCCAGCACGGCGCGCGTCGCGGTGCCCAGGACCAGCAGCTCCGGCAGCTCCGGCAGCTCCGCCAGCTCCGCCAGCTCCGCCAGCACCGCGCGCAGCACGGCGAGCACGTCGTCCTCGGGCGCGCACCACGGCTTCGTCTACCCGGTGTCGGCCCCGATCACGTCGCCGTACGGGATGCGGTTCCACCCCGTGCTGCACGTCTGGAAGCTCCACGACGGGACCGACTTCGGCGCCGGGTGCGGGACGGCGATGCACGCCGCCTACGACGGGGTGGTCGCCGAGAAGTACTACAACGCGGGCTACGGCAACCGGCTCATGATCGACCACGGCAAGGTCGACGGGAAGTACGTCACCACCGGCTACAACCACGCGATCCGTTACGTGGTCGGGGTCGGCCAGCACGTCAAGCAGGGCCAGGTGATCGGCTACGTCGGGACGACCGGCTACTCCACCGGCTGCCACCTGCACCTCATGGTGTGGCTCAACGGCGGCATGGTGAACCCGATGACCTGGTACTGACACCCACCTCGGACCGGCCGGGACGTCCGGCCCAGCAAGCACCCCCGGTGCGACGCGCCGGGGCAGGACCGCAGGGGAAGCGGGTCCTGCCCCGGCGTCTCGGGAGTCCGAGCGCCTCGACGCCCACCAACCGCCGGGTAGCGTCGTTCCTCGTGCTGACCGTGAACGCCTACGCCGCCCCGAGCGCGACCGCCCCGCTCGAGCCCACCACCATCGAGCGCCGCGACGTCGGCCCGACCGAGATCCTCATCGACATCAAGTTCGCCGGGATCTGCCACTCCGACATCCACACCGCCCGCGGCGAGTGGGGCGACGCCGGCTGGCCGATCGTCGTGGGGCACGAGATCGCCGGTGTCGTGGCCGAGGTCGGCTCCGACGTCACCAGGCACCAGGTGGGGGACCGCGTGGGCGTCGGCTGCATGGTCGACTCCTGCCGGGAGTGCGACAGCTGCCAGAAGGGGCTCGAGCAGTACTGCCTCAACGGCAACATCGGCACGTACGGCGGCGTCGGACGCGACGGCAAGCCGACCGCCGGCGGCTACTCGACGCACATCGTCGTCGAGCAGGACTTCGCGCTGCGCATCCCCGAGGGCATCGAGCTCGACGAGGCCGCGCCGCTGCTCTGCGCCGGCATCACGCTCTACTCCCCGCTGAACCACTGGAAGGTGGGTCCCGGCACGAAGGTCGCCATCATCGGCCTCGGCGGACTCGGCCACATGGGCGTCAAGATCGCCCACGCCATGGGGGCCGAGGTCACGGTCCTCAGCCAGTCGCTCAAGAAGCAGGAGGACGGGCTGCGGCTCGGCGCCGACCACTACCACGCGACCAGCGACCCGGACACGTTCGAGCAGCTGGGCGGCACCTTCGACCTGATCGTCAACACGGTCTCGGCGAACCTCGACCTCGATGCGTACATGGGTCTGCTCGCCGTCGACGGCACCCTGGTCGAGGTGGGCGCTCCCGAGCACCCGATGTCGGTCAAGGCCTTCTCGTTGCTCCCGGGTCGTCGCAGCCTCGCGGGCTCCAGCATCGGCGGTATCCCCGAGACCCAGGAGATGCTCGACTTCTGCGCCGAGCACGGCTTCGGCGCCGAGATCGAGGTCATCGGAGCCTCCAAGATCAACGAGGCCTGGGACCGGGTCGTCGCCAGCGACGTCCGCTACCGCTTCGTCATCGACACCTCGACGCTGGGCTGAACCGGCCCGGTCCCGCCCTCCGCGGAGGCGGGACCCGGCGCGACCCCGCAGCAGGGAGAATGGACAGCATGCCGAAGGAGAAGGGTCGCAGCGTCGTCGCGTCGAACCGCAAGGCGCGCCACGACTACACCATCCACGACACCTGGGAGGCCGGCCTCGTCCTCAGCGGGACCGAGGTCAAGTCGCTGCGCGCCGGCCACGCCAACCTGACCGACGCCTACGCCACCCTGGACGACGGGGAGGTGTGGCTGCGCGGGGCGAACATCCCCGAGTACAGCCACGGCACCTGGACCAACCACACGGCCCGCCGCACCCGCAAGCTCCTGCTGAACCGTCGCGAGATCGACAAGATCGCCCGCGAGCTCGGCACCAGCGGGGCCGCGACGCTCATCCCGCTGTCGCTCTACTTCAACGACGGCTACGCGAAGGTCGAGCTCGCCCTCGGCACCGGCAAGCGCGAGTACGACAAGCGCCACGCCCTCGCCGAGCGCGAGGGGCGCCGCGAGGCCGAACGGGCCCTGGCCGCCCGCAACCGGAGGAACCGATGACCCGGACGCACCTGCTGCCGGGTCGGCTGTCGCGTCTGCTGCTCGCCCTGTTCCTCGCCTGCGGGGTCGTGCTGGCCTCCGTGCTCCTCGGTACGCGTCCGGCGCAAGCCGCCACCGCGGACCTGGTCCGCTCCCTGGACGTGGACTACACCGTGCGCCCCAGCGGTGTGCTCAGCGTCAAGGAGACCTGGGTGTGGCAGTTCGGCAGCGAGTCCGGCCGCCACGGCATCAAGCGCAACCTCGTCGTCCGGGAGCCGTACGACGACGACCAGGACGCGATCTACACGATCACCAAGCTGCAGGTCACCAGCCCGGACGACGTCAGCACGGACGTGGATCAGGAGGACGTGTCGAGCGACAAAGGCCGCGAGGTCGAGACGGTGCTCACCATCGGCAACGGCAGCGAGAAGATCGACGCCCCTGCCGCGACCTACGTCATCTCCTACGACGTCGCCGGCGCCTTGCGCGCCTCCCCGAACGCGAATCCGCCCTACGACGAGCTCTCCTGGGACGTCACGGGGACGGGAAACCCCGCCTTCTCGACGGTGCGGGTCACGGCCACCGTGCCGGACGGTCCTTACCAGGACGCGTTGACCTGCTTCGCGGGCGAGGTCGGGTCGAAGGACGTCTGCACCCGGACGCCCGAGGTCTCCGGAGACGCCGGTGTCTTCCGGACGGACGACCTTCCTGCCCGCGAGAACATGTCGATCGGCGTGAAGATCGAGCCGGGTGCCGTCTCGAACGCCGCTCCGGACCTCCAGCCGCGCGCGGATGCTCGCAGCCCCGCTGAGCAGGCGGCGGTCGTCGGCGCCGGCGTGGCCGTCGGAGGCGCGGTGCTGGCCTCGCCGCTGCTCGGCGTGGCCTACTACCGCAAGCGCGGACGCGACCAGCGCTTCGCCGGTCTGCCCCCGGGGACGTTCCCGGCCGGTGGCCAGCAGGTGGCCACCGTCGCGAACGACGCGGACATCCAGATCCCCGTGGCGTTCGTCCCGCCCAAGATCCCCGTCGCCGAGGCCGGGCTGCTGGTCGACGGCGAGCTCGACACCAAGGAGACGGCGGCGACGCTGGTGGACCTCGCCGTCCGCGGCGGCCTGACCATCGTCAGCGAGGCCAAGGACGACGTCCGCGTCACCCTGCGCGACCCCGACGTGGCCACCGCGCCGCACGAGATGGCCCTGCTCAACGGCATCTTCCGCGGGCAGCCCCCGGGCAGCACCGTCGACCTGGGCTCGCGGGGCAGCATGCTGCAAGCGCACGAGGACATGGACGAGGCCGTACGCCGGCAGGCCTCGGTCCGAGGGTGGTTCACCAAGGTGCCGACGGGCCGCGCCAGCAAGGGCCTGGGCTTCGGCCTGGTGGCCCTGGCGATCTTCGGCGTGCTCCACGCCGGCCTCTGGGCCCTGCTCCTCGCGGCCGCCCTGCTGCCGGTCATCGTCACCGTGGCCGTCGTGCGCCACAAGATGAAGCGCGGCCAGCGAACTCCGGAGGGACGGGCCTGGACGGACCAGGTCGAGGGCTTCAGGACCTACATCGCCACCGCCGAGGCCGACCAGCTGCGCTTCGAGGAGGGCGAGGACGTCTTCTCGCGCTACCTGCCCTGGGCCATCGTCTTCGGCCTCGCGGAGCGCTGGGCCAAGGTCTGCGGCGACCTCGTGGCGATGGGGCGCCTGCCCGCGGCCAGCCCCTCCTGGTACTACGGCAACCTCAACCTGGCGGCGTTCAACACCGGTTTCCTGACCGGTGCCCTCAGCACCGCGGCGACGCCCATCCCGACCAGCACGGGCAGCAGCGGTACCGGCTTCGGTGGCGGCAGCTCCTTCGGTGGCGGCGGCTTCTCCGGCGGTGGTGGCGGCGGGGGCGGCAGCAGCAGCTGGTGATGGTCCGGTTCAGCTGAGCCGGCGGGCGAGGTGGAGCGCGGTCGCTCCTAGGCCGCGTTCGACCACCTCGGCCGGCGGGCCTGCGTCGACCAGGCGTCCGCCGGCAGCACCGCCGCCCGGGCCGAGGTCGACCAGCCAGTCGGCCGCCAGGACGACGTCGGCGTCGTGCTCCACGACGACGACCGTGCTGCCGGCGTCCACGAGGCTCTGCAGCAGGCGGAGCAGCCGCTCGACGTCCGCAGGGTGCAGGCCGGTCGTCGGCTCGTCGAGGACGTAGAGCGTCCCGGCCAGCCGGGAGCGCTGCAGCTCGGTGGCCAGCTTGATCCGCTGCGCCTCGCCGCCGGACAGCTCGGTCGCCGGCTGGCCGAGGCGCAGGTAGCCGAGGCCGACGTCGCGCAGCGCCTGCAGCCCGCGCACCGCCGCCGGGATGTCGTCGAGGGCGTCCACGGCGGTGTCGACGTCCAGGTCGAGCACGTCGGCGACGCTCAGCCCGCGGCGGCGCACCCCGAGGGTCTCCGCCGCGTAGCGCGACCCGTGGCAGGTGGGGCAGACGGAGTACGAGCCGGGCAGGAAGAGCATCCGGACGGCCAGGAACCCCTCGCCCCTGCACGTCGGGCAGCGCCCGGCGGCGACGTTGAAGGAGAACCGGCTGGCGCCCCAGCGGCGGGCCTTCGCCTCGGGCGTCCGGGCGTACGCGGTGCGCACCGCGTCGAAGAGGCCGGTGTACGTGGCCAGGTTGGAGCGTGGCGTCCGCCCGATGGGTCGCTGGTCCACGAGGACGAGGCGGCGGACGGCCTCGAGCCCCGCCACGCGGCCGACGGTCGGCAGGGGTCCGACGTCTTCGACGCCGTCGTCGACCTCAGCAGGGGCCGCACCGTCTCCTGCGTCGTCGGGCTCCTCGTCCGGCTCCTCCTCGGGTTCGTCGGGCAGACCGAGGTGGCTCCGTACGGCGTCGGCCAGCACCCCGACGAGCGTCGACTTGCCCGCACCCGAGACGCCGGTGACGACGGTCAGGGTGCCGAGGGGTAGGGCGACGTCGAGCCCCTGCAGGTTGTGGGCCGACACCTGCTCCAGCCGCAGCCAGCCCGCGGGCTCGCGCGGGACCGCCCGTACGGCGGGTCGGTGCTCCGGGGCCAGGTAGGGGCGGGTGACCGACGCCTCCACGTCCTGCAGGCCGGCCACCGGACCGCTGTGCAGGATCTCGCCCCCGCCGCTCCCGGCGCCGGGACCGACGTCGACCAGCCAGTCCGCGGAACGCACCAGGTCCAGGTCGTGCTCCACGAGCAGGACGGTGTTCCCGGCGTCGCGCAGACCGAGCAGCACCGAGCGGAGCGCCTCGGTGTCGGCGGGGTGCAGCCCGGCCGAGGGCTCGTCGAGCACGTAGACGACACCGAACAGGCCCGAACGCAGCTGGGTCGCCAGACGCAGCCGCTGCAGCTCGCCGGCCGAGAGGGTCGGCAGCGCGCGGTCGAGCGCGAGGTAACCCAGGCCGAGGTCGACGACCAGCGTGCTGCGGCCCAGCAGGTCGCCGAGCAGGGTCGCCGCGGCGCTGTCGGGGTCGGACGCCTCCGCCGCCTCGCGCAGCACCCCGACGAGCCGCTCGAGCGGCAGGGCCGCGAGGGTGGCGATGTCGTGCCCGGCGAACCTCACGGCCAGCGCCTCGGGCCGCAGCCGGTGGCCGTCGCAGACCGGGCAGGGCGTCGCGTCCAGGTAGCCGCGGAGCCGGCGCCGGATGGGGGCTGAGCGCGTCGTGGCGAAGGTGTGGAGCACGTACGCCTCGACGCTGGTCCAGCGCCCCTGGTACGGCCGCTGGATCCGGCCCGCCTCGCGCTCGAAGTTGACGGTGACGACCGGCTGCTCGTCGGTGAAGAGGATCCACGCTCGCTCGTCCGCGGGGAGGTCGCGCCACGGCCGGTCGACGTCGTACCCGAGGGTGCGGAGGATGTCGCGGAAGTTCTTGCCCAGCCAGGCTCCCGGCCAGGCCGCCACCGCGCCCTCCCGGATGCTGAGCGAGGGGTCGGGCACCATCGAGGCCTCGGTGACGGCGAAGGTCAGCCCGACCCCGTGGCAGTGCGGGCAGGCGCCGGCCGGGGTGTTGGCCGAGAACGCGTCCGAGTCGAGCCGCTCGGCGCCGTCGGGGTAGGTGCCTGCGCGCGAGAAGAGCATTCGCAGCGAGTTCGACAGCGTGGTCAGGGTGCCGACGGACGAGCGCGAGGAGCTGCCGGAACGCTGCTGCTGGAGGGCGACGGCCGGTGGGAGGCCGGTCACCGACGCCACGCGCGGCACCCCCGCCTGCTGGATCAGGCGGCGCGCGTACGGGGCGACGGACTCGAGGTAGCGCCGCTGCGACTCGGCGAAGACGGTGCCGAACGCCAGCGAGGACTTGCCCGAGCCGGAGATCCCGGTGAAGGCGACGACGGCGTCCCGCGGGAACGAGACGTCGACGTCGCGGAGGTTGTGCTCCCGGGCCCCGCGGACCTCGACGAGGCCGGGGCCGTCGACCGAGGGTTCCGGGGACAGGTCGCGGAGGGTCAGCGCACGTCGACCAGGTCGACGACGAAGATCAGCGTCTCGCCCGGGCCGATCACGCCGCCGGCGCCCCGGTCCCCGTACGCGAGCTGCGGCGGGATGACCAGCCGCCGACGGCCGCCGACCTTCATCCCGGCCACGCCGTCGTCCCAGCCCTTGATGACGCGGCCCGCGCCGAGGGGGAAGTCGAGCGGTGCGCCGCGGTTGTACGAGGCGTCGAACTCCTCGCCGGTGCTGTAGGCCACGCCCACGTAGTGCACGCGGACGGAGTCTCCGGGCCCGGCCTCGGCGCCGTCGCCGACGGTGAGGTCGGTGATCTCGAGCTCGGTGGGCGGCGGGCCCTCGGGGGCGTCGACTTCAGGCTTCTCAGGCATGGCCCCAACCTAACGGGGGCGCTCCGGGTCGGACCGGGGTCCCGCCTGATGGCGACGCGAACCCCTCCCGAGCCATCCTGGACGGCATGAGCGCGACCCAGCCGACCCCCTTCCAGTACCCGCACCCCAGCCTGCAGACGCCCGTGACCCACGAGCAGCGCGAGCGGGCCGTCGCCTGGCTCCAGCAGGCGTACGCCGAGGACCGGATCGGGGAGAGCGAGCTCGACGGCCGCCTCGGGCGCGTGCTGGACGCGACCGACCGACGCGAGCTGAACGAGGCGTTCTACGGGCTGGTCGCCGTCCCCCTCGCCGCGCAGGCCGTCGGCCTGCACCCCGCCTACCAGCCGCTCGTGCGCCCGGAGCTCCGCCAGCAGGCGGGGCGGGGCGCGGCGGGTTTCGCGCACCTGTCGGTCTTCGTGCTCTGGGTGCTCGGCCCGTTGCTCGTCTTCGGGGTCTCCAGCCCGGGCTCGTACGCGCGGCGCGAGGCGGCCAAGGCGTTCAACTTCCAGCTGCTGTCGTTCTTCCTGTTCGTCGCCACCGGGATCTCGTCGTTCGTCCTCCCCGGCGACGGGCTCGGCGCGGTCTTCGGCCTGATGGTGCTGGGCTGGTTCGCGCTGACGGTCGTCGGCGGGGCGAAGGCCCTGCAGGGCGAGGACTGGCGCAACCCGGTGACCCGGGCGCTACGGCTGCAGGTGCTCTCCGAGAAGGGCTGACGGAGGACCGTGGGACGCGGGCCGGCCGGGAACAATCCCGGCCGGCGCGCGTTCTCCATGGCGGGTCCGCCGCTGCGCGGGTAGCATGGGCCCTCGCCCCAGCAACCGTTCGCGGTCGCCTGAGGTGGACAACTCAACAGGGGGTGATCGGTTTCGACTTGGGTCGGTAGTCCCAGGAGAAGCGGGCCGAGAATCCAAGGTCAACTCGTTAATGTTCCTTGGAAACCAACAAGTGCCAACTCTAAGCGCACTGACTTCGCTCTCGCTGTCTAAACAGTGATCGAAGGGTCAGCCCGGGGGCGTTCCCGCCCCGGAATCTGGCCTCATCTAGGGGACTTGCTGGCCGCACCGTGTCTCAGGGTGCGTCCGGGACTTTTCTGAGACTGGGCTTGTCTGCGACGTGCTGGCGCGAGTGCAGGAGCCGAGAAGACGACGAGCCAGCTGCGCCCGGAGAAGACCTGGTTCGCTGTCCAAGGACGCGGGTTCGATTCCCGCCACCTCCACCCCTGTCGTTCACGAAGGCCGCCGCGAGATCCTCGCGGCGGTCTTCGTGCGTCCGCACCCGACGACCTCGTTGGCCGGACCTCAGGGCACCGTGGCACCGTGGGCGTCCGCGGAGCGGCGAGGGGAAGGTCGGGCAGTGGAGCAGCAGGGCGAGAAGAAGACGTTCGTCAACGTCATCGACGGCGAGGAGCGGGCCAGCACGTCGGGCGACGTGCTCGACGTCGTGAACCCGGCCACGGGCGAGGTGTACGCGACCTCGCCGAACTCCGGCGACGAGGACGTGGACGCGGCGTTCACCGCGGCGGCCCGGGCTTTCGAGAAGCAGCGCTGGACCACGCCCGGCGAGCGGCAGCACCTGCTGCTGCGGTTCGCGGACCTCGTCGAGGGCTCGGCGCAGGAGCTGGCCGAGGTCGAGGTCGAGAACACCGGCAAGCCGCTCGGGCTCACCCTGTCGGAGGAGGTCGCGGTCCTCGTCGACCAGATCCGCTTCTTCGCCGGCGCCGCGCGCGTCCTCGAGGGGCGGGCGTCAGGGGAGTACCTGCGCGGCTACACCTCCTCCGTACGCCGGGAGCCGCGCGGGCCGGTCGCCCAGGTCACGCCGTGGAACTACCCCGCCATGATGGCGATCTGGAAGATGGCGCCCGCGCTGGCCGCCGGCAACACCGTCGTGCTCAAGCCGTCCGACACCACGCCCGCGTCGTCGGTCTGGCTCGGGCGTCTCGCGCAGCAGGTCTTCGCGCCCGGCGTGGTCAACGTCGTCTGCGGCGACCGGGACACCGGCGCCCGGCTGGCCGCGCACCCGGTCCCGCGGATGATCTCGATCACCGGCTCGACCCGGGCCGGAATCGCTGTCGCCACGGCGGCCGCGCCGGACCTCAAGGTCGCCCACCTCGAGCTCGGCGGCAAGGCTCCGGTGATCGTCTTCGACGACGCCGACCTCGAGGCGGCGGTCGAGGGGATCCGGACGGGCGGGTTCTTCAACGCGGGCCAGGACTGCACCGCGGCGACGCGGGTGATCTGCCAGGCGGGCGTCTACGACCGCTTCGTCGCCGCGTTGGCCGACGCGGCGCAGGGGACGCGGACCGGCTTCGACCCGGCCGACGACGACCTCTTCTACGGACCGATCAACAACCCCCGTCAGCTGGCCCACGTCGCGGGGCTCGTCGACCGGGTCGCCGAGCACGCCCAGGTCGTCACCGGCGGTCGGGCGGTGGGGGAGCGCGGCTACTTCTACGCGCCGACCGTGATCGCCGACGTCGAGCAGGCCGACGAGGCCGTCGTCACCGAGATCTTCGGCCCGGTGATCACCGTGCAGCGCTTCGCCGACGAGGACGAGGCGGTCCGGCTGGCCAACGACACCGCGTACGGGCTCGCCTCCTCGGTCTGGACGACCGACGCCGGTCGCGCCGCCCGGGTGCCCGCCCGGCTCGACTTCGGCTGCGTCTGGGTGAACACCCACATCCCGCTCGTGGCGGAGATGCCGCACGGCGGGTTCAAGCACTCGGGCTACGGCAAGGACCTGTCGATGTACAGCCTCGAGGACTACACGCGGGTCAAGCACGTCATGCAGCACCACGGCTTCGAGGGCTGACCCTCCGGGCTCGACCTGACGAACGACCGGCCGAACTTCTGACGCCGCGACCACACTGGGTGTGGGTAACGGCGCAGAAGTTCTCAGGGCGTCAGCTCGTGCAGCTCCCAGGGGGAGTCGTAGGCGTCGGGGCTCGCGAGCAGGTCGAGGAACGGCACCGCGTCGAACGCCTCCGGGCCGAGGACGCCGGTGCCGGACCAGACGCCCGTCGCGAGGAGCTCGAGGGCGACGACGGGGTTGATCGCCGTCTGCCAGACCACGCACTGCGCGCCGTCGAGGTCCATCGAGTCGGCGTTGTCGACGACGTGGGAGAGATAGACGCGGCGCGGCTGCCCGTCCTGGCCGGTGCCGGTGACGAGCAGCCCGGCGCAGGTCTTGCCGGACATGGCGTCGCCGAGCGTCGCGGGATCGGGCAGGCAGGCCGCGACGACGTCGCGCGGTGAGACCCGCACCCCTTTGACGTCGACCGGGTCGGTCCTGTCGAGCCCCACCTTGTGCAGCGCCTTGAGCACGTCGATGAACTCGGTCCCCAGCCCGTACTTGAAGGTCACCTTGTCCGCGTCCAGCCAGCGCGGCATCAGGAGGACCTCCTCGTGCTCGACGTGGACGCACTCGACCGGACCGATGCCGCCGGGGAAGTCGAACACCTCCGGCTCGCTGAACGGCGCGATCGTGAACCAGCCGCGCGCGCGCTCGTAGACCACGGGCGGGTTCAGGCACTCCTCGATCGTGGTCCAGATCGAGAAGCCGGGGGCGAAGTCGTGACCGGCGACGGTCAGGTTCGCGCCGTCGCGGACGCCGAGCTCGGTGACGTGGCTGAAGAGGTGGTCGACCGCGTAGCGCGCGAACACGTCGGACAGCCCGGGCTCGACGCCGATGCCGACGAGCGCGAGCCGCCCGTCCGCGACCCAGCCGTCGTGCTGGGCCAGCTGCTCGTCGCCGAGCTTGACGCCCGTCTGCTCGTACGGGCGCTCGGCGTGCGGGCGCGACAGCGACATGGCCATGTCGAGGTAGTCGACGCCGGCGAGACGGGCGCCCTCGAAGATCGGCATCACGAAGCGCGGGTCCACGGCGTTCATGACGTGGGTGGCGCCGTGCTTGCGGACCGCGTCGGCCACGGCCGTGGCGTCGGAGGCGTCGACCCGGTCCGCGGTGAAGCGGGTCTCGTCGGGGTGCCGCTCCTGCACCGCGGCAACCGTCCGCTCGGCCCGGGCGGCGTCGTAGTCGGTGACGACCAATGCCTCGAAGAACGGTCGGCGGGCGGCGATGCGCGCGAACGCGTCACCTACGCCTCCGGCACCTACCAGCAGAATCCGCATCGCGCAAGCCTCCCCATCGAGCATCCTGCGCTCTACACTCCCAGAAACCACGGATTCCGCACCATATACAACGGGAGCGGAAAGATGTCGGCGCGACGCCGGCGATGGGGGAGGCCCGGTGGCAACGACCGTCCAGGACACGAGCACGGCCGGATCCGGAGCCGGGGAGAAGGGCCTCAAGGGCGGCGCCATCGGCCTCGTGTCGAGCATCGTGGTGGGTGTCGCCTCGACCGCGCCGGCGTACAGCCTGGCCGCGAGCCTCGGCTACGTCGTCCTGGTCGCGAACGGCGACGGCCTGGTCGGCATCAAGGCGCCCTCGATCATGCTCCTGGCCTTCCTCCCGATGTACTTCATCGCCGTGGCCTACGCCGAGCTCAACAAGGCCGAGCCGGACTGCGGGACCACGTTCACCTGGGCGGCGCGGGCCTTCGGGCCCAAGGCGGGCTGGATGGGCGGCTGGGGGATCATCGTCGCCGACATCATCGTGATGGCGAACCTCGCGCAGATCGCCGGCTCCTACACGTTCTCGCTCTTCGGCCTCACGACGCTGGCGGACTCGACGCTGTGGAGCACGGTCGCGGGCGTCCTGTGGATCGCGATCATGACCTACATCTGCTACCGCGGCCTCGAGCTGTCGGCCCGCATCCAGTACTGCCTGCTCGGCGTCGAGCTGCTCGTGCTGGTGATCTTCGCCGTGTACGCGCTGGTGCAGGTCTTCGGCTCGTCGCCGCCGGAGAACGCGGTCCGGCCCAGCCTCGCGTGGCTGTGGCCGTCGGGCCTGAGCGTCTCCGCCCTGGTCAGCGCGACCTTGATCGCCGTCTTCATCTACTGGGGCTGGGACTCCGCCGTGGCCGTGAACGAGGAGACGAAGGACCCGGCGACCACGCCCGGCCGCGCCGCGATCCTGTCCACGCTGCTGCTGCTCGCGACGTACGCCGTCGTCTCGATCGCCATGGTCGCCTTCGCCGGCGTCGGTGACTCCGGCGTCGGGCTGGGTAACCCCGATAACGCGGACGACATCTTCGCCGCGCTGGGGACGCAGGTGTTCGGGGACAGCGCGCTCGGACACGTGATGGAGGTGCTGCTGGTGATCACCGTGCTGACCTCGGCGTCGGCCTCCACGCAGACGACCATCCTGCCCACGGCCCGGACGTCGCTGTCGATGGCGGCCTACCGCGCCGTACCCGCCCGGTTCGCGCGGATCCACCCCACGCACCTGTCACCGAGCACCTCGACGGTCTGGATGGGGATCATCTCGATCATCTTCTACGTCGGCATGACCCTGCTCAGCGAGAACATCCTCGCCGACTCGATCGCGGCGGTGGGCCTGCTGATCGCCTTCTACTACGGGCTCACGGGCTTCGCCTGCGTGTGGTTCTACCGCCGCACGCTCACCACGAGCGTGCGGCACTTCGTCATGCGCGGACTCTTCCCGCTGCTCGGCGGCGTCATGCTGCTCGGCGCGTTCGTGGTGGCCGCGCTACCAGTACGCAGACCCCGACTACGGCTACACCTCGATCCTCGGCATCGGCGGGGTCTTCGTGCTCGGCATCGGCTCGCTCGTCCTCGGCGTGGTCCTGATGCTGGTCTGGCAGGCGCGGCACCCCGCGTACTTCCGCGGCGAGACGCTGCCCAAGCGCGCGGCCGACGAGCTCGTGCTCGCGCACGGCGGGACGCAGCAGCCCCGGGTCGCGCTGCCCGACTCCGGCGAGATGGCCACGGTCATCGCGCCCGACCGCTCCAACCTGCCGCCCGGCGCCACCGCCGTACGGACCAAGGAGCCGCCGGAGGAGCGCGGGTGACCCAGTCCGACGTCCGCTCCGCCCGTCGACCGCCGCCGCTCGACGACGTCTCCCGGGCCCTGATCGAGATGCTGCAGCGCGACGGCCGGCAGTCGTACGCCGCGCTGGCCGCCGCCGTCGGACTGTCGGAGTCGACGGTGCGCCAGCGCGTGCAGCGACTGGTCGACGCGGGCGTCATCCAGGTCGTCGCCGTGACCGACCCGACCCAGGTCGGGTTCGCCCGTCAGGCCATGATCGGCATCCGCGTCGACGGCGACCCGAGCGCACCGCTGGCCGCGATCGAGGCGCTGCCCGAGGTCGAGTACCTCGTGAGCACCGCCGGCTCGTTCGACCTGCTCGTCGAGGTCGTCTGCGAGGACGACGACCACGTGCTCGACCTGCTCGCCCGGCTGCGGCGGCTGCCCGGCGTGAGCAGCACGGAGACCTTCCTCTACCTCAAGCTGCACCGGCAGCGCTACGACTGGGGCACGCGGTGAGCGCTGTCCTCCCGACCACCAGGAGCTCGACATGACCAGCACCCCCCAGGAGGTGGCGCAGTCGTCCGGCGCCGCCACCACGCCGCGCGGCACCGACCGTGGCGTCGCCGCCCGCCGGCACCTCTGGAAGCACTTCACCCGCGAGTCGGCGTACGGCGAGGGCCACGAGGTCCCGATCATCGTGCGCGGCGAGGGTGCGTACATCTGGGACGACCGCGGCCGGCGCTACCTGGACGGGCTGGCCGGGCTGTTCGTCGTGCAGGCCGGTCATGGGCGCCACGAGCTGGCCGAGGCGGCCGCCAAGCAGGCGCGCGACCTCGCCTTCTTCCCGCTGTGGTCGTACGCCCACCCGGCCGCCATCGACCTCGCCGAGCGCATCGCGCACCTCGCTCCCGGCGACCTGAACCGCGTCTTCTTCACCACCGGTGGGGGCGAGGCGGTCGAGAGCGCGTGGAAGCTCGCGAAGCAGTACTTCAAGCTGACCGGCAAGCCGACGAAGACCAAGGTCATCTCGCGCTCGGTCGCCTACCACGGCACCACCTCCGGCGCGCTGTCGATCACCGGCATCCCGGCGCTCAAGGCCGTGTACGAGCCGCTGGTGCCCGGCACGTTCCGGGTGCCGAACACGAACGCCTACCGCGCGCCCGACGCCGTCGCGGGTGACGCCAAGGCGTTCGGCCGCTGGGCCGCCGACCGGATCGAGGAGGCGATCCTCTTCGAGGGCGCGGACACGGTCGCCGCGGTGTTCCTGGAGCCGGTGCAGAACTCGGGCGGCTGCTTCCCGCCCCCGCCCGGCTACTTCGAGCGCGTGCGCGAGATCTGCGACGAGCACGACGTGCTGCTGGTCTCCGACGAGGTGATCTGCGCGTTCGGCCGGATCGGGTCGATGTTCGCGTGCGACGACTTCGGCTACGTGCCCGACATCATCACCTGCGCCAAGGGCATGACCTCGGGCTACTCGCCCATCGGGGCCATGATCGCGAGCGACCGGCTGTTCGAGCCGTTCGCGCACGGGACGACGAGCTTCTCGCACGGGTACACGTTCGGCGGGCACCCGGTGTCGGCCGCGGTGGCGATGGCCAACCTCGACCTGTTCGAGGCCGAGGGGCTCAACGAGCACGTGCACACGGAGGGGCCGGCGTTCCGCCGGACGCTGGAGAAGCTCCTGGACCTGCCGATCGTCGGCGACGTCCGCGGCGAGGGCTTCTTCTACGGCATCGAGCTGGTCAAGGACAAGGCGACCAAGGAGACCTTCGACGCCGACGAGTCCGAGCGGATGCTGCGCGGGTTCTTGTCCGGCGCCCTCTTCGAGGCCGGGCTCTACTGCCGCGCCGACGACCGCGGCGACCCCGTCATCCAGCTCGCCCCGCCGCTGGTCTGCGGGCAGCGCGAGTTCGACGAGATGGAGTCGGTCCTCCGCGACGTCCTCACCCGCGCCTGGGCGCTGATCTAGCCCTTCCCCACCCCCCTGGGGCGTGCCCCACTGGTCCCAGGTTTTTCACGTTCACGTGAAAGACCACTGCTACCCACGGCAGATCTGCCGTGGGTAGCGCCAGTTCTCCACGTGAACGTGGGAAACCGGCGGGCGAGCAGAGGGCGCAGGGGCGGGGGTGCAGCGGCAGGGAGGGAGACGGCAGCGGCAGGGAGGGAGACGGCAGCGGCAGGGAGGGAGACGGCAGCGGCAGGGAGGGAGACGGCAGCGGCAGGGAGGGAGACGGCAGCGGCAGGGAGGGAGACGGCAGCGGCAGGGAGGGAGACGGCAGCGGCGGAGGGAGGGAGACGGCAGCGGCAGGGAGGGAGACGGCAGCGGCAGGAAAAGCAGGGCTGCGACGGCTAGAAGTTCTCGCCCGTCCGCCAGGGCATCTCCTGGAGGGCGAGGGAGTTGCCGTCGGGATCGGCGAACCAGGCGTACAGGACCCCGCCGCCGACGTCGACGACCTCGGCCACCTCGACCCCGCGCTCGATCAGCTCCTGGCGCGCCTGCCGCACGTCGGCGACGACGAGGTGCAGGGCCTTCTGGGTGCCGGGTGGCATCGACGACGACTCGCCCATCCCGGTGCCGATCAGGATCGAGCAGGCCGAGCCGGGTGGCGTGAGCTGCACGACCCGCATGCCCTCCATCGGCCTGACGTCGACGTCGAGGACGAAGCCCAGGCGCTCGACGTAGAAGACCAGCGCCCGGTCGACGTCGCTGACCGGGACCTGCACCAGCTCGAGCTTCAGGTCCACGGACGACCTCAGCTCGCCGACAGCGCGCCGAGGAGGACGTCGAGGCCCTCGCTCAGCAGGTCGTCGCCGATGGCGAGCGGGGGCAGCAGGCGGATGACGTTGCCGTACGTGCCGCAGGTCAGGACGATCACGCCCTCGGCCGCGGTGCGCCTGGCCACGGCGGCGGTGAGGGCCGCGTCCGGCTCGCCGGTGGCCGGGTCGACGAGCTCGATCGCGACCATCGCGCCACGGCCGCGGACGTCGCCGATGCGCGGGTCGTCCGCCTGGGCCGTGGCGAGCCGGGAGAGCAGCAGCGTTCCGATCTCGCGCGCCCGCTCGACGAGGCCGCCGTGCTCGAACGCGTCGAGCGCGGCCAGGGCGGCGGCGCAGGCGACGGGGTTGCCGGCGTACGTGCCACCGAGCCCGCCGGCGTGCGGGGCGTCCATGATCTCCGCGCGGCCGGTGACGGCGGACAGCGGCAGCCCGCCGGCGATGCCCTTGGCCGTCGTGACGAGGTCGCCGACGATCCCCTCGTGCTCGCTGGCGAAGAGGTCGCCGGTGCGGGCGAAGCCGGACTGGATCTCGTCGACGACGAGCACGACGCCGTTGGTGGTGCACCACGCCTGCAGCGCCGGCAGGAAGCCCTCGGCCGGCACGACGAACCCGCCCTCGCCCTGCACGGGCTCGATGATCAGCGCGGCAAGATCAGCAGCACCGACCTGCTTCTCGATCACGGTGATGGCGCGCTGCGCCGCCTCGGGCCCGGACAGCCCGTCGCGGTAGGGGTAGGACATCGGCGCGCGGTAGACCTCGCCGGCGAACGGACCGAACCCCGCCTTGTACGGCATCGCCTTGGCCGTCAGCGCCATCGTCAGGTTCGTCCGGCCGTGGTAGGCGTGGTCGAAGGCCACGACCGCCGTACGACCGGTGTGGTGCCGCGCGATCTTGATCGCGTTCTCCACCGCCTCGGCACCCGAGCTGAACAGCGCGGTCCGCTTCGCGTGGTCGCCCGGCGTGAGCCGGTTGAGCCGCTCGGCCACCTCGACGTAGCCCTCGTACGGCGTGATCGTGAAGCAGGTGTGGGTGAGCTGCGCGGCCTGGGCGGCGACGGCGGCAGCCACCGCCGGGTCGGCGTTCCCGATCGTCGTGACCGCGATGCCGGAGCCCAGGTCGATGAGGGAGTTGCCGTCGACGTCGACGAGGACGCCGCCGCCGGCGGCCGCGGCGTACACCGGCATCGACGAGCTCACCCCGCTCGCGACGGCGGCCTTGCGCCGGTCGGCCAGCTCGAGCGAGCGTGGGCCCGGGATGCTCGTCACCAGGCGACGTTCCTGGGGCAGCGTCGGCCCGCCGGGAGCGGCCCCGTCTGCCTGCGCGGACACGGTCATGCGGGTCCCTCCTCCGTCGGTCTCCACCCTCCTGTCACTCTAGGGGCCACCCCGTCGGCGTCGACGGGCGAGGAGAAGGAGGCGCATGAACCTCGAGAAGGTCGTCTTCGGGTTCTTCGTGCTCCTCGCGGCCACGCTGAACATGGGCTTCTTCGTCGGCGACATCGCGAGCCCCGGCCTGCACAACGTGTACGAGCTGTTCGCCGCTCTCGCGGTCAGCCTCATCGCCACCGTGCTGAAGTTCGGGGACCGGACGCAGATCGGCGCGGTGCACCTGGCGACCAGCCTCGTCGCGGACCTCCAGCTCGTCGCCGCGAGCGTGGTGTGGGTCTGGGCCGACCAGGTCTCCGCGAGCGGCATCACCCCCGAGTCGACGGCGAGCGTCGTCTCGCTGTCCGGCGGGGCCCTGCTGGCCAACCTCGTCTCGGTGGTGCTGCTGGTCACCGAGACGGTGACCTTCCACCGCGGCTGAGACCGGTGCGCACGCCGACGGGCGCGACGGGGGGACGGCGGTGAGCAACCCGCTGCTGGTGTTCTTCCAGCTGCTCGGCCGCCACGAGCCGGTGCGCAAGATCCCCGCGCTCGCCGACCTCGAGCCGCCGCAGGCGTCGTCGGCGATCTTCCTCGTCATGCGCCGGATGCGCGCGCCCTTGATCATCCTGATCGTGATCTTCAGCGTGAGCGTCCTCGGGCTCTCGCTCATCCCCGGCGTGGACGCCGAGGGCCGGCCGGCGCGCCTGACGATCTTCGACGCGTTCTACTTCGTCAGCTACACCGCGACGACGATCGGCTTCGGCGAGCTGCCGTGGCCCTTCACCACCGTGCAGCGGATGTGGGTCACCGCGACGATCTACCTCTCGGTGATCGGGTGGGCGTACGCGATCGGGTCGCTGCTGACGCTCGCGCAGGACCGCGCCTTCCGCCAGGCCCTGGCGCTGCAGCGCTTCACCGGCCGGGTCGCCCGCCTCCGCGAACCCTTCTTCCTCGTCGCCGGTTTCGGCCGGGCCGGCGAGCTGCTCGCTCACGACTTCGACGCGCTGGGCCAGCAGCTCGTGGTGGTCGACTCCGCCCCGGAACGGATCGACGCGCTCGAGCTCGGGTCCTACCACGCCGACATCCCCGGCCTCGTGGCCGACGCCGCGAACCCCCGCGTCCTGGCCGCCGCCGGCCTCGCGCACCCGGCGTGCGCCGCCGTGCTCGCCCTGAGCAACGACGACGAGACGAACCTCGCCGTGACCATGGCCGCCGCCCTGCTGCGGCCGGACCTGCCGGTGGTCGCCCGCACCGTGTCCGCGCCGGTGGCGGAGCGGATGCGCGCCTTCGGCTCGCCGACGGTGGTGAACCCGTTCGACCGCTTCGGGGAGCACCTCCGCCTGGCGGTGAACGCCCCGTGCTCCTACCAGCTGCTCACCTGGCTCGAGGCCGGTCCGGGCGCGGCGCTGCCGTCGCGCGGCCAGCCGCAGTCCGACGGGCTGTGGATCGTGTGCGGGTACGGCCGCTTCGGGCGCGAGGTCGTCGCGGACCTGCGGGCCGCCGGTCTCGAGGTCACCGTGGTGGAGTCGGTCGCCCGTCTCGACCACGAGGCGGACGTGGTCGTCGGTGACGCCTCCGACGCGGAGGTGCTCGTCGGCGCCGGTCTGCACCGCGCCGTCGGGCTGGTCGCCGGCACGGACAACGACACGACCAACCTCTCGATGCTGGCCGCGGCCCGGCGGGTCAACCCCGGCCTCTTCCTCGCCGCCCGGCAGAACCTGCCGACCAGCGCGGCGCTGTTCGAGGCGATGCATCCCGACGCGCTGCTGGTGCCGACGGAGGTGGTCGCGCACGAGGTCTACGCACAGCTGAGCACCCCGTTGCTGTGGCGCTTCGTCAGCGAGCTGCCGGCGCAGGGCAACCCCTGGTCGGCCGGGGTGATCCGCCGGCTCCGGGTCAGCTGCGGGACCGACCTGCCCGCGCTGTGGAAGGTGCGGCTCGACGACGGCCAGGCGCCCGCGCTGCGTGGTCCGCTCGCCACCGACGGCGGGATCCGGCTGGGCGACCTGCTGCGCAGCCCCGAGGACCGCGACCGGCAGCTGCAGGTGGTCGTGCTGCTGCTGCTCCGCGACGACCGGACGGTGCTGACGCCCGACGACGAGCAGCGGCTGATGCCGGGCGACCAGCTGCTGTGCGCGGGGCACGCGACCGAGCGCCGGGGGCTGGAGTCCACGCTGGTGGTCGACTCCACGGCCGCGTACGTGCTGACGGGTCGGCGCGTGCCGTCCAGCTGGGTGTGGAAGAAGCTGGCGCGCCGGACGGCGGTCGTGCCCGGCGGAGCCGCGCCGGACGACCCACGAGACCCGCAGGACTGAGCAGGGACCGAGGATGAGGAGACCGATGGTGCGCAGGCGTACGGAGGGCACGTTCGAGGTGCGGAGCTTCGTCCCCGCGGCGGTCGAGCCCGCGGTACCGGTCACGACCGGGCTGCAGGTCGGCGTCGCGACGATCGAGAAGGCGTTCTCGGGCGGCGTCGAGGGCCGCTCGGCGGCGTGGTTCACCGGCGGGCAGAGCGCCGGGGGAGCGGGGACGTACGTCGCCCTGGAGGCGTTCGACGGTGCGCTCGACGGCCGTCCGGGGACCTTCGTCTTCGTGCACGCGGCCTCGACGCACGGCGAGGACCGCTACGGCGAGCTCTTCGCCGTCGCCGAGGGCAGCGGGACGGGCGAGCTGACCGGGATCACGGGCACGGGCGGGCTCGCGGTCGACGAGGACGGGACCCACCGGGTGTGGTTCGAGTGGGACCTGCCGGAGGGGTGAGCCCGGCGCCCGACCGCGAGGCGCTGCTGCGGCGCTACCGCGTCCTGGTCGACGTGGACCTGCCGGCGGCGGCGCGGCGCGACGGCTGGTCGCTGCGGCTGAACCACTGCTTCGGTCGGGTGCTGCGCGACGACGCGGTCGGCGGGCGCTGGTACGACCACCTCGACCGCCGGGCGGGCGCGGCCTACCGCCAGCTCGACGACGGCCGGCTGGCGGAGGCGGTGGCGCTCGGGGAGCGGTTGCTGGCTGAAGGCGACCCGCTGCTGCGCGCGCTCGACGCGCGCTCGCTCGCCTGGCGCGGCAAGCGGCCGAAGCGCTGAGGCCCGGGACCACAGGGTCCCGTCAGCCCCGGCAGCCCACGGGCCCCTGGCCCGCCTTGAGCGTCAGCACGCGGGTGGCGCTCTGCGTCACGTGCGTCCCGAAGGCGCGGTCGGACCGGGCCCGCTCGAGCAGTCCGGCGTGGACGCTGCTCGCCGCCGACGTGCTGCCGACCAGCGCGAGGTCGCCGCCGGCGTCGAGGAAGCGGACCCCGCGGGTGCGAACCGACGTCGAGGAGAGCGCCTTGCCGAGCAGGTCGTCGGAGACGACGACGCCGCTGAACCCCAGGTCGCCACGCAGCATCGAGGTCACGACGGTGGGCGAGTAGGTGGCGGGACGCTTCGCGTCGATCTTGCGGTAGGTCGCCGACGACACCATGACCACCTCGGTGCCGCGCTCGACGTCGGTACGGAAACCGGCCAGCGACGGGTCGTGCCGGTCGGTCTTCGCGTCGACGACGACCACGGTCGTGTCGGTGTTCCCGGGGACGCGACCGAGCCCGGGGAAGTGCTTCGCGGTCGTCGCGGTGCCGCCGGCGTGCATGCCCTCGATCACCGCTGCGGTCTTGCTCCCCACCACGGCCGGCTCCGGTCCGTAGCCGCGGTCGAGCGCGCCGATGGGCTGGTTGCGGTCGCCGACGGAGGTGGGGACGACGTCGGCGACCGGGGCGAGGTCCAGGTCGATGCCCGCGCGGGCGAGCTGGCGCGACCACGTCGTGGCCCGGCTGCGCAGCGTACGGTCCGACCAGCCGGCCTGGGTCCGCGCGCTCGGGACGCGGTCGAAGCCCTTCCCCTGCAGCCGCTGCACGAGGCCGCCCTCCTGGTCGGCCGCGACCAGCAGGCCCGCCCCGTCGACCGTGCCGGCGCCCCGACGCAGGTCACGACCGGCGTCGCGCCTCGGTCGGCAGGAGGAGGGCCACGACCGGGACGAGACCGACGGCGGCGGCGGCGAGGCGGAGCATCCGGCGACCCTAGGTCGCGACCGCCGGCCGGAGGCCTCACCTGCCGCAGGTGTCGGCTGAACGTCCGGTGCACGTCTGCCCGTGCCGGAGCGGGACACTGACGCCGTGGTCTACCTGCCTCCGCTGCGGCACCCGCGTGTCACGTGGGGCGGCTGGAGCACGGACTTCTCGGCCCGGGTGCTGACGATGGGCATCGTCAACCGCACGCCCGACTCGTTCTACGACGCCGGGACGACCTACGCGCTGGACCGCGCCGTCGGCGCCGTGCTCGCCGCCGCCGAGGCGGGTGCCGACTGGGTCGACGTCGGCGGCCTGCCGTTCTCGCCCGACGCCCTCGACGTCCCCGAGGCCGAGGAGGTCGACCGGGTCGTGCCCGTCGTCGCCGGTGTGCGCGCGTGGAGCGACGTCGTCGTCTCGGTCGACACCTACCGACCCGAGGTGGCCCGGCAGGCGCTCGCGGCCGGCGCCCGCGTCGTCAACGACACCACCGGGCTGCGCGACCCCGAGCTCGCCGACGTCGTCGCCGCGGCCGGCGCGGCGGTCGTGATCACGCACAGCCTGGCCGCGCCGCGGACCCACCTGCGCCGCCCGCGCTACGACGACGTGGTCACCGAGGTGAAGGCGTTCCTGGCCGACCGGGTCCAGGCGGCGGTGGACCGCGGCGTCGCCGAGGACCGGATCGTGCTCGACCCCGGCCACGACCTGAACAAGAACACCCTGCACAGCCTGGAGCTCACGCGCCGGCTGCCCGAGATCGCCGACCTCGGCCTCCCGCTGCTCGCGGCGGTGTCGCGCAAGGACTTCGTGGGTGAGTCCACCGGCACCGCGAAGCCCGACCGGCTCGCCCCCTCGCTGGCCGTCGCGGCCGCCTGCGTGCTGGGCGGGGCCCGGGTGCTGCGGATGCACGACGTGGTCGCCTCCGTCGCGACCGCCCGGATGCTCGAGGCCGTCCTCGGCCTGCGTGAGCCGACCGGGCTGCGGCACAACCTGGAGGCCGGGGCGGCCGCGGACCTCGGCTGATCCTCGACCCGACCGGCGCTGTCGGTGGCGCTCACTACTGTGGCGCGGGTGGAGACCTGGGGCCGGGCGCGGGTGCTGGCCGCGGCCCCCGACGACGCCTCGCGCCGGGCGGCGGTGCCGCTGACGGCGACCCGGGTCTGGTCGGAGTCCGGCCGGGCGAGCGGGCCGGACGACGAGCTGCTCTGGGGGCGTTGCCACGGTTCGGCGACGTACGCCGTCGCGGTCCGGCCGGGACAGGCGTACGCGTGCAGCTGCCCCAGCCGCAAGGCGCCCTGCAAGCACGCGCTCGCGCTCCTGCTGCGCTGGGCGGACGGGCTGGTGCCGCCCGGCGAGGCGCCGGGGTGGGCCGTCGCGGCGTCCCCCGTGCGCACCGGCGCCGCCCCGTCCGACCGGGCCCCGGACGTCGAGGCCGCCGCCGCCCGCGCGGCCGAACGACGCTCCCGCGTCAGCGCCGGGCTCGACGACCTGGACCGCTGGCTGCACGACCAGGTCCGTACGGGGCTGTCGAGCTGGGAGCGCGGCGCGTGGGCCCACGTGGAGGGCGTCGCGGCGCGCATGGTCGACGCCCAGGCGCCGGGGGTGGCCGGGACGCTGCGCGGGCTGCCCGGCCTGCTCGCCCGCGGCGACCGCGGCCCGTGGCCGGAGCACCTCCTCGAGGCCCTGGCCGGGCTGCACCTGCTGGTCGTCGCGCACCGCGGGCTCGACCGGCTGCCCGACGACCTCGCGGCCACGGTGCGCTCGCGCGTCGGCTACCCGGTGGCGAAGGCGACCGTGCTCGCGCGCCCGCCGGTCGTCGACCGCTGGCAGGCGCTCGGCGCGGTCGACAGCCTGGAGGGCCGGCTCGAGACCCGGCGCGTGTGGCTG
Organism: uncultured Actinomycetota bacterium; assembly: GCA_963762775.1. Lineage (GTDB taxonomy): Bacteria > Actinomycetota > Actinomycetes > Propionibacteriales > Propionibacteriaceae > Microlunatus. The sequence goes on from CAVXMD010000007.1 coordinate 171,567, forward strand.
TGGGGCACGACCACGGGCACCTGGGCGCTGCTGCTGAGCTTTGCCGTGCCCGGAGCCGGGCTCGACGAGAGCGTCGAGGTCGGCCAGGTGCTGCACGCCGCCGTGCACCGCTACCCGGGGGCGGCCGAGCACCGGGTGCTGCTCGGCGAGCCGGTGGCCGGGGACGAGCCGGGCGTGGGCTGGGCGCCCCCCGCCGCCGGGCCCGCGGAGACGGTCGCGGAGGCCATGCGGCGCTGGGCGGGCCAGGTCGCGGCCGACCCGTGGTCGGCGCGGATGCCCGCGGTCCTGCGGGCCGTCCCGGTGCCGGCCGAGCGACCGGGGCAGCCCTGGCACCTGGCCGACCCGGACGGTTCGGCGGTCCGGCTCGCGGGCGTGCCCCCGGAACCCTGGCCGCTGCTCGCGGCCTCCGGCGGAGGTCTCGTGGCGGTGTTCGGCGAGTGGAGCCCGGTCGGGTTCGCGCCGCTGGGGCTGGCGGCATGAGCACGGCGACGGAGCCCGCGCTCGCGGTCGACCTCGTCAACGCGGCCCTGCTGGGGACAAGACGTCGCCCCGTCGCCGTCCCCGCCGGTACGGACGCCGCGGCCTGGCTGCTGGAGGCGGCGGCCGTCCGCCGCGCGGGGACGCTCGTGGCCGGCGCGACGACCGTCGTCCGGCCCGGAGCGCCGGGACCGGAGGAGACGCGCCCGCTGCCCCCGCCGGTCGCACGCGAGGTGCTCGCCGACCTGCTGCTGAACGGCTCGACCGCGCTGGTCGACCTGTGGCTGCGCGCGGCGCGGACGGCCGACGTCGCCCTCGCGCCCGAGCACTGGACGCCGCTGCTCGACCGGGCGCGCCGCGCGACCGACCTCGACCGCGGGCTCCTCGGGAGGGTGCTGGGGGAACGCGGGCTGTGGTTCGCGCGGCACAACCCGGCCTGGTCGGCGGTGGTGCGAGCCGCCTCCGCCGCCCCGGGGCCGGCGCCCGGTCGCGTCGACCTCGAGGCGCTGGCGGCGCAGCCCGAGCGGCTGCTGACCCTGCCCGACCCCTGGTCGGACGCGGTGGCCGCGACCGCCGTCGCCGTCCTGGCCTCGGGTGCGGTCGCCCCGCGCACGGCTCGCCCGCTCGGGATCCGGGTCGGTACCTGCGCGCCGCTCGCGACGTACGCGAGGCTGGACGCCGTCAGCGAACCGCTCGACGACACCGCCCGCGCCGGGCTCGCGGCGTGCGAAGAGGTCCTCTGGGCCCGGTGGGGCCTGGCCCAGGCGTTCGACCCGACCGGCCGCCCGCCCGAGCGGCGCCGGTCCTTCAGCCCGCAGCACCGCGTACGTCCCGAGGAGCACCGTTGAGCGACACCACGCCGGACGTGCTCCGGCCGCACGCCGAGGTGGCCTTCGCCGCCGAGCTCGAGGCGCTGGCGGCGTACGACGCGGAGGAGGGCCGGCCGCGACCGCCGCGCTGGCGGCTCTCGCCCTGGGCGGTGGTGTCCTACCTGATCGGCACGACCCTGCCGGACGGCACGGTGATCACGCCGAAGTACATCGGGTCGCGCCGCCTCATGGAGGTCGCCGTCGCGACGCTGGCCACCGACCGGGCCCTGCTGCTGCTCGGCCTGCCCGGGACGGCGAAGTCGTGGGTGTCGGAGCACCTGGCCGCCGCGGTGTCGGGCGACTCGACCCTGCTCGTGCAGGGCACGTCGGGCACCTCGGAGGAGTCGATCCGCTACGGCTGGAACTACGCCCGCCTGCTCGCCGAGGGGCCGACGCCCGCCGCGCTCGTCGCCTCGCCGGTCATGGTCGCGATGGAGCGGGGCGCCGTGGCGCGGGTCGAGGAGCTGACCCGGATCCCCTCCGACGTCCAGGACGCGCTCATCACCGTGCTCTCGGAGAAGGTGCTGCCGGTGCCCGAGCTCGGTCGCGAGGTGGCCGCCCGGCCGGGGTTCACGGTGATCGCCACGGCGAACGACCGCGACCGCGGCGTCAACGAGCTGTCGTCGGCGCTGCGGCGCCGGTTCAACACGGTGGTCCTGCCGCTGCCGGCCGACCCCGAGGACGAGGTCCGGATCGTCACGAGCCGCGTCGCCGACCTCACCGCGTCGCTCTCGCTGCCGCCGGTGAGCACGTCGCGGGCGGAGCTGGAGCGGGTCGTGACCGTGTTCCGCGAGCTGCGCTCCGGGGTGACCGCCGACGGCCGGACGGCGGTGCGCTCGCCGACCGCCACGCTGTCGGCGGCCGAGGCGATCTCGGTCCTGACCAACGCCCACGCCCTCGCCGCCCACTTCGGCGACGGCGTCCTGCGACCCGCCGACGTGGCGGCCGGCATCGTGGGCGCGGTCGTCAAGGACCCGGTCGCGGACGCCCAGGCCTGGCAGGAGTACCTCGACGTCGTCGTGCGCGAGCGCCCGGGCTGGGGCGAGTTCTACGCGGCCTGCCGGGACGCGACGTGACCCCGACGACTCCGACGACTCCGACGACTCCGACGACCCGGACGACCGGGTGAGCACCGCCGTCGAGGAGGCGGAGGCCGACCGTGCGACGGGTCCTGCGGGTGGTCCGGTCGAGGTCTTCGGCGTCCGGCACCACGGGCCGGGCTCGGCGCGCTCGCTCGTCGCGGCGCTGGACGCGTACGCGCCCGACTGCGTCCTCGTCGAGGGCCCGCCGGACGCCGACGCGCTGCTGCGGTTCGTCGGTGACGAGGACCTCGTCCCGCCCGTCGCCCTGCTCGCGTACGCGCCCGAGGAGCCGCGGGTCGCGGCCTTCTGGCCCTTCGCCGGCTTCTCCCCGGAGTGGCAGGCGGTCCGCTGGGCCCGCCGCCACGACGTCGAGGTCGCCTTCTGCGACCTGCCCGCCTCCGCCACGCTCGCGCCCCGCGAGGCGACCCTGCTCGACGAGGAGCCGGCGGACGAGCCGGCCGACCGCGAGCCGGAGGAGGCCGGCCCCTCGGCGGTCGACCTGCTGCTCGGCGGTCCCGCTCCCACGGGTTCGGACGCGGAGGCCCGGCGGCGGCTGGCGAGCCGCGACCCGCTGGCCGCACTGGCGCAGGCCGGTGGCTACGACGACGCCGAACGCTGGTGGGAGGACGTGGTCGAGGGCCGCCTCGACTCCTCCTCGCCCTTCCCGCTGGTGGTCGAGGCGATGGGTGAGCTCAGGCGGCTGGTCGGGCAGCGCCGCGGGCGGTACGGCGCGGACGAGGCGCGCCGCGAGGCGTACATGCGCCAGACGATCCGGGCCGCGCTCAAGCGGGGCCGGACCCGGGTGGCCGTGGTCTGCGGTGCCTGGCACGCACCGGTCCTGACCGCACCGCTGGGTCCGGCCGCGCCGGACGCGCGGATCCTGCGCGGCCTGCCGAAGCGCAAGGTGGTCTGCACCTGGGTGCCCTGGACGCACCGGCGCCTGTCCGCCTCGAGCGGCTACGGCGCCGGGATCACGTCGCCGGGCTGGTACGCCCATCTCTTCGAGGCGCGCGACGCCCCGGTGGCCCGCTGGCTCACCGCGGTGGCGGGCGAGCTGCGGACCCGCGACCTGCCGGTGTCGAGCGCGTCGGTCATCGAGGCCGTCCGCCTCGCCGAGACGCTGGCCACGCTGCGCGGACGCCCGCTCGCCGGGCTCACCGAGGTCACCGACGCCACCCGCTCGGTGCTGTGCGACGGCGACGAGCTGGCGCTGCGGCACGTGACGGACCGGCTGGTGGTGGGGGAGCGGCTCGGGGAGGTGCCCGCGTCCGTGCCGACCGTGCCGCTCGAGGCCGACCTGGTGGCGACGACCCGGCGGCTGCGGCTCAAGCGCGAACCGACGGCCCGGGCCCTCGACCTCGACCTGCGCCGCGGGATCGACCGCGAGCGCTCCCGCCTCTTCCACCGGTTGCGCCTGCTGGAGCTCGGCTGGGCGGTCCCCGCGACCAGCGACGTCCAGGCCACGGGGACGTTCCGGGAGACGTGGCGGCTGCGCTGGCAGCCCGAGCTCTCGGTGGCCGTCGTCGAGGCCGCGGTCTGGGGCACGACCGTCGAGGCCGCCGCGACCGCACGGGTGCACGCGGTCGTCGAGGGGCAGAGCCTCGTCGAGCTCGCCCGCACCGTCGAACGGTGCCTGCTCGCGGCGCTGCCCGACGCGCTCGAACGGCTGCTGGCCGCCTGCGCCGACCAGGCCGCCCGCGACGCCGACGTCGTGCACCTCATGGAGGCGCTGCCCGCGCTCGCCCGCGCCGCGCGCTACGGCGACGTCCGCGGCACCGACACCTCCGCCCTGCGTCGTACCGCCGAGGTCCTCGTCCGCCGGACGTGCGCCGGCCTCGGCCGGGCCACGACCGGCCTCGACGACGACGCCGCGCTGCGGGTCCGCGACCTCGTCGACGCCGTCAACGCGGCCGTCGGGCTCCTGGCCCAGGAAGGCGCGGACGGCGTCCGGCAGGAGTGGCTCGACACGCTGCGTGCGCTCGCCGACCGGCCCGACCTGGCCCCGCTGCTGCAGGGTCGGCTCACCCGGCTGCTGGTCGACGCCGAGCTCGTCGCCGACGCGCCCGCGCGGCTGCACCGGGCGCTCTCGTACGGCAGCCCGGCCGCGGCCAAGGCGGCCTGGGTCGAGGGGTTCTTCACCGACGGGGCGGTGCTGCTGGTGCACGACCCGGCGCTGCGCGGGCTGCTCGACGGCTGGGTCCGCGACCTCGGCGAGGCCGAGTTCGTCGACGTGCTGCCGCTCGTCCGCCGGACCTTCGGCACGTTCTCCCCGGCCCAGCGCCGGGCGCTGGCGCAGCGTCTGGCCCACGGCGACCCGGCCGGGGCGACCCCGGACGCGGCGCGGCTGGCCGACCTCGCCGCTCCGGCCGTGGCCACCGTCCAGGCCGTCCTGGAGGCGGGCCGGCGTGGCTGAGGCGAGGACGACGGCGGAGCCCGGCGACGAGCGCGACCGGCGCTGGCGGCTGCTGCTCGGGGGCCCGGCGGAGGAGGCCCTCCAGCCCGGCCTGACGGCGGACGAGCAGCAGATGGACCGGGCGCTGGCGGCCCTGTACGACGCCGACGAGCCCACCGCCGACGGCCGGACCTCCCGCGGCGGCGGGCTCGGGCGCTCGGCCCCGTCGGTCGCGCGCTGGCTCGGCGACATCCGCACCTACTTCCCGACCTCGGTGGTCCAGGTCCTGCAGCGCGACGCGATCGAGCGGCTCGACCTGGCCTCGCTGCTGCTCGAGCCCGAGCTGCTCGACACCGTGCAGCCCGACGTGCACCTCGCGGCCACGCTCGTCAGCCTCGGCCGGGTCATGCCGGAGACCACCCGGCGTACGGCGCGGCTCGTCGTGGCCAAGGTCGTCGCCGAGGTCGAGCGGCGGGTGGCCCAGCGGACCCGCTCCGCGGTCGGCGGCGCGGTCGACCGGAGCGCCCGCACGTCGCGCCCCCGGCCGCGCGACATCGACTGGAACGCCACCATCGCGGCCAACCTCGAGCACTACCTCCCCGAGCACCGCACCGTGGTCCCCGAACGTCTCGTGGGCCACGCCCGGTCGTCCCCCGCGGTCCGGCGCGACGTCGTCGTGGCGCTGGACCAGTCGGGGTCGATGGCCGAGTCGGTGGTGTTCGGCGCGGTCTTCGCCGCGGTGCTCGCCTCGATCCGGTCGCTGCGCACCTCGCTCGTCGTGTTCGACACCGAGGTGGTCGACCTGACGGCGCACCTCGACGACCCCGTCGACGTCCTGTTCGGCTGCCAGCTCGGCGGCGGGACCGACATCAACCGGGGGGTCGCGTACGCCGCCGGGCTCGTCCGGCAGCCCGAGAACACCCTCCTCGTGCTGGTCACCGACCTCTTCGAGGGCGGCGACGCCGAACAGCTCCTGCGCCGCCTCGGTGCCCTCGTCCGCTCGGGCGTGACGGTCGTCGTGCTGCTCGCCCTCAGCGACGCGGGCGCCCCCGCCTACGACCACGACCACGCGGCCGCGCTCGAGGCCCTCGGCGTGCCCGCCTTCGCCTGCACGCCGGACGCCTTCCCCGACCTGCTCGCCGTCGCCCTCGCCCGCGGCGACGTGGGCGCCTGGGCCGCCGCGCAGCAGGCCCGGGCGGCCGACCGGGGTGCCGCGGGACCGACGTGACGAGCCCGACGTCGAGGCCCGGTCGGACGACGGCGCTCGTCGGTGTCGCCCTGGCGGTCGTGCTCGTGCTGGCGTACGCCGTCGTCTCGCGGGTCGCCCGGACGGACGCACCGCCCCCGCTGCCGGTCGTGACCGTCGCGCCCGGGCCGTCCTCGGCTCTCCCCGCACCACCCACGCCGTCCCCGACGCCCACCGCCCCGACGCCCGCCACGGCGGTCCCACGCCGCGGGAAGGCCTACCCCGTCCGCGAGCTCGGGGCGCTGGGGGAGACGAGCGTGCTCGCGTCGGGCCTCGGGAACGCCGACCTGCGCTACCGCCGGGCGCCGGGGAACGGCACCCGCGTGCACTTCATCTGCACCGGCTGCGACGCCGACACCTGGGTGGTCGAGGTCCCGCCCGGCGCGCCCGTCGCCGGCGGTCCGCTGCCGGACCCGGCCGACGCGACCGGTGCGGTCGACACCGACGAGCCGGGCCGGACGACCGACCTGCTCGTGCGGGCCCGCGGCGGGGCGAGCTGGACGCTCACCCTGACCCCGTTCGACCTGGTGCCGCTGCACGAGCAGACCTTCGACGCCCTCGACGACGACGTGGTCGCCGTACGCACCCGGGGCGACCTGCGGCTCACCTGCCCCGGCCCGTTCTCCGCGCGCACGTTCGCCCGGAGCCGCGGGGTGGCGGAGTACGCCGTCGGCCAGGTGCTGCGGCACGACGCGGGCGGGACCGTCCCGCTGCCGGCGCCGCGGGGGACCGACCGGATGCTCGTGGCGGTCTCGTGCCCCGGCCGCTGGACGCTCGCCCTGCCCTGACGCTGCCCGCGAGGCCGTCGGGGTCCGCGTGAGAACATGCAGGGCGTGAGCGCCGTCCCCTCCGTCTCGTACTCGATCACCGTGCGGCTGGAGGTCCCGGCCGGCGGTTCGTCCGTCAGCCGCCTGACCACCGCGGTGGAGCAGGCCGGGGGCGCGGTGACCGCCTTCGACGTCACGGCGTCGGGCCACGAGCGGCTGCGCATGGACGTGACCGTCGCGGCCCGCGACACCGACCACGCCGACCAGCTCGTCGAGGTCATGACGGCCGTGCCGGGCGTGACGATCGGCAAGGTCAGCGACCGGACCTTCCTGATGCACCTCGGCGGCAAGATCGAGATGGCGAGCAAGCACCCGATCCGCAACCGCGACGACCTGTCGATGATCTACACCCCCGGCGTCGCCCGGGTCTGCCTGGCCATCGCCAAGAACCCCGAGGACGCGCGCCGCCTCACCATCAAGCGCAACTCGATCGCGGTGATCACCGACGGTTCGGCGGTGCTGGGCCTCGGCAACATCGGGCCCAAGGCGGCGCTGCCGGTGATGGAGGGCAAGGCGGCGCTGTTCAAGCGGTTCGCCGGCATCGACGCCTGGCCGCTGTGCCTCGACACCCAGGACGTCGACGAGATCATCGCCGTGGTCAAGGCCGTCGCACCCGGCTTCGCCGGGATCAACCTCGAGGACATCTCCGCGCCGCGCTGCTTCGAGGTCGAGCGGCGGCTGCGCGACTCGCTGGACATCCCCGTCTTCCACGACGACCAGCACGGCACCGCGATCGTCGTGCTCGCGGCGCTCTACAACGCGCTGCGCGTGGTGGGCAAGGACATCGCGCACGTCCGGGTCGTCATGTCCGGGGCCGGGGCGGCAGGCACGGCGATCATCAAGCTGCTGCTCGCGGCCGGCGCCGGTGACATCGTCGTGGCCGACATCGAGGGCGTCGTGCACCGGCGTCGCGACGGCCTGGTCGGGGAGCTGCTGTGGCTCGCCGAGCACACGAACGCCCTCGACCTGACGGGTTCGTTGCGCGAGGCCGTGGCCGGCGCGGACGTGTTCATCGGGGTCTCCGCGCCGAACGTGCTGTCCGGCGCCGACGTCGCCACCATGGCGGACTCCGCGATCGTCTTCGCGCTGGCCAACCCGGAGCCCGAGATCGACCCGGCCGAGGCCGCCGAGCACGCCGCGGTGGTCGCGACCGGTCGTTCCGACTTCCCGAACCAGATCAACAACGTGCTCGCCTTCCCCGGCGTGTTCCGCGGGCTGCTCGACGCGCAGAGCTCGGAGATCACCGAGCAGATGCTGCTGGCCGCGGCCCGCGCCCTGGCCGGCGTGGTGAGCGACGCCGAGCTGAACGCCGCCTACATCACGCCGAGCGTGTTCAACCCCGACGTGCACACCGTCGTCGCCGCCGCGGTCCGGCGCGCTGCCGGCGGTCCCGCGGAGCTGCCGGACGAGCTCTCCGACGACCTCGTCGAGACCGAAGTCGTGGTGTGAGCCCGGCCGCACCCACGCACGTCGAGCGCCGGGGCGGGGCCCGGTCCGCCGGCGCCGCCCGGCTGCGGACGCGCCGGGCGCGGACCCTGGCCTGGGCCGCCGCAGCCGTTGCGGTGGCCGTCCACCTCTGGGGGCTCTACCGCGACCACGGCCCGCCGACCCCGCCCGGGTTCCCGCAGGCCGACAAGCTCGAGCACCTCGTGGGCTTCGGGCTGCCGTGCTTCCTCGTCCTGCTCGCCGTCCACCTGCAGGCCCTCGCCGGGGGTCGTCGGCCCCGGGCCCGCACCGTCGCGCTGGTCGCCGGCCTCTTCGCCGTCCACGCCGGCGTGAGCGAGGTCGTCCAGGGCGCCCTCTACACGAGCCGTACGGGCGACCCGTACGACGCGCTGGCCGACCTCACGGGCACCGCCCTCGGTCTGCTCGCCCACCTCGTCGTCCGTCGACGGGTCGGTCCCGTCGCGCCGTCCGCGCAGAGGGGGGCAGCGCGTGGCGGGGCCTGAGCCGCGGCCCGGCAACCTGCTGGTGGCCAGCATCCAGCTGGCCGACGGGGTCTTCGACACGACCGTGGTGCTGGTGCTCGACGCGGACGGCGACGGGGCCCTCGGCGTCATCCTCAACGAGCTCTCGCCGACCTCGCTGGACACCGTGCTGCCCGACTGGGTCGACGTGGTCTCGGAACCGCAGCTGCTCTTCCACGGCGGCCCGGTCTCGCCGAACGGCGCCATCTGCCTCGCCCGTGTCCGCGTGCCGGGGGAGGAGCCGCCGGGCTGGCGCCGGCTCTTCGGCGACGTCGGGCTGCTGCACCTCGACACGCCCGTCGAGATCGTCACCGGGGCGTACGACGACCTGCGGATCTTCGCCGGCTACGCCGGCTGGGCGGCCGGGCAGCTCGACTCCGAGCTCGCGGAGGGCATGTGGCACGTCGTCGACGCCGAGGCCGACGACGTCTTCGGCGAGGCGCCCCTCGAGCTGTGGCGCGCGGTGCTGCGGCGCCAGCGGAGCCCGGTCTCGGTCTTCTCGACCTGGGTCGACGACCCGTCGGTCAACTGAGGCGACGCCCGGCGACGCCCGGCCGCTCGTGCTTGCGGCCCCGCGAGGTCGGCACGCATAAGATGTGAGCGCTCGGGCCGGGCGCGACGACGCGACCGAGGAGTCCCGACGACGAAAGGGCAACGGTGGTCGGCGGCGTTCTCGACGGCGTGGCAGGGAGCCCGGGCGAGCCCGGCGAGGCCCCGCGGGCGCGCGTGCTGGTGGTCGACGACGACGCGGCCCTGGCCGAGATGCTCTCCATCGTGCTGCGCAACGAGGGCTTCGAGCCCTTCTGGTGCGCGTACGGGGACAAGGCGCTGGCGTCGTTCCGCGAAAACCACCCCGACCTCGTCCTGCTCGACGTGATGCTGCCCGGCCGCGACGGCGTCGACGTGTGCCGCGACATCCGCGGCGAGTCGGGCGTGCCGATCATCATGCTGACGGCCAAGACCGACACCCTCGACGTGGTCGAGGGCCTCGAGGCCGGCGCCGACGACTACGTGGCCAAGCCGTTCAAGGCCAAGGAGCTCGTCGCCCGCATCCGCACCCGGCTGCGTCGGCTGCCCAGCGCGCCGGCGGAGGAGGGCGAGGTCGACACGCTGGCCATCGGCGACCTGACCATCAGCGTGGACGGGCACTCCGTCAAGCGTGGCGCCACGCCGATCTCGCTGACCCCGCTCGAGTTCGACCTGCTCCTCGCACTGGCCCGCCGGCCCTGGCAGGTCTTCAGCCGCGAGGTGCTGCTCGAGCAGGTCTGGGGCTACCGGCACGCGGCCGACACCCGCCTGGTCAACGTCCACGTCCAACGGCTGCGCTCCAAGATCGAGCGCGACCCCGAGCACCCCGAGATCGTGGTGACGGTCCGTGGCATCGGTTACAAGGCCGGCGAGCCCGTCCGCGCCTGAGGCGGGCCTCCGCGTCGCCGACGCCGGCCCGGAGACGTTCGTCGCCGGGCCGACCCGACCGCGGCGTCTCGCCCGCCGTCTCGCCCGGGTGCGGCCCTCCTCGCGGTGGTGGCGCGAGCCGCTGACGTGGTGGTCGAGCTCGCTGCCCCTGCGTGTGACCTCGACGGTGTTCCTCGCCTCGGTGGTGGTCCTCGTGCTCGGCGGGTTCCTGCTGATGCAGCAGGCCACCGCCGGCGTGCTCAACGGCAAGCGGGAGAGCGCCGGCAACGAGGCCCGCCAGGCCGTCACCACCGCCCAGGCCCAGCTCAACGCGACCGACCTGACCGGCGAGGTCAACGTCGACAAGCTCCTGCTCGACCTCGCGAACGGGTTCGCGGGACGCTCCGGCGGCAGCGAGCAGTACCAGGTGATCATCATCGCGCGCGGCCAGACGATCACCGCCGGCGACGCGACGGCCGACAGCATCCCCGACGGCCTGCGCACCCAGGTCGAGACGAGCCCCGACCTCCTGATCACGCCGACCGAGGTCGTCTACGACGACGACCGTCCCCCGGTCGCGGGGCTGGCCGCCGGATCGGCCCTCACGCTCGCCGGCACCGGGCGGTACGCGATCTTCCTGATCTTCCCGCTGACGCAGGAGGTCAGCACCCTCGCCGTGCTGCGCTACGCCGTCGTCAGCACCGGCTCGGTCCTGGTGCTCATGCTGACCCTGATCGCGGCCCTCGTCGCCCGGCAGGTCGTCGTGCCGGTCCGCGACGCGCGGCGCGCCGCGGAGAACCTGGCGTCGGGCAACCTGCACGACCGGATGCGGGTCCGCGGCCAGGACGACCTGGCCCGGCTGGCGACCTCGATGAACGACATGGCCGCAGAGATGGAGAAGCAGATCACGACGCTCTCGGAGCTCTCCCAGGTGCAGCAGCGCTTCGTGTCCGACGTCAGCCACGAGCTGCGGACGCCGTTGACGACCGTCCGGATGGCCGCGGAGGTGCTGCACGACGCCCGTGACGACTTCGACCCCGTCTCGGCGCGCTCGGCGGAGCTGCTGCAGACCGAGCTGGACCGCTTCGAGTCGCTGCTCAACGACCTGCTCGAGATCTCGCGCTTCGACGCCGGGGCCGCGGTCCTCACCGCCGTCCGCACGGACCTGCGCGGGATCGTCGACCGCGTCGTCGAGGCCCAGGACGCGCTGCTGCGTGCATTTGCGGTCACCGTCGCGGTGCACGTGAGCGGCGACACGACCGCTGAGGTCGATGCCCGCCGGATCGAGCGCATCCTGCGCAACCTGCTCGTCAACGCGGTCGAGCACAGCGAGGGACGACCGATCGACGTCCTGCTGGCCGGTGACGACGACGCCGTGGCGGTGGCGGTCCGCGACCACGGGGTCGGCTTCGAGGCCGGCCAGGCCAAGCAGGTGTTCCTCCGCTTCTGGCGCGCCGACCCGGCTCGCGCCCGGACCGTCGGCGGCACGGGGCTCGGGCTCGCGATCTCGATGGAGGACGCCAACCTGCACGGCGGCTGGCTGACCGCGTGGGGCCGCCCCGGGCTGGGGGCGCAGTTCCGGCTGACCGTGCCGCGGCACGCCGGGCACGTGCTCGAGACGTCCCCGCTGCCGATGACGCCGCGCGACCTGCCCGTCCTCGCCCTGCCCGGTCCCGACCCCGAGCTGGTCGGCGAGGAGGAACGCGCGGGCGAGACGATCACCGTGCTCGCCGCCAGCGGCTGGCAGACGGGGCGGGACTCCGCGTGAACCGCGTGCGCCGAGCCGCCGCCGGTCTCCTCCTGCTCGCCCTCGCGGTGGTGCTGCCGGGCTGCGTGAGCGTCCCGACCGCAGGCCGGGTCGAGCGGATCGACGGTCAGCAGCAGAGCTGCCAGAACTGCGTGAACGTCGAGGTCGCCCCGCCCTCGCCCGGCGACGACCCGCGCCAGGTCGTCGAGGGCTTCCTCCGGGCCAACGCCTACTACCAGCCCAGCTACCGCGTCGCCCGCGAGTACCTGACCCGGGAGTCCGGTCAGTCCTGGAAGCCCGAGGCGGGCGTGACCGTCTACGAGGCGACGACCGCCGTGGAGGGCGACGTGGTCTCCCTGCGCGGGACGGCGGTCGGCCGGATCGATGAGGACCGGTCGTACGCGACCGACGACGCCGAGCTGCACCAGACCTTCACCCTGGTCCGTCAGGACGGCGAGTGGCGCATCGACAAGCCGCCGGCGGGCCTGCTGGTGGCGAGCTGGGCGTTCGCCCTCAACTACGCCTCCTACGACCTGTACTTCCTCGCCAACGGCCGCCCGAGCGACAGGCCCGGAGCGGTGCAGAGCCCGGTGCTCGTCCCCGACCCCATCTACCTGCCGAAGCTCCGCAGCCCGTACGGGGTGGCGTCGGCCCTGGTGAAGGCGCTCCTCAACGGGCCGACCGGCTGGCTGGAGCCGGCTGTCTCGACGGCCATCCCGCCCGGGACGTCGCTGAGCGTCGACTCGGTGACGATCACCGACGGCATCGCCTCGGTCCCGTTGAGCGACACCGTGCTGACGCTGCCCGACGCGCAACGTTCGTTGCTGGCCGCGCAGATCGTCTACACGCTCAAGGACGCGCTGGCGGTGCGCGGCGTCGCCATCACCGTCAACCAGCAGGGCTTCCGGGTGCCCGAGAGCGACCCCGCGACGCTGGTCGTGCCGACGACGGCGATCTCCTCGCAGCTCGACCCCGTCAGCCCGAACGCGGGCAACCAGCTCTACGTGGTCCGCGACGGGGAGGTGGAGCTGGCCGACGCGACGAGCGGGGACCTGCGGCCGTTCGGCGGCGACCTCGGGACCGACCCGGTCGGCTCGATCGGTGTCTCGGTGACCGACACCGACCTGGCCGCGGTGACGGCCGACGGCACCCGCCTCGTGCAGGCCACCACGGCGGGTGCGGGCACCCGGGCCCGGACCGTGCTGTCGGGGGTCAGCGGTCTGCTCCGACCGCAGTTCACACGGTTCGGCGAGCTGTGGACGGTGGGGGACGAGGACGGGCGGCAACGGCTGTGGCGGGTCGTCGACGGGGCGAGGGCGGTCGAGGCGCCCGAGCTCGAGGGCCGCGACATCACCGCGTTCAGCTTTTCCCCCGACGGCGTCCGCGTGGCCTTCGTCGAGCAGACGGCCAGGGGCGAGCGCCTGCTCGTCGCCCGGGTCGACCGCGGGGACAGCGACGACGTCGAGGTGACCGGGGTACGGGTGCTCGACACGCGTCGCTCCCAGTCCCGGGAGCTCGTCCGCTTCGCCGACGTCGACTGGCTGGACGCGACCCATCTGCTCGTGCTGGGTGCCGCCACGGCGAAGGGGGCTCCCGGGCCCTACTCCGTGAGCGAGGACGCCTCCACCATCACCGACCAGGGCGAGGCCCTGGCCTGGGACCCCGTCGAGGTCGCCGTCCTGCTGCGTACGCAGTCGGCGATCGTCCTCAGCCGGAACGGCCAGACGTGGCGCGACACGGGCTCGACGTGGGCGCCGTTCGTCAAGGGCGTGGACGCGGTCGCCTACCCGGGTTGACGCGCGTGCTGCGCCCGGCGGGGGCCGGTCGTCCACGGCCCGGTCGTCCACAGCCCGGTCGTCGGCACCCGGACGTCGTCCACAGGCGCGTCGCCGGCCGGCACGACGGGTCCCGCGTCGGCATGCTCCCGACGTGACCACCGCCCCCGCACGACGGTCGACGACGGGCTGGCGCGCCGCCGCCGGCGACCTCCTGCTCGGCTCCAGCTGCCACGGCTGCGGCGCCCCGGCCTGGACGCTGTGCGGCCCGTGCCGTTCGGCGCTGGGCGCGCTCCGGCCACGACCGACGACCCCCGACCCGTGCCCGGACGGCTTCCCACCCACCTGGACCGCCGGCCCGTACGACCCGCGCGCCCGCGGTCTGGTGAGCGCGCACAAGGACCGGTCCGCGCTGGGCCTCACGCGGGTCCTGGGCGAGGGCCTGGCCCTCGCCGTGCTCGCCCTCGCCGACGACGCCGGTGCGTCCGGGCCGCTGCTGCTGGTCCCGGTCCCGTCCACGCGCCGGGCCGTGCGGGAGCGCGGCTTCGACGCCGGGCTGGCGCTGGCCCGGGCCGCGGCACGGCGGCTCCCGCACGCCCGGGCGGCACCGCTGCTGGTGCCCGCTCGACGGGTCGCCGACCAGAGCGGTCTGGGGGCGGCGGAGCGGCACGCGAACCTCGCCGGCGCCCTCCGGGTCCGCTCTCACCCCTGGCGGACGTCGCCCCCGGTGCCCGTCCTGGTGGTCGACGACGTCGTCACCAGCGGGGCCAGCCTGACCGAGGCGACGCGGGCGCTGGAGGCTGCGGGGATCGCGGTGCTCGGGGCCGCGACCTTCGCGGCGACCCGACGCCGGGGTTTCGTACGGACCCCGGCTTGACTTGTGCGGGGCACAGGACCCGCCGGGTCCGCGGACAGGGGCGGGGTCTAACGTCTGTGCATGGCGCCCCTGCTCCTGCCGGCACCGCGACGGACCTCCCGGTCCGCCGTGCCGGACGGAAGCGGGGGCTTCGTGCGTCCGGCACCGGGGCCGGCCCGCGCGCACCTGGCGGGCGTCCCTGTTCCGGCGGTCAGCGACCCCGAGGAGAGGTAGATCTGATGGATGTTGTCGTGAAGAGCCGGCACTGCTCGGTGCCCGAGGACTTCCGCGCGCTGGTCGAGGAAAAGCTCGCCCGGCTGGAGAAGCTCGACGACCGGGTGATCCGGGTCGAGGTCGAGGTCACCGAGGAACCCAACAAGCGGCAGCACGACCAGGCGCACTGCGTCGAGATCACCCTGCGGAGCAAGGGCCCGGTGGTGCGGGCCGAGGCGTCGAGCGTCGACAAGGTCGCAGCGCTCGACATGGCCGTCGACCGGATCATGGCGCAGCTGCGCAAGGCGGCGGACCGCAAGAAGGTGCACCGCGGGCAGCACGCCCCGCCGTCGCTCCGGGTCGCCGCCCCGCCGGACCTCGGGTCCGCACCGGCCGACGAGACCGAGGCCGAGAGCGGCACGCGGGTCGTGGCCGGCATGGAGGTGCAGGGCGACGGACCCCTGGTGGTGCGGGAGAAGACCCACGCGGCCGAGCCCATGACGCTCGACCAGGCGCTGCTGGCCATGGAGCTGGTCGGGCACGACTTCTTCCTCTACGTCGACGCCGACCACGACCAGCCGAGCGTGGTCTACCGGCGCCACGGCTACGACTACGGCGTCATCCGGCTCGAGACCGCCGACGCCGCGGTCGCGCACACCGGCTGAGCCGCTAACGTCCTGGCCGTGCCCCCGGAACGACTGAGCCCGGCCCTCGCGCGGCGGGTGGTGCTCGCCGCTCAGGGCTTCGGGCGGCCGGCGCCGACCGGTCCGGTGGGGTTCCGGGACGTCGTCGGCGTGAGCCGGCGGCTGGGCCAGCTGCAGATCGACTCGATCAACGTGGTCACCCGCGCGCACTTCGTCCCCGTGTTCTCCCGGCTGGGCCCGTACGACCCGGCCCTGCTCGAGCGGGCGGCCTTCGCGGCACCGCGCCGGCTGTTCGAGTACTGGGGGCACGCGGCGAGCCTGCTCGACGTCGAGCTGCAGCCGCTGCTGCGCTTCCGGATGAACGAGGGCGCGCACTCCTGGGGCGGCGTCGACCGGGTGGCCCGGGCCAACCCGGAGCTCGTCGAGCGGGTGCGCCGCGAGGTGGCCGACCGCGGCCCGCTCAGCGCACGCCAGCTCGAGGCCGCGCACGGCACCGGTACGCGGGAACGGGACTCGTGGGGCTGGAACTGGTCGGCGGTCAAGACGGTCCTGGAGTGGTTGTTCTACGTCGGCGAGGTGACGTCGGCGCGGCGGAACTCGCAGTTCGAGCGCGTCTACGACCTCCCCGAAAGGGTCCTGCCGGCCCACGTGCTGGCGCAGCCGACGCCGAGCGAGGAGGAGTCGGTCCGCGGCCTCGTCCGGCGCGCGGCCGCGGCGCTCGGGGTGGCCAGCGAACCCGCGTTGCGCGACTACTTCCGCACCCGGCCCGTCGCGACGCAGCGGGCCGTGGCCGAGCTGGTGGACGCCGGCGAGCTCGTCGAGGTCACGGTCGGCGACCAGAGCCGGCCCTGGTACCTCTGGCCGGCGGCACGGCTCCCGCGCCGGCTGCACGCGCGTGCGCTGCTGAGCCCGTTCGACTCCCTCGTCTTCGAGCGCGCCCGGCTGGAGGCCCTCTTCGGCTTCAGCTACCGCATCGAGATCTACGTCCCCGAGCCCAGGCGGACGCACGGCTACTACGTCTACCCGTTCCTGCTCGGCGACCGGTTCGTCGCCCGCGTCGACCTCAAGGCCGACCGGGCCCGCGGCGTGCTCCGCGTCCTCTCGGCCTGGGCCGAGGACCCGGCGACGCACGGGTGGCACCCGGCCGAGGTGGCGGCCGAGCTCGCGGCCGAGCTCGCGTCGATGGCCGCCTGGCAGGGGCTGTCCGGTGTCGAGGTCGTCCCGCGCGGCGACCTCGCCCCGGCCCTGGCCGCCGCGGTCCGTCCGGGCTGACGGCGCGGCGGCGCAGGCGCGAGACAGGGCCGGCCCGTCGAGGGCTGGCCTACCATGGACGCGCGCCGGGGCACGGGTCCCGGCGCCCCGCAGGCACGACCAAGCAAGGAGCCCGGATCTCGTGGCGTTGATGGACAGGATGCTCCGCTTCGGCGAGGGCAAGATCCTCAAGCAGCTCAAGGGGATGGCCAACCAGGTCAACTCGATCGAGGACGACTTCGTCGCGATGAGCGACGACGAGCTGCAGGGGCAGACCGCCGATTTCAAGCAGCGGCACGAGAACGGCGAGACGCTCGAGGCGCTCCTGCCCGAGGCGTTCGCCACCGTGCGCGAGGCGAGCAAGCGCGTCCTGGGCAAGCGGCACTTCGACGTCCAGCTCATGGGTGGCGCGGCGCTGCACCTCGGCAACATCGCCGAGATGAAGACCGGTGAGGGCAAGACGCTGGTCGCGACCCTCCCGTCGTACCTGAACGCGATCACCGGCCGCGGCGTCCACGTCGTGACGGTGAACGACTACCTCGCCCGGTTCCAGTCCGAGCAGATGGGGCGCATCCACCACTTCCTGGGGATGGAGGTCGGCGCGATCCTGTCGCAGATGACCCCGGCCGAGCGCCGGGTCGCGTACGCGTGCGACATCACCTACGGCACCAACAACGAGTTCGGCTTCGACTACCTGCGCGACAACATGGCGCTGAGCCTGGCCGACTGCGTGCAGCGCGAGCACCACTTCGCCGTGGTCGACGAGGTCGACTCGATCCTGATCGACGAGGCCCGCACGCCGTTGATCATCTCCGGCCCGGCCGAGGACAGCCAGCGCTGGTACCCGACGTTCGCGAGCCTGGTCGACCGGCTCACGAAGGACGTGCACTACGAGGTCGACGAGAAGAAGCGCACCGTCGCGATCCTCGAGACCGGCATCGACCAGGTCGAGGACCGCCTCGGGATCGACAACCTCTACGAGTCCGCCAACACCCCGCTGATCTCCTACCTGAACAACGCGATCAAGGCCAAAGAGCTCTTCAAGATCGACCGCGACTACGTCAACCTCGACGGCGAGATCCTCATCGTCGACGAGCACACCGGCCGCACCCTGGTCGGTCGCCGCTACAACGAGGGCCTGCACCAGGCGATCGAGGCCAAGGAGAAGGTCCAGATCCGCGAGGAGTACCAGACCCTCGCCACGATCACCCTGCAGAACTACTTCCGCATGTACGAGAAGCTCTCGGGCATGACGGGCACGGCCCTCACCGAGGCGGCGGAGTTCCAGAAGATCTACGGCCTGGGCGTCGTGCCGATCCCGACGAACATGCCGATGGTCCGTGGCGACCAGCGCGACCTCATCTACCGCACCGAGGAGGCGAAGTTCGAGGCGATCGTCGACGACGTCGCCGAGCGGCACGAGAACGGCCAGCCGGTCCTCATCGGCACGGCGTCCGTGGCCAAGTCCGAGACGCTCTCGAAGCTCCTCAAGGCCAAGGGCGTCAAGCACGAGGTCCTGAACGCCAAGCAGCACGAGCGCGAGGCGTCGATCATCGCCCTCGCCGGCCAGAAGGGCGCGGTCACCGTCGCCACGAACATGGCCGGCCGAGGCACCGACATCATCCTGGGCGGCAACGCCGAGTTCCTGGCCGACTTCTCGCTGCGCGGGGAGGGCATCGACCCGGTGGAGCACGCCGAGGAGTACGAGGAGCGCTACCCGAAGGTCCTCGAGTCGCTCGAGGAGCAGGTCGCGGACGAGCACGTCGAGGTCGTCAAGGCCGGCGGGCTCTACGTCGTGGGCTCCGAGCGCCACGAGTCGCGCCGCATCGACAACCAGCTGCGCGGTCGTTCGGGCCGCCAGGGCGACCCGGGGGAGAGCCGCTTCTACCTCTCGCTCGGCGACGACCTGATGCGGCTCTTCAAGTCCGACATCGTCGAGTGGGTGCTGCAGGCGCTGAACATCCCCGACGACCAGCCGATCGAGAACAAGCGGGTCGGCTCGTCGATCGCGAGCGCCCAGGCGCAGGTCGAGTCGCAGAACTTCGAGACCCGCAAGAACATCCTCAAGTACGACGACGTCATGAACCGCCAGCGGCACGCGGTCTACGGCGACCGCCGCAAGGTGCTCGAGGGCGCGGACATCTCCGACCGGTTGCGGAACACCGTCGACACGGTGGTCGAGCAGTACGTGGTCGGGGCCACCGCGGGCTTCGCCGAGGACTGGGACCTCGAGCAGCTCTGGACCTCGATGAGCACGCTCTACCCGGTCGGTCTGGACCGCGCGGACTACGAGGACAACGAGGACCTGGACCAGGCGACGCTGATCGCCGACTTCAAGGCCGACGCCGAGCGCGCGTACGACGCCCGGGAGGCCGAGCTCGGCGCCGAGGTCATGCGCGAGGTCGAGCGGCGCGTGCTCCTCACCGTCCTCGACCGCAAGTGGCGCGAGCACCTGTACGAGATGGACTACCTCCGCGAGGGCATCGGGCTGCGCGCCATGGCGCAGCGCGACCCGCTGGTCGAGTACCAGCGCGAGGGCGGCGACATGTTCAACGCCATGATGGAGGCGTTCATGGAGGAGGTCGTCGGCTTCGTCTTCCACCTCGACGTCCAGGTGGAGGCACCCACCCCGCAGGTCGGCGTCGTCACCGGCGGCGACGGCCGGGCCGTGCAGGTCGGCTCCCGCGCATCGAACGGTGCGGGGTCGAACGGTGCGGGGTCGAACGGCTCCGCGAACGGCAG
>CAVXMD010000008.1:0-26868 GCA_963762775.1 uncultured Actinomycetota bacterium
ACAGCTCGCGCACGTACGCGCCGACGCGCGCCTCGCCGATCACGTAGCGCTCCATCGAGCGGCCGCCGGTAGGAAGGTCGGACTCGACGACCACGTAGTCGATCTCGGGCGAGACCATGATCGCCAGGTTGCTCGGCAGGGTCCACGGCGTCGTGGTCCAGATCAGCGCGAGCTCGCCGGTCTCGAGCCGGAAGCCGACGGTGACGGCCGGGTCGTTGCGCACCTGGTAGACGTCGTCGTCCATCCGGAGCTCGTGCGTGGACAGCGGCGTCTCGTCGTTCCAGCAGTAGGGCAGGACGCGCCAGCCCTCGTAGACCAGCCCCTTGTCGTAGAGCGTCTTGAACGCCCACAGCACCGACTCCATGTAGTCGGGCTCGAGCGTCTTGTAGTCGTTCTCGAAGTCGACCCAGCGCGCTTGGCGCGTGACGTAGTCCTGCCACTCGTCGGTGTAGCGCAGGACGGACGCGCGGCAGGCGGCGTTGAACTTCTCGACGCCGAGCTCCTCGATGTCGGCCTTGGTCGTGAGCCCGAGCTGGCGCATCGCCTCGAGCTCGGCGGGCAGGCCGTGGGTGTCCCAGCCGAAGCGGCGCTCGACGTGGCGACCGCGCATGGTCTGGTAGCGCGGGACGACGTCCTTCACGTAGCCGGTGAGCAGGTGACCGTAGTGCGGCAGGCCGTTGGCGAAGGGCGGTCCGTCGTAGAAGACGAACTCGTTGGCGCCGTCGGTGCCGGTCGGGTTCTTGGCGACGGAGGCGCGGAACGTGTCGTCGGCCTTCCAGAACGCGAGCACGCGTTCCTCGAGACGCGGGAGGTCCGGGCTCGCCGGGACGCCCCTGCCGGGTCCCGTCCCGTGGCCCGAGCCCGTCGAGGGGTCGGTGCCGGTGCTCTGCTTCGGGTAGGTCATCGCGGGTCCTTCGTCGTGCTCGTGCCTGCTCGGACACGAGGACGACGCACCTCCTGCTCGAGGAGACGCACCGCGGTACCACCCCGCTTGCCGGCCCACGTGCACGACCGACCGCTCGTCCGGGCTGTCACGGGCCCACCCGTCCGGCTCTACTGAGGTGCGGCCGAGGCCGTACCGATTCTTCCGGAGGCTCGCCGGTGATGGCCGGGTCGTCGCCTTGCTGCCTCCACTCTAGCCAGCGAGGCGGCCGCAGGACAGCGGGTTCTTCGAGCTTCGCGAGCGCCAGCGAGTGGAGCTCACGCGGGGGTGTGGGGGTCGTCCCCCTCATGAGTCAGCCGCCCGAGAGCACCAGCGTGTGGACCGTGCGCGCGGCGACGGCGTTGCGGGTGGTGACCATCGGCCACGTCTCGTCGGCGACCCAGAGCTCGGCCTGGTCGTCGTAGTAGGGCCCGAACGGGTGGCCGGAGGCGCCGCTCTGGTTGACCCAGCGCCCGCCGTCGGCGTCCCCGAGGTCGACGAGCATCCGCATCGTCGGTCCGGTCGTCACCTCGTAGCCGTCGGCGTCGTAGGACAACGCGTCCACGGTCGCCGGGCCACCGCCGACCGCGTCGCGCTCCCGGTTGAAGAGCGCCTCGACCACCGGGTTGCCGCCCGTGCCCAGCGTCTGGTTGCGGAGCCGCACGGTGTGGATCCGGCCCCACGACCACCCGCTGGTGTCGCGCGACATCAGCGACGTCGACTCCTTGCGCGCCAGGGTGAGCGCCGCCAGCAGGACGTCGTCGCGGGTCTCGACCTGCGGGGTCGAGGCGTCGTCCCACCACGGGTTCTCGGGCTGGTCGAGCAGGGTGTCCAGCACGGCGTACCAGCGGTCGCCGCCCGTCGGCCACAGCTCGGGCGGCAGCTGGTCACGGAACGTGAGCTTCTCGAGGTCGTGCTCCACCACCGCGAAGTACGCCGCGGCCGCCGAGTCCTCGTCCATCCGGTAGTCCCAGCCCAGCAGCGTCTGCTGACCCTCGCGCACCCAGGAGTCCTCGACCCGGACGCGCAGCAGCGTCGGCACGAGGTCGGAGGCGAAGCGCTGCCGGTCGTCGTAGAAGAGCGCCTCGGCGGCCTCCGGGGTGAGCCCCTTCACGTCGTTCAGCCGGTCGAGCAGCTCCTGGCTGCGCCAGCCGTACGAGGTGTCCGCGCCGACGACGTAGGGGTAACCGCTGCCGACGACCCGCTGGTTCGCGGCCACGATGACGCCGCTCGCCGGGTTCTCGGCGTAGGGCAGCTCGGCGAAGGGGATCGTCCCGGTCCAGTCGTAGCGGCTGTCCCACCCCGGGGAGGGCGTGGTGCCGTCGCCCGTACGGCGGACGGGCAGCAGCCCGGGCAGCTGGTAGCCGATGTTGCCGCGGACGTCGGCGTAGACGAGGTTCTGCGACGGCACGGTGAGCAGGGAGGCGGCGCTGCGGAACTGCGCCCAGTCCTGCGCCGCGTCGAGCCCGAGCAGCGCGTCCATGCTGCGGCCCGGCGTCGAGCCGGTCCAGGCCAGCGAGACCGCGTACGCCCCGCCCGGCGCCCCGTCCACCCGGCCGGCCGCGGCGGTGCCCGGGTCGGCGTCGGAGAGCAGCGGTCCATGCCGGGTGGACCGGACCGTCACCGTGCGCGGTCGGTCCTCCCCCGCCACCCGGAGCTCCTCGGTCCGGACGGCTAGCGGCTCGTACGCGTCCCCGACGCGCACCGTGTCGCCGACGACCTGCTCGAGGTAGAGGTCAGCCACGTCGGCGTAGCTGGTCGTCATGCCCCAGGCGATCGAGGCGTTGCGCCCGATCACGACGCCCGGGAGCCCCGTGATGGAGAAGCCGGTGACGTCGAACGGGCAGTCCGACCCGACGGTCGTGCAGTGCAGGCCGACCTGGGCGAGCACCGAGGGGATGGAGGCGGCCAGGTGCGGGTCGTTGGAGAGCATCGCGGCGCCGGAGGCGGTGTGGGCGCCGCTGACGACCCACGAGTTCGACCCGATCCCCTCGCCCGAGCCGAAGAGGCCGGAGAGCGTGGCCCGGGCCTGGTCGGCACCGGTCAGCGCGCCCTGCGCCCCCGCCGGGTCCGGCACCGTCCCGACCGGCGCGGAGGACGACCGCGGCGCGGTGGCGTCGGGGTCGAACGCGGAGCCGACGACGGCACCCGAGCGCACGATCGGCTCGTAGCCCTCGAGCGGACCGGGGAACAGGTCGGCGGTGCGCTCGGCACCGACCGCCGCGGTGGCCCGGGCCCGGTAGGTCTCGGACTCCGCGTTCGCGCCGAGCTGCCAGCCGAAGACCTTGAGCACGGCGAGCGAGTCGACGGCGGTCCACGCCTCGGGAGCCGGCACGGAGCCGCGGAGCCCGAGGACCGTGTACTCCAGCGACACCTGACCGGGCGACCGGCCCCGGAGGTAGGCGTTGACCCCGGAGGCGTACGCGTCGAGGTAGCGCCGCGTCGACGGGGACAGGAGCGACAGCTCGGCCTCGGCCGTCCGGTGCCAGCCGAGGGTGCGGACGAAGGTGTCCGTCGGCACCTGGGAGGCGCCGAAGAGCTCCGAGAGCCGACCCGCGGCGGCGTGGCGCCGGACGTCCATCTCGAAGAAGCGGTCGGACGCCGCGAGGTAGCCCTGCGCCTCGAACAGGTCCTCGGGGTCGTCGGAGTAGACCTGCGGGACGCCGTGGGTCTCGCGGAGGACCGTGACGCGACCCCCCAGACCGGGCAGCGTCACCTCCCCGTCGAGCTGGGCCAGGGGCCGGCGCACCATCGCCGAGCCGAGGCTGACGAGACCGCCGGCGACCAGGACGACCACCACCAGCGTGAAGACGAGCCAGCGGGGGACGTGTCGCACGCGCACATTGTCCTCGCTCCGCTCGGACGCGGATCACGCTCGGACCCGGTGTCTTCCTCCTCGTTCGCGAACGGAGAGGCGTGTTCGCTCTCTCGTCGTCCAGACACCGGCGCGCGATCCGGCGGTGGCGAGGTGGGTGGTGCGCCGTGGAAAAAGGTTGGAGCGCGGGAATCGGTTGGCAGTCGATATCCTTGAGTGCTAGCGAGATCTGGTCGCGGACGTCCGGCGACCTGCGAGGAAGAGAGCCCGATGCCCACCTACCAGTACCGCTGCACCGAGTGCGGGACCGACCTCGAGGCCGTGCAGAGGTTCACGGACCCGGCCCTGACCGAGTGCCCGACCTGCCACGGGCAGCTGCGCAAGGTCTTCAACGCGGTCGGCGTCGTCTTCAAGGGCTCCGGCTTCTACCGCACCGACTCACGCGCGGCCCAGGGCTCGTCGGACGGGTCGTCGGGCAAGGGTGAGGCCAAGGGCGACACGAAGAGCGACCCGTCCTCCGACAAGGGCTCGTCCGGCTCGAAGGGCGACTCGGGGTCCGGCTCGAAGAGCGACGCGGCCAAGGCACCCGCCAAAGCGTCCTCGGGCTCCTCCGGCTCGTCGTCGGGCTCGTCGGGCTCGTCGGGCTCGTCCACAGGGACGTCCTCCGCCGGCTGAGAGCCTGTGGATGGCCGGCACGTCCGGCCCCGGCGTCGTTATGACTCCTGTGTGCGCACCCGACCGTCCCGTCCCGCCCCTCGCCCCGCCCCTCGCGCGGGCGTCCCGCACCACCGGCACTCCCCGCTGCGCAGCCTCGCCCGGGCGGCGTCGTGGCACCGGCGCAGGCTCGCCGTCCTGGCCGCGGTCGCCGCGGTCCTGACCGGTCTCGCGGCCGCCGCACCGCCGGCCCCGCCGACCACGGCCGTCGTCCGGACCCGGACGGCGCTCGCCGGCGGGGTGGTGCTCACCGCGGACGACCTCGAGGTCGTCGACCTGCCGCGCGAGAGCGTGCCCGACCGGGCGACGCCCGACCCCGGCGCCTTCGTCGGGCAGCGGCTGGCCGCGCCTGTCCCCCGCCGCCAGGTGCTCACGCCGACCGCGCTGGTCGTGGCCGGTACGGCGGCCGGGGTCGGGCACGTGCTCGCGCCCGTACGGCTGGCCGACGCCGACGTCGTCGCCCTCCTCCGCCCCGGCGACCGCGTCGACGTGGTCGCGTCGACCTCCGACGGCGGACGGACCGCGACCGTCGCCCGGGCCGTGCGCGTCGTGACCGTGCCGGCCCTGGACCCCGACGACGCGGGCACCGCGAGCGGAGCGCTGGTGGTGCTCGACGTGGCCGCGGTCGACGCCGAGGCGCTGGCCGGGGCCGCCGCGACGGGCAGCCTCACGGTGATCTGGACGTGACGCGGTGCTGCTAGCGTTCGCGCCGATCGGCACGCCCAATACCCTCGGAGGACGCACATGAAGGGCTTCAGGGACTTCCTGATGCGCGGCAACCTGGTCGAGCTGGCTGTCGCCGTGATCATGGGCACCGCCTTCGCCACCGTGGTCAAGGCCTTCACCGGCATGATCACGGACCTGATCGGCAAGTTCGGCGGCAAAGCGGACTTCAGCAGCACGTCGGTGTACGGGATCAGCGTCGGCGTCTTCATCACCGCCCTGCTGAGCTTCGTCCTCACCGCGGCCGTCGTCTACTGGTTCGTCGTCGTCCCGTACAACAAGGTCAGCGCGCGCCTCAAGGCGCTGCAGGAGCAGCCCGAGTCTGCGCCGGCCGTCACGTCCGAGGACCTCCTCACCGAGATCCGCGACCTGCTCCGTCAGCAGGCGGGCGGCTCGCCCGTCGCCGGGCAGGTCCCCGACCAGCGCTGAGCGTCGGGGGGGCCTGGAGCCGAGTGATCGCGCCCGGGACCGGCGCCGCCCGGGTTCCTCATGCTCCGTGGTGGGGCGGGACGTCCACGAGCAGGCGTCGCTCGTCGGCGTCGGGTGAGCGCGACGCCAGGACCGGCTGCGGCGTCCGGGAGGCCAGCCGGGAGCGGAGCAGGGCGAGCACGGCGGCGAACCGCGCCGCGCCGAGGCCCTCGACGAGGTCGGGCGGTACGGGGTGCGCACCGCGGTGCGCGTCCTCGAGGAGCCCGACGACGGCGCTCGACGTCCGGCGCGGCCTGGCGACCGAGCTCGGGCCGGCGCTCTCCGGTCACGGCGAACACGAGCGCCTGGTGCCAGGTCGCGCCCTCGTCGTCCATCCCGCAAGGCTAGGAGGGACGGGCACCCTCAGGCGCCGAGGACCGTCCCGCTGGTGACCGTGCCCGGTTCGTCGCGGTCGTCGAGAACGGCCTGCCCGGTGACGCGGACGTCGCCCTCGAACGTCCAGTCGCCGGCCACCGTGAGGCTCTCGGCACCACGCAGCGACGGGGCGCCGTCGGGGAAGCGGGCGTCGAACTTGGCGATGGTCTTGTAGTAGCGGGGGTCGAGGTCCACCAGCGGAGCCGGGTCGACGACGCGTTCCAGCCGTCCCGCGGGCGTGACGTCGTAGACGTCGGAGCGCAGCAGCATCAGGTCGTTCGTCGTCTTGACCGGCAGGAACCGCTCGCGTCCCACCCCGATCGCCTGGGCCCCGGCGAAGACCTCGATCGCCGCGCCCATCGCGCTCTCGACCTGCACGACCTCGGGCGAGGATGAGTCGGACGGGTCGACGTTCTTGACGTTCTTGATCAGCGGCAGCCCGAGGACGGCCTTGCGTTCCTTGAGGACGTTGGAGACGGCCGCCAGGTCGAACCACAGGTTGTTGCAGTGGAAGAACGGGTGACGGTGCTCGTCGGTGAAGAAGTGCATCTCGTCCGGGGCGGTCTGCGCGGTGTCGCGCAGGATCAGCTGCCCGTCCGCCTTCCGGATCGCGAGGTGCCCACCCTTGCGGTCGGCCGGTGTGCGGCGGCAGACCTCGGCGGCGTACGGGGCGCCGCTGGCCGCGAACCAGCCCGCGATCCGGGCGTCCGGCGCGGCCCCGAGGTTGTCCGAGTTCGACACCGACGCGTACGCGTAGCCCAGCTCGAGGAGCCGGTCCAGCACGCCCGAGCCCTCCAGCGTCGTGTAGAGGTCGCCGTGCCCGGGCGGGCACCACTCGAGCGACGGGTCGGCCGGCCACTCGACCGGCGTGAGGTCGGAGGTCAGCAGCTTGGGCTCCTGGTTCTGCTGGAAGTCCAGCCCCAGGCCGTCCACGGGCAGGTCCTCGTAGCCGGCGAGGGCCGCGAGCGTGTCGTCGTGGGTGCGGAAGCTGTCCATGAACAGCAGCGGCAGCCGGACGCCGTACGTCTTCCGCGCCGCGCGCACCTGCTCCACGATGACGTCGAGGAAGGTCGAGGTGCCGCGCACCGGCAGCAGGGACTTCGCCCGCTCCATCCCCATCGACGTGCCGAGCCCGCCGTTGAGCTTGATGACGGCCGTCCTGCCGAGCGCCTCGGCCGCCTGCCGCTCGTCGACCTCCAGCGCGTCGAGCATGGGCGGGTCGGTCAGCGGCTCGATGCTGTCCTCGGCGATGAGGCCGGTGACGCCCTCCTCCAGCTGGTGGTAGTAGTGCGTGAACACCTCGATCGCCTGGGGCTGGACCCCGGCCTCGGCCATCTTGGTGCGGGCGGCCTGCAGTCCCTCGTCGCTCATGGGTCGAATCCTAGGGAGCGACGTGCCCCGCGGAGCCCGGGGCTTACTGCGCCGGCGTGATCGCGGCCAGCAGGTCGACGGCGGCGGCGGCCACCCGGTCCTGCACCGCCGTCGGGTCGGCGGTGGACGTGCCGTCCCCGGGCTGGCGCCCGTAGTCGGCGAAGCTCGCGTGCGACGCGCCCGGGATGACCACGTAGGTCGTCGCCGCCGGCAGGTTCGCCTTCGACTTCTCCACGTCGGCCGGGGTGACGAGACCGTCCTGGTCCCCCGACACCGAGGTCACGCGCAGGTCTGTCCGGCCGATCCGCCCGGCCGGGTAGGACGCCAGCAGCAGCAGGCCCTCGACCCGCCGGTCGTCGTCGGCGAACGAGGCCGCGACGGTGCCGCCGAGCGAGTGCCCGCCGATGACCCAGTGCGTGACCTCGGGATGGTTCTCGACCACCGTCGCCGCGTGGTCGCGGTCGGCGATCGCGAAGCCGAAGGGTTCCTTGAGCACCACCACGAGGTAGCCGGCCTGGGCCACCTTCCGGAGCTCGGGTGCGTACGCCCGGGGGTCGACGCGGGCACCGGGCAGGAAGACGAGCCCGGTCGTGGGACGCACGAGGGTGCCTCGGGAATCCTCCACGGTGGGCACCAGCTCGTACCACGTGACCCGGTCGACGATCCGGACCCCGTTCTCCGTGCGCATCGCGACCAGCGCGGCCGGGCGCGCGGCGAAGGGTCGCGAGTAGCCGAGCAGGACCACCGAGACCAGCGCGAGCACGAGCAGCGGCACCGCGAGGACGATCCGCGCCCTGGCCCGGCGCTCGAGCTGCGCACGGGTGCGGTGCGCAGGGTGGTCCGGGTCGCCCTCACGGTCCTGCCGGTCGCCCAGCGCAAGCGTCGCGATCGACCACGCCACCGCGACGAAGCCGAGCAGCCCGGTGACGAGACCGAGCACCACCGCCGCGGGGTGACCGTCGAGGACGACGGTCCCGCGGGTCCAGCCGACCCACACCGTGACCGCGATCATCGCCGCGCCGAGCACCAGCCACAGGAGGGCCAGCACGGTCCGGCTGGTGGCACCCGGTTGCCGCATGGCGACGAGTGTAGGGGTGGGTGTTCCCGCCGTTCCCCGACGCGCGCGGCCGGCGCTACCCTCCTGCGGACAGCGGTCAGCGACCCCGAAGGAGCACGCCGTGACCTCGCGCCTCAACCCCTACCTGAACTTCCGCGGCCGCGCCCGGGAGGCCCTGGACTTCTACGCCTCGGTGTTCGGCGGCACGCCGGTGGTGACCACGTTCGGCGAGTTCGGCGACCCGCCGCCCGGCGTGGACGGCGACGGCGTCATGCACGGCCAGCTCGACACGCCCATGGGGTTCACGCTGATGTGCTCCGACGTGCCGTCGGCGACGGACCTGACCGTGGGCGACAACATCGTGGTCAGCCTGAGCGGCGACGACGCCGACGCGCTGCACGGCTACTGGGAGCGCATCTCCGAGGGCGGCAGCGTCACCTTCCCGCTCGAGCGCCAGGTGTGGGGCGACGAGTTCGGGCAGTGCACCGACCGGTTCGGGGTCCCCTGGCTGGTCAACATCGCCGCGGGCTGAGGAGCCCGTGCGCCTCGACCCACGACCGGTACGCGCCGTCGGGCTGGCCGACGACGCCGACGTCGACCTCACGGCCTGGCCGGCGACCCTGCCCGCGGTGGCGCAGGTGCTGCGCGACGGCCTGGAGCTGGGCCCGGGCGTGACCTTCGTCGTCGGCGAGAACGGGTCCGGGAAGTCCACGCTGCTGGAGGGCGTCGCGGGCGCGTACGGGCTCGCGCTCGAGGGCGGGACGCGCAACACGGTCCACGCGACGTACGGCTCCGAGTCCGCGCTGCACTCCTGGCTGCAGATCACCCGGGGCGTGGGCTCGTCGCGCTGGGGCTACTTCCTGCGCGCGGAGACCCTGCACGGCTACCTCACCTATCTCGACACCGGCGCGCGGGGGCGCGACGACCCCGCGTTCCACGCGCTGAGCCACGGCGAGTCGACCCTCGAGCTCATCGGCAAGTACCTCGGTTCCCCCGGCTTCTACTGCCTCGACGAGCCGGAGACCGCGCTCTCCTTCACCTCGACGCTGACCCTCGTCGCGACGCTGCACGCGCTCGCGTCGACCGAGGGCGCCCAGGTGCTCTGCGCCACGCACTCGCCGGTGCTGACCGCCCTCCCGGGCGCGACCATCCTCGAGGTCGGCGAGTGGGGTCTGCGCGAGACGACCTGGGACGACCTCCTCGTCGTCGCGAACTGGCGCAGCTACCTCGCCGACCCGCAGCGCTACCTCCGCCGCGTCCTCGACGACTGAACCGGCCGGGCTGCAGGTCAGGCGGGGTAGGTCGCCGTCACCGGGGCGCTCTCGGCACCGACCCCGTCGGCCGTGACCAGGGCCGCGGTGAAGACGTACGGGCGCCCGCGCTCGACGTCGGTGAACTCGTAGAACTGGTTCGTCGTGTCGATGGTCACCGACTCCGGGGCGCTCCCGTCCGTGTTCGTCCGGGTGAAGCGGTAGCCGGTGACCGGCCCGACGTACGGGCTCTGCTCGGTCGGCTGGACGAACAGCAGGATGCCGCCCGCCTCCTGGTCGACGACCGCGGAGACGCCGGGCGCCGTCGGGAGCGCGTGCGCGAGGCGGACCTCGGTCTCGGCGAGACCGCTACCCGCCTTGCTGACCGCTGAGACGCGAAGCGTGTAGACGTTGCCGTCCTCGAGGTAGAACCCGTCGGCCGGGTCGCCGAGCGACGCGGTCCGCGCCGAGGCCGGCACCCTGAGGCACTGGCCTCCCGGGGTGGAGGTGAAGACGTCCTTGTCGATGAGGCACACCTGGTAGGAGGTGATCGGCGCGCTCCCCGAGGTCCTCGGCGCCCGCCACGTCGCGCTGACCAGGTTCTTCGCGTCGTCGACCGTGCCGACCACGTCCCGCGGGGCGCCCGGCGCGACCGGCTCGGGGAGGTAGAGCAGCCGGTTCGGGGCGCCACGCGTGCCCCTCAGCGCGCCCCGAGTGGCGTGGTCCTCCAGGTAGCGGGTCACCGCGGCGGGCGTCGCCCGGCGGTGGCGCTCCAGGTAGCGGGCGACCGCGCCCGTGACGTGGGCGGCGGCGAACGAGGTCCCGCTGACCGTGCCGGACGTCGTCACGACGTCCTCGCCGGCGGCGAAGAGGTCCACGCAGCGGCCGGCGTCGGAGCTCGCGGCGCGACGGTCGTCGATGGTGCTCGACGCCACCGTGAGGGCGGCGCCCACCCGCGCCGGGCTGTGTCGGCAGGCGTCGTCGTGGGCGTTGCCGGCCGCGACGACCACCGGGAGCCCGGTCCGGACCGTCGCCCGGACGGCCTTGTCACCGAGGGCGAAGCCGCGGCCCGCACCGCTGAGGTTCACCACGGCCGGCCCGTCCGGACGGTGCACGACCGCCCAGTCGAGGGCTGCGACCACGGCGCTCCAGGTGCCCTGGTCGTCGCAGCCGAAGACCCGTAGCGGTACGAGGTGCACCGCGTCCGCGACGCCGGTCCGGTCGCCCCCGATCACCTCGGCGACCTGCGTCCCGTGCCCGCTGCAGTCGGACGCGTCGGTCGCGTCCGGCCGGTCGGAGACGAAGTCGTGGCCCGGCAGCACCCGCCCGCCGAGCTCGGTCCGCCCGGCGTCGAGGCCCGAGTCGACGACGAACGCCGTCACGCCCGCGCCGTCGGAGTCGTGCACGTAGAGCGGACCCTCCGGCTGCTGCGGCTCAAGGGTGACCTTCTCCCGGCTGCTCAGCCGCAGCAGGCCCCAGTTCGAGACCTGCTCGCGCGTCTCGGGCCCGGGTGGGCAGTCCAGGCAGGGCGCGGCCACGACCGTCGCGTCCCGCGCGACCGTCAGCACCCCGCGGACGTCGCGGAGGCGGCGCGCCTCGTCGGCGGTCATCCGCGCGGCGAACCCCTCGAGCACCTCGGTGTAGCGGCGGGTGAGCTGCCCGCCCGCCCTCTCGACGGCCCCGGCCGCACGCCTCGAGGCCCTCGCCCCGGTGGTGTCGACGAGGTACGTCGACACCACGGCTTCGGTGCCGGCGGCCGGCGTCGATGCGGTCGGGTCGGCGCTCGCACCGGGCGGCGCGACCAGCCCGAGCGCGGCGACCACCGTCCAGACCGTGACGCCGACGACGGCGACGAGCCGCCGCTCCCGTGCCCTGCTCGCGCTCCCCGCAACCGTCATCGTCGTGCCCCTCCCCTGCCGGGGGTCCCACCCCGGTCCGACCGCCTCACACTCAAGCACTTCTCAGGTCCGGCGTCCAGATCGATCGGCCGGAAGTCGTACGAAATGGTCGGCGCGCTTCCGCCCCCAGGTGCAGACCCTCGTCGCAAAGGACGACAGGAGGCGGAGCATAGTGAGGCGATCTGCCGACCGGTCGAGAGCGAGGCACCTGTGAGCACGAAGGAAGCACCTGCCGACGGAACGCGCCTGAAGCGGCACGTCGGGGTGATCGGGCTGCTGTTCGCCAGCGTCGGCTCGATCATCGGTTCAGGCTGGCTCTTCGGAGCCCTGAACGCCTCGCAGGAGGCGGGCCCGGCCGCCATCATCTCGTGGGCGCTCGGCGCCCTCCTCATCCTCCTGATCGCCCTGGTCTACGCCGAGCTGGGCACGATGTTCCCGCTGAGCGGCGGCGTCGTCCGCTTCCCGCACATGGCCTTCGGCAGCTTCGCCAGCTACACGAGCGGCTGGATCACCTTCATCGCGGTCTCGACGACCGCACCGATCGAGGTCGAGGCCGCGCTGCAGTACGGGACGCGCTACGCGCCGTTCACGCAGGAGCACCAGGTCGGTGGCGACACCGTCCACACCCTGACCGCGCTCGGCTACGGCGCCGCGGTGGTCCTGATGGCGGTGTTCGTGGTGATCAACTACTTCGGCGTCCGCTGGTTCGCCCGGATCAACAACGTCCTCGTGTGGTGGAAGCTCGCCATCATCACCGTGGTGATCGTGGCCTTCCTGGTGACGGCCTTCCACGGGTCCAACTTCACCTCGGCCGGCTTCAAGCCCGAGGGCGTGCACGGCATCTTCACGGCCATCGCGACCAGCGGCATCGTCTTCTCCTACCTGGGCTTCCGGCAGGGCATCGAGCTGGCCGGCGAGACGGACAACCCGCGCCGCAACGTGCCGCTGGCCGTCATCGGGTCCGTCCTGCTGACCGGCGTCCTCTACATCGCGCTCCAGGTCGCCTTCATCGGCTCCCTCGACCCCGCCGTGCTGGCGCGGTCGGGCAGCTGGGCCCAGCTGAGCTTCGAGAACGACTTCGGTCCGCTCGCGGCACTGGCCACGGCCCTCGGTCTCGCCTGGCTGGCGGTGCTGCTCTACCTCGACGCGATCGTCTCGCCGGGCGACACCGGCCTGATCTACACCACGGTCACCTCGCGCATCGCCTACGCCATGGCCCGGAACGGCAACGCCCCGCAGCGGCTCGCCCGGACCAATCAGCGCGGTGTCCCGGTGGCGGGCCTGGTCGTGGCCTTCGTCATCGGGCTGATCGCCTTCCTGCCCTTCCCGAGCTGGCAGCAGCTCGTCGGGTTCATCACCTCCGCGACCGTGCTGTCGTTCGCGTCCGGACCGCTCGTCCACGCCGCCCTGCGGGCACAGGTACCTGACCAGGAACGGCCGTTCCGGCTGCCCGGCGGCCACGCCATCCCGCTGCTCGCCTTCTGGGGCTCGAACCTCATCGTCTACTGGTCCGGGTGGGGCACGGTCTGGAAGCTCATGGTCGCCGTGCTCATCGGCTTCGTCCTGCTCGCGGTCTTCACCGCGACCGGACAGCTGCGGCACCGCAGCTTCGAGTTCCGCGCCGGCGCCTGGACGCTGCCCTGGCTCGGCGGGCTGACCCTCATCTCGTTCCTCGGGGACTACGACGGCGGGCTGGGCGTGATCGGCTTCGGCGTCGCCATCCCGGTCCTGCTCGTGCTGTCGGTCGGGATCTACGTCCTGGCCTACCGGCTCCGGCTCACCCCCGAGGAGGCCCAGGCCCACATCGACGAGTCGTTGGCCGAGGCCGCCACCGAGGACGAGGAGACGGAGGACGCAGCCGCCGCCCAGCGTTGAGCACGTCCGACCGGCGCCCCCAGCAGGACTTGAACCTGCGACACGAGGTTTAGGAAACCTCTGCTCTATCCCCTGAGCTATGGGGGCCGACGACACAGGTTAGTGGCTCGGGCGTACGCCCCCCCGCCGCCCAGGCCGTCACCTCGACGGTCCGGCTGCGACGCGAGGCACGGGTCTGCTAAGAAACGTCTGAGCACGCCTGTGCTCCCACGATCTCGGAGGCAGCCGTGCGCCCCACGCTCCACAAGCTCGCTCTCGCCGTCCTCGCGCTCCTGGTCGGCCTGTCGGTCGTCGGGACCTCGGCGAGTGCGGAAGCCAAGGAATCCGGCGACATCCGGTTCACGAAGGGACCCGGGAAGGGCGCTCCGCCGCCCACCGTGCACGGCGTCCCGGTCACCCCGTTCGCACCGGACAGCCGCTCGACGCCGCGCCGGTCTCCGACATCGGGCCGCTGACGCTGTCGACACCGGTCGAGCACCTGCACGTGGACGAGAGCTGGGAGACCTGGACGAACGCGTACTACGGCGACGTCTACCGGACGACCGAGGCCGTCACGATCACGCTGCCGAAGCGAACCGCCGCCTTCTACTTCTACGCCGAGCCGGACTCCTACGACGTCACGATCCGCGCGACGACCGACGACGGCACCACGGCACGACTGGCGGTCGACTGGACCGAGGACGGCGACGCGAAGTACTTCGGCTTCTACTCGACCAAGCCGCTGACGTCGTTCATCAAGACCGTGAAGATCTCCGCCGGCAAGCCGTTCGCGTTCGGCGAGCTGGGCATCGGCTACGGCTTCAGCCCGTACGCCGCCCTGGGTGACTCGTACTCCTCGGGCGAGGGGGCGGGAAGCTACGACCCGTCGACCGACCGTGCGACGGACCGGTGCCACCGCAGCAGCGCTGCCTACCCCGAGCGGATCGCCTCGGCCGACCGGGGCCGCAGGCCGCTCACCTTCGTGGCCTGCAGCGGGGCCACGACCTACGACGTGTCGCACCCGAACCACCTCTTCCCCACCGAACCCGCCCAGCAGGACGCCCTCTCGCCCCTGAACCGCAAGGTGTCCCTGACGATCGGCGGCAACGACCTCGGGTTCGCCGACGTGCTGAGCGCCTGCCTCGCCGTCCCGGGCCGAGACGGGCGGGGCTGCTCGAAGGACCCCCGCGTCACCGGGCTGGTCGGCGCGCGCCTCGCGGCCCTGAGCGGGCAGGGCTCGGCGCCCGCGCCCGGAGGCCTCCCGATCACGCCTGTCGCGACGGTGCTGGCAGACCTCCACGCCCGGGCTCCGCGGGCCCGGATCTTCGTGGGCGCGTACCCCGAGCTCTTCGGGGACGACCCGCAGAGCTTCGGTGCGGACGCCTCGGCGCCCAGCGGAGCGGCGTGCGTCGTCAACGGGACGATCGGGGCCTCGCTGGACCGCGACGACGCACGGTGGATCAACACGCAGACCCGCGCGCTGAACGCCGTCCTGAAGGCGTCGGTGAAGGCGGCCGAGGGGTCTGACCGCTCGCTGGAGGCGACCTTTGTCGAGGCGTCGACCTTCTCGGGGCACGGTCTCTGCGACGACCGGTCGGCCTGGATCAACCCGCTCCTGCTCACGGCCGGGGCGCCGCTGACGCCGAGCCCCGAGAGCTTCCACCCGACCACGAAGGGCCAGCGTGACGGTTACGCGAAGGCGTTCCACCGGGCCGGCCTCTGATCCGTCTGCGAGCGGATGACGTCCGGGTAGCCGCCTCGGTCGCGCCCGTACGGCTGCTGCGAGCATGAGCCCATGGCCCGACCGATCCTGGTGGACGTCGACACCGGAACCGACGACGCGCTCGCCCTGCTCTACGCCGTGGCGAGCCCTGACCTCGACCTGCGCGGCGTCAGCTGCGTCGCCGGGAACGCGGGTTTGCCGCAGGTGGTGGACAACACCCTCAAGGTGCTCGACGCGGCCGGGGCGCCGGACCTGCCGGTCGCGGCGGGGGCGACGAAACCGCTGATCGAGCGGACGCGCTCGGAGGAGGCGTTCCACGGCGCGGACGGGCTGTCCGGCGTCGTGCTGCCACCGACGCGGCGGACGTTGTCCGAGGTCGGGGCGACCGAGATGCTCCAGGCGCAGATCGTCGGTTCCGACGAGCCCGTCACGCTGGTCAGCCTCGCGCCGATGACGAACGTCGCGATGCTGCTCACCCTGTACCCCGACGTCGCCGGGCACCTCGAGCGCCTGGTCTTCATGGGCGGTTCTGCCTCACGGGGCAACGTCACCGCGCTCGCCGAGTTCAACGTCTGGCAGGACCCCGAGGCCGCCACCTGCGTGGTCGAGTCGGGGCTGCCGGTGTCGATGTACGGGCTGGACGTCTTCAACCGGCTGCTGATCCCTCAGCCCGTGGCGGACCGGTGGGCCGACGACCCGCACCCCGCGGTCCGCGCGGCCGGGGAGCTGCTGCACCGGCGCGGGACCCGCGCCGCGGGCTTCGAGCAGGACTACGAGGGGGTGCTCGGCGACGCCGGCGCCCTGCTCCTGCTGACGCACCCCGAGCTGTTCACGACGGAACGGCTGCCGGTCCGGGTCAACCTCGAGGGTCTCGGCCGCGGCCAGACGATCGTCGACCGGCGTCCCGTGGCGCAGGACCAGGGAGCCCTCGACCGCGACCCCTGGCCGGTGCTCGAGGTGGCGCTGGACCTCGACGTCGACGCCGCGGCGGCTGCGTTCGTCGAGGTGGTCGAGCGCTACCGGACAGCGAGCTAGCCGGCCCACCGCGCCCGTCCAGCGACGAGCAGACCCGCGCCGGCGTGCTGCGCGGCGCGGGTCGGTGGGTCACTCGGCGGGGTGACCCTGCTCGTGCTTGTCCTTGAGCTCGGCGACCTGCTTGTGCACCTCGGCCATGTCGAGGTCCTTGACCGCGTCGACGACCTGCTTCAGGGCCGGGCCGGGCAGCGCGCCCGCCTGGTTGAAGACCAGCACGCCCTCGCGGAACGCCATCAGCGTCGGGATGCCCTCGATGCCGAGCGAGCCCGAGAGCGCCTGGTTGGCGTCGGTGTCGAGCTTGGCGAAGACGATCTCGCCGTGCTCGTCGGACTCCTTCTCGAAGATCGGGCCGAAGCGCTTGCACGGGCCGCACCAGTCGGCCCAGAAGTCCACCAGCACGATGTCGTTGTCGCTGATCGTCTGCTCGAAGTTGTCGGCGTTGATCTCGACGGTCGCCATGTTCCCTGCTCCTCCACGTCGCGGGGTCCGCGCAGGATCTGCTGCGGACCTGCAGACCGGAACCTCCCCGCTCCCGCCGCTATTCCAGAGCTACGCCGACGAACCGCCCGAGGCACGAGGGCTTGGTTCGTCGGAACAGGCAAGGCGTGGGAGCGGAGCGACCTCCACGCCTTCTGGCGAAGCCTGGGCTCTGGCGAAGCCTGGGCCTTCTGGCGAAGCCTGGGCCTTCTGGCGAAGCCTGGGCCTTCTGGCGAAGCCTGGGCCTTCTGGCGAAGCCTGGGCCTTCTGGCGAAGCCTGGGCGGTCTGGCGAAGCCTGGGCCTTCTGGCGAAGCCTGGGAGGGACGACCTGGCCTTCTGGCGAAGCCTGGGCCTTCTGGCGAAGCCTGGGCCTTCTGGCGAAGCCTGGGCCTTCTGGCGAAGCCTCTACTTGATGGCGACCAGCCGACGCATCGGGATCGCGATCTCCACCGACCCGCGGCGCTCGGCCGCCTCGCTGAGGTAGTCGACCGCGGCGGCCACCCGCGCCGGCGGCGTCAGCGGGAGGTAGAGCGCCGACAGCAGCAGCCAGGCGTCGTCGGAGGTCGTCACGGTGAAGCGGTAGCGCTCCCGCTTGTCCTCGACCGCCTTCAGGCCGTGCTCGAGCAGGGTCCGCCGGAACCCTGTCAGCTCCACCGGGCCCGGGAAGCGCGGCTTGGCCCGCAGCCGGGCGTGCAGCTGGCTGAGCTGGCGGACGTCGGTCGCCGCAAGCGGTCGTACGGCGGGAGCGATGGCGGCCAGGACGCCGCCGGGGCGCAGCACCCGGGCGACCTCGGCCAGGACGGCCGCGAGGGGGCGGACGACGACCAGTCCGAGCGCGCTGGTGACCACGTCCACCGAACCGTCGCGGAACGGCAGCGACCGGGCGTCCGCCTGGACCCTCGGCCCCGCGCCGCGGCGGCCTGCCAGCCGCAGCTCCGCTTCGGAGAGGTCGACGCCGACGACCGTACGACCGGGCCGGGCGAGCTCGCGCGCGACCGGACCCGAGCCCGAGGCGAGGTCGACGACGAGCCCGGCGTCGGCGGAGACGGCGCGGGCGAGCCAGCG
Source organism: uncultured Actinomycetota bacterium (assembly GCA_963762775.1). Lineage (GTDB taxonomy): Bacteria > Actinomycetota > Actinomycetes > Propionibacteriales > Propionibacteriaceae > Microlunatus. The sequence continues at coordinate 17,749 of CAVXMD010000008.1, forward strand.
GTAGGGCGAGTGGTCGGAGCGCAGGGCGCGGGAGAGGACGTCCTCGACGACCCCGGTGCGCTCGGCGTGGAACCCGGCCAGGTAGCGCGCCCAGTCGACCTCGCGGTCAGCCACGGGGAGCGGTCACACCCGCGTCACGAACAGGTGGGTGGACGCGTCGCGGTCGATCTCGCAGCCCGGGTGGCCCTCGGCGGAGAGCCGGACCCCGAGCCCGCCGACCTCGGCGTCGACCTCGGCACCGGGACGGATCCCGGCGACCCGCAGGGTGCCCATCATCTGCACGTCCTTCTGGATCTCCTCGCTCATCCGGTTGATGACCACCCGGACGGGGGCCTCGCGGACGGCGTCGGCCAGCTGCTCGTTCCCGTCGCGGAACATGCCCGGCTCCGAGACCACGCCCAGCTCGTCGAGGCCCGGGATGGGGTTGCCGTACGGCGACTCGGTCGGGGTGCCGAGCAGGTCGACGAGCTTGCGCTCGACGTCCTCGGAGATCACGTGCTCCCAGCGGCAGGCCTCGTCGTGGACGAGCTCCCAGTCCAGGCCGATGACGTCGATGAGGAGGCGCTCGGCGAGGCGGTGCTTTCTCATCACGCGGATCGCCCGGGTGCGGCCCTCGTCGCTCAGCTCGAGGTGGCGGTCGCCCTGCACGCGCACGAGGCTGTCGCGCTCCATGCGCGCCACGGTCTGCGAGACGGTCGGCCCGCTCTGGTGCAGCCGCTCCGCGATGCGGGCGCGGAGGGGGACGATCCCCTCCTCCTCGAGCTCGTAGATCGTCCGCAGGTACATCTCCGTGGTGTCGATCAGGTCGCTCACGTCCCAGCCCTCCCGGCGTCGGCCCCTCGGGCCACTGCCATCGCGTCTGCGACCCGCAGGCAAGACTAGTGGACGTGACAGGCGGGGACGGGCACACGATCTGGTGGGTGCGCAGGGACTTCCGGCTCGCGGACAACCCGGCGCTCGGGGCGGCCGTCGACGAGGGTTCGGCCGTCGTGCCGCTCTTCGTGCGCGACCCCGTGCTGCTGGCGTCGGCCGGTCGCTCGCGCGGGGCGTGGCTGGCGGCGGCCCTGGCCGACCTCGACGCCGAGCTGCGGGAGGCGGGCGGCCCGGGGCTCAGCGTGCTCGACGGCCGCCCGGTGGACGTCGTCCCCCGGGTCGCCGCCCAGGTCGGCGCCCCGACCGTGCACGTGAGCGCGGACTTCGGGCCGTACGGTCGTCGCCGCGACGGCCTGGTCGCCGAGGCGCTGACGGCGGCCGGACGGACCCTGCGCGCGACCGGGTCCCCGTACGCCGTCGCCCCCGGGACGCTGCGGAGCGGTTCGGGCACGCCGTTCCAGGTCTTCACGCCCTTCCACCGCGCCTGGGTCGACCGCGGCGTCCACGGTCCGGCCCCCGCCGTCCGGGCCGAGGCGGTCACCTGGGCCGAGGCCGAGGGGCGTTCCCGGCTCGACGAACCCCACCCCGACCTCGTACCGCTGGCCGGCGAACGCGCGGCCCGGGCCTCGTGGGAGGAGTGGCTGGGACGCGACCACGACGGGCCGGGCGACTACGCCACGCTGCACGACGTCCCCGGCGCCGACGCGACCGCGCACGTCTCGGTGGCGCTGCGCTGGGGGCACCTGCACCCGCGGACGGTCCTGGCCGACCTCGCGGAGCGCAGCGGTCCGGACGGGCGCGACAGCGGCGGGGCCGGACCCGCCGCGATCGCACGGCAGGTCGCGTGGCGCGACTTCTACGCCGACGTCCTGTGGCACCGGCCCGACGCGACCTGGCGCCCGGTCCAGCCACGGTTCGAGCACCTCCACCGCGACGACCCGGGCTCCTCGACCGAGGCCGCCGCCCGGCTCGAGGCGTGGCAGCAGGGCCGGACCGGCTACCCCCTCGTCGACGCCGGGATGCGTCAGCTGCAGGCCGAGGGCTGGATGCACAACCGCGTACGGCTCGTGGTCGGCTCGTTCCTCGTCAAGGACCTGCACCTGCCGTGGGAGGACGGGGCGCGCTGGTTCATGCAGTGGCTGCGCGACGGCGACGTCGCCAGCAACCAGCTGAACTGGCAGTGGGTCGCCGGCTGCGGGAACGATCCGTCGCCCTTCTACCGCGTCTTCAACCCGGTGCTGCAGTCGCAGAAGTTCGACCCGGACGGTGCCTACATCCGTCGTTACGTCCCCGAGCTGGCCGACCTGGGCGCCAAGGAGGTCCACGAGCCGTGGCTCGCTCCGGGCGGGCCGCCGTCGGGCTACCCCGCCCCCGTGGTCGACCACAAGGCCGAGCGCCTCGAGGCGCTGGACCGCTACCAGCAGGTCCGCGGCTGACCGCCCACCCCCATCTCTTCCCCCGACCCTCCCCACCAGGCCCCGAGAAACCGCTGTCTCCCGACAGCGGAGCTCGCGTCGGCACCGTCGGGAGTCAGCGTTTCCTTCAAGGGGCTGGGTCGAGCGCGGGCCGGGCGCGGGAAAGTCGTTGACGCTCTTGAAAGGCGGATCTACCGTGGTGGGTACACGGGAAGGAGGTGGTCCGATTCATGAGTTCTCTTCGGACAAGTGAGGTGGCGGCGGCCTAGCCGTTCGACCTGGGACGCGGCGTGATCCGCTCGGTCGAGAGGCCGGCCAATCCACAGCCATCACCCGAACCCGCGAGTGCCGGACCGTCCATCCGGCCGACGTCCGGGCTCCACCGGAGCCCCGTCGCCAAGCTCGCGGGTTTGTCCTTTTCCTAGACCTCTTCCGCCGCCGTCGGGAGCACCGGGCTCAGCGCCCGCACCGTCTCCAGCGTGTCGGCCTCCTCCGGCCGCTTGTCTGGCCGGTAGCGCAGCACCCGCGCGAACCGCAGCGCGACGCCGCCGGGGTAGCGGGTCGAGACCTGCAGCCCGTCGATCGCGATCTCCACCACCGTCGTCGGCTCCACGTGGACGACGCCGCGGGTCCGCCTCGTCTCCAGCGCGAGGAAGTGCTCGGTCTGCCAGCGCAGCGTCTCGTCGGTCAGCCCCTTGAACGTCTTGCCCAGCATCACGAACCCACGGTCCGGGTCGCGCGCGGCCAGGTGCAGGTTCGACAGCCAGCCCTCCCGGCGCCCGCTGCCCCACTCCACGGCGATCACCACCACCTCGAACGTGTGCCGCGGCTTCAGCTTCACCCAGCCCGAGTCGCGACGCCCGGCGGCGTACGGGGCGTCGAGCCGCTTGACGACGACGCCCTCGAAACCGCGCGCCACCCACTCGCCGAACACGCGCTCCACCGTCGCGACGTCGTCGGCGACCACGCGGGGCACGACGAGCCCGGGGGGCAGCAGGTCCACCATGGCCGCGACGCGCTCGTGCAGCGCGACGTCGAGGTAGTCGCGCCCGTCGGCGTGCAGGACGTCGAAGAAGAACGGTCGCAGCGGCAGCCGTCGCTCGGCCGCAGGGACGTCGAGGCTGCTCATGGTCCGCGAGGCGACCGCCTGGAACACCTCCGGCCGGCCGTCGTCGCGCAGCGCGAGGACCTCGCCGTCGAGGACGAGCCGCTCGGACGGCAGCGCCCGGACCGCCGCGACCACCTCGGGCAGCCGGGCGGTGATGTCGTCGAGGCTGCGGGTGAAGACCCGGACCTCGGCGCCGTCGCGGTGCACCTGCACGCGGATGCCGTCGAGCTTGGCGTCCACCAGCGCCGGCAGGCCGGTCCGGGTCACGGCCGCCGTCGGGTCGGGCTCGCTCGCGGCGAGCATGGGCTGGACGGCCGTGCCGACCTCGAGACCGACGGCCTCCAGGGCCGCGAGCCCGCCCGCGTGCAGCACGGCGGCCGCGGCGACGGTCGAGGAGCGCAGCATCGCGGCCCGGCGCACGGCCGCGACCGGCACCCCGTACGCCTGCGCGAGCGCCTCCTGCACCGCCGCCTCCGAGGCGCCCTGACGCAGCTCGCCGAAGACGAGGCCGCGCAGGAACGGCTGCTCGGGTGCGGTCGCGCGGCCGAAGAGCGACGCGACGGCGGCGGACCGGGCCGCGACGGACCCGGGACCGGCCAGGCCCGCGATCCGCTCGAACGCCTCGTCCACCTCGGGCACCGTCAGCGTCGCCTCGGCCGCCGGCGGCGGGAGGTCGACGAGCGAGCGGCCGCCGACCCCCGTACGGCGCTGGCGCAGGGACCCGATCAGGTAGGAGACGACGGTCTCCAGCTCCGCCTCCTCCCCCGCCGCCACGAGATCGGCCAGGACGGTCGCGATCAGGTCGCGCTTGGCCAGCCGGCTGCGGGTGGCCGCGAGCGCGGACCAGGTCTGCGCCAGGCGCTCGAGCAGCATGGCCCGATCATGCCGTCACGCTCTGACGCTTCCGGAGCCGGAGGACCAGGACCGCCGTCGCCGTCACCGCCGCGGCCAGCGCCAGCACCGACGCCGTCTCCAGGCTCAGCACGGTCGTGTCCTGCAGGTACGACCAGTACGTGCTCAGGGTGGCGACCTGCATCAGCGCGGCCACCGCGAGGAAGCGCCGGTCCACGAAGACCGCCACCAGCGCGAGGACCTCACCGAGGTAGAAGTAGCGCTCGTGCATCTCCGGCAGGAGCAGGGGCAGCACCAGCGAGAGCGCCGCGGCGACGAGCAGCATCTCCGGGGGCGCCAGCCGACGGCGCCGGGCGAGGAGCCAGACGACGAAGGCCAGGCCGACGGCCGCGGCGACCCCGAGGCCGACCCACTTCCACGTGGTGGCGGCGTCGGCGGGCAGCCAGGAGTACCAGGTCGGGGCGTTGTTGGTGAGGCTGTGCGTGGTCGTCGTCCCGCCGCCCCCGCCCGCACCGCCGAAGCCACCGCCACCGCCGCCGCCGGGGGCGCCGCCACCCGGGACGCCACCGCCGAACCCTCCCCCACCGCCGCGACCCCCGCCACCGAACCCGCCGCCCGTCCGCGCCGCCCCGCCCCCGGTGCCGCCGGCCCCGGACGGGTTGCTGACCTGGGCCGGGTAGACGGCCAGCTGGCTGGCGAGGCTGCGTCCGGCGGCCCAGGCGGGCAGCAGCGCCAGGAAGAACGTGACCGGCACGAGCAGGAGCCCGCGCAGGCGCTGGCGGTTCACCACGACGAGCACGAGCAGCGCCGGCAGGAAGAACACGGCCTGCAGCTTGAAGGCGAAGGCCAGGCCGAAGAGGACGCAGGCCAGCGCGGTCTGACGGCGCAGCAGGAACCAGAGGCTGCCGAGGCAGAGCGAGACGTAGATCGAGTCGCACTGGGCCCACCACGCGCCGTTCAGCAGCACGGTCGGCAGCAGGAAGGTCGCCCCGAACGCCACGACCGGCAGCCAGGGCGCGCCCGGTCGCACCTCGCGGACGATGCGGTAGGCGAAGAAGGCGAGCAGCACGTCGAACACGATCGAGATCGCCTTGATCGCGACCAGCGGCTGGACCGGCAGGTAGGTCACGGCGGCCAGCAGGACGAGGTACGGCGTGTTGTAGTTCGAGAACGAGTCGGCCAGCCCCGCGAACCCGCCGGCGTCGACCAGGTGGTCGTACCAGGGCAGCAGGAAGGCCCGGTAGTCGCCGGACTGCTCGCCGAGCATCGGCACCCGGGCGGCGAGCCCGGCCACGAGGAGCACCGCGAGCACGACCGGCACCGCCCAGCGGCGGGCCCCCGGCCGTACGGCGGACCCGTCGTCGGGACCGACAGGTGCGGCACCTGTCGCGGCGACCGGGTGGGGGGTGGAGGTCGTGGTCACGGCAGCCTTCTCGTCGTGGTCGGGGCGCCGGCCGGTCGGCCGGGCCAGCCCACCCTCGCGGGGCTCGCTGTGCAGCGGCTTTGCGTCGGTTGTGGGCACCCCGTCGGTCCGCCTGCGCCCCTGCGAGGATCGCCCGCGTGAGCGACCGGACGAGACCCGGGGTGCTGCTGGACGTCGACGGCACCCTCCTGGACACCAACTACCTGCACGCGCTGGCCTGGTGGCAGGCGTTCCGCGACGCGGGCGTCGCCGGGGTGACCATGGCCGACACCCACCAGGCCGTCGGCATCGCGAGCGAGCAGCTCGTCGACCGGTTGGCGCACGAGGCCGACCGGCGGACCAAGAAGAAGGTCGTCAAGCGGCACTCCAGGCGCTACGCCAAGCTGCAGGACCAGGTGGTGTCGTTCAGCGGGGCCGACCACCTCGTCCGGCGCTGCCACGACGCCGGCTACCGGGTGGTCCTGGCGACGAGCGGGCCGAAGAGCGACCTGGATTGGATGCTCCCGGCGATCGGGGTCGGCGAGGGGCTCCTCGACGGCGCGACCACCTCGGACGACGTGGCCGAGGGCAAGCCGGCGCCCGACCTGATGAGCACGGCGATCCGCCAGCACGACCTCGACCCGGCCCGTACGGTCGCGATCGGCGACACCGTCTGGGACGTGGAGGCGGCGCACCAGGTGGGCGTCCGGATCGTCACCCTGACCTGCGGGGGCATCCCGCGCTGCGAGCTGGCCGAGGCGGGCGCCGACGAGATCTTCGGCGGACCGGCCGACCTCGTCGACCGCTGGGACGACTCGCTGCTCTCCCGGCTCACCTGACCTCGGTCTACTCGCGCACGTCCGCGGGTCCGCCGACCAGCGGCAGGCCCGCGGCGATCCACCCCTCGACCCCGCCGACGACGTCCGTGGCGTCGAGCCCGAGGTCGCGCAGCGACCGTACGGCCAGCGACGAGCTGTAGCCCTGGCGGCAGACGACGACCACGCGCGGCCGGGCGACCGCCTCCGGGATGCGGTTCGGGCCCGTCGGGTCGAGCCGCCACTCGAGCACGGTGCGGTCGACGACCACCGCCCCCGGGAGCTCGCCGGTCCGCGCCCGCTGCGCCACCGTCCGGGTGTCGACGAGCAGGGCGCCCGCACGGACGGCGGCGTACGCCTGCTCGGCGTTCAACCGTTCCCAGCCTTCGCGGGCCCTGGCGAGCAGCGCGTCCACGGTCGAGCCGGGCCCCTGGTCGCTCCCGTCCCCGTCCTGCCGGTCCTCCTCGTGCACGTAGGCATGATCACGCGCAGACGGCGCCCACCCCGGTGGGGGTGGACGCCGTCTGCGTGCTCGGAGTGGTGTCAGGCCTTCTGCTCGCCCTCGACCGGCGCGGTCTCGGTGGAGGCCGCCTCCTCCGCGTTGATGTCGTCGCTCGGCTGCTCCTGCTCGGAGGTCGCCTCGTCACGCCCGTCGGTGTTCGTCGCCAGCTCCTCGGCCGGGGACTCCTGCGCCGGGGCGTCGGGGCTCACCTGCTCCTCGCCGCCGTCCGCCTCGGCCGCCGCGGGAGCGGCGGACGCCGGGGCCGCGGCACGGGCGCCGCGAGGAGCGGCCGCCTTGCGCGCGGCCGGGGCCGGGGCGCTGCCCTTGGCCCGGTTCTTGCGGCTGTCCTCGACCGACTCGGTGACGAGCTCGATCTGCGCCATCGGCGCGTTGTCGCCCTTGCGGGGACCCACCTTGGTGATGCGCAGGTAGCCGCCGTCACGGTCGGCCAGCGTCGGCGCGATCTCGGTGAAGAGCACGTGCACCACGCCCTTGTCGCGGACGGTGGTCAGCACCGAGCGGCGGGCGTGGATGTCACCGCGCTTCGCCTTGGTGATGAGCTTTTCCGCGAGCGGGCGCAGCCGCTTGGCCTTGGCCTCCGTCGTCACGATCTTGCCGTGCTCGAACAGCTGCGTCGCCAGGTTGGCCAGGATGATCCGCTCGTGCGACGGGCTGCCGCCGAGGCGGGCGCCCTTGGTCGGTGTGGGCATGGTGTCCGTTCTCCAGGTCGTTCATTGGTCGCAAGCGAGCGAAGCGGGCTTCCGACGGGATTGTGAGGAAGGCCGCGCGGGCGGAGCGAGCTCCGACCCGTGCGGCCAGCACTGCTAGTACTGCTCGGTCTCGCTGTAGTCCACGTCCTCGGCGTCGTCGTCGTAGCGGATCGCGCTCAACGGGTCGAAGCCGGGGGCGCTGTCCTTGAGCGACAGACCCATCTCGTGCAGCTTCAGCTTGACCTCGTCGATGGACTTGGAGCCGAAGTTGCGGATGTCGAGCAGGTCCTGCTCGCTGCGCGAGACGAGCTCGGACACCGTGTGGATGCCCTCGCGCTTGAGGCAGTTGTAGGACCGGACCGTCAGGTTCAGGTCCTCGACCGGCAGGGCCAGGTCGGCGGCCAGCTGCTCGTCGATCGGCGACGGGCCGATCTCGATGCCCTCGGCCTCGACGTTCAGCTCACGCGCCAGGCCGAAGAGCTCGGTCAGGGTGCGACCGGCCGACGCGACGGCGTCGCGCGGGCGGATGGCCGGCTTGGTCTCGACGTCGAGGATCAGCCGGTCGAAGTCGGTGCGCTGCTCGACGCGGGTGGCCTCGACCTTGTAGGTGACCTTGAGCACCGGGGAGTAGATCGAGTCGACCGGGATGCGGCCGATCTCGGCGTCGATCGCCTTGTTCTGCACGGCGGAGACGTAGCCGCGGCCACGCTCGACCACGAGCTCCATGTCGAAGCGGCCGGAGTCGTTCAGGGTGGCGATGTGCAGCTCCGGGTTGTGCACCTCGACGCCCGCGGGCGGCGCGATGTCGGCCGCGGTGACCTCGCCGGCGCCGGTCTTGCGCAGGTACATGGTGACCGGCTCGTCCTCCTCGGAGGAGACGACGAGGGCCTTGAGGTTGAGGATGATCTCGGTGACGTCCTCGACGACGCCGTCGATCGTGGAGAACTCGTGGAGGTTGCCCTCGACCTTGATGCTGGTGATGGCCGCCCCCGGGATCGAGGAGAGCAGCGTGCGCCGCAGCGAGTTGCCGAGGGTGTAGCCGAAGCCGGGCTCGAGCGGCTCGATGACGAACCGCGAGCGGTTGTCGGAGACGGTCTCCTCCGACAGCGTGGGGCGCTGAGCGATCAGCATGGTGTCTCTTCCTTCCCCGCACCACCCGTCATTTGACGGTGCGGACCGGACCCGCATCCGGCGGTCCGGGACTAGCACCCGGGTCGAGACCCAGGCCCTGCACCCGGGTCGAGACCCAGGCCCTGCCTCCACCGATGTGCCCCCAGGCACTGGACCCCGAGGGCAGTCGGACGGCACATCGGTGGAGGCACCGCACAGGCGCCCGACGAAGGAGGGCTTGCCTGTCCGGAACCAGCAAGGCGCAGGAGCGCAGCGACTTCTACGCCTTGCTGGCGAGTGTTTCCGGGCGCCTCGCGCCCTGAATCACTTGCT
>CAVXMD010000009.1:0-144274 GCA_963762775.1 uncultured Actinomycetota bacterium
CGTGTGGACGATCGTCTGGACGCTCCTGCGCGGCCCCGTCTCCTTCGCCGTCGCCGTCCTTCGCCGGCTGCGGGGAGCGGCGCGCCGTCGCTGACCACCTTCCTGCTGGTCGCGCTGCTGGTGCCCGTCGTGGGCGAGGTCCTCCGGCAGGTCGGGCCGACCCTCCTGGCCAGCCGGCCGGCGTTCGACGACCTGATGGACGGGCTGACGTTCGGCGCGATCAGCGGCGTGGCGTACTCCAGCTTCGACACCCTCGTCCGGCAATGGGCGCTGCTCACCGGCGGCCTCCAGCAGCGGACCCGGGCCTGTGGGTCGCCCTGATCTTCCTCGAGGGCTTCGTGAAACCGCTATCATGGACACCGCCCGGGCTCGCCTGCGCCGAGTTCTCCGTACTTGGCCGGGGGTACGACGGCTTCTCGCCGCGCTACCTGCGGGGGTTCGTGCTCGCCGTGGTGGCGAACGTCGCCTACCAGGCCGGGGCGTTCCTGTTCTCCTACATCGGCTGCGACCACCGGGGTGCTGCTCTCCATCGCCTGGGGCCTGCTGGTCCTCGCCATCCTCGTCCTCCGGGTCCGCGACGTCCTGCACCCGGGGCTGATGGAGGCGGCGCTCGAACACGCCGCCCGTACCGCGGGCGTCGGGCCGCGGGGCCGAGATCGGTTCTGCGCGCAGCTGCGAGATGCCGCTGCAGCCGGGGTCCGCGTTCTGCGCCGCCTGCGGTACCGCGGTCGCGCGACCCCACGGTCCCGCGGCCCAAGGTGGCGGCGACCAAGGGCTCCGGGCGCACCCAGGCCACCGTCGCCTTGCCCCGTGGCAGCGCCCGCCCGCGCCGGCCAGCCCCGAGCCCACCCGACGGCCCGGACGATCCCAAGAGACGACGAACCGGCCGTGACCGGGAGGAGCAGGCATGAGCGAGCCTCCGGGACCAGCGACCGACCAGGGTCAGCCGGGCGCCCCGCAGGGCTATCCGCAGCAGGGACTCGGGGCCAACAGGACTACCCTCAGCGGGTACCGGCAGCAGGGTGTACCCCCAGGGGCAGCAGGGTTACGGCCCGCAGCCTGGCCACAAGGGTACCCGCAGCCGGGGTACGGCCGCAGGGCCACCAGGCCAGGGCGGCTACACCCCAGCCGGGCGGCCAGCCGCCCTCCCCGCCCGGCGGGTCGCGCCGAAGAAGAAGAGCCCGGGGTCGCTCATCGGCATCGTCGTCGCCGCCGTCGTTGCGCTCGTCGCGGTCGGCGGCATCTTCATCGCGCTCGGTTCCGTCTCCGAGGACGTCCCGGACATGACGATCACCCCGGGCCGCAGACGCGCCGCCTGAGAGCCGTCGGCCGACCCGAGTTCGGGACGTCCTCCAGCGGCAGCCCGTCGACAGCGGGACGCCGAGCGCCGCCGGGCGGCACCGGCGACGGCGTGGGCGTCGGCCACGGCGTGACGCTGGTGCCGGCCTCCGGCCGGGACGTAAGCAAGCAGACGGAAAACTCGCCCAGCTCCTCCACGGCGACACGTCTTCTTCGGCCAGACCACACAGTTCACGCCTCGTCTAACCCGGGCCAGTTCTGCACAGCGTGTACAAGCAGCTGACCAGAGCAGGGCGGCGGGAAGTTCGAGACGCCCAAGACCACCGACGTCGGCAGCGAAAAGCTAAGGCCGCGACCTGCTCGCCGAAGGTCACGTGCCGCGGCGCCCAGGGCTCGAGCGGGCACCCCCTGGTCACGGTCGTGGCCATCCGTGAGAGCGACGGGGTCACCGTCGCCCGGCACCACGGCCTTCGCGACGCGTCCTACCCACCAGCTGGGCCAGGACTTCACCAGCGAAGGCGACCACCATGCTGGAGACGCAGGGGGAGTGCTGACCTCGCCGGCGGAGCGTGGGTCCCGGCCGCTCCGCCGCGGCCCCTCCCGCCGAGGCTCGAGAACTGTCACAACGCCCGCATACGCTCGCCCCATGCGTCCGATCACCGACCTGCAGCGCACGGTCGCACCGTTCAAGGTGGAGGGCGACTTCTCGCCGTCCGGCGACCAGCCGGCAGCCATCGACGACCTCGAGCGGCGGGTCCAGGCCGGGGAGCAGGACGTCGTGCTGCTGGGGGCGACCGGCACCGGTAAGACGGCGACGGTCGGCTGGCTGGCCGAGCGGGTGCAGCGGCCGATGCTGGTGATGCAGCCCAACAAGACGCTCGCGGCGCAGTTCGCCAACGAGTGCGGCAGTTCTTCCCGCACAACGCGGTGGAGTACTTCGTCTCCTACTACGACTACTACCAGCCCGAGGCCTACGTCCCGCAGACCGACACCTACATCGAGAAGGACTCCTCGCTCAACGAGGAGGTCGAGCGGCTCCGGCACTCGGCGACCAACTCGCTGCTGACCCGGCGGGACGTCATCGTGGTCGCGACGGTCTCGGCGATCTACGGCCTCGGCACCCCGCAGGAGTACGTCGACCGGATGGTCCGGCTCCGCGTCGGGGACGAGGTCGACCGCGACGCGCTGCTGCGGCGCCTGGTCGAGCATCCAGTACGCCCGCAACGACCTCGCGGCACGCGCGGGACGTTCCGGGTGCGCGGGGACACCCTCGAGGTGTTCCCGATGTACGAGGAGCTCGCCGTCCGGGTCGAGTTCTTCGGCGACGAGATCGAGCGGATCATGAGCTGCACCCGGTGACCGGCGAGGTCGTCACCGAGGACGAGGAGGTCTACGTCTTCCCGGCCAGCCACTACATCGCCGGCCCGGAGCGCATGGAGCGCGCGATCGGCAGATCGAGGTCGAGCTCGGCGACCGGCTTGGCAGCTCGAGGCCCAGCAGCGAGCTGCTCGAGGCGCAGCGGCTGCGGATGCGGACCAGCTACGACCTCGAGATGATGCGCCAGATCGGGACCTGCTCGGGGATCGAGAACTACTCCCGCCACATCGACGGTCGCGGCCCGGGCAACCGCCGAATACGCTGATCGACTACTTCCCCGAGGACTTCCTGCTCGTCGTCGACGAGTCGCACGTCACGGTGCCGCAGATCGGCGGGATGTACGAGGGCGACATGTCGCGCAAGCGGACCCTGGTCGACCACGGCTTCCGGCTGCCGAGCGCGATGGACAACCGTCCGCTGCGGTTCGAGGAGTTCGCCGAGCGGATCGGTCAGACGGTCTACCTCTCGGCGACCCCGGGCGATTGCGAGCGGCCCGCTCCGACGGCTACGTCGAGCAGCTGATCCGCCCCACCGGACTGATCGACCCGGAGGTCCTGGTCAAGCCGACCACGGCCAGATCGACGACCTGATCGCCGAGATCCGGCTCCGCGCCGAGCGTGACGAGCGGGTGCTCGTGACGACCCTGACCAAGAAGATGTCGGAGGACCTGACCGACTACCTGCTCGAGAACAGGATCCGGACCCGCTACCTGCACTCCGAGGTCGACACGCTCCAGCGGATCGCGCTGCTGCGCGAGCTGCGGATGGGGGAGTACGACGTCCTGGTCGGCATCAACCTGCTGCGCGAGGGCCTCGACCTGCCCGAGGTGTCGCTGGTGTCGATCCTCGACGCCGACAAGGAGGGCTTCCTCCGCAGCGCCAAGAGCCTCATCCAGACCATCGGCCGCGCCGCCCGCAACGTGTCCGGCGAGGTCCACATGTACGCCGACTAGATCACCGACTCGATGGCCGCCGGCGATCGACGAGACCAACCGCCGCCGCGACATCCAGGTCGCGTACAACCCGAGCACGGCATCGACCCGAAGCCGCTGCAGAAGAAGATCGCCGACATCACCGACATGCTCGCCCGCGAGGACGCCGACACCGACTCGCTGCTCTCGGGGTCCGGGTCGGCGCCGGCGGCAACGGGCAAGGGCAAGTCCCCGGTGCCGAGCCTCGGTGGGAGGCCGGGCCAGGCCCGCAAGACCGCCGGGATGCCGGCGGGCGACCTCGCCGACCTCGTCCAGCAGCTGACCGAGCAGATGCACGCCGCGGCCGCCGACCTGCAGTTCGAGGTCGCCGCCCGGATCCGCGACGAGGTCTCCGAGCTCAAGAAGGAGCTCCGGCAGATGGTGGAGGCCAACCGCTAGCCGACCGACGTACCGCCCGAGGGACGAGGGCTTGGTTCGCCGGAACAGACGTTGGTGGGAGCGCCGCCGAATCGCCCGAGGGACGAGGGCTTGGTTCGCCGGAACAGACGTTGGTGGGAGCGCCGACGAACCGCCGAGGGACGAGGGCTTAGTTCGCCGGAAGATACGTTGGTGGGAGCGCCGCCGAATCGCCCGAGGGACGAGGGCTTGGTTCGCCGGAACAAGGGGTCGTGGGAGCGGAGCGACCTCGAGCTTCGCCCGGCTGAGCCGGTGCTGACATACTCGACCGTTGGAGGGAGTATTCCCCGCGACGGCATCGTCAACACGGACCACGGGGACAGCATCGTCCCGGACCCGGTGCCCTCGGTCAGCCCGGCTGGCGGAAGAGACCTCCGAGACGCTTCTGTGTTCCCAGCCCCCGTCTGGGAAGGTCAGCTCTGCATGGACGTCCACGGTTACGCCTGGGCCGCCACGATCGCGATCATGGTGGCCATCCTCGGCTTCGACATCTTCGTCATCGGCCGACGGCCGCACGAACCCTCGATGAGGGAGGCGGGGACGGCGATCGCCGTCTTCGTCGGCCTGGCGGTCGTCTTCGGGCTGGGGGTGTGGGGTGTCTCCGGACCGCGGTACGCGGGCGAGTTCTTCGCCGGCTGGCTGACGGAGTACAGCCTGTCGATCGACAACCTCTTCATCTTCCTGATCATCATGGCCAAGCTGAAGGTGCCGCGCGGTCTGCAGCAGTTCGCGCTGCTCGTCGGAATCGTGCTGGCCCTGGTCTTCCGCGGCATCTTCATCGCGGTCGGCGCGGCGGCCATCGACCGCTTCAGCTGGGTCTTCTTCCTCTTCGGCGCCTTCCTGCTCTACACCGCCGTCCGGCTGGTCCTGGAGTACCGCAACCACGATGACGACGAGGACGCGCCCGACAACCTCCTGCTGCGTTTCGTCCGGCGGCGCTTCCCCTCGACCGACGACTTCGACGGTCCGCACCTGACCGTCAAGCGGGACGGCAAGCGGCTGATCACCCCGATGCTGATCGTCATCGTCTCCCTCGGCAGCACCGACCTGCTGTTCGCGCTCGACTCGATCCCCGCCATCTACGGCCTCACGCAGGAGCCGTACCTCGTCTTCACGGCGAACGTCTTCGCCCTGATGGGCCTCCGCCCTCGACTTCCTGCTCGGCGGCCTGCTGCGCAAGCCCGTGTACCTGTCGCTCGGGCTCTCGTTGATCCTGGCCTTCATCGGCGTGAAGCTCGTCTTCCACGCGCTGCACGAGTACCACCTCGACGACCGCCTCGGGATCCCGTTCAGCCTGGAGATCCCGATCTGGCTCTCGCTCCTCGTCATCATCGGCACCCTGGCGATCACCGGTGGCGAGCCTGGTAAGTCGCGCTGGGACGAGGACCACGCGGAGCCCACCGGGTCCGGGACGCCCGCCTGAGCGCGGCCCGGCCGCGGCCGACCCAAAACAAGAGGAAGTCCGGAACCGCCGGCGCGGGGGTTCAGGTAGGGACGGACTTCCCGTGTGACGGACGAGGATGATGCTCGGGGGTTCATCACCCTCGTCCGACATCAATTACTTTAGGACACGTTCTGATGTTCGTGTCACCATTCGCGTGTCCTCAAGAGGACACAGCCGGAATCTGACATCCAGCGGCGGGACGAGCGGTCTCGAGCACTCAAGCCGGTAGGACGGCCACCTCCTGGAGGTCCTCGATCAGGTGGTCGTCCGCCGTACGGCTCACGAGGTCATCCGCGATGAGGGCGAGCCAGCGGGGCAGATGACCGCTGGCCGTCGGGGTCGACGTGGTCCAGGCTCGCGGTGAGCCACCGGCGGCTCTCCTTGACCAGTGCCGCGCCACGACCGGTCAGCCGGAAGGTCATCGCCCGCCGGCGGTCGCGGGGGTGCCGCACCCGTACGGCGACGCCCTCGGCGCTCCAGCCGGTCGACCAGAGCCGTGGAAGCGCTGCTGGTGAGCCCGAGGCTGGCGGGCCATGGCCGACTGCCCGGTCTCGCCGTGCACCGCGAGGTAGGTGAGGGCCTGGCTCTCGGTGGTCCCCAGTCCGACGACCTCCCCGACCACCTGGCGGAAGTGCTCGCCGGCGAGGAAAGAGGGGCGCGGAGGTTCCGTACGGCGTCGTCCATCAGCTGGTCGCGTTCGTCGGCGATGAGGGGCTCCTGGAGCAGGGGTGTCGCCGGGCGACGACGTCGGGTGAGGGCCATGCCCGACCGGAAGGGCCCGGGGCTCTCCCCCAACGGGAGCCCGCAGACCTCGTTCCGTGTCGAACGCCCGGCAGTTCCTCCGACGTACTACCTGCTGGCGCCCACAACGCTAGCAAGCGATCGCTTCACCACTGAGCAACTTCACCAAGAAAAGAATCAACAGTTGCTGCATCAAGCACAGGGGCGACGACCCTGCCTGTCGTCCGTCGCCCCGGTGCTCCCGCTGGAGCCGACCTCAGGCGGCGCGCACCGCCGAACCCTCCGCCACCGGCTCGATCGCCGCGGCGACGAGGTCGGCGACGTCGCCGGTCAGGACCACCCGGACGGCGTCGGTCACCTCCGACGGCACCTCGTCCAGGTCGGCGCGTTGCGCGCCGGCAGGAACACCGTGGTGAGCCCGGCCCGCTGGGCGGCGAGCAGCTTCTGCTTGACCCCGCCGATCGGCAGGACCCGGCCGCTGAGGGTGACCTCGCCGGTCATCCCCACCTCGCCGCGGACCGGACGCCGGTCGCCATCGAGGTCAGCGCCGTCACCATCGTGACGCCCGCGGACGGCCCGTCCTTGGGGACGGCACCGGCCGGCACGTGCAGGTGGATCGGGCGGTCGAGCACGGCGGGGTCGATCCCGAGCTGCTCGGCGTGCGCGCGGACGTAGGAGAGCGCGATGTGCGCCGACTCCTTCATGACGTCACCCAGCTGACCGGTCAGGGTCAGCCCGCCGCCGCTCCCCGAGCCGGTCGTCGGGCCGGGCAGCACGCTCGCCTCCATGAACAGCACGTCCCCACCCATGCCGGTGACCGCCAGGCCCGTCGCCACCCCGGGGACCGAGGTCCGCTCGTGCGCCTCCGGGGTGAAGCGGGGCCGGCCGAGGAAGTCGCGCAGGTTGTCCTTCGTGATCCGCAGCGGGCCGTCGGCCCCCTCCGGACCCGCCTGGGACAGCCGCGTGGTCGCCTTGCGCAGCGCCTTGGCCAGCAGGCGCTCGAGCTGGCGGACGCCGGGCTCGCGGGTGTAGTCGGCCGCGATCTCGCGCAGGACGCCTC
Source organism: uncultured Actinomycetota bacterium (assembly GCA_963762775.1). Taxonomy (GTDB): domain Bacteria; phylum Actinomycetota; class Actinomycetes; order Propionibacteriales; family Propionibacteriaceae; genus Microlunatus. The sequence goes on from CAVXMD010000009.1 coordinate 7,309, forward strand.
GTCGTCGACGATGACCTCGTCGGCCGTCAGCGCCGCGCGCTCCAGCTGCCGGGGGAGCAGGTGCTCGCGGGCGATGATCACCTTGTCGTCCTCGGTGTAGCCGTCGAGGGTGACCAGCTCCATCCGGTCCAGCAGGGCCGACGGGATGGTCTCGATCGACGTTCGCCGTGGCGAGGAACAGCACGTCGGACAGGTCGAGGTCGAGCTCGAGGTAGTGGTCGCGGAACGTGTGGTTCTGCGCGGGGTCGAGCACCTCGAGCAGGGCGGCCGACGGGTCGCCGCGGTAGTCCGAGCCGACCTTGTCGATCTCGTCGAGCAGCACGACCGGGTTCATCGAACCCGCCTCGCCGATCGCGCGGACGATCCGGCCCGGGCAGCGCGCCCACGTACGTGCGCCGGTGCCCGCGGATCTCGGCCTCGTCGCGGACGCCGCCGAGGGCGACGCGGACGAACTTCCGGCCCAGCGCCCGGGCGACGGACTCGCCGAGCGAGGTCTTGCCCACGCCGGGAGGGCCGGCCAGCACCATCACCGCGCCGGAGCCGCGGCCGCCGACGAGCTCGAGGCCGCGCGAGGCGCGCCGGGCGCGGACGGCGAGGTACTCGACGATCCGGTCCTTGACGTCGTCCAGCCCGTGGTGGTCGGCGTCGAGCACCGCGCGAGCGGCGCCGAGGTCGGTCGAGTCGGTCGGTCGTGACCGACCAGGGCAGGTCGAGGACGGTGTCGAGCCAGGTACGGATCCAGCCGGACTCCGGGCTCTGGTCGCTGGCGCGCTCGAGCTTGCCGACCTCGCGGAGCGCGGCGGCGCGGACGTCGTCGGGCAGGTCGGCGGCCTCGACGCGGCCGCGGTAGTCGTCGGCCCCCTCGGGCTCGTCCTCGCCCAGCTCCTTGCGGATGGCGCTGAGCTGCTGGCGCAGCAGGAACTCGCGCTGGCACTTCTCCATTCCCTCGCGGACGTCGCCGGCGATCTTGTCGTTGACCTCGGTCTCGGCGATGTGGGTGGTGACCCACTCGACGAGCACGCGCAGCCGGTCGGCGACGTACGGGGTCTCGAGCAGCTGACGCTTCTGCTCGTCGGTGAGCCACGACGCGTAGCCGGCCAGGTCGGCCAGGGCGCCGGCGTCGGTGACCTTGTTGACGGTGTCGATGACCTGCCAGGCGTCGCGGCGCTGGAGCGTGGCGATCAGCAGGCGCTTGTACTCGGCGGCGAGCTTGCGGACCTCGTCGGTCTCGAAGGTCGGGTCGAGCTCCTCGGCCTCGATCCAGAGCGCGGTGCCGGGGCCGGACACGCCGGAGCCGATCTTCACCCGGCGGTCGGCGTTGAGCACGGCGGCGGGCTCGCCGCTCTGCAGGCGGCCGAGCTGGACGATCGAGGCGACCACGCCGTACGAGGCGTAGCGGTCGTGCAGGCGGGGGGCGACGAGCAGGGTGTCGTCGCTGTGGGTGCGGGCGGTGTCCGTCGCGGCCTTCGCGGCGTCGTCCAGCTCGACCGGCACGACCATGCCGGGCAGGACGACGAGGTCGTTGAGGAAGAGGACGGGCAGCTGGGTGGTGGTCATGCGGGGTGCCTCCGTTCGGGGTCGCCCAGCTCACGTTGAGCGACATCCGCTCAAGGCTGTCGCGATCCGATTTCTTCCCGCTGTTCCCCTGGGGCGAACACGCCTCGTCCGGGACGCGTCGGAGGGCGTCGTCGAGGGACGTCGAGCACCGCCCGACCCACCCGTCGGTGCGGACCCGACGTGTGGGCGGATCCCCCTCAGACGGGGGCACCCGGACGGTCCCTCGAGCGAACCGGAGGTGGGCCTGATGACGGGTGAACCGCAGCGTCCTGGGACGTCGGAGCGGCAGCGGCACGCCGAGGCCACGTACGAGCGGCTGTTCGGGCCCCGGGACACCGGCGCGCCGGACGACGACCCGGAGCTCGGCGAGATCCTGCGCCGCTTCATCTTCGGCGACGTGTTCGACACCGGGGTCCTCGACGACCGCGCCCGCGAGCTGATCACGGTGACCGTCCTGGCCTGCCTCCACGGCGGCCGCCTCGTGACCGCTCCGACCGAGTCAGAGACCTTCAAAGGCGGGGATGACGTCGAGGAGGAGGTAGTTGTAGATCTCTACCAGGAAATCCCAGAGCATCCGCCCGCCCGCGGTCCCGTCACTACGGAAAGCCACGTAGTGAGCGAAAAGGAATTCCGGGTCCGCTTCAAAATATCCAGTCGGATTATAGTCGATTCCTGCGATTACATCGCCATCTTGAAATGTCTCGTTCCAGAAGTAGGGTCCGTTCATCCCACCGATGACGTGGATGGAGCGGGCCGTCATCTGGTGGCGGAAGCTCGCGCCGCCGGCCGCGATCGTCCCCTGGTGCTTGTCGTCGTTCCAGAGGCGGTTGAGGATCCACAAGAGGTCCCGACTCGGGTCGTCCTGCTGCGTCATGAACGGCTGGAAGCGCTCGACGACCTTGCCGACGTCGAGCGAGACGGAGCGCACGGCTCGAGCGCCTTGCAGCTCCCAGCACTGCCGGTCCCCGTCGCGCTCGCGGATGAGGAGGATGGGGAAGGTCAGGGTCTTGTTGGCCGGTGGCTCGTGGTGCCGCCGCGCGAACTGCCACATCAGGTTGTCGAGCGCCGCCCGCATGTTGTGGATGGCGTCGCCTGCGATCAGACCCAGGCTGGCGGGCGGCTCGCGTCGGAGCTTGCCCCGGACGAGATAGCGGCCTTGTTCACGATCGTGATCGATCACGGCTTCGAACGGTTCCGATTCGATGAACACCCGGACTTCAATCTCGAGTGCGTCGAGGTGGGCACGAGCACGTTCGAGCCGTTGGTAGGCGAGGTCGGTCGGGTGCACGTCCATCGGCCCGGGTAACGGCCGGCGCTTGGGGTACGGCGGTGGTGACCACGGCTCCGGCTGACCGTGGAATACCTCGAACCCTGCAAAGTCCGGCTCGCGTTCCATCGGCATCCGATCTCTCCTCCTCAGACGTCCAACCCGCCCCCACGAATGTGCCGACGATATGACCAACCTGGACTACGAGACGGCGCTCCTCGGCGCCGTCCTCCGCGGCTACCCCGACCTGGCTGGCCTTGCTAGGACGGTCGGCCCCGACGACTTCGCCCTCCTGCGCCACGCCGACATCTGGCAGGCCGCGCTGGCCGTCGACCGCGCCGGCGACGTCGGACCCGCTCACCGTCCGCGCCCGGATGGGCAGCGCGGTCGACAAGCTGCCCGGCGGCCCGGTGTACCTCACTGAGCTCGACGCCCCAACGAACGCGTCGGCGCCGTTCTACGCCGCCCAGGTCCGCGAGATCTCCGTACGCCGGCAGGTCCGCGACCTCGGCGCCCGGCTGCAGCAGCGCGCGGAGACCGATCTCGACCAGGCCCCCGAGGACCTGGTCGCCGATGTCTGTCGCCTTGCCGACACGATCTCGACCCCTGACCGGCACGGCGACGTCCGGACGGCGCTGGAGAAGGTCATTGACATCGCCAAGCACGGCGAGCCCGCCGCGACCCCGACGCCGTGGACGTCGCTGACGGAGATGCTGGGCGAGTTCTACCCGGGCCAGCTGGTCACCTTCGGCGCCCGCCCGGGCGTGGGGAAGTCGATCGCGCTGGAGAACATCGCGACCCACATCGTCCACACCACGGGCCGCTACGTCGCCTACTGCTCCCTGGAGATGGCCGCGTCCGAGGTGCTGCAGCGGACCCTCGCCCACACGGCCGGTGTCGACCTGACGCGGCTGCGCCGCGGGATGTGCGACGACCGCGACTGGCAGAAGATCAGCAACAGCACCGACCTGATCGGGCAGCTGCCGTACCGCTTCCAGGACTTCCGGCCCCAGACGATGACCGACATCTGGGCCCACGCCCGCGAGACCGCCCAGGAGGCGAAGCGCCTCGGCCGCGAGCTCGGCGCCGTGGTCGTCGACTACGTCCAGCTGATCAAGGGCACCAGCACGAACCGGAACATCACCCGCCAGCAGGAGGTCGGGTCGTTCACCCGCGAGCTGAAGAACCTCGCCGGCGAGCTCAGGTCCCCGTCATCACCGGCGCCCAGCTCTCCCGCGCCGGCGCGAACCGCGCCTCCGGCATCCCGCTCCTGTCCGACCTCCGCGAAGCCGGCGACATCGAGCAGGACTCCGACGTCGTCGTGTTCCTCCATGAGGAAGAGGTCGAGGACTCCGGCCGCCTCATCAAGACCGGCGAGACTCGACCTGATCGTCGCCAAGCAGCGCTCCGGCCCGACCGGCACCCGCCGCGTCCGCAAGGCCGGCCACTACGCCCGCATCTACGAAGGATGACCGCCATGCCCGAGACGCTCGACCCCGCCGCCGTCATGGCCGCGCACCAGCCTGGAGGCGCGCGCGGATCAGACTGCGCGACGGCAACGACGGGTACGACATCCCGTGGCCCTGCGAGCCGTACCGCTTGGCCGAGACGCTGGCCGCCGAGCAGGCCAAGGTGGCGCGCGTCGAAGCCGAAATTCACCACGCCGAGGACAACGGGCACGTGGTCGTTGGGCAGGGCATCACGCGCCCTGTCCCGGGCGTCACCATCACCTACGTCCGCGCCGCCCTCGCTCCTCAGCTCACGAAGGGGCACGCCTGATGCTTCGGGTCACGCTGCACGTCAACAGCGACCGGATCGCCGACTACGAAGTTCGGCGCATCAACAGCACCGACCGCCGACCTGAGCCGGACGACATCAACGTCTACGCGGTCAGCGCGATCCCGTCGATGCACCAGATCGGGGCCGTCGACCACCGCTACGGCGACGGAGCCCACCAACTCGCTGGACCGCGGTGCTCGACCTGGCTCGCCACCACCCCACCCCCGATGAGGAGCAGCAGACCGCGTGACGACCCCCAGCAGCACGCCCATCACCCCTCAGCAGAAGACCGAGCGAGCACCCCCGCCGCCCGTCCCGCCGGTGGCGCGGCCTGCGCGACCTCGACCCGATCATCGTCAACTGCCGCGACCACCACCAGGCCAACGGCCCGACCGAGCAGCGCACCGGCCTGTGCGACGGCTGCCTCGCCGACTTCGAGCTCGTCCTGTCCGACGTGCCGTACCTCCTCGACGACCTGGACGTCGCCATCAGCGGGCAGGTCGAGTTCGTCGAGCGCGGCCAGCGCCGCGACCAGACCGAGGAGGAGCAGCTGCGCGGCGGCGGCAACCCGGCCGTCTCCGCCCACGACCGCCTCGTCCGCGCGCTCCAGCTCGCCGGCGACTGGCTCGACGCCCGCCACCCCGAGCAGCTCGCCCTCGAGCTCCGCCGCGTCCTGCCCGAGCTCGCCGACGAGCCGCTCCTACGCCGCGTCGCCCGCGAGGTCTCCCAGGCCGCATCCCGCGCGCACCGCGTTACCGACGGCCCGCAGACCTCTGGTACTACGGGCCCTGCCCGCTCTGCGGCGCAGACATCCTCCAGGAACGGATCCGCGAGGGCGACCGGGCACGCCTCGTCACCTGCCGCCGCTGCGAGTACGCCGACACCGCACCCGGGCACAACGCCACCCAGCTCAACGCCCGCCAGACGACTGGCTCCCCGACGGCGAGCGCCTCTCGACGCGCTCACCACGAACGGCAGCCCGTCACCCGCCACCAGCTCAACGGCTGGATCCGCCGCCAAGGGCCTGCCTCGCGAGGAACGCTCCCGGCCCCGCTGGGTCAACGGCAACCTCCAGGTCAACCAGGTCTGGCGTACCGGTTGGCGACGTCCGAGACCTGGTTGACTGCGCAGCCGCACGACGCCACGCTTGACGGCAGGCGACATCGCTCGCTTTGGTTAACCCGGCATCCGGATGCCACGGTCTGCGTAGGCAGGCAGAAAGGTTGCGAAGGCAGGATTTCCGCGACCTATACCGAAGCGGTTCAGTTCGTTGCCGCGGATCATCCACGGACCCGGGATAGAGTCGTCGGGTCCAATATAGAACCCGCACACGGCACCCTGAAAAGTGATGCCTGACGCAAAGAAGTCGTCGTTCACCAGATAAAGGCCGACATGTTCGTCGGCTCTGAACTGGTAGCCATTCGACCAGAAGTGCGCGCGGTGCAGGTGCACGACCTTGGGAGAGCACTCAAACTGAGCTCGCACCTGACCCAGGCCGTCCCTGAACGTCAGGAGGGTGCCCTCGTTGGTGATGTCCCAGACTTGGGGGGAGACGCGTAGTTCGCCTCCCTTGATCAGTAGGTAGGGCCGGTTGTCTCGGTCGCACAGTCGTACGACCAGGCGAAGCCTCCCCGTCGGGGCCTCTTCTGACGCCGAAGACTGACCCTCCATCGACGTTGATCGCATCAACACGGCGGCGCTCGGGTGGCAGGTCTGCGGTGAAGTGCATGCTTCCCGCCCCAAGTTCGAGCCGAGACAGCTCGTAGAAGTTGCCCGTTAAACCACTCAGGTATCGGTCGGCGTTGTAAGGGGAGTCGGCCGCCCGACGAACCCTTGCCGATGAGAGCCGACCCGACGTCTTGTCCTGATGATGTGTCGGACACAGCAGGGCGAGATTGCTCGCCTCGTGCTGCTGAACGAGCGCGTAGTCGTCGATGTGGTCATAGTGATAGACGGGACAGCCACACAGCACGCAGCCAAAGAAACTGGCCTGCCGCACCGCTCTCTTGATGGGTTCTGGAATTGCTGGCCGATCAGCCATTGTTGACCGCTCTCTCCATGCACGCGACCGGTCGCCCCGAGCGCCTCGAATGATTCCACCACGCTGATGCTTGCGGATGGCGCGCGACCATGAGACGCTCTAACACATAGGTCGAACGAACGACCTATGCCTCTACGACAACGAGATCAAGGAGAACCTGGCCGACCTAACCGAGCCGTTTGGGGAGGCGCTGCCGCGTTTTCTGACCGAGGACTGCTTCGGCGACGTCTACACCCGGTCCGGTCTGACCCTGGCCCAGCGCGAGCTGCTCGTGCTCTGCGCGCTCGCCGTCCTCGGGGACACGGCCGCCCAGCTCGGCCCGCACGGCCGGGCCTGCCTCCAGGTCGGCAACACCAAGACCGCCGTCGTGGCCGCGCTCGTGCACTGCTTCCCCTACATCGGGTTCCCGCGCGCCGTCGCGGCCATCCGCGCCGTCAAGGACCTCTGAGCCCGGGGGCCGGCCGCCGCACGACGACGGCCGTCGCTACGGGGTGCTGACCGCCTCGACGACGGCCGCGGCGGCGACGCGGTCCCGCGTGGCGGGGTCGACGTCCCCCGCGAACGGGGCGACCACCGCCCCGGCCGACCAGGCGACGGCGGCCCGGAGCCGGTCGGGCCAGGCGTCGTGGTGGCGCAGCCCGGCGGCCAGCGCGGCGACGCAGGCGTCGCCCGCCCCGGTCGGGTTGCCGGGGAGGCGTTCGGACGACCGGGCCCGGAGGGTCGCCTCCGGGGTCAGCGCCAGCAGGCCGTCGGGACCCAGCGACACGACGACCGCCCCGGCGCCCCGGTCGAGGAGGACTCGACCGGCGGCGACCGGGTCGTCCATCCCGGTGGTGGCGCGGACCTCGGCCAGGTTCGGCTTGACCAGCGCCGCACCGGCGGCGGCCGCCGCGAGCAGGGCAGGGCCTTCGCAGTCGACGACGACGGGGACCCCGCCGGCCCGGCGGACCAGTGCGGCGTACGTGTCGGGGTCGAGGCCGGCGGGCAGGCTGCCGGAGCAGACGACGACCTCGGCGTCGGCGACCAGCGCGTCGTAGGTGGCCAGGAAGGTGGACCACTCGTCGGTCGTCACGGTCGGCCCGTGCTCGTTGAAGATCGTGGCGTCACCGGTGTCGGCGGCGACCACGGCAACGGTGCGTCGCGACTCGGCCCCGATGACCGTGAACCGGTGCGGGACGCCCGCGGCGTCGAGGTCGAGCCCGATCTGCTCCCCGGTCGCCCCGCCGACCAGACCGGTCGCCAGGACCGGCTCGCCGGCCCCGTGCAGCACGCGGGCGACGTTGACACCCTTGCCGCCGGCCCGGGCCGCCGCCTGGACGCGGTGCGAGCCGTGCGGCACCAGCGCGGGCACGGCGTACGTGACGTCGAGCGCGGCGTTGAGCGTGACGGTGAGGATCACCCGCGTCCTTCCACGACGGCCGGGCGGCGGGAGCGGCGGGATCGGGCGGCGCGGCGGGAGCCGCAGGAGCGGTTCAGCCGAACGTCCGCCGGCCCCACGCGAGCTGGCGGGCCAGGCCCTCCTCGGTCGTGACCGTCGGCCGCCAGCCGATCAGCCCGGAGATCTTGTCCGTGCTCCCGCCGGTGCGGAAGACGTCGCCGGCGACCGGTCCGCCGTGCTCGATCCGCAGCGGGGCGCCGTTGAGACCCTCGAGGGTGCTGAGGATCTCGTTGACCGTCACGTTCGAGCCGCCGGCCACGTTCAGCACGGTGCCGGGCGGCACCGGGTTCGACGCCGCGGCGATGTTCGCGGCCACGACGTCGTCGACGTAGGTGAAGTCGCGGATCTGCTCCCCGGTGCCGTAGATCGTGATGACCTCGTCGCGCACGGCGGCGCGCACGAAGCGGGTGAACGCCATGTCCGTGCGCTGGCCGGGACCGTAGACGGTGAAGTAGCGCAGCGAGACGGTCGGGACCCCGAAGTTCGCGGCGTAGAGCGAGCAGAGGTGCTCGGCCGCGAGCTTGGTCACCCCGTACGGGCTGAGCGGCTGCGGCCGGTCGTCCTCGGAGGTGGGGTAGCGCTCGGCGTTGCCGTAGACCGAGGAGGAGGAGGCGTAGACGAGTCGCGAGAGCCGCGGGCTGTCCTTGGCCGCCTCGAGCAGGCGCTGGGTGGCCTCGATGTTCTGGCGCACGTAGACGGCGAAGTCCCGGCCCCAGGACTTGCGGACGCCGGGCTGCCCGGCCTGGTGGAACACCCAGTCGACGTCGGCGAGCAGGGCGGGCAGGTCCGCGTCGTTCAGGTCGGCCCGGTGCAGGGTGAAGCGCTCGTCCGGGATCGAGGCGAGGTTGTTCTCCTTGATCGACACCTCGTAGTAGTCGGTCAGGGCGTCGACCCCGACGACCTCGTGGCCCTCGCTCAACAGCTGCTTCGCCAGCGTGCTGCCGACGAAGCCGGCGACACCGGTCACGAGTGCTCTCACGGTCGTCCTCCTGGGTGCGGCCGACTCCGTCGCGGCCAGCGTCGCGCCACCGTAACCGCCGGGCGGGCGTCGCCCCGGACGCGACACCCGGGTCCCGGTCGGCGAGGGTGGGGTCATGGATGCTCCGCGACGCTGGACCCGCGCCACGGTCCGCGCGGACCTGTGGGTCGACCCTGCCGACGACCCGCGTGAGACCGGGACGAACCCGGTGGGGGAGCGGGAGACCCTCCTCGACTACCTGCGCGGCTACCGGCACACGCTGCGGATGAAGTGCGACGGGCTCGACGCCGAGCAGCTGGCCCGGCGCTCGGTGCCGCCGTCGACGATGTCGCTGCTGGGGCTGGTCCGGCACCTGGGCGAGGTGGAGCTGGTCTGGGTGGCGCGGATGCGCGGTCTCGCGCTGGACAAGCCGTACAGCACGCCCGGGAACCGTGACGGCGACTTCGACGACGCGACGGCGGACCCGGCCCAGGTGGAGCACGCCTGGGCGACCTGGCGGGAGGGGTGCGCGGCGACCGACGCGCTCGTGGCGGCGACGCCGGACCTCGGAACCCTGGCCCTCGCGCCCGGCGACGGGGGTCTCGCCCTGCGCGAGGTGCTCGTGCACCTGGTCGAGGAGTACGCGCGCCACTGCGGCCACGCCGACCTCCTGCGCGAGTGCGTCGACGGCCGGGTCGGGCAGTGAGGTCCTGACCCGCGTGCCCGGTCAGCCGGGGCGGGTCGTGGTGCGCAGCCCGCGCTCCACGGCGGCGGCGCAGGCGGCGCAGACGAGGGCGACGAGCACGAGCAGCCACGCCTCGGGCGCCACCGCGGTCAGCCCGGAGAGCACCACGGGCAGCACGAAGCCCACGTAGATCAGCGAGTAGTAGACCCCGGTCGGACCTGCGACCCGGTCCGGGTCGGCGAGGGCCTGCGTCTCGACGAGCCCGGTCAGGATGCAGATCCCGTACGCCGCCCCGAGCAGCGCCGCCGCGAGCAGGGCGAGCACGACGGACCGCGTCCCGACGTCGAGGGCGAGCAGCAGCGTGGCCACCACGACGAGGCTGAGGCCGACGACGGCCTGCCGACCGCGCACGAGACGCCCGAGCCGCGGCACGAACGGCTGGACACCGGCCCCGAGGGTCAGCGTCACGACGGCGGCGAGGGCGGCGTACGCGATCCGGTAGGCGCCGGTGCGCTCGGCCACGAGGGCCGGGCCGACGACGAAGGCCAGCGCCGGCGCGCCGAACACCCACGGGGCCATCGGGACGACGACGCGCAGGAACCGCGGCCGGCTGCCGGGCGGCAGCGGGAGCTCCTGGCGGAGCGGTCGTCGCGGCAGGGCCCCGGCGGGCCGGGTCTCGGGGGCCCGGGCGAGGGGTACGGCGGCGAGGAGCGAGAGCAGGACCTGCACGCCGTACGGCAGCAGGGTCGGGGCCGGACCCCACTGGGCGAGGACGCCGCCGACCGCCGCGCCGACCCCGAACCCCACGGTGAGGGTGAGCGCCGCCCGGCGGGCCCGGACCGCGGGGACGGCCGCGGCCGACAGCTCCTTGACCCACGTCGTGCCGGCCACCATGACCGCCGCGACGCTGACCCCGCTGACGAGCCGGCCGGCGCAGAGCGCGGCGGGGCTGGCGCTGCCGAGGGCGAGCACGACGCTGCCGACGACGCCGAGCACGAGGGCGGCGACCACGAGCGGGCGCCGGCCGAAGCGGTCCGAGAGCGGCCCGGTCAGCAGGAAGCCCGGCACCAGCCCGAGGATGTAGGAGGCGAAGAAGAGGTCGACCTCGACGGCGCTGTACCGCTCGACCTCGCGGTAGAGCAGGAGCAGCGGGGAGAAGTGGTTGCCGCCCCACGCCACCGTGAACATGGCGGGGGCGACCCGGCGCCAGACCGTGCCGGGCGCAGCTCCGGCGGCCCGGTCGCTCATCCGGCCTCCACCACGGGGACGGGCACCCAGCCGCGCAGGAAGGCGAGCACGTCCGCGGCCGGCATCTCGCACGGGCGCAGCACGGCGCCGGCGGCGGTGTGCCAGACGTTCGCGCTGACGAAGGCCGTGCCGCCCAGCCGCTCCGCGTACAGGGTCGTGGTCCCGCCCCCGGCGCGGTCCGTGCGGGTCAGGCCCCAGGTCGACCCGGCGTACGCGACCTCGCTCCAGCCGGGCGGGACGCGGCCCACGAGCGCGGCGAGGTCTGTGCTTCCGGCGGGCGCCGTCTCGGCCGTCACTCGGCGCTCGTCGCGGTCCCGGTGTGCCCCTCGGCCTCCTCGAGCATCCCGTGGGCGCGGCGGGTGCGCACGACGGTGTTCACGGCGCAGAGCGCGACGAGCACGACGACCGCGACCGGCAGCACCCAGAGCGGCCACGCGTAGGCCTCGACGAGCTCGTAGGTCTCCTTGATCGCGATGAAGAAGGCCCCGGCGGCCACGAGGGCCCAGCCCGTCGCGACGTTGCTGAAGTCGACGAAGCTCGCGACCTCGCCCGGCGTGAGGGTGTCGAAGACGGCCCTCCGGTACGCCCGCTGCCGGCGGCGCTGCTTGACGTAGGCCACCGGGGGCAGCAGCCACCACCAGGGCGAGAGCCGGGGCTGGGGACCGACCTCGTGCGCGGCCCGCTCGATGCCGCGGCGGTGGTCCTCCTCGTCGGCGAGCTCGACGGCGGCCTGGAAGAGCGGGCCGGCGACCAGCAGCCAGGCCCCGACGAAGCCCGACCACGCGATCAGCTCGTGCACGTGGTCACGCTAGCCGTCGCCGCCGGCCGCGGTTCAGCCGCGCGCCCAGGCGGTCACGTGCGCCGGGACCTCGAGGCCGGGCGTGAGGTCCGGGGCCGGCACGGGCGCGTCCGGCACGGCGTTGCGGAGCGGCAGCACGCCGGCCCACCACGCCGAGGCGAGGTCCTCGGCGTCGTCACCGGGCGGGCCGGACCGGCTCTTGTACGACACCTCCGCGAGGTCGAGCCGCAGCACGGTGGTCGCCGCCAGCTCGCGGCGGTCCGCTCCGCGGACGTGCTCGGACCGGCCCGGCGCGACGGCCTCCACGAGGTGCCGGAGCGCCGACTCCTTCTCCGCCGGGTCACGCACGGGCGACGCCCGGCCGTGGACGACGACGCAACGGAAGTTCGCGGAGTGGTGGAAGGCCGACCGTGCGAGCACCAGTCCGTCGAGGTGCGTGACCGTGACGCAGACGTCGATCCCGTCGTCGAGCGCCTGCCGCATGGCGCGGGCGCCGGTCGAGCCGTGCAGGTAGAGCGTCTCGCCGACCCGGGCGTGCAGCTGGGGGAGCACGACGGGCTGCCCGTCCACGACGAAGCCGACGTGGCAGAGCACGGCCCCGTCGAGCGCTGCGTGCACCGCCTCGCGGTCGTAGCCGACCCGCTCGCGGGAGCGCGACGGCGTCGTCCGGACGGTCGGGGGGTAGCTGTCGGTGGTCATCGTCCCACTTTGATCTAGTACAATACTGATACTGTGACAGAACGATACCGACTGGCCGGGAGCACGGCAACCGAGATCGTCGCCTCCCTGGAGGCGGCGGTCCGCGACGGCGGGCTGGTGGCCGACGACCTCGTCCCGACCGTCCGGGCCCTCGCCGAGCAGCTCGGCGTCGCCCCGGGCACCGTGGCCAGCGCCTACCGCACGGCGGCGCAGCGCGGCCTGCTCGAGTCCCGCGGCCGGCACGGCACCCGGGTCCGGGCCCGGCCGGCGCTTCGCACCCGCAGCGCCGGCGCGCCGGTCCCGGACGGGGTCGTGGACCTGGCCTCGGGGCAGCCGAGCCCGGCACTGCTGCCCACGCTCGACGGGCACCCGACCTGGGACGGGCCGGCCGCGGCGCCCGGCGTCCTCGTCCTCCCGGCGCTCGCGGAGCTGGCCCGGGCGCGGCTCGTCCCGGACGGCGTCGACGCCACCTCCCTGACCCTCGCCGGCGGTGGTCTCGACGGTGTCCGCCGGGTGCTGACCGCCCGGCTCGCCCCGGGCGACGCGGTCGCGGTGGAGGACCCCGGCTGGCCGAACCTGCTCGACCTCCTCGCCGCGTCCGGGCTGCGGGCCGTGCCCCTCGCGACGGACGCGTCCGGACCACGTCCCGCCGCGCTCGCCGCCGCCCTGTCCGACGGGGCCCGTGCGGTGGTCGTCACCTCCCGTGCCCAGAACCCGACCGGCGCCTACGTCACCGCGGAGCGGGCGCAGGCGCTGCGCACGGTGCTGGCCGCGCACGCCGACGTCCTGGTGGTCGAGGACGACCACGCCGCCGAGCTGGCCCACGTCCCGCTGGCGAGCCTCGCGGGGTCGACGACGGCGTGGGCGTTCGTGCGCTCGTCGTCCAAGCCGTACGGGCCGGACCTGCGGCTCGCCGTGCTCGCGGGCGACGAGACGACGGTCGCGCGCGTCGAGGGGCAGCTGCGGGTGGGTTCGGGCTGGGTGAGCACCCTGCTGCAGCGGACGGCGCTCGCGCTGTGGTCCGACCCCGGCGTGGCCGAGGTCGTGGCGGCGGCGGCGGACGTGTACGACGCCCGCCGTACGGCGCTCCTCGACGGGCTCGCCGCGGCCGGGGTCCCCGGGCAGGGCGCGACCGGCCTGAACGTCTGGGTGCCCGTGCCCGACGAGACCCGCGTCGTCGCCGACCTCCTCGCCGCGGGCTGGGCCGTGGCCCCGGGGCGGCGCTTCCGGCAGAGCAGCGGCCCGGGCGTCCGGGTCACCGTCGGCGACCTGGCGCCCGACCGGGTCGGACGGTTCGTCGAGGTCCTCGCGGCGGCCGTCCGCGGCACGGAACCCGGACCACCCAGCACCTGACGGCGACCGGCCTGGTGTCCTGGACCACCATCGCCGACCGGTCCCCCGGGAGTGAGCAGTGCGCATCCTCGTCGTCAACGTCAACACCACGGAGTCGATGACCGCCGGCATCGGCGACCAGGCCCGCCGCGTGGCCGCCGCCGGCACCGAGATCGTCGCCCTGACGCCGCGCTTCGGCGCGGAGTCGGTCGAGGGCAACCTCGAGAGCTACCTGGCGGCGGTCGCCGTCATGGACCGGGTGCTGGCCTACGACCAGCCGTACGACGCCGTGATCCAGGCCGGCTACGGCGAGCACGGGCGCGAGGGGCTCCAGGAGCTCCTCGACGTGCCGGTCGTCGACATCACCGAGGCGGCGGCGTCGACCGCGATGTACCTCGGGCACCGCTACAGCGTCGTCACCACCCTCGACCGGGCCGTGCCCCTGATCGAGGACCGGCTGCTCCTCGCCGGCCTCGACCGGCGCTGCGCCTCGGTCCGCTCCAGCGGGATGGCCGTTCTCGAGCTCGAGTCGGACCCCGAGCGGGCCGTCGCCGCCATCGTGGCGGAGGCCGAGGCGGCGGTCCGCGACGACCACGCCGAGGTGGTCGTCCTGGGCTGCGGCGGCATGGCCGAGCTGGAGGCGAAGGTCCGCGAGCGGACCGGCGTCCCCGTCGTCGACGGCGTCGCCGCGGCCGTCACCGTGGCGGAGTCGCTCGTCCGGCTGGGCCTGACCACCTCGAAGGTCCGTACGTACGCACCCCCGCGGCCCAAGAAGATGACGGGCTGGCCCTTCCCGCGCTGAGGCGCCGGTCGGGACCTCTCACCAACCCCGGGCGCGCCACTCCCGGACGTGCGGCCGCTCCGCGCCGAGGGTGGTGGCGTCGCCGTGCCCGGGGTGCACGACGGTGTCGTCGTCGAAGCGGGCGAAGACCTTGGCCTCGAGGTCGTCCATCAGGGAGTCGAAGTCCGCCGGGCTCCAGGTCTTGCCGGGACCGCCCGGGAAGAGGCTGTCGCCGGTGAAGAGGTGCGTCGGTCCGTCCGGCCCGCGGTAGGCCAGCACGATCGAGCCCGGGGTGTGGCCGACCAGTCCCACGACGTCCAGGTGCTCGTCGCCGAGCGCGACCGCGTCCCCGTCCCAGACCCCGGCGGGCCGGGTGACACCCGCACCGTCCGCGACGGCCTGGGCGTCCGGGGTCCCGGCGACCAGCCGGGCGCCCGTCCGGGCGAGCGCGGGCAGGGCCTGCCAGTGGTCGCGGTGCCGGTGGGTGGTGACGACCGTGTCGGGCCTGCGGTCGCCGAGCAGCCCCAGCAGCGTGTCGGCGTCGTCGGCCGCGTCGACGAGCAGCAGCCCGCCGGCGCCCTCGAGCAGGTAGGCGTCGTTGTCACCGGGGCCGACGGAGACCTTGGTGAGGGTGACGGTGGGGGAGAGGGCGAGGGTCAGCGGCGCGCCGCCGCGGGTGACGTGGTGGAGTCCGGGCACGGCGTCAGTCTCGCGCGCGGGTCCGACGGTCCCGCGGCTGGGGAGTCAGCGGCCGGGGGATCAGAGGCTGGGGAGCCGCAGCCCGGCCGCGCCGGAGACCGCCGACGCGTCGAGGCGGTTGGTGAGCCAGCCGAGCAGCGCGGCGGGCGACCCGCTGACGACCCGAGCCGGTCCCACCGAACCCACCGTCGTGACGAAGCCCGAGTCGGTGCGCAGCTCGACCCGCGGGAACTCGTCGCGCGCCCGGGCGCGGAAGGCGACCCACTCGATGAGCCACTCGGCGGCGTCGGGCTCGACCTGGTCGACCTCGTGGCCGACGTCCAGGTCGACCAGGTGGACCTCGACCTCGAAGAGGCGTCCGAGCGGCAGCAGCCGGGCGGGGACGACGAGGCCGCCGCGCAGCTCGACCGTGGCCGACCACCCGGCATCCCCGGCTGGCCGTCCCGCGTCGACGCGGTCGAGGCGCTCGAACGCCCCGGCCAGCCGGCCGGCACTGGTGTCGAGGTCGGTCTGCACCTCCAGACCGAGCCGCCCGGCGCCCCGCTCGATGTCGTCCGACCGGGCCTCGGGGGAGTCGTACATCGACTGCCGGACCCCGGTCGCGGCGCCCTCGGCGAGCCGCGTGAAGCCGTCGGCCTGGCGGGCGAGGTGCGTGGCGACGTGCGCGCGGCTCCACCCGGGCAGGCGGCTGGGCGCGGCCCAGTCCTCGTCGGACACCGTGATGGTGCTGCCGAGCAGCCGCTGGGTGGCCCTGCCGACCAGGTTCCGCAGCTCGCTCAGCCGGGTGTCGGGGGAGGATTCGCTCACCGGCCCACGCTAGTGGGCGGAGGCCGCCGCGCCCTCGCGTTCGCCCGGCGCGCCCGTCCGGACGCGCCGTACGGGGTCGTACGCCGGCGGGCCGGCGGGGAATACGGGCCCCCTCGCGCTCGGTTCGGAACTGTCGGTGACCACATCTAGAGTTCCGACCGTGCCCCCCGCTACGCCTTCGCAGGAGAACCGCCTCGTCGTCCGGGGTGCCCGCGAGCACAACCTGCGCAACATCTCGCTGGACCTGCCCCGCGACGCGCTGATCGTGTTCACGGGCCTCTCCGGCTCCGGCAAGTCGAGCCTGGCCTTCGACACGATCTTCGCCGAGGGCCAGCGCCGCTACGTCGAGTCGCTGTCGGCGTACGCGCGGCAGTTCCTCGGGCAGATGGACAAGCCGGACGTCGACTTCATCGAGGGGCTGTCGCCCGCCGTCTCGATCGACCAGAAGTCGACGAGCCGCAACCCGCGCTCCACGGTCGGCACCATCACCGAGGTCTACGACTACCTCCGCCTCCTGTACGCCCGGGCGGGCCGACCGCACTGCCCGGTCTGCGGCGAGGCGATCAGCAAGCAGTCGCCCCAGCAGATCGTCGACCGCCTGATGGGGCTACCCGAGGGCACCCGGTTCCAGGTCCTCGCGCCGATGATCCGCGACCGCAAGGGCGAGTACGCCGACCTGTTCCGCCAGCTCGCGACCCAGGGCTTCAGCCGGGCGCGGGTCGACGGCGAGATCGTCCAGCTGACCGACCCGCCCGTGCTCGACAAGAAGTACAAGCACTCGATCGACGTCATCGTCGACCGCGTCGCGGTCAAGCCGACCATCAAGCAGCGGCTCACCGACTCCGTCGAGACCGCGCTCGGCCTGGCCCAGGGCATCGTGACGATCGACTACGTCGACCGGGCCGCCGACGACGTCGAGCGCGAGCGCACCTACTCGGAGAAGATGGCCTGCCCCAACGGGCACGACATCGCGATCGACGAGCTCGAGCCGCGCCAGTTCTCCTTCAACGGCCCGTGGGGCGCCTGCCCGGTCTGCTCCGGGCTCGGCACGCGGATGGAGGTCGACCCCGAGCTGGTCGTCCCCGACGACGAGAAGAGCCTCGACGACGGCGCCATCGCACCCTGGGCCTCCGCGCACGTCGCCGACTACTTCCAGCGCCTGATCGAGTCGCTGGCCACCGAGCACGGCTTCAAGACCACGACGCCGTGGCACCGGCTGCCGGCGACGATCCAGAAGCTGCTGCTCTTCGGCGTGCCCGGCCAGGTGCACGTGCGCTACCGCAACCGCTACGGCCGCGAGCGCAGCTACAACGCCAAGTACGAGGGCGTGGTCGCCTACATCGAGCGCCGGCACTCCGAGGCCGAGACCGACACCTCCCGCGAGCGCTTCGCCGGCTACATGCGCGAGGTCCCCTGCGGGACGTGCAAGGGCGCCCGGCTCAAGCCGACCTCGCTGGCCGTCACGCTCGGCGGCCTGAACATCGCCCAGGTGTCGACGATGTCGATCGACGACGCCGCCCGCTTCCTGCTCGAGCTCGAGCTGACCGACCGCGAGCTGCAGATCGCCGAGCGGGTGCTCAAGGAGATCAACGAGCGGCTGCGTTTCCTGCTCGACGTCGGTCTGGACTACCTGTCGCTGAGCCGGCCCACCGCGAGCCTCTCGGGCGGCGAGGCGCAGCGGATCCGGCTCGCCACGCAGATCGGCTCCGGCCTGGTCGGCGTCCTCTACGTGCTCGACGAGCCCAGCATCGGGCTGCACCAGCGCGACAACCGCCGGCTGATCGAGACGCTGGTCCGGCTGCGCGACCTCGGCAACACCCTGATCGTCGTCGAGCACGACGAGGACACGATCCGGGTCGCCGACTGGGCCGTCGACATCGGCCCGGGCGCGGGCGAGCACGGCGGGCACGTCGTCGTCTCCGGGCCCGTGCAGGAGCTGCTCGACAGCGAGGAGTCGCTCACCGGCGCGTACCTGTCGGGCCGGCGATCGATCCCGCTCCCGGCGCAGCGGCGCCCGCGGGTCAAGGGCCGCGAGATCGTCGTCCACCAGGCGACGGAGCACAACCTGCAGAACGTCACGGTCGGCTTCCCGCTCGGGCAGCTGATCGCGGTCACCGGGGTCTCCGGGTCGGGCAAGTCGACGCTGGTCAACAGCATCCTCTACGCCGCCCTGGCCAAGCGGATCTACAACGCCCGCGACGTCCCGGGCCGGCACCGTTCGATCACCGGCGCCGAGGACATCGACAAGATCATCCACGTCGACCAGTCGCCGATCGGGCGTACGCCGCGGTCCAACCCGGCGACGTACACGGGGGTGTACGACCACGTCCGGCGGCTGTTCTCGGAGACGCCCGAGGCCAAGGTCCGCGGCTACCAGCCCGGCCGCTTCTCGTTCAACGTCAAGGGCGGTCGCTGCGAGAACTGCGCGGGCGACGGCACGATCAAGATCGAGATGAACTTCCTGCCGGACGTCTACGTCCCGTGCGAGGTCTGCCACGGCGCGCGCTACAACCGCGAGACGCTGGAGGTGCACTACAAGGGCAAGACGATCTCCGACGTCCTCGACATGCCGATCGAGGAGGCGGCCGACTTCTTCGCCGCCATCCCGGCGATCGCGCGGCACCTGACGACGCTCAAGGAGGTCGGCCTCGGCTACGTCCGGCTCGGCCAGCCGGCCCCGACGCTCTCGGGCGGCGAGGCGCAGCGGGTCAAGCTGGCCAGCGAGCTGCAGAAGCGGTCGACCGGACGCACGCTCTACGTGCTCGACGAGCCGACGACGGGCCTGCACTTCGAGGACATCCGCAAGCTGCTGGGCGTCCTCGGCCGGCTCGTCGACGCGGGCAACACCGTGGTCGTCATCGAGCACAACCTCGACGTGATCAAGACCGCCGACTGGCTGGTCGACATGGGTCCGGAGGGCGGTTCGCGCGGCGGCACCGTCATCGCCCAGGGCACGCCCGAGCACATCGCGGCGACCCCGGAGTCGTACACCGGCGAGTTCCTGAAGCCCATCCTCGACGGCCGCGAGGTCGCGGTGGGCCGGGCGGGAGGCGCGCAGGACGGCACTGCTAACGCCGTCCCGATGACCAAGGCGGCGATCAAGCGCGCCGCCGCAGGCGGAGAAGGCGGCGGCCACCAAGCGCAAGCCGGGCGAGATCCCGACCAACGGCCGCGCCCCGGCGAAGAAGGCGGTGGCGAAGAAGGCCGTCGCCAAGAAGACCCGGCCAAGCCCGCCGCCGCGGCCCGCCAGGCGAGCTGACGTGCCCGACTGGTCCGCCCGCTACGGCTTCGTCGGCACGGGGTCGATCACCCGGGCGATGGTCGAGGGCCTGAGCACGGCCGATCGACCCGCCGCCGATCGTCGTGTCCCCGCGCGGCGCGGCGACGAGCGCTGCGTTGGCGGCGCGGTTCGCGAACGTGCGGGTCGCCGCCGACAACCAGGCCGTCGTCGATGCCGCGCCGTGCGTCGTGCTCGCGCCCCGCCCGGCGCGACGCGGCGGCCGTGCTGGCCGGCCTCGTCCTCACCCCCGGGCACGTCGTCGTCAGCGTGGTCGCGGCGCTACGCCGTCGCCGACCTGCTCGCCGCGGCCGCCCCGGCCACCCGGGTCGCCCGGGCGATCCCGCTGCCCTCGGTGGCGGCCCGGCAGGGACTCGTCCCGGTGGTTCCGCGCCGAGCCGGTCGCGCTGGCGCTGTTCGGACGGCTGGGCGAGGTCGTCGCCCTCGACGACGAGACCGCCTTCGACGCGTTCAGCGCGGCCTCGGCCTTCGCCGCCACCCAGCTCGACCTGCTGGCGACGGTCGAGGCCTGGCTGGTCGGGCGCGGCGTGCCCGTGCCCGGACGCCCGGCGCGTACGTCGGCGTGCTGCTGGCGCGGGCTGAGCGACGCCCTGGCCGAGGAGCCCGACCGCGAGCTCGCGCCCTCGCCGACGACCACGCGACCCCCGGCGGGCTCAACCAGCAGGTCCGCGAGCACGTCCGCGGCCACGGGCGTCCACGAGGTCGTCGCCACGGCCCTCGACGACGTCGCCGCGCGCGTCGCCCGGGGCCCGGGCGGCTGAGTCAGCCCGCGCGCACCGGGTCCGACGGCGCTCGCCGCCAGCCGGACCAGGTCGACCCGTCGGTCCCGGAACACCTGGTCTCGGAGCACCCCTGCCGGACGTAGCCGGCCCGCTCGGCGGTGCGCAGGGAGGCGAGGTTCGAGGGCTCGACGCCCAGCTCGACCCGCTCGACCGGGGGCAGCGTCCAGGCGAAGGCCGTGAGGGCCCGCAGCGCCTGTTCCGCGACGCCCCGTCCGCGGGCCCGCGGCGCCACCGCGTAGCCGGCGCTCGTCCGCCGCGGGTCGTCAGGGTCGAGCCAGAGCCCGGCGCCGCCGAGCGCGACCCCGCTGGTCCGGTCCGCGACGCAGAACGACCAGCCCACGCCCTGGACCGTGCGGCTGCGTTGCCGCTCCACGTACGCGAGCGCGGCCGCTGCGTCGGCGTGGAGGGGCAGCGTCCCGATCTGCGGCACGTACGGGTCGGTCGCGAGGTCCATGACCATCGCGACGTCCTGGTCGCGGAACGCGCGCAGGAGCACGGTGCCCCACGCGGGCGGTTCGGTCGGCATCGCGAGCGGAGCGAGGTCCACCGGGGGAGCCTCGCACGGATCGGCGGCCCAGGGCCCGTACAGGAACGGCACCGGCGAGCGACGTGCACTGGCTCCTCGCCCGCCCGACGTACGAGGAGCCCTCGCATGACCGCCACCAGCACCCCCACCCGTCGCGACGTCCTGCGGACGGCCGGGATCGTCGTCGTCTCCGGCGGTGCCGTCCTCACCCTCGCCGTCTGCGGGGCCGAGGGGCAGGCGGGCGGCCCGATCCCGACCTCGGCGGCGCCGAGCAGCGCCGCGACCTCGGCCTCCCCGAGCGCCCCCGCGTCGGACTCGGGCTCACCGTCGCCCTCGGCGTCCGCCTCGGAGGCACCCAGCGGGCCGAGCGTCGCGACCGCGGACGTCCCGGTCGGCGGCGGCGTGATCCTCGACCGACGCCGACTACGTCGTGACGCAGCCGACGAAGGGGACGTTCAAGGCGTTCAGCAAGATCTGCACGCACCGGGGCTGCACGGTCGGCCCGGTCGCCGACGGCGTCATCGTCCGCCCCTGCCACCCAGCGAGTTCTCCGTCGAGGACGGCTCGGTCAAGCAGCCGCCGGCCAGCAAGCCGCTGCCCGAGTCCGCGACCACCGTCGCGGGCTCGAAGGTGTACGTCACCGGCTGAGCCCTCGCCCGCGCCGGCCCGGCGCCACCCGTCACTCTCGGCGCGACTGTCGACACCGGACACGCCCTGCGGGCGTGTCGCGTGACGGGTGTCGACAATCGCGCGGACGGGGGCGCGGGTAGGAGCCGGTCCACGGCTACTGTCGGAACCCGCACCTAACCTGTGGGCGCGTGCCTGGAACCTCGTACGCGGCGCGCGCCGCTGTCCTACCGGCCGGCACCCGGGTCGATCCCCGAGCAGCCCGGGGTCTACCGCTTCTCCGACGAGAACGGCCGGGTCATCTACGTCGGCAAGGCCAAGAGCCTGCGCCAGCGGCTGAACTCCTACTTCGCCGACCCGCGCGGGCTGCACGAGCGCACCCGGCAGATGGTCACGACGGCCACCAAGGTCGAGTGGACCGTCGTCCAGACCGAGGTCGAGTCGCTGCAGCTGGAGTACTCCTGGATCAAGGAGTACGACCCGCGCTTCAACGTGAAGTACCGCGACGACAAGTCGTACCCCTGGCTCGCGGTGACGCTGAGCGAGGAGTTCCCGCGCGTCATGGTCGGGCGCGGCGCCAAGCGCAAGGGCAACCGCTACTTCGGCCCGTACAGCCACGCCTGGGCGATCCGCGAGACCGTCGACCAGCTGCTGCACGTCTTCCCGATGCGCTCGTGCCGGCCCGGCGTGTTCCGCAACCACCAGCTCCTCGGCCGGCCGTGCCTGCTCGGCTACATCGACAAGTGCGCGGCCCCCTGCGTCGGCAAGGTGACCCCCGAGGAGCACCGCGAGATCGTCGACGACTTCTGCCAGTTCATGGGCGGGCAGGCGACGCCGATGATCCGCTCGATCGAGCGCAAGATGCGCGCGGCGAGCGACGAGATGGACTTCGAGCGCGCGGCCCGGCTGCGCGACGACGCCCAGGCCATGCAGCGCGCGCTGGAGCGCAACGCGGTCGTCTTCACCGACGGCACCGACGCCGACGTCATCGCCCTGGCCGAGGACCCGCTCGAGGTCGCCGTGCAGATCTTCCACGTCCGCGGCGGACGGATCCGCGGCGAGCGCGGCTGGGTCGCCGACCGCTTCGACGAGGGCGGCACGCCCGAGCTGGTCGAGCAGTTCCTGCTGCAGCTCTACGCCGAGGCCGACGACGACCCGGTGGCGCGCGAGGCCGTCCCACGCGAGATCCTCGTGCCCGAGCTGCCCACGTCGCTCGAGTCGCTGACCGAGCTCCTGACCGAACGGCGCGGCTCGCACGTCGGCATCCGGGTCCCGCAGCGCGGCGACAAGCGGACGCTCATGGAGACCGTGGCCAAGAACGCGGCCGAGGCGCTCATCCGCCACAAGACCACGCGGGCGAGCGACCTCTCGACGCGCAACCGGGCGCTGGAGGAGATCCAGGAGGCGCTCGAGCTGCCCGGCGCCCCGCTGCGCATCGAGTGCTTCGACATCTCCAACCTGCAGGGCACCGAGGTCGTCGCCTCCATGGTCGTCTTCGAGGACGGCCTGCCGCGCAAGAGCGAGTACCGACGGTTCGTGATCCGGGGCGTCGAGGGCCAGAACGACGTCGCCTCCATGCACGAGGTCATCGCCCGCCGGTTCCGGCGCATGATCGACGACCGCAGGGCGGCCACCACCGCGACCGACGGGGCAGACGGCGAGGGCCCGCTGCTGATCGACCCGACCACGGGCGCTCCGCGACGGTTCGCGTACGTGCCGCAGCTGGTGGTCGTCGACGGCGGCCCGCCGCAGGTCGCCGCGGCCGCCGCGGCCATGGACGAGCTCGGGGTCGACGACGTCGCGCTCTGCGGGCTGGCCAAGCGGCTGGAGGAGGTCTGGCTGCCCGACGCCCCGGACCCCGTGATCCTCCCGCGGACGAGCGAGGGCCTCTACCTGCTGCAGCGGGTCCGCGACGAGGCGCACCGCTTCGCGATCACGCACCACCGCGGCCGGCGCAGCAAGTCGATGGTCGAGTCCGTGCTGGACCAGGTGCCCGGGCTGGGGGAGGTCCGGCGCAAGGCGCTGCTCCACCACTTCGGCTCGCTGCGCAAGCTCCGTGCGGCGACGGTCGAGGAGATCGCGGCGGTCCCGGGGTTCGGCACGAAGACCGCGCTCGCGGTCAAGAAGGCCCTGGACGAACGGCCCGCGGGCGACGCGATCGACATGAGCACGGGCGAGGTCCTCGCCGACCGGTGAGGTGCTCCGCGGCTCCGTCGGTGCGGCTCCTGCCCCGTACGTGCGGGTCGGTGCGGATAATGACGGCGTGACCACCGAGACGGCGACCGCCCCCGCGCCGCCCCCGCAGGACCCCGCCGGACCCGGCCCCGCGCCGGCCGAGGACGACGCCGCCGCGATCGCAGCCCGGCCGCTCCGGCTGGTCGTGGTCAGCGGCATGTCGGGCGCCGGGCGCTCGACCGTGGCGGACAACCTCGAGGACCTCGGCTGGTACGTCGTCGACAACCTGCCGCCGAGCGTGCTGCCCGACGTGTGCGACGAGGCGCGTCGGACCGGGATCCGCCAGCTGGCCGTGGTGCTCGACGTCCGGACCCGGTCGTTCTTCGAGCAGCTGCCGTCGATGTTCGCCGAGCTGAAGCGGGCGGGGACGGTGCCCGAGATCGTCTACCTCGAGGCGTCCGACGACGTCATCGTGCGCCGCCAGGAGTCGGTGCGCCGCCCGCACCCGCTGCAGGGCGACGGCCGGCTGCTCGACGGCATCAACCGCGAGCGCGACCTGCTCGCCACGCTCCGGGCTGCCGCCGACCTCGTGATCGACACCTCCTCGCTGAACGTCCACCAGCTCGGCTCGCGGATCACCCACGCCTACGGCGGCCCGGACCACGCCCTGCGGGTGACGGTGCTGTCGTTCGGCTTCAAGAACGGCATCCCGCTCGACGCCGACATGATCTTCGACGTGCGCTTCCTGCCGAACCCGCACTGGGTCCCCGAGCTGCGTCCCCAGACCGGGCTGAGCGCCCCGGTCAGCGCGTACGTCCTCGGCCAGGCCGGGGCGGCGCCGTTCCTGGCCTCGCTGCAGGAGGTGCTGAGCACCGTCGCCTCCGGCTACCTCCAGGAGGGCAAGCGCTTCGCGACCATCGGGATCGGCTGCACCGGCGGCAAGCACCGCAGCACCGCGATCGCCGAGGAGCTGGCCCGCCGGCTCCGGGTCGACGGCCTGCCCACCACGGTGCTGCACCGCGACCTCGGGCGCGAATGAGCCCGTCCGTCCAGCGCGACCGGCCGCGTGCCCCCGTACGGCTGCGCGGCCGCCCGATCGTCGACGAGCGCCCGGCGGTGGTCGCCTTCGGCGGCGGGCACGGGCTGTCGGCATCGCTGTCGGCCCTGCGTCGGGTGACCGACCGGCTCACGGCCGTCGTGACGGTGGCGGACGACGGCGGGTCGTCGGGGCGGCTGCGCGAGGAGCTCGGCTGCCTTCCGCCGGGTGACCTGCGGATGGCGCTCGCGGCGCTCTGCGGCGACGACGAGTCCGGGCGCACCTGGGCCGACGTCCTGCAGTACCGCTTCGTCTCGCCCGGCCCGCTCGGCGACCACGCCATCGGCAACCTGCTGATCGCCGGGCTCTGGGAACGGCTCGGCGACCCGGTGGCGGGCCTGGACATGGTCGCGCGCCTCCTCGGCTGCGCCGGCCGGGTGCTGCCGATGGCCTCGGTGCCGCTCGAGATCGAGGCCGACGTCATCGGCGTCTCGCCGGACCGCCCGGACGAG
Source organism: uncultured Actinomycetota bacterium (assembly GCA_963762775.1). Lineage (GTDB taxonomy): Bacteria > Actinomycetota > Actinomycetes > Propionibacteriales > Propionibacteriaceae > Microlunatus. The sequence continues at coordinate 32,355 of CAVXMD010000009.1, forward strand.
GTCTCGTCGGTGCGCGGGCAGGCCCGTGTGGCCAAGACGACCGGCGAGGTCTGCTCGGTGCGCCTCGTGCCCGAGGACCCGCCCGCCTGCGTCGACTCCGTCGAGGCGGTCCTGGCGGCGGACTGGATCGTGCTGGGGCCGGGCTCCTGGTTCACCTCGGTGATCCCGCACCTGCTCGTGCCACAGCTGGCCGAGGCGATCCAGGCGACCCCGGCCCGGCGCCTCCTCGTGCTCAACCTCGAGCCCGCGGAGGAGACCGCCGGCTTCTCGGCGGCCAAGCACATCGAGCTGCTCGCCGACCACGCGCCCGGGCTGCGGCTCGACGTGGTGCTGGCCGACGACACGTACGCCTCCGACGACCCGCACCTCGCCGCCTGGGCGGACTCGCTGGGCGCCGAGCTCGCCGTGGCCGACCTCGCCGCGCGGGACGGCTCGCCCCGCCACGACCCCCTCCGGCTGGCCTCCGCGTACGCCGAGATCATGGGTGTCTGACGGCTCTGTCGTGAGGGGGGACGACCCCCCACGCCCCCCGGTGAGATCCACTCGCTGGCGCTCGCGGAGCTCGCACTGGCGGATTTCTCACGCCTCCCGGAGCATCAGGGGGTGCGTGACACGCGTGGCATCATTCCCGCATGGCGATGACGGCGCAGGTCAAGGCTGAGCTCGCGACGGTCAAGGTCACCAAGCCGTGCTGCCGCAAGTCGGAGGTGGCGTCCACCCTCCGCTTCGCGAACGGGCTCCACATCGTCAGCGGCAAGATCGTCATCGAGGCCGAGCTGGACACCGGCGCGGCCGCCCGCCGGCTCCGCACCGACATCGCCGACGTGTTCGGGCACAGCAGCGAGCTGGTCGTCGTCAACGGCAACGGGCTGCGGCGCGGCACCCGCTACGTGGTCCGCGTGGTCAAGGACGGCGACGCCCTGGCGCGCCAGACCGGGCTGGTCGACTCCCGCGGGCGTCCCGCGCGCGGCCTGCCGGCCCAGGTCGTCAGCGGGGGACCGTGCGACTGCGTCGCGGCCTGGCGGGGCGCGTTCCTCGCGCACGGCTCGCTGACCGAGCCGGGCCGTTCGATGGCGCTGGAGGTCACGTGCCCGGGCCCGGAGGCCGCGCTGGCCCTGGTCGGCGCCGCCCGCCGCCTCGGCATCCCGGCCAAGGCCCGCGAGGTCCGGATGATCGACCGCGTGGTCGTCCGCGACGGCGACGCGATCGCCGCCCTGCTCACCCACCTCGGCGCGCACGACTCGCTGATGGCCTGGGAGGAGCGCCGCATGCGCCGCGAGGTGCGTGCCTCGGCCAACCGGCTCGCGAACTTCGACGACGCGAACCTCCGTCGTTCCGCGCGGGCCGCCGTGGCTGCCGGGGCCCGGGTGGAGCGGGCGCTGGAGATCCTCGGCGACGACGTGCCCGAGCACCTGCGCGTGGCCGGCGACCTGCGGGTCCAGCACAAGCAGGCGAGCCTGGAGGAGCTGGGCCAGCTGCACACGCCGCAGCTCACCAAGGACGCCGTCGCCGGCCGGATCCGACGCCTGCTGGCCACAGCCGACAAGCGCGCCTCCGAGCTGGGCATCCCGAGCACCGAGGCGTCCCTGACCTCGGACATGCTGGACGACTGACCGCTTCCGAGGGCCCGTCGCCGCCGGGAGGGCGTAACGCCGGCGTAACCACCCGCAGCACTGGTATCAGACCAGTCTGCGAGCGGTCGTCACGTGCCGAGGCCGACCCCGTTATCGTGGCGTGTGGCCTCGCTGAGGGGCTGAAGACCATCGACGAGGAGATCGCTACATGACCGTGCGTGTCGGCATCAACGGCTTCGGCCGGATCGGGCGCAACTTCTTCCGCGCCGTGCAGGCCTCCGGGGCGGACATCGAGGTCGTGGCCTTCAACGACCTCGGCGACGACGCCACCCAGGCCCACCTGCTCAAGTACGACTCGATCCTCGGTCGTCTCGGCTCCGACGTCGAGGTGGTCGACGGTGGCATCAAGGTCGGCGACCAGGTCATCAAGTCCTACGCCGAGCGCGACCCCGCGAACCTGCCCTGGGGCGAGATCGGCGCCGACGTCGTCATCGAGTCCACCGGCTTCTTCACCGACGGCCTCAAGGCCAAGGCGCACCTCGACGGCGGCGCCAAGAAGGTCATCATCTCGGCCCCCGCCAAGAACGACGACTTCACCGTCGTCATGGGCGTCAACGACGGCGACTACGACCCGGCGACGCAGAACATCATCAGCAACGCGTCCTGCACGACGAACTGCCTCGCGCCGCTGGGCAAGGTCCTCGACGACGAGTTCGGGATCGTCAAGGGCCTCATGACCACGATCCACGCCTACACCCAGGACCAGAACCTGCAGGACGGCCCGCACGCCGACCTGCGTCGCGCCCGCGCGGCGGCCCTGAACATCGTGCCGACCTCGACCGGCGCGGCCAAGGCGATCGGCCTCGTGCTCCCGCAGCTCAAGGGCAAGCTCGACGGCTACGCGCTCCGCGTGCCGGTCCCCACGGGCTCGGCCACCGACCTGACCGTCGAGCTCGCCCGCGAGACGACCGTCGCCGAGGTGAACGCGGCGTTCAAGGCCGCCGCCGAGGGGCCGCTCAAGGGCTACCTCAAGTACACCGAGGACCCGATCGTCTCCTCCGACATCGTGACCGACCCGAGCTCGTGCATCTTCGACTCGGGCCTGACCAAGGTCATCGGCAACCAGGTCAAGGTCGTCGGCTGGTACGACAACGAGTGGGGCTACTCCAACCGCCTCGTCGACCTCGTCACGCTGGTCGGCAAGTCTCTCTGAGCAGTCCCGTGGTCCGAGCCCGTCGGAGGTCCTCCGGCGGGCTCGGCCCGCGTCCGGCACCTGCAGCCCCATCGAGCACCACCACCCGAGGAGAGCCCCGATGAAGTCCGTCGCCGACCTGGGGGACCTGCGCGGCACGCGCGTCCTCGTCCGCTGCGACCTGAACGTCCCCCTCGACGGGGAGACGATCACTGACGACGGCCGCATCCGGGCCTCCGTCCCGACGCTGACCCAGCTCCGCGACGCGGGCGCCCGGGTCGTCGTCATGGCCCACCTCGGCCGGCCGAAGGGCCAGGTGAACCCCAAGTACTCGCTCGCCCCCGCGGCGAAGCGGCTCGGCGAGCTCCTCGGCACCGACGTGCGGCTGGCCTCCGACGTCGTCGGCGAGTCCGCGGCCGCGATGGTCGCAGGGCTCGGTGACGGCGAGATCGGCATGCTCGAGAACGTCCGCTACGAGCCGGCCGAGGAGTCCAAGGTCGACGCGGAGCGGGCGGAGCTCGCCCAGAGGTACGCGTCGTTCGGCGACGTCTTCGTCTCCGACGGCTTCGGGGTCGTGCACCGCAAGCAGGCCAGCGTGTACGACGTCGCCTCGCTCCTCCCGAACGCCGCCGGCGGGCTCGTGCTCGCCGAGGTCGAGGTGCTGAAGCGCCTGACCGAGTCGCCCGAGCGCCCGTACGTCGTGGTCCTCGGCGGCGCCAAGGTGTCGGACAAGCTCGCCGTCATCGCCAACCTGCTCAGCACCGCCGACACCCTCGTGGTCGGCGGCGGGATGCTCTTCACCTTCCTCGCGGCCCAGGGCCACGAAGTCGGCACCAGCCTGCTGGAGCGCGACCAGATCGACGTGGTGAAGGGCTACCTCGAGCAGGCGGAGGCCGCCGGCAAGCAGATCGTGCTGCCGAGCGACATCGTCGTGGCGCCGGAGTTCAAGGCCGACGCCCCGCCCACCGTGGTCGCCGCAGACGCCATCCCGGCCGACCAGCTCGGGCTCGACATCGGCCCCGAGTCGGCGAAGGCGTTCGCCGACGTCGTGCGCGGCGCGAGGACCGTCTTCTGGAACGGCCCGATGGGCGTCGCCGAGTGGTCCGCCTTCGCTCACGGGACCCGGGCCGTCGCCCAGGCCCTCACCGAGGTCGACGGCCTCTCGGTCGTCGGCGGTGGCGACTCCGCCGCCGCGGTCCGCGACCTGGGCTTCGCCGACGACGACTTCGGCCACATCTCCACGGGTGGCGGCGCCAGCCTGGAGTACCTCGAGGGCAAGACCCTCCCCGGTCTCGCCGTCCTCGGCTGAGCCCACCACCTCCGTACGACCCACCCCTGGCCCGGCTCGTCGGGCCGAACCCGAAGGATCCCTGTGCCCCGCACGCCGCTGATGGCCGGCAACTGGAAGATGAACCTCAACCACGTCGAGGCGGTGGGCTTCGTGCAGAAGCTGGCCTGGACCCTCGACGACCGCAAGCACGACCCGAAGCGTTCCGAGGTCGTCGTGCTGCCGCCGTTCACCGACCTGCGCAGCGTGCAGACGCTCGTGGACGGCGACCGGCTCAAGGTCACGTACGGCGCGCAGGACCTCTCGGCGAACGACCCCGGCGCCTACACCGGTGAGATCTCGGCGGGGATGCTCGCCAAGCTCGGCTGCCGCTACGTGACGGTCGGGCACTCGGAGCGCCGCTTCTACCACCACGAGGACGACGCGCTGGTCAACCTCAAGGCACACAAGGCGGTCGCGGCCGGGATCACGCCGATCATCTGCGTCGGCGAGGGCAAGGACGTCCGCCAGACCGGCGAGCACGTCGCCTACGTCGTCGCGCAGGTCAACGCCGCGCTCGCCGGCTTCTCCGCCGCGCAGGTCGCCACGTTCGTGATCGCGTACGAGCCGGTCTGGGCGATCGGCACCGGCGAGGTCGCGACCCCGGAGAACGCGCAGGAGGTCTGCGCCGCGATCCGCGGCGTCGTCGCCGAGCTCCACGACCAGGACACCGCCGACGCCGTGCGCGTGCTCTACGGCGGTTCGGTGAAGGCCGACAACGTCACCGGGATCATGGACCAGGCCGACGTCGACGGCTGCCTCGTCGGCGGCGCCAGCCTCAAGGTCGACGAGTTCGCGGGCATCGCCCGCTTCTACGACCTGCCCAGCCTCTGACGCGACGTCCTGAGGCCCTGACGCCCTGACCGACCCCCTCCGGGGTCCCGGCCCACCCGTTCCGGCTTTTCACGTTCACGTGAAAAACCCGCGCTGCACCCAGCAGATCTGCCGTGGGTAGCGCGGGTCTTTCACGTGAACGTGAAAAACCGAGCCGGGCCGACCCAGGACCGGGAGCGGCGGGCTTCCGGGCGGAGCGGCTCGAGGAGAGGGCTGCGGGAGGTCGGTACCGGCGCAGGGCTGGGTTAAAGTTGAGTCGTGCCTGTGCTCGTGCCCCTGATGACCACCCCGATCCTGATCTTCTCGATCGTGCTGGTCGTGACCAGCGTCGCGCTGGCGCTGTTCGTCCTGCTCCACAAGGGCCGCGGCGGTGGCCTGTCCGACCTGTTCGGCGGCGGGATCTCGTCGTCGCTGGGCGGGTCCTCGGTGGCCGAGCGCAACCTCGACCGGCTGACGATCATCATCGCGGTCGTCTGGCTGGCCTGCATCGTCGCCCTCGGCCTGCTCTACAAGCTCGGTTCCTGACCCGGCGCGTCCCCACGGCGCGCCGCACGACGTCTCACAACCACGCACCACAGGATGTGGACGCCTGACAACGTGCACGATGTGCACGCCTGACGAGAGACGACCGGGGGAGCAGACGTGGCTGGTGGCGGGAGCGCGATCCGGGGGAGCCGGGTCGGTGCAGGGCCGATGGGCGAGGCGGAGCGCGGGGACACCGCGCCCCGGCTGTACGTCTCCTACTTCTGCTCGTCGGGGCACGAGACGCGGCCGGCCTTTGCCGCCGACGCCGCGGTGCCGCCGGTGTGGGACTGCCCGCGGTGCGGCCTGCCGTCGAACCTCGACGCCAAGAACCCCCCGCCGCCGCCGAAGACCGAGCCGTACAAGACGCACCTCGCCTACGTGAAGGAGCGGCGCAGCGACAACGAGGCCGCGACCATCCTGAGCGAGGCGCTGCAGACCCTGCGCGACCGCCGGGCCCGCGGCGAAGTCATCTACTGATCGTCCCGGCGCCGCCGCCCGGTACGCCGGGCTGGAGGGGCTGTACCGCGCGGACGCCGTCGAGGTGGCGGCCGTCGCCTTCACGAACGTCTTCGCGGGCGCGACCGTGGACGCACCCGTGCGCGAGAGCCACCGGATCGACGAGGTCGTCGCCTGGATGGCCGGCATCTCCCTGGCCACCGGTCTGCTCGGGACCGTCGACGGCGCGACCTGGCAGCTCCTGCAGCCGTACGTGCTCGAGTCGGTCTGCCTCTGGGAGCAGGCCCGGAGCGCCTCGACCCGGACGCCGGGCGGCGACCGTGCCCGGGTGATCTGCTGCCTGCTCAGGCGCGGCGAGGGCGTGCTCGGCTCGTCCGACCCGGTCCGTACCCTGCGTGAGCTGCTCGACGGGGTGGAGCTGCGCTGAGCGCGTCCGCCGCCTCCGAGCGTCACGAGCACCTGGCCCGCTGGCTCCACGGAGCGGTCGCGGTCGTGGTCGGGGCCGCGCTGGCCGTCCAGCTCGTCCTGGTCCTGCTGGGCGGCACCGACGTGAGCACGGGGGAGAGCGCGGCGGGCATCCCCACGTCGACCGCGCTGGTCCGGCTCGTCAGCTACTTCACGATCCAGAGCAACCTGTTCGTGCTGGTCGCCGCGGTGACGCTCGCCGTCGCCCCGGGGCGTGACGGCCGGGTGTGGCGCGTCGTCCGGCTGGACGCGCTGCTCGCGATCGCGGTGACGGGCGTCGTCTACAACACGCTGCTCGCGCCGCTCGTGCACCTCGACGGCCTCGCGCTCTGGACGAACACGGCCCTGCACGTGGTCTCGCCGGTCCTCGCGCTCGCGGTGTGGCTCGCTGTCGGACCGCGACCGCGGATCACCTGGGGCACGGTCGGCTGGGCCTTCGTCTGGCCGGTCGCCTGGATCGTGCACACATTCGTCCGCGGGGCGGTGACGGGCTGGTACCCCTACCCGTTCATGGACGCCGCCGCGCTCGGCCTGCCGCGGGCCGTGGGCACGACGTCGCTCGTGATCGTCCTCGCCCTGGTGCTGGCGGTCGTGCTGAAGGTCCTGGACCGGCGGCTGCCTCCGACGAGGCGCTGACCGCCGGTCCGTGCACCAGGGTCCGGGCTCAGGCCCGGACGACCTCGACCGTGTCCGGCAGGTCGGCCGCCGCGGCGGCGTCGACCAGCCACACCGTGGCCTCGGTCCCGTGGGCCCGTGCCGCCGGGACGGGGTCGGGCCCGGTGCTCAGGACGCCCTTCGCGACGGCCCCGGACTTCTCAGCCCCGCTCACCAGGAACCACACCTGCCGCGACCGGTCGATGACGTCCATCGTGACGCTGATCCGGTCCGGCGGCGGCTTGGGGGACTCGCGCACGGCGATGACGCTGCCGGGCGACGAGGACGACGGGTGGTCGGGGAAGAGGGACGCGACGTGCCCGTCGGGCCCCATCCCCAGCAGGCACACGTCGAACACCGTGCCGCCGAGCTCGCTCGCGTACGCGGCGGCCGCCTCGTCGAGCTCCATCCCGGCGTCCGAGGCCGGCATCACGTGGACGAAGCGGTCGTCGAGACGCAGCGGTCCACGCAGGACGGCGAGGGTGCCGTCCGCGTTGCGGTCGTCGGCCCCGGTCGGGACGAAGCGCTCGTCGCCCCACCACAGGTCGACCCGGGACCAGTCGACGTCACCCGGCCCGTCGGCGGCGAGCCGGGCGTAGACCTTCGTGGCGATGCCACCGCCGGTGAGGCAGACCTGCGGGACGCGCCCGCGGGCCTGCACGTCGGCCAGCGTCGCCGTGAGGCGCTCCGCGACCGCCTCCGCGACCTGGTCGGCCCCGGCGTAGACCCAGATCTCCGCCGGGACCCCGTCGTCCGTCACCGGCTCAGGAGATCTGGTCGCCGGGACCGTCGACGTCGGTCGACTCGCCGGGCGCCTTGCCCGACTTCGCGTCGTCCAGCGACTTCTGGACGGTGTCGACGAGCTCGGCCCACGACTTGTCGAACTTGTCGACGCCTTCCTTCTCGAGCACGTCCCACACGTCGTCGAGGTCGATGCCCACGGCCTCGAGCTGGGAGAAGGTCTCGGCCGCCTCGTCCTCGGTGCCACTCACTCGGTCGCCGACGAGCTCGCCGTGGTCGCCGAAGGCCTGCATGGTCTTCTCCGGCATGGTGTTGACGGTGTTCGCCACCACGAGCTCGGTCACGTACATGGTGTCGGGGTAGGCCGGGTCCTTGACGCCGGTCGAGGCCCACAGCGGACGCTGACGGTTGGCGCCCTTCTCCTGCAGCGCCGCGAAGCGCTCGGAGGCGAACACCTCTTCGTACGCCGCGTAGGCGAGCCGGCCGTTGGCGATGGCCGCCTTGCCCTTGAGCGCCTTGGCCTCGTCGCTGCCGATGGCGTCGAGGCGCTTGTCGACCTCGGAGTCGACGCGGGAGATGAAGAAGGACGCGACCGACTCGATGCGGCTGAGGTCGTGGCCGTTGGCCGCGGCCTGCTCGAGGCCGGAGAGGTAGGCGTCCATGACGGCGCGGTAGCGGTCGAGGGAGAAGATCAGCGTCACGTTGACGCTGATGCCCTCGCCGATCGACGACGTGATCGCCGGCAGGCCGGGCTTGGTCGCCGGGATCTTGATCAGCACGTTCGGCCGGTCGACGATCTTCCACAGGTCGGCCGCCTGCGCGGTCGTGCCCTCGGTGTCCATGGCCAGGCCGGGCTCGACCTCGATGGAGACGCGGCCGTCCGTCCCGCCGGTGGACTCGTAGACGCCCTTGAAGACGTCGCACGCGTTGCGCACGTCGTCCGACGTCAGCGCCTTGATGGCGTCGTCGACGGAGGTGTCGCGCGCGGCGAGCTCACGCACCTGGTCGTCGTACGCCGCGCCGTTGGACAGGGCGGCGGCGAAGATCGTCGGGTTGGTCGTGACACCGACCACCGAGGAGCTGTCGATCAGCTCCTTGAGGTTGCCGGTGTTCAGCCGATCGCGGGACAGGTCGTCCAGCCAGATGGAGACCCCTTCGCCGGCCAGGCCCTGAAGTCGTTCGTTCATGATCGTTGCTCCTCGTTCGCGAGGTGGATGGTGGGGTCGTGCTCAGCTGATCGTGGCACCGGCGTCGGGGGTGTGGTCGCCGGTGTTCTTGGGTCCGGCGGCCGCCGGGTGCAGCGGGGCCCCGGCGTCGTCGACGTGGGCCAGGCTCTCGCGGGCCGCGTCGGCCACGGTCTCCGCGGTGAAGCCGAACTCCTTGAACAGCAGCGCCCCGTCCGCGCTGGCGCCGTAGTGGTTGATGCTGACGATCCGGCCGGCGTCGCCGACGATGTCGCGCCAGCTGCCCGAGACCCCGGCCTCGACGCTGACCCGGGCCTTGACCGCGGCCGGGATGACCGACTCGCGGTAGGCGTCGTCCTGCTCGTCGAACCACTCGCGGCACGGCATCGAGACGACCCGCACGGCGACGCCCTCGCCGGAGAGCGCCTCGGCCGCCCCGACGGCGAGCTGGACCTCGGAGCCCGTGGCGATGATGACCACGGTCTTGTCCGAGCCCACGTCGCCGAAGTCCTTGAGCACGTACGCGCCCTTGGCCACGTCCGCGGTGGTGGCGTAGCCGTCGGTCCCGCGCGGCACGATCGGCAGGTTCTGCCGGCTGAGGATCAGCCCGGCCGGCCGGTCGCCGTTGTGCAGGATCGCGGCCCAGGCGGCGGCCGTCTCGTTCGCGTCCGACGGGCGGACGACGTCGAGACCCGGGATGAGCCGGAGCGACGAGACGTGCTCGATCGGCTGGTGGGTCGGGCCGTCCTCGCCCAGACCGATGGAGTCGTGGGTCCAGACGTAGGTGACCGGCACCCGCATCAGGGCCGACAGCCGCACCGCACCGCGCATGTAGTCGGAGAAGGTGAGGAACGTGCCGCCGTAGGGCCGCGTGCCGCCGTGGACCTTGATCCCGTTCATGATCGCGCCCATGGCGTGCTCGCGGATGCCGAAGTGCAGCACCCGGCCGTACGGGCCGCCCTTGAACTCCTCGCTCTGCCGGTCGGTCGGCAGGAAGCTCGGCTCGCCCTTGGGGGTGGTGTTGTTCGAGCCGGCCAGGTCGGCCGAGCCGCCCCACAGCTCGGGCAGCTTCGGGGCGAGCGCGGTCAGCACGCTGCCCGACGCGGCGCGGGTGGCGACGCCCTTCGGGTCGGCGTCCCAGGTCGGCAGCGCCTCCTCCCAGCCCGGGGTCAGCTCGTCGGCGACCATCCGGTCGTACAGCGCCTTCTCGTCGGGGCGGGTGGCGGCCCAGGTGTCGAAGCCCTTCTGCCACTCGTCCTGGGCGGCCTCGCCCCGGTCGCGCAGCCCGCGGGTGTGGGCCAGCACCTCGGGGTCGACCGCGAAGCTCTGCTCCGGGTCGAAGCCGAGCACCCGCTTGAGCGCCGCGACCTCGTCCTTGCCCAGCGCGCTGCCGTGCGCGCCCTCGGTGTTCTGCTTCGTCGGCGAGGGCCACGCGATGATCGTGCGGAGCTGGATGAAGGTGGGCTGGTCGGTGACCCGCCTGCCCTCCTCGATCGCGTCGAGCAGGGCCGCGACGTTCTCCTTGTACTCCCCGCCCTCGAGCCAGTCGACCGTCGCCACGTGCCAGCCGTACGCGGCGTAGCGGGCCGCGGTGTCCTCGGTCAGCGCGATGTCGGTGTGACCCTCGATCGAGATGAAGTTGCGGTCGTAGATCAGCGTGAGGTTGCCCAGCCGCTGGGTCGCGGCCAGCGACGACGCCTCGGAGCTGATGCCCTCCTCGATGTCGCCGTCGGAGGCCAGGCAGTAGATCTGGTGGTCGAAGACCGACTCGCCCAGCGGGGCGTCGGGGTCGAGCAGGCCGCGCTCGCGGCGGGCGGCCATGGCCATGCCGACCGCGTTGCCGATGCCCTGGCCGAGCGGACCGGTCGTGATCTCGACGCCGTCCGTGTGGCCGTACTCGGGGTGGCCCGGGGTCTTGGAGCCCCAGGTGCGCAGCCCCTCGATGTCCTCGATCTCGAGGCCCCAGCCGCCGAGGTAGAGCTGGAGGTAGAGCGAGATGCTCGAGTGGCCGCAGGAGAGGACGAACCGGTCACGGCCCGGCCAGTGCGGCTCGGCCGGGTTGTGCCGCATGACCTTCTGGAACAGCAGGTACGCGACCGGGGCCAGGCTGATCGCGGTGCCGGGGTGGCCGTTGCCCACCTTCTGCACCGCGTCGGCGGCGAGGACGCGGATGGTGTCGACCGCCTTGGTGTCCAGGTCGGTCCACCCCTCGGGGAAGACGTCGTCCTCGGTGGGGGAGGTGGAGACGGTGTCGGTCACGGGCAGTCCTTCCGGGTACGGGCGCAGACAGAGGGGCGCCGACCGCGGGTGCGTCGACGACTCCCGACGCCCCGACCCTATCGACCGGCGTCCCGCGCAGAACAGGGCCTACCCGCAGGAGCCCCGACCATTCACCTCGGCGTCACCCGGGTGCCCACCGACGACGTGGCCGACCGGTGCGCCGAGCGCCGCGGACGCGCGCCGCAGGGCGTCGCGTGGGCGGGCGCGGAGGGCATAACCTGGGTCGGCACCAAGCGGCCCGTCGGGCCACCCGCGCGGCGCTCGGCGCCCGCTCTTCGAGGTGCCCGTCGTGAGAGAGTGCAGCCTGTGACCGCCCTGGACCTGACCGGCGACGCCGCGGCAGCGGACCGCGGCGGGGTCTCCGACGAGCGGACCGGGTCCTCGTCGACCGTCCGTGACGTCGCCTCGGCGTACGTGGGTCTCACCAAGCCGCGGATCATCGAGCTGCTGCTCGTCACCACCGTGCCGGCGATGTTCCTGGCCGCCCGCGGGGTGCCGTCGCTGCGGCTCGTGCTGCTCACCATGCTCGGCGGCTGCTTCGCCGCCGCGAGCGCCAACGCGTTCAACTGCGTGCTCGACCGTGACATCGACGAGCAGATGCGCCGGACGCGGCGCCGGGCCCTCCCGCGCCACGCGGTCGACCCGCGGGCGGCGACGGCCTTCGCCGCGTTCCTCGGCGTCGTCGCGACGCTGGTGCTGGGCTACGGGGTCAACTGGCTCTCGGCCGGCCTGGCCCTCGGCGCGAACGCCTTCTACGTCCTCGTGTACACGATGGTGCTCAAGCGCCGCACCTCCCAGAACATCGTCTGGGGCGGGATCGCCGGCTGCTTCCCGCCGCTGATCGGCTGGACGGCCGTCACCGGCCACATCGCGCTGGCCCCGTTCGTGCTCTTCGCGATCGTCTTCTTCTGGACCCCTCCGCACACCTGGGCCCTGGCGTTCCGCTACCGGGCCGACTACGCGGCCGCGCACGTCCCGATGCTGCCCGTGGTGCGCCCAGCCCCCGTCGTCGCGCGCCAGATCCTCGGCTACACCGTCGTGACGGTGCTGGTCTCGCTGTCGCTCTGGCCCATCGCCGGGACGGGCTGGCTCTACCCTGCCGTCGCCGCCGTGACAGGGGCCGTCTTCCTCGTCGAGGCCGTGCAGCTGTACGCCCGTGCCCGCGCCGGCCTCACGGACGCCGCCCTGCGCCCGATGCGCCTGTTCCACTGGTCGAACTCGTACCTGGCCCTGGTCTTCGTCGCCGCGGCCGTCGACCCCCTCCTGCGCTGACTGCTCCTGCTCGCACGTGACCCAGTCCGTCGAGCTGCTGCTGGACGCCGGGTCCGAGGGGGCCGTCGTCGCGGAGTGGGCACGGCTCGCCGCTACGGGCCTCCCCACCGAGCAGCGCGTCGAGCCGAGCCCGACGCACCGGCCGCACGTGACGCTGTGGGCCGGCCCGGTGCTGGCGTCCGACGCGGACGCGGCGCTGCCGGGCCTGGTGGCGGGGATCGAGCTCCCGCTGCTGCTGGGGTCGCTGCTGGTCTTCGGTCCCTACCGGGGCCGGGTGGTCCTCGTCCGGCAGGTGGTCGCGAGCGCGGCCCTGCTGGCCCTGCAGTCGCGGGTCGCGCGACGCTGCGGCGTCGAGCCCGACAGCCACTTCGCGCCGGGCCGCTGGAGCCCGCACGTCACCCTGGCTCGCCGGGTCGTCCTCGACCAGGTCGGGTCGGTGCTCGCCGCGCTGGGCGAGGTGGCCGACCTGGGGGCCGTCAGCCGGACGTGCCGACGGTGGGACGGCGACGCCAAGGTGGCCTGGGACCTGACGTGACGCGGCCCGGCCCCGTACGAGACGGGACCGGGCCGGGTCAGCCCAGGACGGCGGCTAGCGACGACCGGTGCTGAAGCTCGCTGCGGAGTGGTTCGTGCCGCCCGACGAGGTCGAGTAGGCGAGAGCGCTGCCGCCACCACCACCGCCACCGTTGCCGCCGCCGGAGCGACGACCCGCCGGGCGGGCGGAGCCGCGCCCGGTCTTGGCCGGGCCCTGGCCGCTCTTGGCAGGACCCTGCCCGCGGGACCGACCGGCACCGCGGCTGCCGCGCGACTCGGTGGCGGCCGCACCTGCCGTCGCGGCGCCGGAGCCCGCACCGCGACGACCGCGGGCCGAACCCGTGCCGCGCGGGCGCGAGCCCTCGGAGGACGAGGAGTCCGAGACCTCGATCGTCAGGCCGCCCGGCAGCGCGCGGTCGCCCGGCGCAAGGCGGGTCAGGACCGGGTCGGACATGCTCTGCACCCGGCTGGTGGTCGGGTTGATCCCGGCCGCCTTGGTGAGCGAGCGCACCTCGCGCAGCTGCTCGCCGGTCGCCAGGGTGACGACGGTGCCGTCGCTGCCGGCCCGGGCGGTCCGCCCGGAACGGTGCGTGTAGGCCTTGTGCTCGACCGGCGGGTCGGCGTGGACGACGAGGGCGACGTCGTCGACGTGGATGCCGCGGGCGGCGATGTCGGTCGCGACGAGCGTCGTGGCCTTGCCGCTGTGGAAGGCGTCCATGTTCCGCGTCCGGGCGCCCTGGCTCAGGTTCCCGTGCAGGTCGACCGTGGGGATGCCGCGCTGGTTCAGGGTGCGGGCGAGCTGCTTGGCGCCGTGCTTCGTCCGGGTGAAGACGACGGTGCGGCCGGGCGCGCTGGCCAGGTCGACGAGGACGGGGACGCGCTGGTCGCGGTCCACGTGCAGCACGTGGTGGGTCATGGTCGAGACGGGCGACTGCGCGGAGTCGGCCTCGTGCACGACGGCGTTCGTCAGGAAGCGCTTCACGAGCACGTCGACCTGGGCGTCCAGCGTCGCGGAGAACAGCAGGCGCTGCCCGTCGCGCGGGGTCTGGTCGAGCAGGCGGCGCACCACCGGGAGGAAGCCGAGGTCGGCCATGTGGTCGGCCTCGTCGATGACGGTGACCTCGACCGCGCCGAGCGAGGCGTGGCCCTGCTTGATCAGGTCCTCGAGCCGTCCGGGGCAGGCGATGACGACGTCGACGCCCTTGCGGAGGGCCGTGACCTGCGGGCCCTGGCCGACGCCGCCGAAGACGGTGCGGGTCGTGAGGCCGGCGGTCGCGGCGAGCGGGGCGAGGGCGACCTCGATCTGGCCGACGAGCTCGCGGGTCGGCGCCAGGATCAGCGCGCGCGGCGCTCCCGGCCGGCGACGGCTCCTGCTCGAGGTCAGCCGGGCGACCAGCGGCAGCAGGAACGCGTACGTCTTGCCGGAACCGGTGCGGCCCCGGCCGAGGACGTCGCGCCCGGCGAGGGCGTCGGGCAGCGTCGCGGCCTGGATGGGGGTGGGCAGGGTGATGTCCCGCTCGGCGAGGACGCCGACGAGGGAAGCGGGCACGCCGAGCGTGCCGAAGTCGTGCTGGGTCAAGGAGATCCGTCCTGAGGTGTCCCGCCGACACCGGCCGAGGTCTCTCGGAGGCGCCTCGTACGGAGCCCTGGGGGCTACGACGTACGGACTGCTTGCGGCAGGAGCGAAAGCAAGCTGATGGATCCACTATAGCGTGACGTCGAGATGTTGAAGCCGCAACCACCACCGTGTCGGCCATGCTGGGGCGCGTGACCCGCTGGAGCTTCCCCTTCGTCGTGGGGGTCGTCGGCGGGCTCGCGCTGTTCGCCGCCCTGCTGGTGCCGGTCCTGCTCGTGCAGTACCGGAGGTTCGGGCGGCTGAGCGTGCGCCGGGTCGTCGCGGTCTCGGCGGTCTGCGTGTACGCCGTCGGCCTGGTCGCCTACACGTTCCTCCCCCTGCCGGCGTCGACCCGGAGCTGCGTGGGCGGCGGCGCCGGGATCCAGCTCGTGCCCTTCCGCTTCGTGCGCGACATCGCCCGCGAGACCTCCGGCCTCGGCTGGCTCGAGACCCTGACGAGCACGGTCACCCTGCAGGTCGTCCTGAACGTCGCGCTCTTCGTCCCGCTCGGGCTGCTCGTGCGGCGCTTCGGTGGGCGCTCGGTCCCGGTCACGACGCTCGTCGGGCTCCTCGTCTCGCTCGCGATCGAGCTGACGCAGGGCACCGCCCTCTGGGGGCTGTACGCCTGCGCCTACCGCGTCGCCGACGTCGACGACCTGCTCGCGAACACCCTCGGCACCCTCGTCGGCGCCCTGCTCGCGCGGCGGGTGCTCGGGTGGGTGCCCGAGGCGACCGAGCTCGAACGGCGTCGCCTGCGGCCCACCCGGGTCCGTCCGGTCCAGCGCTGGGTCGGCATGGTCGTGGACCTGGCGGCCTTCACCGTCGTCACCGCCGTGGTCTCCGGGGCCGGCCGCGTCGCGCGGCTGCTGGGCCCCGCCCCCTCCGGGACCCTGGCGGACGTGGCGCCGGCCGTCCCTGCGCTGGTGGCAGGGGTGGTCACCTTCGTGGTGCCGGCGCTCGTCGGGACGGGAGCCTCGATCGGCCAGCGCCTGGTCTGGCTGCGACCGTCGTGGCCGGACCCGCCCTCGCTCGTCCGACGGTTGATCGGGACGCTCGTCGGCGTCACGTGGGCGCTCTCGGCCGCCCTCGCCGCTGTCGGCGACCGCGAGGGGCCCTACCAGGCGGTGTCGCTGCTGCTGACCCTCCCCGGCCTGCTGTCGCCGTTCGTCGTCCTCGGCACCCGCTCGCGGGGGATCTCGATGCTCCTCTCCGGTGCCCGCCCGGTCGACTCGCGCGCACCCGGCCCGGCCGGACACGCGACCGTCAGCTGACCGGGCTTCACCGGAGGCCGTGGACGACGACCCGCGGACGGTGCACGAGGGATCCGTCCCGGTGGCGGTCGAGCGTGGCTGGTGGCTCCGCAGCGGGGACGAGCCGTCCACGACGCCCGCAGCGAGCGCCGGACCGCGATCGAGGGCTGGTTCGACATACCGGCCTCCGAGCTGCTCGACCACCCGTCGTCGCCGGCCGCGGTGCGGCCGGCCCCGCCCCGGTGGAAGCAGGCCGTGAGCATCTGGCTCGGCTTCTTCCCCACGAACCTGGTCTTCAGCCTGCTGCCGGCCTGGGGCACCGTCCCGCGCGCGCTGCGCGTCCTGGTCACCACCGTGGTCCTGACGCCGGTGCTGACCTACGCGGTGCTGACCTACGCGGTGCTGCCGTTCGTCACCGCGCGGCTCCGGCCGTGGCTGGAGCGGTCGCCCGCGCGGCCGACCGGGTCGTAGGGCGGCGGATCGCCAGGAGCAGGTTCGTGGCGGCGGCCACCGACAGGGAGGCGCCCAGCAGGTGCAGGGCGACCAGGCCGACGGGGACCCCGAGGTGGTACTGCGTGATCCCGATCGCGGCCTGCAGGACCTCGACGGCCAGCAGGAGCATGACGGCGCGGCTCCGGACGAGGAACGCGCAGAGCACGGTCAGCGCGATCGTCAGGTAGACCACCGTGGCGTGCAGGTGGGCGACGAGGCCGCCGTCGAGCCCGTTGCGTACTGCGCCCAGGTCGCCGGCGTGCGGCCCGCTGCCGGTGACGACGGTGCCGAGCCAGACCGCGACGACCATGGCGGCAAAGGCCAGGCGGGCGGCCGGGACGGCGAGCGGCCGCCCGGTGCGGACCACGGACGCGCCCCAGGTCGAGCGGACCAGCCCGACGGCGAGGCCGACGAGCGCCATGGAGACGACGAAGTGCAGGCCGACGACCCACGGGTTCAGGTGGGTGAGGACGCTGATCCCGCCGATGACGATCTGGGCGGGGATGCCGAGCAGCAGGCCGCCGGCCAGCCAGCGCAGGTCACGGCGCCGGCCACCGCGAGCCTCGGCCCGGGCCGGGTCGCGGAACCGCAGCGCCGTGACCCAGGTGAGGGCCACGACGGCGACGAGCAGAAAGGTCAGCAGCCGGTTGCCGAACTCGATCGCCCCGTGGACGCCGAGCTCGGGGTGGGTGACGAAAGAGGCCTCGCTGCAGCGCGGCCACGTGGGGCAGCCCATGCCGGAGGCGGTCAGGCGGACGAGACCGCCGGTCACGACGATCAGGACGTTGATCGTGAGGGCGGCGACGGCCCAGCGGCGCAGGGCGACCGCCCCGGTCACGAGGCGCAGCGGGCCCCACGGCGGCGCAGGTGCGCCCTCCGGCGTCGGTCGCAGCTCGGTCGTCGTCATGCCTCCACCCCACACCCCGTGCTCAAGCCGTCCACCGGAACGTCCGCCGCGCGAGCAGCGCGCCCACCACCAGCCAGACCGCCAGCACCGCGAACGGCCAGCCCGGCACGGCGCCGACCGCCGCCGCGCGCATGCCCTCGCCGAGGGCCGCCGTGGGCAGCGCCTCGACCACCGGGCGTACGGCCGCGGGGTAGCGCGCGACCGGCACCACGAGGGCGCCGCCGGCGAGGAGGACGACGTAGACGATGTTCGCCAGGGCCAGCGTCGCCTCGGCGCGGAGCCGGCCGGCGAGCAGCAGGGCCAGGGCCACGAAGGTCGCCGCCGCGAGCACCACGAGCGCGAGGCCGCCGACCAGCGAGGCCGGCGTGTACGACGGCCGCCAGCCGAGCAGCAGCGCGACGACGGCGAGGACGACGAGCTGGCCGAGCAGCACGAGCGCGACGGCCAGGGCCTTGCCGACCAGCAGCCCGCCACGGCCCAGCGGGGTCGCGGCCAGTCGCTCCAGCACGCCGTAGCGCCGCTCGAAGCCGGTGGCGATCGCGACCGAGGTGAAGGCCGTCGACCAGACGGCGAGCCCGAGGACCGACGGGGCGGCGGCGGCCAGCGGCACGAACCGGTCGTGGGTCAGCGCGGCCAGCACCAGCAGGGCGAGGGGGATGACGAGGGCGAGCAGGAGCTGCTCTCCGTTGCGGACGAGCAGGCGGAGCTCGGTCAGCGCGTGCCGGACGACGCGGCGCGACGCCGGGGCCGCACCGGGGGCCGGGCTGAGGTCCAGCGTCGTGGTCGTCCGGGGGTTCGAGGGGGTCGCTCCCCTCGGCGACACGGGGGCGCTCATCCGAGCACCCCGTGGGTCCGGGACAGGAAGACGTTCTCGAGGCTCTCGCCGCCGGCGGTCAGCTCGTCGACCGTGCCCGCGGCGGCGACCCGGCCGCGGTCGACCATCCAGACCTGGTCGGCCAGCGCCTCCGCCTCGTCCATGGCGTGGGTGGTCAGGACCACCGACACCCCGGCGGCCCGCACCTCACGGAGCAGCTCCCAGGTCGCCCGGCGCGCGTGCGGGTCCATCCCGGCGGTGGGTTCGTCGAGGAACACCAGCGCGGGTCGGCCGACGAGCGCGCCGGCCAGGTTCACGGCCTGCTGCTGCCCGCCGGACAGGCGGCGGTAGGGGGTGCGGGCGTACGGGCCGATGCCGAGCCGGGCGACCAGGGCGCCGACGTCGAGCGGGTGGGCGTAGAGGGCGGCGAGGTAGCTGAGCAGCTCGACGGCCCGGACGCCCGACCAGGCGCCCGTGCTCTGCGGCATCAGCCCGACGGCCGCCGTGGCGGCGGGCGAGCCGGGCTCCTCGCCGAGCACCCGGACCGTGCCGGCGTCGGGCCGGACGAGGCCGGTGCAGCAGCGCAGCAGGGTCGTCTTGCCCGCGCCGTTCGGACCGAGCAGCGCGGTGAGCGCCCCTCTTGGTGCATCGAGGCTGAGCCCGTCGAGCACCGCGCGGCCGCCGAGGCGGACCGTCAGGTCCCGCACCTCGAGCGCGGGCGCGGAGGGGCTGGGCACCGCTGAAGTGTAGGGCGGCAGGGCGCGCGGGCCGGGCGCCTCGAGCGGGCGTCCTCGGGGCAGGATGGGCCGATGGACCTGCCCGTGATGCCGCCGGTCGCGCCGATGCTGGCGAAGTCGGTCAAGACCATCCCCACCGGCGACCTCACCTACGAGCCGAAGTGGGACGGCTTCCGCTCGGTGATCTTCCGCGACGGCGACGAGGTGGAGATCGGCAGCCGCAACGGCAAGCCCATGACGCGCTACTTCCCCGAGGTCGTCGAGGCGGTGCGCGCGAGCTTCCCCGCACGGGCCGTGATCGACGGCGAGATCGTCGTCGTCGACCCGTCGGGGGAGCGGCTGGAGTTCGAGACGCTGCAGCAGCGCATCCACCCGGCGGTCAGCCGGGTGAACCGGCTCGCCGCGGAGACGCCGGCGAGCTTCGTCGCGTTCGACCTGCTGGCCCTGGGCGACGAGGACTGGACGTCGCGCCCCTTCGCCGAGAGGCGTGCCGCGCTGGCCGCGGCGCTCGCGCACGCCGAGGCGCCGGTGCACCTGACGCCCACGACGGACGACCCGGCCGTGGCGGAGACGTGGTTCACGCAGTTCGAGGGGGCCGGGCTGGACGGCGTCGTGGCCAAGCCGAACGCGATCGGCTACGCGCCGGACAAGCGGGTGATGTTCAAGATCAAGCACGAGCGGACGGCGGACTGCGTCGTCGCCGGCTACCGGGTCCACAAGAGCGGACCGGACAGCATCGGGTCGCTGCTCCTCGGGCTCTACGACGACGGCGGCCGGCTGGTGTCGGTCGGCGTGATCGGCGCCTTCCCGGCGGCCCGGCGCAAGGAGCTGTTCACCGAGCTGCAGCCGCTGGTCACGACGTTCGACGACCACCCGTGGGCGTGGGCGGGGCAGGACCGGCGCGCCCCCGGCGCAGGGCAGGAGGAGGGGACGCGGACGCCGCGCAGCTCGGAGTTCAGCCGCTGGAACAACGGCAAGGACCTCTCGTTCACCCCCTTGCGTCCCGACCTCGTCGTCGAGGTCCGCTACGAGCACATGGAGGGGGAGCGGTTCCGCCACACCGCGCAGTTCAACCGGTGGCGCCCGGACCGGGATCCGCACTCGTGCACGTACTCCCAGCTCGAGGAGGTCGTGCGCTACGACCTCGCCGACATCCTCGGCCTGTCCTGACGACAAGCCCCGGGGGGCTCGGTCCGGTAAGGCTCGCCTCGCTTGATCGACGCTCGAATAAGAGCACACTGGCCTTGTGAAAACCGCCGAGGACACGATCGGAGAGGTGTCCGGCGACCTGCCGGCGACCGACCCGAACGCCCCCACCCGGCGTCGTGTCGCCCGCTCGGTCCTGGAGCACGGGCCGTCGACCGCCGCCGAGCTCGCGACCCGTCTCGGGCTCACCGCCGCCGGCGTGCGCCGCCACCTCGACGGGCTCGCCGAGCAGGGCCTGCTCACGTCGCGCGAGCAGCGCGTCTACGGCGCCCGCGGCCGCGGGCGCCCGGCCCGCGTGTTCGTGCTCACCGACGCCGGCCGCGACAGCTTCGGCGCCGGTTACGACGACCTCGCCGTGCAGGCCCTCGAGTTCCTCGCGGCCACGGCCGGCCCCGACGCCGTCGGACGCTTCGCCGAGGCGCGGACGGGTCTGCTCGAGGACCACGTCCGGCAGGCGCTCGCGGTGGCCGACGCCGACGAGACCCCCGCCCAGACGCTCGCGCGGGCGTTGTCGGCGGAGGGCTACGCGGCCTCCGTACGACCTGCGGCCCTCGGCGAGCAGCTGTGCCAGCACCACTGCCCGGTCGCGCACGTGGCCGAGCGCTTCCCGCAGCTCTGCGAGGCCGAGACCGAGGCCTTCTCCCGCCAGCTCGGGGTGCACGTCCAGCGCCTCGCGACGATCGCCCACGGTGACGGCGTCTGCACCACGCACATCCCGCGAAACGTCTCCAGGCCCCCGGCTCCCGGAGCCACGTCACACCTGCCGGCCGGAACATCCGGACGGACCCCCGCCTTGCACCCAGAGCACGCCCCCGATCACGAGGAGCACCCGAGATGACCGACATCCTTGACGAGACCACCACGACGCCGGCCGCCGCCGGGCCCGTCGTGCCGGGCCTGGGCCAGACCCAGGACCAGCACCTCGACGCCCTCGGCCGCTACCGCTTCGGCTGGTCGGACTCCGACGCCGCCGGCGCCATCGCGCAGCGCGGCCTGAGCCCGGCCGTCGTCGAGAACATCTCCGCGCTGAAGAGCGAGCCTCAGTGGATGCTCGACCTGCGCCTCAAGGGCCTCAAGCTCTTCGACCGCAAGCCGATGCCCGCCTGGGGCGCCGAGCTCGACGGCATCGACTTCGACAACATCAAGTACTTCGTGCGCTCGACCGAGAAGCAGGCCGCGACCTGGGACGACCTGCCGGCCGACATCAAGAGCACGTACGACAAGCTCGGCATCCCCGAGGCGGAGAAGGCGCGCCTCGTGTCCGGCGTCGCGGCCCAGTACGAGTCCGAGGTCGTCTACCACAAGATCAACGAGGAGCTCGAGAAGCAGGGCGTCATCTTCCTCGACACCGACACCGCGCTCAAGGAGCACCCCGAGCTCTTCGCCGAGTACTTCGCGACGGTCATCCCGGTCGGCGACAACAAGTTCTCCGCGCTGAACTCCGCCGTCTGGTCGGGCGGCTCGTTCATCTACGTCCCCAAGGGCGTGCACGTCGAGATCCCGCTGCAGGCCTACTTCCGGATCAACACCGAGAACATGGGCCAGTTCGAGCGGACGCTGATCATCGTCGACGAGGACGCCTACGTGCACTACGTCGAGGGCTGCACCGCGCCGATCTACTCCTCCGACTCGCTGCACAGCGCCGTCGTGGAGATCGTCGTCAAGAAGGGCGCGCGCTGCCGCTACACGACCATCCAGAACTGGTCGAACAACGTCTACAACCTCGTCACCAAGCGTGCGACCTGCGAGGCCGGGGCGACGATGGAGTGGATCGACGGCAACATCGGCTCCAAGGTCACCATGAAGTACCCGGCCGTCTACCTCATGGGCGAGCACGCCCGGGGCGAGACGCTGTCGATCGCCTTCGCCGGCGAGGGTCAGCACCAGGACGCCGGCTCCAAGATGGTGCACTGCGCGCCCCACACGTCGAGCTCGATCATCTCCAAGTCGGTGGCGCGCGGTGGCGGTCGGACGTCGTACCGCGGGCTCGTCCAGGTCCAGGACGGCGCGCACCACTCGAAGTCGATCGTCAAGTGCGACGCCCTGCTGGTCGACACGATCAGCCGGTCGGACACCTACCCCTACGTCGACGTGCGCGAGGACGACGTGTCCATGGCGCACGAGGCCACGGTCTCCAAGGTGAGCGATGACCAGCTCTTCTACCTGATGAGCCGCGGGATGGGCGAGGACGAGGCGATGGCCATGATCGTCCGCGGCTTCGTCGAGCCGATCGCCCGGGAGCTCCCGATGGAGTACGCCCTCGAGCTCAACCGCCTCATCGAGCTGCAGATGGAGGGCGCGGTCGGCTGACGCCGGCCCCTCCCTCTCCCGCGCCCCGAGGCCGGCTCCGCAGGCGGAGCCGGCCGACGGGCTGATCCACACGAAGGAACCCTGACTTGTCCGTCCAGATCGACGCGCCGATCGAGGTCGTGCCGACCGTAGGCCCCGACGACTCGGTGTCCGCGGTCTCCGCCGCCGTCGAGTCCGTCGCCTCCCACCTGCACCCGGTCGCCTCGTACGACCTCGCCGACCACCCCCGTCCGGACGGGCGCGAGGAGGTCTGGCGCTTCACCCCGCTGAAGCGTCTCCGCGGCCTGCTCGACGACGGCGGCGCCTCCGGCGAGGTCGACGTGGCTGTGGAGGCCCCCGACGTCGTGACGGTGTCGACGCTCTCCGCGGCGGAGGCGCGGGCCCTCGGCGGCCCGGCCCCGGTCGACCGCGTCGCCGCTCTCGCGGCCGCGCACGCCGACCGCGTCACCCTGGTCGACGTCCCGGCCGAGACCGAGCTCGACGCCCCGGTCGTCATCACCGTGACCGGTCACGGCGCGGAGCGGGCCTTCGGGAACCTGGTCGTGCGGGTCGGCGCGTTCGCGCGGGCCACGGTCGTCCTCGAGCACCGCGGCAGCGCGGTCTACGCCGGGAACACCAGCCTGCTCGTCGGCGACGGCGCGCACCTGGAGTTCGCGGGGCTGCAGCTGTGGGAGGACGACGCGGTGCACGGCGGGCAGGTGTCCGTCGTCGTCGGCCGCGACGCCGAGGTCCGGACGATCGCCGCCTCGCTCGGCGGCGACCTCGTGCGGCTGGTCGAGACGGCGGAGTACGCCGCTCCGGGCGGTTCGGTGGAGCAGCTCGGCCTCTACTTCGTCGACGCCGGTCAGCACATCGAGCACCGGCTGTTCGTCGACCACAACGCGCCGAAGACGCGCAGCAACGTCGACTACCGGGGCGCGCTGCAGGGCCAGGGCGCGCACTCGGTCTGGATCGGCGACGTGCTGATCCGCAAGGTCGCCGAAGGCATCGAGACCTACGAGTCCAACAAGAACCTCGTCCTGACCGACGGCTGCCGCGCCGACTCCGTGCCCAACCTGGAGATCGAGACCGGCGAGATCGCCGGTGCCGGGCACGCGTCGACGACCGGCCGCTTCGACGACGAGCAGCTGTTCTACCTGCGCAGCCGCGGCATCGACGAGGCCGAGGCCCGTCGTCTGGTGGTGCACGGCTTCTTCGCCGACATCATCCGTCGCATCGGCGTCCCGCGCGTCGAGCAGCGCCTGCTCGAGGCCGTCGAGGCCGAGCTCGAGGTGAACGTCGGCCTGCCGACGTCGAGCGCCGTCTGATGGCCCTGGTGCGCGCCTGCGCGCTGAGCCAGCTCAAGCCGGAGTCGGCCCTCGCGGTCGAGGTCGGCCGCAGCGAGGTCGCTGTCGTCCGCAGCGGCGAGCGCGTCTACGCCATCGCCGACGAGTGCAGCCACGCCGCCATCCCGCTGTCCGAGGGCGACGTCGAGGGCGGCACGGTCGAGTGCTACCTGCACGGCTCGCGCTTCGACCTGCAGACCGGGCGTCCGCTCGGCCTCCCGGCGACCGAACCGGTCGCCGTCTACCGCTGCGAGGTCGTGGGTGACGACGTGCTCGTCGACCTCGACGCGCTGCCCGAGGCGCCCGACGGCGCTGAGCACGACGAACCAGCTTCCTAGAGCGGGGGGACGATCCCCTCGAACCCCCGACCAGCACAGTAGGAGATATTGATGTCGAAGCTCGAGATCCACGACCTGCACGTCTCGGTCAGCACCGAGTCCGGCCCGAAGGAGATCCTCAAGGGTGTCGACCTGACGATCGGCAGCGGCGAGGTGCACGCGATCATGGGCCCGAACGGGTCGGGCAAGTCCACGTTGGCCTACTCGATCGCCGGCCACCCCAAGTACGAGATCACCTCCGGCAGCGTGACGCTCGACGGTGACGACCTGCTCGCCATGAGCGTGGACGAACGGGCCCGCGCCGGGCTGTTCCTGGCCATGCAGTACCCGGTCGAGGTCCCCGGCGTCAGCGTCGCGAACTTCCTGCGCACCGCCAAGACCGCGGTCGATGGCGAGGCGCCCAAGCTGCGCACCTGGGTCAAGGACGTGAACGCGGCGATGGACCGCGTCCAGATGGACCGCGAGTTCGCCCAGCGCAGCGTCAACGAGGGTTTCTCGGGCGGTGAGAAGAAGCGTCACGAGATCGTCCAGCTCGAGCTCCTGAACCCCCGCTTCGCGATCCTCGACGAGACCGACTCCGGCCTCGACATCGACGCGCTGCGCATCGTCTCCGAGGGCGTCAACCGCTTCTCCGCCCAGGGCGACCGCGGCGTGCTGCTGATCACGCACTACACGCGGATCCTGCGCTACATCAAGCCGGACTTCGTGCACGTGTTCGTCGCCGGCCGGGTCGCCGAGCAGGGCGGCCAGGAGCTGGCCGAGCGGCTCGAGGCCGAGGGCTACGACCGCTACGTGCGGGCAGCCGCGGCGGCGGTCTGACCGTGACCACCCACGCCGAGCTGGACGGGCGCCCGCCGCTCTCGGGCGGCGCGCAGTACCCCGACGTCGTCGAGCCGGCCGAGCTGTCCGCGGCCGAGTCGCTGCCGACCGACGAGCCGATCCCGTACGACGTCGAGGCCATCCGCGGTGACTTCCCGATCCTCGAGCGCACGACGGCCGACGGGCACCGGCTGGTCTACCTCGACAGCGCGAACACCTCGCAGAAGCCGCGCTGCGTCGTCGAGGCGATCGAGGACCACTACCTGTCGCACAACGCGAACGTCGCCCGGGCGATGCACCTGCTGGGTGCGGAGGCCACGGAGGCGTTCGAGTCGTCGCGCGCCGTGATCGCGGAGCTCGTCGGCGCCGCGTCGAGCGACGAGATCGTCTTCACCAAGAACGCCTCCGAGGCCCTGAACCTCTGCGCGCACTCGCTCGGGGCCTCGCTGGAGCCCGGCGACGAGATCGTCGTCTCGGTGATGGAGCACCACTCCAACATCGTCCCGTGGCAGCTCCTCGCCGAGCGCACGGGTGCGACGCTGCGCTGGTTCGACGTCACCGACGAGGGCCGGCTCGACGTCGAGGGCGGCCTCGCCGCCGGCCTGATCAACGAGCGCACCAAGATCGTCTCGATCACCTACGTCTCCAACGTCCTCGGCACGATCAACCCGGTGGCCGAGATCGCCGCGGCGGCGCACGCGTACGGCGCCCGCGTCGTCGTCGACGCCTCGCAGGCCGTCCCGCAGATGCCGGTCGACGTGCAGGCGCTCGGGGCCGACCTGGTCGCGTTCACGGGGCACAAGATGGTCGGCCCGACCGGCATCGGCGTGCTCTGGGGCCGCTACGACCTGCTCGCCGAGCTGCCGCCGTTCCTCGGCGGGGGCGAGATGATCGAGGTCGTCAAGATGTCCGGGTCGACCTTCGCGCCGCCGCCGCACCGCTTCGAGGCGGGGACCCCGCCGATCGCGCAGGCCGTCGGTCTGGCCGCCGCCGCGCGCTACCTCAGCGCGCTCGGCCTGGACCAGGTCGCCGCGCACGAGCACCTGATCACGGCGTACGCGCTCGAGGGCTTGTCCACGGTGAAGGGTCTCCGGGTGCTCGGCCCGACCACGACGAAGGACCGCGGCGGGGCGATCTCGTTCACCCTGCAGAACCACGCCGGCGAGCCGATCCACCCGCACGACGTCAGCCAGCTGCTCGACGCGCGTGGCGTGGCCGTCCGCGGCGGGCACCACTGCGCGCGTCCGCTGCACGAGCGCTTCGGCGTGCAGAGCTCGACGCGCGCCTCGGGATACCTCTACACGACGACCGCGGAGATCGACGTCCTCGTCGACGCACTGCACCGTACGGTCGGCTTCTTCAGCCGCCCGCCGCGCGAGCGTCCCGCCCGAGCGAGCCGCACGACCACGGACGGAGGCTCGTGAACGTCGAGGACCTCTACCAGGAGATCATCCTGGACCACTACCGGGCCAAGCACCACAGCGGTCTGCGGGAGCCGTACGAGGCCGAGGTGCACCACGTGAACCCGAGCTGCGGCGACGAGGTGACGCTGCGCCTGCACCTGGACGGCGACACCGTCGCCGACGTCTCGTACGAGGGGCAGGGCTGCTCGATCAGCCAGGCGTCGACCTCGGTGATGAGCGACCTCGTCATCGGCCGCGACGTCGGCGAGGGCCTCGGTCTCCACGAGGAGTTCCTCACCCTCATGCAGGGCCAGGGACGCGTCGAGCCCGACGAGGACCGGCTCGAGGACGGCATCGCGTTCGCGGGCGTGGCGAAGTTCCCGGCGCGCGTGAAGTGCGCCCTGCTCGGCTGGTCGGCGTTCAAGGACGCCGCCGCCCGAGCGCTGAGCGAGCAGGACCGGCAGGACGAGCACGAGCAGCACCAGACTCCAGGAGCGAGATGACGAGCGAGATCACGGCCGTGGGCCAGGACCAGCGGGAGGACATGCGCCCGTCCGAGCTGGTGCAGGACGACCTGCCCGACGTGGACGGTGCGGGCGACTACTCCCCGGCCGCGCGCGCGACGGTGGCGGACGTCGAGGAGGCGCTGAAGGACGTCGTCGACCCCGAGCTCGGGATCAACGTCGTCGACCTCGGCCTCATCTACGGCCTGCACCTCGAGGACGACGGTTCGCTGACCATCGACATGACGCTGACGTCGGCCGCCTGCCCGCTGACCGACGTCATCGAGGACCAGACCGACACCGCGCTCGAGGGACTCGTCGAGCGGTTCGTCATCAACTGGGTCTGGATGCCGCCGTGGGGCATGGAGAAGATCACCCCCGACGGTCGCGAGCAGCTGCGGGCGCTCGGCTTCAACGTCTGAGCCCGGGTACCTCGCCCGCGTGCCCGGACCCGAGGTCACCCTCCGCCCGCAGCGCCCGTCCGACCTCCCGCTGCTGGTCGGCGGCGACACCCCGTTCGACGACTTCGGGCCGGTCGCGGCCGGTACGCACCCAGCTCCCTCGCGGCTCGACGACGCCGGGGCGCTCACGATCGTCGACGAGGGCGGCGACGTCGCCGGAGACGTCAGCTGGCACTGGCGCGGCTGGGGCCCGAACGCCGGCTCGCGCTGCCCCATGATCGGCATCTGGCTGCGTCCCGGGCACCGCGGACGCGGGCTCGGCCGGCTCGCCCAGCGGCGGGTGGTGGAGCTCTTCTTCACCCACACCCGGGCCAACCGGGTCGAGGCCCACACCGACGTCGAGAACGTCGCCGAGCAGCGGGCCCTGGAGGCGGCCGGGTTCACTCGCGAGGGCGTGACCCGTGGGGCCCAGTGGCGGGAGGGCGACTACCACGACGGGATTCTCTACGCCGTGCTGCGCACCGACCTCGCCTGCTGACGCTCGTGGTGGACAGGGGCCGGAGCCCTCGGGATCCCTCTGCGCGTGGCCCTGACCTCTTTCGTCGAACCGGTGCTGCCGCTCGGGAGGGCGGCGCCCGGGCCGTGTTCGAGACCGCGCGAGGTTCGTCGCCGGGAACATGACGATTTCTGCGCAAGACCCGTGCTCGACCTCGATCCTTTCTCCTGTGCCCGACATATCCCGTTGCTCGTGCAGCGGTGGACGCGCTTCGGCCACGACCGGCTGTCCGTTCGTGGGAGCGACGGCGAGCGCACCGGCTGGACCGATCTCCGGACAGGTGCAGCGCATCCCACGTCGACTGATCACCTGCCGGCCCTCTGCAAGGCTGTGGAGGACTGGAAGACGCGTGCCCAGTGGGGGCCGGATGCAGCTCCGCCCGCGCCGGCCCAGCCGGCGGACGACCGGGCCGCTCGTGAGCGACTTCCGGTGGCCCCGCCACGACCGTGGAGAGATCTGGCGACGAACGCTCCCGGTGCTGCGGTTCGGGTGCAGGCCACAGCACTTCGAGACGCGGCGCCGGTCCGCACCTTCTTCGCTCGCCTGATCAAGCGCAGGACGAACGAACGCGCCTGGCGGCTCGGAGCCGACGGCGAGGTGCTGGTCGCGCGCGAGCTGGCGCGCGTCGTCCGGACCGACCCGCGATGGCGCGTGCTGCACGCCGTTCCTGTCGGGACCGGCGACTCGGACATCGACCATCTGGTCATCGGTCCGGGAGGCGTGTTCACGGTGAACACCAAGCACCATCCGGGTGGGACGTCGTGGTCGGTGCCGAGACGTTCCTGGTCAACGGACAGCGCTGCCCGTACGTCCGCAACAGCCGCCACGAGGCCGCCCGCGCCAGCCGTCTCCTGGCAGCAGGTAGTGGATGCCCGACCGGAGTCCACGGAGTCGTCGTCCCGGTGGGGGGAGGATCGACTCGTCGTCAAGAGCCGGCCTGCCGGGGTCGACGTCGTGCCGAGGAGCAGATCGCGGCCTGGCTGCTCGATCGCGCTCACGTCCTCGACGACCAGGTCCTGCGGGCGGTCTCGGAAGCGGCTCGCCGGTCGACCACCGGGCGCCCGTCAGGTCCTTGACCAGGACGTCGAGTCCTGCGTTGGGACCGGCACCGGGTCGCCCGGCTCGACCAGCGCGCGGAGCCCCTGATCGTCGTCCTTGGTACCCGCGCGCCGTGGCGCCGCGCGCCGTGAGCACGGCAGGATGAGTCCTCAGATGCCGAGATGACCGTGTGACCGCCCCGTACCCCGTCCGCCGGGGGGTCTTCGGCACGGCCGACACCGAGCGTGTGGACCGCTCCGCCGCTGCCGCCGAGGCGGTCCGGTGAGCCGCCGCGGGTTGTTCGTGCCGGCGTTCGACGCGCTCGCCGACCCGCGGGTGGTCGCCGACCTGGCCGCGCAGGCCGAGGCGGCCGGCTGGGACGGGCTGTTCCTGTGGGACCACCTGCTCTACGCCGACCCGGTCGTCGAGATCGCGGACCCCTGGGTCTGCCTCGCCGCCGCCGCCATGACCACGTCGCGGATCGAGCTCGGGATCATGGTGACGCCGCTCTCGCGGCGCCGGCCGCAGGTCCTGGCCCGCCAGGCGGCGTCGCTCGACCGGCTCTCCGGCGGACGGCTGATCCTCGGCTTCGGCCTGGGTGACGACGGCGGTGGCCGCGACGGCGGGGGTGGCGAGCTGTCCGCGTTCGGCGAGACGGTCGAGCCGAAGGTGCGGGCCGCGCTGCTCGACGAGGGCCTCGAGGTGCTCGTCGGGCTGCTGTCGGGTGAGCGGGTCGACCACGACGGCCCGCACCGCCGAGCGGCCGGGGTGACGTTCCTCCCGTCGGCGACCCGGCCGGGCGGCATCCCGATCTGGATCGGCGGGCGCTGGCCGAACCGCGCGCCGCAGCGCCGGGCGGCCCGGTTCGACGGGTACTTCGTCATCGGCCTCGAGGCCGCCGCGGACGTCGCGGAGGCGCAGACGGCGCTGGACGTGGCCCGCTCGGGCGCCGGACGGGCGGGAGACCCGGCCGAGCTCGTCGTCCAGGTCCCCGCCGGCACCGACCCGGCGCCCTGGGCCGCCGCCGGGGCGACCTGGGTGCTCACCCAGGTCGGCCCCTACCGGATGGACCTCGCCGAGGTCCGTGAGGTCGTGACCGCCGGTCCCTAGGTGGTCGTCGCGTTGAACGACGGACCGGCCTCAGACGTGCGCCGGCTCGTCCTCGGACGGCGCGGGCTCCTCGGTGGCGTGGGAGTCGGTCAGCGACAGCGAGCCGAAGGTCGCGATCACGCCCGACCAGGACGGCGACGGCCAGGTAGGTGATCCGCTCACCGCGAAGTAGGCGTGGACGAGGTCGGGGCTCCAGGCGCCGGCCGGCAGGCGTGGTCGTGACCAGGGCGGCGATGAGGGTGCCGACGACGGCCGTGCCGAGGCTGGTGCCGATCTCCTGGGAGGTGTCGTTGAGGGCGGCGCCGATCGAGGTGCGGTTCTTCGGCATCGCCTCGACGAGGGCGACCGCGCAGATGGTCATGATCGTCCGCAGCCCGGTCGTGAGCACCACCATCATGACGGCGATCGCCAGGTAGCCGTGCTCGACGGCCCAGGCCATGCCGACCAGCGAGCCCACCAGGAGCGCGGTCCCGACGAGGCAGGCCAGGCGGTGGCCGAGGCGGGCGGCCAGCTGCTCGGCGACCGGCGTCGCCAGCGATCATCGTGAGGATCAGGGGCAGGTTCGCGAGGCCGGCGCGCATCGGGCTCCAGCCGTACGCGTACTGGAAGTGCAGGATCAGCCCGAACATGACGCTGGCCATCGTGACCGAGGCGCCGAGCTGGGTGATCGCCGCGCCGCGCGCGGGTCCGGTGCGGAAGATCGCGAGGTCGATCATGGGCGAGGCCGCGCGGCGTTCGCGGAGGACGAAGCCCACGACGGCGGCGACGGTGCCCGAGGGCGCAGGCGAGCGTGAGCGGGCGCGAGCCAGCCGTGCTCGACGCCGCTGGTGAGGGTGTAGCAGCCGAGCCCGATCGCGGCGACGGTGAGCGCGGTGCCGGGCAGGTCGAGGCGCTCGCGACGTCAGGTCGTCGCGGCGGTCGGCCGGGACGCCGGCGCGGACGCCGATCCAGGCGATCAGGGCGATGGGTGCGTTGACGACGAGCAGCCACTGCCAGCTGACGTGGGTGAGGACCGTCCCGCCCAGCAGGGGGCCGAGGACGAAGCCGGACATGCCCGACGACCATCACCACGGTGATCGAGCGCATCCGCAGCTTCTCGTCGTCGAAGAGCCGGAAGATCAGCGACATCGTGACCGGCGCCATCGCCGCCGCGGCGCAGCCGAGGGCCGCGCGCAGGGCGATGAGCTGGCCGATGCTCGGTCGACCAGGACGACGGCCAGGCTGACCAGGCCGAAGGCGGCGAGGCCGGTGAGCAGCACGCGCCGGCGGCCGAACCGGTCGGCGGCCGACCCGGCGGTCAGCAGCAGGCCGCCGAAGGTGAGGGAGTAGGCCCCCGTCACCCACTGCAGGGCCGTCGTGCCGCTGCCCGAGCGAACGACCGATCGTGGGCAGGGCGATCGAGAGCAGCGTGTTGTCGACCATCTCGACGAAGAAGGCCAGGCAGAGCGCGGCCAGCGGGACGGCGGCGGCGCGCAGCGAGGTGTACGTGGGGGCTCGCGGTGGGGGTGACGGTGGCGGTGCTCATGGGCGGCCTTCTCGATCGAACGCCGTACGACTATCGAACGACGTTCTAGACGATAGAACAGCGTTCGGTAGGATGCAAGCCATGACTGCAGATCGATCGACGACGACCGGTCCCGACCGCGTCGAGCCGCCCGCGCGCGCGCGCGGTCGCCGGCGGGCGTCGCACTCGCTCGACACGGTGCTGGGCGAGGCCATCGCGATCCTCGACGAGTCGGGGGAGCCGGCGCTGACCTTCCGCGCCCTGGCGGCGCGGCTGGGCGGCGGCGTGGCGAGCATCTACTGGTACGTCGCCAGCCGCGACGAGCTGCTCGAGCGGGCGACCGAGGAGGTGATGGGCCGGGTCGCTGGCCGACAGCGAGCCGCTCACGCACGGGCCCGACCCGATCGCCAACGTCCGCGCGCTCGCCCTGGCGCTGTTCGACGAGTTCGTCCGCCGGCCGTGGTTCGGCCAGCTCATGCTCCGCAACAACGGGCTGCAGCCGAACTCGATGCTGATGTTCGACCGGCTCGGTCAGCAGCTCATGCGGCTCGACCTGACGCCCAGGCAGCGCTTCCACGCGGTGTCGTCGATCGTCAGCTACGTCGTCGGGGTCGCCGTCGACCTCGCGCAGCCGCCGCCCCGCGAGTTCCTGGAGAGCGGGATGGCAGCCCCGGAGTTCCTGGCCATGTACGCCGACCGCTGGCGCGCCCTCGACCCAGCAGGACTACCCGTTCGCGCACCAGGTCGCCGACGAGTTCGCCACGCACGACGACCTCGAGGTGTTCCGGTCCGGGCTCGACCTGCTGCTGGCCGGGCTCCGCCTGCAGGCCATGTCGGGCCGGTAGGGCGACCGCCGGGCTCGTCGAGGTGCCCGACCGATGCCGACCCTGGGAGCATGGCGGCGTGCTCCGCGTCGACCTCCACCCGGGCGAGACGCGCGCGGGTGGCGAACCGCTGCGGTTCGGTGCACCCGTGCGGACGGTCGTGGCGCGGCGCGTCGAGGACGTCGTCGAGGCGCTCCGGGCGGTGGAAACGGCCACGGCCGACGGGCTGTGGGCCGTGGGGTTCGTGACGTACGACGCCGCGCCGGCCTTCGACCCCGCCTTCGTGGTGCCCGGCGGACCGCGCGGCGAGGACGACCTGCCGCTGGTCTGGTTCGGCCTGCACGAGGCGCCCCTGGCGGGCGTGCCGGCCCCCGCGGCGCCGGCGACGGTCCTCGGACCGTGGCGCGCGACGACGGGACCGGCGGCGTACGAGGCCGCGTTCGACGAGGTGCAGGCCGCCATCCGGCGCGGTGACACCTACCAGACGAACCTCACGGTCCGGCTCGCCGCGGCCTGGGACGACGGCGCCGACGACCTGGCGCGCTACGAGCGGCTGCTCGCCGCGCAGGGGGCGGCGTTCGGCGCGTACCTCGAGGTGGGCCGCCACCACGTCCTGTCGGTGTCGCCGGAGCTGTTCTTCGCGCGTCACGGTGACGTGGTCACCACCCGGCCGATGAAGGGCACGGCGCGGCGCGGCCGGTCCGCCGCCGAGGACGCCGAACGGCTGGCCGGGCTGCGCGCGAGCGTCAAGGACCGCGCCGAGAACGTCATGATCACCGACCTCCTGCGCAACGACCTCGGTCGCGTCGCCCGTCCCGGCACGGTCGACGTCCCCGCGCTGCTGGTCGCCGAGCGCTACCCGACGGTGTGGCAGCTGACGTCGACGGTGACCGCGGAGGTCCCGCCCGGGACCGGGCTGGCCGACCTCTTCGGTGCGCTGTTCCCCTGCGGTTCGATCACGGGCGCGCCCAAGATCACCACGATGTCGATCATCGCCACGCTGGAGCCGTCGGCGCGCGGGCTCTACTGCGGCGCCGTCGGGGTGGTCGCCCCGGGCGGTGACGCGACCTTCGCCGTGGCGATCCGGACCGTCGTCGCCGACACGGTGGCCCGTACGGCGACCTACGGCGTGGGCAGCGGCGTGACGGTGGACTCGAGCGCGGCGGGGGAGCACGACGAGCTGCTCGCCAAGTCCGCCGTCCTCACGGCTCCGCCGCGGCCGGCCTTCGACCTGCTGGAGACGCTCCGGCTGGAGGACGGCGCCTGCTGGCTCCTCGACGCGCACGTCGACCGGTTGGCCGCCTCGGCCGCGTTCTTCGAGCGCCCGGACCCGGTGCCGGCCGCCCGAGCCGCGCTGGCGGCGGTGGCAGCTGCCCACCCGACGGGCCGGTGGCGGGTCCGGCTGACCGTCGCCGAGGACGGTGGAGCTCGTACCGAGGTGGTCGACCTGCCCCGCGACCCGACCGGATCGCTGACTCTCGTGCTCGCCGCTGACCCGGTCGACGAGAACGACCCTTTTCTTGCGCACAAGACCACCAGACGATCGGTCTACGAACCTCATCTGCAGCGCGCGAGGAGCCTCGGTGCCGACGACGCCCTGCTCTGGAACACCCGGGGGGAGATCACGGAGACGACGACCGGCAACGTCCTCGTCGGGTCGAGCGAGGAGTGGGTGACCCCACCGCTGGACTGCGGGCTGCTGCCGGGGGTGCAGCGGCAGCTCGCCCTGGACGAGGGGCCGGTGGGGGAGCGGGTCCTCACGGTGGACGAGCTGCAGGCAGCCCTGGACTCCGGGGCCCAGCTCTGGTTCCTCAACAGCGTGCGAGGTTGGCGCCGGGCGACGCTGCTCCGCTGACGACCGAGGGGTCGGGGTCAGAGGCCAGCGAGGAACAGCGCGTGCACCCGGACGTCGTCGGTCGCCTCGGGGTGGAACGAGGTCGCGAGCAGCGCGCCCTGGCGGACCGCGACCGGGTGGTCGGCCGCGGTGGCGAGCACCTCGACGTCCGGGCCCACCCGTTCGACCCACGGCGCCCGGATGAAGACGGCGTGCACCGGTGCCTCGAGCCCGACGAGATCGAGGTCGGTCTCGAAGGAGTCGACCTGGCGGCCGAAGGCGTTGCGGCGCACGGTGACGTCCAGCCCGCCGAACGTCTGCTGGTCGGGCAGACCGTCCACGAGCCCGTCGGCGAGCATGATCATCCCCGCGCAGGACCCGTACGCCGGCAGGCCGCCGGCCAGCGCCTCGACGAGCGGCTCGCGCAGACCGAACCGACGCGACAGCCGGTCGATCGTCGTCGACTCACCGCCCGGCAGCACGATCCCGTCGAGGCCGGTCAGCTCCTCGGGCCGCCGGACCGTACGGACCCGGGCGCCGCACGTCTCGAGGGCCCGGACGTGGTCGGCGACGTCGCCCTGCAGCGCGAGGACGCCGACCAGGGGCGTCACCAGCCGCGCGTCGCGAGCCGGTGCGGCTCGGGGATGTCGTCGACGTTGATGCCGACCATCGCCTCGCCGAGGCCGCGCGAGACCTTGGCGACCATGCCGGGGTCGTCGTGGAACGTCGTCGCCGCGACGATGGCCGAGGCCCGCTGGGCGGGGTTGCCCGACTTGAAGATGCCCGAGCCCACGAACACGCCCTCGGCGCCGAGCTGCATCATCATCGCGGCGTCGGCCGGCGTGGCGATGCCACCGGCGGTGAACAGCACGACCGGGAGCTTTCCGGCCTGCGCCACCTCGACGACGAGGTCGTACGGGGCCTGCAGCTCCTTGGCGGCCACGTAGAGCTCGTCGGGGGAGAGCCCGTGCAGCCGGCGGATCTCGCCGCGGATCGTGCGCATGTGCGTGGTGGCGTTGGAGACGTCGCCGGTGCCGGCCTCGCCCTTGGAGCGGATCATCGCCGCGCCCTCGGTGATCCGGCGCAGCGCCTCGCCGAGGTTCGTCGCCCCGCAGACGAAGGGGACCGTGAAGGCCCACTTGTCGATGTGGTGGGCGTAGTCGGCCGGGGTGAGCACCTCGGACTCGTCGACGTAGTCGACGCCGAGGGACTGCAGGACCTGCGCCTCGACGAAGTGCCCGATCCGGGCCTTGGCCATGACCGGGATGGAGACGGCCGCGATGATCGAGTCGATCATGTCGGGGTCGCTCATCCGGGCGACGCCGCCCTGCGCGCGGATGTCGGCCGGGACCCGCTCCAGCGCCATCACGGCGACGGCGCCCGCGTCCTCGGCGATCTTCGCCTGCTCGGCGTCGACGACGTCCATGATCACGCCGCCCTTGAGCATGTCGGCCATGCCCCGCTTGACGCGGTCCGTCCCGGTGCTGCTGATGTCGCTCATGCCTCGCTCTTCCCTCGTCGTCCTGACCGTCCGCCAGCCTATGTCCGGCGGCGGATGCACCCGGCGCCGCTCGCAGACGTGCCCAGAGGTGGGAGCGAGGGGCACCTCACCAGACGCGGGTGCGCGAGGTCCCCGTCGTGACCGCCGCGAGCGGGAAGGCCGGGTAGGCCCGGTCCACCTGCTTGCGCTCGCCGAGCAGGTCGACGTCGACGACGACCGGGCTGCCGTCGCGCTCCTCGAAGTCGCACCCGGCGAACCGCACGTGCTCGAGGTCGGCGCCCGTGACCACGCCGACCTGCGCGGCGAGGAAGCCCTCGGGCAGGTCCGTCTCGAGGAAGACCTGCTCGCCCTCGGCGACGACCTGCACGGAGACGGGCCCGTCGACCACGAGCGCGTCCTGCTCGCCCTCGAACGCGGTCGCGCCGTCGGCGTAGACGTTCTGGCGGACGTAGACGGGCTGCGGGACCCCGGGGTAGCGGTCGTGGTCGCCCGGCGGCTGGGCGTCGACCAGCGCGAGGTAGTCGGCGAACGAGGTGGGGTGCCCGTCGTAGAGGGCGGTCCCGTAGCCCGCGACCGGCCTGAACTCCGCCCCGTGCCCGTACGCCTCCCGGCCCTGGTCGCCGAGGAACAGGTTCCCGACCCAGCGGTCGTCGGCCCCGTAGATCACGGCGTAGCCGGCGACCTGCGTGCTGTGCGGACGGTGGTAGGGCGTCGCGCGGTCCAGCACCTTCTCGAGCCGGAGCGAACCGCACAGCACGTTGTTCACGAACGCACCGCCCTGGCTGAACAGCTCCACCGACACGGGCGAGGCGAGCACGTTGTGGTCCACGACGTACGGGCCGTGGCTCACCTCGACGAACAGGTCGCGGCTGTTGGCGGCGAAGACGTTGCGCGAGATGCGCGTGCCCTGCGTCTCCCAGTCCAGCCAGACGGCGAGCGAGCAGTCGTGGACGTAGTTGTGCCGGAGGTCGACGTCGATGGCCGCGTGCAGCTTGATGCCGCCGATCTCGTAGCCGTAGAACTCCCGCTTCACCGCGACGTGGTGGATGTGGTTGTCCTCGATGGTGGAGAAGACGCAGCCCAGGTGGCCGACGACGCCGTTCTGCCCGCAGTCGTGGATGTGGTTGCGGCGCACGACGTGCGAGCCGACGTGCTCGGCGTCCCAGCCGATCTGGCGGGCGGAGAAGACCGACTCCAGCTGGTACTGGTAGCCCGGCTTGTCCAGCCGGGTCGTGGAGTGGTTGTGCCCGGTCGAGGCCTCCTTGCCGAGCGAGACCGCCGAGCACTTCGCGTCGTGGATGTCGTTGTCCTCGATGATCCAGCCGCGGGCCCAGTTCGGGCCGATCAGCCCGGGCTGGTCGGCGGTCGGCGGGGTCCAGGGGCAGGCGGCGTGCGCGAGCTCGAAGCCCCGGACGGTGATCCAGTCGAGGTGGTGCTCGGTCGGGTAGAAGACCGAGCGGCGCACGTTGATCTCGACCAGGCGGGCGTTCGGGTCGGCGTCGCCGAAGTTCGCGGTGATGGTCGTGGCGTCCTCGTCGACCGCCGCGTGCCACACGCGCTGCGTCTGGTCGGCGTCGGGGACGGGGACGGTGGTGCCGGTCCAGTGGTCGACCACCTCGCTCCGTCGGACCGGCTCGGCCACCTCGGCGGCCGTCGCGACCTCGTAGAAGCTGCGGCCCTCCAGGTAGACCTCGCCGAGGTGCTTGCGCGGCGAGTCGCGTTCCGGGTAGACGATCCAGTCGCCGCCGACCTCCTGGGCGTACGGGTTGGCGGTCCCGAAGAACGCGTTGGGCAGGCGCACCCGCCACACGGCCCCGTCGACCTGCTCCCAGCCGGTGATCCGCTCGGAACCCTTGATCACCACGTGGTCGCCCGGGGCCGCCTCGTACGTGATGCGCCGGGCGTCGCTCAGCCCACCGCGGGGCGGCACCACCCACTCTCGGTACTCGCCGGCGTGCACCCGGACCGTGTCCCCGGGGTGCGCCGCCGCGGCGCCGCGGTTGACGGTGCGGAAGGGGTGCTGGGCCGAGCCGTCGGCGGCGTCGGAGCCGTCGGTGGCCACGTGGAAGATCGTCATGCGGGTGCCTCGTGTCCTCGTGCCTGGTGTGGTCCGGGTGGAGCCCGACGGGACCGTCGCCGCGGGCGACCCTCCGGACAGGGTCACCCGCGGCGAGGGGGTCGGGGGTGCGGCGCCTCGGGAGCGCTCAGGCGCCGCGGGTGCCGAGCAGGTGCTCGATCGCCAGGCGCTGGAGCCGGGCGTAGCCGTAGCCCTGGGTCCGCGCGCGGTCGAGGTCGAAGTCCTCGAAGGACGACGCGTCGTCGAGCAGGTCGGCGTAGCTCTCGCCGGCGCCGAGGGTCGGCTGCGACAGCTCGGCCACCCGCGCGTCGGCGAGCGCCTCCTGCACCTCGGGGTCGGCACGGAAGCCGCGCGACTTCTCGCGCAGCCGGAGGTAGAGCTCCATGTTGGCGCGGGCGGACTCCCACACGCCGACCATGCTCTCGGTGCGCAGCGGCTTGTAGTCGAAGTGGCGCGGGCCGTCGTACGTCGGGCCGCCGCCGGGTGCGCCGTTCTCGAGCAGGTCGACGGTCGAGAAGGCCTGGAGCAGGTCGCCGTAGCCGAAGACGAGGTCCTGGTCGTAGCGCGGACCCTTCTGACCGTTGAGGTCGATGTGGAAGAGCTTGCCCGACCACAGCGCCTGGGCGATCCCGTGCGTGTAGTTGAGCGAGGCCATCTGCTCGTGCCCGGTCTCGGGGTTGATCCCGACCATGTCGGCGTGCTCGAGCTCGTTGATGAAGGCGAGCGCGTGCCCGATGGAGGGGAGCAGGATGTCCCCGCGGGGCTCGTTCGGCTTCGGCTCGATCGCGAACCGCATCGGGTAGCCGCGGTCGACCACGTACTGCGCGAGCAGGTCGATGCCCTCGCGGTACCGGTCGAGGGCCGCCCGGACGTCCTTCGCGAAGTCGACCTCGGAACCCTCCCGGCCGCCCCAGAAGACGTACGTCTGCGCCCCCAGCTCGGCGGCCAGGTCGATGTTCCGCATGACCTTGCGCAGCGCGTAGCGGCGGACCGTGCGGTCGTTGCTGGTGAACCCGCCGTCCTTGAAGACGGGGTCGCTGAAGAGGTTCGTCGTGACCATGGGCACGACCAGGCCGGTCTCGGCGAGCGCGCCCTTGAACGCCGCGATGATCGTGTCGCGCTCGGCCGCCGTGCTGCCCGGCGGGACGAGGTCGTCGTCGTGGAAGGTGATGCCGTAGGCACCGATCTTCGCCAGCTCGTGCACGGCCTCGACCCCCGACAGCACCTCACGGGTGGCCTCGCCGAAGAGGTCGCGGGCCTGCCAGCCGACGGTCCACAGCCCGAAGCTGAACTTGTCCTCGCGGGTGGGCGTCCGGTCCAGGTCGTGGCGGTCCGGGGCGGGTTGCATGAGCGACTCCTCGTACGTGGGTGGTGTGTCGTGGGGGTGGGAGGTCGAGCGCGGGACCCGCGCTACTTGCTGAAGCCCGCGGTGAGGCCGCTGAGCAGCTGGCGCCGACCGACGACGTAGAGCACCAGGATCGGCAGCGTCGTGAGCATGACCGAGGCGAGGACGGCCGGGACGTTGACGCCGTACTGGCCCTGGAACGTCCACAGCGCCAGCGGCAGCAGACGCTTGTCGGGGTCCTGGGTCAGGATCAGCGGCAGCAGGAAGCCGTTCCAGACCGCCAGCGCGTTGTAGACCGTCACCGTCACCAGGGCCGGTCTCGTGAGCGGGAACGCCAGGTACCAGAGCGTCTTCCACTCGCCCGCGCCGTCGGTGCGCATCGACTCGAAGAGCTCCCTGGGCACGTCGCGGACGAAGTTCGACAGCACCAGCACCGACAGCGGGATGGCAAAGGCGATCGAGGGCAGGATGATCGCGCCCAGGGTGTTGTAGAGGCCGAGCTTGATGATCAGCAGGTAGACCGGGATGATCGTCGCCTGCAGCGGGATGGCCAGCCCCATCAGGAAGAGGGAGTTCATCGCGCGCAGGACCCGGCCACGCGAGCGGACGATCGCGTACGCCGCCAGGAAGCTGATCAGCACGGCGGGGACGACGGCTCCGACGGCGACGACCACGCTGTTGAGGAAGTAGCGCAGGAAGTCGTTCTGGACGACGAGCGCGTAGTTCTCCAACGTGGGCTGCGTCGGCGGCGCCAGCGGGTTGCTCAGGAAGTAGACGTCCTGGCTCTTGAAGCTCGTCACGACGATCCAGTACACCGGGATCACCACGACCGCGAGCCAGACGACGCTGAGCAGGCCGCCGACCCAGTTCGGTCGGCTGGTGCCCCGCAGGGCGGGACCACGATCGGTGGCCCCCCGGTCCGGTCGCCGCGCGGTGGCGGCGGTGGTCGCGGTGGCCACGTCAGGCCCCTTCCAGCTGGCTCTCGTCGCCCCGGCCGCCGAGCCGCCGCAGCAGCAGGGCGAGCACGAGCCCGACGAGGACGAGGATGACCGCGATGGCGCTCGCGGGCCCCATCAGGTGGCCCTGGAAGCCGGTCTTGTACATGTCGAGCGCCAGCACCTCGGTCGCGTCTCCCGGGCCGCCCGCGGTGAACACGAAGATCAGGTCGAAGAAGGTCAGCGACCCGACGACCATCAGCGTCGAGGACGTGATGATCGTGTACTTCAGCTGCGGCAGGGTGATGTTCACGAACTGCTTCACCCGGCCGGCACCGTCGATCAGCGCGGCCTCGTACAGGGTCACCGGGATCTGCCGGACCCCGCCCTGGTAGATCAGCGAGTGGAACGGGATGTACTGCCAGGACACGACGAAGACCAGCACCCCCATCGCCAGCCCGGGCCGCCCGAGCCAGTCCTGGGTGAGCAGATCGAGGTGCAGGCCGGCGCCGAGGCCGAAGTTCGGGTCGACCAGCGCCTTGAACGTGATGGCGATGGCCGCCGAGCTCAGCAGCAGCGGGACGAAGTACAGGACCGACAGCACGGCGCGATAGCGCTGCGGCCCGGCGAGGAAGGTACCGAGCAGGATGCTCATGGGGGTCTGGACCGCCCAGCTCAGGATCATCACCTCGAAGGTCACGCCCAGTGCGTGCGGCAGCCCGGGGTCTGACAGCACCGCACGCCAGCTCGTCAGGCCTGAGGCCCGGATGGTTCCGATGCCGTCCCAGGTGGTGAACGACAGGGCCAGCACACCCAGGAGCGGGACGATCCCGAAGAGGACGAAGACCGCGAACGCGGGAAGGGCCATCCAGGTCAGGTTCGCGCCCCGGATGCCGCCGCCCCCGCCGGCCGGACG
Source organism: uncultured Actinomycetota bacterium (assembly GCA_963762775.1). Classification (GTDB taxonomy): domain Bacteria; phylum Actinomycetota; class Actinomycetes; order Propionibacteriales; family Propionibacteriaceae; genus Microlunatus. The sequence goes on from CAVXMD010000009.1 coordinate 73,153, forward strand.
CGCGGGAGCGGCCCGCACGGCGGCCGGCGCGGCGAGCGCGGTCACTTGCTGGTGACCTTGTTCATGCTGTCGATCCACTGCTCGGGGGTGATCGACAGCTGGAACAGCTTGGCGATGTTGTCCAGCAGGGTCTCCGCCGCGCTCGCGGGCAGCGCCTGGTCCCACGACTGCGCGAAGGTCTTGGCGTTGCTCGACACGTCGTAGACGAACTTCAGGAAGTCCGCGTCCCCGCCGCTGCCGAACTTGGTGTCCGCGCCCTGCACGATCGGGACGCTGCCGTTCTGGATCCAGGACGTGACCTCCGCGTCGTCGAGCACCGTGGTCGAGAAGTACTTCTTGGCGGTCTCCTTGGCCTGGTCGGGGGCCTTCGAGGAGATCGCGTAGTACTGCCCCGGGTTGCCGACGGTGTTGCTCGGGTCGCCGGCGCCGCCGTCGACCGTGGGGAAGTTCAGGTAGCCGAGGTGGCCGCCGCTGACGAAGCTGCCGCCGGACTGCTTCATCGTCCCGTACGTCCACGTGCCGTGCAGCATCATCGCCGCCCTGCCCGTGTAGAGCAGGGCGAGGTCGGCGTTCGAGTCGGCCGTGATCGAGGAGAAGCCCTTGACGAAGCCGTTCGCCTTCACCAGGTCCTGGACCTTGGTCAGCATGTCGGTGACGGCTGGGTCGGACCAGGCGTCGGCCTTGCCCTCGAAGGCGTTCTGGAAGACCTGCGGACCGGCGATCCGGTCGAGGAGGAACTCCAGCCACATCATGTTGGTCCAGCGGGACTGACCGCCGAGGGAGAACGGCGCGATGTCGTTGGAGTTGAACGTGTCGACGAGGTTCATCACGTCGGTCCAGGTCTGCGGCGGCTGCGCTCCGACCTTGTCGAACAAGGTCTTGTTGTAGAACAGCACGATCGGCTGCACGGTCTCGGCCGGCATCGCGTAGATCTTGCCGTCGACCGTCGCCGCCCCGAAAGACGAGGCGAAGAGCTTGTCCTTGACCGCAGCGTTCTGACCGAACCAGTCGGTCAGGTCCTCGACCTGGTCGTTCTGCACGTACTCGCGCAGGCCGCCACCGCCCCAGCCCCAGATGATGGTCGGGGCCTGGCCGGCGCCGATCGCCGTGCTGATCTTGGTCTTGTACGCGTCGTTCTGGAACTCGGTGGGCGCGATGGTGCTGCCGGCGTTCGCGGCGTTGAACCGCTTGACGCTGTCCTCCCGGATGCCCTGGCCCGGCTGCCCCGACAGGAACCAGTACGACGCCGCACCGGTCCCGGCGGCACCGCTCGGGGCGCTGCCCCCGCTGCCACCGGCGCCGGTCTGGGTGGGCGTGGTACCACCGCAGGCGGCAAAGGTGCCGACCGCGGCTGCACTCAGGCCCAGGCCGAGAAAGCTGCGTCGAGTTGTTCGAGGATCCACGGTGATCTCCCTGCTCTCGCGGGGTCCCGCCCCGCGTGATGGTTGGCTTCGTCGCATGACGCCGGCTTTCGCAAGTCAGCGAAAATCAACGTAGGTTTTGGTCCCCGAACTTGTCAAGGAGGCCGACCAGATCGTGATGCTCGCGGTCTGACCGACCGTATGTCGCCCCCTGCTGGTGCGTGGTCATCGACGTTTGTCAGGCTAAGGTCGGGCACAGCGTGTCACGCCCGGCTCCGAAAGTTTCGAAAGCAGAGATGGTTACACGAGGAGATACGACGTGGTCTCCGACCGGCCCGCCGTTCCGACCACCTCCACCGGGCGCGACCGACGGATGGTCATCGCCGTCGAGCAGCGCCGTGAGCGGGGACGATCGGTCGGACGGGCTGGGCGCGAGGAGGTGCGCGTGACGACGCAGGAACGGAGCACGCCCACGCTCGCGCGCGTCGCGGCCTCGGCCGGGGTGTCGGTCGCGACGGTGTCGAAGGTGCTCAACGGTCGGTCCGACGTCGGGCCCGAGACCCGCGCACGCGTCGAGAGCCTGCTGGCCGAGCTGGACTACGTCGCCCGACGTGCGGAGACCTCCGGGTCGGACGGCGGCGACCAGATCGTGGAGCTGGTGTTCCACGGACCGCTGACCGCGTACACGACCGAGATCGTCCAGGGGGTGCTCGACGCCGCGGGGGACCGCGGCGTCTCGGTGAGCCTCAGCGTCCGGCCGCGCAGCCAGCCGAGCCCCGGTTCGCGGCGTCCGTCCGCCTGGGCGCGCGAGCTGACCGACCGGGGCCGCCGGGCCGTCATCGACGTCGTCGACGACGCGCAGCACGGCGACCTGCCGGCCCTCGTCCGGGCGGGGATCCCGCTCGTCGTCATCGACCCGCTGAGCCCGCCGCGCAAGGACCTGGCCAGCGTCGGGACGACGAACTTCTCCGGCGGGCTGGCGGCCACCCAGCACCTGCTCGAGCTCGGCCACCGCCGGGTCGCCTACCTCGGTTGCGACCCGACCTCGGCGTACAACCAGGCGCGGATGCACGGGTTCCGTGCGGCCTGCGAGACCGCAGGCGTGGCCGTGCCGCCGGAGCGTGTGCTGATCGGCAGCTACGACTTCGGGGCCGGCGTGGACGGGGGCTCCGCGCTGCTCGACCTCGACGAACCGCCGACCGGGATCTTCGCGGCCACGGACGAGATCGCGGCCGGGGTGCTCGAGGCGGCGCGTCTGCGCGGCCTGCGGGTGCCGGAGGAGCTGAGCGTCGTCGGGTTCGACGACACCGCGGTGGCGGAGGTCCTGTCCCCGCCCCTCACCACCGTGCGCCAGCCGCTGCGCGAGATGGGCCGGGTCGCCCTGCGCACCGCGCTGCGCCTCGCCGACCGCGAGCAGCTCGAGTCCCACCACGTCGAGCTGGCCACCGAGCTCGTGGTCCGGAGCTCGACGGCGCCGCCGCCGGCCTGACGCCCGACGCGCGCGGTGGCCCTATCCTGGGCGGGCGACGCGGCGGGTCGTACGGCGGCGGCGCGTGACACCGAACCGGCTGCTGCCCGACCGGCCGGACCCCGGCCGACGTCACCTGCGCGGCGCCTCGGGAACGAGCGGGAACAAGGCGGACGTCGGCGGCGCTACGCCTGCCCGGACCGCGGCGCGGCCAGAGCAGCGGTGCTCGACGAACGACGTACGACAGATCGAAGGACGAAGATGCTGGTCGCCAAGGACCTCGAGGTGCGCGCGGGCGCACGTCTGCTCGTCGGAGGCGCGTCCTTCCAGATCGCCGACGGGGACAAGGTCGGGCTCGTGGGCCGCAACGGGGCCGGCAAGACCACGCTCACCCGCATCCTCTCCGGCGAGACGGCTCCGGCCGCGGGCTCGGTGACGCGGACCGGCGACGTCGGCTACCTCGCTCAGGACCCGCGCACCGGGGATCCCGAGGTGCTGGCCCGCAACCGCATCCTGTCGGCCCGGGGGCTCGACACCGCGCTCGTCAAGCTCGAGAAGGCCGGACTGGCCATGGCGAGCGACGACGATGCCGAGCGGGACCGCGCCATGGCCGCCTACGCGCGGGCCGAGGCCGAGCTGACGGCCGGTGGCGGGTACGCGGCCGAGGCCGAGGCCGCCCGCATCTCCGCGAACCTCGGCCTGCCGCAGCGGGTGCTCGACCAGCCGTTGCGGACGCTGTCGGGCGGCCAGCGGCGCCGGGTCGAGCTGGCTCGCATCCTCTTCTCCGGCGCCCAGACGATGCTGCTCGACGAGCCGACCAACCACCTCGACGCCGACTCGATCTCGTGGCTGCGCACGTTCCTCGCGGGGCACAACGGCGGGCTGCTCGTGATCAGCCACGACGTCGGCCTGCTCGAGGCGACGGTCAACAAGGTCTTCCACCTCGACGCCAACCGCTCCGAGATCGACGTCTACGCGCTGGGCTGGAAGCGCTACCTCCAGCAGCGCGAGACCGACGAGAAGCGTCGTCGCCGCGAGCGGCAGAACGCCGAGCGCAAGGCCGACACCCTCATGCTGCAGGCCGACAAGATGCGCGCGAAGGCCACGAAGGCCACGGCCGCGCAGAACATGGCCAAGCGCGCCGAGAAGCTGCGGGCGGGCATCGAGGGCGAACGCGTGCAGGACAAGGTCGCCAAGATCCGTTTCCCGGAGCCGGCCGCGTGCGGCAAGACGCCGCTGATGGCGGAGGGCCTGTCGAAGACGTACGGCTCGCTGGAGATCTTCACCGGCGTCGACCTCGCGATCGACAAGGGGTCCCAGGTCGTCATCCTCGGGCTGAACGGGGCGGGCAAGACGACCCTGCTCCGGATCCTGGCCGGCGTGGAGCAGTCCGACACCGGCAACGTGCTGCCGGGGCACGGTCTGCGGCTGGGCTACTACGCCCAGGAGCACGAGACGCTCGACACCTCCCGCAGCGTGCTGGAGAACATGAAGACGGCCGCGCCCGACCTGAACGACACCGACGTCCGCAAGGTGCTCGGGTCGTTCCTCTTCTCCGGCGACGACGTCGAGAAGCCGGCCGCGGTGCTGTCCGGCGGGGAGAAGACCCGGCTCGCGCTCGCGGCGCTCGTCGTCTCCAGCGCGAACGTCCTGCTGCTCGACGAGCCCACGAACAACCTCGACCCCGCCTCGCGGGCCGAGGTGCTCGCCGCGATCAAGACCTACGCCGGCGCCGTCGTGCTCGTGACGCACGACGAGGGCGCCGTCGACGCGCTCGACCCCGACCGGGTGCTGCTGCTGCCCGACGGCGTCGAGGACCTCTGGAGCCCGGACTACGCCGAGCTCGTGACGCTGGCCTGAGCGAGCCGGCCGGGTCCGGTCAGCGCGACAGGTTCCTGCGGGTCCCGGTCTTCCTGTGCCCCCGCTGCAGGAACTCCCCGGTGCGGGTGCTTTCATGTTCGCGTTCGCGCGACCGATGGTGGAGCGCGGCGCCCGGGTCCGACGTTGCCGAGCAGCGCGCGCCGGGCGACTTCGAGCAGGGGGAGTGGGACCCATGGCGGGCGGACCGAACGGGAGCCAGGCGACGGCGGGTGGCCTCACGAAGGGTGCGCGCATCACCGGTGACCAGCGCTCGTCGCTGGCCGAGTCCTTCGGGGCGCGCTACGCGGGCGGGGAGAGCATCCGCTCCATCGCGCAGGAGACCGGGCGCTCGTACGGCTTCGTGCACGGCGTGCTGAAGGAGTCCGGCACCAGCCTGCGCGGCCGGGGTGGGGCGACCCGCGGACCACGACGCACCGCGGCCGGCACGACCGACGAGACCGGGCAGGACGTGGCCACCGCGTCGCCGGTCCGGACGAAGGCGAAGGCCAAGGACAAGGTGGCGGGCAAGGTGGAGAAGGCGGCCGACAAGGTCGCGGAGAAGGCCGGCAAGACCAAGGGCGCCAAGGACGACAAGGCGAAGAAGAAGGCCGAGCCCAAGAAGGCGGCCAAGAAGGGCAAGAAAGGCTGACGGCCGCTCCTGGGTTCAGCCGTTCCGCCGCCAGCGGCTGATCCGTACCGCGACGTCCACCGTGCCGGGCGCCGTCCGGGTCCGGTCCTCCGGCCCGTGGTGGAAGGCGTTCGGCCCCATGCCCACGAGGTCAGCCACCGCCGCGGGGTCGACGGGGGCGGCGTAGCGCACGTCGACGTCGTCCTCGCCGTCCGGCTCCAGGTACCCCGAGAACGACGCCGCGAGCCGCTCCTGCTTGCCGGGCTCGACGTCGAGCAGGCCCCACGCCGCCCGCAGCCCGGCGAGGTGCTCCGGCAGCGGGTGGACGACGACCACGCTCCCGGACGCCGAGAGCACGCGGGCCAGCTCCGCGGGCCGACGCGGGGCGAAGACGCTGAGCACGACGTCCACGGCGCCCGTCCGGACGGGCAGCCTCCCCCAGGCGTCGGCGACGACCGCGCCGACCGGCCAGGGGCTCCGGGCCGCCCGACGCGCCGCGGCGGGGGAGACGTCCAGGGCGAGCCCGCGTCCCGGTCGTCCGGCGGCGTCCGCCGCGGCCAGCACCCGGTCCAGGTACCACCCGGGACCGGCACCCACGTCGAGCACGGTCGGGGCCTCTCCGGTCGCCCGCAGGACCGCCGCGGCGAGGGCGTCGGCCACCCGGTCGTACGCCCCCGTGCCCAGGAACCGTTCGCGAGCGGCGACCATCGCCGGACCGTCGGCGTTGGGCGGGGCGGCGCGGCCGAGCAGGTTCACGTGGCCCTGGCGGGCGACGTCGTAGGCGTGCCGCTCGGCGCAGCGCAGCGTGGCCCCGTCGAGCGTCAGCGGGGCGTCCGGGCGGTCGCGCTCCGCGCAGGCCGGGCAGGCGAGCAGGTCGACGACGTCGGCGAGGCTCATCCGGCGCTCGTCGGTGCGAGCACGTTCAGAGCGCGCGCAGGGCCCCGCCCTCGACCGGGACGACGCACCCGGTGAGGTACGACGCGGCCGGCGAGAGGACGAAGGCGGCCACCCGGGCGAACTCGGCCGGGGTGCCGTAGCGGCGCAGCGGGATGGCGGCCTCGGCCGCGGCGCGCGCGGCGACCGGGTCGTCCGCGCGGGTGTCGAGCTGACGGACGCGCTCGGTCTCCACCCGGCCGGGCATCAGCCCGACCACGCGGGTGCCGTCGGGCCCGACCTCGTCGGCCAGCTGCTTGACGAGCATCCCCAGCCCGGGCCGCAGCCCGTTCGAGGTGGCGAGCCCGCCGACGGGGGAGAGGACGGACGTGGACAGCACCCAGGCGAGGGCCAGGTCGTCGCTGGTGGCGTGCTCGACGACCGCACGGGTCACCCGCAGCGCGGCCCGGAACACCCCGTCGAACGCGGCCGTCCACTGCTCCTCGGTGGTGCCGAGGACCGAACCCGCCGCCGGCCCGCCGGTGCTGACGAACGCCCCGTCGAGGCGGCCGTACGCGCGGAGCGCCACCAGGCAGGCGAGCCCGGCGGTCCCGGGGTCGGCGAGGTCGGCCGGCACGGCGACGGCGTTCTCGGAGCCGAGCTCGGCGACCGCCTCGGCGAGCACGTCGGCCCGCCGGGCCACGAGGACGACGCGCGCACCCTCGGCGACGAGCTGAGCGGCGGTGGCGCGGCCGAGCCCCCCGCTGGCGGCGGTGACGACGAAGACGCGGTCGGTCAGGCCGAGGTCCACGTCAGACCCTGCTCGAGGTCAGCTCGGGCTCGGACGGTTCGGGCCGTCGGGGGGCCTTCTGCGTCTTGCGGCTGCCCGTCCTGCGCTCGCGCAGGTCGCCGCGGATGAACACGACGACGCCGGCCGCGCCGATCCCCGCGAACATGAACCACTGCACGGCGTACCAGAAGTGGGGCCCGTCGGAGATCTCCGGGAGCGCGACGGTCTGGAACCCGCCGCTCTGGGCTGGGTCCACCGTGAGCAGGCCGATGTAGCCGTCGGCGACCGGGTACGGCAGCGTGGCGCCGAAGGCCGGGGCGCTGATCAGGCGCGCCGACCCGTTCACGGGGGTGGTCGCCGAGCGCTTGCCCTCCTCGTCGCGCCGGACGTGGCCCACGACGGTGACCTGACCGCTCGGCGGCACCGGGGCGACGGTCGGGATCTGCGCGCTGCCCTGCAACGGGACGATGCCGCGGTCGACGAGCACGGTCCCGCCCGCGGTGCGCAGCGGGGTGACGACCTCGTAGCCCTCGACGTCGCCGCTGCTGCGGTAGCGCAGCACGAGCTGGTGGTCGGCGTCGAAGGTCCCGGTCGCGCTGACCCGTTGCCACTGGTCGGCGTCGACGATCCTGCGGGTGAAGACCTCGGTCCAGGGCCGGACGGGCTGCTGCTCGTTGTGCAGCGTCGCGACGTTGCGCTCGCGCCGCGAGTGGAGGCGGTCCAGCTGCCAGTGCCCGAGGAACGCGCAGGCCGTGCCGAACGCCACGACGAAGGCGATCAGCATGGCCCAGCGGACCCACATTCGGCGCACGTCGCCAGGCTAGTCCGACTTGTCGTGCGCGGCGGGTTCGTCGCGCGGGGCGGGTTCGTCGAGCAGCGCGGCCGCCGTCTGCGTCGCGTCGGCGAGGCTCGCACCCCGCCCGACCGCCACCCCGACGAGGAACGTCGTCAGCGGGCCCGCCACCCGCTCGACGCCGTGGGCGACCTCGCGGGTCAGGTCGAGCAGGTCCCGACGGGCGGCCTCGTCGGGCACGACGTCGTCGGTCCCCAGCTCGGCGGCGAGCCGGTCCAGCCACTGCGCAGCGTCCATGGGTGCCAGGATGGGGGCATGGGACGCCTCACGCGCACCCGGCCCGTGGTCAAGGTCCGTACCGGCACCGACGCCCGCGTCGTGCGCCGCAGCGACACGCTGGCCGTGGAGGAGCCGCTCGAGGTCCGACTCGGCGGCACGGCCTACCTCGTGACCATGCGGACACCGGGGGACGACATCGACCTCGTGCACGGCCTGCTGCACGGCGAGGGCGTGATCCGCGAGGCCTCCGACGTCGTCCTGGCCCGCTACTGCGCCGGGACCGACGCCGAGGGCCGCAACACCTACAACGTGCTCGACGTCAGCCTCGCAGCCGGCACCGGACCGGTGGGCCCGCTCCGCCAGGTCCTGGTGAACAGCGCCTGCGGGCTCTGCGGCACCACCTCGATCGAGCAGGTCGTCACCACCCGCCACCACCCCACGACATGGCGTGAGCCGTTGCCCGTCGAGGTCGTCCTCGAGGCACCGCAGCGGCTGCGCGAGCAGCAGCGGGCGTTCGACAAGACCGGCGGGCTGCACGCCGCGGGGCTGCTGGACGCCGACGGCGAGCTCGTCTGCGTCCGCGAGGACGTGGGGCGCCACAACGCCCTCGACAAGGTCGTCGGCTGGGCGCTGCGCGAGGGCCGGCTGCCGCTCGCCGGCTGCGCGCTGGTCGTCTCGAGCCGGGCGTCGTACGAGCTGACCCAGAAGGCCGTGCTCGCCGGGGCCGAGCTGCTGGTCGCCGTCTCCGCGCCCTCGTCGCTCGCCGTCGAGCTCGCCGACGAGGCGGGGCTGACGCTGGTCGCCTTCGTCCGGGGCGACAGCCTGAACGTCTACACGCACCCGGAGCGTCTCGACCTCGCCGCCGTGGGGAGCGTCCCCGCCGCCTGAGCCGGCGGGGATTTCTCAGAGATCTTCAGGGAACACCTCCCCTACGTGAAGGATCTTCTCCAGCATCGCTCGGGTGGACACCATGACGCTCCTCGTCGACGTGGGCAGCGTCGTGTGCGTCAAGACCCTCGCGTTCTTCGGCCTGGTCGTGCGGCGCGACCGGCGGCAGCGCCGCGCCCTCGACTCCGCGACCGCGCTCGCCGCGGAGGCCCGGACCGCGGCCCGTCGGACGCTCGACCCCGTCCGCCCGACCCCGAGCAGCTGGCGGCTGCAGCGGGCCGAGCCCGGCGTCATCCTCGTCGAGAACGTCGGCGAGGAGGGGGCCCGCGAGGTCCGCCTCGTGGCCGACCTCACGGCCGGCTGCGGTGCCATGGCCGAGGTCGACCTGCGGGAGCGGTTCGTCGGCTCGGGCGCGTGCTTGCGCGCCCGCTTCGCCGAGCTGGAGGAGTGGCTGGCGGAGGAGGGCGGGCCGGTCGGCTACGTGCGCTCGCGCCGGGACGGCACCTGGCGAGGGCCCGGACCGACGTCGTGCCCGCCGCCGAGCGGCTGACCTGCTCGCCGGGCTGCACCCTCACCTGGCTGACGCTCGACGGCGGGTGGTGCCGCGAGTCGCGGTCGGCCCAGCTCGTGGTGCCCGTGCCGGACCTGGCGCTCGAGGCCGCCTGAACGACGCCGTAGGTTAGGGGCTTCCTCAAGGCGACGGTGCCGGTGAGGACCCCGTCGACCTCCGGCGCCCTGGTGGCGCGGACAGGAGCACCCCCATGAGCAAGAGCACCGACCTCGGCCTGCTGGCCCTCCGCCTCGGCTTCGGCGCCGCCGCCGCCTCGCACGGCGCGCAGAAGCTGTTCGGCTGGTTCGGCGGGTACGGCATCGAGGGGACGGGCGGCTTCTTCGAGTCCGTCGGCTTCAAGCCGGGCAAGCGGAACGCCACCCTCGCCGGACTCGCCGAGTTCGGCGGCGGCACGGCCGTGGCGCTCGGCCTGGCCACCGGCCCCGCCGGTGCCGCGCTCGCCGGCAACATGGCGGTCGCCTCGTCGCTGCACGGCTTCGAGAAGTTCTTCGGCCAGGACGGCGGACCCGAGACCGCCCTGACGTACGGCCTCGTCGGCACCGTCCTCACCCTCACCGGGGCGGGCCGCTACTCGCTCGACGCGGTGACGGGGAACGTGCTCGACAAGCCGTGGATGCGCGCCGTCGCCTACGTCTCGGCCGCGGGTGCGGCCACCGCGATCATCGTCGCCCGGCGCCGGGAGCTGGCCTCGCGCCCGCCGGCCCCGGAGGTCCCGGCCGAGGGTGCCGACGACGCCTCCTGAGACGGACCGCCCGGGCGTCGTGGGGCCCGGTGGGGACGGGCCGGTCGACCTAGACTCGGGCCCATGACCGTCCTGCTCGGCCTGCCCGGCCTGCGCACGTCCCGCCCCGCGGCGGACGCGCGGCGCGCGCTGGCGGACGCGTACGGCCGGGTCGCGACCGACCTCCGGCTCTCGCTGACCGACCGCTGCAACCTGCGCTGCAGCTACTGCATGCCCGCCGAGGGCCTGGACTGGCTGGACCGCGACGCGCTGCTCGACGACGACGAGATCGTGCGGCTCGTGACGATCGGCGTCGAGCGGCTCGGCATCACGACCGTCCGGCTCACCGGCGGCGAGCCGCTGCTGCGCCGCGGCCTCGAGGGCCTGGTGGCCCGGCTGGCCGCGCTCGACCCCGCACCCACGCTCGCGCTCACGACCAACGGGATCGGGCTCGCCGGCCGGGCCGAGGCGCTCGTCGCGGCCGGTCTGAGCCGGGTCAACGTCTCGCTCGACACGCTCGACCCCGGCACGTTCGCGGAGCTGACCCGACGCAAGCGGCACGCCGACGTGCTGGCCGGCGTCACGGCGGCGCGGGCGGCCGGGCTGACGCCCGTCAAGGTCAACGCCGTGCTCATGCGCGGCGTGAACGACCACGAGGCGCCGGCCCTGCTGCGCTGGGCCCTCGCCGAGGACGTGCAGCTGCGGTTCATCGAGCAGATGCCCCTGGACGCCCAGCACGGCTGGCGGCGCGACGCGATGGTCACCGCGGCCGAGATCCTCGAGCGGCTGCGGACCGAGTTCGACCTGGTCGTCGACCCGGCGCACGCGGCCGCCCGGGGGAGCGCCCCGGCCGAGCTCTACCGGGTGGTCGGCACGGACCGTACGGTCGGCGTCATCGCGTCGGTGACGCAACCCTTCTGCGGCTCGTGCGACCGGGTCCGGCTGACCGCCGACGGGCAGATCCGCACCTGCCTCTTCGCGCGCGAGGAGTCGGACCTGCGGCTCCTGCTGCGCGGGGGTGCCGACGACGCGACGATCGCGGACGCCTGGGTCCGGGCGGTGGCCGGCAAGCAGCCGGGCCACGGCATCGACGACCCGTCGTTCCTGCAGCCCGACCGGCCGATGTCGGCCATCGGCGGCTGACCTAGTCCGAGGCGGGCGTCTCGTCGGAGAGGGGCACGACCTCGCGGAGCATCCCGCGCGCCGCCAGGTAGGCGCTCAGCGACTCGGTGTGGTCGGGGCAGGCAAGCCAGTGCTTGCGCCGCTCCGGGGTGTGGATCTTGGCGTTGTTCCAACGGACGTCGGTCGTCGCCGGTGCGGTGCAGCCGCGCGCGGAGCAGACGCGCGCGTCCGGCTGGTCGGTCTCCGGCAAGCGTCAGGCCGCCCAGTAGCGGCGCCGGTCGGCCTCCGGCTCGTGCACGCCGCCCCGGTCGTCGGCGATGACCTCGCCCTCGACGTACTCCGTCGACGGCCCGACGGTCAGCTGCCTGGCGTCTCCCGGCGCCCCGCGGCGCACGGTCTTCTTCATCCCGCGGGTGTCGGCCTGGTTGGCCAGGAGGACGGCGACGTAGGGCAGGAAGACGGCGCCGGCGAAGAGCGTCCACTGCAGCCACCCGTGCGCGAAGATCACCGCCACGAGGAAGCACACGGTACGGAACGCCATCGTGATCGTGTAGCGGCGGATGCGCTGGGACGCCTCGACGCTGTTCCCGGAGCGCGCGTCGGTGATGTTCGTCGCGCCCGTGGGGATTGCCATAACCAGACATTACGTCTGGGCGGCCTCCACGGTTTCGCCCCCGGGGGTACAGGTGCCCTCCAACGCGTGGCCGGGCCGCTAGCGTGCAGGCCGTGAGCGATCCTGCAGCCGAGACCACGCCCGTCGCCGATGCCTTCGACGCCGCCCCGGCGGCGCCCGAAGGACCCGGGCAGGGGCGCGTCGCCCTCGTCACCGGGGGCAACCGGGGCATCGGGCGCGTGATCGCCCAGCGCCTCGCCGCCGACGGCTTCCGGGTCGCGGCGACCTACCGCAGCGGCGACGTGGCACCCGGGATCCTCGGCGTGCAGTGCGACATCACCGACGTCGACCAGGTCGACGCGGCGTACACGGCCGTCGAGTCCCAGCTCGGCCCCGTCGAGGTCCTCGTCGCCAACGCCGGCGTCACGCGCGACACCCTGCTGATGCGGATGAGCGAGGACGACTGGGACACCGTCATCGAGACGAACCTGACCGGCACGTTCCACGTCGTGCGCCGGGCCGCGCGCGCGATGGTGCGGGCGCGCTCCGGGCGGATCGTGCTGATCTCCTCGGTCGTCGGGCAGCTCGGCTCGGCCGGGCAGGTGAACTACGCGACGTCCAAGGCCGGCCTGGTCGGCATGGCCCGCTCCCTGGCCCGCGAGCTCGGCGGCCGGGGCATCACCGCCAACGTCGTCGCCCCCGGCTTCGTCGAGACCGACATGACCGCTGCGCTCGACGAGAAGACGGTCGCCGGCTACCGGGCCCAGATCCCGCTCGGGCGGATGGGCGCGAGCGAGGACGTGGCCGCCGCGGTGGCGTACCTGGTGGGTCCCGGAGGCGCGTACGTGACCGGGGCCCTGCTCCCCGTCGACGGTGGGCTGGGCATGGGCCACTAGCGCCCACGTTCGTCCGGGTGATCGGCTCCGGGTTCTGCGCCGTCGGGGTCTCGGACACGCGCGGCTCGCAACCATCCGCCCGGGCGGGCCGTCCCGGCGTCTGTCGAGCCACGCTTCCCGCCCGGGCTCCCGCCAGACCCGTCCACGCTCGCCGCGCGCGTCCGCGACCCCTCCTTCAGGGTGCGATGCGGGCTCGGGTCGTCCGCTCGGCTGGTCTGGCCCGGCCTGTCCGGCGACGGGGAGCGTGACCCGGTGTTCGCGGGCAGTAGGGCAGGATCGGCGGTTATGGGCATCCTCGACGGCAAGACGGTCCTCGTGGCCGGGGTCACCCTCGACACCTCGATCGCGTTCTCCGTGGCGCGGGTCGCGCAGGAGCAGGGCGCGACGGTGATCGTGTCGAACTTCGGGCGGGCGATGAGCCTGACGCGGCGGGTGATCAAGAAGCTCGACCCGGAGCCCGTGCTGCTCGAGGTGGACGTCACGGACGCCGAGCACCTGGACGGGCTGGCCGACGCGCTGCGCGAGCACACCGACTCCCTCGACGGGCTCGTGCACTCGCTGGCGTACGCCAACCCCGAGACCGCGCTCGGCGGCAAGTTCCTCAGCACGCCGTGGGACGACGTGTCCAAGGCGCTGCAGGTGTCGGCGTACTCGCTCACCTCGCTGACCATGGCCTGCAAGCCCGTGCTCGCGAACCCGGCCTCGGTCGTCGGGCTCACCTTCGACGCGACCGTCTCGTGGCCCGTCTACGACTGGATGGGCGTCTCCAAGTCCGCGCTCGAGAGCACCAGCCGCTACCTGGCCCGCTACCTCGGCCCGGAGGGCGTCCGGGTCAACCTCGTCGCCGCCGGCCCGCTCGAGACGCTGGCCAAGAAGGCGATCGGCGGAGCCGACGAGTTCAACACGGTCTGGGGCAGCCGTGCCCCGCTCGGCTGGGACCCGCGCGACCCCGAGCCCACGGCCAAGGCCGTCGTCGCGCTGCTCAGCGACTTCTTCCCGAGCACGACGGGCGAGATGGTCCACGTCGACGGCGGGCTGCACTCGACCGGTTCCTGACCCGCGCAGAAGTGTCGGAGGGCCTCGGCAGGGTGAGCCCATGGACGCTGCACCCGCACCCGCACCCGCACCGCAGGACCTCCTCGACGACCTCCGGGCCCGCCTCCGGGCGACGCGGCGGGTCCCGCTCCCGACCGGCCTCGGCTGGTCGCACGGCACCGACGCCGACTACCTGACCGAGCTGGTCGCCGCGTGGGTCGACTTCGACTGGCGCGCCCAGGAGGAGCGGCTCCTGGCGCTCCCGTGGGTCCGCACCGGGAGCGGGCCGACGGGGTTGCGGAGCCTCCGTACGGGTGCCGGTCCGGGCGCCACCACGGTCGTCCTGCTGCACGGCTGGCCGGACTCGTTCCTGCGCTTCGAGCGGGTGCTCCCGCTGCTCGGCGACCTCGACGTCGTCGTGCCGTGCCTGCCGGGCTACCCGTACGCCGACGTGCTCACCACGCCGGGCATGTCGGCCGCGCAGATGGCGCGGGTGATCGCCGGGGGACTCGCCGAGCTCGGGGTCGAGCGCTACGTGGTCTCCGGTGGTGACGTGGGCAGCTCGGTCGCCGAGCACCTGGCCGCCCAGCAGCCCGACCACGTGGCCGCGCTGCACCTCACCGACGTCCCGTACACGCACCTCTTCACGGTCGACCCCGAGCAGCTGGGCGAAGCCGAGCGCGACTACCTGCAGGCCGGCCAGCAGTGGCAGCTGGCCGAGGGCGCGTACGCGCTGGAGCAGACGACGAAGCCGCACACCCTCGCGGTCGGCCTGGGCGACTCGCCCGCGGGGCTGGCCGCCTGGATCGTGGAGAAGCTGCGGTCGTGGTCGGACTGCGGCGGGGACGTCGGGTCGGTCTGGTCGCGCGAGGAGCTCCTCACCTGGCTCACCCTCTACTGGGTGACCGGCGCGATCGGGACGTCGTTCTCGCCCTACGCCGAGCACGAGGACGTTCCCGACCACCTCGACGTCCCGACGGCGCTGACGCTCTTCCCGCACGACCTCGTGCCCGCGCCGCGCGCGTTCGCGGAACGATTCTTCGACGTCCGGTCCTGCGACGAGCGCCCCGACGGGGGCCACTTCGGAGCCTGGGAGCGTCCGGAGGCCTTCGCCGCGGGCGTCCGGGCGGCGGTCGCCTTGACGTAGGGGTGAGATCGCGTGGGCCGCGCTGCCCGACCTGATGGAACCGGCCGGCGACGAGTTCGGGCTGCGGAGCACGCGGAACGGCTGCCCCTGCGCCACACCCTGCAGGCGGTGCGTCCCGGGCTCTGAGGTCCCACCGGCCCCCGCGGCGCCGCACCCGTCGCTGGCAGAGTGCGTGCTCCGGTCGGCGAGGAGGAGCGGGTCGTGAACAGGTCAGCTGGGACGGACGGTCTGCTGGGCGGGCTGCGCCGGGTCGCCGCACGTGCCGGGTCGCTCCTGACGACCTGGTCGGGCGAGGGGGAGCAGACGCCCGCCGCGAGCGCGGGACACCTCGCGACCGAGGACCCCTCGCTCTTCACCCCGCGGGTCTACGGCGACCCGGCCAAGCTGCACGTGGCCGAGACCGCGGTGGTCAACGACGCGCTCTTCAACCTGTCGTCGGGCGAGATCACCGTCGGGGAGTGGGCCTTCTTCGGCCACGGCGTCTCGGTGCTGACCGGCACCCACGACTGGCGGATCTTCGGCAGGGCCCGCCAGACGGCCGTCCCCACGAACGGCCGCGACGTGGTCGTGGAGGAGGGCGTCTGGGTCTCCAGCGGAGCGACCCTCGTCGGGCCCTGCCGGATCGGCGCGAACGCCGTCGTCGGGGTCGGATCCGTCGTGCTCGGTGACGTCGCGCCGTACACGGTCGTGGCGGGGGTGCCCGCCCGGGTGATCCGCACCATCGAGCACCCCGACGACGGGGGCCGGGCGCGCGGCACGGCCGGTGCCGACGCGTGAGCGCGCTGGAGGACCTCGAGGCCCGTGTGCGCGAGCTCGAGGCCGAGGTCGCCGCGCTGCGGGCCGGCTGGCCGGGGCCGGAGGACGGCACGGGGCCCCGGTTCGCGGCGGTGTACGCCGCCTTCGCCGACCGCTTCCGCGGGTCGCGGGAGGAGGTGACGGACAAGCTGCGCCCCTACCTCGGCGACGTGGCGCGGGTGCTGCTGCCGGCGGCCCCGGGCCCCCGGGTGGTCGACGTCGGCTGCGGCCGGGCGGAGTGGCTGACCCTGCTGCGCGACGAGGGGATCGCGGCGCGCGGCGTCGACGCCAACGGCGACTTCGTGAGCGCCGGTCGGGCGGCCGGGCTGGACGTCGTGCACGGGGACGCGGTCGCGTACCTGGCGAGCCGCGACGAGGCTTCGCTCGACCTCGTCAGCGCCTTCCACCTGGTCGAGCACCTCGACACCGAGACGCTGCTGGCGCTCTTCGAGGCGGCCCACCACGCGCTGCGGCCCGGCGGCTGCCTGCTGCTGGAGACGCCCAACCCGACGAACCTCACCATGGGCGCCTGCAACTTCTACCTCGACCCCACGCACCGCTCGCCGCTGCCGCCGGCGCGGACGACCTTCCTGGTGGAGGCGTCCGGCTTCACCGACGTCGAGGTGCGGCCGCTGCACCCCGACGACTCGCCCCTCGACCCGGAGGCGGGGCCGCCGACCCCGGTCGAGGCCCTGGTCGCCCGCGCCCTGCGCGGCCCGCGGGACTACGCCGTGCTCGGCTGTCGCGCCTGAGCGGCGGGTCAGGCGTCCGGCCAGCCCGCCGCGGCGCAGAGGGCCTGGCCGGCGGCCGAGCGGACGAGCCGCAGCTCGCGGGAGCGGACCTCGGCCTCGTAGAGCGTGATCGAGGCGCCGTCGGTGCTGAGCGCCGCGTCGCAGGCGGCCAGCAGCCGGGCGGCGCGGTCGGCGGCCAGGCGGGCCCGCTGGGGGTAGCCGGGGGCGAGGGCAGGTGCGTCGTCGTCGCGGGGCCGGGATCCCGCGGCCACGTCGAGCTGGGTCAGGGTGGCGGCGGCGCGGAGCACGGCCTCGCTCAGCTCGCGCTCGGCCTCGTACAGCGTGGGCGGGGCGAAGGGCCGGGCGGCCGCGTGGACCCGCCACTGCACCCCGGGACCGACACGGTGCGGGACCAGCGCGACGCCCCCACCGGCGGCGACCGCGGCCTCGCCGACCTCGAGCGCGGCGGTGTTCAGCGCGGCCGGGCCCCGCAGGACGCCCAGCGCGCCCGGGACGGGCAGCGCGAGGAGCCAGCGCTCCGGCTCGGCGGCGAGCAGCCGGGCGAAGCCGTCGTCGAGGTCCGTCGCGCGGTGCGGGTCGAGGCCGAGCAGCTCGTCAGGGTCCACGAGGTGGTGGGCGACGTCTCGCCCGACGACCTCCGCCGCGGCGCGCTCGGCCGCGAGGGAGGAGTGCAGGGCGGCGTTGAGGTTGGCGACGAGCCGCAGCGACAGGCGACCGGCCGGTGCCGTAGCGGCGTCCACGCCAGACACCCTAGGCGCGCTCGTCACGGGCCGCCGGTGGTCGGACCGGTAGGGTTCCGGGCGTGGCCGCAGTCGTCGATCTCGCCGGGGTGGGCGTCGTCCGGGGCTCCGCGGTCCTGCTCGACGACGTCAGCTGGACCGTCGACGAGAGCGACCGCTGGGTCGTCCTCGGCCCCAACGGGGCGGGCAAGACGACGCTCCTGCAGCTGCTCGCCGCGCAGATCCACCCGACCACCGGGGTCGTGGGTCTCCTGGACGAGGTGCTCGGCACCGTGGACGTCTTCGAGCTCCGGCCGCGCATCGGCCTGACATCGGCCGCGCTGGCCGAGCGCATCCCGCGCTCGGAGCGGGTGCACGACGTCGTGGTCTCGGCCTCGTACGCCGTCGTCGGCCGCTGGCGGGAGGCCTACGACGACCTCGACCACCGGCGCGCCGACGAGCTGCTCGACTCCCTCGCCATCGCCGCGCTCGCGGACCGCACGTTCGGCACGCTGAGCGAGGGCGAGCGCAAGCGGGTCCAGATCGCGCGCGCGTTGATGACCGACCCCGAGCTGCTGCTGCTCGACGAGCCCTCCGCCGGGCTCGACCTGACGGGACGCGAGACCCTGCTGCGCACGCTCGGCGAGCTGGCGTCCGACGCGTACGCGCCCGCCTCGGTCCTGGTGACCCACCACGTGGAGGAGATCCCCGTCGGGGTCACGCACGTCCTGCTGCTCAAGCACGGCCGGGTCGTCGCCGCGGGCCCGATCGGCGAGACGCTCACGGCGCAGCGGCTGGGGGAGACCTTCGACCTCGAGGTCGAGCTCACCGAGCGCGCCGGCCGCTGGGCGGCACGGGCACGCTGAGCAGCCGGCCCCGCCCGACGCCTGGCACCATGGGACCTCTACCCCGAGGAGCACGGTGAACCTGATGGACTGGCTCGGCGACCACGGCTGGGCCCTGTGGCTGAGCCTGGCGCTGCTGCTGGCGGTCGCCGAGGTCGTGTCGCTGGACCTCGTGCTGATCATGCTCGCCGTGGGTGCCCTCGCCGCGGCCGGCACCGCGGCGATCGCTCCCGACGTCTGGTGGCTGCAGATCCTCGTCGGGGCGGGCGTGAGCGCCGGCATGCTGTCCTTCCTGCGCCCGAGCGTGCTGGCCAAGATCCGCGCGACGCCGGGGTACCGCTCGTCGACCGACAAGATGGTCGGCAGCAGCGGGATGGCGACCTCCCAGATCGACCGGGGCAGCGGCGAGATCAAGGTCGACGGCCAGACCTGGTCGGCGCGGACGTACGCCTCCGACGTGGTCATCGAG
Organism: uncultured Actinomycetota bacterium; assembly: GCA_963762775.1. Taxonomy (GTDB): domain Bacteria; phylum Actinomycetota; class Actinomycetes; order Propionibacteriales; family Propionibacteriaceae; genus Microlunatus. The sequence goes on from CAVXMD010000009.1 coordinate 91,778, forward strand.
CAGGGCACGGAGATCGAGGTCTACGAGATCGACGGGCCCATCGCGGTCGTGTACCCCAAGTACGGCGAGATCGCCTGACCCGCGTGACCCACAGCTCCGGGAGGACGTGACGGCGCTCGGGGCACACTGGACTCCAGGACAACTTTCGTCCCAGGAGGAACCACCGTGGACAGCACATCCCTGATCGTCGCCCTCGTCGTCGCGCTGGCGGTGATCTTCATCCTCGCCAGCTCCATCCGCGTGATCCGCCAGCAGCGGGTCGGGATGGTCGAGCGGCTCGGCCGCTTCAACCGGACCCTCGAGCCGGGTCCGCACCTGCTCATCCCGGTGCTCGACAAGGTCCGCTACAACCTGGACATGCGCGAGAACGTGATCCCGTTCCCGCCCCAGGGCGTGATCACCGAGGACAACCTGATGGTCGGGATCGACTCGGTCATCTACTTCCAGATCGTCGACCCGGAGCGCGCCGCGTACGAGGCGCAGGACTACGTCAAGGCGATCGAGCAGCTGACCCAGACCACGCTGCGCAACATCATCGGCGGGCTCGACCTCGAGCAGACGCTGACCAGCCGCGAGGAGATCAACCAGAAGCTGCGCGTCGTCCTCGACGAGGCGACCGGCAAGTGGGGGATCAAGGTCAACCGCGTCGAGCTGCGGGCGATCGAGCCGCCGCCCACGATCCGCGACGCCATGGAGAAGGGTGCGCGCGCCGAGCGCGACAAGCGCGCCGCGATCCTCATCGCCGAGGGCCAGCGCCAGTCCAACATCCTCTCCGCCGGCGGTGAGAAGGAGTCCGCGATCCTGCGGGCGCAGGGCGACCGCGAGGCCGCCGTGCTCCGGGCCCAGGCCGACCGTCAGGCCCAGATGCTGCGGGCCGAGGGCGAGGCGCAGGCGATCGGGACCGTGTTCAACGCGATCCACGCCGGGCAGCCCGACCAGGCGCTGCTGTCCTACCAGTACCTGCAGATGCTGCCGCAGCTGGCCAAGGGCGACGCCAACAAGATGTGGATCGTCCCGAGCGAGCTGAACGACGCCCTCAAGGGTCTCGGCGGCGTCGTGAACCAGGCCATGAGCGGGGGCAGCGCCGGTGCGCCGGGTACCGGCATCCCGGCCGCCAGCGGCACCTTCACCGCTCCGCCGAAGATCGACGTCCAGGCCGAGATCGAACAGCAGTCCCGCGCGGACGAGGAGGCCTCGCGCAAGACGGTCGCCGAGGCGATCGCCGCCGCGCAGGAGCTCGAGCGCCCGGGCGCGCGGCCGCACGCGACAGACAACAACGGCAACGGCAACGGCAACCAGACCCCGGCGGTCACGGACGGGCGCGAGAACGCGCCGGTCCCCACGGAGCAGTCCGCGGCGGACAGCACGGCGGCGTCCACGGAGCCGGAGACGCTGGGGGAAGCCGCTGACGTGCAGCGGTGAGCCCGACCGACCTCCTGCTGATCGGGCTCGCCGGCATCTGGGCGGGCTTCATCAACACGGTGGTCGGCTCCGGGACGCTCATCACCTTCCCGGTCCTGCTCGCCCTCGGCGTGCCCCCGGTGGTGGCGAACGTCTCCAACACCATCGGGCTCGCGCCGGGGTCGTTCGCCGGCGCGTGGGCCATGCGCCCCGAGCTCACGGGGCAGCGGAGCCGGATCCTGCGGCTCGGCCCGCTCGCCCTCGTCGGTGGCATCGTCGGGGCGGTGCTGCTGCTGCGGCTCCCGGCCGAGGCGTTCGCCGCGATCGTGCCGGTGCTCATCGGGCTCGGCTGCCTGCTGGTGCTGCTCCAGCCGGTGCTGTCCCGCCAGGTCGCCGCCCGGCGGGAACGGGCCGGAACGCCGGTCGGGGGACCGCCGGGCGGACCGGTCTGGCTCGGCGCCGGGGTCCTGGGCACGGGCGTCTACGGCGGCTACTTCGGCGCCGCCCAGGGCGTGCTGCTGCTCGGCCTGCTCGGCATCGGGCTCGACGAGCCGCTGCCCCGGATCAACGCCCTCAAGAACGTCCTGGCCATGCTGGTCAACGGCGTCGCCGGGATCGTCTTCATCCTGGTCAGCCACGTGAACTGGCCCGTCGCCGTGGTCATCGCCGTCGGAGCCGTGCTCGGCGCGCAGCTCGGGGCCCGGGTGGGACGTCGGCTCCCGTCGACCGTCTACCGCGTCGTCATCGTCGCGGTCGGCGTCGCCGCGATCGTCAACCTGCTGCGCTGAGCCGGGCCCGTGAGCCAGCGCCGGCCCTCAGCCGACCTGGCGCAGCAGCATCACGTGCGCGCCGGGGAGCTCGGCGAGGCGTACGCCGGGGAGGAGCAGCTTGCTCCCGCGCGTGCCGCTGCCGACCACGACCCACGGCTGCGCCACGACGGCGTCGTCGACCAGCACCGGCCACTCCGACGGCAGCCCGACGGGGGTGATGCCGCCGTACGCCATCCGGGAGCGTTCCGTGGCCTCGGCCATCGGCGCGAAGGAGATCTTGCGGACCCCCAGCTGGTGGCGTACGGCCTTGTTCACGTCGGCCCGGTCGGTCGCCAGCACGAGGCACGCGGCGAGGGTGGTGGTCTCGGCGCGGCGCCCGCTCACGACGACGCAGTTCGCCGACTGCTCGAGCGCCACCCCGTACGCCTCGCAGAAGGCCACCGTGTCGGCCAGGTCCTCGTCGATCGGTGCGACCCAGCAGTCCGCGGCCCAGGCGACGTCCGCGCTCCGCAGCGCGTCGGCGGTCGGCACGGCCAGCAGGTCGAGACGCTCGAGGGCGGGCTGCCAGGGGAGGGTTCCGACGGTGGGAGCGGGCACACCGTCAGCCTAGGGACGCCGACCTCCGCGGCGCCGGGCAGGATGGACCCGTGCGGGTGGACGTGGCGAGCCCGGACGACCCGCGCCTGGGTGACTACGTCCGGCTGCGCGAGTCCTCGCTGCGGCGCAGCCTCGAGTCCGAGCAGGGCCTCTTCATCGCCGAGGGGGAGAAGGTCATCCGCCGGGCGGTCGAGGCCGGTCACCGGCCGCGGTCGTTCCTGCTCGCGCCGCGCTGGCTGGCCGGGCTGGAGGACGTGCTCGCGCGCTGGCCGGGCGTCGACGTCTACGTCGTCGACGAGGCCGTGGCCGAGCAGGTCACCGGCTTCCACGTGCACCGCGGCGCCCTCGCCTCGCTGCACCGCGACGACCTGCCGCCGGTGGGCGAGCTGCTGGGGTTCCGGCGGCTGGTGGTGCTGGAGGACGTCGTCGACCACGCGAACGTCGGGGCGATCCTGCGCAGCGCCGCCGGCCTGGGCTGGGACGGCGCGCTGCTCTCGCCACGCTGTGCCGACCCGCTCTACCGGAGGGCCGTCAAGGTGAGCATGGGGGCGGTGTTCGCGCTGCCGTGGACCCGGCTGCCGAGCTGGCGCGAGGCGCCGGGGCTGCTGCGCGACGCCGGTCTCACCACGGTCGCCCTCACGCTGGCCGACGACGCGGTCGACCTCGACCAGGTGGCGCACGGGCTGGCCGCCGACGAACGGGTCGCGGTGCTGCTCGGTACCGAGGGCGCCGGGCTCAGCGGGCACTGGTCGTCGTCGGCGACGCTCCGGGCCCGGATCCCCATGCGGGCCGGCATCGACTCGCTGAACGTGGCCGCCGCTGCGGCCGTCGCCTGCTACGCGCTCGCTCCCTGAGGGCTCAGAGCTCGGCGTCGTCCTCGTCGAGCTCGGCGTCGGGCGCGGGCCCGGTCCGGGGCGAGACGGGCCAGTCGTCGGGGTAGCGGCCGGCCAGGTCGTCGTGCTGCTGGCGCAGCTTCTTGCGCGCGCGGCCGGACAGCCGGTCGCCGAAGACGATCCCGTTGAGGTGGTCGGTCTCGTGCTGCAGGCAGCGGGCCAGCACGCCGTCGCCCTGCACCTCGACGGGCGACCCGTACGCGTCCTGGCCGCGGCACGTCGCGAGGTCGGGGCGCGCCAGCTCCTCGTAGGCGCCCGGGTAGGACAGGCAGCCCTCGTCGGAGGCGTCGAGGTTGCGGGTGCGGCCCTCGGGCAGCTCGACGACCGGGTTGCACATCACGCCGACGCGGCGCACCTCGGACTCGTCGGGGCAGTCGTAGACGAACAGCGCGAGGTCCCGCCCGACCTGGTTGGCGGCCAGGCCCACGCCGGAGGCGGCCTCCATCGTCGCGAACATGTCCCGGACGAGCTCTCGGAGCTCGTCGTCGAACTGCTCGACGGGTCGGCACCGGGCGTGCATCACCGGGTTGCCCCAGCGGGTGATCGGCAGCACCTGTCCGCCGGTCGTGAGGTCGTCGTCCACGGCGGGCAGGTTATCGCCACCGGCCCAGCGCGCGTCCACCCCGCGAGCCGCCGTACGGGGTGGCGTCTTGTCCACGCGAGCCCTCGCGCCCACAGTGACGGGATGGACGTCGACCCCGCCAGCCCCGGCCCGGCCGTCGCCGACCCGCCCGACCTGCCCGCCGCCCTCGTCGGCCCGCTGGAGGACTACCTCCGCGACCTGCGCCTGCGCCGCGGGCTGTCCGCGCACACGCTCCGGGCCTACCGGACCGACCTGCGCGGCCTGCTGGTGCACCTCGCCGACCGGGGGGTGGACGACCTCGCCGCCGTGGACCTCCGCGACCTCCGGGCCTGGCTCGCGGCCCAGCAGGCCGACGGGCGCGCCCGCACGACGCTCCAGCGCCGCTCGGCCGCCGTCCACGGCTTCTTCCGTTGGGCCGAGCGGACGGGTCGGACGGGCAGCGACCCGTCCGCCGCGCTGCGGTCGCCCCGGCCGCACCGCCGCCTGCCCGCGACCGTCAGCCAGGCGGAGGCGGCCCAGCTGCTGAGCGACGCGATCGCGGTCGCCGCCGAGGACGGTGGTCCGATCGGGCTGCGCGACGTCGCGCTGCTCGAGGTGCTCTACGCGACCGGCGTCCGGGTCGCCGAGCTCTGCGGGCTGGACCTCGGCGACGTCGACCGCGACCGGCGCGTGCTGCGCGTGCTCGGCAAGGGCGCCAAGGAACGGTCCGTCCCCGTCGGCCGCCCCGCCCTCGACGCGGTGGACGTCTGGGTCGCCCGCGGTCGCCCGCTGCTGGTCGGTCCCGCCTCCGGCGACGCCCTCTTCGTGGGGGAGCGCGGCGGCCGGCTCGACCCCCGCGTGGTGCGCCGGATCGTCCATCGCGCCCTGCGGATGGTCGACGGTGCCCCCGACCTCGGGCCGCACGGCCTGCGCCACGCGATGGCCACCCACCTGCTCGAGGGCGGAGCCGACCTGCGCAGCGTCCAGGAGATGCTCGGCCACGCCTCGCTCGCGACGACGCAGATCTACACCCACGTCAGCAACGAGCGACTCCGTTCCGCCTACCTGCAGGCACACCCCCGCGCCTGACACGCCGCCGCTCGTCGAGTGCGCACTTCCGCACGCGACACGCCGGGGCCGAGGTGCGGGAGCGCGCAGTCACCCCGAGGAGCTGACCGGCGCGGCGCTCAGAGCTCCCGGGTGCGCTCGGCTCCCGTGTCGAAGAACGCGTTCAGGTAGTCCTCGGGCTCCAGGTCGCTCTCCCGCAGCAGCGAGAACACCTCCGACCCGTCGGACGGCTGGTCGTCGAGACGGTAGGCCTGCGCCAGCCCGAGGTAGGTGTCGGGCGCCTCCTCGATCGTCGCCGCGTACGCCTCGGCCTCGGTCTCGGCGCGCTCCACAGCCTCCTCGACCGAGGTGGCTCGCCACACGGTGACGCGTTCCTCGTAGACCGGGAGCGAGGTCCCGCTCGACCAACCGCTCCTGAAGACGCACCGCACCGCGAACCACGCCGGGTCTCCGACCTCCGTCATCGCTCGAGCCTCGCACCCGCTCGGCCCTCCGCGGAGCTGGGCCGTCGGGCTGCACCGCGCCGCTCAGGACCACGCCGCTCAGGACCACGCCGCTCAGGACCACGCCGCTCAGGACCACGCCACTCAGAACCACGTCAGCGGGTCGACCATCCGGCCGTCGAGCCAGACCATCAGGTGGAGGTGGCAGCCCGTCGCGAAGCCGGTCTGCCCGACGTAGCCGATCACCTGGCCCCGGCGCACGTGGGCGCCGACGCCGACGACGTAGCGCTGGGCGTGGTTGTACGCGGTCTCGACGCGACGCCCGTCGACCTCCCCGTGGTCCAGGAACAGCCGGTTGCCGTACCCGACGCTGGTCACCCGCCGCGCCACCCGACCCGCGTACGCCGCCCGGATCGGCGTCCCGCAGGCGGCGCCGAGGTCGGTGCCGTCGTGGAGCTTCCAGACGTGCAGCACCGGGTGGAACCGGCGCCCGAAGGGCGACGTGACCGCCCCGGGGACGGGACGCAGGAAGCCGTGGCCGCCCGCGGGCCCGGTCGCACCCACGAACCCGACCGCGGCGCCTCCGGCCGGGCCCACCGCCGCGCTCGCCGCGGCCTCCGCCGCCTTGCGCGCCGCCGCCCGGGCGAGTGCCTCGGCGACGACCCGGGTGCGCTGAGAGGACGCGACCAGGCGCAGCGTGCCGGCCGTCCCGGCCGACCCGGACCGGCCGATCAGCACGAGCGGGTCGAGGTAGGTCTTCCCGCGCTTCAGTCCCCAGTGCAGGCAGCGGTCCCGGCAGTGCGCCTCGTGACCGACCCGGCCGACGACCTCGCCCTGCCGCACGCGCTGCCCGACCCGCACCGACGCCTCGACGGGCTCGAACGTCGAACGCATCCCGCCGTGGTCGATCACGACCACGGGCTTGCCCCCGACCCGGCCGACGAACACGACCGTGCCGTCCGCCGGCGCCAGCACGCGCTGGCCGGGACGTGCCCCGAGGTCGACGCCCCGGTGCCCCGCGCCCCAGGGCTCGTCGGGCGGGTCGAACCCCTCCTCGACCGTGGGCGTGCCGTCGAGCGGCCAGCCGCCCGTCGTGGTGGCCGACTGCTCGGAACCGACCCCGTCCCCGCCGGGGTCCGCCGAGGCGAGCGGCGGGCTCGTCCCCGCGAGCAGCGCGCCCAGCACCGCCGCCAGCAGCAGCGCGAGCAGTCGTCGACCGAGGCGTCTTGTCGTGTCTCCCACGCCGGGATCATGCTGACCGGAACCGCTCCCGTGCCGCCCGGCACCGCGACCTGTGGACAACTCCCGCGAGCCGGTCGGGACCTGTGGACGAGAGGGCGGTCGCGGATTCGCAGGGGTAGAACAGGACGGGTAGTCTGAGCCCAGCGGGCCCACCAGGGCCTGACTTCGCGTGCCCACCCTCCGGTCACCTCGTGACCGGGCGGCGCCACGGTCCCGGCCTCGCGCCGGGCAGGCGTCCGCGCGGGCACCAGGGAGCGTCGAACGGCTCGACGCTCGGCAAACCGTACGTCGGCGTCTGCGCGCGCCGACAAAGAGAGGAAACGGCCATGGCCGTCGTCACCACCCGCCAGCTGCTCGAGAGCGGCGTCCACTTCGGGCACCAGACCCGTCGTTGGAACCCCAAGATGAAGCGCTTCATCTTCACCGAGCGCAACGGCATCTACATCATCGACCTGCAGCAGTCGCTGACCTACATCGACAGCGCGTACGCGTTCGTCAAGGACACCGTCGGCCGCGGTGGCCAGGTGCTCTTCATCGGCACCAAGAAGCAGGCCCAGGAGACCATCGCCGAGCAGGCGACCCGCGTCGGGATGCCCTACGTCAACCACCGCTGGCTCGGCGGCATGCTCACCAACTTCGGCACCATCGTGAAGCGCATCCAGCGCCTCAAGGAGCTCGAGGTCATGGACTTCGACGACGTCGCGGCCTCCGGCCTGACGAAGAAGGAGCTCCTCGGGCTGCGCCGCGAGAAGGACAAGCTCGAGAAGACCCTCGGCGGCATCCGCGACATGGGCAAGACCCCGCAGGCCGTCTGGATCGTCGACACCAAGAAGGAGCACCTCGCCGTCGACGAGGCGCGCAAGCTGCGCATCCCGGTGATCGGCATCCTCGACACCAACTGCGACCCCGACGAGGTCGACTTCGCCATCCCGGGCAACGACGACGCGATCCGCTCCGTCTCGCTGCTCACCCGGGTGCTGGCCGACGCGGTGGCCGAGGGCCTGGTCTCCCGCTCCGGTGGCGCCGTCACCGGTGACGAGGCCGAGGTCGAGCCCATGCCCGACTGGGAGCGCGAGCTCCTCGGCGCGTCGCAGGAGCCGGCCGAGGCCACCCCGGACGCCCAGCCCGCCGCCGACGCCGCCCCGGTGCCCGGTGACGAGCAGGCCGAGCCCGCGGCCGTCGAGGCCGAGGCGCAGGCCGACGCCCAGGTCGACGTCGAGCAGCAGTCCGAGGTCACCGACCCCGAGAACTCCTTCGACCCCGCCACCGGGTCCACGCACACCCTGACCCAGCAGCACTGAACCGGCCCCGTCCGGGCCACGACGACAGACGAGGACAGACGAGACGATGGCGATCTCCGCCGCTGACGTGAAGAAGCTCCGCGACGCCACGGGCGCCGGGATGATGGACTGCAAGAAGGCTCTGACCGAGGCCGACGGCGACTACGACAACGCCGTCGAGATCCTGCGGGTCAACGGCCAGGCCAAGGCGGCCAAGCGGGGCGCCGAGCGCTCCGCGACCAACGGCCTGGTGGCCTACGAGGACGGCGCCCTGCTCCAGCTCGGGGCCGAGACGGACTTCGTGGCCAAGAACCAGGAGTTCCAGGACCTGGCGGCGACCGCGGTCAAGGCCGTGGCGGCCAACCAGGCCAGCGGCGTCGAGGCGGCCAACGCCGCGGCGCTGCCGACCGGCGAGACCGTCGCGGACGCCGTCCAGGCGCTCGCGGTCAAGATCGGCGAGAAGCTCGAGGTCAGCAACGCGGCGTACTTCGACGGCAGGACCGTCGTCTACCTGCACCGCCGCGCCTCCGACCTGCCGCCGCAGGTGGGCGTGCTCGTCGAGTACGACGGTGCCGACGAGACCGCCGCCCGTGCGGTCGCGATGCAGATCGCGGCCATGCGTCCGACCTACCTGAGCCGGGACGAGGTGCCCGCCGACCTCGTCGAGAACGAGCGGCGCATCGCCGAGGCCCAGGCCAAGGAGGAGGGCAAGCCCGAGCAGGCGCTGTCCAAGATCGTCGAGGGCCGGGTGAACGCCTACTTCAAGGACGTCGCCCTGCTCGACCAGCCCTCGGTGACCGACAACAAGACCTCGGTCGCCAAGCAGCTCCAGGCCGCCGGCGTCACGGTCAAGCGGTTCGTCCGCTTCGAGGCCTCCGGCTCCTGAGCAGCACCCGCGACGTGCCCCGGACCCCGGCAGGGGTCCGGGGCACGTCCGCAGCAGGACCAGCACGCGACGAGCAGCACGTGAGCAGCACCGAGGGAGAGCGCAGATGACCGGGCCGTACGCACGCGTGATGCTGAAGCTGTCGGGCGAGGTGTTCGGAGGCGGGCAGGTCGGGGTCGACCCGGTCGTCGTCTCCGGGCTCGCCGCCCAGATCGCCCAGGTCGCCCGAGCCGGCACCCAGGTGGCGGTGGTGGTCGGCGGCGGGAACTTCTTCCGTGGCGCCGAGCTGCAGCAGGGTGGCATGGACCGCGACCGCGCCGACTACATGGGCATGCTCGGCACCGTCATGAACTGCCTGGCGCTGCAGGACTTCCTCGAGAAGGAGGGCGTCCAGACCCGCGTGCAGACCGCGATCACCATGGGTCAGATCGCCGAGCCCTACATCCCCCGCCGCGCGGAGCGGCACCTCGAGAAGGGCCGCGTCGTCATCTTCGGCGCCGGCTCCGGGATGCCGTACTTCTCCACCGACACCGTCGCTGCGCAGCGCGCGCTCGAGGTCGGCGCCGACGTCCTCCTGATGGGCAAGCAGGGCGTCGACGGCGTCTACTCCGCCGACCCGCACCGCGACCCGAGCGCGGTGAAGTACGACGAGCTCACCTACGACGAGTACCTCGCCAAGGACCTCAAGGTCGCCGACGCGACCGCGGTCAGCATGGCCCGCGACTACAAGCTGGCCATGGTCTTCTTCGGCCTCGACAACCCCGGCAGCATCGTCGCCGTGGTGTCGGGTGAGAAGATCGGCACGACGGTCCACGCCTGAGGGCCCGACCCCGCAGACCTCCGGACTGGCCGGCCGAGACGTCAGGTCCCGGCCGCCGCACCACCCGCACGCACCAAGGAGCCGCCCCGTGACCGCCGCTGACATCCTCTCCGACGCCGACGACAGCATGGAGCTGGCGGTCGAGTACGCCAAGGAGGAGTTCGCCGCCATCCGTACGGGTCGGGCGCACCCCGCCATGTTCGCCAAGATCAACGCCGAGTACTACGGCGCCTACACCCCGCTCCAGCAGCTGGCGAGCTTTCAGGTGCCCGAGGCCCGGATGGTCCTCGTGACCCCGTACGACCGCGGCTCGTTGCCGGCGATCGAGAAGGCGATCCGAGAGTCCGACCTCGGCGTCAACCCGTCGAACGACGGCAACTCGATCCGGCTGGTGCTTCCCGAGCTCACCGAGCAGCGGCGCAAGGAGTACATCAAGCTGGCCCGGACCAAGGCCGAGGACGCCCGGATCTCCATCCGCGGCACGCGTCGCACGGCCAAGGACGCCCTCGACAAGATGGTCAAGGACAAGGAGGCCGGCGAGGACGAGGTGAACCGTGCCGAGAAGCAGCTGGACGCCTCCACGAAGAAGTACGTCGACCAGGTCGACGACGTCCTCAAGCACAAGGAAGCCGAGCTGCTCGACGTCTGAGCGACCCGACCCCTCGGCCCGTGACCGCTGACCCCGCCCCGGCCGCCGCGCCGCCGCCCGCCCCGTCCCCGGGCCGGGCGGGTCGCGACCTGCCCAAGGCCATCGGGATCGGCGTCGGGCTGGGCGCCTTCGTCGTCTTGAGCCTGGTCTTCTTCAAGCCCGCCTTCGTCCTGCTCGTCGCCGTCGCGCTGGTGCTCGGCTCGCGCGAGCTGCACGCCGCCCTCAAGCGGCAGGGCATGAACGCCGCGATCGTCCCGATCATGGTCGGGACCGTCGCGATCGCGATCGGCTCCTACCTCGCCGGCATCCAGCGGCCGGTCGTCTTCTCCACCACGAGCGTGCTGCTCGGCGCGCTCGCCCTGACGGTGCTCGCCGCGCTCGTCTGGCGGATGCCCGGGGGAGCGCACGGCTACGTCCGCGACGCCGCGGCGAGCCTGTTCATCATCTGCTACGTCCCGCTGCTCGGCTCGTTCACCGCGCTCATGCTCGCCGGCGAGAACGGTGGCGCCCGCCTCGTCACGTTCATCCTCGTCGTGGTCGCGAGCGACACCGGCGGCTACGTCTTCGGCGTCTTGATGGGCAAGCACCCGATGGCGCCGAAGATCAGTCCGAAGAAGTCGTGGGAGGGCCTCGCCGGCTCTCTCGTCTTCGGGATCGTCGCGGGTATCTGCATGGCGGTGCTCGGACTGCACGTGCCGGTCTGGATCGGTGTCCTCCTCGGGGTCGTGCTGGTCGGCGTCGGCACCTGCGGCGACCTGATCGAGTCGATGATCAAGCGCGACCTCGGGATCAAGGACATGAGCTCGTTCCTGCCCGGGCACGGCGGGGTCATGGATCGTCTCGACAGCCTCCTCGTGGCGGCCCCGGTAGCCTGGCTCATCATGTACATCCTCATCCCCGGAGGCTGACGTGGACGCAGCAGGAGATCCCGGCCTGCCCCCGACCGAGGCCGCTGCGGCGGACGTGACGGTGATCCCCCCGTACGTCCAGCCGCCCGACCGCTCCACCCTGCCGCTCGTCTTCACGGCTCCGCGCCGCGGCAAGCCGCCGGTGCACTGGGCCGACCTCGACCCCACGCAGCGCCGCAGCGCCATGGAGGCGGTCGGCCACCGCGCGTACCGCGCCCGGCAGCTGTCGGCGCACTACTTCGAGGGCCTCCGCGACGACCCCGACACCTGGACCGACCTGCCGGTCGGCGTGCGCGGCGAGCTGGCGACGACGTTCCTGCCCCGCCTGCTGAACCCGGTCCGCGAGCTCACCTGCGACGACGGCGACACCGTCAAGTCGCTGTGGAAGCTGCACGACGGCGCGCTCGTCGAGAGCGTGCTGATGCGCTATCCCGACCGCGTGACGATGTGCGTCTCGAGCCAGGCGGGCTGCGGCATGGCCTGCCCCTTCTGCGCGACCGGTCAGGGCGGGCTGCAGCGCAACATGAGCGCCGCCGAGATCGTCGAGCAGGTCGTCGACGGCGCGCGCCGCCTCGCCCACGGAAAGCTGGACTCGACCCGGTCGGGTGCCGCGCCACGGGTCAGCAACGTCGTGTTCATGGGCATGGGCGAGCCGTTGGCCAACTACAAGGCCGTCGTCGGCGCGCTGCGGCAGCTGACCACGCCCGCCCCCGACGGGCTGGGCATGAGCGCGCGCGGGATCACCGTCTCCACCGTGGGCCTCGTCCCGCGGATCACCCAGCTCGCGACCGAGGGCATGCCGGTCACGCTGGCCCTCTCGCTGCACGCGCCCGACGACGAGCTGCGCGACGAGCTCGTCCCGGTCAACACCCGCTGGAACGTCGACGAGGTGGTCGACGCGGCGTGGGAGTACGCGCGCACGACCAAGCGCCGCGTCTCGATCGAGTACATCCTCATCCGCGACGTGAACGACCAGCCCCGGCGGGCCGAGCAGCTCGCCAAGGTGCTGCGCCGCCGCGGTACGTGGGGCTGGGTGCACGTGAACCTCATCCCGCTGAACCCCACGCCGGGCTCGCGCTGGACCGCCTCCCGGCGCCGCGACGAGGACGAGTTCGTCCGCGTGCTCCAGGCCCGTGGCGTGCCCGTGACCGTGCGCGACACCCGCGGTCGCGAGATCGACGGCGCCTGCGGCCAGCTCGCCGCCGGCCAGACCGACGTGGACGCGTCCGTGACGGCACCGGCCGCCGCGGCCGGGGGTGCCCGTGGCTGAGCCGTCGGTGGTCGGCCGACTGCGGGGCCGGGGCGTACGGCTCGTCGTCGGCACCATGGTCAACGCCTCCGGCCTCGTGCTCGCCAAGGCGGTCCCGGTCGACCGGGCGGACGCGTTCGTGGCGTCCGGGATGGGGTCCGCGCCCGTCTGGGACGTCTTCACCGTCGACGGCGGCATCGCCTTCACGAAGACCGTCAGCGCCGTCGGCGACCGCCGGCTGCGGATCGACCCGGACGCCCTCGTGGTGCTCGACGGCGACCTGGCCTGGGCGCCGACCGACATCGTCACGCAGGACGGCGCGGAGGTCGCGACCTGCCCGCGGACCACGCTCCGCACGGTCGAGGCGCGGCTCGCCGCCGCCGGCCTGCAGGCCCGTGTCGGGCACGAGCTCGAGCTCGTCCTCGTGCAACCGGACGGCTCGCCCCTCGAGGGCGGGTCCTGGGTGCCGTACGGCGTGACGGGTCTGCTCGACCACGCCGCGTTCGTCGACGACCTCGTGGTCTCGTGCCAGGCCGCCCGCCTCCCGCTCGAGCAGGTGCACGCCGAGTACGGCCGCCAGCAGCTGGAGCTGTCCCTGCCGCCGGCGGGCCCGGTCGAGGCCGCCGACCGGGCCGTCCTCGCCCGCGTCGTCATCGGTCAGGTGGCCCGGCGCCACGGCGTGCGCGCCTCCTTCTCACCCGCACCGTTCCCCGGCTCGGTCGGCAGCGGCGCCCACCAGCACCTGTCGCTCAGCCGCGGCGGCGTCCCGCTCCTCTCCGGCGGCGACGGTCCGCACGGGCTCACCCGTGAGGGGGCCGCGCTCGTCGGCGGCCTGGTGGAGGGCCTCGCCGACGTCCAGGCGTTCCTCGGCGGTTCGGTGCTGTCCGGCACCCGGCTCGCGCCCGGAGGCTGGTCCGGCGCGTTCCGCTGCTGGGGGACCGAGAACCGCGAGGCCGCCGTCCGGTTCGTGGTCGGCGGGCCGGGGAACCCGTACGGCTCGAACGTCGAGGTCAAGGTCGTCGACCCGTCCGCCTGCGTCTACCTGGCTTCCGCCGCGCTGCTCGCCCTCGCGCTGGACGGGATCGAGCGCGGGGCCGCGCTGCCGGCCGAGGTCGCGACAGACCCGAGCACGGTCGCCGAGGCGGACCGGGCCGCCGCCGGCCTCGAGGTCCTCCCGTCGGACCCGGCCGTGGTGGTCGACGCGCTCGACCGTTCCGCCCTCGCCCGCCGGCTCCTCGGCGACCCGGTCGTCGACGCGACCGTGGCGGTGCGGCGGCTCGAGCAGCAGACGTTCGCCGACGTCGACCTCGCCGAGGTCGCCGCGAGGCTCCGGCTGGTGTGGTCGGCCTGAAGGCCGCCGACCGGCTGGCCGAGCACCTCGACCGGCTGAGCCTGGTCGACCACCACGTCCACACGACGTGGTCGGGCATCGGCGACGCCGTCCGGCTCGCGAACGCCCTGAACGAGGCCGACCCCGACCCGCTCGGCGACCCGGCGAGCGCCTGGGACAGCCAGCTCGGGTTCGCCGTGCGGCGCTGGTGCGCGCCGCTGCTGGACCTGCCCGCCCACGCCGACCCCGTCGCTTACACCGCCCGCCGGTCCGAGCTCGGCGACACCGAGGTCGCCCGCCGCCTGCTCGGCGCGGCCGGGACCGGCGACTGGCTGGTTGACACGGGCTGGACGGGCGGTCTCGTGGACCCGGCAGGGTTCGGCGAGCTGGCCGGCGGGACGGTCCGGACGATCACCCGGCTGGAGACCCTGGCCGAGCAGCTCGTCGGCACCCTCGACGACCCGAAGGACTGGGCCGAGGCGTTCGAGGCGCGGGTGCGCTCCGCCGCCGAGCAGAGCGTCGGCTTCAAGTCGGTGCTGGCCTACCGCACGGGCTTCGCCGTCGACCTCGCGCCGCCGTCGCCGGCCGCCGTCGCCGAGGCCGCCCGGCGCTGGCAGGGGAGCCTTGCGGACGGTCGTCCGCCGCGGCTCGAGGACCCGGTGCTGCTGGCCGCCGGGATCCACGCCGCGCTCCGCACCGGTCGGCCGCTGCAGCTGCACGTGGGGTTCGGCGACCACGACCTCGACCTCGCCGCCGCCGACCCGCTGCTCCTCACCGACCTGCTGCGCCGCCCGGAGGTGCGCGGCGTGCCGGTGATGCTGCTGCACTGCTACCCCTACGAGCGCCAGGCCGGCTACCTCGCGCAGGCCTTCCCCGAGGTGCACCTCGACGTCGGCCTGTCCACGCACTTCCTCGGCGCCGCGTCGACCGGCGTGGTCGCCCGCTCGCTCGAGCTCGCGCCGTTCGGCAAGGTGCTCTACTCCTCCGACGCCGCCGGCCCGCCCGAGCTGCACCTGCTCGGGTCGCTGCTGTGGCGACGCGCGACGGCCCGGGTCCTCGGGGGCTGGGTCGAGGCGGGGGACTGGTCGGCCGACGACGCGGTCCGGGTCGCGACGATGGTCGGACGGGACAACGCCCGTCGCGTCTACGCCCTGGACTGACACCCCCACCTCGTTCCCGGAAGGTGGTCGGTCCGAGCCCGCGACACGCCGTCGTGCGGGCTCGGACCGACCACTTTCCGGAGAAGGGGTGGGGGAGCGGGGCTGCGTCAGGGGAGAGGGACGATCGTGAACCGCCGCACGCGACCGTCCTCGACGTCGAGCAGGCCGAGCGTCCGGTGCGGCTGACGGCGCTTGTCGGTGGGGGAGCCCGGGTTGACGATCCGTACCGTCCGGTTGCCGAACGTCTGCGTCTCGTCGAGAGGGATGTGCGAGTGCCCGAACACCACCAGGTCGGCCTCGCCGAAGCGCCGGTGCAGGCGCGCCACCCGGCCCTGCTTCGGCCCGGCGTCGTGGACCATCGCGACGCGGAACCCGTCGAGGTCGAGGTCGAGCGTCTCCGTCGCACCCCAGGCGGCGACGCCCGGACCGTCGTTGTTGCCCTGCACGACGCGCACGGGCGCGTGGGCCGCGAGCTCGTCCAGCACGGACGGGACGCAGACGTCGCCCGCGTGCAGGATCAGGTCGGCCCCCTCGAGGTGCGCGGCCACGGCCGGCGGCAGGCCCTTCCAGAACCGCGGCGCGTGGGTGTCGGACAGCAGGACCACGCGCACGTCCGCATCCTCGCAGCCGACCCCGCGACGCCCGGTCGACGTGCGGACCCGGGCCCTTCGGTGGTGGACTAGGCGGACGATGCCTGCTCGCCAAGGAAACCCGGCCAAGACGTCCGCCCAGCCCAAGGACCCGTACGCCGCCACGGCCAAGGCGCTCGCCTCGCAGGTCCAGCGGCTGCGCGGCTGGCTCAGCACCGACGCCAGCCGGCTGCCCGAGCTGGTCGACGCCCTCAACGCGCTCGTCGCGCACCGGCTCGACGGGCACGCGTACGGCGCGGCGGGGGCGGACGCGCAGGACGCGGTGAAGCGTTCCGCCGACCTGCTGCTGGCCAGCGGGCCCGTCGGCCCGTACAGCAGCGCGGTCGACACGGCCCGCTGCGGCACCGCGCTCGTGCAGCTCGCCGCCCTGCAGGCCGCGGTCGGCCTCGTCGTCGGCGCGGCCGCGACCCTCGACTCCTGGGACGGGCTGCGGCGCCAGGTCGCGGAGGCCGGCACCCGGGTCGAGCTCGAGCCCGCCACGGGTCGGCACGCCCTCGTCGTCGCCGCGCGCTCGGCCCTCGACGCCGGGGACGTCGCACGGGCCAACGCGTGCGTCGACGCCGCCCTCGCGGTGCCGGACGTGGAGGCCGTGGAGGGCGGGTTCGGGGGCCTGGACCTCGACCGTGCCGCGTCCGACGCCCGGTGGGCCGCAGGGCTGGGGGAGCAGTCGCTCGGCTTCCTGCACACGGCCAAGGAGGCGTACGAGGACGTCGCCGGCGCCCGGCTCGCCGAACCGGGCCGGCTCGCCCCGGCCCAGGCCGAGCGGCTCGCCGAGCCGCTGCCCGGGCTCTACCGCGACCTGGCCGACCGGCTCGCCGCCGTCGGCGAGCTCGACCTCGCGCTGGCGAGCCGTCGGCTGCTCGTCGACCGGCTGCGGGCGCTGGCGGCGCGGACGGAGACGTTCCGGGTGGCCACGGTCCTCGCGCTGACCGACCTGGCCGCCGACCTCCTCCGCGCCGGTCGTACGGAGGAGGCGTCCGACGCCGCGACCGAGGCCGGCGACCTCGCCGCCGACAAGGCCGTGCCCGCAGGCCCGCGCCTCCTGGCGGCCGTGGCGCTCGCGCGGGCGTCGCTGGCGTGCGGGCGACCTGCCCCCACGGGTCCGCTGCGCGGCCTGCTCACCGCCGACGGCGAGGCGGCCGGACCGGCCGTGCGCAGCGTCGTCGAGGCCGCGCTCGCCGAGGGCGCTGCGGGCCGAGGGCCTCGAGGAGGCTGCTGCAGCGGCTCAGGCGCAGGCGACCGCCACCGGCTCGGTCGAGCTCGACCGGGCCCGCGGGGTCGTGAGCCGCGGCGCCGGCGCGACCACCTGGACCGCGCTCGACGCGACGGACGCGTACGGCGCCCCGCTCGGCACGGTCGGCGGTCCGGGCACCCCGGCGACGCCGACCTGGCTCGAGCAGGAGCGGGCCGAGGCCAGCCGGCAGGAGACCGAGCGGGCCGACCGGGCCCGGCGGGAGACCGAGGAGCGGCTCGCCCGCGAGGCGCAGGAGCAGGAGGCCGCGCGCGCCGCGGCCGCCGCCCGTGCCGTCGCCGAGCAGGAGGAGCAGCAGCGCGAGGAGGAGCGTCGCCGGGCCACCGAGGAGGCGGACCAGGCGGAGCGCAAGCGTCGTCGCGAGGAACGGCTGCGGGAGCACCAGGCCGAGGTCGACGCCCGCGCACGCGCCGAACGCGCCGACCGCCGCGCCGAGATCGACGCCCGGCTGGCCGAGCTCGACGCCGCCGAAGAACCCGAGCGCGACCGCCTCCTCGCCGAGCGCGCGACGCTCGACGAGGCCGACACGCCCGCCCTGGCGCCTGTCGTCGAGCCTGAGCCTGAGCCGGCACCCGAGCCGACGCCCGAGCCTGAGCCGGCACCCGAGCCGGCACCCGAGCCCGAGCCGGCACCCGAGCCGGGGCCGGCGCCCGAGCCCGAGCCGACGCCCACGCCCGCACCCGCCGAACCCGACGGGCTCGCCCTCGCCGAGGCGGCGTGGGCCGAGGCCCGCGCGAACGGTGGTCGCCGCGAGGCGCGCGCGGCGGCGGAGCGGGTCGTCGAGCTCCTGCGCCCGCTGGCCGCGGCCGACCCGCAGGCGTACGCCTCCCGGCTGCGGACGGCCCTGGAGAACCTCGCCGGCGCCCGGCTGCGGACCGGCGACCTCTTCGGCTCGCGCGCGGCGAACCGCGAGGCGCGTTCGCTCGGCTGAGCGGGTTCAGCCGCGGCGCGGCTCGGGCGGCGCGGGCCAGGTCGGCAGCACGTCGGCGAGCGCGTCGAGCTGGGGGCGGGAGACCCAGGAGGGGTTCGACCCCTGCGGGACCCGCTGGACCTCGAGGTCGGTGACCCCGGCGGCGCGGAGCTCGGCCGCGGGGACGGGTTCGGCGAGCAGCGGGACGTGGACCTCGACCCGGGCGCGGAGCGCGTGGCGAGCGGCGTCGTCGAGCCACCACCCGCGGTCGGTGTCCGTCCACGGCTCGGGCTCGCCGACCACGTGCCCCAGCCCCCAGACCCCGCGCACGAGGCCGCCGGTGCCGGGGCCGGATAGCCAGAACACCACCCGGTCGCCCGTCCGCATCAGAGCGCTGCGGTAGCCGGGCCGGACCGACCAGGAGGTCACCGTGTCGTGGCCCTCAGCCCGGAACCGGCGCACGTCCCAGACCGCCGGGTTGCCCTTGAGCAGCCAGGCGCCGAGGTTCTCGCGGCTCACCGCCTGCCCCACGACACCTCCCGCGCGCCTCGCCGCCGCCGCTCGACGGGTCACCGCATTCTCACCCGATCGAGCCCACGGGTTCGGCCGACCGTTCGTATCTCGCCGTCGTGACGGTTTTCTGACCCTCGTCGCCCGTTCTGATCCTCCAGCGGCCCGAAACCGAGCATGAGCGTCAGAAAACCGGCAAGGTCGCCGTCGAAGGTGCGTCGGCGTCGGCGCCCGCCCCGGTCTGGGAGCATGGCCGCGTGCCCGACCTCGACCCCGCTCTGAAGGCCCTGGCCGACGCCTACGGCATCGCCACCGACTACTGGGACTGGCAGGGCCGGCACGTGGTCGTGGCGACCGAGACGGTCCAGGCGGTGCTCACCGCGCTCGACGTCGACGCGAGCACCACCGAGGCCGCCGTCGCCGCGCTGGCCGCCCGGGAGCAGGAGCCCTGGACCCGGATGCTGCCGCCCTGCCTGGCGCTCCGCGAGGGCCGGACCGCGGACGTGGACGTCCACGTCCGGAACGGCGACGGGCTCGAGGTGTGGATCGACCTCGAGACGGGCGGCGTCTGGGAGCACCTGCGCCAGCTCGAGAACTGGAGCCCGCCGCGCGACCTCGACGGCCCCTACCCGGGCGGCGGGCCGGTGGGGGAGGCCACGTTCGAGGTCCCGGACGCGCTGCCGCTCGGTTACCACACGCTCCGCGCCCGCAGCACCGACGCGGCGGGGGCGACGCACGAGGCCGCCATGGCCCTGATCGTCACGCCGGCCTGGCTGGGCTTCCCGGCCAAGGTCGGCGAGCGCCGCGCGTGGGGCATCGCGACGCAGCTCTACAGCGTCCGCTCGGCCCAGTCCTGGGGCGTCGGCGACCTCGTCGACCTCGAGGACCTGTCCGTCTGGTCGGCCTCGACCGCCGGCGCCGACTACGTCCTCGTGAACCCGCTGCACGCCGGCGAGCCCGTCCCGCCCCTCGAACCCTCGCCCTACCTGCCCACCTCGCGCCGCTTCGCGAACCCGCTCTACCTCCGCGTCGAGCGCATCCCCGAATACGCGACCGCTCCCGACGACGTCCGCGCGGGCATCGCGCGGCTGCGCCACGGACTCGACGACCAGCTCGCCGGGTTCGACGTCATCGACCGCGACGCCACCTGGACGGCCAAGCGCGCGGCGCTGCAGGCCCTGTTCGTCGTGCCCCGCACCCCGGGGCGTGAGGCTGCCTTCGCCGCCTACCGCGAGCGGGAGGGCGTCGGTCTGCGGAACTTCGCCATCTGGTCGGCGCTCGCGACGGCGTACGGGCCGGACTTCGCCGAGTGGCCGGTCGAGCTCCGGCACCCGGACTCGGCGGGCGTCCTGGCCTGGGCGGAGCAGCACGTCACCGAGGTCGACCTCCAGTGCTGGCTGCAGTGGGTCCTCGACGAGCAGCTCGAGGCCACCCAGGCCGCGGCCCTGCGCGCCGGGATGAGCCTCGGCGTCCTGCACGACCTCGCGGTCGGGGTGCACCCGCGCGGCGCCGACGCGTGGAGCCTGCAGGACACGTACGCGCAGGGCATCACGGTCGGCGCGCCCCCGGACCCCTACAACCAGAACGGCCAGGACTGGAGCCAGCCCCCGTGGCGCCCGGACCGGCTGGCCGAGACCGCGTACGCGCCGTACCGGGCGATGGTCTCGACGATCCTGCGGCACGCGGGCGGCATCCGCGTCGACCACGTCATCGGGCTGTTCCGGCTGTGGTGGATCCCCGCCGGTGCCGGGCCGAAGGCAGGGACCTACGTCCGCTACGACCACGAGGCCATGATCGGCATCCTGGCGCTCGAGGCGCACCGGTCCGAGGCGCTCGTCGTCGGCGAGGACCTCGGCACCGTCGAGCCGTGGGTGCGCGACGACCTGCGCAGCCGCGGGATCCTCGGCACGTCGATCCTGTGGTTCGAGTTCGACTTCGCCGGGCGACGGCAGCCCGCTCGCGCCCGAGCTCTGGCGCGAGTACTGCCTGGCCTCGGTCACCACGCACGACCTGCCGCCGACCACCGCCTACCTCGCCGGCGACCACGTCCGGCTGCGCGAACGGCTCGGCGTGCTGACCCGCCCGTACGCCGAGGAGCTCGCGATCGACGAGGCCGAGCGTGGCGCGTGGCTGGACAACCTGCGCGCGCACGGGGTCCTCGAGCCCGGGGCCGACGTCGAGGCGACCGTCGCGGCCCTGCACCGCTACCTGACCCTGACCCCGTCCCGGCTGCTGAACGTCGCCCTGACCGACGCGGTCGGCGACCGCCGGGCGCAGAACCAGCCCGGCACGACGAACGAGTACCCGAACTGGCGCGTCCCGCTGACCGACCCCGACGGGCGCCCGGTGCTGCTCGAGGACGTGTTCGCCAGCGCGCGGGTCCGTGCGCTGCTCGCGGTGCTGCAGGGCTGAGCCGGGACCGGACCGCACGAGCAAGGTCTCGATCTGGGCTCGTTCCGCCGGCACCCCTGGCCGGACGTCGTCGATCGCGGTTGACTCCGACGATGAGGCGCTGGCTGACGCTCGGGGCGCTCGCGCTCTCGCTCGCGTCTGCGGGGCTCCGCCGCCCGACGCGCCGGGGACGCCGTCGGTCCGGCCCCTGGCCGAGCCCGCGAGCTCGGCGTCTCGGGACCAGGCGTTCCCGACGGACACGCTCGAGGACTGGGTCACCTACGGCGACCGCGTCGTCGTCGTCGAGGTGGTCGGCGAGTCCCGCCGCGTCGTCGAGCCCGGGCCTGACCCCCAGAGCCCGCGTTGGCGCGACGTCACCTGGCAGAACCGCGGTCAGCTGTGGGCCAACCCGGCGCGGCCGGACGAGGAGGCTCGGGCGTAGGACACCGCGGCGGGCGGCTCGTACACCTCCGACCGCGAGGGCGCCCCGGTGGAGGCGTTCGGCGGCGACCCGGTGCTCTACGTCGGCCACACCTACGTCGCCGTGCTCGCGCGCACGCGGATCGGCGACGCCGGCCCACGGGAGTGGGTCGACCTGGCGGTCCTGCCCTTCGACGACGGCCTGGTCGGCGACGGCGAGGTGTTCGGGGGCTGGGAGGGCCAGGAGGAGACGCTCGACGCGGTCTGGGGCACGACCGGGCCACAGCTCGCGGCGCTGCTGGACGCGACGCCGGTCGAGGTGCACGCCCGCCCGTACGCCGCCCGCGACGCGAGCCAGAAGTACCAGCTGGCGGCGAAGGACCGCTACCGCTGAGCGCCTGCCGCGCGGTGCGACCCGACCGCCCGGCCAGACGGGTCAGGCGCGGTAGACGAGCAGGGCGATCCCGTTGACGAAGGACGTCGAGCGCACCAGCTCCAGCCTGGGCACCGCGTGGCCGTCCGGGAACAGCCGCCGGCCGCGGCCCTGGACGACCGGGTAGACGAAGAGCCGGTACTCGTCGACGAGCCCGGCCTCGATGAGCGCGTGGCCGAGCGAGATGCTGCCGGTGAGCACGACGTCGCGGCCCGGCTGCTCCTTGAGGTCGCGGACCGCGGCGACGGGGTCGCCCCGCAGGACGGTCGTCCGGTCCCACCCCGGGTCGTCGAGGGTGCTCGACACGACGTACTTCTGCACGCCGTTCAGGTAGTCGCTGACCCCGGTCGTGTCGTCGGCCAGGTCGCGCCGGTAGCCGCGCAGGTCGGTGAAGGTCTGCCGGTCGCACAGGAACGCGTCGGCCGCCGCGTCCTGGCGGTGGTTCTCCGTGACGAGGTCGGAGACGTCCCCCTGGCCCTGGGCGTCGAACCAGTCGCCGAGCATCTCGACCGAGCCGTCGACGGTGATGTTCTGGGTGATGGCGAGAGTGCGTATGCCCCTGGCGACCCGTCCCGCCGGCCGGACTCGTCGCCCCCGGCCGGTCGGGCCGAGGGCCGTCCCGGGCGGGGAGGGTCGCCCGGGACGGCGCGGGGGTTCGTGCCGTGAGCCCCGCTGCGGGTCAGCGTGCCACCGGTGCAGGGGCCGGGTGGGCGACGTGGAGAACTTTCGTCGTCGGCTCCCGTCCGGTCGGACTCGTCCAGGAAGATCTCCCGACGGGGCCGGTCCCAAGCGTCCGGGTCAGGTGTCGGTCGGCACGTGGTCGGCCGTCACGAAGTCGATGAGCTCCTCGACGCAGGTGAGCAGCGGGCGCTCGAGGTCCGACCACGACCGCACCCGTCCGAGGATCGCCTGCCACGCCCGCGCGATGTCGGCCTGGTCGGCGTGGGGCAGCCGGAGCACCTCGCAGATGCCGGCCTTCCACTCCACGTCGCGGGGGACGTCCGGCCAGCGCTTGAGCCCGACGCGCTCCGGCTTCACCGCCTGCCAGACGTCGACGTAGGGGTGGCCGAGCACCCGGACGTACGCGCCGTACGGGCCGCGCTCCACGGCCTGCGCGATGCGGGTCTCCTTGCTGCCCGGCACGAGGTGGTCGGCGAGCACGCCGAGCCGCCGGCCCGGTCCCGGCGCGAACTCCTCGACCACGCGAGCGAGGTCGTCGATGCCGCCGAGGAACTCGACGACGACGCCGACGTGGCGCAGGTCGTCGCCCCAGATCCGTTCGACGAGCTCGGCGTCGTGGCGGCCCTCGACGTAGATCCGGCTGGGCAGGGCGACCTTGGCCCGGTCGCCGCCGGGTGTCGCCACCGAGCCCGACGCGGTCCGCCGGGCCCGGGTCGTCGGCGCGCGGACGGGCACCTGGAGCGAGACGGGCCGGCCGTCGAGGAGGAAGCCCGGCCCGACCTCGAAGCTGCGGACCTTGCCGCGCCGGTCCTCGAGCAGCACCAGCCCGTTCTCCCAGCGCAGCACCGCGCCGCAGAAGCCGCTGGTCGCGTCCTCGACGACGAGCCCCTTCTCGAGGGTCGTCGGCTCGCTGGCCGGCTTGCGCGGAGCGTTCCAGCCCGCGCTGAGGACGTCGCCGCGGTACCGGTCGAGGGGGGTCACTGCGGCAGGCTAGGTGGCGGGGGTCCCGCGCAGCCGCACGACTCGCGGACGACCAGGTCGAGCGCGAAGAGCGTGTGCGCGCCGCCGTCCGCGTCCACCGGGTGCTCGAGCGCGTCGAGCGCCGCCTCGGCCATGGCGGTCACCGGCTGGCGGGCCGACGTGAGGGGCGGGGCCGCGTACGCGCCATCGTCGGTGCCGTCGAAGCCGACGACGGCGAGGTCGTCGGGCACCCGGACGCCCGCCGCGCGGAGCCCGTGCAGCAGGCCGAACGCCTGGGCGTCGGAGCTCGCGAACACCGCCGTAGGCCGGTCGGGGAGGGCGAGCACCCGGGTGGCCGCCGTACGACCGCCGGGGCGGTCGAAGGGGACGTGGACGACCGGCCCCGGTCGGGCGCCGGCGCCCGCGTGGGCCTGGCCCCAGCCGAGCTCGCGCGACCCGGGCCGCTGCCCGCCGGACTCGCCGCTCACGAGCGCGACCGAGGCGTGACCGTGGACGGCGAGGAGGTGCTCGACGGCCAGCCGGGCCCCCTGGGTCGCGTCGGGTCCGAGGGCCCGGACGCCGGGCACCGGGAAGGGCGAGTTCACGACGACGGTCGGCAGGCCCGCGTCCGGCATGCCCGTGCCGTCGCCCGGGTGCATCGCGGTGACCACGACCAGCCCGTCGACGCCGTGGCGGGGCAGGCTCTCGACCAGCTCCCGCTCGGTCTCGAGGACGCCGTCGGAGCCGGCGGCGATCACGGCCAGCCCGCGGCGGTGCGCGGCGGCCTGGAACGCCTCCGCGTACGCGGCGAAGAACGGGTTCGACACGCTCGGCAGGATCAGCGCCACCATCCCGGTCGAGCCCACGCGCAGCGCCCGGGCCGCCCGGTTCGGCCGGTAGTCGAGCCGGCGCACCGCCTCGCGCACCCGCTCGGCGGTCGCCGGCGCGACCGGGCGCGGACCGTCGTTGAGCACGTAGCTGACGACCGCGGGGCTCACCCCGGCCAGACGCGCGACCTCGGCCGCCGTCGCCCGGCGCCCGGGTGCCGGGCCGTCCGCCTCCTCGGTCATCCCGTCAGCCCAGCGCTGCGGTCGCGGCCCGCAGGTCGAGCAGCGCCTCACGGGCGTGCTGCCCGAGCCCGCCGGCGTCGTCGCGCCCGCCCTCGGACCACCGGGCGAAACCACGCTTGAAGGCGAGGACCCCGAGCTCGGCGGCGAGGTGCGCGGTCGGGTCGGGGATGCCGCGGGCGAGGAGCGCCTCCGTCATGGCGGCCGCCATCCCGACGCTCTTCAGGGCGTCGCGCTCCTGGAGCTCGGCGCTGGCCGCCACGGCGGCCCGGATACGTGGGCCGAGCTCGCGGTTGGCGGATCCCATGGCCGACGAGGCGCGCTCGAGGCCCGCCGCCACAGCCTCCAGCGGGCTGGCGTCGGCGGGCGCGTCGGCGATGCCCTCGGCCAGCAGCGTGCTCAGCGTCTCCTGCCCGGCCACGAGCAGCTCGCGCTTGTCGGAGAAGTGCCGGAAGAAGGTGCTCCGGGTGAGCCCGGCGCGCTCCGCGATCTGCGCGACCGTGGTGGCGTCGTAGCCCTGCTCGGTGAAGAGGTCGACCGCCGCCACGACCAGGCGCTCGCGCGCCCCCGGCTCCCATCGACCCATGCCGCCATCCTAGTGACGGGACGGGTGTCGCATCGCGGTGCTACGGTCATGGGACATCCGTCCCGTCACGAGAAGAGGCTCCACCGTGCACGTCTTCGTCACCGGCGGCACCGGGACCATCGGGTCCCCGGTCGTCGCCGAGCTCCTCGCCCACGACCACACCGTCCTCGGGCTCGCCCGCACCGACCGCTCCGCCGCCGCGCTCGAGGCCGCGGGCGCCGAGGTGCTCCGCGGCGGCCTCGCCGACCTCGACGCCCTCCGCGAAGGCGCCGCATCCACCGAGGCGGTCGTCAGCCTCGCCTTCGGCAGCGACTACGGCTCCGCCGACGCCCTGGCCCGATCGATCGCCGAGGAGTCCGCCGCCGTCCGCACCCTCGGTCAGGCGTTGATCGGCACCGACCGACCGTTCGTCACGGTCTCCGGCACGCCGTGGATCCCCGGGCGCCTGTCCACCGAGGCCGACCCGCTGCCGACCGAGGGTCCGGTCGGCGGTCGCGCCGCGAGCGTCGGCGCGCTGCTCGCGCTCGCCTCGCGGGGCGTCCGGACCGCGTCCGTGCGGCTCCCGCGCACGGTCCACGACCGCGGTTCGGGCGGGTTCGCCGGGCTGCTGACCGAGCTCGCCCGGAAGACCGGCGTGTCCGCCTACCCCGGCGACGGGAGCCAGCGCTGGCCCGGCGTGCACGCGGTGGACGCCGCCGTGCTGTTCCGCCTGGTGCTGGAGTCCGCCCCCGCGGGGACGGCCTGGCACGCGGTGGCCGACGAGGGGGACACGGTCCTCGACATCGCCACCGTGATCGGCGCTCGGCTGGGGCTGCCGGTCGAGCCGCGCCCGGTCGATCACTTCGGCCCGTTCGGGCCGGTCTACGCCCTCGACCAGCCGTCCTCGAGCGCCCGGACGCGGGCGGCGCTCGGCTGGCAGCCCGTCCACCCGGGCGTGCTCGACGACCTCGAGAACGTCCGTCCCTGAGGCCCTCGAGGGACGAACGGGCCGGGAGCGACGCCCGGGTTCTAATCGTTTAGATTGGGGTCGGGCGCCGCGCGGCCGCCCGTCTGCACCTCCGGAAGGACACGGACGACGTGAAGATCGGTGTCATCGGCACGGGCCAGTTCGCGGGCAGCTTCATCGCCCTGTGGCAGCTCCACCCCGACGTGGAGGCGGTGCACGTGACCGACCTGGTCCCCGACCGGGCGGCGGAGCACGTCACCCGCTACGGGATCGCCGGCGCGTACGACGACGTCGACGCGCTGCTGGCCTCCGACGTCGACGCGGTGGCGGTCTTCACGCAGCGCTGGACCCACGCCGAGCTCGTGCTGCGGGCGCTGGACGCCGGCAAGCACGTCTACTCCGCGGTGCCGATGGCCCTGACGGTGGACGAGATCGGCGCGATCGTGGCCAAGGTCGAGCAGACCGGTCTGGTCTACATGATGGGCGAGACCAGCTACTACAACCCGGCCGTCGTCTGGGCGCGCACCCAGAACGCGGCGGGGGCGTTCGGGCGCGTCTTCTACGCCGAGGGCGACTACGTGCACGACATGGACAACGGCTTCTACGCCGCCTACCAGTTCAGCGGGGGTGAGGGCTGGAAGGCGACGGCGTCGTACCCGCCGATGCTCTACCCGACCCACGCCGTCGGCGGCGTCCTCGGTGCGCTGCCCACCCACGCCACCTCGGTCTCCTGCCTCGGGATCCCCGACGACCGGGGCGACGGGGTCTTCGACGCCGACGTGTCGCAGTGGGGCAACACCTTCTCGAACATGACGGCCCTCTTCGCGCTCGCCGACGGCGGGACGATGCGGACGAACGAGTTCCGGCGCGTCGGGCACCCGGCCCGCGTGCACGAGTCGCGGTTCCGCTTCTACGGCACCGACGGGGTCATGGAGCAGACCTCGACGGGGGCGTCGTGGAGCACGCGGGACGAGATCTCCGACATCGGCGAGCTGTTCCGGACCTACACCCACGGCGGCGTGGTCACCGAC
The DNA here is from genome assembly GCA_963762775.1 of uncultured Actinomycetota bacterium. GTDB lineage: Bacteria > Actinomycetota > Actinomycetes > Propionibacteriales > Propionibacteriaceae > Microlunatus. The sequence continues at coordinate 118,873 of CAVXMD010000009.1, forward strand.
CCGGCCGCGCTGGAGGGCGTCGACCCGGCGCTGCGGCACAGCTTCGAGTCGGGGATGGCCGAGGTGCACGACCGGACCCGGCTGCCGGCGGCGTACGAGGGCGCCCCGAACGGCCACGAGGGCAGCCACCACTTCCTGGCCGACGACTTCGTCCGGGCCGTCACGACGAAGACCCACCCGCCGGTGAACGCCTGGCGTGCGGCCCGGTTCACGCTGCCCGGCGTCGTGGCCTGGGACTCCGCGAACGCCGACGGGAAGCGCCTCGACGTCCCCGACCTCGGCGACGGGCCGGCCGACCCCGGCTGGGGCTGAGGGCCGGTTCCCGGACCCGGGTCTCGGAGCGTACGGATCGGGCCGCGTCGGGCTGAGCGGCTCGCTGCCCACGCGAAACCCCTGCTACCCACGGCAGATCTGCCGTGGGTAGCGGGGGATTTTCACGTGAACGTGAAAAACCGAAGCACCGGGACGGGGCTGGTGCGCAGGGACGGGGCTGCTGCGCAGGGACGGACGGACGGTCGGGGAGGGACGCGCCTTCCCGGGGACGCGTCCGGCCTGGGAGGCTGGGGACGTGCCCGCGATGGCGATGTTCCCGCTCGGCTCGGTGCTGCTCCCGGCGATGCCGCTGCAGCTGCGGGTGTTCGAGGAGCGCTACCTGCTCATGCTCTCGGAGCTGGTGAAGGCCGAGGAGGCCCGCTTCGGGGTGGTGCTCATCGAGCGCGGCTTCGAGGTCGGCGGCGGAGACGCGCGGTTCGGGTTCGGCACCGTCGCCGAGATCCAGCAGGTCGTCGCCGGCGACGGGATGCTCGGCCTGGCCGCGCAGGGCGGCGGCCGCTTCGAGATCGTCGAGTGGCTCGACGACGCGCCGCACCCGCGCGCCGAGGTGCGTGACCTGCCCGACCTGGTCTGGGACGACGCCCTCGCCCCGCTCCTCGACGAGACCGAACAGCTCGTCCGCCGCACCCTCGCCGAGGCCTCGGAGTTCGCGGAGACGGGTTGGTCGCCCGACGTCGAGCTCACCGACGACCCGGTGCCGCGCTGCTGGCAGGTCGCCGGCGTGACCCCGGTCGGCGACCTGGACCGGCTCAGCCTGCTGCGCGCCACCTCGGTCGAGGAGCTGCTGACCCGTACGGCCGACCTCACCCGGGACGCTCGCCTGTCCTTCTCGACGCCCTGGCCCGAGGACGAGCGCTGAGGGAGACCGGGCCGGCTGCCCGGCCCGTCAGGCGTCCGACTGGCCCACGACGAGCTCGGCGGGACCACGGATGACGGTGCCGTTGCGGCGCCGGAGCCGGCCGGTCCGTCGGAGCCGCGGGAACCGCTCCGCGAGCGCCTGCACGGCGACGGTGGCCTCGAGGCGCGCCAACGGAGCACCGAGGCAGTAGTGCACGCCCGCCGCGAACCCGAGGTGCTCGGCGGCGTCGCGACGGAAGAGGTCGAAGTGGTCGGGGTCGTCGAAGGCGGCAGGGTCCCGGTTGGCGCCCGCGAGGTAGAGGATGATCATGGAACCGGCGGGCACCTCGACGCCGGCCAGCTCGACGTCGGTGGTGGCCGCGCGCAGGGTGCGTTGCACCGGCGCGTCCCAGCGGAGCGTCTCTTCCACCGCAGCAGCGGCGAGACCGGGGTCCTCGACGACCGCCCGCCACTGGTCTGGACGGTCGAGCAGCGCCAGCACCGTGTTGCCGATGAGGTTGACGGTTGTCTCGAAGCCGGCGAGCAGCAGCAGCATGCACAGCGGACGCAGCTCCTCGGCCCGGAGCTGGTCGCCCTCGCCCTCGAGCAGCCGGCTGACGAGGTCGGCCCCCGGTTCTCGTCGCCGGTGCTCGAACACCTCGGTCAGCACCCGGTTCAGCTGACGGTCGGCCTCGATCAGCCGGACGACGTGCGCAGGGGACTGCGGCCCCGCCAGCGCGGTGCCGATGGTCGCGCCGTACCGGGCGAAGTCGGAGCTCCGACCGGCGGGGACCCCCAGCAGCTCGGTGATCACCGCGATGGGCAGCGGGGACGCCAGGCCCGCGACGAGGTCGAACGCCCCGTCGGACGGCAGCGCGTCGAGCAGCCCTCGGACGAGGACGGCGATCCGGTCGTGCCACCCGGACATCGCCCGAGGGGCGAAGGCGGGCGCGGCGAGCCGACGGAGCCGCGTGTGGTCGGGCGGGTCGAGCTCGAGCAGCGACATCTGCCCGTCCCCGCGCCCCGGGCCCTCGGCCCCGCCCACCCCGAAACGGCGGTCGCGCAGGACCTCCCGGCAGACCGCGTGGCTCGCGGTCTGGAAGCCGATGAGCGCGCTGGGCACGACCGGACCGGCGTCGCGGACCTCGGCGTAGAGCGCGTAGGGGTCGCGCCGGCCTTCGGCGAGCTGGAGACGGGCGAAGGGGTCGCGGCTGACGCGCGCGTGCCAGAGCACCCGGGAACGAACCACCACGAGCTGGCGCGCCAGCGAGACCACCGCGTTCGTAGGCCCTCCTCCGCTGTCGACGATCCTTCCGACCGCCGGTCCCCATCGTCGCCCCGAACGCGGTCCGGGTCCAGGGACGAGCGTCCGGCTCAGACCTTTCGGGCCGGGCCCGAGCTCGTCCGGACGACGAGCTCGACGGGCATCAGCACCTGGCGCGGCGGCCCGGGGTCGAGCAGCATCCGGCCGATCTCGCGCCCGCGCTCGGTGATGGGCTGCCGGACGGTGGTGAGCCCCCGCGGCGCAGCGGCCGGGATGTCGTCGAAGCCGCAGACCGAGACCGTGCCCCCCACGTCGACGCCCGCCGCGACGAGGCCTTCGAGCACGCCGAGCGCGAGGACGTCGCTGAGGCCGACGACGGCGGTCGGCAGCCGGTCGCGCCCGAGCAGCCACTGCGCGACGCGCTGGCCGGAGGCGAAGTCGTTCTGCCCGGCGGTGACGAGCGTGATGCCGCCGCCCACCGCGTCGGAGAGCCCGGAGAGCCGCGAGCCGTAGTCGACGTAGTCGATGCGCGGTGGGTCGACCACGCGCACCGCCGAACCGGGCGGCGCGTCCTCGACGGGGGCGACGACGAGGACCTCGGTGTGACCGAGCGCGGCGAGGTGCTCGCCGACGAGGGTCCCCGTACGCCGGTCGTCGATCGCGACCCAGCTGGCGTCCGGGTCGTCGACGCGGTCCGTGGTGACCAGCTGGATCCCGCGGGCCCGGGCGAGGTGGGCGACCGGGTGGTTCGCGGGCAGGGACAGCAGCGCCAGCGCGTCGATGTTCGCCTGCCGGACGACCGAGAGGTCGGGCGCGCCGTCCTCGTCGTAGGACAGCGGCAGCAGCACGATCGAGGTGGTGCGCTCCACCACGGAGCTCAGGCCGGCCAGCAGGCCGACCGCGTACGGGTCGGAGAAGGCGTACGAGAGGTAGCCGGTGAGCAGCACGCCCACCGCCCCGGACCGTCCCGTCCGCAGCGCCCGCCCGGCGGCGTCGGGCCCGGTGAAGCCGAGCTCGGCCGCCGTGGCGAGGATCCGCTCGCGCAGCTCCGCGGAGAGCTGGTCGGGGCGGTTGTAGGCGTTCGAGACCGTGGCCGGCGAGACGCCGACCGCGGCCGCGATCGTCTTGAGGGTCACCCGCGCCACGCGTCGACCCTAGTGGGAAGGGGTCCGGGCCGACGACCGCGCGGGCGATCAGTCAGCGGCGGCGCCGCGTGCGGGGGACGGGCAGCGGCTCGACGCCGGGCGTCCAGTTGAGGACGCTGGCGCGCTCGAGGAACTCGTCGCTGGTGATGTCGCCGGTCGCGAAGCGGGTGGCGAGGATGTTGCGCGCCTCCGTCTCGGGGGTGACGGGACGGCGGGCCCAGGGCGGGGCTTCGAGCTGGCCGCCGCGGCGCAGGAAGGCCACGGCCGCGAGGGTGAGGAGCAGGAGCAGCAGGAACATCAGACCTCCGAGGACGGGGAAGAGGTGCGGGCCGTGGGCGGCCCACTCGGCGTGCTGGGCGGTGAGGTCACCGGGACCGTGTGGTGGCATGGCTCCACGGTGCGCTGCTGACGGCCCGGGCGCATCGGGCAGGAGGCGACACCTCGCGTACGCCTCCGGACGTACGCCGCGTACGGACGCGGACGGATGTGCGGCTGCGCCCGCTCGCCTAGGTTCGGAGGTGGACACCGGGGCGCCCGGACGCAGACGTCCGCACCGACGAGAGGAGCACCGTGAGCCGAGCGCGCCGCCTGCTCCTGCTCGACGCCGCCCTCGGCCTGGGCATCTCCTGGTTCTGCTGGATGGGTGCGCACGTGTCATGGAGAGGACCCGACGGCCAGGACCCGGACGGGCCGGGGTACGGCCGCGGCGGTCCGGGTCGTCACGGTGACGCGACGGTCTGGTCGAGCGACGTCTCCTGGGTGACCGTGCCCTTCCTGCTGCTGCTGGCGGCGGGGGTCGCGCTGCGCCGGCGGCGACCGCGCGCCGCCTTCGTCGCGGCGGCGGTCGGGGTCGGCGGGTTCTTCGCGGTGACGTCGTTCTCCGGACCGGTGCTGCTCGCCCTCGCCCTCACCGTCTACCCCATGGCGGTGACCCTGCCGCTGCGCCGCTGGGTCTGGCTGCTCGCCCTGCTCGTGCCGGTCGTGCTCGCCGCGCACCACGGCGACACCTACCTCGGCGTGCTCGATCCCGTGCTCTACGCCGAGCTGGTGATCGCCGGCGCGCTCGCCGTCCTGCCCGCGCTGGTCGCCCTGCTGGCCCGCGGACGCCGCGAGGCCGAGCGGCGCGAACGGGCGGAGGACCGGCGCCGGACGGCGTACGAGGAACGCCTGCGGATCGCGCGCGAGGTGCATGACGTGGTCGGGCACAGCCTGGCGGTCGTGAGCATGCAGGCCGGGGTGGCGCTGCACGTGCTCGACAAGCAGCGCGGGGCGGACGTTCAGAACCCGGCCGTGCCTGCGGAGGTGACCGCGTCGCTGGAGGCGATCCGGCGCTCCAGCCGCGACGCGCTCGCCGAGCTGCGGACGACGCTGGGGACGTTCCGCGAGCCGGCCGGCGAGCCGCGTGCACCCGTCGCCGGCCTCGACCGGCTCGACGACCTCGTCGGCGCGCTGCGGGCCGCGGGCCGCCGGATCGACGTCAGCCGGACGGGCGACGACGACACCCCGCTGCCCGCGGCGGTCGACTCGGCGGCGTTCCGCATCGTGCAGGAGGCCCTCACCAACGTCGTCCGCCACGCCGGCGACGCCCACGCGAGCGTCCGGGTGCAGCGCGCGCCCGACGCGCTGGTCGTCGAGGTCGCCGACGACGGCCCGGGGGCGGCCGGGACCGCCGAGGGCAACGGCATCCGCGGGATGCGCGAGCGGGCGGCGTCGCTGGGCGGCAGCGTGAGGATGCGGCCGGGGGAGCGCGGGGGCCTGGTGCTCACCGCGCGCCTGCCGCTCGTCGCGGTCGCAGCCCCGGAGGCTGCGGCGTGGACGTCGTGACCGCTCCCGACGAGCCGGTACGGATCCGGGTCGCCGTGGTCGACGACCAGCCCCTGGTCCGGATGGGTCTGCGGACGCTGATCGACTCCGAGGACGACCTCGAGCTGGTGGGCGAGGCGGAGGACGGGCTCGCCGGGCTGGACCTGGTCCGCCGGGAGCGGCCCGACGTGGTCCTCATGGACATCCGGATGCCCCGGCTCGACGGGATCGCCGCGCTGCGCAGCGTCGTCGCCGACCCGGCGCTGGCGGGGGTCCGGGTGATCGTGCTGACGACGTTCGAGACCGACGAGCACGTCTTCGACGCGCTCCAGGCCGGCGCGACCGGCTTCCTCGTCAAGGACTCCGAACCGGCCGACATGCTGCGTGCGGTCCGGCTGGCGGCGGCGGGGGAGTCGCTGCTCTCGCCGTCGGTCACGCGCCGCGTCATCGAGTCGTTCACGGCGCGCGGCCCCGCTCGTCGTCCGCACGGCCGGCTCGGCGAGCTGACCGAGCGCGAGCGCGAGGTGCTGGCCCTGGTCGGCGAGGGTCTGAGCAACGACGAGATCGGCACCCGCCTCGTCGTCAGCCCGGCGACCGCTCGGACGCACGTCAGCCGGGTGATGACCAAGCTCGGGGCCCGTGACCGTGCCCAGCTCGTGGTGGTCGCCTACCAGTCCGGCCTGGTGCGCTGAACCCTCCGGGTCAGGCCGCCGTGAACGCTTCCCGGTGGTCCTCGACCCAGGCGGCGAACGACCGCGCTGCACGCCCGAGGACGTCGGGGACGGTGGGGAGCACCTCGTCGTCGCGGCCGCCGACCGAGCCGGCCAGGATGTCCAGCAGCGAGTCGGCCAGGTGCTCGTCCATCCAGGGGTTCGTCAGCATCCGCTCGCGGGCCTCCGCGGGGCTCAGCTCCTCGAGGCGGACCTCACGGCCCAGGACGTCGGTCAGGATCCGGACCCGGTCGAGCTGGCTGAGCGACTCGGGCCCGGACAGCGCGTACGCCTGACCCGCGTACCGGGCGGGGTCGAGGAGCGCGGCGACCGCGACGGCGGCGATGTCGGCCTCGTGGACCGGGGCGGCGGTGGCGCCCGGGTAGGGCTCGCGGACGACGCCCTCGGTCCGGATCCCCTCGGCCCAGCCCAGCGTGTTGGTCATGAACATGCCGGGACGGACGTGCGTCCAGGTCATCGACGAGGCCTCGACCGCTTCCTCGACGTCGAGGTGGCGGCGCTGCAGCACGCTCATCGCCCCGCCGGCGTCCATGGCCGCGGACAGCGAGGACAAGACCACGACGTGCCGGACGCCGGCCGCCTCGGCGGTGGCCACCACCTCGCGGACGTGCGACGGCTCGGGGAAGAGGAACAGGGCGTCCACCCCCGCCAGCACCTCGGGCGGGAGGGGCAGCGTCAGGTCGCCGGTCACGCCCTCGACGTCGTCGGGCCAGCGGGCGCGTCCCGGGTGCCGGCTCAGGGCCCGGACGTCCTCGCCAGCCGCAGCCAGCTGCTCGACGACCTCCCGTCCGACGTTCCCCGTCGCGCCCGTCACCAGGATCATGCTCCGGAACCTACGCCCGGCCGCTGACAGCGCGAAGCGACTACGGCGGGGGTTCAGCGGGCCAGCGCGAACGCGCCCACCACCGCTCCGACGACGGCGAAGACGCCGCCGATCGACACGAGGACCGCCCCCAGGAGCGACCCGCCGACGAGGCCGCTGCTCACGACGGCGTCGTGCGGGTCGGAAGGGTTCACGAGGACCTGCACGGCACGGCCGACGGGGTCGCCCATGACGGTCGAGGTGTAGCGGTTCCAGAAGAGGACCTCGGTGCCGTCCGGCCGTCGGTAGGCGACCTGGCAGCGCACCTGCTCGCCGTCGAGGCGGCTGGCCACGACCTGGCCGGACGTCGCGTGCCACGTCCGGCGCCGGAGCCCGTCGGACCGCAGGGTGCGGACCCCGATGACGACGAAGAGCACCCCGAACGCGAGGAACCCGAGCGCGACCAGCGGCAGGATCCAGGCGGACGGCACCCGCCGAGCCTAGAGCCGGGGCGGGTCCCGCCGGGTACGCCCCGGCCGGGCACGCCCCTGCCGAACGCGACGGTGCCGAACGCGACGGTGCCGAACGCGACGGTGCCGAGCCGCCGGTCAGCCGATGGCGAGCAGGCGGATCGTGACGTTGCCGGAGAGCATCGGCCAGAAGGGGAAGGCCGGGCGGTCGTCGCGGGTCGCGTACGCGGCGAGCACCCCGCCGAGGCGCAGCAGCCCGGCGTCGAGGTCGACGTCGTCGGAGAAGGCCACCTCGACCACCCGGTCGACCCCGTCGGGGGCGTGCACGAGCAGGGTCCGGTCGCGGACGGACCCGTCCGCGAAGACCGCGCGGTGGGCGGTGATCCCCGGGATGCCCAGGCCCGCGCCGAGCTCGTCGGACACGGCGTCGGGCAGGGCGACGGCGAGCGCCTCCGGGACCACCGTCAGCTCCGCGGCCGTGCCGTACGCGCGGTAGGACTGCGCGCCGTGGACCAGACGCGCGCACCCGTACGGCCCGGGTCGACGCCCGGACCCACCGCGTCGATCACGCCGGCCCCGTCGCTGTGCGGGACCACCCGGGCGTACGGCATCGACGACCCGGATCCGGGTGGTGGACTGCCCGGACGCGTCCTGGCAGCCTGGCGCCATGGAGCGCGTGCTCGGCATCGGCGGCTACTTCCTCCGCGCGGCGGGGCCGGCGGCGCTCGGCGCCTGGTACCGCGACCTCCTCGGCATCGGGGTCGCTGCCGACGGTGCCGACGAGGTCTGGCAGCAGGAGGCGGGACCGACCGTGCTCGCGACGTTCGAGCGCGACAGCGACTACCTCGGCTCTCTCGACCAGCAGGCGATGATCAACTTCCGGGTGCGCGACCTCGACGCCATGCTCGCCCAGCTGCGTGCCGGAGGTGCGGACGTCGCGGACGAGGTCCAGGACCTGGACGGCGTGGGCCGGTTCGGCTGGGTCACCGACCCCGAGGGGCACCGGGTCGAGCTCTGGCAGCCGGCCTGAGGGTCGAGGTCGAGTCTGCCGGGCAGGCGTGGCCGGCCCGCGTGTGACTTCTGGCGCCGGCGAGCACGGCTGCCCGAGCTCGCCTTCCGGCGACCCCGCCCTGGGTGCCCCCCTGGTCGTCCCGGGGGCGACGGGAAAAACCTGCCGTCGGCAGCACCCCGTCGGCAGGAAAGCACCTCTGTGGACAACTCGGCAGATCGTCCGTACGCGGGTCGGTCGTCCTTAGCGTGATGCCCCCGTCACCGACATCGGTACGGGAGGACGGGGGACGACGTGCGCAGGTGGACGGCCGTGGTGGTCGGGCTGGTGCTGCTCGCAGGATGCACACCTGAGCCCGGGGGCGAGCGCCCGCCGACCGCTGCGCCGCCGGTCACCGCCTTCGCGACGCTCGCAGGGCAGCCGGGGCCCGGGGCGAGCGATGCCGTCGAGGCCGCTGCCGCGGCCGGGAACGACGTCGTCGCCGTCGGCCGGGTGGACTCGTGGCGATCGCTCCCGACGTTCCGGCTCTCGCGCGACGGTGGCCAGTCCTGGCAGGAGGGCTCCCTCCTGCCGGACGCGCTGGCCGCGACCCCACTCCCGTCGTACGAGCTGCCGCAGGTCGTCGTGCACGGTTCGGGTGCACACGCCAGATGGGTCGCCCTCGGCGCCGAGAGCCGCGCGGTGGCGTGGACCAGCGCCGACGGTCTCGTCTGGGACCGGACCGAGCTACCCCGGGAGGTGGCTGATCCGGACCTCGACGACGTCAGCGGGATCGCGGCGGGCGACGGAGGATTCGTCGCGGTCGGCAGCCGGACGGTCGGCGGCCACGACAGCCCGGTCGTCTGGACGAGCCCTGACGGGCGCTCCTGGGAACGCCACGACCTCGGTGGCAGGGGCTGGCTCTCGTCGGTCGCGGTCCGGGGCCGGACCGCGGTGGCCGTCGGCGCGAGCCACATCCCCGGGGACGCCCGGGCGTGGCGTTCGGTCGACCTCGGGAGGACCTGGTCGGCGGTCCGGGTGCCGCGACCACCGCACGACGACGACTTCAGCCGTGCGCTGCGCAGCGTGAGCGCGAGCGGCGTCGGGTTCGTCGCCCTCGGCCAGGCCGCGATCGACGACGGATGGAGACCGACCCTCTACGTCTCGACCGACGGCTCGCGCTGGACCTACGACGCGAGCGCCCGCGGCCTCGCGCGGGACCCCGACGCCTACGGCTCGGCCCTGCCCCCGGACGACGACGGGGTGGTCGCCACCGAGCGCCTCGCGACGTTCCGCACCACGCGCCTCTGGCGGCGGGCCGGGCGGGGTTGGATCTCGGCGACCACCCCCGCGGACGACGTGAAGGCGCGGGTCAACGACATGCCGACGGCGGTCGTCCGGACGGCTTCCGGCTGGGTGGTCGTCGTCGAGGAGGAGGACAACGGACGTACGCGCGGACGGCTCTGGTTCTCGGCGGACGGCTACCGCTTCGCCGACACGGAGGTGCCGGCCAGCCGGCACGCGCAGGCCGCCGACCGGCCGGAGAGCCTCGTCCTCGCCGGAGGACGCACGTACGCGGTGGGCGCCTCGGCCGGTCGACCGGCGGTCTGGACGGTCGGCAGCCCGGGTGCACCGGCGCCGGGCGTCGTTCTGGAGAACGACACGAGGTTCGACGAGGACGGGGCGACCGGCCGAGCCGGGCAGCTGCTGGTCTGGGGCAGCGACCTGGGCGGCAACAGCCGCTTCGCCACCGTGTGGACCTCGCCGGACGGGCGCCGCTTCACGCGGACGCGAGCCGGGACGTTCGGCCGGACGACCACGTTCGGGTACAGCGACATCAACCAGGTCCGACGGCTGGGCTCGCGCTGGGTCGCGGTCGGCGAGCAGAGCACGAACGGCCCGGCCGCGCGGTCGGCGCTGATCGCGACGTCCGCGGACGGCACCAGCTGGACCCCGGCTCGTCCCGGACCCGGGCGGACGACCGACGACGAGACCGGTGACGAGGTCACCGCGCTCCTCGGGGCGGGGGGTCACGTGCGGGCGGCGTACGACGTGGTCGTGTCGGGGTCGCGCACGCTCGTGGTCGGAGAGGCAGCGGAGTCGGGTGAGGTCCAGCCAGCCGTCTGGCGCGCCCGGACCTCGCACGGACGCGAGACCTGGTCCCTGCAGCGGCTGCCGCTGCGCGGGTACGACTCGGCGACCATGACCCGGGCCGCCGGCCACGACGCGGAGGTGGTCGTGCTGGGGACCGCCCGTCCGCACGGTTCGACGGTCGACGTCTTGTACGTGTGGGTGTCGGAGGACCACGGGGACCACTGGTCGAGCGCCCCGCTCCCGCTCGGCGGGGTCGACGCGGCGCACCTCGGTCGCGGCGGGCTCGTCCGGGTCGACGGCGCGTACGTGGTCTCGGCCACCCTGACCGACGACCACGGGCAGCCCCTCGCGTGGCGCAGCGGCGATGCGCGCTCGTGGGAACCGTTGCCGCTCCAGACCCTGCCGGGCACGGCGGCTGACGACCGGTCGGTCGTCGACCTGACCTCCGACGGCGGGGCCGTCGTCGGGCTGGTCAGGGTGCGCGACGAGCAGGGGAGCGGGACCAGCGTGTTCCGGCAGGAGATCGGCTGACGGTGACGCGCGCGGGCGCGCGCACCGTCAGGCCAGGGGCAGGGTCCGGCGCGGGGTGACGGGCCCGAGCTGTGCGAAGGCGGCCGGGAGGCCGGGGGCGAGCGACTCGACCGGGTAGGCCCAGCTCCCGGTCTCGACCGCGTCGGCCGGGGTGACCCCCTCACCGGCGAGGCGACGGACCTCGCCGGAGATCGCGCCCAGGCGGCCGCGCTGCTCGTAGACGAACTCGCGGTCGACCGGGTCACCGTGCCCCGGAACCGCCCGGCTCGGGCCGGTCATCAGCCCGATCACGCCGTCGAGCGTGACCGACCACTCGTGCACGAAGGAGTCCGGCCCGAGCGCCGGGGGACCGGCGGACTCGAGGAGGTCGCCGACCACGACGACGTGGACGTCGGGCACGACCACGACGAGGTCGGCCCCCGTGTGGCCGCGCCCGAGGTGGGCGACCTCGACGCGTCGGTCACCGAGCTCGAAGGCGGCCGCGAGGACGATCGGCCGGTTCGGTCCGACGAGCGTGCCGGGGTCCACGCCGAGGGCGACCGCGTCGTCGTACGCGGCCGGTCCGGCCAGGGCGTCGACGAGGTCCTCGTGCCCGACGGTCGTGAGGTCGTCGAACGACGCCAGGCCGAAGGCGTGATCACGGTGGGCGTGGGTGACGACGACGAGCTCGAGCGGCACCGACGTGACCGCCGCGACGGCGGCGCGGACCGTACGGCCCTGCTCCGGGCTCGACCCGGTGTCGACGAGCAGCGCGCGCTCGCTCCCGGCGACCAGCACGAGGTTGACCGCGTCCGGCTCGGCGACGGCGCGCCAGACCGAGGGGGCCAGCTCGTCCCAGGGGCCGAGCGAGAAGGGGACCGGTCGGGGGGCTGTGGTGGCGTCGTCGTCCGGCCCGGGATCGCTCACGGGGCTAGACTGGCACTCACTGTCAAGGAGTGCCAACCAGACACGACCGGGCCCAGGGCCGACCGGACGAAGGGGGTGACCGGCATGGACGACCGCAAGCTGCAGGTGCTCCGCGCCATCGTCACCGACTACGTCTCCAGCCAGGAGCCCGTCGGCTCGAAGGCGCTCGTGGACAAGCACGACCTCGGGGTCTCCCCGGCGACGGTCCGCAACGACATGGCCGCGCTGGAGGAGGAGGGCTACATCACCCAGCCCCACACCAGCGCGGGCCGCATCCCGACCGACAAGGGCTACCGCCTCTTCGTCGACCGGCTGGGCACGGTCAAGCCGCTCTCGACGGCGGAGCAGCGGGCCATCCAGACGTTCCTCTCGGGAGCGCTCGACCTCGACGACGTGCTGCTGCGGACCGTACGGCTGCTCGCCCAGGTGACGCAGCAGGTCGCGATCGTGCAGTACCCGACGCTCAGCCACTCCACCGTCCGCCACGTCGAGCTCGTCTCGCTGTCGTCGACCCGGCTGCTGCTCGTCCTCATCACCTCGACCGGTCGCGTCGAGCAGCGCTCGCTGGAGGTCCCCGAGCTGGTCGAGGGCAGCCTCGGCGAGCTGCGGACGGCCCTGAACGCGGCGACCGCCGGACGGACGCCGGTCGAGGCCGGGACCGGGCTGTCGGCGCTGCTCGACGCGCTGCCCGAGTCCAGCCTCGTGCTCGGCCGTTCCGTCGTCGCCACCCTGCTGGAGATGCTCGGCGGGGAGACCTCGTCGCGCATGGTGATCGGCGGCATGCCCTACCTGACCCGCTACGGCACCGACCCGAGCAGCATGCAGCCGGTGCTCGACGCGCTGGAGGAGCAGGTCGTCCTGCTCACCCTGCTCGGCGAGGCCACCTCCGACGCCGTCACGGTCCGGATCGGGCAGGAGAACCCGTTCAAGGAGCTCCAGACGACCTCGGTCGTCGCCAGCGGCTACGGCAGCCGCGCCACCCTCGGGGTCGTCGGTCCGACACGGATGGACTACCCCTCCACGATGGCCTCCGTCCGCGCGGTCGCGCGGTACGTCGGCCGGTTCCTCGCGCAGGGCTGACCAGAAGGATGACCTACCGCCGCCATGGCTGCTGACTACTACGAGACGCTCGGCGTCTCCCGCGACGCCTCGCCCGAGCAGATCAAGAAGGCCTACCGCCAGCTCGCAATGAAGCTGCACCCCGACGTCGCCACCGAGGCCGACGCCGGCGAGCGCTTCAAGGCCGTCGCCGAGGCGTACGAGGTCCTGGCCGATCCCAAGAAGAAGGACCTGTACGACCGCGGCGCCGACCCGCTGGGCGGCGGGCTCGGCGGAGGGTTCGCCGGCGGGTTCGGCGGGCAGGGCGGCTTCGACTTCGGCAACCTCGTCGACGCGATGTTCGGCGGGCAGACCAGCCGCGGCCCGCGCTCGCGCGTGCGCCGGGGCCAGGACGCGCTCGTGCGCCTCGACCTCGAGCTGGCCGAGGCGGCGTTCGGCGTCACCAAGCCGCTGCGGGTCGACACCGCGGTGCTGTGCCCGCTCTGCCAGGGCAGCGGGGCGCAGGAGGGTTCCGAGCCCGTCACCTGCCGCACCTGCCACGGCCAGGGCGACGTCACGCACGTCCAGCGCTCGTTCCTCGGCGACATCCGCACCACCCAGCCCTGCCCGACCTGCGGCGGTTACGGCTCGGTCATCCCCAACCCGTGCCCCGAGTGCTCCGGCGACGGCCGCGTCCGTTCCGCCCGCGTGATCAACGTCAAGATCCCGGCCGGCGTCAGCACCGGCAACCGGATCCACCTGGCCGCTCACGGCGAGGTCGGGCCCGGCGGTGGTGCCGCCGGCGACCTCTACGTCGAGCTGGCGGTGGCGCCGCACGAGGTCTTCCGCCGCGAGAACGACGACCTCGAGGTGACCGTCCGCATCCCGATGACGGCCGCGGCCCTCGGCACCGAGGTCGGGGTGCAGACGCTCGAGGCCGACCTCGAGGGCACGGACGAGCAGGACCGCGAGGTCCACGTGAGCGTGCCGGCCGGGACCCAGTCGGGCACCCGGGTCGCGCTCGAGGGCTGGGGCGTGCCGCGGCTGCGCGCCAACGGCCGCGGCGAGCTCGGCGTCACCTTCCTCGTCCAGACCCCGACCCGCATCGACGAGGAGCAGCGCGAGCTGCTCCGCCAGCTCGCCGAGCTGCGCGACGAGACCCGACCCGAGGGCAGCGTGCAGAAGCAGGGCCGGCGCCGGTTCGGTCGGCTGCGCGACGCCTTCGCGGACCGATGAACCGCCCGACGGAGGAGGGCTTGGTTCGCCGGAACCGAGAAGGCGTCGGCGCTTGCGCCGTCCGCGCTCTTCCGTCGCGGAGCGACTGTTGACCGACCCGCTCTTCCTGCTGGAGAGCCTCACGGAGATCCGCCTCGCTGTCGGCAGCGAGGTGCTCGTCGACGGCGCGGAGGGCCGCCACGCGGTGACCGTACGGCGGCTGCGCGCCGGTGAGCGCGTGGTCGTCGCCGACGGTTCCGGCGGCGGGATCCGCGGCGAGGTGCTCGAGGCGACGAAGGCCGGCCTGCGGGTGCGCGTGGACGAGGTCCTCGACGAACCCGAGCCGGCCGTACGCCTCGTCGTCGCGCAGGCGCTGGCCAAGGGCGACCGTGCCGAGCTGGCCGTGGAGATGCTGACCGAGGTCGGCGTCGCCGAGGTGGTTCCGTGGCAGGCGTCGCGCTCTGTCGCGCGCTGGTCGGCCGACCGCGTCGAACGCGGTCTCGGCCGCTGGCGCAGCACCGTCCGCGAGGCGGCCAAGCAGTCCCGCCGGCTCCGCGTGCCGGACGTCGCCGAGCCCGTCGGCACCCCCGCGCTCACCGACCGGCTCGCAGCCGCCGACCTGGCCCTCGTCCTGCACGAGGACGCCGACTCCCCGATCGCCGCGGTCGAGTTGCCGGCGGCCGGCGAGGTGGTCGTCGTGGTCGGTCCGGAGGGCGGGATCAGCCCCGAGGAGCTGGCGGCGTTCGCGGAGGCCGGGGCCCGGACCGTACGGGTCGGCGACCACGTCCTGCGTACCTCGACCGCGGGGGTCGTCGCCCTCGCAGCCCTGCTCAACCGCTGAGGAGTTCGGCCGACCACCGAAGGGCGCCGGACGTCGTTCCGCCTCACCCTGTTCTCGCGATCTGTCGGCACGCGCCGACTCCTGTCAATGGGCCGCTCGGCTCTTCGCCAGCTTGGCGCTCGCGACCTCTGGTCGAACGGTCAGTGCTCTGGGAACGGCACCGGCAGCCGCGGACCGTGATCGCCGTACGACGCCCGTTCACCGGGCATGTTCTCGGGCAGGTCTTGCGGAGATTGGTTCGAGCGCAGGTCATTGGGCAGGACTCGCTGCCCGTACGTCGGACGGCTTACGGAACGACTGCGGACAGCAGAGGATGGCGTCATTGAAAAGGTCCCTTTCGAAGCGTATCTTTCGATGCATGTCGACGCCGAACAGCCGCCAACCCGAGGTCGTCGAGGAGCATGGGCTGGCGTTGCGGCAGCTCCGTAGCCCCGAACAGCTGCGGGCACTCGCCCATCCCCGTCGGCTCGAGATCCTCGACCTGCTGACGGCGCACGGGCCGATGACCGCCAGCGAGTGCGCCGCCGAGCTCGAAGACTCCGCCGCCTCGTGCTCCTACCACCTGCGCCAGCTCGCCCGCTTCGGGTTCGTCGAGGAAGCCGAGGGCGGTCACGGCCGTAACCGGCCGTGGCGCCACGTCCCCGTCGGCAACACCATCCGAGCGGGCACGAGCCCGGCCGAGCGGTCGGCAGCCGAGTCCCTCGCCTCGGTGCTCGACGCCCGCAACCTCGACCGGATCCGTCGCTACCACGAACGCCGGGGGTCCGACCCGTGGCGCGAGACCTCCTCGTCGTCCGACTGGGCCATCCGCCTCACCGAGGACGAGCTGCGCGAGCTGGGGTCGGCGATGACCGCGCTCATCGCACCGCTGCAGCAGCGCACGTTCGCCGGGAAAGCGCCGGAGGGGTCCCGACTCGTCGACGTCCTCACCTTTCTGCTACCACGACCCGACGTGGCTCCTCTCGAGCCCTCCGATACCGCCACCCGCGCCGCAGGGCAGCGCGATGCGTGACCTCCTGCGCCACCACGACTTCCGGCTGCTGCTCGCCGGGCAGACGCTGTCGATGTTCGGGGACTGGACCTTGCTCCTGGTCTTCGGCATCTGGGCCAAGACGCTGACCGGCAGCAGCGCCATCGCCGGCCTGACCGTGCTCGCCATGGCCGCCCCCGGCGTCCTGGCGCCGCTGGGCGGTGTCCTGGTCGACCGGCTCCCACGGCGCCGCACGATGATCTGGCTCAACCTGGCCAGCGCCGCCGTGGTGTCCAGCCTGTGGCTGGTCACGGACCGTCGCCGGCTCTGGCTCCTGTTCGCCGTCGCCGCCTGGCACGGGCTGAGCAGCATCGTGTTCAACGCCGCCATGTCCGGGCTCGTGCAGTCGATGCTGCCGCCCGACCAGCTCGGCCCGGCCAACGGCCTGCTCGCCACCGTCCGGCAGGCCCTGCGCCTGATCGGGCCCATCCTCGGCGCCGGCCTGTTCGCCACCGCCGGCGGACCGTGGGTCGCCACCCTCGACGCGGCCACCTTCGTGCTGTCCACCGTCGCCCTCCTCCTCCTCACCCACCGCGAGACCGCCTCCGTGCGCTCGGCCGTCACCTTCGGCACCGAGGTCGCGACAGGCCTGCGCCACCTGTGGGCGGCGCCGACCCTGCGGACCCTGACTTTGAGCACGCTGGTGTTCTCGCTGGGCTTCGGAGCCGTCGAACCGACTATCTACGCCCTGATCGACGGCCTGCACCGCGCCCCAGAATTCGTCGGCGTCCTCGTCAGCGTCCAAGGCGTCGGGGCGATCCTCGGCGGCATCGCGGTCAGCATCGCCATCCGCCGCGTCCCCCCCGCCCGCCTCGTCGTCTACGGGTTGGCGCTGCTGGGCGCCGGCGTCGGACTGTGCACCATCCCAGCGCTCCCTGCGGCACTTGGTGGCTTCGTCCTACTCGGGCTCGGACTGCCGACCCTCACCGTCGCCGCGGCAACTCTGCTGCAGGCGAGCACGCCAAACGCGGTCATGGGCCGTGTCGCCGCCGGCTACGACATGATCGGCACCGTCCCCACCACCGTCTCGATCGCGCTAGGCGCGGTCCTGGTCGGACTCTGGCCCTACCAGCTCACCCTCGCCCTCAGCGCCACCGCCTGCGCAGCCGCATGCCTCCTGATGCTGCTACGGACACCAACCCGCACCGCCCAGCCGGCGGCTCAACTGACTGGTGCCCTATGAACCACGACCAAGCTCTCCGCTGAGCGGAACTCCTCCTAGCTCGCAATTCTTAACGACCGCGAGTCGCCACCGAGCAGCACCACCGAGCATCCTCAGGGCGAAACTCGGTACGGCGGACGAGCACGAGACGGCCAGTCCGGACGACGTTCTCGCAGGACGGTCGTCTTACGTGCTCCGCACGACGGTCGCCTTGCATGCTCGGCACGACGGTCGCCTTGTGTGCTCGGCACGACGGTCGGCTTGTGTGCTCCGCACGACGGCGGCTTGTGTGCTCCGCACGACCGTCGGCCTGCAGCCTCGTCAAACCGGAAAATATGGGATCGACAGCTCGAGGTCTGCTCTATCGTCTAGTGCGAACTCGCCCAAGGCGCGCCGACCCGGTAATAGTGCGTCCTGCCCGCAGCTTGCGAGGGTGGCGGTCCCGTTCGAGCCGGGCCGAGTCCGGGGAGCTCACTTCGCTGCGGGCGATGTCGGGGCTCCCGCTTCCTAGCTCGCGCCGTTCATCGGTGCTCGTCGAGCTCGTCCCAACTGCTCCGCACGAGGGTCAGCTTGCATGCTTGGCACGAGGGTCGCTGATCGGGCGGCGCGGAGGGGGGTGGTCCCGCCGCGCCGCATCACGGGTGATTGGGATGAGCGCTTGAACCTCAGGACGTCGGCTGGGTGAGCTCGGCGAACGGACGGTGGGGATCTAGCGGTGGTGGTGGGTCGCGGTGGATCGTGCGGTACACCGTCGCTCGGCTGACGCTGAACATCTCGGCCAGCTCGGCGGTGGTGTAGGTGCCGCCCGCATGGAGCTCAAGCAGATGGCCGGACTGGATCTTAGTCAGCTTGGGCTGCTTCCCGCGCAGCCGACCCTTGGCCTTCGCCACCTTCAGGCCCTCGCGCGTACGCATGCTGGTCAGGTCTGCTTCGAACTCCGCCACCATCGCCAGCACGTTGAACAACAGCCGGCCGATCGGGTCGGTCGGGTCGTGGATCGACCCGCCGAGACTGAGCCGCACGTTGGCTTTCGTGAGCTCGTCGAGGATGTCGCGAGCATCGGGGAGAGAGCGTGCGAGCCGGTCGAGCTTGGTCACGACCAGGGTGTCGCCGCTGTGGCAGGCAGCGAGGGCGAGCCGAAGACCGGGCCGGTCTCGGTTGGTGCCCGTCAGGCCGTGGTCGACGTAGATCCGGTCGTCGCCGACGCCGAGGGCGGCGAGCTGCTCGCGCTGCGCGGTCAGATCCTGCTGTTCGGTGGACACCCGCGCGTAGCTTCGTAAGGGACGGCTTGCGGCGCGACTTCACACCTCGAGTGTCGTGGACCGTCGACAGGTGTCTTCCGTGTGCGCCAGTCTGACGCCCATGTGGAACGTGTACTCCGACGATGGTCCGGGTCGTCCGGTCGAACCGGACGGGACCGCAATCCCCGGCCTGGCACCGCCACCCCCGGTCGGCCTCGATCCCATCGAGATAGTGGTCGACGGAGAATGCTTCGTCGTCACTCATCGACCCGGCTCACCCGGCACGTACGACTTCGACTGGACCAACCACCCTGAGGCCTATGGTTTCGCCGTCGGCCGCAACCCCGAGTGGCGGCCTGACCGGACAGAGATGACAGACGAGATTCGAATCTTCTTGGCTCAAGTCGATAAGGACACCGGTTACCTTCGCGATTGACCCCGTAGCACGGTTCCTCAGCGTGCTCCACACGACGGTCGCTGATCGTGCTCCGTACGAGGGTCGGCTTGTACGTGCTCCGCACGACGGTCGCCTAGTGGAGACGAGCAGGGCACGGGAAGGATCGAGGTCACCACGGACGAATCCGTCCTCACCTGCCATAGTTTCGCAACGTGGAAGAAGTGGTGGCGACGACTCGCTGGCGTGTGGTGCTGCCTGGCGTCGGAGGTGTCGGGCTGATACTGCTCGGGGCCGCGGCCTATCTCTGGATCATCTACGACGACCGGCTACCGACCGTGCTGGCGCGACCAACCCCGGGTGATGTCGGCCTCTGGGCCATCGTCCGCGTAGCGGCCGCGGCTGCCTTGGCTGGTGGGAGCTGGTTGCTGGCAGTCGCGTGGATACGGGCACGTGGTCACAAGGCCCGTGTTCGCTAGACGGTCGTCCATACGACGAGCTGGACGCCTGCGAGGTCGACGAGACACCCTGATGGGCACCGGCCCGCTGGACGTAAGCACCTTGCAGTTGACGGCCGCCACCATCGACGACTGCACCAGCCATCGTCATCTGGTGCTCGGCGCCCAGATCAGCGACAGTTGAACATGGATACCTCGAGAGTTCGGCTTCGGTTCTTGCTGCCCGCGTTGGGCGTGCACCTCTTGGTGATGACGCTTGCCTGGCGTGACATCTCTCGTCGTAGCTCGTCCCAGCTGCGGGGCAGCAAGGCGCTGTAACTGCTGCTGCGTACGGATTGGCGACCGGACCGCGTCGCAGAGTGCCCCCGTGAGCACCTGATCGACTGTGGTTCTCGTAAAGGGTCCCCAGCGGCAACGCCGCTGCGTAGCCAGCCAGCGCGTACACGAGATCTGCTTACGCACTGGCCCGGCCCCAAGGACGCCAAAGAGGTGGTCCGCGCGCCCGTACCGGGTGATGCTTGGTCTGTGCGACGAGACCTCAGGACCCTTCGCCGGTGGGCAGCTGCCGTCGAGCATGATGCGCAGAACGTGCTCGACGGGGTCTGGAGTCTTGCGGTCGATGAGTCGTACGTGTTGACCGTGCGTCGAGACGACGTCGGCGAGCAGGTTCTCCTCGACGACGTAGTCGACGAGGAGTCCTGGTACCCCGACGCTTGGGCGCCGGAGCATCGCCAGGCCACGCTTGACCTTGAAGCAGCCGAGGCCGTGGCCGACGAGTTCTTGGAGGTTCTGCGCCTTTGGGAGACCAACTGGCCTTCGTGCTCCCAGCACAACCAGCCCGTGTCCCACTGCAGCGCCGAGTGGATCTGCGCCAGTTCACCAGTTCACGAGATCGCGCTCTTCGGTGCGCTGGAGCCGTCCAGCACGTCGTGACCGACGCGTCGCGCGAACTCCTAGCTAGCCCGGAACGCCGACCCACCCGGATTAGTCGCATCATCCCGGTGCTCCGCACGACGGTCCCCTTACGGAACGCCGCGATGGCCCCATCTCGCTCCCAGTCGGGGCTTCCGAATCGAACACCCTCAGCGGCGTCCGTCGGAGAATCGGCAAGATCGATGAGATCGGAGGTCGTCGCGCAGTTGTGGCCTACCCCGTGAGCGACGACAGATCCGGCCACGACCTGCACTCACCGAGAGACGTGATCGATCTCCAGCTCGTGCCCGGCGGCGTCGAAGGCGCGGTCGTCCACGTGGCGCCCGGCGCTGAAGTCGGGTGCGGGGTCGTCTTTCGAGACGGGGTAGTCGTCGGACGCGCAGGCCCAGGCGTACCCGTCGGCGATGATCGCCTGGGTCCACGGGCCGGTGTGGCCGTCGACGGTGAGGCGTACCTGGAGGCTGGCGACCTCGGGACCGACGCGGTAGTACGACGAGCCGGTGTTCTCGATGGTGCCACTCTCACCTTCTGCCGGTCCGCCCCCACTGCCGCCGAAGCCGGTGAGCTGGACGACGGGCTGACGCTTCGTGGGGGCCGGGCGCTGGATGTCGCCCATCGGGCCGCCGGCGTCGAGCGGCGGGCCGGTGATGTCCATGCCGTCGCGGCACAGGTGCAGGATGTCGACGCTGTCGGTGAGCACCACGACCGGTCCACCGATCGAGGACTGGCGGGCGATGTGCACCCGCGCGGCGGTGCCGTTGCCGGGGGAGCCGTGCAGGCAGTTCTTGATGATCGTGTCGGTGGTGGCGCTGCTCAGCGGGCCACGGTCGAGCGACTCCGCTGCCGGGATCGGGGACGTCTGTCCGGTCCGGTCCGGTGTGGCGGTGGGGACGGGCCCGGCGGGCGCGGGGACCCCGACGCCGGGCAGCCCGAGGTGGCCGGGGAGGCTCAGGCCGACGGCGGCGGTGGCGCCGACGAGGCCGGTCAGGGCGAGGGCCGGTACGAGGACGCGGCCTCGGCCGCGGGAGCCCTGGGTGCTGGTCGTCGCCCGGGAGGTGCGGACGAGGGCGCCGCGGACGTCGCGGCGGACGTCGTCGGGCAGGTGGCGCTGGGGTGGCGGCTGCAGGGTGTTCATCGGTCCTCCGAAGTGCTGGTGGTGGGGTCGGGGCCCAGCTGGGCGCCGAGGCGGTTCTTGGCCCGCGACAGCCGCGACTTCACGGTGCCCTCGGGGATGCCCAGGGTCGAGGCGGTCTCGGCGATGCTGAGGCCGGACCAGACGACGAGCTCGAGGACGACCCGTTGGTGCGTGGGCAGGACACGGACGGCCTCGCGGACCCGGGCCATCCGGCGTTCGTCGTCCAGCTGCTGCGCGACGAGGTCGGCGTGGTCGGCCACGTGCGGCTCGCCCGGTGCGATGCTTTCGAGGCGCTGCTGGAGCCGGCCCCGGCGTAGCAGGCTCCGGTGGATGCCGCGGCTCTCCCGGTCGGCGACGCCGAGCAGCCAGGGCAGCGCGGTCGGGTGCTCGAGCGCCGGCAGGTCACCGGAAGCGGCTCGTCGCCACAGGCCGACGAACGTCGCCTGCATGACGTCCTTGGCGTTCGACCAGGACGCCGTGCGTCGGAAGGCGAAGTTGTAGACCGCCGGCGAGTGCCGGTCGAACAGCTCGGTCAGCGCGTCGGGGTCGGCGGCGCGCAGGCGGTTCCAGGCCAGGACGTCGTGGCTCGCGGTCGATGGCTCGGCGTCGATGACCGGCGCCGGCCCTGATTGCTTCATGTTCTTGTAGTGGCCAGCAGCGGACCGATGGTTCCCACCTCAGCGCCGGGCGGCGTACACGCGTCGGACCACGTCCTCGACGTCCGGCTCCTCCACCGCGAGGTCGACGACCTCGGCCCGTTCGGAGACCGCCGTGAGGACCTTCGCCGCGGTCGTGACCTGCGCGTCGAAGGCGAGCCGCTGACGGAACCCGCCGCCCTCGCTGCCCAGGTGCCGCGTGCCGGGGACGTCGGTCAGGTCCGGTCCGGGGCCGTCGAGGTCGACGACCAGGACGCGCTCGGCGCCGACGGTGCGCGACAGCCCCGCGAGCGTCCCCTCGAAGGCGAGCCGGCCGCGGTCGACGAGGAGGACCCGTTCGCAGAGGCGTTCGACGTCGCCCATGTCGTGGGTGGTGAGCAGCAGGGTCGTGCCGTGGGTCCGGCGCTCGGCGACGAGGAACTCGCGCAGCCGCTGCTTGGAGAGCACGTCGAGGCCGATGGTCGGCTCGTCGAGGATGACGAGCCGCGGGGAGTGCAGGAGGGCGGCGGCGACCTCGGCGCGCATCCGCTGCCCGAGCGAGAGCTGCCGGACCGGGGTCGACCAGCAGCCCGCCATCTCGAGGCGCTCGACGAGCTCGGCCGGTGCGCTCGGTCTCGCGGACCGAACCCAGCCCGTGGATCGAGGCGAGGATCCGGAACGACTCGCGCACCGGGAGGTCCCACCACAGCTGAGAGCGCTGCCCGAACACGACGCCGACCTGCCGGGCCAGCGCCCGCCGGTCGGTGACGGGCCGCAGCCCGCAGGTGCGGACCGAACCGCGCGTGGGCACGAGGATGCCGACGAGCATCTTGATCGTGGTCGACTTGCCCGCGCCGTTGGCGCCGATGTAGCCGACGGACTCGCCCGCGGCGACCCGGACGGTCAGGTCGTCGACGGCCACGACCGTACGGCGGCGCAGCCCCTCGCGGACGCGGAACTCCCGGCCCAGGCCGTCGGTCTCGATGATCGGTTCCTCGGTCTGCATGGTCATCAGCCCCCTCCTCCCTGGTAGTGCCGGACGCCGAGGCGCCAGACGACGAGCGCGCTGGCCCAGGCCCACACGGCGGCGACCGGGGCGCACCAGCCGAGCCAGGACGGCAGCCACTCCGTGGACGGCAGGCCGAGCAGCGTGACGACGGGCAGGTAGCCGGTGAAGGCCACCGGGAAGACGAAGACGAAAGCGACCGTGACCGCGCGCGACCACACCGTCGCAGGCTGGGTCGCGGCGTAGCGGCCGCCGTAGACGAAGGCGTTCGTCATCTCGGCGCCGTCGACGACGAAGAACTGCAGCCCCGCGGCGAGGACGAACAGCGCCGAGGACGTCGCCACCCCGGACACCACGGCCGAGACGAGCAGCGCGACCGCGGCGGGGGTCGCCTCGACGTGGTTGACGACGAGGCCGACCGTCAGGGCCGCGACCGCCACGCCTGCCCGCGCGAGCCGCCGCAGGCTGACGTCGCTGGTGACGAGCTGCAGCAGCAGCGGCTGCGGCCGGAGGTAGTAGACGTCGAGCGTCCCGGCCCGCAGCAGGACGGCCAGCTCGTCGCAGTGACCGAACCCGAGGTCGGCGAGCGAGAACGCCAGGTCGGCCAGGCCGAAGACGAGCAGCACCTGCCCGAGGTCGAGCCCACCGATCCGGTCGACGCTGTGGAAGAGCACCCACACCTCGGCCAGCTCGACCAGCCCGACGAGCACCGAACCGAGCAGGTCGAGGCGGAACGACGCGCGGAGCTGCGCTGCGCCCGGACGCGGGAGGCGAGCACGGCGCGGTACGGAGCGGTCGCCGCCACGAACCCGCCCGTCCGCGCCCGCACGTCCGTCCGGACGCTCATCCGCCCTGCACCTCCAGCTTGGTGCGTCCGGCCCGCGTCAGGAGGGCGCCGGCCACCACGGTGAGGGCGAGCCACCCGAGCTGGACGCCGACGAGCCCGACGGAGGCGGCCAGGTCTACGCGCCCGGACAGGACGTCGACCGGGTGCTGCAGCATCGAGGGGAAGGGGTCGCGGCGGCGACGGCCCGCAGCCAGCCGGGGAAGAGCGGCACCGGCACGAAGAGGCCGGCGAGGAAGCCGGACGCGACCATGTAGAGGATCTCCAGGCCGCGCCCCTCGACGAGCCAGAAGCGGGAGACGGCGACCAGGTAGACGGTCGTGCACGACAGCGTGATCCCGAGCAGCACGCTGAGCGCGCCCAGCACGTACGGCAGCGGTGTCATCGGCATCGCCATCCCCACCACCAGCGCGCCGATGACCACCGACGGCAGGCCGCGCGGCAGCAGCGCGAACAGCCGAGAGCCGACCTCCAGGGCGACGCTGGTGGCCTGGACGTCGAGAGGCCGGATGAAGTCGACGGCGATGTCTCCGCTCTTGATGCGCTCCCCGACGTCGGTGCGCCCGAAGAGGTTGACCGAGCCGAGCAGGCCCTGGCTCAGCCAGACGTACGCGCTCATGGTCCCCACGTCGTAGCCGCGACGCTCGCCGCCCGCGGCGTCGACGGTGGCGAAGAGGATGCCGACCTTCAGCAGCCCGAACGTCGCGTTCGCGACGAGCCCGCCGAGCGCCGCCAGCGGGTAGGCCGTGCCGCGACGAAAGCCCGCGGCGACGAGCCGCACGTAGGTTCTCGCCGTCCGCGCACGAGCGCGAGAACTTACTCCTCGTCGGGCGCGCCGCCAGCAGCTCGCCGAACCACCGCCCGCTGCGCTTCACCGTCCGCTCCTGCGTCTCGTAATCGACCCGGACGATCCCGAATCGGCGGCTGAGGCCGAAGGCCCACTCCCAGTTGTCGAGGAAGCTCCAGACGAAGTAGCCGCGCAGCGGCAGTCCCGCGGCGACCGCGTCGGCGCACGCGCCCAGGTGCTGCTCGAGGTAGCGGCGCCGGTCTCGTCCTCGATGCTGCCGTCGGGCGCGACCTCGTCGTCAAACGCGGCCCCGTTCTCGGTGATGTAGACCGGGACGCCGGGCGCGCGCTCGGCGACCATCCCGACGACGTCGACCAGCCCGTCGGGGTGCACCTCCCAGCCCATGGACGTCTTCGCCGCGCCGGTGTCGACCATCTCGACGCGCTCGCTGCCCGGGCTCGCGCTCGGGAGCGTCGGGTCCGCGAACACTCCGTCGGCGGGCGCCGCCACGGTGTGGCGGCTGTAGTAGTTGATCCCCACGAAGTCGAGGGGCGCCGCGATCAGGGCGAGGTCGTCGGTCTGTCCGGCGAACCACTCCGGCACGCCGGCGTCGGCGAGGATGTCGTCGGGGTAGCGGCCCTGCAGCACCGGGTCCAGGAACAACCGGTTGCCCGTCCCGTCGGCGCGGCGCGCGGCCTCGGCGTCCGCGTCCGACCCGCTGGCGGGACGTACGGAGTAGAGGTTCAGGGTGAACGCCGATTGTGGAGGCGTGCCGGCTC
>CAVXMD010000010.1:0-144321 GCA_963762775.1 uncultured Actinomycetota bacterium
GTCCCTCCGCCGAGGCGGAGGTGGCGATCATCCATCTGCGACCGCTGTCGCCAGCGGCCTGGTGCGACCTACCCGGGAGCTCGGGCGAGCAGCCCTCGGACGCTCCCCGCGGCGTCCTCCTCTGCAGGAGGGCGCCTTCTTGGTCTTGCTCCCGGTGGGGTTTGCCTAGCCACCCCCGTCACCGGGGGTGCTGGTGGTCTCTTGCACCACCGTTTCACCCTTACCCACGCCGCCGAGGCCGCGTGGGCGGTCTGTTCTCTGTGGCACTGTCCCGCGGGTCACCCCGGGTGGGCGTTACCCACCACCGTGCTCTGAGGAGTCCGGACTTTCCTCGACGCACCCGCCCGTGAGAGCGCGTACGCCGCGACCGCCTGACCGACTCGTCCCGGGAGAACGATACGGGTCCGGTGGCACCCGTTCGAACCCCGTACGCGCAGGAACCGCTGACGACCGACCGTCGAGCGGTGCTCGGCGGTGGCCGGAGTCAGCGGTTCCTGAGGCGCGAGGAGGCCTGGGCCTACTTGGCGAGGAAGGCGATCAGCGCCTCGTTGAACTCACCGGCGTGGCTGACGTTGCAGCCGTGCGGGGCGCCCTCGATCACGTGCAGCTCGGAGCCGGGGATCGCCTCGTGGGTGAGCTTGCCCGAGCCCTCGAAGGCCACGACGCCGTCGCCGTCGCCGTGGATGACCAGGGTCGGGACCTTGACGTTCGGCAGGTCGCCGCGGAAGTCGGTCGTCCCGAAGGCCTCCATGCAGCCGAGCGCCGCCCGCTGGTCGGACTGCTGGCACAGGGCGACAGCCTCCTGCAGCTGGTCGTCGGTGACCTTGAGCTCGCCGTCCGCGCTGAAGAACATGGTCGCGAACTGGGGGAAGAAGGTGTCGCGGTCCTGCTTGAGGCCGTTCTCCAGCTGCTCGGCGGTGTCGGCGTCCAGCGGGCCCTGGGGGTTGTCGTCGGTCTTGGCCATGTACGGCGGGACGGCGGAGGCGAAGACGACGCTGTGCACGCGCTCGGCGCCGTACTTCGTCGCGTAGCGCGCGACCTCGCCGCCGCCCATCGAGAAGCCGACGAGCGTGACGTCGTTCAGGTCGAGCTCGGTGAGCAGGCCGTGCAGGTCGTCGGTCAGGGTGTCGTAGTCGTAGCCGGAGCTGCCGACGCCCTTCGGCTTGTCGCTCTGGCCGAAGCCGCGTCGGTCGTACGTGACGACGCGGTAGCCGGCCTCGGCGAGCGGACCCGTCTGGTTGCTCCACGCCTCGCCGGAGAGCGGCCAGCCGTGGACGAGGACGACCGGGCGGCCCGGGCCGCCGCTGTCCTCCACGTGCAGGTTCACCTTGCCGAGCAGTCCCTTGTTCGCGGTGATGTCAGTCATGGCACCCATCATGACTCTGTCGCGCGCGACCGACCGGGGCGGGTCAGGGGAGGGTGAGGATCTCGGCGCCGGTGTCGGTCACGACCAGCGTGTGCTCGAACTGCGCGCACCGGCTGCCGTCGACGGTGAGCACGGTCCAGTCGTCGTCCCACATCGTCGAGTCGCTGCTGCCCAGGGTGATCATCGGCTCGATGGTGAAGGTCATCCCGGTCTCGATCACCGTGTCGTAGCGGGGCTCGTCGTAGTGCGGGATGACCAGACCCGAGTGGAACGCGGTGTGCACGCCGTGGCCGGTGTAGTCACGGACCACGCCGTAGCCGAAGCGCCTGGCGTAGCTCTCGATCACCCGGCCGATGACGTTCACCTCGCGGCCCGGGCGCACCGCCTTGATGGCACGGGTGAGCGCCTCGTGGGTGCGTTCGGTGAGCAGCCGGGACTCCTCGTCGACCTCGCCGCAGAAGTAGGTCGCGCAGTTGTCGCCGTGCACACCGTCCTTGTACGCGGTCACGTCGATCTTGACGAGGTCGCCGTCCTCGAGCGGGCGCGCGTCCGGGATGCCGTGGCAGATCACCTCGTTGACCGAGGTGCAGCAGGACTTGGGGAAGCCGCGGTAGCCCAGGGTCGAGGGGTACGCGCCGTGGTCGAGCATGAACTCGTGCGCCACGGCGTCGAGCGTGTCCGTGGTGACACCGGGGGCGATGGCGGCGGCCGCGGCCTCCCGGGCCTGGGCCGCGATCCGCGAGGCGACCCGCATCCGCTCGATCGTCTCGGGCGTCTGGACGTCGGGACCCTCGTAGCGGGTCGGCCCGGGGCGCCCCACGTACTCGGGTCGCGGGATGGATCCCGGGACGCTGCGGACACCGGACACAGGCGCGGGCTGGACGGCGGTCGGCACCCGCCGATGCTACGTGCGCGCCGACGGCGGCGGGCGGTAGCGTCGGCCGCGAGCGGCGGCGCCCGGTCCGCCCGGACGGAGGTGGCGGCGAGATGGCTGACGGCGACTGGTGGTTCGACCTCGAGACCAAGCAGGCGGTCCAGGACGACAAGGCCGGCAAGGCCGCCGACCGGCTCGGCCCCTACCCCACGCGCGAGGCCGCCGAGGCCGCGCTGCAGACCGTGGAGCAGCGCAACGCCGCTGCCGACTCCTGGGACGACGACTGAGCGTCCCGCGGGTTCAGAGCCAGCGGATGCCCGCACCGTGCTGGTGCGTGAAGGCCACCGCCCGACCGTCGACGCCGAGGACGAAGGAGTGCCGCTCGTCCGGCTCCTCCGCCGTCGTCGCCGTGACGGACGGGAGCACGTCGCGCTGCTCGTTGCTCACCCAGCGGCACGCGCCCGCGGCGACGAGCTCGAGCAGCTGCGCGACGAACGACTCCCGCCGGGTGCGGTCGAGGTACATCGCGACGGCGGAGTGGAAGACGACCACCGGGCCGTGCTTCGCGGCCTCGGCGACCCGCCCCGGCAGGAGGTCGAGGAGGTCGCCCTGCGCGACGTCCGGCGGCTCGCGGCGTGCGATCGCGACGGCGGCCCGCAGCCGGTCCCGGCGCTCCTGCTGCTCGGGCCAGACGCAGGTCTCGAGCCAGGCGACCGCGCGGTCGTCGCCGACGTCAAGGGGGTGCAGGTCGATCCCGCCGCGCCACGCGACCCCGAGCGGTCGGGCGGGCACCGGCAGCGGGCCCGACGCCGCGGCGGTCAGCACGGGCTCGACGCCGCCGGCGAGCGAGCCGAGCGGCGGCCAGGCGTAGTCGTAGCGGTCGGGGTAGAGGCACAGGCCGGCGCTCGTGCCGACCTCGAGCAGGGCGAGCGGTCGGCCCTCCTGCTCCTGGATCCGTGCGAACGCCGGCAGCAGGGTGGCGAGCCGACCCACCTCGTTCGTCTGGGTCGCCCGGTGGAGGATCGTCGCGCGGACGGTGCCGTCGTCGCCGAGCAGCGCGTCGCGCAACCCCGCGTACGGTCCGGGCGCCGCCACGCCGTGCCAGCGGGCGGCGGCGAAGACGAGGTTCGGCTGCTGCTTGCCGCGGGGGAGCGTCCCGATCCAGGCGAGCACCTCGGGATCGTCCGCAACACCGCGCGACCACGCCTCGAAGCACGGTGACTGGCCCCGCGTCGCGACCTCGAAGCCGCGGTAGGGCCGGGCCACGGCGTCCAGCTCGGGCGGGAGACCGTCCATGTCCGGCACGTTAGCCCGTGGGTCGCCTGGCGTACCGAGACCGGGCGTCGGTCCCGGCGGGCCCGGCGGGCCCGGCGGCCCGGCGGCCCGACGGCACTGTCCGCCCGAGCCGCGCAGGTTTTTCACGTTCACGTGAAAAACGCGCGCTGCACGCACCAGATCTGCCGAGGGCAGCAGAGGTTTTTCACGTGAACGTGAAAAACCGACGACCCACCCCGACGCGTCCAGGGGGAGGACGACGGCGAGGGTCGCGGTTCAGACGGCGAGCAGACGGGTCAGCGGGAGCCGGGTGAACGGGCCGTACGTCGCGACCAGGGCCGCGGGTCCTTCCAGGACGAGGCCGGCGCGGGTTCCGCGACGGTCGGGGGCGAGGTCGTGGTGGAGCGTGAGGGTGAGCAGGCCGAGGCGCGCGACCCAGCTCCAGGCGAGGGTGGCCGGGTCCACGGCGGTGACGACGAACGGCACACCGAACCCGCCGAGCACGCGCACGGTCCCGGAACGCCCGACGGCCAGCCGGTCGCCGTCCGCCTCGACCCCGCGGATCTGCGGCGCCCACGTCGACCACGCGCCGAGGTCGGCGTAGCGCTCCCAGGCCACCACCGGGCGTACCGGGCCCGTGACCTCGATGCGTCGCACGGCCACCCGTCCGCTCCTTCCCGCCACCGTTCGTGGATCGCTCCCGGGTCGCCCGCGTTACCGCCAGGTTTCACCCCTGGGCTGCCCTGCTGCTCCCGTGCGGCCCACCGTAGGCTGCCGGTCACCCGCCCGACGGCGGACCCGGTGCGCGAAGGAACGAGGAGCGAGATGAAGCCGAAGACAGTGCTGGTGGCCGCGATCGCGGGCGGTGTCGGCTACGTCCTGGGGACCAGGGCCGGGCGCGGCAAGTACGAGGAGCTCAAGTCCCGTGCGAGCGACCTGGCCCACAGCCCGCAGGCGCAGGACGCCGCGGCCAAGGTCGCCTCCGAGGTGAAGAAGAACACCGGATCGCTGCCCGACCCCGTCGCGAACGTGATCAACAACGCCGCTGACGCCGTCGCCGACGCACCCAAGCCCGCCACGCCGGGCACCAGCACGTCGTGAGGACGGGCGACACCGGGACCCGCGAGGTCCGGATCGGCTGCGAGTTCGTCCACTCCTCGGCGTACGACGTGCAGGCCGTCTTCCAGGTCGAGCCGGCGCCCGAGCAGCAGGTCGTGGTGCACGACGAGTCGTGGAGCTCCGAGCCCGACCAGACGACGCGGACCTACCGCGACCTGTACGGCAACGTCTGCCGACGGCTGACGATCCCGGCGGGCCAGTCGACGCTGGCCTACTCGGCCCTGGTCACCGTGGCGGACGCGACCGAGGAGGTCGACCCGTCGGCGGAGGAGCTCGCCCCGGAGGACCTGCCCGACGACGTCCTCATCTACACGCTGCCGAGCCGCTACTGCCTGCCCGACGTCCTCGGGGCCGAGGCCTGGAACCGCTTCGGGCAGCTGCCGCGCGGCTACGGCCGTGTCCAGGCGATCTGCGACTACGTCAACGGCCACCTGACCTTCCAGTACGGCAGCAGCAACGCGCGCAGCACGGCGGCCGACGTCCACGCGGCGGGCTACGGCGTCTGCCGCGACTTCACGCACCTGGCCGTCTCGCTCTGCCGGGCCCTCAACATCCCGGCCCGTTACGTCTTCGGCTACCTGCCCGAGATCGACGTCGCGGTGTCGCCGAGCCCGATGGACTTCGCCGCGTGGATGGAGGTCTACCTCGGGGGCCGCTGGTTCACCTTCGACCCGCGCAACAACGTGCAGCGCAAGGGCCGGGTGCTCATCGGCCGTGGCCGTGACGCGGGCGACGTGGCGATGGCGACGACGTACGGCGCGCCCTGGCTGCAGCGGATGACCGTGGTGGCCGAGGAGGCCGGCTCGCCGCGGCCCCACACCGGACCCGCGGAGCAGCCGAACGGCTGACGCCGGGCGTCAGTCGACCGTGAGCACGAACGCGAGCTGGTCGAGCTCGCGCACGAGCGAGTCGTCCCCGATCGGGGCGCAGCCCCAGAAGAAGGCGACGGCCTCGGGGGAGTCCAGGTCGACGACCGTGACCTGCACGACGTCGCCCTCGAAGGTCGTCCGGTCGTCGTCGACGCGGATCTCGGAGCGGATCGTCCAGGCCGGGTGGCCGTCGACCGTGGTCGCCTCGTCCACGAGGTCCGTACGGCTCGTGACGTCGCGGTAGAAGTACGACGTCGCCGAGCACTCCATGGTCAGCTCGGCGGCGGAGCGGGCGTCCTCGAAGCCGTCGGCGACCGACTCGGCCCCGACCGCGTAGCCGGCGTACCAGTGGTCCTCGACCTTGCGGTCGGCCTCACCGACGTCGTAGGCCCAGCTGAAGCCCGACACCTGCGGCCCGGGGGAGTCCCAGCCCTCCGGCTGGGGGAACGACAGACCGCCGCCGTGGACGCGGCCGTCCTGCGGGTGGTCCTGCCGGGCCAGCGGGTCGCCGACCGGGCACGGCTCGGTGCGCAGCGTGGCCGAGCGGCCCGGGGTGGGGGACGGGCTCGCCGACGGCGCCTCGGTCGTCGGGGTCGGGGTGGGCGTGGGCGTGGGCGAGCTGTCGTCGCCGCCCGAGACCGTGGACGTCGGCAGCGGGTCGTCGACCACGGTGCTGCGGCGCTGGCTCAGGACGAGGCCGCCCGTCACCAGGAGCACGACCAGGACGGCGGCGAGGACCGCCACCCAGGCGCCCCCGCGGCGACGTCTCGGCGGGGTGCCGGTCGGGCTGGTCGGCCCCGGACCGTCGGAGCCGGGCGGGGCGCTCGACGGGTCCGCGGTGGTCGTCGACGACCAGGCCCGGCCGTCCCAGTGACGGTACTGCCCCGGGCTGCCACCGGGGTCGGGGTACCAGCCGGGCAGGGACACGCCGTCACGCTATCCGCGACGGGGGCCGTGGTCCTCCTGCCACGCGAGGCTCAGCGCGGGACGTTCCGCTCCAGCTCGGCGAGCCAGGCGCGGGCGTTGCCGTCCGACGGCGCCCGCCACTCGCCGCGCGGGGAGAGCGCCCCGCCGGCCACGACCTTGGGGCCGTTGGGGATGGCCGAGCGCTTGAACTGGCTGGCCGCGAAGCGCTGCAGGAACACCGTCAGCCAGTGCCGGATCGTCGGCAGGTCGTACGCGGTCCGCACGCCGTCGAAGCCGGGCGGCCAGGCGCCGACGTCGGGGTCGGACCAGGCGTGCTCGGCGAGGAACGCGATCCGGCTCGGCGGGAAGCCGTAGCGCAGCACGTGGAACAGCGTGAAGTCCTGCAGCGCGTACGGGCCGATCTTCGCCTCCGTGCTCTGCGGCCCCTCGCCGTCGGCGACCGGGACGAGCTCGGGGCTGATCTCCTGCGCCAGGATCGCGCTGAGCATCGCGTTGGTCTCGGTGTCGAACTCGCCGTTCGTCACGGCCCAGCGGATGAGGTGCTGGATGAGCGTCTTCGGCACGCCCGCGTTGACCGCGTAGTGCGACATCTGGTCGCCGACGCCGTAGGTGCACCAGCCGAGTGCGAGCTCGGACAGGTCGCCGGTGCCGAGCACGATCCCGCCCCGGGAGTTGGCCAGCCGGAAGAGGTAGTCGGTGCGCAGGCCGGCCTGCACGTTCTCGAACGTGACGTCGTAGACGGGGTGCCCGTCGGCGAAGGGGTGGTCCATGTCGGCGAGCAGCCGTTCCGCGGCCGGCCGGATGTCGATCTCCGCGAACGTCGCCCCGAGCGCGTGCGAGAGCCGCGTCGCGTTGTCCTTGGTGGTCGACGTCGTGGCGAAGCCGGGCAGCGTGAAGGCGAGGATGTCGGCGCGCGGGCGGCCCAGCCGGTCCATCGCCTTCGCCGCCACCATCAGCGCGTGGGTCGAGTCCAGCCCGCCGGAGACGCCGATGACGATCTTCGGGTTGCCGATCGCGGCCAGGCGCTGGGCCAGCGCGGTGACCTGGATGTTGTACGCCTCGTAGCAGTCGAGCGCGAGGCGCTCGGGGGAGTCGGGCACGAAGGGGAAGCGGTCGAGCGTGCGGCGCAGGCCGAGGTCGGTGCGCGGCGGGTCGAGCGTGAAGGTCACGGTGCGGAAGCGCCCGGTCCCGCGGGCGTCGAGCGTCCGGCGGTTGTCGTCGAACGTGCCCTGCCGCAGCCGCTCCTGGCGGAGCCGGAGGAGGTCGACGTCGGCCACGGCACGCCGGGGGCCGTCGGGGAAGCGGTCGGTCTCGACGAGCAGCTGGCCGAGCTCGTAGACCATCGTCTGGCCGTCCCAGGACAGGTCGGTGCTCGACTCGCCGGGGCCGGCGGCCGCGTACGCGTACGCGGCGAGGCAGCGGGAGGACGCCGAGCGGACCAGCAGCCGGCGGTCCTCGGCGCGGCCGACGGTGATGGGGCTGCCGGAGAGGTTCAGCAGGACGGTCGCGCCGGCGAGCGCGGCCTCGGCGCTCGGCGGCACCGGCACCCACAGGTCCTCGCAGACCTCGACGTGGAAGGTCAGGCCGGGCACGTCGGTGGCGGTGAAGAGCAGGTCGGGCCCGAGCGGGACGGTCTGCCCGGCGACCGTGACGCTCGCGCCCCGCCGGTCGTCGCCGGGCGCGAAGTGGCGACGTTCGTAGAACTCGCGGTACGTCGGCAGGTACGACTTGGGGGCGACGCCGAGGACGGTGCCGCGGTGGAGCACGACGGCGCAGTTCAGGAGGCGGTTGCCGTGGCGCAGCGGGGCGCCGACGACGCAGACGGTGCCCAGCTCGGCGGACGCCGCGACCAGGTCGGCCAGCGCGGCCTCGACCTCGTCGAGCACGGTCTCCTGCAGCAGCAGGTCCTCGATCGAGTAGCCGGTGAGCGCCAGCTCGGGGAACAGCGCCACCCCGACGCCGTCGTCGGCGCAGGCCCGCAGCAGGTCGGTGACCGCGGCGGCGTTGGTCCGGGGGTCGGCGAGGGCGACGACGGGGACGCACGCCGCGACGCGGACGAAGCCCTGGTCGTAGAGGGAGGCGAACACGGCGCCAGTCTCGCAGCCGGCGGACGAGGGGGTCACAATGGCGGGATGAGCGCCGACCAGCCGGGCCCGTCCGAACCGACCGACCGCGAGGACCCGGTCGACGAGACCAAGCGTCGGTTCCGCGAGGCGCTCGAGGCCAAGAAGTCCCGGCACGGCGAGGACCACCTCGATGCCGGGCAGAACCCGGGCCACGCCCACGGGCGGCCGGACAGCAAGCGCAGCACGTTCCGCCGCAAGACGGGCTGACCCCGTAACGCCGGCGTTACCGCTCGACCGGCACACTGAGCCGGTGGACAAGCAGACGGAGTTCGTGCTCCGTGCCATCGAGGAGCGCGACGTCCGGTTCGTCCGGATGTGGTTCACCGACGTGCTCGGTTTCCTGAAGTCGGTCGCCATCGCGCCGGCCGAGCTGGAGGGGGCCTTCGCCGAGGGCATGGGGTTCGACGGCTCTGCCGTCGAGGGCTTCGCCCGCGTCTACGAGTCGGACATGATCGCGCACCCCGACCCCTCGACGTTCCAGGTCCTGCCCTGGCGCGACGCGAAGCCGGCGACGGCGCGCATGTTCTGCGACATCTCGATGCCGGACGGCTCCCCGAGCTACGCCGACCCGCGCTACGTGCTCAAGCGCGCGCTGGGCAAGGCGGCCGACCTCGGCTTCACCTTCTACACGCACCCCGAGGTCGAGTTCTACCTCTTCGAGGACCCGCTGCTGCCGAGCGTGACGCCCACGCCGGTCGACCGGTCGGGTTACTTCGACCACACCCCGCAGAGCACGGGCAGCGACTTCCGCCGCAAGGCGATCACGATGCTCGAGCAGATGGGCATCTCCGTCGAGTTCTCCCACCACGAGGCCGGGCCGGGGCAGCAGGAGATCGACCTGCGCTACGCCGACGCCCTCTCGACCGCCGACAACATCATGACGTTCCGGGTCGTGGTGAAGGAGGTCGCGCTCAGCCAGGGCATCCACGCCTCGTTCATGCCGAAGCCGGCGACCGACTGGCCCGGTTCGGCGATGCACACGCACATGTCGCTCTTCGAGGGCGACAACAACGCCTTCTACGACGCCGGCGGCGAGAACCATCTCTCCAAGGTCGGGCGGCACTTCATCGCCGGGCTCCTGCGGCACGCCGCCGAGATCACCGCGGTGACGAACCAGTGGGTCAACTCCTACAAGCGGCTCGCCGGGGGCGGTGAGGCCCCGAGCTACATCTGCTGGGGCCGCAACAACCGCTCGGCCCTCGTCCGGGTGCCGATGTACAAGCCGAACAAGGGTTCGTCGGCGCGCGTCGAGCTGCGCTCGATCGACTCGGCCGCGAACCCGTACCTGGCCTTCGCCCTGACGCTCGCCGCCGGCCTGGCCGGGATCCAGGGCGAGTACGAGCTCCCCGACGGCGCCGAGGACGACGTCTGGTCGCTCACCGAGCGCGAGCGTCAGGCCCTCGGGATCGCGCCCCTGCCGCGCAACCTCGACGAGGCGATCCGGGCGATGGAGAGCTCCGAGCTGGTGGCCGAGACGCTCGGCGACCACGTCTTCGACTTCTTCCTGCGCAACAAGCGGGCCGAGTTCGCCGAGTACCGCCGCCAGGTGACCCCGCAGGAGCTCGAGCGGTTGCTGCCCGTCCTCTGACCCGGCGGCGAGCGGATCAGCGGAGCAGCGGCAGCATCTCGCCGAGGTCGGCACGCAGTCCGGAGGCGGCGACCAGCCCGGCGGTGAGCGCGGCCGACCAGGACGTCCGGCCGGTGCACAGCCGCAGGAACGTCACGGCGTCGGTCTCGACGACGTTCGGCGGGGTTCCGCGGGTGTGGGTCGGACCCGGGTCGACGACTCCGGCCCGGACGACCGAGCACTGCACCGCCGCGTACGGCGGGACGCGCACCTCCACCGAACGGCCGGGGTGGCGCACGGCCAGGATCCCCGTCAGCGTCCGGCAGGCGATGCCGAGGGCGCCGCGCGTGAGCGGCACCGGCTCGACCTCGGGCAGCGACCGCGACAGGTCGTCGGCGTGGACCACGAGCTCCACCACCCGTGAGGCCAGGAAGTCGCCCGGCGTCACCGGGCCGCGCGCCGACGCGACGACCGCCGGGGCGGCCTCGGAGGAGCCGAGGAGGACCTCGGCCCGTTCGAGCCCCTCGGCGAGGCGGTCCAGCAGGACGTCGGGGGCGTACGCCGCCGCGTGCGCGAGCACGCGGGCGTCCGTCTCCTCCGGGTCGTAGCGGGCGACCAGCACGGCGTTCGCCAGCGGCGCGCCGCCCGACGGCCGGGCGAGGACGTCGAGCATGCCGCCGACGAGCTGGTCGAGGTGCGCGAGCAGCGCGTGGACGTCCCAGCCGGGCAGCACGCTCGCCCGTCCGAAAGCCTCCGGCCCCAGCCCGGCCAGCCGGTCGTGCAACGCCCAGCCCTGCTCGACCAGCGCCTCGCCCGGCGTCCGTCGCGTACGCACCACCCGGCGACGCTACCAACGCGGCCGACGTCCGGGACGGCCACGACGGGCACGGGCGACGTCGCACGTTCGTAACATGGCAGCCGTGGACCGGGTCGAGACCGCGCAGGGCGCGCTGGCGCGCCGGGGGTTCGCCGACGCGGCCGCCGCCGAGCGCCGGCTGGCGTCCTGGTCGCTGCACCAGCTCCGGCTGCTGGGGGGGATCGGTCGCGCCGCCGACCCCGACCTCGCCCTGGCCACCCTGGACCGGCTGAACGACGCCGACCCCGCCGTGCTCGACCGGCTGGTCGCCGACCCCCGGCTCGCGGCCCACCTCCTCGCCGTGCTCGGCGCGAGCGTCGCCCTCGGCCAGCACCTCGTCTCCCACCCCGAGCTCGTCGACGCCCTTGCCGGCCCGCTCACGCGGACCTCGGCGACCGACCTGCGCGAGCAGCTCCTGCGCTCGGTCGGTGCTGACCCGGCCGCCGAGGTCCCGGTCGCGACCGACCGCGTCGGCGACGGGCTGCGGCTGGCCTACCGGGCCGCGCTGCTGCGGGTGGCCGCTCGCGACCTCTGCGCGCCCGAACCGATCGAGGCCGTCGACGGTGTCGCCGACGAGCTCTCGGACCTGGCCGACGCCACGCTGGAGGCGGCGCTGGCGATCGCCCGGGGCAAGGTCGGCGCCGAGGCGGTGCAGACCCGGCTGGCCGTGGTCGCGCTCGGCAAGACGGGTGCCCAGGAGCTGAACTACGTCAGCGACGTCGACGTGCTCTTCGTGGCCGAGCCCGCCCCCGGCGAGGACGGTGAGCCGGCCCTCGCCACCGACCGCGCGGTGAGCGTCGCGACCCGGCTGGCGGCCGAGATGACGCGGATCTGCTCCGCCCACACCGCCGCCGGGACGATCTGGGA
This sequence comes from uncultured Actinomycetota bacterium, assembly GCA_963762775.1. GTDB lineage: Bacteria > Actinomycetota > Actinomycetes > Propionibacteriales > Propionibacteriaceae > Microlunatus. The sequence goes on from CAVXMD010000010.1 coordinate 11,847, forward strand.
GGTCGACGCGGCGCTGCGGCCCGAGGGCAAGGCCGGCCAGCTCGTCCGCACGCTGGGCAGCCACCGCGTCTACTACGAGCGCTGGGCCAAGACCTGGGAGTTCCAGGCGATGCTCAAGTCACGCCCGGCCGCCGGCGACCTCGCCCTCGGGGCTGAGTTCGTCGACCTCGTCGCGCCGTACGTCTGGCGTGCCGCCGAGCGGGAGGGGTTCGTCCACGACACCCAGGCGATGCGGCGCCGGGTCGTGGCGCACATCCCCGCCCGCGACGCCGGGCGCGAGCTCAAGCTGGGCGAGGGCGGGCTGCGCGACGTCGAGTTCTCGGTGCAGATGCTGCAGCTCGTGCACGGCCGGGTCGACGAGTCGCTGCGGGTCCGGGCGACGCTGACCGCGCTCAAGGCGCTCGTCGACGGCGGCTACGTCGGCCGCGAGGACGGCAAGACGCTGGCCCTGTCGTACCGGTTCCTCCGCGTGCTCGAGCACCGGATCCAGCTCTTCCGGCTGCGACGTACGCACGTGCTGCCCGACACCGAGGAGGACCTGCGCCGGATCGGCCGTTCGCTGGGCTTCCCCGACCCGGTCGCCGAGCTGACCACCACCTGGCGCCACGTCTCGGCCGGTGTCCGCCGGCTGCACGAGCGGCTCTACTACTCACCCCTGCTCGAGGCCGTCGCGCGCATCCCCACCAGCGAGCTGCGGCTGACGACCCGCTCCGCCGAGGACCGTCTCCAGGCCCTCGGCTACGACGACCCGGGCGCCGCGCTGCGCCACATCGCCGCGCTCAGCCAGGGCGTGACCCGGCAGGCCGGGATCCAGCGCCAGCTGCTCCCGGCCATGCTCGGCTGGTTCGCCGAGGCGCCGAACCCCGACGCCGGGCTCTTCGCCTTCCGGCAGGTGTCGGAGGCGCTCGGCTCGACGCCGTGGTACCTGCGGGCGCTCCGTGACGAGGGCGCCATGGCCGAGCGGCTCGCACGGATCCTGGCCAGCAGCCGGTACGCGGTCTCGCTGCTGACCCGGGCGCCGCAGACCGTGCAGATGCTCGCCGAGGACTCCCGGCTGCAGCCGCGGCCGTTCGCGGACATCCGCAGCGAGATGCTCGCCGCCGCGCGTCGGCAGCCGGACGCGAAGGCCGCGGTCGAGGCGGTGCGGGCCATCCGGCGCCGCGAGCTGTTCCGGGTCGCCGCCGCCGACGTTCTCGGTGAGATCGACGTGCTCGAGGTGGGGGAGGCGCTCACCGACGTCACGTCGGCCACGATCGACGCGGCGCTGGAGACCGTACGGTCCTCCGCGGACGGTCCGGTGCCCCGGATCGCGGTGGTCGCGATGGGGCGCTGGGGCGGGCGCGAGCTGTCCTACGCCTCGGACGCCGACGCGATGTTCGTCATGGTCGACGTCGGCGGGCGCGGCGGGGACGAGCCGGTCGTCGACGACCCGGTCCGCTCGGCCGGCGCGGTGATCACCCAGCTGCGCACGCTGCTCGCCCGACCCGGCGCGGACCCGGCACTCTTGGTCGACGCCGACCTGCGGCCCGAGGGCAAGGGCGGCGCGCTGATCCGCTCGCTCGCCGCCTACCGGAACTACTACCAGCGCTGGTCCTCGACCTGGGAGCTGCAGGCGCTCGTCCGTGCCGACTCCCTGGCCGGCGACCCGGAGGTCGGCGCCGGGCTGATGGCGGAGATCGACCGCCGCCGGTGGCCCGAGGACGGCCTGTCGGCGACCCAGCTGACCGAGATCCGCAAGCTCAAGGCGCGCGTCGAGGCGGAACGGCTGCCGCGCGGTGCCGACCCGGAGCGGCACACCAAGCTCGGTCCCGGCGGGCTCGCCGACGTCGAGTGGACGGTGCAGACGCTCCAGCTGCAGCACGCCCACCGGCTGCCCGCCCTGCGTTCGACCCAGACGGTCGTCGCGCTGCGCGCCGCGCGGGACGCGGGGGTGATCGACGCGCTGGACGCCGGCCAGCTCGAGGAGGCCTGGCGCCTGGCGAGCCGCATCCGGAACTCGATCATGCTCATGCGCGGCCGCGCCTCGGACTCGATCCCGAGCGACAGCCGTGAGCTGGCGTCGCTCGCCGAGCTCCTCGGCTACGGGCCGGGTGAGTCCTCGCACCTGCTCGCCGACTACCGGCGGGTGACCCGGCGTGCCCGGGCGGTCGTCGACCGCGTGTTCTGGGGCGAGGCGTAGCCCGCCAGCCGGTCCCCCCGCTGTCGGTTTCCCATGAGATCTTGGGGAACCGGCACTTCCCTCGGCAGATCTGACGTGAGGTGTGCAGGTGTCCCAAGATCTCATGGGAAACCGGCAAGGGGTCAGCGACCGCGTTCGAACCAGGCGCCCGTGATGAAGGAGCGCCGCCGGGCGAGGCGCAGCGCGTCGCCGTACGCCTCCAGCGTCGCTGCAGCGGTGGTCGACCAGCTGAACCGGGACGCGTGCGCGGCGGCGTTGGCGCCCAGGCGGGCGAGCTCGGCGGGGTGGTCGAGCAGCTGGGCGAGCGCGTCGGCCCAGTCGTCCTCGTCGTGGCCGTCGACCAGGCGCCCGGTGTGGCCGTCGCGGACCGCGTGCCGCAGGCCGCCGACGTCGGTGGCGAGCACCGGACGGCCGCAGGCCTGCGCCTCGAGCGCGACGAGCCCGAACGACTCGCTGTAGGAGGGGACGCCGACGACGTCGGAGGCGCAGTAGTGCCGGAAGAGCTCGGAGCGCTCGGCGTGCGGCAGGAACTCCACGATCCCGGCGATGCCGAGGTGCTCGGCGAGCGGCGCCAGCGTGTCGGCCCAGCCGCCGAGCGGGCCGCTCGCGCTGCCGATGACCTTGAGCCGGAGGCCGGCCCGCCGGCGAGGCTCGCGCTGGACGAGCCGGGCGACGGCCCGGATGAGCACGTCGGGCGCCTTGAGCGGTTGGATGCGCCCGACGAAGAGCACCACCTGCGCGTCCTGGGGCACGCCGAGCAGCGTGCGCGACTGCGCCTGGTCGCAGGGGTGGAAGGTGTGCAGGTCGACGCCGGGCGGCACGACCTTCACCTGCTCGGGACGGGCCCCGTACGCCCGGACGAGGTCGTCGGCCTCGTCGGCGGTGTTCGCGGTCAGGGTCTCGGACCCGGTCACGACCTGCGACTCGCCGAGCGCGCGCAGGTCCGGCTCGGCCGGGCCCGCGGCGGGCCGGGCGCCGTTCTTGACGCGGGCCATCGTGTGCATCGTGTGCACCAGCGGCAGCCTGTGGCTGCGGCGCAGCGCGAGCCCGACCATCCCCGACAGCCAGTAGTGGCTGTGCACGAGGTCGTACGCCGAGGCCACCCGCTCCAGCTCGGTGGCGAAGGCCGGGACGAGGTCGGGCAGGTCCTCCTTGGCGACCGGCGCGCGCGGGCCGGCGGGCACGTGGAGCACGCGCAGGTGCTCGGCGACCTCGACGACCGGTGCCGCCGCGCTGCCGTCGTCGCGGGTGAAGACGTCGACGTGCAGGCCGCGCTCCGCGAGGCGCGAGGCGACCTCGGCGACGTAGACGTTCAGCCCGCCCGCGTCGCCGACGCCCGGGGTCGCGAGCGGGGAGGTGTGCAGGCTGACCATCGCCACCCGGCGGGGGTAGTCGACGGACACGTCCACGTCGTCACCCGTCTGCCGTCCGGCACGCACCGGGATCGCGCGGCCGAGGTCTCGTTCGCCGCCTGACCGGCTCACCCTAACGGCCCGCTCACGAGCAGCAGCGCGGCCAGCGCCAGCACCAGCCCGACGCCCTGCACGGGCCGCAGCCGTTCGCCGTCGACGACCAGGGCGAGCAGCACGGTCGTGACGGGGTAGAGCGCGGCGAGCGGCGCGACCAGGCTCAGGTCGCCGTAGCGGGTGGCGACGAGGAAGAGGGCGTTCGCGCTCATGTCGAAGGGCCCGGCGACGCAGGTCCAGACGAGCGAACGCCCGCGCGGCCGGTGCCCGGCGTCCCGGGTCCCGCGTCCGCGGGCCCGCGCTCCCAGGACCAGGCCCCCGCAGACCACGAGGGCCGCGACCTGGGCGCTCCCGACGGGCCAGAGCCCGGCGTCTCCACCGGGAGCGGCCAGGTTGGCGCGGGCGAGCAGCACGAAGAAGAGGGCGAAGCCGACCCCCGCGAGCACGGCCATCCCGAGGAGGCGCCCGGTCACGACGGACACCGAACCCGGGCGCGGCGGCGCCAGGCTGACCAGCGCGATGGCGACAAGCGCGCAGACGACGCCGGTGAGGGCGACCGGGCTCGGTCGTTCACCGCCGGCCAGGCCCACGACGACGGGGATCGCGGCCGAGGTGACCGAGGTGACCGGGGCGACGACGGTCATGGCCCCGGCCGAGAGCGCGCGGTAGAACACGACGACCCCGAGAGCCCCGAACACCCCGGCGAGCGCTCCCCAGCCGAGGCTCCCGGCGTCGAGCGGCGCCGGGAGCAGCAGGAGGTAGACGGCGAGCAGCGGCAGGCTGGCCAGCTTCGAGACCAGGACGACCGGCAGCGCGCCCGCCCGTTGGGTCGCCTTGCCGCCCGCGAAGTCCCCGACACCCCAGACCAGCCCGGACAGACCGGCCAGGACGACGAAGAGCACCGGCTCAGGTTAGGGGTGGGGTCGGGAGGCCGATGAAAGGCTCTTGGCACGGCTCCTAGGACGTTCAAAGATTCGGCCTCTTTCTTTGCACGTCAAGGTCGAGCAGAAGGAAACCTTGCATGTCCTGGGACCCGCAGGTGCCGTACGACGAGCTGCCCCCGCTCCCGCCTCCTGGCGATCAGGAGTCGAAGGCCGTGCTCAAGGCGACCGTCGCCGCTCGCGCGAGTCTCGCCGCGCTCGACCAGGCCGCCCGTCTGCTCCCGAATCCCGCCGTGCTGGTCAACGCAGCGACCCTGCTGGAAGCCCAGGCGAGCTCCGAGATCGAGAACATCGTCACCACGGCCGACGGCCTGTTCCGCTACGCGGCCGACGACGAGGCCGCCGACCATGCCACCAGGGAGGCCCTTCGCTACCGGGCCGCCCTCTACGAAGGTGTCGTCGCTCTTCGGTCGCGGCCGATCACCTTCGGGGTCGCCGAGCGCGTCTGCTCGCGGATCAAGGATGTCGACATGTCCGTCCGACGCATGCCGGGGACCCGGATCGCGAACCCGGCCACCCGGGCGGTCGGGTACGCGCCGCCCGAGGGGCACGAGATCATCCGGGACAAGCTGACCAACGGGGAACGGTTCCTCCACCAGGAGGACGACGGTCTGGACCCGCTGGTGCGGATGGCCGTGGCCCACTACCAGTTCGAGGCCATCCACCCCTTCCACGACGGGAACGGTCGGACCGGTCGGATCCTGAACGTCCTGGTCCTGATGGAAGTCGGACTGATCGATGAACCGATCCTCTACCTGTCGCGCTCCATCATCCGGCACAAGCGCGAGTACTACCGCCTGCTGAACGCGGTGACCAGCGAGGGTGCCTGGCAGGAATGGATCTTGTACATGCTCCGAGCGGTGGACCGCACCGCCCGGTCGACGTTGCTCAAGATCGAGGCGATCCGCGAGGTGCAGTCCGACCTGGCCGACCGAGCACGTCTGGCCACCCGCGGAGGGCGTGACGCGACGTTCCTCGAGCTGCTCTTCGAACAGCCGTACACGAGGATCAGGACGGTGATGGAGCGCTGCGGCGTGTCGCGACCCACCGCGACGGGGTGGCTCGGCGACCTCGTGGCGACGGGCGTGCTGACAGAACGGCGTTCGGGTAGAGACCGTCTCTTCCGCAACCACCGCTTCCTCGAGGTGCTCCTGGCCGACGAGCTCGAGCAGCTCGAGGGGTGAGCGCGGCGACCGCACCTGTCTGACAGCGCCCGGGCTGGGCAACTTCCTCTCGAGACCAACCAACCGAGGAGGAACGAGATGGCGAAGTCCGTCGCGACCGTGTGGGTGCCCGTGGACGACATGGACCGGGCGGTGCGGTTCTACACCGACGCCCTGGGCCTGGAGGCCGGCAAGCAGACCGAGGAGTGGTGCGAGGTCGAGGCCGGCAACCTCACCATCGGCCTGAACGCCCGCGAGGGCACCTCGGCGCACGCCGACGGCGGAGCGGTGATCACGTTCACGCCCGAGGGTGGGATCGACGCCGAGGTCGACCGTCTCAAGGGGGCCGGGGTGGAGTTCACCGGCGGTATCAGCGACCACCCGTGGGGCCGGATCGCGCCGTTCAAGGACTCCGAGGGCAACGACCTGCAGCTGTACGCGCCGCCGCAGGACTGAGGACGCGCCGACGGCGCCGGCCCCGGACGACGGGGCCGGCGCCCGTGGTGCCACCGGGGCAGGAGTAGCGCGGTGTAACGTCCGCACGGTGCTGCCTGTGAGCCCCGTCACCGTCCTGCCGCCTGCGGTGGCGCCATGAGCGCCGCCGCGGGTGCCGGTCAGCTGCCGTCGGCCGTCGCGCCGGTGGGGGAGCCGGACGACGCGGCTCCGAGCGACGCGTCCGCCCGGACCCGGCGGCGCGGACGCTGGGAGGGCCTGGGCTACCTGGTCCCCGCGCTCGTCGTGTTCGCGGCGTTCTTCTTCGTGCCGCTCGCACGCTCCTTCTACCTGTCCTTCCAGCGCAGCGACCTCTTCGGGCGCCCGCGCGGGTTCGTCGGCGTCGAGCACTACGCGAACCTGCTCACCGACCCCGGCTTCGGCAAGACCCTGCTGGTCACCCTCGGCTTCGTCCTGCTGACCGTGGTCCCGGCCATGCTGATCGGGCTCGTCCTGGCCCTGCTGCTGCAGCAGCGGATCCGCGCCGTGCGCTTCTTCCGGACGGCCTTCGCCCTGCCGTTCGCGTTCTCGGTCGCGACCGCCGCCGTGATCTTCGGCGTCATGCTCAACCCGGCGACCGGTGTCGTGAACGGCCTGCTGTCGTACGTCGGTGCCGGACGCGTCGGCTGGCTCACCGAACCATCGACCGCGCTGCTCTCGGTCGCCGCGACCTCGGTGTGGATGCAGGTCGGCTACAACCTGCTGGTCCTGAGCGCCGGCCTCGGCGCCGTGCCCGACGACGTCCTCGAGGCCGCCCGGCTCGACGGCGCCTCGGGCCTGCGGCTGCAGCGCGGTGTCGTCCTGCCGCTGATCAGCCCGCAGCTGTTCTTCCTCGCCGTCACCGGCACGGTCCAGGCGCTGCAGAGCTTCGGGCAGATCCACATCCTCACCCGCGGCGGGCCGGACCGGTCGACGCAGACCCTCGTCTACTCGATCTACGACGTCGCCTTCGCCAACAACAACTCGAACTTCGGCGCCGGGTCGGCCCAGGCCGTGGTGCTGCTCCTCGTCGTGCTGGCGATCACCGCGTTCCAGTTCGGCTTCCTCGAGCGGAAGGTCTTCTACGCCTGATGGCCACCTCCACCGCCCTCCCACGCTCCCTCCCGGACCGGGCCGACCCCCCGGCCCCGGCCCGTCGGCACCGCGGCCGACGTCACGGCCGCGCGCCCGTCGGGACCTACGTGCTGCTCGGCGTGCTCTTCCTCGTGCTGCTCTTCCCCGTCTACTACGGCTTCATCGGCAGCGTGATGGGCCCGGCCGACATCAACACGTTCCCGGCCCGGCTGTGGCCGGTCAGCGGCTTCGTCGCCGACAACTACGCCAACGCCCTCGAGGTCATCCCGCTCGCCCGGCAGTACCTGAACTCCGTCGCCGTGTCGGCCCTCGTCGTGGTCGGCCAGCTGCTGACGAGCGTGCTGGCCGCGTACGCGCTGGTGTTCCTGAGGCTGCCCGGGCGACGCTTCTGGTTCGCGCTGCTGCTCAGCACGATGATGATCCCCTGGGAGGCGATCATCATCCCGAACTACCTGGCCATGGCCCAGCTCGGCCTGATCAACACCGTCGCCGCCCTCGCGCTGCCGTACCTCGCGGCCGGCTTCGGGGTGTTCCTCGTGCGCCAGGCCTTCCTGACCTTCCCCATGGAGCTGCGCGACGCCGCCCGCGTGGACGGCGTGAGCAACCTCGGCTTCCTCTGGCGCATCCTCGTGCCGCTGACCCGCCCGACGCTCGCGGCGCTGGGGGTGTGGTCCTTCCTCTCGGCCTGGAACATGTACTTCTGGCCGCTCCTGATCACCCAGGCGCCGGAGAACCAGACGATCCAGATCGGCATCAGCCAGCTGCAGTCGGTGGACGCCAACGACCCCGGGATGGTGCTCGCCGGCGTCGTCCTCGCGCTGCTGCCGACGCTGCTGCTCGTGCTCTTCGGGCAGCGCTTCATCGTCCGCGGCCTGACGGCGGGGTCGGGCCGATGAGCGCGCGGACGGGGACGCGTACGGCAGTCGGGACGACGCGCGTACGCCGGCTGCTCGCCCTGGTCGCGGTCCTCGTGCTCGTCGTCGCGGGTTGCGGCGACGGCCGGCCGAAGGGCAACCTCGACGTCCCGGCGGCCGACGCGCTCGACCGCGCGACCGGCGTCACGACCGTCACCTTCTGGCACGCGATGGACGGCAGCAACGGCGTCGCGCTGACGACGCTGGTCGACCGCTTCAACGCCGCGCACGCGGGCAAGATCGTCGTCCGGCCGGTGTTCCAGGGCGACTACGACGACACGATCACCAAGTACAAGGCGTCGGTGCAGTCGGGCACGACGCCGTCGATCATCCAGATCTACGACATCGGCACGCAGTTCATGGTCGACTCGCAGGAAGTCGTGCCGGTCGCGGGCTTCGCGCAGCGCGACGGCTACGACCTCGGCGCGATCCAGAAGAACGTCGCCGGTGTCTACACGATCGGCGGCACCCAGTGGTCGATGCCGCTGAACAGCTCGGTGCCGCTGCTCTACTACAACAAGACGGCGTTCCGCGCGGCCGGCCTCGACCCCGAAGACCCGCCGCAGAACCTCGACCAGATCCGCGCCGCCGCGGAGAGGCTGAGCAAGGTGAACGGCGGGCCGGTCGCGTACGGCTTCGGCGCCGCTATCTACGGCTGGTACCTCGAGCAGCTCGCGTCCACCGCGGGCGAGGAGTTCTGCGACCCGGAGAACGGTCGTACGGGGCAGCGCGTCACGGGGGCCGAGTTCTCCTCGCCGACCATCCTCGGCGCGGTCCGGTGGTGGCAGCAGATGGTCGCCGACGGGCTCGCGGTCAACACGGGGCGGGTGAGCAAGGACGCGCAGGACGCGTTCAAGGCCGGGCAGACCGCGATGACCTTCGAGTCGACCGGTCAGGTCAAGGGCTTCACGGCGGCGGCGCAGGGCAAGTTCGAGCTCGGCGCGGCTCCCTTCCCGGTGGCCACCGGCACCGAGGCGCCGGGCAACGGCCCCTCGGTCGGGGGCGGCAGCCTGTGGATCTCCGGCCCCGGCCACTCCGAGGCGGAGAAGGAGGCGTCCTGGCAGCTCGCGAAGTTCCTGGCGCAGCCGGACTCCCAGGCCTACTGGCACACCCAGACCGGCTACTTCCCGGTGACGTCCGAGGCGCTCGACGAGCCGGAGGACAAGGCGTTCGTCGCCAAGAACCCGCTCTTCCAGGTCGCGATCGACTCGCTCAACCGCACGGAGGTGACCCCGGCGACGACAGGCTGCGCCGCCGGCCCCATGCCGCAGATGCGCAAGGCGCTCGAGGACGGTCTCGAGCGAGCCCTCATCGGCAAGGACCCGGCGACGTCGCTGGCCAAGGTCCAGGAGAACGTCGCCGAGTCGGTCTCCAGCTACAACGAGTCCGTCGGCGGGAGCTGACCCGCCGAGTGCGCGCATCGTGCGCGACACGCCGGCGTGTCGCGACGGTTCGCGCGCACTCGCGTCAGCGCCCTGGCACGAGCGTCAGGCGAGCAGGTCGACGACCTCGGCCCAGCTCGTGACGACGGCGACGACGCCGGCCGTCTGCAGCTGCGTACGCCGCTCGCCGCGCTCGGCGGGCGGCACGAACTGGAGGTTCCCGACCGTACGGATGCCGGCCGCGACCGCGGACGTGGCCCCCGGCAGCGAGTCCTCGACCGCCACGGTCTGCTCCGGTCGGAGGCCGAGGGCGCGCAGGGCGTGGAGGTAGACCGCGGGGTCGGGCTTGCTGGTGGGGACGGGGAGCGAGTCCTCGGCGCTGAAGCGGAGCTCGGAGGGGAAGAACCCGGCCAGGCCGGTGACCTCGAAGCAGGCGGCGATGCGCGCGTCGGCGCTGGAGCTCACCGCGGCGACCCCATGGTGCTCCGCGAGCGCGGTCAGGGGGCCGAGCACGGCGGGGTCGGGGTGCAGGGCCTCGCGCAGGTACGACGTCACGGCCTCCCGCTCGGCCCGGACCCATCCCTCCAGCTCCTCGGCGTCCGGCTGCGGCAGCTCGTGCTCGCGGGCCAGCGCGCCCAGGACGGTGCGGTAGCTCATGCCGGTGACCGCGAGCCGGAGCTCCTCGGGCGCGTAGCGACGGCGGACGCCGTGCTCGGCCAGGAAGCGGTTGGTCACGGCCGTCGAGGCGACGAAGGCCGGCTCCTCGGAGGGGAAGAGGTTGCCGTCGGCGTCGCAGAGGACGACCTCGACCCCGGTCAGCCGCCGCGTCCGCTCACCTGCCACGGTCACGGCTACGTCGGGGCCGCGGTCGTCCCTGCTCGTGGGAACGACCACGCGGGGGAGTCTAGGGCTCGCCAGACCGCGCTCGGGCGGTCGTGCAGCAGGACGGCTCGCCACGGCGTCAGTCGCTCGGCGCACCCTCGTAGTCGACGATCTCGTCCACGTTGGCCTTCGAGTGGCTGGTCGGGTCGAAGGCGTAGCCGAGCCACTCCTTCGCCAGCCGCCGCGCGAGCTCGAGCCCGACCACGCGCTGACCCATGGTGAGGATCTGGCAGTCGTTGGACAGGATCGAGCGCTCCACGCTGAAGGAGTCGTGGGCGACGGTGGCCCGGATGCCCTTCACCTTGTTGGCGGCGATGGAGACGCCGATGCCCGTGCCGCAGACGAGGATCGCCCGGTCGGCCTCGCCGTTCATGATCTTGGTCGCGGCGGCGATGGCGACCGACGGGTACGTCCCGCCCTTGGGGTCCGCGGCCGTCACGCCGAGGTCCTCGACGCTCGCGACGCGCGGGTCGGACTGCGCGTCCGCCAGGAGCGCGTCCTTGTACTGGTAGCCGGCGCTGTCGCCGCCGAGCAGCAGACGGATGCCTTCGGGCATGGTGTGGCCTCTTCTCGTCGTGGTGGGTCGGGTTCAGGCGGAGGGGGCGTCGCCGAGCACGTCGCCGACCGCGGTGACGATCAGCGCGAGCGAGATCGCCCCGGGGTCGGGGGTGCCGACGCTGCGCTCGGCGAGCGGGCGCGCGCGGCCGATCTTGGGCGTCAGCGCGGCCGTGGCCTGCGCCGCCTCGGTGGCGACCGAGGCGGCCTGCCGCCAGGCCTCGGCCACGGGGGTCCCCGTCTCGACCGCGGCGACGAGGGCGTGCACGAAGGGGAACAGGGCGTCCAGCATCGTCTTGTCGCCGATCTCGGCGCGGCTGAACTCCTTGAGCTTGACCGCGGAGGCCGAGACGGCGTGGGCCAGGGCCTCGTCGGAGACGGCTTCGGTGTCGCCCAGCTCCTGGCCGACTCCGTCGAGCAGGAGCCCCCAGAGGATGCCGCTGGTGCCGCCGGCCTTGTCGCCGAACGCCGCACCCGCCGCGGCCAGCACGGTCTGCACCCCGCCCCGGTCGGCGGCGGCGGCGTCGGCCGCCTCGGTGGCCGCCCGGGCGCCGCGCGACATCCCGATGCCGTGGTCGCCGTCGCCGGCGATCGCGTCGATCCGACCGAGCTCTTCGGAGTGCTCCTCGACGGTCGCGCTCAGCACGGCCACCGCGCGCCGGGCGGTCTCGGCCGCCGCGCGCGACGCGTCGGTGGCCTCGACCTTCGCGGCCTGCGTCGTCTCGCGGGTCACCGTACGGCGCTCCGTGAACCGTTCGCTGGTCGCCGCGGCCCCACGCCGGAAGGCGGGGGTGTCGGCGGGAGCGGTCCAGCACGACTCGAGCTCGTCGTCGAGCCAGGTGACCGAGAGCGAGCAGCCGGCCATGTCGAGGCTGGTGACGAGCTCGCCGACCTCGGGCTGGACCAGCGTGACGCCGGCCTGCTCGAGGAGCGGGACGACCGCGCCGAACAGCGCGAAGAGCTCCTCGTACTTCGTGGCGCCGAGGCCGTTCACGAGGACCGCGGCGCGCCCGTCGGCCCAGTCCGGCCGCTCGGCCAGCACGCTCTCGACGAGCTTGGCGGCCAGGGCCGGCGCCGGCATCCAGGCGGCGGAGGTGATGCCGGGCTCGCCGTGGATGCCGAGGCCGAAGTCCATCTGGCCCTTCTCCACGTGGAAGAGCGGTTCGTCGGCGCCGGGCATCGTGCAGCCGTCGAAGGCGACGCCGAACGAGTAGGTCGCGGCGTTGGCCTTGGCCATCACGCGCTCGACCCCGTCGAGGTCGAGACCGGCCTCGGCGGCGGCCCCCGCGACCTTGTAGACGGTGAAGGTGCCGGCGATCCCGCGCCGGAGGCCCTGCTCCTCGAGCGAGGCGGACGCGATGTCGTCGGTCACCCAGACGATGCGGACGTCGACGCCGTCGGCCTGGAGCCGGTCCGCGGCCACCTTGAAGTTGAGCCGGTCGCCGGCGTAGTTGCCGAAGCCCATCACGACGCCGGCGCCGCCGTCGGCGGCCCGGCAGACCCGGTAGACCTGCTCGGCCGAGGGGGAGGCGAAGAGGTCCCCGAGCACCGCGCCGTCGGCGAACCCGGTGCCGACGACCCCGCTGTACGAGGGGTAGTGCCCCGACCCGCCGCCGACCACGAGGCTGACCTTGCCCTCCAGCGGACCGCCGGCCCGGACGAAGCCGGACGCGTCGGGGACGCGCTGGACGTAGCCGGGGTAGGCGGCGGCGAAGCCGACCAGGACGTCGTCCTTGAAGGCGGCCGGGTCGTCGTAGACGTGGGTCATGCGGGTTCTCCTCAGGCGACGGCGCAAGGGGCGGGTGGGAGTGGGTCCGGGTCCGGGTCCGGCGCGAGCCGGACCCGGACCACCTCTCGTGCCCCGAGCCTGCCGGAGGCCGGACCCTCGGCGGGCTCGGGGCACGGTCTGGGGCTAGCTGCTCAGCTGGAAGTTCGTCACCTGAGCGGCGTTGTCCTTGTTGATGAGGGTGCAGTCGATGGCCTGCTTCTCGTCGGGCACGCCCGTCGCCCCCGTCTTGATCACGCTGTCGAGCTGGGCGATGGCCTTGTTGGTGCCCTCGACGATCGGCTGCAGGACGGTGGCGACCATCTCGCCGTCCTTGACGGCGTTGACCGCGTCGGGGTTGCCGTCGAAGCCGAGCACCTTGACCTGGTCGAGCTTGCCCTTCTCCTTCAGCGCGTTGATCGCGCCGAGCGCCATCTCGTCGTTGCCGGCGATGACGCCCTTGACGTCCGGGTTCTTGCTCAGCAGGGACTCCATCTTCTCCTGGCCCTGCTGACGGTCCCAGTTCGCGATCTCCTTGCCGACGACCTTGAGGTCGGGGTACTGCGAGATGACCGACTTGTAGCCGTCGGAGCGGACCTGGGCGTTGTTGTCGCTGGGCTTCCCGAAGAGCTCGACGTACGTGCCCTTGTAGTCCATCGCCTCGGCCCACGCCTCGGCGCCGAGGTTGGCGCCCTGGGCGTTGTTGGAGACGATCTGAGCCTTGGCCAGGCCCGTCTTGGAGATCTCGGCGTTGATCAGGACGACCGGGATGTTGGCGTCGACGGCCTTCTGCACGGCGGCGACGCTCTCGTCGGCGCCGGCCGGGTCGAGCAGGATGCCGGCGACCTTGTCGTTGATCGCGGTCTCGATCAGCTGGTTCTGCGTCTCGGGGTCGTTGTTGTTGGCCGAGACCACGGCCTTGTAGCCGAGCTTGGTGACGGCGGCCTCGGCGGTGTCGGCCTCGGCCTTCCAGTACGGGTTGCTCGGGTCGACCGTGATGATCGAGATGGTGCCACCGGCGGCACCGCCGGAGGACCCGCCCGAGGCGGCGCCGGACGAGGCCGGCTGAGCGGCACCCCCACCGCCGCAGGCGGCGAGGGAGACCATGAGGGCGGCGGCGGTCAGCAGGGGACCGGAGCGTCGGAGCGTGAACATCGGTGTTCCTTTCGGATGGACGTGCAGGGTGCTGGTGGGTCGGACGGTGGGGTGCGGCTGGGGTTCGGGTGGGTCAGGCGGCCTTGGCGGCACCGCCCTGGCGGACGGCGGCGACGGCGCGCCGGGCGTTGCGGCGTCGGCCGATGATCTGCTGGATCTGGTCGACGGCGACGGCGAGGATGATCACCGCGCCGGTGATCACCTTCTGCCAGAAGGGCGAGACGCCGACGATCACGAGGCCGTTCGCGAGGAAGCCGATGACGAAGGCGCCGATGATCGTGCCCCGTACGGTGCCCCGGCCGCCGGAGAGCGCCGCACCGCCGATGACGACGGCGGCGATCGCGTTCAGCTCGTAGTACGTGCCGAGGTCGGCGGTGGAGGAGCTGATGTTGGCCATCTGCAGGATCCCGACCACGCCCGCGCAGAGCCCGGAGAGGACGTAGATCCGCGTCTGGATCTTCTTGACCGGGACGCCGGAGAGCTGCGCGGCCCGCTCGTTGCTGCCGGTGGCGTAGAGCCACCGACCGAAGGGGGTCCGGGTGAGCACGATCGAGAAGATGATCGCGAACAGGATCATCACCCAGGCGGAGATCGGGAGCCCGAGCGGACGGCTGGCGAAGACGGTGAAGAAGCCGGTGTTGTTCAGGTACGGCTGGCCGCTGAGCTCGTTGGTGATGTTCTGGCCGTTGAGCAGCACCTCGGTGAGGCCGCGGGCGACGTAGAGCATGCCGAGCGTGGTGATGAACGGGGCCAGGTTCAGCTTGGCTATCAGCAACCCGTTGACCCAGCCCACGAGCATGCCGACCGCGACCGAGAGGACGACGATCACCCACACCTGCGGGAACATGATCGCCTCGGTCAGGGGCAGGTTCAGACCGCGGAACAGGTTGCCGGCCACCGCGGCGGTCAGCCCGACGGTCGAGCCGACGGAGAGGTCGATCCCGCCGTTGAGGATCACCAGCAGCATCCCGAGCGCGACGATCGCGTTGAAGGCCACCTGCTTGGTGATCGTGGTGAGGTTGCCGGCGCTCAGGTAGTTGTCGCTGAGCACGGCGAAGATCGCGATGATGATCAGCAGCGCGATCAGCGCGCGACCCTCGACGAGGACCGAGTTCAGGTTGAAGGACCGCTTCGCCGGCGTGCCGGCCGGGGTCGGCCCGGTCGCCTGCGGGGCAGGTGCGGTGGTCGTGCTGGTCATGACGCTCCTCGGTCGGTGCCGGTGCCGGTGGCGGGCTCGGTGGCAGTGGTCTCGGCGGTCGACGGGGTCTCGGCGAGCTCGTGCTCCCCGGAGGCCGCCATCACCTCGTCGCGGGTGCAGGTGCGGGGGTCGAGCTCACGGACGAAGCGGCCGCGGCTCATGACGATCAGGCGGTGCGAGGCGGTGAGCGCCTCGCCGACCTCGGAGGTGACGTAGAGGACCGCGAGGCCCTTCTGCGCCTCGCGGAAGAGGAGCGAGAAGATCTCGCCCTTGGCGCCCACGTCGATGCCGCGGGTCGGTTCGTCGAGCAGCAGCACCTTGGGCTTCGTGAGCAGCATCTTGCCGATGACGACCTTCTGCTGGTTGCCGCCGGACAGCGAGGTGATCAGCGCTCCCGGGCCCGCCGTCTTGACGCGGACGTCGGAGATCTCACTTGGTCGACGTTCGACCGCTCGGCCTTGCGCTGGATGAACGCGTTCTTCACCGTCGAGAGCAGGCTGGCCAGGGACATGTTCGCGCCGACGCTCATCATCTGCACGAGGCCGTCGCGCTGGCGGTCCTCGGGGACCAGGCCGAGCCCGAGGGCGATCCGGTCCTTGACGCTGGTGGTGCCGAGGTCGGCGTCGCCCAGCAGGATGCGGCCGCCCGGAGATCGGGTCCCGGCCGGCGATCGGCCTCCATGAGCTCCGTCCGACCGGCGCCCATCAGCCCGTACAGGCAGACGATCTCGCCCTGCCGGACGTCGAGCGAGACGTCGTTCACGGCGACCCGGCCGGTGTCGAGCTCGGCGACGGTGACGTTCTGGACCGACAGCGCGACGTCGCCGTAGTCGCGCGGTGCGTCGCGGAAGTCGTAGTCGGCCTCGCGGCCCGACCATCTGGCGCACGACCCAGGGCAGGTCGATGTCGGCGGCGTCGGCCGTCGCCACCAGGTCGCCGTCGCGGAACACGACCGCGTGGTCGGCGATCTCGATCGCCTCCTCCAGGTGGTGGGAGATGTAGACGATCGCGACGCCCTGCGCTGGTCAGCTCGCGGATGACCTTGAAGAGCACCTCGACCTCGGTGGCGCTGAGGGCGGAGGTCGGCTCGTCCATGATCAGGATGCGGGTGTCCGTCTGCAGCGCCCGGGCGATCTCCACGATCTGCTGCTGCCCGACGCGGAGGTCCTGGACCAGGGTGGTGGGCCTGATCGGCTCCTCCAGCCGCTCCATCAGCGCCCGGGTGATCTCGCCCTCGCGGCGCGTAGTCGATCCCGCCGGTCCGCGAGCGCAGCTCCCGGCCGATGAAGATGTTGTCCCGCACGCTGAGGTTGGAGCAGAGGTTCAGCTCCTGGTGGATGATCGAGATGCCGCGGTTCACGGCGTCGGTCGTCGAGAGCGAGGTCGACCGGTTCGCCGTCGAGCTCGAGCTGCCCGCCCGTCGGCTTCTCGACGCCGGAGAGGATCTTCATCAGCGTCGACTTGCCGGCGCCGTTCTCCCCGAAGAGCACGGTCACCTTGCCGCGGCGGACCTAGAAGTTCACGCCCTTGAGGGCGCGGGTGACCCCGTACGTCTTGCTGATGTCGATCGCCCGCAGGACGACCTCGTCGTCCTCCCGTTCCCGCAGGGCGGTCGCGCCGCCGGTCTGCGTCGTCGCTCATCAGGCGGCCTTCACGCTCAGCGGCTGCACGTTGACGGGCTTGGCCCGCGGGACGGCCGACCCGCCGGTCGTGGTCACGCTGAGCACGCCCACGACCTCGACCTGCTTGCCCTGCAGCGACTTCGGGGTCGGGCACCGACGACTGGAGGTCGGCGAGCATCAGCTTCTTGAGCTCGTCGGCGACGTACTGGTACTGCGTCTGCCCGGGGGCGTCGGCGAACTTGAAGCCCATGGCGTCGCGCAGGACGCTGCCGTTCACGGCGGTGGTCAGGGGCACGAGCACCGTGGTCTGGGTCGGGCACGCCGTCGACCTGGAGCCGGAGCGAGGCGTCGGTCGCCTCGACGACCGTCGCGGTCGTCTTCACGTCGAAGACGTAGGCGTTCTCGCTGGGGGAGACGGCCTTGTAGGTGTCGGCCGCGCTCTTCGGGTCGGACTGGATCGCCTTCACGACCTCGCCGAGGTCGGCGGCCTGCGCGGGCACCTCCGTCTGGGCCCTGGAGTAGAGGTCCTGCGCCGTCGCGGCCGGGTCGAACGGCTTGGGCGCGATCGACGCGAGCTCCGTCGGGCGTCAGGAACTTGGTGCACAGCACCATCGCCACGACCAGCACGACGAGGACGACGACGCCGACGATCCGGCGCGGGGAGAAGCGACGGGGGAGGGTGGCGGTCTGGGCCGAGGCCATCAACGGCTCCTTTGCTCGTGGGTGGGGGACGGTCGGCTCGGAGGCGGCCGCCGCGGCGGCGCAGAGGCCGAGCAGCGCGGTGAAGCCGTCGGAGGTCCAGGCGGCGCGGCCGACGAACAGGCCGTCCAGGTCGGCCAGACGGAGGAGCGCGGCGGCGTTGCCGGTGGTGACGCTGCCGCCGTAGAGGAGGCCGCGCGGTCGGGAGCCCGGGGCCAGGTCCGCGATCGTCGACCGGAGCGCCGCGAGCACCTCCGACGACGTCGTCCGGCTCGGCGGCCCGGCCGTTGTCGCCGATCGCCCAGACCGGCTCGTACGCGACGAGGACCCGGTCGAGCTCGGCGGGCGCGACTCCGGCCAGGGCCGTACGGACCTGGGCGCTCACGTACGCGCTCTCGTCGCCGGACTCCCGGACCGACCAGGGCTCGCCGACGCAGACCAGCGGGCACGAGGCCCGCGGTCGAGCGCCGGCGACGACCTTCGCCGCGACGACCGCGTCGGTCTCGCCGAGCTGCTCGCGCCGCTCGGAGTGCCCGATCTCGACGATCTGGGCGCCCGCGTCGCGCACCTGGTGCATCGACACCTCGCCGGTGACCGCGCCGTCCGGGCCCTGGTGCGCGTTCTGCACGCCGACCCGCAGGGGCGAACCCCTCGGGAGGCGTCGAGCACGACGTGCAGCGCCGTGAGCGGCGGCAGCACGAAGGTCTCGACGCCCGGCGGGCACGGGGTTCGCGGAGCACGCCGTCGACCCAGGCGCGGGCCTCGGCGAGGGTCTTGGTCATCTTCCAGCTCGTCCCGAGCCAGAGCGGGTCCTGCCGCCCCGGGGTCGACCGGCGACGGTCGGGCGGGCCGACGACGTCGTCGACCCGCGGGAGCAGGGCGGTCACGGGATCAGCGAGACCTTGATCGATTCCTTGCCGCTGGCGACGAGGTCGAGGCCTTGTTGGAAGTCGGCGAGGGGGAGCTGGTGGGTGCAGATCTCGTCCATGGGCAGCGGCGCCGGACTCGATCATCCTGATGGCGGCGGGCCAGCAGTGGGGGCCGAGGTGGGCGCCGAGGACGTCGAGCTCCTTGTCGTCGCTGATGATCGACCAGTCGACGCTGACGTCGGAGCCGAAGACGCTGTACTCGACGTAGCGGCCGAGCTTGCGGAGCAGGTTGAGGCCTTGGCCGACGGCGGAGGGGTGGCCGGTGGACTCGATGTAGACGTCGGCGCCGTAGCCGTCGGTGAGCTGCTTTGACCCGGGCGACGGCGTCTTCGCGGGCGATGTTGATGGTGAGGTCGGCGCCGGTGCGCGGTGGCGATGGCGAGCTTGGTGTCGTCGAGGTCGAGGGCGATGACGAGGCGGGCGTTCTTGGCCTTGGAGCCGGCGATCATGCCGAGCCCGATGGGGCCGCAGCCGGCGACGACGACGACGTCGTCGAAGGTGAGGCGGGCGCGTTCGACGCCGTGCAGGGCGCAGGAGAGCGGTTCGGCGAAGGCGGCGTGGGCGGGGGGCAGGTCGGCGCTGACCTTGTGGACGAGGGTGTCGGTGGTGAAGATCATGTAGGAGGCCATGGCGCCGGGGGTGGCGCGTTTGAAGCCGTACATGTCGTGGCGGGCGCACATGTGGTAGGCGCCGTCGAGGCAGTAGCGACAGGTCCAGTCGGGCACGATCTGCTCGGCGACGACGCGGTCGCCGAGGGCGATGCTCCCAGTGGGTGGCGGCTTCGTCGTCGAGGTCGACGACGCGGCCGGCGAACTCGTGGCCGGGGATGACCTCGGTCTCGGCCCAGGCGGGGCGGTTGGCGTCGCCCCAGAACTTGGCGGCGCCGTGGTAGCACTTCAGGTCGCTGGCGCAGATCCCGACGGCCTCGACCTTGACGAGGACCTCGTCCGGGTCCGCGGGTGGGGACGGGGACCTCTTCGAGGCGGTAGTCCTCGGGGCCGTGGCAGACCACGGCCTGCATCGTGGTGGGGATGTCGGGGGTGCCGGCGGTGCTCGGTGTCGTCGGTCGTCTGGACAGCCATCGGCGAGCCTCTCTGCTCGGGGGACCAGGTGCGGCCGGGTCGGGGACATCGGGCCGCGTCGTCGACCGA
This sequence comes from uncultured Actinomycetota bacterium, assembly GCA_963762775.1. GTDB lineage: Bacteria > Actinomycetota > Actinomycetes > Propionibacteriales > Propionibacteriaceae > Microlunatus. Next base: position 31,413 of record CAVXMD010000010.1, read on the forward strand.
CACGCTAGCGCGCCTCTGCACAGATGTCCAGCACGAATGTTCAGAAGTCTTCTGACGCGTGGACGCCCGTTCACGGGTGGTCGCTGCGATACTGCAGCGGTGGCGGCACCGCGACCGGAGACGGCAACGGGTTACCGGCTGGGTGCGGCAGACGGCAGCCGCTTCGACCCGTCGGTGCTGTACGCCGCCGCCAAGCTCTACTACCTCGAGGACGCGACGCAGGCCGAGGTCGCCGAACAGCTCGGCACGAGCCGGGCGACGGTGTCCCGGCTGCTGTCGGAGGCGCGCCGGCAGGGGATCGTCCGCATCCAGGTGATCGCCCCCGAGACGACGAGCCCCGACGACCTCGCCGCGCAGCTGGCAACCGCGCTGGGGCTCGACTCGGTCGAGCTCTCGGCGCCGATCCCGACCTCGACCTCCGACCCGGCGGACGTGATGGGCAGCGTGCTCGCGCCGGCGGTGGGTCGCGCGCTCGCCGCGGTCGGGCCTGCACGCCGGCGACATCCTGCTCGTCTCCTCGGGCCGCACCGTCTACGAGGTCTCGCGCTTCGAGCTCCCGCAGCTGCCCGGCGTGGTCGTGGCGCCGACCGTCGGCGGCACCGACCAGCCGGAGGCCTGGTACCAGACCAACGAGATCAGCCGCCGCGTCGCCGAACGGGTCGGCGGGCGGGCCATGTACCTCTTCGCGCCGGCGCTGCCCGGGCCCGAGCTGTACGAGACGCTCCAGCACGACCCGACGATCCAGCGGGTGCTCCACCTGTGGCCGCACGCGCGCTGCGTCCTCACCGGGGTCGGTGCGCCGCCGCTGCTGCGCGCGCAGGCGCCGCAGTTCATCGACACCTCCTCCGTCGCGCTGGTCGAGGCGGTCGGGGACATCTGCTCCCGGTTCTTCTCGCGCACCGGCGCGCCCGTGACCTTCCCGGGCAGCGACCGGCTCATCGCCCTGGACCTGGAGACGCTCAAGCAGGTCCCGGTGGTCATCGCCGTCGCCTCCGGACGCGGACAAGGTCGCGCCGCTCATCGCCGCTGCGCGGGCCGGGTTCTTCGACCACCTCGTCACCGACCCCCATACGGCCCGGCTGGTCCTGGACCGCGTGTGAGGCGCGCGCGGGTCCCGCGGGCGGGCGAGCCGCTGCTGCTCGGCGTCGACATGGGCACGGCCAGCAGCAAGGGGGTGCTGACGACGACCGGCGGCGAGGTCGTCGCCGTCGCGGTGCGCGACCGGCCACACTCGATGCGCCAGCCCCGCCCGGGCTGGGCGGAGGTCGACGCCGACGCGGTGTGGTGGGCCGACCTGGTCTCGATCAGCCGCGAGCTCGTGGACGACGCCGGCGGGGCGGCGATCGTGGGCGTGGGGGTCAGCGGCGTCGGTCCCTGCCTGGTGCTGTGCGGCGCCGACGACAGGCCGCTGCGGCCCGCCGTCCTCTACGGCATCGACATGCGGGCCCAGGCGGAGATCGAGGCGCTGACCTCCGCGCTCGGCGCTGAACAGATTCTCGCGCGGTGCGGCAAGGCGCTCTCCAGCCAGGCGGTCGGGCCCAAGCTGGCGTGGGTGGCGGAGCACGAGCCGGCGGTGTTCGGACAGGCCCGGCGCTGGTTCGGCTCGAGCTCCTACCTCGTCCACCGGCTCACCGGCGAGTACGTGCTGGACCACCACACGGCCAGCCAGTGCGACCCGCTCTACGACGTGCACGCGCGGGACTGGGCGCAGCCGTGGGCCGACGACGTGCTGCGGCCACCTCGAGAAGCCGCGGCTCGTGTGGCCGACGGAGGTCGTCGGGACCGTGACCCCGGCCGCGGCGGCCGAGACCGGCCTGCCGGTCGGCATGCCCGTGTGCGCCGGGACCGTCGACGCCGGGTCCGAGTCGTTCAGCGCGGGGGTCCGCACGCCGGGCGAGCTGATGCTCATGTACGGCTCGACGATGTTCCTCGTCCAGCCGCTGCCGAGCCCGCTGGCCGACCCGGTGCTGTGGACGACGTCGGGCGTCGACCCCGGCACGTACGCCCTCGCCGCCGGCATGGCGACGGCCGGGCTGCTCACCGCCTGGCTCCGCGACCTCGTGGGCGGCGGCGCCGACTTCACCGCCCTGGCCCGCGAGGCCGCCGCGGTCCCGGCCGGTGCCGACGGGCTGCTCGTGCTGCCCTACTTCGCCGGGGAGCGGACCCCGGTCTTCGACCCGCGGGCGCGCGGCGTCGTCGCCGGGCTCGGGCTCACCCACACCCGGGCGCACCTCTACCGGGCCGTGTACGAGGGCGTCGCGTACGGCGTCCGCCAGATCTTCGAGCTGGTCGACCGTGCCCTGACGCCGGTCGAGCGGGTCGTCGCCGTCGGTGGCGGGACGCAGACGCGGCTGTGGCCGCAGATCGTCAGCGACGTGACGGGCCGTCCGCAGGTCGTCCCGGCGGAGACCATCGGCGCGAGCTACGGCGACGCCCTGATGGCCGCGATCGGCGTCGGGCTCGTCCCGCCCGAGACCAGCTGGATGGTCGAGGCCGCGACGATCGTCCCCGACCCCTCGACCCGGGCGACGTACGACGAGCTCTACGCCGCCTACCTCGAGCTCTACCCGGCCGTGCGTCCGGTCCTGCACACGCTCGCGGAGCACCAGGAGCGCGCGGCCAGGACGTAGGGCTGCGTTCACGGAACCACCCGCGAACGCGACGAGGGCCGCGAACCGTCCTCAGACGGTTCGCGGCCCTCGCGCTCAGGCTGGGTGCGGATCAGACGTCGTAGTAGAGCTCGAACTCGTGCGGCGTCGGGCGCAGCCGGATGGCGTCGATCTCGGTGCGCTTCAGCTCGACCCAGGTCTCGATCAGGTCGGGGGTGAAGACGTCGCCGCCGAGCAGGAACTCGTGGTCGGCCTCGAGGGTGTCGAGGACGCCGCCGAGGCTGTCCGGCACGGTGGGCACGTTCGCGTGCTCCTCGGGCGGCAGCTCGTAGAGGTCCTTGTCGACCGGGGCCAGCGGCTCGGTCTTGTTCTGGATCCCGTCGATGCCGGCCATGAGGATCGCTGCGAACGCCAGGTACGGGTTCGACGACGGGTCCGGGCAGCGGAACTCGACGCGCTTGGCCTTCGGGTTGGACCCGGTGATCGGGATCCGCATGGCGGCCGAGCGGTTGCGCGAGCTGTAGACCAGGTTGACCGGGGCCTCGAAGCCGGGGACCAGGCGGTGGAAGGAGTTCACGCTCGGGTTGGTGAACGCCAGGATGGACGGCGCGTGCTTGAGGACGCCGCCGATGTACCAGCGGGCCAGGTCGGACAGCCCGCCGTAGCCGGCCTCGTCGTAGAACAGGGGCACGCCCTCGTTCCAGATCGAGCTGTGCACGTGCATGCCCGAGCCGTTGTCGCCGAAGATCGGCTTCGGCATGAAGGTCGCGGTCTTGCCCGCGGCCCACGCCGTGTTCTTGATGATGTACTTGAACTTCTGCACGTCGTCGCCCGCGGCGAGCATCGTGTTGAAGCGGTAGTTGATCTCCGCCTGGCCCGCGGTGCCGACCTCGTGGTGGGCGCGCTCGACGATCAGCCCCGAACCCTCGAGGTTCTTCGTCATGTCGTCGCGCAGGTCGGCGAAGTGGTCGACCGGCGGCACGGGGAAGTAGCCGCCCTTGTACTTGACCTTGTAGCCGCGGTTGCCACCCTCCTCGACCCGGCCGGTGTTCCAGGCGCCGGCGACCGAGTCGATCGAGTAGTAGCCGGTGTTCTGCTTGGTCTCGAAGCGCACGTCGTCGAAGACGTAGAACTCGGCCTCGGGCGCGAAGAAGGCGGTGTCGCCGATCCCCGTGGAGGCCAGGAAGTTCTCCGCCTTGCGCGCGATGTTGCGCGGGTCGCGGCTGTACGGCTCCTTCGTCAGCGGGTCGTGCACGAAGAAGTTCAGCGCCAGCGTCTTGGCCCGGCGGAACGGGTCGATGAAGGCCGTCGTCGGGTCGGGCAGCAGCGCCATGTCGGACTCGTGGATCTTCTGGAACCCACGGATGGAGGAGCCGTCGAAGGCCAGGCCGTCGCTGAACACGGCCTCGTCGAACGAGCCGGCGGGCACCGTGAAGTGCTGCATCTGGCCGGGCAGGTCGCAGAACCGGATGTCGACGATCTCGACGCCCTCGTTCTTGATGTAGGCCAACAGGTCGTCGGCGCCTTGGAACATCTGTCCTCCGTTGGTAGGCGGTGCGTACGGGTACGGCCGTCGTCGCGCGGGTGCGCGCGCGTGCGTCTCGACCGTAGCGTCCTCGGTCTCCGAACGTAGGGAGACCCGGTTGCGCTGGGGTTTCCGCGACGTTCCGCGGGCGTAACACCACCTCACACGGCCGCGGCCCGGGTGGCCCGCGACGCGTCAGGACCCCAGGTCGGAAAGTGCACGTGCAGTGCACTTGAAAGGAAGTAGACCAGGTGTCATCCTGGTCTCATGGTTAACGTCACCGTAACATTCGACCCCGACGACGCGGCCGACCTGAACAAGGCACGCGCCGTCCTCGACCGCCTCTCGGCCGCCCCGGCCGCCGAGACGACCGACCCCGAGGCCATCCACCAGAAGGTGATCGCGCTGCTCAGGGGCTACGGCCACAACCGCGTGGAGTACATCCGCGCGGTCGCCAAGGCCGCCCCCGGCCGGGCCCGCTACGAGGACCTCGTCGCGATCGTCGGCTCGTCCAAGGCCCTCGGCGGCACGCACTCCTCGATCGAGCGCGCCTGGCGCGCGAAGGGGATGTCCGGCCCGTTCATCGACACCGACGACACCGGGGACGCTTCGATGGACATGAAGCTGGCCGACATCGTCCTCTACGCGCTGCACGAGATCGACGAGCCCGACCCCCTGGCCGCGGCCCGTTACTGATCGTCACCGAGCTCGGGGGAGACAGCGTCGTCTGCCCCTGACCCCGGTCCGGACGACGAGGTCCGACCGGAACAGCGAAGGCCCGCCACCCCTCGGGGGTGACGGGCCTTCGTGTGCTGTGCTTTCCTCCTCGCGCCCGGGCCTGCGCCGGACGACGCGGTCTTCCTCGCCGTCGCGCACACCCGCGACTCGGCCGCAGGCCCGGCACCTGCCCGCGGGGTGTGCACGCTGACTCGTCCAGACTGCGTCTGGCTCCGGCCCTTGCCGACGCTCGGAGGGGTGGGCGAGGACCGCCTAGAGCTCGGACTCGGCGAGCGCGCTGCAGCAGGTGTCGATGATCATGCCGCTGACCAGGTACGGGTCCATGTTGGCGTTCGGACGACGGTCCTCGAGCCAGCCCTTCTTGGCCTTCTCGACGGCCCAGGGGATGCGGACCGAGGCGCCGCGGTCGGAGGCGCCCCAGCTGAACTCCTTGAAGCTGGCGGTCTCGTGCGCGCCGGTCAGGCGGTCCTCGATGCCGGCCCCGTACGCGGCGACGTGCGCCTCGGCGTTGCGGCCGAGGGCCTCGCAGGCGACGACGATCGCGTCGTAGCCCTCCATCGTGGCCTTGGTGGAGAAGTTCGTGTGCGCGCCGGCGCCGTTCCAGTCACCCTTCATCGGCTTCGCGTCGAAGCTGACCGTGACGTCGTAGTCCTCGGCGATCCGGTGCAGCAGCCAGCGGGCCACCCACATCTGGTCACCGATCAGCGGCGCGTTGAGCACCCCGATCTGGAACTCCCACTGCGCCATCATGACCTCGGCGTTGGTGCCCTCGATCGACAGGCCGGCGTCCAGGCAGGCCTGCGTGTGGCGCTCGATGATCTCGCGGCCGACCATCTTCTCGCCGCCGACGCCGCAGTAGTACGGGCCCTGCGGGGCCGGGTAGCCGTTCTCGGGCCAGCCGAGCGGCCGGCCGGCCTGCATGAACGTGTACTCCTGCTCGATGCCGAACATCGGGTTCTGGTCGGCGTACTTCTCTGCCGCGGCCAAGCAGGCGGCGCGGGTGTTGGTCGGGTGCGGGGTGAAGTCGGTGAGCTGGACCTCGCACATCACGAGGATGTTGTCCTTGCCGCGCAGCGGGTCGGGCACGGTGTAGACCGGCTGCAGGACGCAGTCGGAGTTGGCGCCCGGGGCCTGGTTGGTGCTGGAGCCGTCGAAGCCCCAGATGTCCGGCTCCTTGCCGTCGGCCACGATGCGGGTCTTGCTGCGCATGATCGGCGACGGCTTGGTGCCGTCGATCCAGATGTACTCCGCCTGATACGGCATCGGTGAGATCCCCTCGTCTGCTCGCGCGCCGGTGTGCGGCGTCCCGGGCATCCTGGTCGGGTGGGATGACGACGCCGTGTCGGCGAGGTTTCCCCGGGACCACGCACCCTCGCGTCCGGTGACGATCTGGAGACACCGGCCGTGAGGTCGCTGTCCGCCGGTGCGGGCGCGTGCGCCGGGTACGTTCGAGGGGTGGCAGGAGCAGCCGGGGCCGCCGAGCCCGAGCCCTATCCGGGCGAGCGCGTCGGGCTGCCGCGGACCGGCCGCGGGTCGCTGGCGGGCTGGGGTCCGCGGCTGGTCGCGCTGCTGGTGGACTGGGTGATCTGCACGGTCGTCGCGGTGCTGCTGTTCGGGACGCGGGTGCTGACCGGCAGCGGCTGGACCTCGTGGACCACCCTGATGACCTTCTTCGTCGAGACGACCGTGCTCGTCGCGTTCGCCGGCGCCAGCGCGGGCCAGCTCCTCTGCCGGCTGGCGGTCGTCCGCCTCGACCGCGAGCCCGTCGGGCTGGCGCGCGGGGCGCTGCGCGCCGCGCTCGTCTGCGTCGTGCTGCCGGCCGTGATCATCGGGACCGACCGGCGCGGTCTGCACGACCTCGTGGCCGGCACGGCGGTCGTCAGCCGCCGCTGAGCCCGGCCCGACCCGACGCCCGACGGATCTCTTGCGTGGCGAGACGTCACGACACGCTTGGGTAACGGAATCGTGAGAATTCGCTGATAAGCGGCAAGGCGTCCCCGACACCTGATCTACGGTGATGCCGCGCTCGGGGGCGTCGTCCGATGGCAAAGGGCGGCACGCAGCCAGACGGGGTCGGGACACCGGCGCGGGCACGGGGATCGCACGGTCACGACGACGGCTGGTCGCACCTCCCGCCTCACCCCACGGGGTCCACCGGACCGCCGAGGCGGGTCGCCCCGTCCGTCGAAGGTGTCGTCCCCATGCCCTCACGCCTGTCTGCCGTGCCCGCAGGTCTCCTGCTCGGCCTCGGCTCCCTGCTCACCACGACCACCCTGCTCTTCTCGGTCGGCGCCGCACCGGCCGCCGCCGCTCCCATTGCGTCCACCCCCGTCGCGGCCCTGTCCTCCGATTCCGTGTCCTCTACCTCGGCATCTCCTGACATCGAGGCACTCGCCGGCCCGGTCCCCGCCACCACCTGCGAGCCCTTCGACCGTTCCGGGACCACGGCCTTGGGGGTCTCGCTGAGCAAGGCCTACCCGAAGACCGGTTACAGGATCAGCCACACCTGCGACACCCCGTCGCTGGAGGAGCAGCGCCAGGGTCGGGTGGTGTCCTGGCAGGTCGCCGTCAGCGTCAAGACCCAGGTCGTGCAAGCCCGCACGATGCTGGACCGTCTGCTTGCCACCGACCCAACCGGCAACCCCTACGCGGGGGCCCGGCGGCTGGGCGTGACGCGGGTGGTCTGGGGCGACCGGGAGTGGCGTGCCGACGCGCCCGCCGCCGGCTTCCGGGCCTACTCGAGCTGCGCGACGCAGCGCGCGGCGCGCGACGACTCCCGCTGCGGGCGGTCGACGATGCAGATCGCTCTGTCCTGGGCCGGTGCGCTCGGTCAGACGTCGCGCTGGACCGGGAAGGCGGCCCAGGTGGACTTCGGGCCGTGCCGCCCCGCCGACCTCGCGTGGGCCTACCGCTACTACGGCGTGCAGCGCCAGCCCTGCCCGACCTACCCGGCGCTCGCGCCGGGGAAGGGCGCGACCACGGCCGACCGTGACCTTGTGGCGTGGTCGGGGGTCCGGCTGACCCAGGGGGCGACGGGCGAACCCGTCCGGGTGCTCCAGCGAGCGCTCCGGGTAGACGTCGACGGCCGGCTCGGGTCCTCGACCGTCGTGGCCCTGAGCGCATGGCAGCGCGGGCACGGCCTGCCGGACACCGCCAAGGCCGATGCTGCGACCTGGCGGACGCTGCTGCGCGCCAGACTGTCCGTACCCATGACGACGACCCCGCCGACCCAGCCCGCCCAGACCGCAGCGCCCGTGCAGGTGGTATCGCCGGCGCCTTCAGCCGCGCCCAGCTCGTCGGCCTCGCCGCCGGCGTCAGGATCCACCGTCCCGGCCTCGACCATGCCCGTGTCGTCGCAGTCGCAGGGCAGCTGGCGCCGGCTCTACTCCGAGGACTTCGTCACGCCGGCGTCGATCGGCTCCTTCGTGACGGCGAAGAAGGACGACTGGTACCTCCAGCCCGCTCACCCGTACGCGAGGTCGCTTCGGGCCTACCCCGACGGGTGGGGCACGACCGGGAACCTGTCGCTGAACTACCCGTCACGGACGACCGACGTCGTCGTGCAGGACCACGACGCCCCCGGCGTCTTCCGGCTCCGGGCGCACAGCGCTGTCGTCGACGGCCAGCAGCGCTCCCTCGCGGGCTCCTTCTTCGCCGTGATCGACCCGTCGGCGTCGGGCCCGGCCCAGGTCGCGCAGACGTACGGCCGCTACTCGGTGCGCTTCCAGACCGTAGGGGGTCGTCCGACGACGGGTCCCGGTGCCCGCTACGGGTCGGCGTTCCTGCTCTGGCCGGCCGACGACACCTGGGCCGACGGAGAGGTCGACTTCCCCGAGATGGCGTGGGGCGGGCAGGTCAACGGCTACGTCCACACCATCGGCAAGCCGGCCGTCAACGCCGCGGTGATCGGCTCGCCGACCACCACGGAGGGTGGGTGGCACGTCGCTACCATCGAGTGGCGCCCGGGCGCGCTGGTCTTCTCCCTCGACGGCACAGTTCTGCAGACGGTGACGCACGACGTGCCGACCAAGCCCTTCCGCTGGGGCTTCCAGTCCGGCGGCCACGACGGCACCCCCGCCCCCGGGGTCGAGGGCCAGCTGCTGATCGACTGGATCACCGTCGACGCCTGGACCGGCCCGCGCTGAGTGGGACCCCGACGGTGCCCCGCGTCAGGTGACGGCGGCGCGAGCCCGGAACCGGGGCTGGTCGTACGACCCGGTGTCGAGCACGTCGCGCAGCACGGCGACGGCGTCGAACACGTCCACGTGGCGCAGGTAGAGCGGCGTCAGCCCGAAGCGCAGGCAGTCCGGCTCGCGGTAGTCGCCGACCACACCGCGCTCGATCAGCGCCTGGACGACGGCGTACGCGTCGGGGTGCGCGAAGGTCAGGTGGCTGCCGCGACGCGCCGGGTCGGCCGGGCTCACCAGGGTGAGCGGGTGCGCGGCGAGCTGCTGGGCGACGAGGGCGACGAAGAGCTCGCCGAGGGCGACCGACTTGGCCCGGACGGCGTGCAGGTCGGCCCGCGTCGCGACGTCGAGCCCGCAGCCGACGAGGGCGAGGGAGACGACGGGCTGGGTGCCGCCGAGGTAGCGGGCGACCCCGGCGGCGGGCTCGTACGCGGTCTCCATGGCGAAGGGCCGGGCGTGGCCCCACCAACCGGTGAGCGGCTGGACGCCGGCGTCGGCGTGGCGCGGGTGGACCCAGAGGAACGCGGGGGCGCCGGGCCCGCCGTTCAGGTACTTGTAGGTGCAGCCGACCGCGAAGTCGGCGTCGGCGCCGGTCGAGGTCGATCGGCAGCGCACCGACCGAGTGGGCCAGGTCCCAGACCACGAGCGCGCCGGCGGCGTGGACGCGGGCGGTGACGTCGGCCAGGTCCCACAGCGCACCGGTGCGGTAGTTCACGTGGCTGAGCGTGACGACGGCGGGTCCCTCGGCCAGGGCGGCGTCGAGGTCGTCGGGGCCGTCGAGCAGGCGCAGCTCGTGGCCGCGGCCGAGCAGCTCGGCCAGACCGGCGGCGACGTACAGGTCGGTGGGGAAGTTGTCGCGCTCGCTGACGATCGACGCGGCGCTCCGGGCGCGCCTGCTCCTGGATCGTCAGGGCCGCGGTGAGGACCTTGAAGAGGTTCGCGGTGGTGGTGTCGGTGACGACGGTGGTGCCGGGACCACCACCGATCAGCGGCGCGAGGCGGTCGCCGAGGCGGACCGGCAGGTCGAACCAGCCCGCGGTGTTCCAGCTGCCGATGAGGTCGTGGCCCCACTCGCGCTCGACGACCTCGGCCGCCCGGGCCGCCGCCGCGCGCGGACGGGCGCCGAGGGAGTTCCCGTCGAGGTAGACCAGGCCTTCCGGGCAGCACGAAGTCGTCGCGGAACCCGCCCAGCGGGTCGGCCGCGTCGAGTCGCACGCAGTCTGCTCGGGTGATCATCCGACGAGGTCGGCGGCCTCGAGCCAGGCCAGCTCGAGCTCGTCCTTCTCCGCCGTCGCGGCGTCCAGCTCGCGCTGCAGGTCGGCCAGCCGGCCGTAGTCCGCGGCGGCCTTCGCCATCTGGCCGTGCAGCGTCGCGATCCGCTTGTCGACCTTCCCGATCTGCGACTCGACCCGCGACATCGTCTTGCGGGCCTGGCGCAGGTCGCCGGCGGGTGCCCGTCGCGCTGGTGGCGTTCGACACCGGCCCGGTCGGCAGGTCGCCGGCGGCGGCCTTCTGACGACGCACCTCGAGGTACTGCTCGACGCCGCCGGGCAGCAGGACGCAGGTGCCGTCGCCCATCAGCGCGTAGGTGACGTCGCAGACCCGCTCGAGGAAGTACCGGTCGTGGCTCACCACGATCAACGTCCCGGGCCAGCCGTCCAGGTAGTCCTCGACGACGTTCAGGGTGTCGATGTCCAGGTCGTTGGTCGGCTCGTCGAGCAGCAGCACGTTCGGTTCCGCGAGCAGCAGCCGCAGCAGCTGGAGGCGGCGGCGCTCGCCGCCGGACAGGTCGTCGAGGCGCGTCGTCAGCTTGTTGCCGGTGAAGCCGAAGCCCTCGAGCAGCGTGCTGGCCGACACCTCGGTCCCGGTCGCGACGCGGACCTGGCGCTTGACGCCCTCGACCGACTCGAGCACCCGTTCGGAGCCGGTGAGGCCCTCGAGCTGCATCAGCGTCTGGCCGAGGTGGCCGATGTTCAGCGTCTTGCCCTGCTTGACCGTGCCCGAGGTCGGTCGGGCCTCGCCGTCGAGCAGGCGGAGCAGCGACGACTTGCCGGCGCCGTTGACGCCGACCAGCCCGATGCGGTCACCCGGGCCGATGGACCAGGTGAGGTCGTCGAGCAGCACCTTCGGCGGTTCGCCGACGGAGTAGTCGACGTGCACGAGGTCGAAGACGTCCTTGCCGAGCCGGCTGGTGGCGAAGCGCTGCAGCTCGAACCGGTCGCGCGGCGGCGGCTCGTCGGCGATCAGCGCGTTGGCCGCGTCGATGCGGAACTGCGGCTTCGAGGTCCGCGCGGGCGGGCCCCGGCGCAGCCACGCGAGCTCCTTGCGCAGCAGGTTCTTGCGGCGCGCGTCGGCCGCGCTGGCCTGGCGGGCCCGCTCGGCGCGGGCGAGCACGTAAGCGGCGTAGCCCCCGTCGTACGCGTCGACGCGGGCGTCGTGGACCTCCCAGATCCGCGTGCAGATCGCGTCCAGGAACCACCGGTCGTGGCTGACGACGAGCATCGCGACCGAGCGCGCCTGGAGGGCGTTCAGCGCGTCGGCGAGCCAGGCGACGGCCTCGACGTCGAGGTGGTTCGTGGGTTCGTCGAGGACCAGGAGGTCGTGGTCGCCGAGCAGCAGCTCGGTCAGGGCGACGCGGCGGCGCTCCCCGCCGGAGAGGGTGGTGAGCTCGGTGTCGAGGTCGACGTCGGCCAGCAGGTGCTCGACGACCGCGCGGGTGCCGGCGTCGGCCGCCCAGACGTGGTCGGGCTGGCCGTCGACGATGATCGAGCGCACCGTGGTGCCGGGCGGCACGTCGTCGGTCTGGATGAGGTAGCCGATCGACACCCGCCCCGTACGGGTGACGCGGCCCGAGTCGGGCTCGCCGGCCCCGGTGAGGATGCGCAGGAGGGTCGTCTTGCCGTCGCCGTTGCGACCGACGACGCCGATGACGTCGCCGCGCGAGAGACCGAGGCTGACCTCGTCGAGCAGCGTCCGGGTGCCGAAGGTGATGGTGAGTCGTTCGGCGTTGACAAGGTTGGCCATAGGCCGTTCAGTCTTCCACGCCCCGGGGGTGGCCCCGGCCCGTGGACGGGGTGATGCTGACGTCATGGCGGACTGGAACCGGCGGATCGTCGAGGACCGTACCCACGGCGGCACGGTTCGGACCGTGGCTTCGGCCGTGGCCTGGTGCTCGTCCACCACCTCGGCGCCAGGTCCGGCGAGGAATGCATCAACCCCGTGGCGACCATCCGCGAGGCCGACGGTTCACGGCTGGTCGCCGCCTCGGCGGCCGGCGCCGACCAGCCGGGTGATCCCGGTCCTCCGCCTCACGCCGATCTCATGAGGCCACTCGCGCCGATGCACGAGCGGCCGTGATCTATCGGCCGCGGCTGGCCTGACGGGCACCGCGGACGTGGCGGGCGTCGGTCGGCATCGGGCCCTTGGGGGCGCCGACGACGGGGCGGACGGCGTCCAGGGCCCGCAGGCGCTGGCGGATGTCGGTGACCTGGTTGGACTCGAGGACCTTGGGCAGCTTGCGGATCCGGTCGGCCAGCTTGTCGAGCGGCACCTGGTTGGCGCCGTCGCCCATCAGCAGGGTCGTCACGCTGACGCCGTACGCGACGCGCTCGTGCTTGCGGGCCTCGCTCGTCAGCAGCTGGCGCGCGCGGCCGGGCTCGCCCTCGCCGATCAGCACGACACCACCCGGGCCGAGGGTGCGGTGCACGACGTCGCGCTGGCGGTTCGCGGCGATGACCGGGGTGGACACCCACTGCTTGGGCAGCATGCCGAGCGCGACCTCCGCCGAACCCACCTGCCCGGCGTAGCGCTTGTACGTCGCGCGCTTGGCCCGACGCACGAGCAGCATCATCGCGAGCAGCAGGCCGATCAGCAGGCCCATGACGATCGCGTAGACGACGTGGCCGACGAGCAGCCCGACGACGACGCCGACGACGACCGGCAGCAGGAACGCGCCCAGCAGCAGGAACGGCAGCTGCGGGTCGAACTCACGGGTGACCTTGTAGGCCTGCGCGATCTGGCGGAACCGGCCCATGTCGGCCGGGTCGGTGCTGTTCTTGCGGCGCTCCTTGGCGGCGACCCGCGCGGCCTTGGCCTGGGCCTTCGCCTCCTTGACGCTGGGCGTCGGCCCCTTCGCCGGGGTGACGGCGGTCGAGCCCGTACGGGTCGTGGGCTTGCGGTCGGCCATCAGCGGTCGGCTCCTTCGGGCTGCAGGTCCTCGCGCGACGCGAGCGCCTCACGATAGAGCCGACCGGCTCGGTAGGACGAGCGGACGAGCGGACCGCTCAGGACCCCGGCGAAGCCGATCTCACTGCGCCTCCGCCGCGAGCTCGACGAACTCCTCCGGCTTGACCCAGCGGTCGACCGGGTGGTGCCGCGGCGAGGGCCGCAGGTACTGCGTGATGGTGATGATCTCGGTGCCGGCCTCGTGCAGGTCGCGCAGCGCCTCCGAGACCTCCTCGCGGGTCTCGCCCATGCCCAGGATGAGGTTGGACTTGGTCACCATGCCGGCAGCGCGGGAGTAGCGGAGCACGCCGAGCGAGCGCTCGTAGCGGAAGCCGGGACGGATGCGCTTGAAGATCCGCGGCACCGTCTCGACGTTGTGCGCGAACACCTCCGGAGCGGCGCCGAAGAGCTGGTCCAGGTAGTCGGTGTTGCTCGAGAAGTCCGGTGCCAGCATCTCGACGCCGGTCCCCGGGTTGAGCTCGTGGACCTGGCGGATCGTCTCGGCGTAGAGCCAGGCGCCCTCGTCGGGCAGGTCGTCGCGGCAGACGCCGGTGATGGTCGCGTAGCGCAGACCCATCTTCTGCACGGACTCGGCCACCCGCAGCGGCTCGCCCGCGTCGAAGTCGGCCGGCTTGCCGGTGTCGATCTGGCAGAAGTCGCACCGTCGCGTGCACTGGTCGCCGCCGATGAGGAACGTGGCCTCGCGGTCTTCCCAGCACTCGAAGATGTTGGGGCAGCCCGGCCTCCTGGCAGACGGTGTGCAGCCCCTCGGACTTCACGAGCGACTGCAGCTCGCGGTACTCCGGACCCATCCTCGCGGTGGTCTTGATCCAGCTGGGCTTCTTCTCGATCGGGACCGCTGCGTTGCGGACCTCGAGCCGGAGCATCTTGCGTCCCTCGGGCGTCACGGTCACCCGCTCACGATACCCGCAGGAGCGCAGGGGGCCCGTGGGTCAGGTGACGTCGCGGCGTCGGAAGACGACGGCGGACGCCACGACCGCGACGAGCAGGAGGACGAGCCAGTACACCGCGCTGTGCCCGAAGCCGAGGTGCCGCTCGACGGCGCCGTCCGCGGCGAGACGGGAGTACTGCTCGTAGTCGTACCCGTGCTGCAGGAACGCCAGCACGTTGTTCTCGGGCAGCCACGGCGGCAGGCCGGCGAACCTCCCGTCCGCGTCCGAGGACAGGCCGCGCAGGACGGTGCCGACGACGGCGTAGCCGAGCGCCACCCCGATCGCGGCCACCGTGTGCCGGGTGAGCAGCGCGACCGCGAAGCCGAGGACGCCGGCGAGCGCCGCCAGCGCGACGCCCCGCCCGGCACTCTGCGCCAGCGTCCCCGCTCCGGTCACCGGGAGGCCGTACGCGTGGGTGACGAGCGCGGCCAGCCCGACGGCCGTGAACACGGTGCAGGCGCCGGCGAGCGCCGAGCCGAGGACGACCGCCACGAGCTTGGACCCGAGCACGTGCAGCCGACGGGGCACGAAGGTCAGCCAGTTGGCGAGAGACCCGGTCCCGAGCTCGGCGCCGATGAACGAGGCGGCCACGAGGTAGCCGGCCAGCATCGCCAGGAACGCCCCGAGGAGCAGCGCGCCCTCGCCGACGCCGTCGAACGACGGCGGCGTGACCACGTAGTCGGCGAGCCGGGGCTCCGGGTCGTACGACTCGCAGTCCTCCCGCGTCTCCCCGCTCGTCACGCAGTCCGAGACGTTCTGCGCGTGGCTGGCGGCCCACGCGTCGTGCGCGCCCCGGTAGACCTGCTGGGTCTCGCTCGCCGTGGGCGGACGGACCTGGAGCACCAGGGCCACCCCGTAGAGGCCGACGACCACGACGAGGGCGACGGCGACGAGGACGGACAGCCGCCGCGAGCGCAGGCGACCGAGCTCGGTGCGGACGAGGCGGCCGAAGGTGCTCATGCCGCACCTCCGTCCCGGCGCGGCCGGCTCGGGGCCGGAGGCGGTGGGGCGTGCGTCGTCCCGGCCCCGAGGTGCTCCTGCGCGGTGAGGCTGAGGAAGACCTCCTCGAGGTCGGGCCGCTGCCAGACGAGCTCGGCGAGGTAGATCTCGTGCAGGGCCAGCGTGCGGGTGACCGCGGCGGCGTCCAGCGGGGGCGCCCCGGGGCGCGACCGGACGAGCACGGTGCCGGGCGGGCCGGGTTCGGGGGCGAAGCCGGCGGCGACGAGCACCTGCGCGGCTGCGGCGGGGTCGGGGACCCGGACGCGGACGGCCTCGGCTCCACCGGTCGCGAGGATCGCGTCGACGTCACCCTCGGCCAGCAGCCGGCCGCGCCCGATGATCGTCGCGGTGTCGGCGACGAGCTGCACCTCGCTGAGGATGTGGCTCGACACCAGGACGGTGCGGCCGGCGTCGGCCAGCCCGCGGATGGTCTCGCGGATCTCGTGGATGCCGGCGGGGTCGAGGCCGTTCGTCGGCTCGTCGAAGATCAGCAGGTCGGGGTCCTTGAGCAGCGTGCCGGCGATGGCGAGGCGCTGCTTCATCCCGAGGGAGTACGTGCGGAAGCGGTCCCGGGAGCGGTCGGCGAGGCCGACCTCCTCGAGCACCTGGCCGACCCGCGCCGCCGGCGTGCCGATCCCGGCGGCGAGCAGCTCGAGGTTGCGCCGCGCCGTGAACGCCGGGAAGAACTTGGGCTGCTCCACGATCGCGCCGACCCGGTCGACGACCGCGGGCAGGCGCTCGGGGACCGGTTCGCCGAAGACCGACATGCTCCCGGAGTCGGGCCGGACCAGGCCGAGCAGCATCCGGATGGTCGTGGTCTTGCCCGAGCCGTTCGGGCCGAGGAAGCCGTGGACCCCGCCCCGGGGGACGCGCAGGTCGAGGTTCTCCACCGCGACCCGACGGCCACGGCGGGTGCGGTAGGTCTTGCGCAGCGCGGTCGTGCTCACGGCGAGCTCGGGGTCGCGGACGTGTCGCGGCGGCGCGCTGGTCGTCATGGGTCCGCCTTCGTCGGGGGCCGCTCACGTTAGCGGCGCGAGGGGCCCACGCTGCCGTGGCGCGCGGTCCCTGTCGTCCGCCCGTGGGACGGTCCCGGTCAGACCCCGGTCTCGTCGTCCGGGTCGCGTGCGGGGTCCACGCTCGTGCTCACCTTGCATGGTTCGGGTGGGGTCTGCACGACCTCCAGCTCGGGCAAGGCCACCCGTGTCCCACGTAGACGTGGGATGGAGGGAGCTCAGCGCAGGGAGACGGCGAGCCCGTAGGTCGGTCCGGCGGCGACGGGCTCGGGGAGGGTGGCGACGTCGGGGCTGCGCTCGTACGGCTCGAAGGCGAGCAGCCGCTCGAGGTGCGGCAGGAGCACGTACGCCAGGGAGGTCAGGGCCGGGGAGGTCCCGAGCTCGGCCGCGACCGAGGTGACGCCCGCGTCGGCGATGCCGCAGGGGACGATCCGGTCGAAGGCGGCGAGGTCGGGGTCGGCGTTCAGGGCGAAGCCGTGCATCGTCACGCCGCCGGCCACCCGGACCCCGATCGCGGCGACCTTGCGCTCCGGTCGCGCGAACGGCGTGCCCGCGGGGTCGGCCGCGAGCCACACGCCCGAGCGCCCGGGCACCCGACCGGTGGGCAGCCCGAGCTCGGCCAGGGTGTCGACGAGCGCCTGCTCGAGGCGCCGCACGTAGTCGACGACCCCGTACGCCTCCGGCAGCCGGACCAGCGGGTAGCCGACGAGCTGGCCCGGTCCGTGCCAGGTGATCTTGCCGCCGCGGTCGACGTCGACCACCGGGGTGCCGGTGCTGGCGAGCGGGCGCTCGTGGGGCTCGGTCCGCTTGCCGGCGGTGTAGACCGGCGCGTGCTCCAGCAGCAGCAGCGTGTCCGGCGCCGCGCCCGCCACCACCTCGGCGTGCAGGCGGTGCTGCAGCTCCCAGGCCTCGCGGTAGTCGACGAGGTCGTCGCCGAGGCCGAGGTAGCGCACGTCGAGGCTCACGCGCCCGAGTGTAGGACCGGAGCTCAGCCCCGGTCGTCGGCCAGCCGCTGGTGGAGCAGGTGGTCCTGCCAGTGTCCGGCGATGTGGATCGCGTGCTCGGCGACCCCGATCTCGGTGAAGCCGTTCTTCGCGAGCACCCGGCGGGAGGCGTGGTTGCGGAGCAGCGTCCCGGCCTGCACGCGGTGCAGCCCGAGGTCGTCGAAGGCGATCTCCAGGACCCGGGCGACGGCCGCCGTGGCCACGCCGCGGCCCTGGTGCTCGACGTCGACCCAGTAGCCGAGGTCGGCGTGCTGGGCGGCGCCGCGGACGACGTTCTGGAGGTTGACCCGCCCGACCGGCTCGCCGTCGACCGTGACGAGGCCGGAGTACGCACCGCCGGCGGCGTGCACGCGCACGGCGGTCTCGAGCGTCTGGCGCTGCCCGGCGAGCGTGAAGAACGAACCCGGCCGCAGCGGCTCCCAGGGGGCCAGCGCCTGCCGGCTGCGGACGACGAGCACGCTGAGCGCCGCCGCGTCCTCGGGCCGGACGGGGCGGACGGCGACCGTGGGGACGAGACCGGCCACGGTGCTCAGACGGGCAGGTTCGCGCCGCGCAGGGCCGCGGCCACCGTGCCCTCGACGTCGGACGAGGCGAAGACGTAACCGTCGTCGAGCAGTCGCTGCGGCCGCACCCAGAGGTCGTCGAGCAGCTGGCCGGACAGCTCGCCGAGCGCGGCGCGCAGCACCGCAGCGGGCGCCTTCAGCAACCGTGGTCGGTGCAGGGCGCGGGCGAGCGCGTCGGTGAACTCGGCGTTGGTGCACGGCCGGGGGACCGTGAGGTTGTACGGCCCGGACGCGTGCGGGGTCGCGGCGGCCCAGCGCACGACGCCGAGGTAGTCCTCGAGGCTGATGATCGGCATCCGCTGGGTGCCGTCGCCGAGCACGGCGCCCAGCCCCGCGGACCAGGCGAGCCGCATCGGCAGGAACGGTCCCCCGCTGCGGTCGAGCACCGGGCTGGTACGCAGGAAGACCACCCGGGCACCCGCGTCCACGGCCGGCTGCGCGGCCTCCTCCCAGCGGACGCACACCTGCGCGAGGAAGTCCGGAGCGGCCGGGTCGCCCTCGACGTGCGGCTCGTCGGTCCGCCGCCCGCCGTACCAGGCGATGCCGTCGGCCTGGAGGAGGATGGGCGCGTCGGCCCCGCGGGCGGCGAGCGCCTTCGCCAGGGTCGCCGTGGTGTCGACGCGCGAGGAGAGGATCGCCTCGCGGCGCGAGCGCGTCCAGCGGCGCGAGAAGACGTTGACGCCGGCGAGGTTCACGACCGCGTCGACGCCGTCCAGCACGGCCGGGTCCATCTCGCCCCGGCTGGGGTCCCAGCGCCGCTCGCCCAGGGCGGCCGGCTCGCGCCGGACCAGCCGGACGACCTCGTCGCCGTCGGTCGCCAGCCGGACCCGCAGCGCAGTGCCGAGGAAGCCGGACGCCCCCGCGAGGAGCCAGGTCGTCACGGGGTGCCGCGCCCGGTCCGGTTGGGTCTCAGAGCCCGAGCTCGGAGGAGAAGTCGCCGCCCTCGAGCCGGGCCTTGACCGCGGACAGGAAGCGGGCGGCGTCGGCACCGTCGACGAGGCGGTGGTCGTACGTCATCGACAGGTACATCATGTCGCGCACCGCGATGACGTCGCCGACCCCGGGCACGCTCAGCACGACGGGCCGCTTGACGAGCGCGCCGGTGCCGAGGATCGCGACCTGCGGCTGGTTGATGATCGGCGTGTCCATCAGGGTGCCGGCCGAGCCGTAGTTCGTGATCGTGAACGTGCCGCCGCTGAGGTCGTCCGGCGTCACCTTGCTGGACCGCGTCCGCGAGGCGAGGTCGGCGATCTTCTTGGCCAGGCCGGCGATGTTCAGGTCACCGGCGTCCTTGATCACCGGGACCAGCAGGCCCTTCTCGGTGTCCACCGCGATGCCGATGTGCTCGGCGTCGGGGTAGGTGATCGTCCCGGCCTCGGTGTCGATGGTCGCGTTGACCTTGGGGAACACCTTCAGGGCCTCGACCACGGCCTTCGTGATGAAGGGCAGGTAGGACAGGCTCGCGCCCTCGCGCCGCTTGAAGTCGTCCTTGGACCGCGCGCGGATCTGCGAGACCGGGGTGAGGTCGACCTCGACCGTGGCGGTCAGGCTGGCCGCCACCTGCTGCGACTCCACCATGCGACGGGCGATGGTCGAGCGCAGCCGCGACATCTTCTCGGTCGTCCCGCGCAGGTTGCTCGGCTGGGCGGCGGGAGCGGACGGGGCGGCGCTCGCGGCGGGAGCGGCGGCCGGTGCGGCGGGAGCCGCGGCCGGGGCGGCCGCCTGCTTCGCGGCCTCCTCGGAGGCACGACGAGCCTCCTCCGCGGCCGCGAGGACGTCCTGCTTGCGGACGCGGCCGCCGACGCCGGTGCCCGTGACCGTGCTGAGGTCGACGTCGTGCTCGCGGGCCAGCTTGCGCACCAGCGGGGTCACGTAGCCCTCGAAGTCGCCGGCGCCCGGCGACGGCGCCGGCGTGCGGGACGGGCCGTGCTGCTCGGGCTGGGGGTCCTGCGGGGCGGGCGTGCTGGGCTGGGCCACGCGGCCGCGGTCGGCGTCGCCGTACGAGGGCGGCTCGGGTGCGCTGCTGCCGGTCGGTGCGGCCTGCTGGCCGGGGGCGACCGCTGGGGCGTCCGTGGCCTTGTCCTGGGCGGCCGGTGCGGGCTGCGCCGGCTCGGCGGGCTTGCTCGGTGTGGCGGACGGGTCGCCGATCACCCCGAGGACGGCGCCGACCTCGACGGACTCGTCCTCGGCGACCCGGATCTCCAGCAGCGTGCCGGCGGCCGGGGAGGGGATCTCGGTGTCGACCTTGTCGGTGCTGACCTCGAGGAGCGACTCGTCGGCGGCGACGGTGTCGCCCACCTGCTTGAGCCAGCGGCTCACGGTGCCCTCGGTCACGCTCTCGCCGAGCGCGGGCAGCCGGACCTCGGTGCCCTCGACCGGACCGGAGCCGCCGCCGCTGTCACCCGCGGGGGCGACCTCGGCGTCCGTGGAAGCCGGGGTGGCGGCGTTGGCGCCGGGGCCCTCACCGGCGGAGCCGGCGCTGACCGGGGTCGGGTCCTCGGCCTCGATCTCGGCGTCGGCGCTGCTCGACGGTTCGGGGCTCTCGGCGCCGCTCGCCCGCTCCGGCGGGGCGCTCTCGCCGCCGCCCGCGCTCGCGCCGGCCTCGCTCTCGGACCCGATGACGGCCAGCACGGCGCCGACCTCGACGGTCTCGTCCTCGGCGGCCTTGATCTCGAGGAGCACACCGGCCGCGGGGGAGGGGATCTCGGTGTCGACCTTGTCGGTCGACACCTCCAGGAGCGGCTCGTCCTCCGCGACGGTGTCGCCGACCTGCTTCAACCAGCGCGAGATCGTCCCCTCGGTGACGCTCTCGCCCAGGGCCGGAAGGGTGACCGAAGTCGACATGGCGGTGTGGTGCTCCTTCTCGCGCTTCAGTGGGCTCGGCCTGGTGCTCGACCGCTCGTCCGCAGCCCGTGACCGGGCTCGGACGGGGTCAGCCTAGTGCCGGGCGACCTCGGCCCCTCAGGCCCGTCCGGACGCCTCCTCGCGGGGCCCCTTCCCCGACCGGGGGCGCCGCGGTTCAGCCGTGCGTGTGCAGGGGTCGCCCGGCCAGGGCGAGGTGGGCCTCCCCGAGCGCCTCGTCGAGGGTCGGGTGCGCGTGCGGCAGGGCGGCGACCTCGTCGGGCCAGGCCTCCCACGACGTGATCAGCTGCGCCTCGCCGACCAGCTCGCCTACCCGGGAGCCGACCATGTGGACGCCCACCACCGGGCCGTCGACGCGGCGCACCAGCTTGACGAAGCCGGAGGTCTGGAGGATCTGCGCCTTGCCGTTGCCGGCGAGGTCGTACGTCAGCGTCTCGACGTCGCCGAACCGTTCGCGCGCGACCGCCTCGCTCAGACCGACCGACGCCACCTCGGGGTCGCAGTAGGTCACCCGCGGCACCTGCTCGTCCGCGACGAGCGTGGGCGCCCGGTCGAGCCGGCCCGTCCGGTGCGCGACCTCCTCGGCCACGAAGACCCCGTGGGCGAAGCCGCGGTGCGCCAGCTGCAGACCGAGGACGAGGTCGCCGACGGCGAAGACGCCCGGCACCGAGGTCTCCAGGCGGTCGTCGACCGTCACGTAGCCGCGGTCCAGGGCGACGCCGGCCTCGTCGTAGCCCAGCCCGGCCGAGACCGGGCCGCGCCCGACCGCGACGAGCACGACGTCGGCCTCCAGGGTGGTCCCGGCCTCGTCCGCGAGGTCCACGCGGACCCCGGTCGGCAGGGGCGAGACCGCACGGACGGGGCTGACCGTACGGACGGCGATCCCGCGCTTGCGGAACGCGCGCTGCAGAGCCGTCGACACGGCCGGGTCCTCGCCCGGGACCAGCCGGTCGAGCGCCTCGACGACCGTCACCTCGACGCCGAAGGAGCGCCAGGCCGACGCGAACTCCACCCCGATCACGCCGCCGCCGAGGACGACCGCCGAGGTCGGCAGCGTCTCGAGCCGGAGCGCCTGGTCGCTGGTGAGGACCCGATCGCCGTCGGGCTCGACACCGGGCAGGCCCTTGGAGCGCGAGCCGGACGCCAGCACCACCGACGGGGCGGTCAGGTCCCGGTCGCCGACCCGGACGACCGGGGTCCCGGTGCCGGCGACGAGGCGCCCCTCGCCCTCGACCACGGTGATGCCCCGGGAGGCGACGAGCCCGGTCAGGCCCTTGTAGAGGCGCCCGACGACACCGTCCGCGTACGCCCGCACGCCGGCCAGGTCGACCTTGTCGACGCTCGAGTGCACGCCGAAACGGGCCCCGTCACGAGCCCCGTCGGCGACCTCGGCGGCGTGCAGCAGGGCCTTGGTCGGGATGCACCCGCGGTGCAGGCACGTCCCGCCGACCCGGTCGCGCTCCACGAGCGCCACGCGCAGCCCGAGCTGGGCCGCCCGCAGCGCGCAGGCGTAGCCCCCGCTGCCGGCCCCGAGCACCACCAGGTCGAACTCTTCGCTGCTCACCCGCGAATTATCTGCCTCCGCACCGCTCCGGCGCGTATCGCGCTCCTCCCCGCATCCGCCCCGGAGCAGAGCGGAGGCACATAAACTTGGCTCATGGGTCTGTTCAGCCGCACGAGGGGCCGCAGCCGGGGCAAGGTGCGTGGCGCGTCCGGCAAGGTCGACGAGGCCACCACGACCCACCTGACGACGTTCGCGCGGAGCCACCGCGGGGTCGAGGCGTTCGTCGAGCCGCAGACGTCGGTGACCCGTACGACCCTGCTGCTGGTCGCCTTCGACGGCGAGTGGACCCGCCGGGTCGTGCCGTCACCGCAGTGGGCGCACGCCTTCGCCGAGTCGCTCCAGATCCCGGGCTACGACGCGGCGGTGGTCGGCTACCCGCAGCGGATGCGGGACTACAACACGCGCAACAAGAAGCACCCCGACCTGCGCTGACCTCCTGCGCGTCCCTCGTCGGACCGCACCCGTTTCTTGGCCTGACGAGGCACTCGCACCAAACCCCTCCGGAGCCCGCTCCGAACCATGGTCGTGCGGGCGTCCTACGGGACCACCTGACAGGTCCCGGCTCTCGGAGCTGCGTCCTGCACCCCGCGCCGGCGGAGGCGTACCAGGGGTGGGATGGCCCCTGAGACGCCGGGGCACCGGCGGCGCGGGTCCGGCTCGTGGTCCTGCCCGGCGTCTCTCCACGGAGGCGCCGGGCGGTCGACCCGACGGACGTGGTGGTGGCCGACGGGGCTGCACGGCCTGATGTCGGCGGCCTCTGCGGGGGGTCGCGCTGGGTTCAAGGGGGGTCCAGCGCGGTCCTTCCCCGCAGGTCGGGCCGGCGGTCAGCCGGCCAGGGACCGGGCGAGCTCGACCAGGGTGGCGACGCCGACCCCGGTGCCGCCCGCGCTGAACGCACCCTCCGGGCCTGTCGTACGGAACGCCGGGCCGGCGATGTCGAGGTGCGCCCACGGCGTGCCCGCGTCGACGAACTCGCGCAGGAACGCCGCGGCCGCCAGCGCGCCGCCGGCCCGGTCCGGCCCGCTCGAGCGCAGGTCGGCGACCGTGGAGTCGAGCTTGGAGCGCGTCTCGCGGGGGATCGGCAGCTGCCAGAAGGGTTCGCCCGCCACGGCGGAGGCGTCCAGCACCCGGCGCGCCGTCGCGTCGTCGGTCGCCATCACGCCGGCGGTCCGGTCGCCCAGCGCGACGACGCAGGCACCCGTCAGCGTGGCGACGTCCACGACGAGGTCGGGGGAGTCGGCGTTGCTGCGGGCCAGGGCGTCGGCCATGACCAGCCGGCCCTCGGCGTCGGAGTTCGCGTTCTCGACGGTCGTCCCGCCGTAGATGGTCAGCACGTCGGAGGGCCGGTAGGCCGAGCCGGACGGCATGTTCTCGGCCATCGCGGCGTACGCGGTGACCTGCACCTTGAGCCCGAGCCGGGCGATCGCCCAGGTCGCCGCGAGCACGGCGGCGGCGCCGGCCATGTCGCACTTCATCGTGTACATGCCGTCGGCCGTCTTCAGGTTCAGCCCACCGGTGTCGAAGGTGATGCCCTTGCCGACCAGAGCGAGGTGCGTCTTGGCGCCCCGCGGGCGGTAGCTGAGCCGGACGAGGCGCGGCGGCCGCGCCGAACCGCCGCCGACGGCCATCAGGCCGCCGTAGCCCTGCGCCGCCAGCTCGCGCTCGTCGAGCACCTCGGTGCTGATCCGCGTGCCCTTCACGAGTCCCTGCGCCTCGTCGGCGAACGAGGCCGGGTAGAGGAGGTTCGCCGGGACGTTGACCCACTCGCGCGCGGTGACGACGGCGTCCGCGAGCACGGCCGCGACCTCGGCGACCGCGCTTCCGTCGGCGGTCTTGCTCGATCCCGCGTGGACCACGGCCACCGAAGCGACCTTCGGCTCGCGCGGCGCGGAACCCACGCCGGCGTACGCGTAGGTGCCGAGCAGCGCGCCCACGGCCACCGCCAGCGCCTCCTCGGCCGTCGAGGTCCCCAGCGAGACGGCGACCGGCGTGGGGGTCTCGCCGAGCCCGCCGGCCTGCCGTACGCCGGTGGCCGCGGCGTCACGCAGCGCGGCGGCGTCCGGGTCGTCGCCGAGCCCGACGACGACCACGTGCACGTCGTCGGCGGCGGGGAGCGTCCGGGTGTGCCCGGCCTCGGCGGTGGCCCCGACCGAGGCGGCCAGCGTCGCGACGTCGCTGCCGAGACGCTTCGCGTACGCCTTGTCCACCGCTGCGGGGACGCCGCGGACGCCGTCGGGACCCAGGCCCACGACCAGGACCACGCGTCCACGGGGCAGGGAGTCGGAGACGCGGAGGGCGGGCAGTGCAGGTGTCGGCATGCGAGTCAGGCTAGTAGGTTCGCACCCGATCAGACCGGGCCACGAGGGCTCGGCCAGGCTCTGCCGAGGAGGCCCCCGGGTGGACGCGGACGGCGGCACGGGACTGCTGCACACCTCGCCGCTCCACGAGCGGCACGTCGCCGCCGGGGCCAGGTTCGCACCGTTCGGCGGCTGGTCGATGCCGGTGGAGTACGCCGGCGGCGGGGTCGTCGCCGAGCACACCGCCGTCCGGGAGACGGCCGGGCTCTTCGACGTCAGCCACCTGGGCAAGGTCGAGGTCAGCGGCCCGGGCACCGTCGACCTCCTGAACGGCGTCCTCACCGCCGACCTGCGCCGCATCGGGCCGGGCCAGGCGCAGTACACGCTGCTCTGCACCCCCGAGGGCGGCGTGGTCGACGACCTCATCGCCTACGTCACGGGTCCCGACGACGTGCTGCTCGTCCCGAACGCCGTGAACGCCGCCGCCGTCGTCGCCGCCCTCGTCGCGGTCGCGCCGCCCGGGGTGGTCGTCTGGGACCGCCACCACGACCTCGCCGTCCTGGCCCTCCAGGGACCGCGCGCCGACGACGTCCTCGCGACCGCCGGTCTCGGGGTCGAGCTCGCCTACATGGCCTTCGCCCGGACCGACGTGTCCGGCGCCGAGCTGGTCGTCTGCCGCACCGGCTACACCGGCGAGCGCGGGTACGAGCTGCTCGTCCCCGCCGACGGCGCGACGGCGGTCTGGGACGCCCTCGTGGCCGCGGGTGCGCCGCTCGGCCTGCGGCCCGCCGGGCTCGGCGCGCGCGACACGCTGCGCACCGAGATGGGCTACCCGCTGCACGGGCAGGACCTGTCGCCCGCGATCACGCCGGTCCAGGCCCGGCTCGGCTGGGCGGTGGGCTGGGGCAAGCCGACGTTCGTCGGGGCGGACGCGCTGCGCGCGGAGAAGGAGGCCGGGCCGGTCCGGGTCCTGCGTGGGCTGCGCGCCGAGGGCCGCGGGATCCCGCGACCCGGCATGACCGTCCGGGACGCCGAGGGCACCGAGGTCGGGACGGTGACGTCGGGGACGTTCTCGCCCTCGCTCCGGACCGGCGTCGGGCTCGCCCTGCTCGACGCGTCCGTCGTCGACGGCGCGGAGGTGGGCGTCGACGTCCGCTCCCGCCGGGAGCCGTTCCGTGTCGTGAAGCCGCCCTTCGTGCCGTCGCACGTCCGGTGAACGCGCGCCTGCGCACCCGGTTGGCGCACGTCGTCCTGCTGCTCGTCGGGCTCGTGGCCGTCGGTTACGCGTTCACGCTCGGCGGCACGGGCGAGATCCGCTGCCGCGACGCCGTCATGACGCCGGGTTCGGTGTGCGTCAAGGCCGACGGGTCGGAGGGCCAGAGCTACGAGCAGCGGCTCGCGACGCGACGTTCCGCGCGCCCGGTCGTCGCCGGGGTGGGAGTGCTGGTGGCCGGGTTCGGCGCGGCCCTGCTCGTCGCCGACCTGAGGCGGCGTACGCCGGGGCGTCCCTCAGCGGTCGAAGACGCAGGCTGAGCCCTCCGTGAGCGCGACCGCGAGCCGGCGGCGCTGGACGGCGTCGAGGTCGGCCGGCGGGTCGTCGGCCGGGCGCCACGCCACCTCCAGCGTCTCGTCGTCGCCGAGGGCGGCCTCGCCGCCGACGTAGCGGCAGCGGAAGGTGAGGCTGACGTAGGAGCAGACGTCGCCGTTGGGGTAGGTGATCTCGGGGTCGGTGACGACGAGCGCGAGCCGCTCGGGCTCGACCTCCACCCGGAGCTCCTCGTGCACCTCGCGGACCACGGTGGTCGCCGGCTGCTCGCCCGGCTCGACGATCCCCGACGGCAGCGCCCACCGGCCGTTGTCGGACCGACGCCCGTAGAGGACGTGCGGTGGGTCCCCGGCCCGCTCGGCGTCGCGCAGCACGACGGCGGTGACGCCGGTCAGGAAGAGCGGGTCGTGGCCGACGGCGCGACGCAGCCGCAGGATGAACTCGGGGACGGGCACGGGGCGACCCTACGCAGCCCTACGCCGGTCCGCGCGAGCTCTCGGCGCCGAAGGGGTCGAGCCGTCGGGCCAGCGCCGCGAACCACACGTCCCGGTCGTCGACGGCGCCGACGAGGTGCCCGAACAGCTCGAGGGTGACGCCCCCGACCAGGCCGCCGAGCGCAGCCACCCCCGCCAGCAGGACCTCGTCGGGCAGGTCCTGCCCGGCGAAGGCCCGCAGGCCGGCGACGGCCTCGTGGAACCCCGCACCCCCGGCGGCGCCGGCGGGCCCGGTGACCGGCGCGCCCTGCGCCGCCGCGTCGGCGAGGAGGTCGAGGAGCACCCGTGCGACGCGGGTGGCCGGACCGACGGTCCGCTCCGGCGCCACGTAGCCCGGGACGGGGGATCCGTAGAGGAGGGCGTAGTCCCAGGGGTGCTCGACGGCCCAGTCGCGGAACGCGTGCGCCACGGCGGCCCAGCGCCCCGGGAGGTCGGTCCGGTCGACGTCGGCCTCGGCGGCCTCGACGGCCGCGCCCTGCTCGTCGTAGCACTCGACCAGGAGCGCGGTCAGCAGGTCGTCGCGGCTCGGGAAGTAGCGGTAGACCGCCGACGAGACCATCCCGACGTCACGGGCCACCGCGCGGACGGACAACGCCGCAGGACCGACGGTGCCGAGCTGAGCGCGGGCGCTGCTGAGGATCGCCCGGGTCAGGTGGTCGCGGGCGAGGGCCCGGGCCGTGGTGCTCGTCGACGGCGTGGTCACGACCTCATCATGCCGTACGTCGAGAGCAGTGCATGAAAAGAAGAGCATCGCTCTTGCTTCTCGGATTCCGAGGTGTCAGGCTGGGTCTTGAGCGAGAGCACCGCTCTCGAAGCAGAACAGGAGACGCAGATGAGCACCACCACCCTCCGTGCCGTCGTCGTGGGAGCCGGGCCGGTCGGCCGCGAGGCCGGCCGGGTGCTGGCCGAGGCCGGTCACGCCGTCACCGTCGTCACCCGGTCGGGCCGGCCGTCGTCGGTCCCCGGAGTCGATGCGGTCGCCGTCGACGCCTCGGACCCGGCCGCGCTCACGGCAGTCGTCGAGGGGGCGGACGCGTTGCTGAACTGCGCGAACCCCCGCGACTACACCGTGTGGGAGCAGGTCTGGCCGCCGCTGGCCGCGAGCCTGCTCAGTGCGGCTGAGCGCACCGGAGCCACCCTCGTGACCGCCGCGTCGCTCTACCCGTACGGTCCGGTCGACGTCCCCATGACCGAGGGCATGCCGGACGTGGCGACCGACCACAAGGGCCGGCTGAGGGCCGGGATGTGGGCCGACGCGAAGGCCGCGCACGACGCCGGGCGGCTGCACGCGGTCGAGGTGCGGGCCTCCGACTACCTCGGGGCCGGGGTCGGGCCGAACGGGCACGTCTCGCGCCAGGTGCCGACCGCCTCGCGGGGCCGGGCCGCCTGGATGATCGGCGACCCCGACCAGCCGCACACCTTCACCGACGTCGTCGACATGGCCCGGACGCTCGCGGCCGTGGCCTTCGACCCCGCGACGTGGGGTCAGGTGTGGCACGCGGTCAGCCAGGCGCCGAGCTCGCAGCGCGCCGCGCTCGTGGGAGCCCTCGCCGCCGCCGGGAAGCCGCCGGTCGCCGTGCACGGCATCCCCGGCCCGCTCGTCCGGGCGCTCGGTCGGGTGAACCCGATGATGAAGGAGCTGGGGGAGCTGGCCTACCTGTTCACGCGGCCCTACGTCATGGACTCGAGCCGGACGCAGGCCGCGCTCGGCCTCGCCCCGTCGCCGTGGGAGGACACCCTGCGGCGGACCGGCGAGGGCAACGCCTGAGCCGAAGGGTTCAGCCGGCGTCGGCCTCGAGGCTCATCGGCCCGTACACGCGCCGGTCGCCCTCGTAGAGGCTGACGGCACGCACGCCCGACGTGAGCAGGTCGGGGTAGGTCTCGCCCAGCCAGCTCTCGGCCTCGCCCTGGGACGGGAAGCGTTCGGTGCCGACGGGCGTGGTCGCGGTGGCGGCGGCCGTACGCCCGGGGCGCTCGGGCCGGTCGGTGCGCCAGTGCCAGTCGTTCGTCACGCGGCGCCCGTCAGTACTTCTCGCCGCGCTTGACCCGCGGCGACGGGATGCGGAAACGGCGGATCTGGATGGCGCGGTTGGCGCCGTAGAACAGCAGGCCCTTCGTGCTCGCGCCGGGGATGCGGGCCGCGAGCACCTTCTTGAACCCACGCCACATGAGGAAGAGGTCGACCAGCACGGCGAGGACGTAGGCGTACATGACGATCGTGCCGACGGCCGCGGCCCGCGGGAGGACGGTGTTCAGGAAGCTGGTCGCCAGGATCAGCACCAGGGCCGGCAGCAGGATCTCGCCGATGCTGAAGCGGGCGTCGACGTGGTCACGCATCAGGGCCTTCTCCGGCGTGGCGTCACGGGACGCGAGGGCGCGCATCCGCTCGGAGCGGTTCTGCCGGGAGGACATCGCCCGGGCCTCGCGCTTGGTGTACGTCTGCGTGACGCGCTGGCGGCGGGCCGCCTCGGCCTCCTTGCGGCTCGGCGTCGGACCGGACTTGCGACCCGCGGGGTCGCGGACCTCCGGCGCCGGTGCCGGCTCCGCCTCGGGGGTCGTGCTGCGTCGGAAGAGTGCCACTGCCTGCCTCTCGCTCGTCCCGCGGTGCTCGCCGGCGGGGACCTCGGCGTCCTGACCGTGAATCCTCCCAGGCCGGACGCCGGAACCGAAACCTCGCGCGGCGCCACCCGCTCGACGGTTTCTGCGGCGGGGATACGGTGGGTGCCTCTCCGCGCGGTGCGTCCGACCACCCGTCGCACCGCTCCTCGGCCCCGGAAGGACCCTGCAGACCACATGGCCGGCATCTTTCAGCGCATGTCCCTGATCTTCCGCGCCAAGGCCGACAAGACCTTGGACAAGTACGAGGACCCGCGCCAGACCCTGGACTACTCCTACCAGCGCCAGCTCGAGCTCCTGCAGAAGGTGCGTCGCGGCGTGGCCGACGTGGCCACCAGCCGCAAGCGGATCGAGCTGCAGGCGAACGGGCTCTCCACCCAGGCCGACAAGCTCACCCAGCAGGCGCAGAAGGCGCTCGAGGTCGGCCGGGAGGACCTGGCTCGCGAGGCGCTGACGCGTCGTTCGGGGATCCAGCAGCAGCTGACCGACCTGCAGGCGCAGCACGCGCAGCTCCAGGGCGAGGAGGAGAAGCTCGTCCGGGCCAGCCAGCGGCTGCAGGCCAAGGTCGACGCCTTCCGCACCAAGAAGGAGACGATCAAGGCGACGTACTCCGCCGCCGAGGCGCAGACCCGGATCGGCGAGGCGTTCTCCGGCATCAGCGAGGAGATGGGCGACGTCGGCCTCGCCGTCCAGCGGGCCGAGGACAAGACCGCCCAGCTGCAGGCGCGCGCCGGCGCGATCGACGAGCTGCTCGCCAGCGGCGCGCTCGAGGACCCGACCGGCACGCAGAAGGACGACATCACCCTCGAGCTCGAGCAGCTCGCGTCGACGTCCGACGTCGAGAACGAGCTCAGCCGGATGAAGGCCTCCATCGGCGGCGGCCCCGCGGGCAGCACCCAGGCGATCGGCGGCCAGCCCGCTCCGGCGATCGGCTCGCAGCCGACGCAGCAGCAGGCCCCCGCCGCGACCCCGGCGTACGACCAGCAGCCGTCGACCGCCACTCAGCCGACCTCCACCCAGCCGACCATCCAGCCGAACGGCGGGGACCTCCGGTGATCGTCCGCATCCTCGGCGAGGGTCAGTGGGAGGTCCCGGACACCGAGCTCGAGCGCCTCAACGCCCTCGACGACCAGGTCGAGCAGGCCGTCAGCCACGCCGACGAGGACCAGCTGGCGCTCACGCTGGCCGAGCTCCTCGCGGAGGTCCGGTCCGTCGGGACGCCGGTCCCGGACGAGCAGCTGGCCGACTCCGACCTGATCCTCCCCGACGCCGGCTCGAGCCTGGCCGACGTCGAGGCGCTCCTGGCCGAGTCCTCGGACGGCCTCATCCCCGGCTGACGCCCGGGTCCCGGTGGCCACGGGAAACCCCTGCTACCCACGGCGAATCTGCCGCGGGGAGCGGGGGTTTTTCACGTTCACGTGAAAAACCGGGGCCGGGTGGGGCCGACGAGGGGGACCGGCTCCGTCAGGTCGGCGTCACGTCTCAGCACGGCTACCCACGGAAAACTGGTGCTGCCCACGGCAGATCTGCCGTGGGCAGCGAAGGTTTTTCACGTTCACGTGAAAAACCGGGGGCGGGTGGGGCAGGAGGAGTGGGGGGGTAGACGGGCGGGTGGAGCAGGAGGGCGCACGGGCCGGCAGGGCAGGAGCGCCCGGGGCGCGGGCCGTACGACCGGAACCCTCAGTCCTTCGCGGTCTCGCCCGGGAGGTCGAGCATGCGCTGGAGGGCGAGCTTGGCGTGGTGCTCGGTGTCGGCGTCGACGGTGACCTGGTTGACGACGTGGCCGGCGACGAGGTTCTCGAGCGCCCAGACCAGGTGGGGCAGGTCGATCCGGTTCATCGTCGAGCAGTAGCAGACGTGCTGCTCGAGGAACGTCACCTCCTGCTCGGGGTGCGCCCGCGCGAGCCGCTGCACCAGGTTGAGCTCGGTGCCGACGGCCCAGCGGGTGCCGGGCGGCGCGGCCTCGACCGCCTTGATGATGTGCTCGGTCGAGCCGACCTCGTCGGCGAGCAGCACCACCTCGTGCTGGCACTCCGGGTGGACGATGACCTTCACCCCGGGGACGCGCGCGCGGACCTCGTGGACCGCCTCCGGCGTGAACCGGCCGTGCACCGAGCAGTGGCCCTTCCACAGGATCACCTTCGCCGCGCGCAGCTCGTCGGCGCTGAGGCCGCCGCCCACCTGGTGCGGGTCGTAGAGGACGCACTCGTCGAGCCCGAGGCCCAGCTCGAGGACGGCGGTGTTCCGGCCGAGGTGCTGGTCGGGCAGGAACAGCACCTTCTCGCCCCGTGCGAACGCCCACTCCAGGACCTTCTTCGCGTTGGACGAGGTGCAGACGACGCCGCCCTCGCGCCCGCAGAAGGCCTTGATGTCGGCGGAGGAGTTCATGTACGTGACCGGCACCGTCACGTCGGCCACGCCCGCGTCGGCCAGCACGTCCCAGCAGTCCTCGACCTGGGCGAGCCGGGCCATGTCGGCCATCGAGCACCCGGCGGCGAGGTCGGGCAGGACGACCTTCTGCTCCGCGCTGGTGAGGATGTCGGCCGACTCGGCCATGAAGTGGACGCCGCAGAAGACGATGAACTCCGCCTCCGGCCGGGCCGCCGCCTCGCGGGCGAGCTTGAAGGAGTCGCCGGTGACGTCGGCGAACTGGATGACCTCGTCGCGCTGGTAGTGGTGGCCCAGGACGAAGACGCGGTCGCCGAGCCGGGCCTTCGCGCGGCGCGCCCGCTCGACCAGCGCCGGGTCGGAGGCCGCGGGCAGCTCGCCCGGGCACTCGACGCCCCGCTCGGAGCGTGGGTCCGAACCCTGCCCGAGCACGAAGAGCGAGAGCGGCGTACGGACCGGCGCTGGCGTCGTCGTCACGGCGCCAACCTACCCGCGGGGCGGTCCGGGTCGGTCCGCTCGCGCTGGGACCCGATGCCGCGCGGCAGCCGCTGGCAGGATGCAGCGGTGCGCGTCCTGGTCTGCTCCGACGAGGTGGGCGGGCTCTCCTCCGCGGCGGCCGGCCGGTGCCTGGCCGCGGGCTGGGCTGGCCACCGGACGGCCGTGGTCCCGGTCGGCGAGGCCGGGCGGGGGTTCGTCGGCGCCACCGCCGACCGGCTGGGGGTCGCCGAGGAGGCCGTGGCCGTGGGCGACCGCGTCGGCGTGCGCGCCGTCTCGGCGGGTCTGAGCGCGGTGCGCCTCCCCGGCCCCGGCGTCGGTGCGGGCCCGATCCCGTACGCGGCGGGCTCGGGCCTGCTCGGCGCCCTGGTCGCCGCCTCCGTCCCGGCGAGGGGTGCGCTCCTCGTGGATCTCGTGAGCGACGACGTCCACGACGGTGGGGCGGGGCTGCTCGCGGCGCTCGGGGCAGCCGCCGACGTCGACCTCACCCGCGGCAGTGCGGGCCTCGCCGGGCTGTCCCGGCTCGACCTGGGGGAGCCGCGGGCCCGGCTCGCCGGCGTCGACCTCGTCGGGGTCGTGCCCGGTGCCGCACTGACGACCCCGCTCCTCGGCCTGCGCGGCATCACCTCCGTGCGCGGGCGCGCCGCCGGCGAGGACGCCGAACCGCTGCTCGCCGCCGACGCCTGCCTGCAACGGCTGGCCGAGCTCGCCGGGGACGGCCTGGGCGCCGCTCCGGGGGCCGGTGCCTGCGGTGGGACGGCCCTCGCCGTGCTCGCCCTGGGTGGCCGGCTGGCCACCGGGCCCGGTCTCGCGCTCGACGGGATCGGCGGACCGGTCGACCTCGTGGTCACGGGCTGCTCGGTCTTCGACTTCGCGCACCGGGGCGGTGGGGTCGTCGCGGCCGCCGCGGCTCTCGCCGCCCGCCTGCTCGCGCCCTGCGTCGTGGTGGCCGGCGAGGTGCTCATCGGCGCACGTGAGATGCGGACGATGGGCATCGAGGCTGCGTACGCCGTCCGTGAGAGCACGGGGCCGGACGGAGCCACGGGCGCGGAGGCGCTCGTCGTGCCGGACGCTCTGAGCGCCGCCGCCGCCCGCGTCGCCCGCACCTGGCGCTGGTGACGCCGGACACTTCCGCACCGGAGGGCTTGGGCGGGTTCTGCGGACGGATCTACCATGAGGACCGGGAACACGATCCGCTTCGCGCGGGTTGGGTCCTTCGAAGCAGCAGCAGCCTCACCGACCAAGGGGAGACCTCATGACCGCCACCACCAGCCCGATCACCATCACGGCCCCGCCGGCCGACGGCGTCATCCTCACCGACGTGGCCGCCGGCAAGGTCAAGGCGCTCCTCGAGTCCGAGGGTCGCGACGACCTCGCGCTCCGCGTCGCCGTGCAGCCCGGCGGGTGCTCGGGCCTGCGCTACCAGCTCTTCTTCGACGAGCGCCAGCTCGACGGCGACGTCCGCAAGGACTTCGGCGGCGTCAGCGTCGTCACCGACCGGATGAGCGCGCCGTACCTCATGGGCGCGTCGATCGACTTCGTCGACACGATCGAGAAGCAGGGCTTCACGATCGACAACCCGAACGCGACCGGCTCCTGCGCCTGCGGCGACAGCTTCCACTGACCGCTCGCGGCACCCAGACCGCACGAGACCCTGCCCCCACCGAGTCCGGGGGCAGGGTCTCGTGTTGTCCGGAGGGCGAGGTCAGCCCGTCCGCCGGACCAGGAACCGCGGGGGAGCCGAGCCGACGAGCTCCTGACCGCGCATCCGGCACCAGGCGGCGAGGTCCGGCTCGGCGGCCGGGTCGTCGGCCAGCAGCTCGACCAGGGCGCCCACCTCGACCTCACCGATCCGCCGCGCGATCTCGATGATCGGCCGCGGGCAGCGCAGGCCCCGGCAGTCCAGGCTCAAGGCGGCCGAGCCGTCGGCGGGGATGCTCACGCCACCCCCAGCCGGGCCCGGATCTCGGCGACCACGCCCGGCAGGACCCCGAGGAAAGCGTCCACGTCGTCCCGAGTCGTCGATCGCGTGAGGCCGATCCGGACGTTCCCGTGGGTCAGCGCCCCCATCGCCGCCAGCACGTGCGACGGGTGCTCGCTGCTCGCGCTGCAGGCCGAGCCGCTCGCCACCGCGAACCCCGCCCGGTCGAGCTCGAGGGTGAGCGTCTCCCCGTCGACGTAGAGCGCCGAGAAGGTCAGCAGGTGCGGCACCCGCGCGTCGGGGTCGCCCACGACGTCGACGTCCGGGACCGTCGCCGTCACCCCCGCCCGCAGCCGGTCGACCAGGGTGCGCTGGCGCGGTCCGACCTCCTCTCGGGTCGCAGCCACCGCGTCCAGCGCCGCGGCCGCGGCCCAGGCCGCGGGGAGGTCGACGGGTCCGGGCCAACGGCCCTGCTGGTGCTCGTCGGCGGGGTAGGGCGCCCGCCAGCGCGTCCCGCGCCGCAGTGCGAGGAGACCGACGGAGGTCGGACCGCCGTACGCGCCCGCCCAACCGACCAGCACCGACCAGGGACCGAGGTCGGTGCAGTCGAGGCGCCCGAGCGCGGTCGTCGCGTCGAGGACGAGCGGGACGCCGGCGGCCCGGCAGGCCTGCGCCGCGGCGGCGTACGGCTGCAGGGTCCCGACCTCGTGGTTGGCGACCTGCAGGCAGGCCAGGGCGACCCCTGGCCGACGGACGGCCTCGACCCAGGCCTCGAGGTCCACGCGCCCGAGGCGGTCCACCGCCACAGCGACGTGCCGGCCGTACGCGCCCGCGGCCGCCAGCACCGAGGAGTGCTCGACGGTCGAGGTGACGACGAGGTCGCCGACGCGACGCCGGCCGAGGGCCAGCCCGGCCACGGCCGCCTGGACGGTGGGCGCCAGGGGTCCGGTGAGGACCACCTCGTCGGGGCGGGTCCCCAGGTGCCCGGCGAACCGGGCGCGGACGTCGTCCAGGGCCTGGGCGGCGAGGCGACCGGGCCGGTGCAGCCGGAGAGGGTCGCCCCACCCGGCACCGGCCGCGAGATCCCACGCCGCCCGCGCCTCCGCGAGCAGCGGTTCGCCGGAAGAAGAGTCGAGGAACACGGGTGCACGCACCTCCGCCACAGCCCGAAAGATACGCCCGGGCCGCCACGGGGAGCCGTCCGCTTCCTGCGTTAGTGTGATTCAGCACGACCCTGCCGCAGGCTGCCCACCAGGCACCTGCGTCACAGCCTCCGCCGGCCGGGTAAGCCGGGAGGGGTCGCAGGCCAGGCGTACGACCGCGACCGACGTCGCCGTCCCGCTCCCCAGCGGGGCTCGAGCAAGGAGAAGCACTGGTGGGTGTGAGCAGGGACAGGGCGCGACGCGTCGGTCTGCGGGCGACGGTGGCGCTGTCCACGGTGGCCCTCACGCTGCTGGCGGGGTGCTCTGCGGACACCACGGCCGAGCTCAAGCGTCTCGGGCTCCCCGAGGCCGCGACGGAGCAGGCCCCGCACATCGGCAACCTCTGGATCGGCACGTGGATCGCCGCCGGCTCGATCGGCATCGCGGTCTGGGGACTGATCGGCTGGGTCGCCCTGCGCTACCGCTCCGACAACAACGACATGCCCCGGCAGAACCGCTACAACCTGCCGATGGAGATCTTCTACACGGTGGCGCCGTTCGTCGTCATCGGCGTGCTCTTCTACTACACGATCCTGGCGCAGAACGCCGTGCAGAAGAACCCGGACCCCGACCTCACGGTCGACGTGGTCGGGCAGAAGTGGTCGTGGACCTTCAACTACGAGTCGGCCGACATCGCGTCGGTGGGGACCGACGTCTACGAGTCGGGCACCATCAACGTCTCGCCGACGCTCTACCTCCCGGTCGACAAGACGGTCCGCTTCAACCTCTCCTCGCCCGACGTCAACCACTCCTTCTGGGTGCCGGCGTTCTACGAGAAGATGGACGTCATCCCGGGCCGGGACAACCACTTCACCGTCACGCCCAACCGCGAGGGCGTGTTCCGCGGCAAGTGCGCCGAGCTGTGCGGCACCTACCACTCGGCGATGCTCTTCGAGGTCCACGTGGTCAGCGAGGCCGACTACGAGGCGCACCTGAAGACCCTGGTGGCCAAGGGCCAGACCGGGCAGGCCAAGGGCGCTGCGATCCCCAACCCCGTCGGTGAACCGGGCTACAACGGCAACCCGGACGCACCCGCCGCTGCTCAGCAGGGAGGCACGCGATGACCACGCTCCAGAGGACCGCGACCGAGATCGCCACGCCCCGGCGCCAGCTGGGGACGGTGTCGTGGAAGTGGATGGTGACGACTGATCACAAGGTGATCGGGAATCTGTATTTCATCACGACGTTGTTGTTCTTCTTCTTCGGTGGGATCTTGGCGCTGGGGATCCGGGCGGAGCTGGCGTTCCCGGGGATGCAGTACATGTCCTACGAGACGTACAACCAGTTCTTCACGATGCACGGCACGATCATGTTGTTGTTGTTTGCGACGCCGTTGTTCGCGGGGTTCGCGAACGCGATCATGCCGTTGCAGATCGGGAGCCCGGACGTGGCGTTTCCGCGGTTGAACATGGTGTCGTACTGGTTGTACCTGTTCGGTGGTCTGGTGACGGTGTCGGGGTTCTTGTCGCCGTCGGGTCCGGCGTCTTTCGGGTGGTTCGCTTATGCGCCGTTGTCTGATGCGGTGAACTCGCCGGGGGTGGGTGGGGACTTGTGGATCATGGGTCTCTACATGGCCGGGTCTGGGCACGATCTTGGGTGCGGTGAACTTCATCACCACGATCTTGACGATGCGGGCGCCGGGGATGACGATGTTTCGGATGCCGATCTTCACGTGGAACATCTTGGTGACGTCGATCCTGGTGCTGATCGCGTTCCCGATCTTGGCGGCGGCTCTGCTGGTCTTGGAGGCGGACCGCAAGTTCGGGGCGCACGTGTTCGACGCGGGCAACGGTGGGCCGATCTTGTGGCAGCACCTGTTCTGGTTCTTCGGCCATCCGGAGGTGTACATCATCGCGTTGCCGTTCTTCGGGATCATCACGGAGATCTTGCCGGTGTTCTCCCGCAAGCCGATCTTCGGCTACGTGGGTCTGGTGGGGGCGACGTTGAGCATCGCGGCGTTGAGCGTGGCGGTGTGGGCGCACCACATGTACGTGACGGGTGCGGTGAACCTGCCGTTCTTCTCCTTCATGACGTTTTTGATCGCGGTGCCGACGGGGGTGAAGTTCTTCAACTGGATCGGGACGATGTGGGGTGGCAACATCGCGATGCGCACGCCGATGTTGTGGACGGTCGGGTTCTTGGTGACGTTCTTGTTCGGTGGGTTGACGGGTGTGGTGCTGGCGAGCCCGCCGTTGGACTTCGCGTTGTCCGACTCGTACTTCGTGGTGGCGCACTTCCACTACGTGGTGTTCGGCACGGTGGTGTTCGCGATGTTTGCGGGGTTCTACTTCTGGTGGCCGAAGTTCACGGGGCACATGTTGGACGAGACGTTGGGCAAGGTGCATTTCTGGTTGTTGTTCATCGGGTTCCAGGCGACGTTTTTGGTGCAGCACTGGTTGGGTGTGGAGGGGATGCCGCGTCGGTATGCGGATTATCTGCCGAACGAGGGGTTCACGGTGTTGAACCAGATCTCCTCGGCGGGGGCGTTCTTGTTGGGGGCGTCGATGTTGCCGTTCGTGTACAACGTGTGGAAGTCGCGGAACAACGCGCCGGTGGGGGTGGACGACCCGTGGGGTTGGGGCCGGTCTCTGGAGTGGGCGACGTCGTGCCCGCCGCCGCGGCACAACTTCACGTCGATCCCGCGGATCCGTTCGGAGGCGCCGGCGTTCGACCTGCACCACCCCGAGGTCGCCCTGTCGGAGTACAACGACATGGAGGGCGAGCTGAAGGACACGCTGGTCGACGCGGCGGACGACACCGGTCGTCGTGAGGAGCTCCAGAACCGCGTGGTCGGGACGTCCACCGACCCGACCGCGGTGTACGACGAGCAGCACCCGAACCAGTCGCCGGACGCCCCGGACGACCAGAAGAACAGGGGTTAGCCCAGCATGAAGGCCGAGACCTGGGTCTTCGTGGCCCTGGCGGTGTTCGTCGCCGCCGTCACGCCGATCTACTGGATCATGAGCAACGACCCCACGGGGACCGCTGCCCTCATCCTCACGTTCTTCCTGGTCCTGATGATCTCGCTCTACCTGGGGATCATCTCGCGGCGCATCGACCCGCGGCCGGAGGACAAGAAGAGCGGCGAGATCGCGGAGGGTGCCGGTGAGCTCGGCTTCTTCCCGCCGTCGAGCAAGTGGCCGCTCTTCGTGTCGCTGACCTTCACCCTGGTGATCCTCGGCCCCGTGTTCGGCTGGTGGCTGATGGTCCTGGGGTTCGGCTTCGGTGCTGTCACGTTGACGGGTCTGGTCTTCGAGTTCTACCGCGGGGACCACGCGCACTAGCTGCTGTCGTTCGCGCCCGGCCTGCGGGCAGATGACGCCGTCTTCCTCGTTCGATCGCACGCCGCACCTCGCACTCGCGAGGTGCGGTTCTGCGTCTGAGCGGCGTGCTCCTCGCTCGTCTCGACGGCGCCAGCCCTTCGGCCTACCCGACGCTCACGACGGCGCCGTCGGGCCCTGTGCCCGCTCCCGTCGGTCCGGCGCCTTGCGGTTCTGCCGCGGGGGAGGTCTAGAGCCGCGTGGCCGCACGGACGAGGGCGGCGACGGCGAGGGAGTGGCTCTGGGGCGGCCAGGCGATCACGGTCGTGACCCGGGGAGCGTCGAGCACGGGGACGGTGGCCACGTCGCGGGCGAGGCCGCCGCGGACGGACTCCGGGAGGACCGCGCAGCCGCGGCCCAGGCCGATCAGCTGGAAGAGCTGGGTCGGGTCGTGGACGGCGGGGCCCGGGCCGGGCGGGTACGAACCGTCCGGACGGGGCCAGCGGGCCGGGGGGAGGTCGTCCAGGTCGTCGACCTCGTCGAGCCGGACGCCGGGCCGCAGCGTCACGGGATGCCCGGCCGGCACGACCAGCACCTGACCCTCGGTGCCGAGCTCCTCGACGTCGAGGCCGGCGACGGCGTCGAACGGGCGGTGCAGCAGCGCGACGTCGGCGCGCCCGTCGCGGAGCATGGCGCCCTGCTCGCCGATCCCGCAGAGGACGACCTCGACGTGGACCGCGCCGGGCTCGGCCGCGTACGCGGCCAGGAGCTTGGCCAGGAGCTCGCTCGACGCCCCGACCTTCGTCGCGAGCACGACCTCGGGGCGTCCGGACGCAGCGCGGACGGTGCGGCGTTCGGCGGCCTCGACCGCCGCCAGCGCGTTCCGGCTCTCCTGCAGCAGCACCGCGCCGGCGGTCGTCAGCTCGGCCCCGCGGCTCGTCCGCTCGAGCAGCGTCACGCCGAGGCGTCGTTCGAGCTGTCGGACGGCCCGCGACAGCGGGGGCTGGGCGATCCCGAGCCGGGCGGCGGCGCGCCCGAAGTGCCGCTCCTCCGCGACGGCCACGAAGTAGCGCAGCTCGCGGGTCTCCACGACCGCCACGCTACGCCGCGCCCGATACCGCTGCGGTATCGCTTGCGACCCAGGTGGTCCTGGAGCGGGGACCCCCGGAGAGGCAGGATCGGGTCATGAGCGACAAGACGACGGCCCTGGTCACCGGGGCTAACAAGGGCATCGGCTACGACATCGCGGCGGGCCTCGGCGCGCTGGGCTGGCGCGTGGGGGTGGGAGCCCGCGACCCGCAGCGGCTCGACGAGGCCGTGGGTCGGCTGCGCGAGGCCGGGACCGACGCGTTCGCCGTCCCGCTCGACGTCACCGACGACGCCAGCGTCGCGGCGGCCGCCGCCCTGCTGCGCGACCAGGAGGGCCGCCTCGACGTCCTCGTGAACAACGCGGGCATCACCGGCGGGCGGGAGAACCTGCCGACCTCCGCCGACCTGGACATGATCCGTACGGTCCTCGAGACGAACGTCTTCGGCGTCGTCCGGGTGACGAACGCGGTGCTCCCGCTGCTGCGGGAGGCCGCCAGCCCGCGCATCGTCGTCATGTCGAGCTCGGTGGGCTCGCTCACGCGGCAGAGCGGGACCGGCGAGGGGGTCGGACCGGTGCACGCCGCGTACGCGCCCTCGAAGACGTTCCTCAACGCGATGGCCGTGCAGTACGTCCGCGAGCTCGAGGGGACGAACGTCCTCCTGAACCTCGCCTGCCCCGGTTACGTCGCCACCGACCTCAACGGCTTCCAGGGCCACCGGACGCCCGAGCAGGGCGCCGCCATCGCGGTGAAGCTGGCCACCCTGCCCGACGACGGCCCCACCGGTGGCTACTTCGAGGACGCCGGGACCATCCCCTGGTGACCTCGACGCCGACCGCCGGGCGCGGGAGACTGGGCGCATGTGCCGCAACATCCGACCGCTGAACAACTTCGAGCCGCCGGCCACCTCGCACGAGGTGCACGACGCCGCGCTGCAGTACGTGCGGAAGATCGCCGGGACGGCGAAGCCGTCGAAGGCCAACGAGGCCGCGTTCGAGCGGGCGGTGCACGACATCACCCACGCCACCGAGCACCTGCTCGAGAGCCTGGTCAGCGCCGCGCCGCCGAAGAACCGCGAGGAGGAGGCGGCGAAGGCCCGCGCCCGGTCCGCCGCCCGCTTCGCGTCGGCCTGACCATCACGCACGCACGCACGATCGCGTGACGACCACGCTCCAGGCCGACCACCTCGTCGTCGGCGCAGGTGCTTCGGGCCTGGCCTACGTCGACGCGCTGGTCGCGCACTCCGGCGCCCGGGTCGTCCTGGTCGACCGCCGCGCGGGCGTCGGCGGCCACTGGCGCGAGGCGTACCCCTTCGTCCGGCTCCACCAGTCGTCGACCTTCTACGGCGTGGCGTCCACCCTGCTGGGCGGTGGTCGGCGGCAGCACGACGGCCCCGAGGCGGGCCTGCACGAGCGTGCCGACCAACCGACGATCCTGGCCTACTACGAGCAGGTGCTGGCCGACCGGCTGCTCGCCACGGGCCGTGTGCGGCTGTTCACCGGCTGCGAGCACCTCGGCGGCAGGACCTTCGTCGCGCGGGAGACGGGGGAGCGCTACGAGGTGGACGCGGGCTGCCGGGTCGTCGACGCCCGCTACCTCGCGCCCGACATCCCGGCCGAGACGCCGCCGCGCTTCGCGGTCGACGGGGCCGAGGTGGTGCCCGTCAACGACCTGCCCAGGACGACCGGGGCCCGCCGGTACGTCGTCGTCGGCAGCGGCAAGACCGCGACCGACGCGGTGGTCTGGCTGCTCACCCACGGCGTCGACCCCGACGCAGTCTGCTGGGTCCGGCCGCGCGAGCCGTGGATGCTCGACCGGGCCCTGATCCAGCCCGACCCGGTCGTCTACCTCGGCATGGTCGCCGACCTGATGGAGACGGCGGGGGCGGCCTCGTCGCTGCCGGGGCTGTTCCGGGGCCTCGAGGCGGCCGGGATCATGATGCGCCTCGACCCCGGGGTCGAGCCGACCATGGCGAAGGCGCCGACCCTCGGTCGCTGGGAGCTCGAGCTGCTGCGTTCCGTGGAGCACGTCGTCCGCCTCGGCCGGATCCGGACGGCCCGACGGGGCCGCCTCGACCTCGACGGCGGGACGGTGGGCGTCGACGACGACGCCCTGGTCGTGAACTGCGCCGCGGACGGGCTCAAGCACCCGCCGCGCGTGCCCGTGTGGCAGCCGGGTCTCGTCACGCTGCAGCCGGTACGGGCCGGGTTCCCCTGCTTCGGCGCCGCCCTGATCGGCTACGTCGAGGCCACGCGCCACGACGACGCGGAGAAGAACCGGCTCTGCCCGCCGTCCTCGTACGGCGACACGCTCGTCGACTGGGCCCGGATGAACGTCCTCGGTTTCCGGGCGACGGCGGCGTTCGGTGCCGCGCCCGATGTCGCCGCCTGGGCCGACACCGTCGCGCTCAACCCGGCGCGCGTGCCGCTGGACCAGCCGCGCACCCCCGAGCTCGCCGCCGTCCGCGACCGGGTCGCCACCGCGGTGCCGACCGGTCTCGCCCGCCTCGAGCAGCTGAGCCGCGCGGCCTGACGTGCGCGCTCTGTCGCGGACGACGGGTCGCGTCTAGGGTGAGGCCCATGCCCACCGAGGTGCTCCGGTACGCGGCCTTCACCACCGCCGGTCGCGGAGGGAACCCGGCCGGGGTCGTGCTCGACGCCGGCGGCCTCGACGCGCCGGCCATGCAGAGGATCGCGGCCGACCTCGGCTACTCCGAGACCGCGTTCCTCTTCCCGCGCGAGCACGAGCCGAACGTCTACGACGTCCGCTACTTCGCCCCCGAGCAGGAGGTGCCCTTCTGCGGGCACGCCACCATCGCCTCCGGGGTCGCGCTCGTGGAGCGCCATCCCGCCGAGGAGCTGGTCTTCCACACCCCCGCCGGGCTCGTGACCGTCAACACCCAGCGCACGGACCGCGGCCTGGTCGCCGAGCTGACGAGCGTCTCGCCGCGGGTCCGGGAGGCGGACGGCGGGCTGGTCTCGGCGGTCCTCGACGCCCTGGGCTGGCTCCCGCGCGACCTCGACCCGGACTACCCCGTACGGATGGCGAACGCCGGCTCCGAGCACCTCGTGCTCGTCACGCGTACCCGCGAGCGACTGGCCGACCTGCACTACGACTTCGACACGCTGGCGGGCCTGATGCGCGAGCACGGGATCATCACCGTGCTGCTCGTCTGGCCCGAGGGCCGTCGGACCTTCCACGCCCGGAACCCGTTCGCGGGCAGCGGCGTGGTCGAGGACCCGGCGACCGGGGCCGCGGCGGCCGCGTTCGGCGGCTACCTGCGCGAGCTCCACAAGATCGGCGCGAGCGCCGAGTTCACCATCTGCCAGGGCGACGACATGGGCCGGCCCAGCCGCATCGAGGTCAGCGTCATCCGCGGCGAGCCGGGCATCCGCGTCCGCGGCGCCGCATCACGCCTGCCCTGAGCCCGGGCGGGACCCACGCTCACCAGCTCGTGCTGAGCGGGCGGCCCTCGTCGTAGCCGGAGCTCGACTGCACACCGACGACGGCGAGGGTGTGGAACTCCTCCAGCGTCGAGGCGCCGGCGTAGGTGCACGAGCTGCGGACACCGGCGACGATCGAGTCGATGAGGTCCTCCACGCCGGGGCGCTCCGGGTCGAGGTACATCCGCGAGGACGAGATGCCCTCCTCGAACAGGCCGGACCGCGCCCGGTCGAAGCCGCTGGCGTCCTTGGTGCGCAGCCGTACGGCCCGCGCGGAGGCCATCCCGTACGACTCCTTGTACTGCCGGCCCTGCGCGTCGACCATGAGGTTGCCGGTGCTCTCGTACGTCCCGGCGAACCAGGACCCGATCATCACGCTCCCGGCCCCGGCGGCCAGGGCCAGCGCCACGTCGCGGGGGTAGCGCACGCCACCGTCGGCCCAGACAGCCTTGCCCAGCGACCTGGCCGCCGCGGCGCACTCGAGCACCGCGCTGAACTGAGGACGTCCGACGCCGGTCATCATCCGGGTCGTGCACATCGCGCCCGGACCGACGCCGACCTTGACCACGTCGGCACCCGCGGCGACGAGGTCGTCGACCCCGTCGGCCGCGACGACGTTCCCGGCGACCAGGGGGACCGAGCGGCCGCTCGCGTCGGCGAGCCGGTCCCGGACCTCGCGGACGGCCTTCAGCGAGGACAGCATCTTGTCCTGGTGGCCGTGCGCGGTGTCGACGACGAGCACGTCGATGCCGGCGCGCAGCAGGGCCTCCGCGCGCCCGGCGACGTCGCCGTTGATGCCGACGGCGGCGCCGATGAGGAGGCGGCCGTCGGGGTCGAGCGCCGGGCGGTAGAGCGTGGAGCGCAGCGCCGAGCGCGCCGTCATGACGCCGAGGAGCCGGCCGTCGGCGGACCCGTCGGCGGTCTGCCCGTCCACCACGACGGCGAGGTCGAGGTGCGAGGCGGCGAGCGCGTCGAAGATCTCGCGCGGCGTCGTCCCCGCGCCGACGGCCACGAGGTCGGTGCTCATGACGTCGCGCACCTGGGCGAACCGGTCGACGCCGGCGGTGTCGGCCTCGGCGACGGTGCCGACCGGGCGACCGCCGTCGACCACGACGACCTGGCCGTGGGCCCGCTTGGGCAGCAACGACATGGCCTCGCCGACGGTGGTGCT
Organism: uncultured Actinomycetota bacterium; assembly: GCA_963762775.1. GTDB lineage: Bacteria > Actinomycetota > Actinomycetes > Propionibacteriales > Propionibacteriaceae > Microlunatus. The sequence goes on from CAVXMD010000010.1 coordinate 75,575, forward strand.
CGGGGTCACCGACACCGGGGTGTCGAAGACGGTGTGCGAGGCCTTGACCTTCCCGACCACCTCGGCCACGACGTCGGTGGGGATGTCCTGCGGGATGATCACGACCCCGCCGCGGCGGGCGACGGTCTCCGACATCCGCCGTCCCGAGACCGCGGTCATGTTGGCGACGACGAGCGGCAGCGTGGTGCCCACCCCGTCGGTGGAGCTGAGGTCGACCTCGAGCCGCGACGTGAGCGACGAGCGGCGCGGGACCATGAACACGTCGCTGTAGGTGAGGTCCGTCGGCGGTGGCGGCTGCAGGAAACGCATGCCCCCATCATCCCGCCCCGCCCGTGGGGTGTCGTCCTCCTCCCACGCGTCATCGTCACCTGATTGTTCGACGGTGAGCCTGCTCGTGATTTCTTCGGTCCCCGCCCGGCCGGTTAGGGTCCTGAGGTCGCCTCGTCCGGCGACCACCGCGGGGGCGGTGCCGCACGTCTTCTGCTCGGGGCCGCTGTGAACCTGACCTTCCGACGCCTCGCCGTCGCTCCGCTCTCGCTCGTCGTGTCCGCGGTGCTCGCCGCGTCGACGCTGACCGTGCTGGTCCCGACGGCCGCCGCCGCACCGGCACGCGCGGACGGTCCGGCCCCGATCGAGGACCGCACGTCGGCCATGGTGTCGACCGACCCCCTGCCGACGGCGCAGATCAACGGCGTCGTCTACTCCCAGGTCGTCGTCGGGAACACCGTCTTCGCCGCCGGCAGCTTCAGCAAGGCCCGTCCCGCGGGTGCGAAGGCCGGGCAGAAGGAGGTCAGCCGCAAGAACTTCATCGGCTACAGCCTCTCCACGGGCAAGATGCGCTCCTGGGCCCCGACCTTCGACGGCACGGTCCGCGAGCTCGCGCTCTCGCCCGACCAGAAGACGCTCTACGCCGTCGGCGACTTCACCCACGTCGGCAGCACGGTCCGGTCGCGCTTCGCCGCCTTCGACATCGCCAAGCGGAAGCTCCGCTCCCTCGACCCGGTCTTCAACCAGAAGGTCACCGCGGTCTACGCGCTCGACAAGACGGTGTACGTCGGTGGCTGGTTCACCACGGTCGACGGGAACGCGCGCGGCAAGCTGGCGGCGCTCACCACATCCGGGAGCCTCGTCAAGTCCTGGGCACCGGTCGCGAACGGGACGACCGAGGCGATCGTCGCGACGCCCGACAACAAGCGGATCGTCGTGGGCGGCAACTTCACGACCCTGAACGGCGTGGACGCGAACGGCATGGGGTCGCTCGACGCGACCACCGCGGCGAACCAGCCGTGGAAGATCAACGAGGTCATCCAGAACGGGGGCGCCAACGCGGCCGTCGACAGCCTCCGCACCGACGGCAAGACCATCTTCGGCTCGGCCTTCGCCTACCGCGGCGGGTCGGGCTTCGAGGGCGCGTTCGCGGCCGACCCGGCCGACGGCAGCGTCAAGTGGATCCAGGACTGCCACGGCGACACCTACGACGTCGCGCCCGTCGGCGACGTCCTCTACAGCGCCAGCCACGCGCACGACTGCGTCAACATCGGCGCTTTCCCCGACACCCGGGCGACCTCGGCCCGCTACCGCTCGCTCGCCGTCTCCAAGGAGGCGAAGGGCACGGTGGTGCACACCGACCAGAGCGAGTCGAGCTTCCCGGACTACCAGGGCCAGCCCGCGCCCGCGCTCTACAACTGGTTCCCGAACCTGACGGCCGGCAAGTACACCGGGCAGAACCAGGCGGCCTGGAGCCTCGCGTCGACCTCGAAGTACCTGCTGCTCGGCGGCGAGTTCACCGCGGTGAACGGGACCAAGCAGCAGGGCCTGGTGCGCCTCGGGGTGCCCGGCAAGGTCAAGGCGGTCGAGTCCGACCAGGGTCCCGAGCCGCTCGCGACCCCGACGGTCAGGGCGACGACCAGCACGTCGGCCACCGTCAGCGTCAAGAGCACCTGGGACCGGGACAACCTCGCGCTCGGCTACGAGCTCGTGCTGGGCAAGAAGGTCGTCGCGACGACGTCGAGCTCCGCGCCCTGGTGGAACCGGGACGTGGTCGAGCTGACGGCCACGAAGCTCACGCCGGGTCGCCGCTACACGTTCCAGGTGCGGGCCCGGGACAAGGACGGCAACACCCGGAGCAGCGTCGCGGTCAGCACCTTCACGCCCTCCGCGTACGCCGACCAGGTGGCCGCGGACGGCGCTGTGCACCAGTGGCGCCTGGACACCTCCACGCCCGGTACCGACCCCGACCGGGCGGGCAGTCTCCCGCTCGACCTGTCGGACGACGTCGAGCTCGGGACGAAGGGCGCCCTGGACGACGACGAGGACACGGCCGCGACGTTCGCGGGTGCCGACAGCACCATCGCCCGGACGCTGACCGACGGCACCCTCGGCAAGGACTCCAGCATCGAGCTCTGGTTCTCGACCGGTGCGAAGAGCGGCGGGCTCGCCCGCTTCCACTCCGACACCCCGGACTCGCTCTACCCGCAGTCGGTCCAGCTCGCCTCGGGCAAGGTGACGTTCACGGCGTCCGGCGCGGACGGCTCGTCGACCGTGGTGAGCTCCCCGGGGGCCGGCTACGCCAACGGGAAGTGGCACCACCTGGTGGCGACCCGTGCCGGTGACCGGACCACGCTCTACCTCGACGGGGTCGCGGTGGGCTCCGCCGACGGCGCGCCCTCCGTGGACCTGAGCCAGCGGGTGGGGCGGTGGGGCTTCGGCTCGGGCTTCAGGGGCGACCTGGACGAGCTGGCCACCTACTCGACCGCGCTGAGCGCCGCCCAGGTCGCGAAGCACCACGCGCTCGGCCACGGCTGACGGACGCCCTGCTCGCCCGCGGGTCTGAACTCCCCGCGGGCGCAGGGCCGAACGGCTACGGTGGAGAGATGGTTGACGCTTCTACTGCTCCTGGCTACGTGACCACGGGCGAGGACTTCCACCGCGACATGCGTTACGTGACGACGCGGATCACCGCTGACGGCCGGGACGGCTACCCGGTCGAGGCGGGCCGTTACCGGCTGGTCGCCGCCCGGGCGTGCCCGTGGGCGAACCGGGCGATCATCGTGCGCCGCCTGCTCGGTCTCGAGGACGCGATCTCGATGGGCCTGTGCGGCCCGACCCACGACCAGCGCAGCTGGACCTTCGACCTCGACCCGGGCGGCGTCGACCCGGTGCTCGGCTACGAGCGGCTGCAGCAGGCGTACTTCGCCCGGTTCCCCGACTACCCGCGCGGCATCACGGTGCCGGCGATCGTCGACGTGCCGACGGGCGAGCTGGTGACGAACGACTTCTCCCGCATGACGCAGGACCTGTCGAGCGAGTGGACCGCGTTCCACCGTGACGGGGCGCCCGACCTCTGGCCGGACGACCGGCGCGACGAGATGGAGTCCGTCATGAAGCGGGTCTTCACCGAGGTCAACAACGGCGTCTACCGCTGCGGCTTCGCCGGCTCGCAGGAGACGTACGAGGCTGCGTACGACCGCCTGTTCACCGCCCTGGACTGGCTGGAGGAGCGGCTGACGGGCCAGCGCTACCTGATGGGGGACTCGATCACCGAGGCCGACGTCCGGCTGTTCACGACGCTGGCGCGCTTCGACCCCGTCTACCACGGGCACTTCAAGTGCAACCGGCAGAAGCTCTCCGAGCTGCCGGCGCTCTGGGGCTACGCCCGCGACCTGTTCCAGACGCCGGGCTTCGGCGACACGACCGACTTCGCGCAGATCAAGCGGCACTACTACGTCGTGCACAGCGACATCAACCCGACGCAGATCGTGCCCGCGGGCCCGGACCTGGCCGGTTGGCTGACGCCCCACCACCGCGAGCAGCTGGGCGGGCGTCCCTTCGGCGACGGCACCCCGCCCGGACCGGTGCGCCCCGACGAGGCCGTCCCGGCGTCGGGTCGCCCGGTCGCGGCCTGACGCCACGCCCCGTCAGGCCGGTGCCGGCCCGAGGTAGACCCAGAGCTGCAGCGGCGGCACGTCACCGTAGCCGAGGCCGCTGAGGTCCAGGGTCGTCGGGCCGAGCCTCGTCCAGCCCTCCGACTCGTAGAGGGCGATCGGGCCCGGCGTCCCCTGCAGGACGTCGAGGACCGGGCGGCGCCCGGTCTCGAGCGCCCGAGCCGTCGCCGTGCGCACGAGGGCCCGCCCGACGCCGCGTCCTCGCGCCTGCGGGTCCACGAGCAGCCGGGCCAGGACCGCGAGGCCCTCCGTCGGGAGCCCCGTCCGCGCCTGGGCCAGCTCGAGGACGGGTTCGCCCCCGGCCCGGTGCAGGGCGACCTGGCCCACGACGCGACCGTCGAGCTCGGCGACCCAGGCGTCGGTCTCGCCGTGGGCCCTCAGGAAGCCCGCCGGCCTCGCGGGCCAGTACCGCGGGTAGCCGTCGACCGCGTGGGTCAGCGCCATGACCGCCACGCAGGCGTCGTCGTCGGCCGCGGCCCGGGTCCTGATCAGCACGGGCCCATCCTTCCTCCCGCCCGACCCGGTGCCGAGCACGTCCCCGGCCCCTGCTCTACGCTCGCGCCGTGAGCAGCACACGCCCGGTCTGCCTGGTCACGGGCGCGTCCCGCGGGCTGGGGGCCGCCATCGCCCGCCACCTCGGGTCGGCGGGCCGGCCGGTCGCCGTCGGCTACCGCGCCGACGCCGACGGTGCGGAGGCTGTGGTCGCCGACGTCCGGCGCGCCGGCGGGACGGCGGTGGCCGTGCCGGGCGACGTCACCGACGCCGACGGCGTCGCCTCGGTCGTCGACGCGGCGAACCGGCTCGGTCCCGTCACCGCCGTCGTCGCCAACGCGACGGGCCCGCAGCCGAACGCTGCTGTGGCCGACCTGACGTGGCAGGCCTACCTCGACCAGCTCACGTTCTTCGTGCGCAGCCCGACGCTGCTGCTCCAGGCGACCCTGCCGGCGATGCGGGCCGCCGGCGGTGGCCGGTTCGTGATGATCGCCTCCGACGTGGTCGACCGGCACCTGCCCGGCACGTCGGCGTACACGGCGGCCAAGAGCGCCCAGCTCGGCCTGGTGCCGGTCTGGGCGAAGGAGCTCGGGCCCGAGCGCGTGACGGTCAACGCGGTGAGCCCTGGGTGGATCCCGGTCGAGCGGCACGCAGGGGCCGACACCACCGCGTACGAGCGGCAGGTGCCGCTGGGCCGCATGGGCGTGCCCGACGACGTCGCCGGGGCCGTGGCCTACCTGCTCTCCGACGCGGCGGCCTTCGTCACCGGTCAGGTCCTCACCGTCAACGGGGGCCACGTCCTGTGAGCGCGGGCGCGTACGGGCCGGGCGCACCGGTGACGCCCAGCATCAGCAGGTAGACGCTCGTCGTGGCGCAGGCGAAGAGCAGGTTGCGCCGCAGGCCGCCGAAGGTGACGTTCGCGACGACCTCGGGCAGCAGCAGCTTGCCCAGCAGCGTGCCGTCCTCCTCGAGGCAGTGGACGCCGTCCTCGGCCGCCGCCCAGATCCGGCCGGTGCTGTCGAGCCGGACGCCGTCGAAGGTCCCGGCCGTGCAGTCGGCGAGCACGCCGCCGCCTTCGAGCCGACCGTCGTCGGTGACGTCGAAGACCCGCAGGTGGCAGCGTTCGGAGTCCACGACGTAGAGCCGCGTCTCGTCGAGGGAGAGGGCCAGCCCGTTCGGCGCGACGAAGTCGTGCGTGACCCGGTGGCAGGACCCGTCCGGGTCGACGCGGTAGACGTGGCAGCCGTCGACCTCGGGCTCCGAGGCGTACCCCTCGTAGTCGGTGGCGATGCCGTAGGCCGGGTCGGTGAACCACACCCGTCCCCGACGGTCGACGACGACGTCGTTCGGGCTGTTCAGCCGGCGCCCCTCGAACCGGTCGGCCACCACGGTCACCGAGCCGTCGTGCTCGGTCCGGCTGACCCGGCGCCCGCCGTGCTCGCAGGTGAGGAGGCGGCCCTGGCCGTCGAGGGTGCCGCCGTTCGGGTAGCCCGCGGGGGAGCGGAGCACCCCGGTCTCGCCGGTCAGCTCGTCCCAGCGCAGCAGCCGGTCGTTGGGGATGTCGCTCCAGACGAAGCTGCGGGCCGCGGGCACGTACGTCCCGCCCTCGGCCCAGCGGCAGCCGGACGCGATCCGGACGACCACCGCGTCGCCCTTGACCACGAAACGCTCGTCGAGGCGTTCCCACCGTGTCGGCAGGGTGTCGGCGGCCGCCCGGCCCGGTCTCGTCGTCACCCGCGGAACGCTACGTCGGGGCCTCCGTCCGTCGGCGACCCGGACGCCCCGCAACAGCGGGGAAACAATCGCTCGCTAGCGTGGCCGACGCTCCGCCGGAGCGCCGGACGCCCACCGTCGGGAGGACCACGATGAACCTCGCGCCCTCGGAGACCGAGAAGCTGCTGATGGCGGTCGCCGGCATGGTGGCCCGCGACCGGCTGGCCCGGGGCGTCAGGCTCAACTGGCCCGAGTCCGTCGCGCTGCTCAGCACCTGGGTGATCGAGCGGGCGCGCGAGGGCGCGCTGGTCGAGGACCTGATGAGCAGCGGGCGCGAGGTGCTGACGCGCGACCAGGTCATGGAGGGCGTCGCCGAGATGATGACCGACGTGCAGGTGGAGGCGACCTTCCCCGACGGGCGCAAGCTCGTGACCCTGCACTCCCCGATCCAGTGACGTCTCAGCAGCAGAGGAGCTGATCATGGCGGGCGTGTCCACCTCCGGCCCCGGGGCGATCCGGGTGGCACCGGGCGAGATCGAGCTGAACGCCGACCGCGGCCCCGACGAGCGCGGCGAGCTGACGTTCACGAACACGGCCGACCGGCCCATCCAGGTCGGCTCGCACCTCCACCTGCCCGACGTCAACGCCGGCCTCGAGTTCGACCGGGCCGCCGCGGCAGGGTTCCGTCTCGACATCGCCGCCGGGACGTCGGTGCGCTTCGAGCCGGGCGCCTCGCGCACGGTCGCGACCGTCGCGCTGCGCGGCCGCCGGCTCGTGCCCGGCCTGCAGATCCGGACGGTTCCTTCTGCCGGCACGTCGACCACCACGGAGGGCTGAGCGGTGCGCATCGGCAGGGACGCGTACGCGGCCATCTTCGGCCCGACCGCCGGCGACCAGATCCGGCTCGGCGACACCGACCTCTGGATCGAGATCGAGCAGGACCTCACCGTCGGCGGCGAGGAGTCGGTCTTCGGCGGCGGGAAGTCCATCCGCGAGTCGATGAACCAGTCGCTGGTCACCTCGGCCGAGGGTGCGCTCGACACCGTCGTCACCAACGTGGTGATCCTCGACCACTGGGGCATCGTCCGGGCCGACGTCGGCATCCGCGACGGCCGCATCGTGGGGATCGGGCGCAGCGGGAACCCCGACATCGCCGACGGGGTCGACCCCGCGCTGGTCATCGGACCGGGCACCGACGTGATCTCCGGCGAGGGCAAGATCCTCACCGCCGGCGGCTTCGACAGCCACGTCCACCTGCTCTCGCCGTCGCAGATCCACGAGGCGCTCGCCGCCGGGCTCACGACCCTGGGCGGCGGCGGGACCGGCCCGTCCGAGGGGTCCAAGGCCACGACCGTCACCCCGGGCGCCTGGCACCTGAAGCAGGCCCACCGCGCCCTCGACGAGTTCCCGGTCAACCTGCTGCTGCTCGGCAAGGGCAACACGGTCTCCGCGGGCGCGTTCGAGGAGCAGGCGCTCGCCGGTGCCGGCGGCTACAAGGTCCACGAGGACTGGGGCTCGACCCCGGCCGCCGTCGACGCCGCGCTGAGGGGGGCACAGGAGTGGGGCCTGCAGGTCGCGCTGCACTCCGACTCGCTGAACGAGGCCGGCTTCGTCGCCTCGACCGTCGCCGCGATGGCGGGACGCAGCATCTCCGCCTTCCACGTCGAGGGCGCCGGTGGCGGGCACGCGCCCGACATCCTCACCATCGCCGGCCTGCCCCACGTGCTGCCCGGCTCCACGAACCCGACCCTCCCGCACACCGTGAACACGGTCGCCGAGCACCTCGACATGCTCATGGTCTGCCACCACCTGAACCCGGCGGTCCCCGAGGACCTGGCCTTCGCCGAGTCCCGGATCCGGGCGACGACGATCGCCGCGGAGGACCACCTGCACGACCTCGGCGCCATCTCGATCACGTCGTCGGACGCCCAGGCGATGGGCCGGATCGGCGAGGTGATCACCCGGACCTGGCAGGTCGCGCACGTCATGAAGCAGGTCCGCGGGGACCTGTCCGGCGGGCTCCCGGCCGACAACTTCCGCGCCCGCCGCTACGTCGCCAAGTACACGATCAACCCCGCGATCAGCCACGGCGTCGACCACGAGATCGGGTCGGTCGAGGTCGGCAAGCTCGCCGACCTCGTGCTCTGGGACCCGCGCTTCTTCGGCGTCCGGCCGAGCGTGGTGATCAAGGGCGGCGGCATCGTCGTCGGCGCGCTCGGCGACCCGAACGCCTCCATCCCGACGCCGCAGCCGGTCCTGATGCGGCCCACGCTCTACTGGGGCAGCGGGGCCGGTCGTTCGCAGTCGTACGTGTCCCCGGCCGCCCTCGACGCCGGGCTCGCCGACGAGCTCGGCCTGCGTCGCACCCTGGTGGCCTGCCGACCCACCCGCGATGTCGGCAAGGCGCAGATGATCAACAACGACGCGCTCCCGGACATCGTCGTCGACGCCGAGACGCACGCGATCACGGTCGACGGTTCCTTGATCACGCCGGCTCCGGCGACCGTGCTGCCGCTCGCCCAGCTCTACGCGATGTTCTGAGCCGCATGACCGCGACCGCGTCTGCTCCCTACCTCTCGCTCCTCCTGGCCGACGGCCGGCTGCCCACGGGCGCGCACACCCAGTCCGCCGGAGTCGAGCCGGCCCTGCGGCACGGCATGCGGGTCGACGAGGTGCCCGCCTACCTGCGGGTCCGGCTCGTCACGGTCACCGAGGTCGAGGCGGCGGCCGCCGTGGTCGCCGGGCGGGCCTGGGCGGGCTGCACGCGCGCGAGGTCGGCGTCGGTGGTCGAGACCCTGCGCGAGGTGGACGCGGCCTGGCGGGTGCGGACGCTCTCCGACGCCCTGCGGGAGGCGTCCGACCTGCTGGGCCGGAGCTACCTGCGGACGGCCGCCGCGGTCTGGGACCTGGCCCCCTTCGCGACGGCACCTGGTCCCTGGTGCCGGGCGGTCGTCCTCGGCGTCGTCGCCGCGCAGGCCGGGCTGGACGCCGAGCAGACCGCGCGCCTCGTCGCGTACGAGGACGTCCAGACCGTCGTCGCCGCCGCGCTCAAGCTCGAGCCCTTCGACCCGAGCGTGGGGGTCCGTTGGGCCGCCGACGCGGCGGTCGCGGTCGAGGCCCTCGTCGCCCGGGTCGTGGACGCCCGGACGACCGACGACATCCCTGCCCACAGCGCCCCCCTCGTCGAGGAGTGGGGACAGCACCACCGGACGAGCGAGAGGCGGTTGTTCCGTGCCTGAGGACAGCACCACCACCCCCACGACCACGTCGACGCGGGCCCTGCGGATCGGCGTCGCCGGTCCGGTCGGCACCGGCAAGAGCTCGTTGATCGCGCTGCTCTGCCGCGAGCTCGGCACCGAGCTCAGCCTGGCCGTCGTGACGAACGACATCTACACCGACGAGGACGCCCGCTTCCTGCGTTCGGCAGGCGTGCTCGACCCCGAGCGGATCCGGGCGGTCGAGACCGGCGCCTGCCCGCACACCGCGATCCGCGACGACGTGACCCAGAACCTGCTCGCCGTCGAGGACCTCGAGCGCGACTTCGCGCCGGTGGACGTCGTGCTGGTCGAGTCCGGGGGCGACAACCTCACCGCGACCTTCTCGCCGGCGCTGGTCGACGCCCAGTTCTTCGTCCTCGACGTCGCCGGTGGGGGCGACGTCGCCCGCAAGGGCGGCCCGGGCATCGGCCGGGCCGACGCGCTCGTCGTCAACAAGACCGACCTGGCGCCGTACGTCGGCGTCGACGTCGAGCAGATGGTCGCCGACGCCGAGCAGGCCCGCGACGGACGGACCGTGCTGCCGCTGAGCCGGCTCGACCCCGCGTCCGTCGCCCGCGTCAAGGCGTGGGTGCTCGAGACGCTCGCGACCTTCCGCGCCGGGGACCACGTGGCCCAGGACCCGGGGCCGATGGCCCCGCACTTCCACGCCGGAGGCGTCGAGGGACACTTCCACGCGGAGACCGGGGAGACCCACAGCCACGCCGAGACCGGGGAGACCCCCACCCACGAGCACGCGCACGTCCACTGAGGTGCCGCCGGCCACGACCGTCGCCGTCGAGCTCGTCGACGGGCGCCACGTCGCACGTCTGACGCAGGGTCTGCTGCGCCCGCAGGTGGTCGCGGCCGACGCGCGCCGGTGCCGGATCGGCTTGCTCGCGACGACGGCGCTGCTGCTCGGCGGGGACGTGGTCGAGCTCGACGTCCGGGTCGGTCCCGGCGCCCGGCTCGACCTCTTCGACGTCGCGGGCACGATCGCGAACCACGGCCGCGGCCTGCCCTGCGGCTGGCACGTCCGGCTGGACGTCGCCACGGGCGGCGGCCTCACCTACGCCGGCGAGCCGTTCGTCGTGGCCGACGGGGCGGAGGTCACCCGGACCCTCGACGTCGGCCTCGCCGCCGACGCTGCCGCCGTCCTGCGCGACACGGTCGTGCTCGGGCGGGCCGGGCAGACCGGCGGGAGCCTCCGTTCGCTGACCGCGGTCCGCCGGGCGGGACGCCCGGTCCTCGTGGAGGACCAGCGCCTCGACGCGGCCTGGTGGCGCGCCGCCCCGGGGATGCTCGGCCGTCACCGCGTCGTGGACACCGTGACGTGGCTGGGCCGCGCCGCGCCCGTCGCGACGACGGCGACCACGTACGCGCTGGTCGAGGGGGCCGGGACGCTCGCGCGCTGGCTGGGGACGAGCCTCGCCGGGTCACCGCTGCACCGCGTGGACGTGGCGTCCGCCGGGCTCACCCCGGCGCCCCTCGACGCGACCGTTCAGTCCACGGCCTCCACGAGGTAGGTCGCGACCTGCTCCGGGTCCGTCGAGGCGATGCTCAGGCCGCTGCGACCCAGCACCGCGCCGCTCAGCACGAGCGGACCGCGGCCGTCGGGCACCAGACGGAGCGGCCCCTGGGGGTCCACCAGCGCCTGGTCCTCGGTCCCTGCACGGCGGACGTGCCACCACGCGGGCGGGGTCACCCCGCCGGGGGCCTGCTCGAGCAGCGCGGGGGAGACGGCGTAGCGGAGGTCGGGGTCGAGCCCCGGCAGCGTGGCCCGGCCGAGCCCGCTGACATCCGAGCGGGACATCGAGGCGAAGGAGTAGACCGCGCGCCGGCGGTCGGGGGACACGACGCCGCCCGCCAGGAGGCTGTCGTCCGGGAAGTCGATCCGCACGAGGTCGCCACCGAGCAGCAGGTCGCGGTGCTCCTTGTAGAAGGCGATCCACGTGGCGAGGCCGGCCAGCTCCTCCTCGGTGGCCTTCGTGAGGTCCCACTCCACGCCGAGGTGGCCCCACAGAGCGGTGGCCGCCCGGAAGCGCAGGTCGTGGTGGCGCCCCGTGGTGTGCGAGTGGCCGGACGCGATGTGCGCGCCCATCAGCTCCGGCGGGACGAGCTGGGTGGTCCAGCGGTGCATCAGCTGGCGCTCGAGCGGGTCGATGCAGTCCGAGACCCAGATCCGGTCGGTCCGCTCCAGGACGCCGAGGTCGACCCGGGCGCCGCCGGAGGAGCAGGACTCGATCTCCAGGCCCGGGTGCGCGGCCTTGATCTCGTCGACGAGCGCGTAGAAGGCCAGGGTCTGCTCGTGGACCCCGGGCCGGCCGACCGGCTGGGTGCCGGCGTCGACGAGGTCGCGGTTGTGGTCCCACTTGATGTAGGAGATCGGGTACTCGGCCAGGATCGCGAAGACCTGGTCGCGGACGTGGGCGTAGCACTCCGGGATGCCGATGTTGATCACCTGCTGGCGCCGGGCCTCGACGGGCAGCCGGCCGCCGGTGGCCATGATCCACTCGGGGTGCGCCCGGGCGACGTCGGAGTCTTCGTTGACCATCTCCGGCTCGAACCACAGGCCGAGCTGCATGCCCAGGCCCGTGACCGCGTCGGCCAGCGGGTGCAGGCCCTCGGGCCAGACGTCGGGCGAGACCGTCCAGTCGCCGAGGCCGGCGCTGTCGTCGCGCCGCCCCCCGAACCAGCCGTCGTCGAGGACGTAACGCTCGACGCCGACCGAGGCGGCGAGACGCGCGAGCTCCACCAGCTTGGCGTGGTCGTGGTGGTCGAAGTAGACGGCCTCCCAGACGTTGATCGTCACGGGCCGGTCGGTGCCCGGGTGACCCGGGCGGGCTCGCAGGAAGCGGTGGAACCGACGGGCGACCTCGTCCAGGCCGACCCCGTAGGACGCGTAGACCCACGGCGTCGCGTACGACTCGCCGGCGCCGAGCACGATCTCGCCCGGCAGCAGCAGCTCGCCGCCGCCGACGACCTGCTCGCCGGTGGCGAGCCGCTCGGCGTAGTGCGTGTGGTTGCCGCTCCAGCCGGTGTGCAGCGCCCACACCTCGCCCTCGGCGAAGCCGAACCCCGGCGTGCCCACGTGCAGCACGGTGGCCGCGTCCGGACCGGTACGGCCACGGCGTCCCTCGCGCAGGTGGGTGCCGACGTCCAGCGGCTGGCGCTGGGGCGTCCGCTCCTTGCCCCAGCGGCCCGCGAGGTCGAGCACCTCGCGCGCGACGGCGGGGACCGGGAGCGCCAGCACGAGGTCCTGCAGCCCGTACGGCTCGGCGGCGGTGTTCGTCAGCCGGGCACGGAGGCGCACGAGACCCGCCGGTGTCAGCTCGACGTCGAGATCGAGGTCGAGGGCCGCCTCGGCGTCGGTCGTGCGCACCCGCAGCGACGCGGCACCGGCGCTCGTGAGCCCGCCGTCGAGCGGCACCTCCGACCCGTCGAGCGTCGCGGCCACCACGCTGAACCGCGGCGACCAGGCCGCGCCGGCCCGCGAACCGCTCAGCCCGGGCCGGCCGGTCCACGCGGTCCAGTGCTCGGGCACGAGCGAGACCCGGGACGGCACGTCGACCGAGCTCGGCGCGACCGTCGGGGCCGCGGCCTCGCCGAGCGCCGCGGCGTCCGCCGCGGTGAGCTCGCCCAGCGTCGCCCCCCAGTGCAGGACGGTCGGCAGGCCGACGCCGGGGAGCTCGAGGACGAGTCCGACGCCGCCGGCCGAGAGGGCGACGCGGGTCGGTGAGGTCGTGGGCACGGTGGGTCTCCTGCTCGGGTGAGGTCGGGGGCGGGGTCAGGCGCAGCCGCAGGAGCGGCGCACCACGAGCTCGGTGGCGAAGCGCTCGTGGTCGGGGGCGGTCGTCGGGTCGAGGACCGTGGCGACCGCGGCGCGGGCCATCATCTCGACCGGCTGGCGCGACACGGTCAGCGGGGGCCAGCAGAACTCGGACTCCGACGTGCCGTCGTAGGCCACGAGCGCGAGGTCGTCGGGGCACTCGAGACCGGCCTCGCGCAGCGCGCGGTAGGCCCCGGACGCCTGCTGGTCCGACGACAGGAAGACCGCGGTCGGGCGGTGGCGCCAGGAGAGCACCTGCCGGACGGCCTCGTAGCCGCCACGCCGGCTGTACGTCGTCCGGACGACGGGCCCGGGCGGCAGGCCGTGGGCGGCGAAGGCCTCCGCGAAGCCGCGCTCGCGCGGCTCGGGCAGCCGTTCGGTGGACTCACCGATGACGAGCGCGACGCTCGGGTGGCCGTGCACGGCGATCAGGTGGTCGACGACCTCGTACGCGCCCTGCCGGGCGTCGGCCCCCACCGACGCGTAGCCGGGGAACGCGGTCGAGACGTTCACCAGGACGGTGGGTCGCCGCGGGCGACCGACGGCCCGCAGCGCGTCCGGGGTCAGCACCGTGGAGAGCAGCACCCCGTCCACGTCCCGGCTCACGAGGTCGGCGACGAGCTCGCGCTCGGCGTCGCCGCGCGCACCGGTGCTCGCCAGGGTCACCAGCAACCCGCGCTCGGCGGCTGCGGTCTCGACCGCGCGCGCCAGCTCGGCGAAGTAGGGGTTGGTGATGTCCGGCAGGACCAGGCCGAGCAGCTCGCTGGACCCCCGGCGCAGGGAGCGGGCTGCCGGGTTGGGGGAGTAGTCGAGGGCCTCGACGGCCGCGCGCACCCGCTGCGCGGTCTCGGGGGCCACCCGGCGCGGTCCGTCGTTGACGACGTAGCTGACGACGGCCGTGCTCACCCCCGCGCGGCGCGCGACATCGGCGCGGGTGGCGGCTCGTGCGCGCGCTCGACCGGGGGCCGTGCCGGTGGCACGCGCTGGGGCGTTCATCTGCGCACCTCCCTGCCTCGACGTCGAGTGGGTCAGCAATCTACTGCGGTAGACCAAGTGAGCGGAAGCAGGGTCTGGCCGGCAAACCGTGTGGTCTCGGTTCGGACTCGGTCCAGATGTCGATGCTCCTGAGCTCTTGCCGAACAACGATCTACTGCTGTAACTTCCGAGCATCGTGGCGATGCCGCTCGGTCCAGCACCAGCGGCACGCGCCCAGGTCCTGAGTCCGGGAGGAATGACGATGACGTCGTGCACGAGGCAGCCGCGCGGCAGCGCGCGGGCAGCAGCGCCGGGAGCGGGGCGGTGAGCGCGACCACGGTCGACGTGGCCGCGACCGCGAAGGAACCGGCTGTCGACGTCGGCAAGGGCAGCGACCGGCCTCCGGGCCGGACCGACCTCGGGATGGCGCTCGTCTTCATCGCCCCGGCGCTCTTCGGGTTCCTGGTCTTCTACCTCTACCCGACGATCCGGGGCATCTACTTCAGCCTCACCCGGTACAACATCCTGGGTCAGCCGCACTTCATCGGCATCGGGAACTACACGCGGCTCTTCGGCGACGCGCTGTTCTGGAACGCGATGAAGGTGACCCTGCAGTACGTCGCCCTCAACATCGTCTTCCAGACGATCCTGGCGATCGGGATCGGCGTCCTGATGCAGCGGCTGACCAAGAACACGGCCGTCCGCGCCGTGATCCTGCTGCCGTTCCTCATCTCCAACGTCATCGCCGCGCTCGTCTGGTTCCTGATGCTCGACTTCCAGGTCGGCATCGTCAACGAGGTCCTCGCGAGCATCGGGCTCGACCGCATCACGTTCTTCGGCGGCGACGCCACCGCGATCCCCACCATCGCCGCCGTGAACGTCTGGCGCCACATGGGCTACACGGCGCTGCTGATCTTCGCTGGGCTGCAGACGATCCCCGAGTACGTCTACGAGGCGGCCTCGGTGGACGGCAGCACCGAGTGGAAGTCGTTCTGGCGGATCACGCTGCCGCTGCTACGCCCGATCCTGGCGCTCGTGCTGGTGATCACCGTGACCGGCTCGTTCCAGATCTTCGACACGGTCAACGTCACGACGCGCGGCGGACCCGGCAACGCGAGCCGGGTGATCCAGTACTACATCATCCAGAAGGGCTTCTCGGAGGGCCAGTTCGGCTACGCCAGCGCCATCTCGCTGGTGCTCTTCGTGATCCTCGCGATCGTCGCCCTCGTCCAGCTACGCCTGCTCAACGCAGGCGAGTCCGACCTGGCCTGAGAGGAGACCGAGCATGGCCACCACCACCGCACCGTCCCGCGTCGCCGCGCCCGCGGCGCGCGGCGCCGAGTCCCGCCGCAAGCCGGTCAACCCGGGCCGCGTCGCCGCCTGGGTCGTGATGATCATCATCATCTTGATCACGATCTTCCCCTTCTACTGGATGCTCCGCACGTCGTTCTCGACGTCCAAGGCGCTCTTCCTGCACCCCGGGTCCTTCGGCCCGGTCGACTTCACCCTGGGCGCGTACAAGCGGGTCCTCGGGCTGGCGACGACCGCCGAGGCGCAGGCCGAGGGCGGCTCGGGCGCGTCGGTGGACTTCTTCCTCTACCTGCGCAACTCGGCGATCTTCGCGGTCGTGGCGACCGCGGGCCAGGTCTTCTTCAGCGCGCTCGCGGCGTACGCCTTCGCGCGGCTCAGGTGGCCGGGCCGCGACGTCGTGTTCTTCGCGTTCCTCACCGCGCTCATGGTCCCGCCGATCTTCACGGCCCTGCCGAACTTCATCCTGATCAAGAACCTCGGCCTGCTCGGGACGTTCCCCGGCCTCATCGCGCCGTACTTCTTCATGACGCCGTTCGCGATCTTCTTCCTCCGCCAGTTCTTCCTGGGCATCAACAAGGAGGTGGAGGAGGCGGCGAAGCTCGACGGCGCCGGCCACTGGACCGTGTTCTTCCGGATCATCCTGCCGATGAGCTGGGCCCCGATCACGACGCTCGCGATCCTCACGATCATCAACATGTGGAACGAGTACCTGTGGCCGCTGCTCGTCGGCACGAACGACAGCACCCGGGTGCTCAACGTGGCGCTCGGCGTGTTCCGGTCGCAGACGCCGCAGACCGGCCCCGACTGGGCCGGGCTGATGGCGGCGGTCCTGATCGCCGCCCTGCCGCTCATGATCGTCTTCATGCTCTTCGCGAAGCGGATCGTCAACTCGATCGGCTTCTCCGGGTCCAAGTAGCCCTGCTCGACCCTGCGAGGGACCAAGGAGCAGGCCCCTGCTTCCCACCACCCGTACGACCGCCACACCCACGTCACCGCCCGGACCGAGCGGTGAGACCCGAGAGGAACTGCCAACGATGGCAAGAATGCGCACGAAGTTCGGAGCCGCCCTGGTCGGCCTCGCCGCCCTGAGCCTGTCCCTCACCGCCTGCGGCGGTGGCGGTGGCTCCGACAGCGGGAGCAGCGACGGCGGTGGCGACGAGGCGATCGACACCACCACGGCGACCGGCGACGTCAACTACTGGCTCTGGGACGCCAGCCAGCTGCCGGCCTACCAGGCCTGCGCGGACGCCTTCCACACCGCCAACCCGAACGTCAACGTCAAGATCTCGCAGTACGCGTGGGACGACTACTGGGGCAAGATCACCAACGGCTTCGTCGCCGGTGACGCCCCGGACGTCTTCACCGACCACCTGTCGAAGTACGGCGAGTTCGTCAACCAGGACCAGCTGGTTCCGCTCGACGCGACGCTGGCCAAGGACGGCTTCGACACGAACCAGTACCAGCCCGGTCTGGCCGACCTGTGGGTCGGCGAGAACGGCAAGCGCTACGGGCTGCCGAAGGACTTCGACACCATCGCGGTCTTCTACAACAAGGACCTGGTGAAGGCGGCCGGCGTCAGCGAGTCCGACCTGCAGACGCTCGCCTGGAACCCGACGGACGGCGGCACGTACGAGAAGGCGGTCGCCCACCTGACGGTGGACACCAAAGGCGTCCGCGGCGACGAGCCGGGCTTCGACAAGTCCAAGATCAAGGTCTACGGCCTCGGTCTCGACGGTGGCTCCGGCGGCGGCGTCGGCCAGACCCAGTGGAGCATGTACACCGGGTCGAACGGCTTCACCTACACGGACAAGAACCCGTGGGGCACGCATTACAACTACGACAACGCCAACTTCCAGCAGACCATCGGCTGGTTCAAGGGCCTGATCGACAAGGGCTACATGCCCAGCGTCGCCGAGGTCACCGGTCAGGACTCGAGCTCGATCTTCACCGCGGGCAAGTACGCGATGATCACCAACGGCTCCTGGAACACCAACGCGCTGGCGGGCAACAAGGACGTCAGCGTCGGCCTCGCCCCGACCCCCACCGGCCCGAGCGGCGCGCGCGCCAGCATGTACAACGGGCTCGCGGACTCGATCTGGGTGGGTTCGAAGAACAAGCCGGCCGCTGCGAAGTGGGTCGAGTACCTGGGCTCGGCGGACTGCCAGAACATCGTCGGTGAGAAGTCGGTCGTGTTCCCGGCCATCCCGTCGGCGACCGAGAAGGCCCAGGCCGCGTTCAAGGCCAAGGGGATCGACGTCTCGCCGTTCCTCGACCAGGTCTCGAACAAGACCACCTTCCTGTTCCCGATCACCGACCACGCGTCGGAGATCACCAACCTGATGACCCCGGCGATGGACGACGTCCTCTCCGGGAAGGCGGACGTCTCGTCGCTGACCGACGCCAACACCCAGGTGAACCAGCTGTTCCAGTAGCCCGGTCCGCCCCGGGGCAGGACACGCCCCGGGGCGTCGGTCGCAGCAGGGGCACCGTCCGGCTCGTCCGGGCGGTGCCCCTGTGCTCCTCAGGCCCCCGACCCCTGTGCGGGTGCTCCTCAGTCCTGACCCGCGTCTCGTCCACCTCGAAAGGCCCGACCATGAGCAACCCGTCCTACCCGCTGTGGGCCGACCCGTCCGACCCCGGTCGGGACAAGGCGGACGACCCCGTCCGCCGCGCCGGCGAGGGCCACGGCGAGGACTCGGCGAACGAGCTCGGCACCGAGGTCGGCGAGGCCTCCGACGACGACGTCAACCACACGATCATCTCGGCCGCGACCGTCGAGCGGGCGACCGAGAACCTGCACGCCCAGGACGGTCCGTCGGACTCCTGAGCGCGCAGCCGGGTCGGGCTCAGGCCTCGGGGATGGGGCGGCCCATCTCCTTGAGGGTGACGGCCTCGGGCTCGGGCCCGCCGCGGACGCCGGTCTCGAGGCGGTCGAGGGCGGCGAGCTCGTCGGCGGTGAGCTCGAAGTCGAAGACGTCGATGTTCTGCGCGATCCGCTCGGCCTTGGTCGACTTCGGGATCACCGAGCGACCCTGCTGGATGCCCCAGCGCAGCATCACCTGGGCGGGGCTCTTCGCGTGCGCCTCCCCGATCCCGACGATGGTCGGGTCCTTCAGCGCGCTGGTGTGCTGGCCGTCGCGGTAGTGGGTGATGCCGCCGATCGGGGACCAGGCCTGGGTGAGGATGCCGTGCTCGCGGCCGAAGTCCTGCACCTCACGCTGCTGGAAGAACGGGTGCACCTCGATCTGGTTCACGGCGGGGACGACGTCGGTCTGCTCGAGCAGCCGGGTGAGGTGGGAGACCATGAAGTTGCTGACCCCGATGGCGCGGACCCGGCCGTCGGCCAGCAGCTTCTCCAGCGCCTGGTACGCCCCGAGGGTCTTCTCGAAGTCGGTCGGCAGGGCCTGGTGCAGGATCAGCAGGTCGATCTGCTCGACGCCGAGCTTGGCCGCGCTCTTCTCGAAGCCGTGCAGCGTCTCGTCGTAGCCGTAGTCGCTGATCCAGATCTTCGTCTCGAGGAACACGTCGTCGCGGCTGACGGAGCCGGAGTCGACCGCCTCTCCGACCTGCGCCTCGTTGCCGTACGCGGCGGCGGTGTCGATGTGGCGGTAGCCGCTGGCGAGCGCGGCCGTGACGGCGTCGCGGGTCTCGTCGGGCGGGGTCTGGAACACGCCGAGGCCCAGTGCGGGGAGCTCGACGCCGTTGTTCAGGGTGCAGGTGTCCATGCCTCGAACCTAGGCCCGGCCGGGCCGGAGTGGGAGGGTCTGGCGTTACCGGGCACGGCCGTCACCCCTGCCCCGGACGGCGGCTCAGGTGCTGCCGGCGAGCCAAGCGCGTACCGCGTCCTCGGAGCCCTCCGCCTCCTCCCCGCGGACGGCGAGACCGCGGGTGATCCGGGCCCCGGGCACGAGCGCGCCGTACACGTCGGCGGTGCGGCCCAGGCCGCTGACGGCGTAGGTGACGAACGGCCGCAGGACCTTGCCGCCGAGGTCGACGCCGTCCAGGAACGTCGACATGATCATCGGCGGTCGGACGTTCCAGATCGGGCTGCCGAGCAGCACGGTCCCGTACCCGCTCACGTCCGGCAGCGCTGCGGCGACGGCCGGGCGGGCGTCGTCCTGCTGCTCGTCGACGTTGCGGGCCACGGTCGCGTCGTAGCCGGTGGGGTAGGGGTCGCCCGCCTCGATCCCGAAGGTGTCGCAGTCGACCGAGTCCACGATGATGCGGGCGACGCGCTCGGTGTTGCCTGTGGTGAGGGTGCGGCGGCTCCCGTACCAGTAGTTCTCCCCGGCGCGGGAGTAGTAGACGAGCAGCGTGCGTGCGTCGGTCATGGTGGGGGCTTCGGGGGTCGGGGTCGTCCGGGTGGGTGGACCGGACGCGGTCGTGGGGCCGGTGGCGTCGCCGCCGGAGGCACAGCCCGCCAGGCCACCGGCGGTGGCGAGGGCCAGGCCCAGCACGTGGCGGCGGGTCAGAGGCGTCGCCAGGAGCCCCAGTCCACCCGGCGCGGCCGGCGGGACCAGGGTCCGCGCTTCCCGGTACTGACAGACCCTCCCTGTCCCCGGGTCGACGGACGTAGCGTCGGGCCATGGCCAACCGGGACCAGGTGCGCGACTTCCTCACGTCGCGCCGCGCGCGGATCACCCCGGCGGCGGCGGGCCTGCCCGACTTCGGCGGCAGCCGACGGGTCGCCGGCCTGCGCCGCGAGGAGGTCGCGCTGCTGGCGGGAGTGAGCGTCGACTACTACACGCGGCTGGAGCGCGGCAACCTCACGGGGGTCTCCGACGGTGTCCTCGACTCGGTGGCCCGTGCCCTCCAGCTCGACGCCGCCGAGCAGGCGCACCTCCAGGACCTGGCCCGCACGGCCAACCTGGCCCCGGCCCGGCGACGACCCGCCCCGCCGGCTCAGGTCCGGCCCACCGTCCTCGCGCTGCTGGCCGCGATGGTCGACGCGCCCGCGTGGGTGCGCAACGAGCGCAGCGACATCCTGGCCACCAACGCGCTCGGGGCCGCCCTGCTCGCCCCGGTCCTGGCCGGTCCGGGGGGGACGGCCAACTCGGCCCGGTTCACCTTCCTCGACCCGGCGGCGCGCACCTACTTCGTCGACTGGGCCAAGACCGCCACGGACAGCGTGGCGATGCTGCGCTCGGCCGTGGGTCGCGACCCGTACGACCGTGCGCTGTCCGACCTCGTCGGCGAGCTCACCACCCGCAGCGAGGAGTTCGGCACCCGCTGGGCCGAGCACGACGTGCGCTTCCACCACACCGGGCGCAAGCGTCTCCGGCACCCCGTCGTCGGCGAGCTCGACCTCGCCTACGAGGCCATGAACCTGAGCTCGGACCCCGGGCTGACCCTCGTCGCGTACGTGGCGCACGACGCGGCCAGCGCGGACGCCCTGCGCGTCCTCGCGAGCTGGGCGGCCACGCCCCGGCCCTCGAGCGAGGACGAGGCGGTCGCCGCGGCCCCGGCCGACGACCGGTCCGCGTAGCCGGCCGACCTCACCTGTTCCCCAGCACCCCCACCAAGGAGCCAGACCATGCTCACCACCACGCTCGGCACCCTCGAGGTCGGCAGGATCGGCCTCGGTGCCATGGGCATGTCCCAGGCCTACAGCGGCGCCGGCAGCGACGACGCCGAGTCGATCCGCACCATCCACCGGGCGCTCGAGCTCGGCGTCACCCTCCTCGACACGGCCGAGGTCTACGGCCCGTACACGAACGAGGAGCTCGTCGGGCGGGCGATCGCCGACCGTCGCGACCAGGTCGTGCTCGCGACGAAGTTCGGCCTGGTGTCGCACACCGGGACCTCGGCGGACGACCGGGACAGCAGCCCGGCCAACGTCCGCGCCGCGGTCGAGGGCTCCTTGCGCCGGCTCGGCACCGACCACGTCGACCTGCTGTACCAGCACCGGGTCGACCCGGCCAGGCCCGTCGAGGAGACCGTCGGCGCGCTGGCCGAGCTGGTCACGGCGGGCAAGGTCCGCCACATCGGTCTCTCCGAGGCCGCGCCCGACACGATCCGCCGGGCGCACGCCGTGCACCCGGTCAGCGCCCTGCAGTCGGAGTACTCGCTGTGGACGCGCGACCCGGAGGACGCGGTCCTGCCCGTCCTGCAGGAGCTCGGCATCGGGTTCGTGCCCTACTCGCCGCTGGGCCGCGGCTTCCTCACCGGCGCCATCCGTTCGGTCGACGACTTCGAGCCCGGTGACTTCCGCCGGACGAACCCGCGGTTCACGGGCGAGAACTTCGACCGGAACCTCGCCCTCGCCGACGAGGTCGGGGCGATCGCGTCCGAGGTCGGCGTCACCCCGGCCCAGGTCGCCCTCGCGTGGCTGCTGACCCGGGGCGAGCACGTCGTGCCCATCCCGGGCACCAAGCGGGTCACGCGGCTGGAGGAGAACGCCGCCGCCGACGCGGTCGTGCTGACCGACGAGCAGGTCCGCCGTCTCGACGAGCTGCCGGCCCCGTCCGGCGGCCATCACACCGACGAGCAGCTGAGCATGATCGAGCGCTGAGTCCGGGTCGGTGTCCGGGCGTCCCCTCCGCTACTGGTGCGCGAGGTCCTCGAGCCGGACGACCAGGCTGCGCGCGACCTCCTCGCGCACCTGCGGGGTGCTGACGTCGTCGGCGTAGGTCCAGGTGAGCGTGTTGGCGTAGCGCAGCACGTAGAAGTCGAAGCGCTTGCCGCCGCCGACGAGGCTCCAGCGGACGGCGTCGCCGACGGCGCTCGTCGGCCAGCGCCGCCCGGTGACGGCGTAGTCGCCGGCAGGGGCGTCGTACGGCGGGAACGTCACCGCCACGTGCGTGCAGCGGAGCATCGCCAGCCGCTTGCGACCGAGCTCCGCCCGGGCGGCGTCCGCGTCGGCGTAACGGACCGTCAGCAGCGTCACCGGCTGTGCCGGCCGGCCGTTGATCCCGGTCCACGACCGGCCGTCGAGCGGGACGGTCGCGGTCAGGGCGGTGAGCGGCGCGCAGGTCGCGGGGTCGGTCCGCGGGTTCCGGTCGGCGGTGAAGCCGGACGCGCTCGCCGGGGCAGCCAGGCCTGACCGGTCGACCGGTCGGAAGGTCTCGAACGCCGTGTCGAGGCGGAGCTCGCTCACCGCTGCCCGACGGTCCAACGCGCCGCGCACGGCCAGGAGGGCGGCGACCTGGGCCCCGAGCAACGCCAGCGAGAGGACGAGCGCCGCGGCGACCACCCGCGTCGTCGCATGCCGTGGCGCGGACGTCACGCCGGCGGGCAGCCGCAGGAGCGGCGGACGACCAGCGTCCCCTCGAACTGGGCGTACCCGGTCGGCCTCGCGGGGTCGAGCGCGAACCGCACCGCGGCCCGGGCCATCGCCTGGATGGGCTGGGCCACGACGGTCAGCGGCGGCCACGAGTACGCCGCCTCCTCGGTGCCGTCGAAGCTGACGACCGCCAGGTCGCCCGGCACCGACAGGCCGCGCTCGTGCGCCGCCCGCAGCAGCCCGACCGCGAGGAGGTCGGAGCAGGCGAAGACCGCGGTGGGCGGGTCGGGGGCGTCGAGCAGCAGGCGTCCCGCCTCGTAGCCGCCACCCCGGGTCCATGGCACGCGCGCCACCGGGCCGTCGTTCAGCCCGGCGACCTCCAGGCTGTGGCGCCAACCGGTCTCGCGCGAGTCGACGGGACCGGGGGTGTCGCCGAGGACGAGGCCGACCCGACGGTGGCCGTGGGCGCGGACGAGGTGGTCGACGGCGAGCCGGGCCCCGTGCTGGCCGTTCAGCCCGACGCCCGCGAAGCCGGGGCTGGGCCCGGTCGCGTCGAGGAGGACGACGGGCGGCGTCCGGAAGGAGCGCCCGAAGAGCTGCTGGTGGTCGCGGGACACGCTGGCCGCGATGATGCCGTCCACCTGCCGTCCGAGCAGGTCGTCGACCAGCCGGTTCTCCGCCTCGAGGTCGTGGGCCGCGCTGGCGATCATGAGCGCCCGTCCCCGGGCGAACGCCTCGGCGCCGATGGCCGACGCGTACTCGGTGTAGAAGGGGTTGTCCGCGTCTGAGAGCACCAGCCCGATGATGTCGGTCGAGCCCTTGCGCAGGGCCCGCGCGCTCGGGTTGGGCCGGTAGTCGAGGAGCTGGATCGCGTCGCGCACCCGTGCGGCGGTCCCGGGGGCGACCTGCTTCGGGCCGTTGTTGACGACATAGCTCACGACGGCCGTGCTCACCCCTGCCTGCCGGGCGACGTCGTCGCGCGTGACGGCACGCCTCGGGGCGTTCACCGCCGGTTCCTCATGCGTCCCACCTCGCCGCCCCGCAGGTCCGGCAGCCGCCTGCCGCTGGGCAGGCCGAGCGTAACCGGTGTCTGGGGGCTCAGGCGGTGGGAACGGCGCCCGGGGTCGCCGGCGTCGCGGACGCCGTCGGCGTCGGGCCGGCCGACGGCGTGGGGCTGCCCGACGCGCTCGGGGTCGCGCTGGGCGCGTCCGACGGCGTCGCCGAGGCGGACGGGCTGGGCTCCGCGCTCGCCGTGGTGCTGGGGCTCTCCGACGCGGTCGGGGTCGCCGACGGCGTTGCCGAAGGGCTCGGTGTCGGGTCCGTACGGCCCTCCGCCACCCGGCCGACCGTCGTCCCGCTGCCGCCCGACAGGGCCTGTCCCGTGACCAGCTCGAAGCTGGTGAGGGCGACCGCCGCGATCGCGAACATCAGGACCGCCCCGAGCACGACCGGCTTCCAGCCGAGACGTCGGCGTGGTCCGGCGACCTCTTCGGTCGGGGGCTCGGCCGTCGCTGCGGCCGGCTCGGTCGGCTCGTCGGTGGTGGCGCCGTCCCAGCCTCGACCGGTCCGGGTCTCCGGTCCGACGACCGGGGCCTGCGTTGCGGTGGGGGAGCCCTCGCCGTCGGCGCGGGCCGGGGAACGGTCCGGGGTGCTCGGGACCGACCGGTTGCGGCTCGCGATCACCCGGGTGACGTGCTGGCTCGTCCGGCGCAGGGACGTGGTGTAGACGGAGCCCGCGACCGCCGCGACGACGCTCGCGAGCGCGGCACCCACGAGGGTGCCGGCGACGCTGAGACGCGAGCCGAGGGCGGCGGCCGTCATGGCAGCGAGGGCGCCGCCGACCACCTGGGTGACGGACAGGGCCGGCCTGGGCTTCTCGGGGCGGTCGGGACCCTCGTCGGAGGGCTTGGTGGCGCGGTCGTGCAGGTCGGTGCTCATGTCTCCGTGGTCTCGTCCGGGCGTGGCGGACGCATCACCCTCGGGCTCTGCGTCCTCGTCCGTGAGCGCCAACGGGCGACGGTCCCCGATCGTTACCCGGGGTGACGAACCGCACAGGGAGTGCCCCTGGGGCGCCGCTCCGCCCGAGAACGAACGACGCCCCGCCTCCCTCGAAGGGGAAGCGGGGCGTCGTCGTGAGCGCGGGGACTAGGACGACTGGCTGGTGACCGAGCTCGTCGTGGACCCGGCCTCGATCGAGTGGTGACCGTTGCCGTTCCCGTTGTGGCCGTTCCCGTTGTGACCGTCGTGCCCGTCACCGATCGCGTGGCCGTCGCCGTGCCCGTCTCCGTGGTGCTGAGCGGCCTCCAGCTCGGCCCGGGTCGGCTTGCGCAGCGTGTCGACGAAGTAGAACCGGCTCGCCCGGCGGCGCAGGTTCTCCCGGCGCAGCTGACCGTCGCTCAGGTCGTCGTCGGACTCGGCGGGCATCAGCGCAGCGTTCTCGCGGTGCTGCGTGAGGGTCCACGCCTCGCCCTGGCCGATCGCCCGGTGCCGCTCCGAGTACGCCCCGGACGGGTCGCGCTCGATGATGCCGGACTCCGCGCCGTGGAGCAGGCGGTCCTCGTCGGAACGCTGCAGGCCGATGCAGATCCGCTTCGTCGCGAGGAAGGCCAGGACCGGCACCACGAAGACCGCGACCCGCAAGAGGTAGGTCACCGCGTTCAGCGACACGTGGAACTGCGTGGCCACGAGGTCGTTGCCACCGCCGATCCACAGCATCCCGTACCAGGCCATCGCGGCCACGCCGAAGCCCGTCCGCGTCGGGTTGTTCCGCGGCCGGTCGAGGATGTGGTGCTCGGTCTTGTCCTTGGTGACCCACGCCTCGATGAAGGGGTAGAGCGCCATGACGCCGAAGAACAGGGCCATCGTGCCGAGACCCGGGATCGCGACGTTCCACGACCAGGTCGTGCCGCCGATGTGCGACTCCCAGTTCGGCATGATCCGGATCGCGCCCTCGACGAAGCCCATGTACCAGTCGGGCTGCGAGCCCGCCGTGACCTCCGCCGGGTTGTACGGCCCGTAGGTCCAGACCGGGTTGATCTGCATCAGGCCGCCCATGAGGACCAGGACGCCGAAGACGATGAAGAAGAAGCCGCCGGCCTTGGCCATGTAGACCGGGAAGACCGGGTAGCCGACCACGTTCTGCTCGTTGCGGCCCGGGCCGGGGAACTGGGTGTGCTTGAGGTAGACGACCAGCGCGAGGTGGGCCGCGATGAGGCCCAGGATGATCGCCGGCAGCAGCAGGATGTGGACCATGTAGAGACGGGCCACGATGATGTCGCCGGGGAACTCCCCGCCGAAGATGAAGAACTCGGCCCAGGTACCGATGAGCGGGATCGCCCGGATGAGACCGTCGACGAAGCGGAGCCCGGTGCCGGACAGCAGGTCGTCGGGCAGCGAGTAGCCCGCGAAGCCCTCGATCAGGCCGGTTGCGAGCAGCGCCACGCCCAGGATCCAGTTGAGCTCGCGCGGCTTGCGGAACGCACCCGTGAAGAAGATGCGCAGGCTGTGCGCCAGCATCGCGGCGAGGAAGAGCATCGCCGCCCAGTGGTGGATCTGCCGGACCAGCAGGCCGCCACGGATGTCGAACGACAGGTGCAGGGTCGACTCGTAGCTCTGCGACATGGAGAGCCCGCGGAGCAGCTGGTAGGTGCCGTCGTACTCGACCTCGGCCATCGACGGCGTGTACCAGATGGTCAGGAACACCCCCGTCAGGAGCAGGACGACGAACGAGTAGAGCGCGACCTCACCCAGCAGGAAGGACCAGTGGTCCGGGAACACCTTGCGGATGAAGGGCCGGCTGAGCTTGGCGATGCCGAGCCGCTGGTCGAGGTACTCCGCCGGTGCGGCCGCCCGCTTGAAGACGGGCCCCAGCTCCTGCTTGGGTACGTCGGCCGTGGTGGCCGGCGAGTCGGAAACCGTGGCTGCTGGACGAGCCATCAGTTGTCCCCTTCCTGGAAGTCACGACGCGAGTCCCGCTCGAAGAAGCTCGGGCCGACCGGGACGGTGAACCCACGGCGGGACACGAGGTAGCCCTCGGAGTCCACCGTGATGGGTAGCTGCGGCAGCGCGCGCGCTGCCGGGCCGAAGACCACGACCCCCGAGTTGCCGAGGTCGAAGGTCGACTGGTGGCACGGGCAGAGGAGATGGTGGGTCTGCTGCTCCCACAGGCTGATGGGGCAGCCGACGTGGGTGCAGATCTTGGAGTAGCAGAGGATCCCGCCGACCTGCCAGTCCTGGCGCGAGGCCGGGATCTGGATGCTGTTCGGGTTCATCCGGACGATGATGATCGCGGCCTTGGCCTTGGCCTGCAGGAACTCCGTGCCCTCGAGCTCCTGCAGGTTCTCCGGCTCGGCGTTGACCAGCTGCCCGATCTCGAGGTCGGAGGCCTTGATCGGCAGGTAGGTCACGTCGTTGACCAGCCGGATGCCGGCGCGCTCGTCCCAGATCGTCGTCTCGATCGTGGCCGCCCGGCGCCGCTTGGTGGGCCACGGGCCGAGGTCGGCGAAGCTCACGATCAACGGGATGCCCATGGCGGCCAGCGCACCGACGAGACTGCGACCGAGCACCTTGCGGCGCGTGATCTTCGACTCCTCGGTGCCCTTCTGGAGCTCCGTGACGACGTACTCGCGGTCGTCGCGGTCGGAGGCCGCGCTGTGCCGGTAGTCGACCATCTCGTGGTCGTCCATCAGCTGGCGCGCCCACTGGACCGCGCCGATCCCGATGAGCAGCAGGGCCAGGCCGGCGGTGGTGCCCAGCAGGACGTGCTGGGTGTTGGCGTGCAGGAAGCCGAAGTCGA
Source organism: uncultured Actinomycetota bacterium (assembly GCA_963762775.1). Classification (GTDB taxonomy): domain Bacteria; phylum Actinomycetota; class Actinomycetes; order Propionibacteriales; family Propionibacteriaceae; genus Microlunatus. The sequence continues at coordinate 103,110 of CAVXMD010000010.1, forward strand.
CGTACATGGTCGACGGCATCGCGAAGTAGACGACCGCGAAGGCGATGGCCAGCACCGGGACGACCGCGAACATGGTCGCGACCTGCCGGGTGGCGCGGTCCGCGGCCTTCTCGTCGACGTCGGTCAGCCGGGGCAGGTGGGGCTCGTGCCCCGGGTCCGCCACCGGGTACTGCGACTCCGGGTGGGCGAGGTCCACCTCCGCGTGACCGTCGCCCGCGGACGAGCTGTGCTCGAGATCCGTCACTTCGCCTTGACCCCCTTGGCCGCGATCCAGATCGCGAAGAACATGAGCGAGCCGAGCCCCAGGATCCACGCCCACAGACCCTCGCTGACCGGCCCCAGACCACCGAGGTCGAGGCCGCCGGAGTTCGGGCGGGAGTGGAGGTCGTTCAGGTAGGCGATGATCGCCTTCTTGTCCTCGGGGCGGAGCACGTCGTCGTTGAAGACCGGCATCTGCTGCGGGCCGGTGACCATGGCCTCGTAGATGTGCAGGTTGCTGGTGTCGAGCAGCGAGGGCGCGTACTTGCCGCCGGGCAGCGCGCCGCCGGCACCCTCGAAGTTGTGGCAGGCCGAGCAGTTCGTGCGGAACAGCTCGCCGCCGCGGGCGATGTCCTCCTGGCTCACGCCGGAGGTGTCGTACTCCTCGGGGGCCGGGATCGCCGGGCCGGGGCCGAGGGTGGCGACGTACGCCGCCAGCGCGGCGATCTCCGCGTCGCTGAAGCGGACCGGGTGCACGGGGGCCTGGGCCTCCGGGTAGGCCATCGGCATCCGGCCGGTGCCGACCTGGAACTCGACCGAGGCGGCCCCGACGCCCGCGAGCGGCGGGCCCTGGATGGTGTTCGTGACCTGGCCCTCGCCGTTCAGCCCGTGGCAGGAGGCGCACTGCACCGCGAACAACGCCTTGCCCTGCGCCACCTGCTGGCTCGTGCCCGTGTCGGCCGAGGACTGCTGGCTCGGGGCCAGCAGGGTGGACAGAGCGCCCATGACGAACAGGGCGAGCAGCAGCAGCAGCGCCCGCGCTGCCGGGTGCCGCCGTCGTGCTGCCAGGAAAGCCACTGATCGAAACCCTTCGTCGTTACGGCATGGATTCAGTTGTGCGCCCGACGACGGATGCGATGCGCGGGTGTGACGCCCGGATCACCCGTCGGGGTGGGCTACTTGAGGATGTAGATCACGAAGAACAGCGCGATCCAGACGATGTCGACGAAGTGCCAGTAGTAGGACACGACGACCGCGGTGACCGCCTGCTCGTGGGTGAAGGTGCGGGCGAGGAACGTCCGCCCCAGCACGAAGAGGAAAGCGATGAGCCCGCCGGTCACGTGCAGGCCGTGGAAGCCGGTGGCCAGGAAGAAGACCGAGCCGTACGCGTTCGTGGCCATGGTGAGGTTGTCGTGGAACAGGTTGGCGTACTCGAAGGTCTGGCCGCCGATGAAGAAGGCGCCGAGCCCGAAGGTGAGGAAGTACCACTCCCGAAGGCCCCAGGTCGTGAAGTTCAGCCGGCTGCCGGTGCGACCGACCTGACCGCGCTCGGCGGCGAACACACCCATCTGGCAGGTGAACGAGCTCGAGACCAGGACGAGGGTGTTCGCGCTCGCGAAGTAGACGTTCAGCAGGGCGGTGTTCGTGGCCCAGAGCGAGGGGACGTCCGCCTGCGCGGCCTGCGCGGCCGTCACGTTGCGGATCGTGAAGTAGGCGGCGAAGAGCGCCGCGAAGAACATCAGCTCCGACGCCAGCCAGATGATCGTGCCGACCGCCACGGCGTCGGGGCGACCAGCACGTCCGTACAGACGTGACTGGGGGATCGGGTGCAGCGCGCTCTCCGGCTTCGTCATGCTGCCGGTGACGCTGTGCGTGTGCATGGCCACGTGGTCATTATGGCCACAGATGAGGAGATGGTCACGGCTGGGCTCGGGCACGACCAGGTTGCGGTCCGGCATCGTCGTGGACGGCGACCGGGGCACTAGGCTGCTCCGCGGCCCGCCGCGCCCGGGGGCCGTCGTCAGCACGGTCGTCGAGCAGAGTCGCAGGAGACGCAGAAGATGAGCAGCCACCCCGGACCAGACGCGCCCGGCGCCCTGACCGTGCTGCTCTACTCCTCCAACCGCCGCACCCGCGAGGACGTGCGCCTCGCGCTCGGCCGCCGGGTGGCCCGTGACCTGCCCCCGGTCCGCGTCGAGGAGGTCGCGACCCAGCCCGCCGTGCTGACGGCCATGGACCGCGGCGGCGTGGACCTCGCCATCCTCGACGGGGAGGCGGTGCCCGGCGGCATGGGCCTCTGCCGGCAGCTGAAGGACGAGATCCGCCGCTGCCCGCCGCTGCTGGTCCTCACCGGCCGGCCGGACGACGCCTGGCTCGCCACCTGGTCGCGCGCGGACGGCGTGGTCGGCCACCCCGTGGACCCGGTCCGGCTGCCGGCCGTGGTCGCGTCCCTGCTGCGCGCGGCGACGACGCCGGCCGACCGCGGGTGAGCCCGGCCGGGGGCCGGTTCGGCTGGCCGGGGGTCCTCACGGACCTCGTCGCCGGTCGCGACGCCGGCCGCGACGTCACCGCCTGGGCCATGCGCCAGATCCTCGACGGTGCTGCGACCCCGGCCCAGATCGCCGCGTTCGTCGTGGCGCTGCGCACCAAGGGCGAGACCGTCGAGGAGATCTCGGGACTCGCCGACACGATGCTCGAGCTCGCCACCCCGCTCACCCTCACCGGACGTTCGGTGGACGTGGTGGGCTCCGGCGGCGACCGGGCGAACACCGTCAACGTCTCCACGATGGCCGCTCTCGTGGCGGCGGGGGCGGGCGCCCGGGTCGTCAAGCACGGCAACCGTGCCGCCTCCTCCTCCAGCGGGGCCGCCGACGTGCTCGAGGCGCTCGGCGTGGTGCTCGACGTGGCGCCCGTCGACCAGCAGCAGGTCCTCGACGCGGCCGGGATCGTCTTCCTCTTCGCCCCGCTCTACCACCCGGCGCTGCGGTACGCCGCGCCCGTCCGGCGCGAGCTCGGGATAGCGACGACGTTCAACGTCCTCGGACCACTGGCGAACCCGGCACGACCGGCGGCCCAGGCGGTCGGGATCGCCGACGCCCGGATGGCGGCGCTGGTGGCCGGCGTGCTGGCCGGTCGAGGCAACCAGGGTCTGGTCGCCTACGGCGGTGACGGGCTGGACGAGCTCACGACCACGACCACCTCGACGGTCTGGGTCTACCGCGGCAGCTCGGTGTCGGAGGTCACGCTCGACCCGCTCGACCTGGGCCTGCCCCGTTGCGAGCCGGGCGACCTGGTCGGTGGCGACCCCGAGCACAACGCGGGTGTCGTCCGCGCCCTGCTCGACGGGCGACCGGGCCCGGTGCGCGACATCGTGCTGCTGAACGCGGCCGCCGCGCTCGTGGCCCACGACGGACCCGACCCGGACCGCCTGACCGAGCAGCTGGCCGACCGGCTCGACGTCGCTCGTGAGGCGATCGACGACGGGGCGGCGGCCCGGACGCTCGAGACCTGGGTCGAGGCCACCCGCGCCGCCCGGACGGCGCGCGCCGGGCGCTAGGTCCGGCCCTTCCGCGCCGCACCCTCCTCCGGGGCCCGCGGATCGAGGTCCGGCCCTGGGTGCGGGTCCGTACCCTGGGCGGGTGATCTCCCGAGACACCGCCGAACGGCTCGCCCCGCTGCTGGACTGGACGCCGACGAACGGCGACCAGTTCTTCATCCCGCGGCCGGAGATCTCGGAGTCGGTCTTCACGATCTCCGACATGGTCGTCGAGCTCATCGTCAAGAACGGCGAGGCCCGCTTCCACTTCAACGGCACCGTGGAGTGGGCGCTCGACTCGGTCGAGTCCGACGCGGTGGTCTGGATGCCGCGCGAGGAGCAGCTGCGCGGCCTGCTCGGGGACGCCTTCCTCTCCCTCGACCGGCTCGGGGACGGCTTCGTGGTCAGTGCGAGCGGTCCCGACGGCGCCTTCCACACCGACCCGCGCACCGACGCGTCCGACGCGTACGCCGAGGCGCTCCTCGTCGTGCTCCCCGACGCCGGCCGCCGGACGGACGCGACCCGCGACGCCGCCCTCAGCCGCTGAGCGTCCGGGCCGCGGAGGCCAGGAAGGCGCCGGCGAGCATCGACGGCGCGTACGCGAAGGGCCCGTGCTGCCGGCGTGCGGCGAGCAGCAGACCCACCAGCGCCCCGACCAGGCTGCCGAGCAGCAGGGTCGCCAGGAGCGTGGACCAGCCCGCCGCCGCGCCGGCCGCTCCCAGCACCGGGGCGAGCCGCACGTCGCCGAAGCCGATCCCCCGGCCCGACAGCCGCCACAGCACGAGGTAGAGCACGCCGGCGGCCACGGCCCCCGCCGCGGCCCGTCCCAGCACGACGGTCCCGCCCAGCCAGGTCGCGACGGCCGCCGCGCCGGTCGCGGCCACCCACACCACGCGCGTCAGGGGCAGCGGCAGCCAGGTCGTGCGGGCGTCGACCGCCACCAGCACGAGGGCGGGCGCCGCGAGCACCCACCACAGCGGCCAGACGGCGACCGGGAGCGTGAGCGCCACCAGGACGGCGCCGATCCCGGAGAGCACGGTGCAGCCGACGACGAACCGGGGCGTCGGGAGGTCGCGGTAGGCCACCTTGCGGTCGGGCTCCGCCGGCTCGGGCAGGCGGAGCAGCAGCGGACGCGTGGCCAGCAGCACGGGGAGAGCGCTCACCAGCACGAGCAGCACGAGACCCCAGCCCCCGGGCGGGCCGGGCTGCGGGGACGGGGTCGGCACCGGCCGATCGTACGGAGGCCGGCCGGCTCATGCGGCAGCGGCGAGGGGGACGAGGTCCTGGTCGTCGACGGTGCCGGGCAGCGCCCGGGCGAGCCCGAGCAGGCGGACCGCCATCAGCCGGTTGCAGTGCGACCCCGTCTCCAGCGCGCGCAGCTCGTCCAGCCCGACGCCCGCGGCGGTCGCGAGGGCGTCCGGCGACCAGCCTCGGGCGAGGAGCCGACGCGACGCGGTCCGGGCCGCGGCCGCCGGCGTCACGCACCAGCGCAGGCCGCGGACGTCCTCGGGGTGGACGAGCAGCAGCTGCCGCGCCGTGCGCGGGCTGATCCGGCGCGCCACCCGGCCCGCGCGGCCCTCGAGCAGGTGGCGCACGGCTCGCGTGGACAGCCCGAGGACCACGGCCACCTCGACCGCGTCGAGGCGACCGACCGACATCAGGTGGCGCAGGTGAGCCCGGAACGGCGCCGCCTCGACCCAGCTCGCGTCACCCTCGACCAACATCCCCGCTGCCACCACGTCGACCCCCGGTCTCGCGGGCTCCTCGTGCAGGAGCCCTCACCTGGAGAAGGCCCGCGGGGAGGGGTCGATGTGGCACGGCGGGTGTTGTCCGGCCGCTCGACGTGTTGTCCGTCCGTCCCCGGGAACGTGAGCCGGCCGGGGCACCTCGAGAGGTGCCCCGGCCGGCGGGGTGCCCGGGAACGGTCCGGGCAGCGGTCGTGCGGGGTGCGGAGCGGTCGCTAGTGCCCGGCGCGCGAGAACCCGGCCTCGCGGGCGGCGTCCTCGGAGTCGAACCAGACCTCCGCGATCGTGCGGCCGTAGCTGTTCGAGTCGGGCAGGTGGTACTTCATCGAGCGCTCGTTGCCCTTGATGGTGTAGCCCTCGGGGGGCTCGACACCGATGTAGGCCCCGGCGATGCCGGCGTAGCGCTCCGGGTGTGCGTCGGGCCCCACCCCGAAGGCGGTGTCCTGCTCCAGCGTCACCGCGTCCGAGGGCTCCTCGTACGCGCGCTCCGTGACCGTCTCGAGCTCGGTCTCGAGCTTCTCGTCGCCGTAGGGCGTGCGGGCCTCGCCGTCGGCGGGCCGGTCGCCGCCCTCGTCGCCGACCCAGGAGGGGCCTGCGTCCTCGGTGCCGTCCCCGGCGTCGGACGAACCCGCCGCCCGGCGCGGGCTCGGGCCCGTCCCCTCGTCGGCCTCGGCCACCTGGTCGGTCCTCTCGGTGTCGTCGGTGACCGCCGAGGCGTCCTCGTCGGTGCCGGGTGCGGTCTCGGGGTGGTCGGCGGGCAGCCCGCCGCCGTAGAGCGAGGTCGTGCTGGGCTCGGTGGACGGTGCTGCGGGGCTCGACGCCAGCTCGTCCTCGACCTCGGCCACGCCGCCCTCGGCCGGCTGGTCCGGCTCCGCGGCGCCGTCGGCGGCGCGGTAGGTGTCGTGCGCGGACGGCCCGGTCTGCTGGTCGGTGCCCGCGTCCGCGCTCGTCGAGGCGCCGGCCGAGGCCGCGGCGGAGGTCGGGGGCACGTACGGGGTCGTCGGACGCGCCGTCTGCCACTGCGAGCCCTTGTCGCCGACGAGCTTGCGGACCACGACGTAGGTGGCAGCCGCGGCGGCGCCGACGATCGCCACGGTGGCGAGCCAGCCGCGCTTCTTCTTCGGCGGCACGACCACGGCCGGCTCCCCGCGGGCGGCCCGGACCACGGCCCGGCCGCGCTCGCTCGCCGCACCGACGAACGGGGCGGCCGAGGCCGCTGCTCCGGCGGCGGCGGCGCCGACCGCGGGCAGGACGTCGCTCGCCACCCTGTCGCGGACGCCGGTCAGCGCCTCGCGCGCGGCCTCGTACGCGGGCTCGAGGCGGTCGGCCAGGTCGTGGCCCACCCTGGTGCCCTGCTCGACGGCCGTCTGCGCGTACGGCGCCACAGCATCGGCTGCGGCCTGCGCGTAGGGGGCGATGGCGTCGGCGGCGGCCTGCGCGTACGGTGCGGTGGCGTCGCGGGTCTGCTGCGCGAACGGGGTCACGGCGTGGACGGCCTGGTGCCCCAGGGGGCCGATCTTCTCGGCGGCGGCGTGGGCGAGGGCCACGGTCTTCTCGGCCGCGGCCTGGACGACCGGCGAGGCCTGCTCGACGACGTCCCGTCCGTTCGGCGCGACCTCGACGGGGTCGGGGGTCTTGCTCACAACAGCCTCCTCGTGCCGCGGTCGGCGCACGCCGACCCGCTGCTCAACCGTATCGTCCGCCCTGGTCAGGCCGGAGACGCGGGCCGCGTCCGGACGGTCCCGTTGGGGCGGTCTGCCAGGATGGAGGGCCAGCCGAGCGGCCGTCCTGGCCCGCCCGGCGAGCGACCCCGGGGTCCGGCACCGGCCGGACCCTCACCAGAAAGGTGCCCAGCTCGTGGCCCAGCAAACGGCGACCCTGCACACCAACCACGGCGACATCGTGCTGAACCTCTTCGCCGACGCCGCCCCCAAGACCGTGGCGAACTTCACCGGTCTCGCCGGAGGCACGCAGGAGTACCGCGACCCGCAGACCGGCGCGGCGACGACCGGCCCGTTCTACGACGGCGTCGTCTTCCACCGCGTCATCGACGGCTTCATGATCCAGGGCGGCGACCGCCTCGGCACCGGGACCGGCGGCCCGGGCTACACCTTCGCCGACGAGTTCCACCCCGACCACTCGTTCAACCGGCCCTACCTGCTCGCCATGGCCAACGCCGGTCCCGGGACCAACGGCTCGCAGTTCTTCATCACGGTGACGAACACCCCGCACCTCAACCGCAAGCACACGATCTTCGGCGAGGTGGCCGACGCCGCCAGCCGCGCCGTGGTGGACGAGATCGCGACCGTCAAGGTCGGGCGGGGCGACCGGCCGGTCGAGCCCGTCGTGATCGAGTCCGTCACGCTCGGCACGGACGCCCCCGCATCCTGACCGCTGCACGCGCCACCCCGTAGTGACCACCTCGTGACCACCTCGTGACCGCCTCGCCGACCGGCCCGGAGTTCACCGCTCCCGGCTTCGCCGCCTGCTACCGCCACCCGGACCGCTCGACCGGCATCGCCTGCCAGCGCTGCGGTCGCCCGATCTGCGGGGAGTGCATGAACCCGGCCAGCGTGGGCTTCCAGTGCCCGCGCTGCGTCGGGGCCGGGCGCGCGAGCGTCCGCGAGGCCCGGACGCGCTTCGGCGCCCGGATCTCGCCGGGGGGCGGTGTCGCGACCAAGGGCGTGATGGTCGTGCTCGCGGTCGTCTACGTCGTCGACCTGGTGACCCGGGGCCTGGCCAGCTCGCTGCTCGTCATGTTCAACCCGCTCGTCGCGCAGGGCCAGCTGTGGCGCCTGGTGACCAGCGGGCTGGTGTCGGGCAGCCTGCTCGGCCTGGCCATGAACCTGCTCGTCCTCTGGCTGGCCGGGCGGGCGATCGAGTCCGAGGTCGGGCCGGCGAGGTTCGTGGGGATCTACCTGGCGGGTGCGCTGGGCGGGTCGACGTTGTTCTACCTGCTGGCGCCCAGCGGCGGTGGCACGCTCGGCGCCGCCTCGGCGGTGGTCGGGCTCCTGGCCGCGAACGCCATCGGCAAGTTCCGCAGCGGCGAGGACGTCCGCGGCGACGTCGGCCTGTTCGTCATCCTCGTGCTCTACAGCCTCGTGGTCGGCTTCCGCGGCTACGGCTGGCTGACGATGATCGGCGGGATCCTCGTGGGCGCGCTGGCCGGGCTCGTGCTCGCGTACGCCCCCCGCCGCAACCGAGCGGCGATCCAGGTCGTCGGGCTGCTGGCCGTGGTCGGGGTCTGCCTCGTCGCCGTGGTGCTGCCGACCTTCGTCGGCGCCTGAGCCGGCGCCCGCCTCTCGGGTCGACGCCCGACGGGCGCCGGCTCGGCCTCAGGAGATCGAGGAGACCGACGGCACCGGGAGCGGCGTCAGCCGCGGCTGACGCAGGACGAGGAAGCCCACGACGGCGCTGACGAGCAGCAGGGCGACCAGGACGACCACGGCGACCCGCAGCGCCCGCGTGGGGACCCGCCGTCCGGTCGGGGCGAGGTCCGCGGTCAGCGGCTCGTCGCCGCGGCCGGAGGCCGCAGGAGGACCGGGCTCAGTCGCCGCCAAGGGAGAAGGCCGCCTCGAGGTCGTGCGCCGAGTAGGCGCGGAACGCGATGTGGGTCTCGGTGCGCAGGATGCCGGGCACCTTGTTCAGGCGGTCGGCCACGACCTCGGCCACCTGGTCGTGGCTCGCGACCCGCACGATGGCGACCAGGTCGAGAGCCCCGGTGACGGAGTAGACCTCGGACACCCCCGGCAGCGCCGCGACGGCCTCGGCGACCTCGCCGATCTGCGCCACCTCGGTGTTGATGAAGACGATCGCGGTCACCACGGCGTCATCCTAGGAGACTGCCTCCCAGGGCGTGGTGGACCAGGGCGTCGTGGTCGAGCACGGCGTGCAGCGGCCAGGCCCAGTCGCCCTCGACGTGCATGATCCGGACGCCCGGCTGCTCCAGCCAGTCGGCGATCCGCTCGGTCTCCTCGATGCCCGCGGCCGGCAGCGGTCCGGGCGCCGGCCGTACGGTCTCGGCCGTCGCCAGCGTGCTGCGGGCCACGGCCTGGGGCACGTCGTGCGGTCCGGCGACCCCGGTGCTGGCCAGCCGCCCGTGCCGGACCACGTGGATGTCCCACCCGGCCCCCTCGCGCCGGGCGGCCACGATCTCGGGGCAGGCGGCGAGGCTGGACACCCGGTGGAAGCGGCGTGACGTCCGGGCCAGCGTCTCGAGGCGGCGCCGGATCGTCTCGGCCTCCTCGAAGCGGTGCTCGCCGACCAGTCGGCGGAGCCGGGCCGAGACCGCCGTCACCGCGGGGCGGGCGTCGGTGGTCAGGGCGTCGCGCACGCCGTCGACGAGGGCCCCGTACGTCGGGGCGTCCACCGAACCGTCGCAGGGCGCGCAGCAGCGCTTCATCCCCGAGAGCGCGCACGCGGCGACCGGACGGGTCGGGCTCAGCCGGAGGGTGCACTGGCGCAGCGGGAAGCCGTCGTAGACGGCGAGCACGACGTCCTCGGCCGCCTGCCGGCGCCCGAACGGCCCGAAGTAGGTCGCGCCGTCGTCGCGGACGGCGGTCACCACCGACAGCCGCGGGAACGCCTCCTGCGTGATCTTGACCCAGCAGGTGCGCTCGGGGAACTTCGAGCGCCGGTTGTAGCGCGGCGCGTGCGCGGCGATCAGCCGCAGCTCCAGCACGTCGGCCTGGAGCTGGGTGAGGCACGGGATCGTCTCGACGCCCGTGGCCAGGCGCACCATCTCGTCCATCCGCCGGCGCTTCTCCGCCGCGGTGAAGTAGGTGCGCACCCGCGCCCGGAGGTTCTTGGACTTGCCGACGTAGAGGACGTGGCGCTGCGCCTCGCCGCCGGACGGACCGGCCGGCTGCTCGGCCACGAAGAGGTAGACCCCCGCCGTCTCGGGCAGCCCGGCGGCCCAGGTGCGGCGGGCCCGGCGCTGCGGGGAGACCTGGCGGCTGAACTCCTGCAGGTCCTCCAGCGTGTGCACACCCAGGTTCCCGACCCGCTCGATCAGCCCGTGCAGGACGTCGACGGTGGCCCGGGCGTCGGTGAGCGCGCGGTGGTCGGGCGTCGTCGAGGCGCGGAAGTGGCGCGCCAGCGTGCCCAGCTTGCAGTTCGGCACCTCGTCGCGCATCAGGATCACCCGGGCCAGGCTCGCGGTGTCGAGGACGGGCCAGCGCGGGTAGGGGTAGCCGAGGCCCTCGCAGGCCCGGCGCAGGAAGCCGGTGTCGAAGGGCGCGTTGTGCGCGACGACGACGGTGCCGTGCGCGAAGGCGAGGAAGGCGGGCAGCACCTCGCGCAGCGGCGGGGCGCCCGCGACCATCGCGTCGGTGATCCCGGTGAGGACCGCGACGAGCGGCGGGACCCGGGTGCGGGGGTTCACGAGGGTCTGGAGCTCGCCGAGCACCTCGCCGCCGCGCACCTTGACGGCGCCGACCTCGGTGATCCGGTCGGTCTCCGCGCCCCCGGTGGTCTCGAGGTCGACGACGCAGTAGGTGAGGTCGGACAGCGGCGTGCCGAGGTCCTCGAAGCTCGCCTGGGCCGGGGAGGTCATGGCGGGGACCGTACGGCTCGCCACCGACAGAACGCTCGCACGCCTGTTCGAACGGCGAGCCGCCGACCTCGCCCGCCGCCATCTCCCGAGGAAGTGGTCACCCCGGAGTCCGCGCACCGGCGCGTCGGGCGTCGGAGCGACCACTTTCCGGGAGCGGCGAGAAGGAAGGGAGCGGAGGGGGAGGGGACGGTTCAGGCGCGGGCGAGGACCTCGCCGTGCGGCACCAGGAACCAGGCCCGCGGGTCCTCGCCGAACGTGCGCCAGGCCTGCGCCAGCTCCTCCAGGCCGGCCCGGTCGGCGAGGCCCTGCTCGAGCGCGCCGGTGGCGAAGCCCGAGGAGGTGACGCGCTCGGCCCACGTGCCCGTCCACCAGGCGAGGTCCTCGGCCGAGCCGAAGACCCACACCGAACCGCTCGCGGTGACCTCGCCGAACCCTGCCTCCAGCGCCCACGCCTTGAGGCGTCGACCGGCGTCCGGCTCGCCGCCGTTGCGCCGCGCGAGCTCCTCGTAGAGGGCCAGCCAGCGGTCGAGCCCGGCGCTGGCCGGGAACCAGGTCATGGTCGCGTAGTCGGCGTCGCGGACGGCCACCAGACCGCCCGGGCGGCAGACCCGACGCATCTCGCGCAGCGCGGCGACGGGGTCGGCGAGGTGCTGCAGCACCTGGTGGGCGTGCACGACGTCGTACGTGTCGTCGGGGGCGTCCAGCGCGTAGACGTCGCCGACCTCGATCTCGACGTCGGTGAGCCCGCGCCGGTCCACGAGCTCCCGGGCGGCGGCCACCGCGTCGGGCGCGGCGTCGATCCCCACCACCCGCGCGACGGACGTCCGCAGGTCGGCGGTGATGGTCCCGGGCCCGGCCCCGACGTCGAGCAGGACGTCGGTCGGCCGGAGGTGCGGGAGGAGGTACGCCGCCGAGCTCTGAGCCGTCCGGCGGGCGTGGGAGGCGAGGACGGAGGCGTGGTGGCCGTGCGAGTAGGTCTCTGCGGCGGTGCTCACCACCGCAGTGTCACAGGACTGTCAGTGGTCCCGGCCATCGTGTTCCCCGGACGGTCGGCGGCGTGGGGGGACGCCGCCGACCTGCCACCAGCGCACCAGCCGCACCAGGCGACGCCGGGCCGAGGCCCGGACGAGGAGGACCACATGGACGAGCGCAGCACCCTGCACGTGGACTGCGACAGCTGCTCTGCCCGGGGACCGGCGTGCACCGACTGCGTCGTCAGCGTCCTGCTGGGGATCCCGGGTCCTCGGGTCGACCTCGACGGCGACGAGCAGCAGGCCCTCTCCGCGCTCGCCGGGTCCGGTCTGGTGCCCCCGCTGCGGCTGGTCCCGACCGCTCGTCCGGTGCGGAGCGTGCCCCGTCCGACGTACGGCGTCTGGGCAGAGGACGACCTCGGGATTCCTTCCGGGTACGTGACGGGATCGGAATGATCTCGGAGGGTTTGCCAGTGACCAAATCGTGACTTAACCTGGGCGAGCCGCCGTTGCCGACGGGTTGCCGAGCTCTCTGACAACCGTGTCATCTCGGTCCGGCAACGCACTATTTCCGCGCACCAGGGTTCTCCCGGCACCGTTGTCGGGCACACTGGAACCCGGGGTCCAGGACGAGTCCTGGGTGACAGGGCCGTTCCGGACCGTCGGCGTGAGCGCCGCGGGGCCGGTTGCAGTCAGACGAAGGGGTTTTCCGCGTGTTCTCACGCCTCCGCGAGGCCGGTGGCGTCACCCGTGTGGTGACGCTGGGTCTCACGAGCCTGGCGCTCGGTACCGCCGTCTTCGCGGGTCCCGCCGCGACCGCCTCCGCCGACCCGGCCGTGACGGTCGCCGAGGCGAAGGCCCAGATCGAGCAGCTGCAGGTCGACGCGGAGGCGCTGGGCCAGGACTACCTCGGTGTCCAGCAGCAGGTGCTGGCGTCGAAGGCGGACATCGCCCAGAAGCAGCAGGACACGCAGCTCCAGGCCCAGAAGGTCGACACGCTGCGCAAGCAGGTCGGTCAGGCCGCCCTCGCGCAGTTCCAGGACCGCAACGTCGACACCGCGGCCAAGCTCTTCCTCGACTCCGACACCGAGGGCTTCCTCTCCCAGGTCTCCACGATCGAGAAGGTCGGGGCCAACCAGAACTCCGTCCTCCAGGACTACCAGCAGCAGCGCGCCGGCCTCGCCGACCTGCAGAAGTCGCAGCAGACCGAGCTGGCGGCGCTGGAGAAGAAGGAGTCCGACCTCGCGGCCCTCAAGGCCCGTTCGGACAAGAAGCTGACCGACGCGAAGGGCGTGCTCGACCAGCTGACCCAGCAGCAGCAGCAGACGCTCGCCGCGCAGAACCAGCAGCAGGCGAAGGACGCGCAGACGCTGGCCGAGGGCTCGCTCGGCACCACCCCGGAGACGACGGACCCTGCCGCCGCGGACGCCTCCGACGGCAGCAAGGGCGCCACGGCCGTGGCCTGGGCCAAGAAGCAGCTGGGCAAGCCCTACCGCTTCGGCGCCACCGGACCCGGCGCGTACGACTGCTCGGGCCTGACCCTCGGCGCCTGGAAGGCCGCCGGCGTCAGCCTGAACCGCACCTCGCAGGCGCAGTTCCGCAACGGCCGCGCCGTCTCGCGCGACGACCTGCAGCCCGGTGACCTCGTCTTCTACTACGGCGGCATCAGCCACGTCGCGATCTACGTCGGCAACGGCATGATCATCCACGCGCCGCACCCGGGTGCCGGCGTCCGCTACGCCAAGGTCGACTCCATGCCGATCGCCGGCTCGCGTCGCCCCGCCTGACCCACGCCCCGGGCGCCTCGGTGCTCGCATGACCGGTCGCGTCGGCCGCTGCCTCGCCGCTCTCCTGGGCGGTGCCGTCCTCCTGCTCGGTGGCTGCACGGCACCGACGACCACCAGCACCGTCGACCCCGGCACGCCGGCCCCGGTGGGCCCGTCGCCCTCCCCGGCAGGAACGGGTCCCGCGGCTACGCCGACCGCGACCCCTTCCGGCCCCCAGGCGCAGGGTGTCCTGGACCGGCTGTTCGCCGCGGGCAGGGCCGGTGACCGCGCCGCCTGGGACGCCGGCGTCGTCGCACCCGACGCGGCGAGCGCGGCCCGGGCGGCGATGCTCTTCGACAACCTCCGGACCGTCCGTCCGGAGCGGTTGCACGTCCGGCTCACCGGGGCCGCCCAGCAGCTCCCGACCGCTCGGCAGGCGGCCCTCGGCCCCGACGCGCGGGTGCTCCAGGCCACGCTCACCTGGCGACTGCCCGGCGAGCGGGCCGACGCCTCGTCGTCGGTCTGGCTGACCCTCCTCCCGACGGACACCGGGTGGCGCCTCGCCGGCACCGAGGACGGCACCCGGCTGGACGCCCCCGCCCTGCCGCTGTGGTGGCTCTCCCCGGTCGCGCGGGCGACCCGCGGTGAGGTGACGGTGCTGGCCGGGCCCGGGCAGGACGCCGCTCGCTGGGCGGGTCTCGCCGCTCGAGCCGCGGCGGACGCCCGTGAGCACCTGCCGAGCGCGCTGCGCCGGGGCTGGGACGGCCACCTGGTCGTGCAGGTCCCCGGCAGCGCCAGCGACTTCGCGAGCGTGCTGGGCGCGGCCCCTGACGCGTACGCCACGACGGCGGCCGTCACCCGCCCGGAGGGGCCGACCACCGGAGCTGCCGTCCGGGTCGTCGTGAACCCCGCCGTCGCGGGCGACCCGGACGCCGAGCTCGGCACCGTCCTCACCCACGAGACGGTGCACGTCGCGACGCGTTCCGCCCGCTCGCCCGCGCCGCTGTGGGCGGTGGAGGGCCTCGCGGAGTACGTCGCGCTCGAAGCCCACCCGGACCAGCGGGCCGACGAGCTCGCCGCCCTCCGGCCGGTCGGGGCCGGTGCCGGGCTGCCGGCCGACGCGCGCTTCACGGCCGGCGGCCAGGACGTCACCGCGGCGTACGCCGAGGCATGGCTCGCCTGTCAGGCGGTCGCCGAGCACCGCGGCCGGACCGACCTGGGCCGCTTCTACGCCGCGCTCGACGACGGCCGTACGGTGCAGCAGGCCTCGCGCTCGGCCCTGGGGGTCGACCGCGACACCCTCACCGGCTGGTGGCGCGACGCCGTCCGGGCCGCCGCCGGCGGGCAGGGCTGAGCGACCGGTCGTGCCCCGCACCCTGGTCGTGACCAACGACTTCCCGCCGCGGGTCGGCGGCATCGAGTCGTTCGTGGCCCGGGCCTGCCGCCTGCTCGACGACGACGTCGTCGTCTACGCCAGCGGACCGCCCGGGGCGTCGGCGACCGACGCCGACCGGCCGTACGAGGTGGTCCGCGACGGCAGCCTGCTGCTGCCGACCCCGCGCGTCGCCCGCCGCGCCGCCGACCTGCTCCGCGCGTCGGGCGCCGACCGGGTCCTGGTCGGCGCCGCCATGCCCCTCGGGCTGCTCGCCCCCGGGCTGCGCCGGGCCGGTGCGCAGCGGGTCGTCGCGCTCACCCACGGCCACGAGGTCTGGTGGGCCACCCTGCCGGCCGCCCGGGCGGCACTGCGTCGGGTCGGCGACACCTGCGACCACCTGACGACGATCTCGGACTACACCGCCCGGCGGATCGCCCCGGCCCTCAGCCCCGCGGCGCGGGAGCGGCTGCTCCGGCTCGCGCCGCCGGTCGACCTCGACGTCTTCGGTGCGCCGGATGCCGGGCCCGCCGGTCCACCGACGGTGGTCGCGGTCGGGCGCTTCGTCGCGCAGAAGGGCTTCGACGTGCTGCTGCGGGCCTGGCCGGGGGTGGTCGAGACCCTCGGCGGCCGGCCGCGCCTCGTGCTCGTGGGCGACGGGCCGCAGGCGTCCGCGCTGCGTGGCCTCGCCGCACGTCCGGGCGTCGCCGGGACGGTGACCTTCGCCGGCGCGCTGCCGCCCGCGGCCGTGGCGGACCGGCTGCGCCGGGCGCACGTCTTCGCGCTGCCCGTCCGGACCCGCCTCGCCGGGCTCAACCCCGAGGGTCTCGGGCTGGCCGCGCTCGAGGCGGCCGCGTGCGGGCTGCCGGTCCTCGTCGGGGCGTCCGGCGGCGCGCCCGAGACCGTGGTCGAGGGGGTCACCGGGCACGTCCTCCCGAGCCGCGACGTCGGGGCCTGGACGCGGGCGATGGCGACGTTGCTGGCCGACCCGGGGTACGCCGAGGCGCTCGGGCGGCGCGGCCGCGATCGGGTGCTGGACGCCTCGGGACCCGATCGCGCCCGGCGGACGCTCCGCGGCGCACTGGGGATCGGCGCCGATCCCGTAGCCTGAGGCGCGTGCCAGGGCAGACGAGCTCCAGCGTCACCATCGACGCCGAGCCGGACGCGGTCATGGCCGTGATCGCCGACTTCGACGCCTACCCCGCCTGGGTCGACTCGATGGCCCGGGCCACCGTGCTGAGCGAGACCGACGGCCGCGCGGACGAGGTCGAGATGGTGCTGGCGCACCCGCTCTTCTCCGACACCTACGTGCTGGCCTACGACTGGTCGCCCGTCGCGGTGTCCTGGCACCTCGTCTCGGGCCAGCGGCTGACGGCGATGGACGGGTCGTACGTCCTGACGCCCGCCGGCGCCCGGACGACCGTCACCTACACCCTCGCCGTCGACACGGCCGTCCCGATGATCGGGCTGCTGCGCCGCAAGGCCGAGCGGACCATCGTCGACGGCGCCCTCCGCGGGCTCAAGCGCCGGGTCGAGGCCTGAGCGCGATCAGGACGGCCGGTGCCCGCCAGCCCCGGCCGCGCCCCGTCGTGGAGCGGCTCAGCGTCGGCGTCGACATCGGCGGGACGAAGGTGGCGGCCGGCGTGGTCGACGAGGCCGGCCGCGTCCTCGAGCGTTCGCAGGTCCCGACCCCCTCCCACGACCCGCAGGCCGTCGAGGACGCCATCGTCGACGCGGTCGAGCGGCTGCGCCGGAACCATCCGGTGGAGGCCGTGGGCATCGGCGCCGCGGGCTGGGTCGACAACACCCAGTCCGTCGTCCGCTTCAGCCCGCACCTGGCCTGGCGCGACGAACCGCTGCGTGCCGCGCTCGCCGGCCGGATCGACCTGCCGCTGATCGTCGACAACGACGCGAACGCGGCCGCCTGGGCCGAGTACCGCTTCGGCGCCGGGGCCGGCAGCTCGGTGATGGTCTGCCTGACGCTGGGGACCGGCATCGGCGGCGGGCTGGTGATCAACGGCGAGCTGTTCCGCGGGACGTACGGGATGGCCGGCGAGTGGGGCCACATGACCTCGGTGCCGGGCGGGCACTGGTGCGAGTGCGGCAACCGCGGCTGCTGGGAGCAGTACGCCTCCGGCAACGCCCTGGTCCGTCGTTCGCGCGAGCTGATCGCCTCCGACGCGCCGGGTGCGGCCGGGCTCCGGACCGCCCTCGGCGTCGGGGCGGACGAGCTCAGCGGTCCGCACGTCACGGCCGCCGCCATGGCGGGCGACCCGGTCGCGGTCTCGCTGCTCGCCGAGGTCGGCACCTGGCTCGGGCTCGGCATCGCCGACGTGGTCGCCGGCCTCGACCCGGAGGTCGTCGTGATCGGCGGCGGGGTGAGCGCGGCCGGCGAGCTGCTGGTGGGCCCGGCGCGCGAGGCGTTCGAGGCGACCCTGACGGGCCGAGGCTTCCGGGCGTACGCGCGCCTGGAGCTGGCCCGGTTCCGCAACGACGCCGGTCTGGTCGGTGCGGCCGACCTGGCCCGGCTCGCGCTGCGGGACCCGCCCGACTCGGCGCTGTTCGGCTTCTGGCCGCGGCGCGCCAAGCGGCGCCGCAAGCGTCGTTCGGAGCGCCTGGCCGGTGAGGTCCGGCCGCGGCGCCGCGAGCTCAGCGCCTGAGGGGACGGGTCCGAAGGGGACGGCTCAGAGCACCGCGCCGTCGCCCGACCCGGGCGGCCGGTGGCGGGGGAGCTGGGTCAGCAGCACGACCGAACCGACGATGAAGGCGCTGACGGCGAGCCAGCCGAGCCAGGATGGCAGGTCGAGCCCGAAGCCGGCCGCCAGGACGAGGACCGCGGCGAAGAGCACGCCGGTCCAGCCCACCAGGGCGGGGGCACCCGGTCGCGAGAGCGGCGGGAGCGGGTCGGGGACGTAGCGCTCGTCGGCCGCACCGCGCACGGGCTCGACCGGACCGGCGCGCCACACCAGCGGCGTGGGCGGCGGGGTCGGGAGCGGCCGTGGCGGGAGGACGGCGGTCTCGGCCGGCTCGCCGTGGCCCGCGGTCTCCGTGCGGAGGTCGTCGGCCGCCGTCAGCTCGGCCGCGCGGAACGGCACGTCGGGACGCTCGGCCGTCAGGTGGTAGCCCGCGACCAGCTCCGCGAAGGCGCGGTCGACCGACTCGCGGTCGTCGTCCGGCACGGCCATGGCCGACCTCCCCGGGGCTCGTACGCGGTGCTGTCACCCGGCCAGCCGGGCGAAGAGCTCGACGCTGCCGTCGAAGACCGTCCGCGCGTCGTGGTCGAGCGTGGCTACATGGTAGCTGCGGTGGAGCACCACGAAGGTGCGGTCGTCGGAGGGGACCTCGGCCTGGATCAGCGCGACCGAGGACGGGTCCGCGACGTGGTCCTGGGCGGAGCGGTAGACGAGCAGCGGCGTGCGCACGAGGCCCAGGTCGCGGCGCACGGCGGCCCACAGGTGGCTCTGCGACCACAGGGCGTGCAGCGGCGTCCGGTCGTAGCCGCCCTCGTCGGCCCCGGGCTTGGCGACGTCGCCGGCGATCCCCCCGAGCGAGGGCGTCAGCAGGCGCAGCACCCGCAGCACCCGGATCCGCGGGTCGACGATGTTGATCACCGGGTTCACGAGGACGAGCCCGCGCACGAGGTCGGGGTGCCGCTGCGCGAGCCGGAGGGCCAGCGCGCCGCCCATCGACAGCCCGCCCACCCCGACGGGACGGCCGGTGGCGTCGGCGAGGGCGAGCAGCGCCCGTTCCGCGGCGGCGTACCAGTCCTGCCAGCCGGTGAGGTCCAGCTCGCGCCAGCTCGTGCCGTGCCCGGGCAGCCGCGGCGCCTCGACCCGGAAGCCGTGTTCGGCGAGGTGCTCGGCCCACGGCCGCATCGACCGCGGCGAGCCGGAGAAGCCGTGCAGCACCAGGACGGGCGGACCGTCCTCGGGCCCGCCGGCGTACGGCGCGGCGTGCGGGTCGACCCGGGCGGCCTCCGGGGCGTGCGCGAGGCGCGCGGCGACGTCCATCCGGGCATGCTGCCACCTGCCGCCTCCCTGGGTGCGCGGTGCCGCGCCACTAGGGTGCGTGCAGGCCCGCGCCGCCGTACGCCTGCGGTGCGCGAGCCGCGAGGAGGTCGGCTTGTCCTACTACAGCTTCTTCAGGGGCGTGCTGTTCCGGCCGCTCATCCGGGTGCTCATGCGCCCCCGGCTCGTCGGGGCCGACCGCGTGCCGCAGAACGGCGGGGCGCTGGTGGCCGGGAACCACCTCTCCGGCTGGGACACGCTCGTGGTCCCGTCGATGCTGCCCCGGCGGATGACCTTTCCCGCCAAGGCGGAGCTGTTCGTCAGCCGCGGCCCGCTGTCGTGGGTGGTCTCGAGGTTCTTGGACGCCGTCGGCATCCTGCCCATGGACCGGGCCGGTGGCCGGGCGAGCGCGTCGAGCATGGACGTCGTGCTGGACGCGCTGCGGGCCGGCCAGGTCGTCGGCATCTTCCCCGAGGGCACCCGCTCGCCCGACGGCCGGCTCTACCGCGGCAAGACCGGCGTCGCCCGGCTCGCCCTCAGCGCCGGCGTCCCCGTCATCCCCGTCGGTCTGCAGAACACCCACGTGCCCAGCGGGCGCCGCACCGTCGTGCGGTTCGGGGACCCGCTCGACTTCAGCGCGTACGCCGGCGCCGGCAACGACCGCGACGTGCTGCGCCACGTCACCGACGAGGTGATGGCCGCGATCCAGGCGCTGAGCGGCCAGCGCTACGTCGAGGCCTACGCCTCCGGGGTGAAGACGGCGCTCAAGGAGGGCCGGACCCCCGAGGTCGCCGAGCTCGAGCGCCCGGGGCTCGGGCGCCCCGTCCCGCCCCCCGTCCGGGACCGCGCGTGAGGATCGGCCGGGGCGACCGTGCGGGCCGGGCGGGCCGCGGACCGGCGGTGCCGCCCCGAGACGTCGTCCCGGTCGAGGACGTCGTCTCGGTCGAGGCGACGGGCACGCTCAGCGTCAAGAGCGCCGACGGCTCCCGCCCGGGCCGCGGCGTCTACTGGCTGCTCCGTCACGTCGTCCTCGGCCCGGTCGTCGACCAGCTCTTCCGGCCGGTCGAGGAGGGCGCGGACCACGTGCCCGCCGAGGGCGGGGCGATCCTCGCGAGCAACCACCTCTCCTACGCCGACTGGCTCTTCACCCCGCTCGCGCTGAACCGTCGGGTGACCTTCGTGGCCAAGTCGGACTACTTCACCGGGGTGGGCGTCAAGGGCTGGGCGCAGAAGCGGTTCTTCGCCGGGACCGGCCAGGTCCCGATCGACCGCACCGGGGGCAAGGCCAGCGAGGGTGCGCTGCGCGCCGGGCTCAAGGTGCTCGAGCGCGGCGAGCTCTTCGGCATCTACCCCGAGGGCACGCGCAGCCACGACGGCCGGCTCTACAAGGGCCGTACGGGGGTCGCGCGTCTGGCGCTGCTCGCGAAGGTCCCGGTGATCCCCACCGCCGTGATCGGCACCGACGTGATCGCCCCGCCCGGCAAGATCATCAAGCGCGTCGTGAGCCCGACCGTGCGGTTCGGCGAGCCGCTCGACTTCTCCCGCTACGACGGGATGGAGTCCGACCGCTTCGTGCTGCGCTCGATCACCGACGAGATCATGTACGCGATCATGGAGCTCTCCGGCCAGGAGTACGTCGACCTGTACGCCCCGGTCGCCAAGGAGCTCGCCGCCAAGGAGGCCAAGGCCGCCGAGCTCGACGAGGTCAGCCCGCAGGCGTAGTCCGCTGTCCTCGCTCCGCTCGGACGCGTCTCGCGCTCCGACCCGGTGTCTTCCTCCCTCGCTCGCAGGACGAAAAGCGTGTCTCGCTCGCCCGGTCGTCCAGACACCGGAGCGCGATCCGGCGTTGCCCCCCTTCGCAGGTCGCCGTTCGTCTGGAAGGCCGGCGAACCGTACCGCCCGCTCCCGTACCCTTGTGCGGTGTCCGAGACGGTCCAGGCCAGGCTGAGCGAGGCGGGTGTGCCCTCCCTCGCGGAGCTGCACACCCTCGACGCCAGGCAGCAGCCGACCTATGCCGACCCGGCCGCGCTGGCCGGCGTCGTCGACCGCCTCCGCGTCCTCCCGCCGCTGGTGTTCGCGGCCGAGTGCGACGACCTGCGCTCCAAGATGGCGAGCGTGGCGGCGGGGGAGGCCTTCTTCCTCCAGGGCGGCGACTGCGCCGAGACGTTCGCCGGTGTCACCGCCCAGAACATCCAGGGCAAGCTGCGCACCCTGCTCTCGATGGCGGTCGTGCTGACCTACGCCGCGCAGGTCCCGATCGTCAAGGTCGGCCGGATGGCGGGGCAGTACGCCAAGCCCCGCAGCTCTGACGACGAGACCCGCGGCGGGGTGACGCTGCCGGCCTACCGCGGCGACGCGGTGAACGGCTTCGACTTCACCCCGGCCTCGCGGATCCCCGACCCCGAGCGGCTGGTCGGGGTCTACAACGCCTCCGCCGCCACGCTGAACCTCACCCGCGCCTTCGTCACCGGCGGGTTCGCGCACCTGCGCAGCGTCCACAGCTGGAACGCCGACTTCGTCGCCAGCTCGGGCGCCGGCGTGCAGTACCAGCAGCTGGCCAGCGAGATCGACCGCGCGCTGGCGTTCATGGTGGCCTGCGGGATCGACGAGGACACGTTCCGCACCGTCGACTTCTTCTCCAGCCACGAGGCGCTGCTGCTCGAGTACGAGCACGCCCTCACCCGCGTCGACTCCCGCACCGGGCACCCGTACGGCACGTCGGGCCACTTCCTGTGGATCGGGGAGCGGACCCGCCAGCTCGACGGCCCGCACGTGGAGCTCATGCGCCACGTCCGCAACCCGATCGGGATCAAGCTCGGCCCGACGACGACGGCCGACACCGCGCTCGAGCTGGCCGACCGCCTCGACCCCGACCACGTCGAGGGCCGCATCACCTTCATCACCCGGATGGGTGCGGGCAAGGTCCGCGACGTCCTGCCCGAGCTGGTCGCCAAGGTGACGGCGAGCGGGCGCCAGGTGGCGTGGGTCTGCGACCCGATGCACGGCAACACGTTCTCGACGCAGAACGGTTACAAGACGCGCGCCTTCGCCGACGTCATGGACGAGCTGAACGGCTTCTTCGACGTCCACGAGGAGCTCGGGACGTGGCCGGGCGGCGTCCACGTCGAGCTCACCGGCGACGACGTCACCGAGTGCGTCGGCGGCAGCGACGAGATCGTCGAGGCCGACCTGGTGAACCGCTACGAGACGCTCTGCGACCCGCGGCTCAACCGCAACCAGAGCCTGGAGCTCGCGTTCCTGGTCGCCGAGCGCCTCACCTCGGGCCGCATCAAGCGGAACAACCCCGTCCAGGCGTACGCCCCCGTCTCGCTCTGACGCCGCGGCCGCGGCTCCGGGCCGCGTCCGAGGAATCTTCGCCACGGCGCTCGCTGTGTCACTGTGGGACGTGACCAAGACGAAGACGCCTGTGCAGCAGACCGAGACCGAGACCCTCTACAAGACCGTCGGGGGGCAGCGCATCCACCTGCGCGGATGCCCGCACATCGCCGGTCTGGACGTGGTCGCGGTCGAGGCGGGCGACACGTCGGTCCCGGTCTGCCGCTGGACGCGCGCCGAGCTCGACGGCGTCGGCCGCATCCCGCAGAAGACGCTGGACGGCGCGCTGCGCGAGTTCGGTGCGAGCCCGGAGGTCCGTCCCCGGCTGATCAAGCTCCTCAAGGGCCTCAAGTGGGACAAGGTCTACCTGCCGCAGAGCCGCTCCTTCGTCGCCCTGTCGATGGAGGACCACCCCGTCGCGTGGGCGGGCAAGACGTACGTGCAGATCGGCGAGGAGTTCGTGCCGCTGCCCGAGTACCAGAGCGGGGTCGGCGGCGGCCCCTTCGTCAGCGAGCTGTGGGGCGAGCCCTGCCCCAGCTGCTTCATGGAGCGCTCGAAGAACGGGACCTGCTCCTGCGACTAGCCCCGTACGGTCCGCTCCCCACCCGCAAGTGGTCGCTCCGACCTGCCGAACGGCCCCGGAACGGCCTCGGACCGACCACTTCCCACGAGGTGGGAGGGGCGTGAGGTGGGAGGGGATGGACGGCACCGGGGCTCGGACGCGGCGTGACTAGGGTTCGGGGCGTGATCGACCTGCGCTCCGACACCCTCACCCGGCCGACCGAGGCGATGCGGGCGGCGATGGCCGCCGCGCCCGTGGGGGACGACGTCTACGACGAGGACCCCTCGATCCACGCGCTCGAGGAGCGGGCGGCCGCGCTGCTCGGCCACGAGGCCGGCCTGTTCTGCGCCACCGGGTCGCTGACGAACGTCCTGGGCGTCTGGCTCCACGTCGCCCCGGGCACCGAGGTGCTCTGCGACGTGAACGCCCACGTCGCACGGGCCGAGATGGGCGCCCACGGCGCGCTGACCGGGGTGACCATGCGGACCTGGCCGTCGCGTCGCGGCCGGCTCGACGTCGCCGAGGTGGCGGCGATCGTCTCGCCGGACGCCGGCCCGTACCTCGTCTCCACCGCCTGCGTCGCGGTCGAGAACACGCACAACTTCGGCGGGGGCACGGTCCAGCCGTTCGACCAGCTGCAGGCGACGGCCGACCTCTGCCGCGACCTCGGCGTCGCCTTCCACCTCGACGGCGCCCGCCTGGCGAACGCCGCCGTCGCCACGGGGATCCCGCTCGAGACGTACGGCCGGCTCTTCGACACCGTCAGCCTCTGCCTGTCGAAGGGGCTGGGGGCGCCGGTCGGTTCGGTGCTCGTGGGCAGCGCCGCGGACGTCGCGCGGGCGCGGGTGCACCGCAAGCGGCTGGGCGGGGGCTGGCGGCAGGCGGGGATCCTCGCGGCGGCGGGCCTGCACGCGCTCGAGCACCACGTCGAGCGCCTCGCCGACGACCACGCCGCGGCCCGGGCGCTGGCCGAGGCCGTTGCCGCCCGCGCGCCCCGGGCCGTCGACCCGGCCGACGTCGAGACGAACATCGTCGCGCTCGACACGGGTGCCGTGGCGGCGACGGAGGTCGTCGCCCTCGCGGCGGCCGAGGGGGTGCGTGTCGGGACGGTCGGCACCCGTACGGTCCGGGCGGTCACCCACCTCGACGTCACCCTCGACGACGCGCGGACCGCGGGCGAGGTCCTCGGCAAGGTCCTCGCCCGCACCGACCAGCGCGGCTGAGCCGCGGCAGGACCGACCTCGCCGTCGGTCCTCGCCGTCAGCCCTGAGGCTCAGCCCTGGAGAGACTTCGCCTCGGCGATCCAGCCCGCGACCTGCTTCTCGGAGACGCCGATGACCCGGCCGTGACGGTCGAGGATCATCTGGGTGAGCGAGGCCGCGTTGCGGTGGCTGAGCTCCTTGATCGAGTCGACCCCGATGCCCTCGAGCATCTCGGTGTGCTTCGGCCCGATGCCGTTCAGCTTGTGGAGGTCGTTCTCGATGGCCTTGACCATGACTGCTCCTCGTCGGCCAGACCGTCTGGCCCCCGCCGGCGAATCTAGGGCCCGCGACGAGCGGTGTCCACGGTCCGACCCGGTCGCGGCCGGGACGCTCCGTACGGATGTCAGTACAGGACCTCCTCGACCGCGGCGACGGCCTTCGGGGGCTCCTCCCCGAGCATCTGGGTCAGGTCGATCTCGATCGTGCGGGTGATGGCGGTCATCGGGACGTCGTAGACGTCGTCGGCGAAGGGGTTCGCGAGCTGGTCGCCGATCTGCACGGCCATGAGGAACATCAGCCCGACGAGCCCGCTCCCGAGCGGCGTCAGCCAGCCGAGGTCCGCCACCACCGCGAACGGCAGGATCAGGCAGAACGCGCGCGAGAAGAAGCGCGGCAGGAAGCGGTGCTGCACGGGCAGCGGCGTGTTCTTGATCCGCTCCAGGCCGCCCTGGGCGTCGGTCAGCGCGACGAAGGACGTCTCGAGCTCCAGGCGGGCCAGCTCGCCGACCATGCCGCGGCGCTGCGCCTCGGTGACGAGGTGGTCGCTGTCGAGCAGGATCGAGGTCGGCTTGTTGACCGCCGTCTTGACCCGGTCCAGGGTGTCGGCGCGGAGGAAGCGCTCCGCCTCGTCCGGCAGCGGCTGGCCGCGGAGCGCGGTCCGGAGCACGTGGACGTACGCGACCTGGTTGCGCACGACCTGCGCCGCGAGCCCGCGACGGGCCCCGGGCGCGTCCTCGTCGAGCAGGACCGCCGCCTGCCGGGCGAGGCTCCGCGAGGAGTTCACGACCTGGCCCCACAGCGTCCGGGCCTCCCACCAGCGCCCGTACGCCGCGTTGACCATGAACCCCACGAACAGCGCGATGGCCGTGCCGAAGAGGGTGAACTGGATGTCGATGGCCTCGAAGTGGGTCGTGTCGTTCAGGTAGAGCACGGTGACGGCCACGTCCCACACCAGCAGGGCGGCGACGGAGACGGCGAGCGTGCGCCAGGCACGCAGGGGCAGGCTGTGCTCGGACAGGATCACGGGGGGTCCTCGGGGGGTTCGGCGCGGTGTCGGGGGAGGGGGCGTCGTCGCCGTGCGGGCCGGGTACGCACGACTCTTCCAGCCCGCACCGGTCTCAACGACGCGGGGGCGCCGATCGATCCTCTGGCCGCGGTTGCGAGGGTTTAGTGCAATTGCATATGGTACTCCTTACCGAGAGAGGATGGTCCCCATGGCCGCCAGCACCCGTCACGACCCCGCCGCCTGGCGCGGCATCTTCACCGCCACCGCGCTGCCCTTTCACGAGGACCTGAGCGTCGACCACGACGCGTACGCCGAGCACGTCGCCTGGCTCGCCGCGAACGGCACCCACGGCGTCGCGCCGAACGGCTCGCTGGGGGAGTACCAGACGCTGTCCGACGACGAGCGCGCCCAGGTCGTGCGCACGGCCGTCGAGGCCTCGCCCGAGGGCTTCGGCGTGATGGCCGGCTGCGGGGCGTACGGCACCCTGCAGAGCGTCCGCTGGATCGAGCAGGCGCAGGAGGCCGGGGCGGGTTCGGTGCTGCTGCTGCCGCCGAACACCTACCGCGCCGACGCCGACACCGTCCTCGCGCACTACCGCGCCGCGGCGAAGGTCGGGCTGCCGGTCGTGGCCTACAACAACCCGTACGACACCAAGGTCGACCTGACGCCGTCGGTGCTCGCCCAGCTGCACGCCGAGGGCCTGATCGTCGCGGTGAAGGAGTTCACCGGCGACGTGCGCCGCGCGTACGAGATCGCCGAGCTCGCCCCCGACCTCGACCTGATCGTCGGCTCCGACGACGTGCTGCTCGAGCTCGGCCTCGCCGGCGCCGTCGGCTGGGTCGCGGGCTACCCGAACGCGGTCCCGCAGTCGACCGTCGAGCTCTACCACCTGGTCACCTCGGGCGACCCGGCCGACATCGCCAAGGCGCTGCCGATCTACCGCGACCTGCACCCGCTGCTGCGCTGGGACTCGCGTACCGAGTTCGTCCAGGCGATCAAGCTCTCGATGGACGTCGCCGGTCGCAAGGGCGGCGTCTGCCGCCCGCCGCGCGGCCCGCTGCCGACCGCCGTGCACGACCGCGTGGCGACCGACACCGAGGCCGTCCTGGCCAAGGGCTACAAGTAGTCGCGTGAGCACGCACACCAGCACCTCCCCGATCGCCGGGTCGGTCTCGATCCCCCCCGAGACCGATCCGGTCTCCGTCCCCGAGCTCGTCGCCGCGGCCGTGGCCGCGGGGCGGGTCTGGGCCGCGACCAGCCGTACGCGCCGCGCCGACGTGCTCGACGCGGTCGCGGACGCCCTCGACGCGGCGGGCGACGACCTCGTCCCGCTCGCCGTCGCGGAGTCGCACCTGGCCGAGGGCCGGCTGCGCGGCGAGCTGGTGCGCACCACGTTCCAGCTGCGGCTCTTCGGTCGCGAGCTGCGCGACGGCGGCTACCTGGACGTCCGCGTCGACCACGCGGACCCGGACTGGCCGATGGGCGCACCGCGGCCGGACCTGCGGCGGACGCAGGTCCCGGTCGGTCCGGTCGTGGTGTTCGCGGCGGGCAACTTCCCGTTCGCGTTCAGCGTCGCGGGTGGCGACACCGCGTCCGCGCTGGCCTCGGGCTGCCCGGTGCTGCTCAAGGCGCACCCCGGCCACCTCGCGCTCTCGGCGGCCACCGCGGACGTCGTCCGGACGGCGCTCGCGGACGCCGGTGCGCCCGACGACCTGCTCACGCTCGTCGTCGGCGACGAGGCCGGCCGGGCCGCGCTGACCGACCCGGGTGTGCAGGCGGGGGCGTTCACGGGCTCCACGGCCGGTGGCCGGGCCCTGTTCGACCTCGCCGTGTCCCGGCCCGTACCGATCCCGTTCTTCGGCGAGCTCGGCAGCGTCAACCCGGTCTTCGTCACCCGCGCCGCCGCCGAGGCCCGCGGTCCCGAGATCGCGACGCAGGCGGTGGCGTCGTTCACGACGGGCGCCGGTCAGTTCTGCACCAAGCCGGGCGTGCTCGTCGTGCCGGAGGGTCCGCCGGTGCTCGAGGGGCTGCGGACCGCCGAGCTCCCCGGGCCGGCCCCGATGCTGTCGGAGCGGATGGTCTCCGGGCACCAGCAGGTCCGCCACGAGCTCGAGGGCGTCGCCGGCGTCGAGGTGCTGGTGCGCGGCCAGGACGCCGCGGACGGCACGCCCGCCCCGACGGTGCTGCGCGTCGACGTGGCCACCCTGCTCGCCGACCTCGAGCTGCTGTTCCGCGAGTGCTTCGGGCCGACGCTGCTCGTGGCGACGTACGCGGGGGAGGCTGACCTGCTCGCGCTCGCGCAGGCGATCGACGGGCAGCTGACGGCGACCGTGGTCGGCGAGGAGTCCGACGTCGCCGGCGCGGACGGGCTCGACGAGCTCGTCGCGGTGCTCGCGACCAAGGCCGGCCGGCTGCTCTGGAACGCCTGGCCGACCGGCGTCAGCGTGACGTACGCCCAGCAGCACGGCGGGCCGTACCCGGCGACGACCGCGCCCTCGACCACGTCGGTGGGGACCGCGGCGATCACCCGGTTCCTGCGGCCGGTCGCGTTCCAGGGGTTCCCGGAGGCGCTGCTGCCCGCCGAGCTGCGCGACGGCGCCGACCTGCCGCAGCGGGTGGACGGCGTCCTCGTCCCGGGAGCGGCGGGGTGAGGGCGAGCCGCGTGTTCTCCGCGGTCGACTCGCACACCGAGGGCATGCCGACCCGTGTGATCACCGGCGGCGTGGGCGTCATCCCGGGCGCGAGCATGGCCGAGCGGCGGCTGTGGTTCATGGAGAACAGCGACGACCTGCGCACGCTGCTCATGTGCGAGCCGCGGGGGCACGGTTCGATGAGCGGGGCGATCCTGCAGCCGCCGACCCGGCCCGACGCCGACTGGGGCGTGCTGTTCATCGAGGTCTCCGGCCTGCTGCCGATGTGCGGCCACGGGACCATGGGCGTCGCGACCGTGCTGGTCGAGACCGGCATGGTGCCGGTCGTCGAGCCGGTCACGACGATCCGGCTCGAGGTGCCCGCCGGGCTCGTCGTGGCCCAGGTCGCCGTGACCGACGGTCACGCGACCTCGGTGACGCTGGAGATGGTGCCGTCGTTCAGCCTCGGGCTGGACCGGGTCGTCTCCGTGCCCGGCTACGGCGACGTCACGTACGACATCGCGTACGGCGGCAACTTCTACGCCGTCGTGCAGCTCGCGGCGCTCGGGCTGCCGTTCGAGCACGCGGCCAAGAACCGGCTGCTCGACGCCGGCCTGTCGATCATGGCGGCGATCGACGAGCAGGACCGGCCGGTGCACCCGCTGCAGGCCGACATCAACGGCTGCCACCACGTCTACCTGGCCGCACCCGGCTCGGACGCGAAGCACTCGCGGCACGCGATGGCGATCTACCCGGGCTGGTTCGACCGCTCGCCCTGCGGCACTGGCACCTGCGGCCGGATGGCTCAGCTGCACGCACGTGGCGAGCTGGCGATCGGCGACGAGCTCGACGAACGAGTCGTTCATCGGGTCGCGGTTCACGGGCCGGCTGCTCGGCGAGACCACCGTCGGCGACCTGCCGGCCGTCCTGCCGAGCATCACCGGCCGCGCCTGGGTGACGGGCATGGGCCAGTACCTCCTCGACCCGACCGACCCCTTCCCCGCCGGGTTCACCCTGTGACCCGGGCTGGTTTCCTCGCTGCAGGTTTTTCACGTTCACGTGAAAAACTGGTGCTGCACCCAGCAGATCTGCCGTGGGTAGCGCGGGTTTTTCACGTGAACGTGAAAAACCTCGGGCAGGCGGAGGCGCAGCGGTGAGCGGAACCGTTCCGCGGACGGCGGACCTCGTCGTCGTCGGGGCGGGGGCGGTCGGGGCCGCGTGCGCGTACTTCGCCGCGCGCGCCGGGCTCCGGGTCGTCGTCGTGGACCGCGGGCCGGTGGCCGGTGGGACCAGCAGCGCGGGGGAGGGCAACCTCCTGCTCTCCGACAAGGAACCCGGCCCCGAGCTCGAGCTCGCCCTGCTCTCGCACCGGGTGTGGACCACCGACCTCGACGGGTACGGTTCCCGCTGGGAGTACGAGGCCAAGGGCGGCCTGGTCGTCGGCGACAGCGCCGCGGGGCTCGCGGCCCTCGGGGCGTTCGCGGTCCACCAGCGCGCGGCGGGCATCGAGACGGTGAGCGTGCCGGCCGACGAGCTCCCGGCGTACGAGCCGCACCTCAGCCGCGACGTCGCCGGCGGCGTCTTCTACCCCCAGGACGCCCAGGTCCAGCCGATGCTGCTCACCGCGCACCTGCTCCGCCTGGCCCGCGACCTCGGCGCGACGGTCGTGACGGGCGAGGCCGTCACCGGCGTGCTGCGCGACGGCGACCGGGTCGTCGGCGTCCGGACGGCCCGGGGCGACGTCAGCGCCCCCGCCGTGCTGAACGCCGCCGGGACCTGGTCCGGCGAGGTCGCCCGCCTCGCCGGCGTCGAGCTGCCGGTGCTGCCGCGGCGCGGGTTCGTGCTCGTCACCCAGCCGCTGCCGCCGCTCGTGCGCCACAAGGTCTACGGCGCGGGCTACGTCGCCGACGTCGCGAGCTCTGACGAGGCGCTGCAGACCTCGCCCGTGGTCGAGGGCACCCCGAGCGGGACCATCCTCGTCGGCGCCTCCCGCGAGCGCGTCGGCTTCGACCGTACGCCGTCGCTCCCGGTGCTGGCCCGGCTGGCCGCGGCCGCCGTGGCGCTGTTCCCGGTGCTCCGCGAGGCGTCGCTGATCCGCGCGTACGCCGGCTTCCGGCCCTACTGCCCCGACCACCTCCCCGTCGTCGGGCCCGACCCGCGCGCGCCCGGGCCTGTGGCACGCCTGCGGCCACGAGGGTGCGGGCATCGGTCTGTCCGTCGGCACGGGTTCGCTGCTCGCCCAGGCCCTGACCGGGCAGGCGCCGGCGATCGACCTGCACCCCTTCCGGCCCGAACGCTTCGACGTCGCGACCACCAGCGCGTCCACCGCTGCGCCCGAGGAGCTGG
The DNA here is from genome assembly GCA_963762775.1 of uncultured Actinomycetota bacterium. GTDB lineage: Bacteria > Actinomycetota > Actinomycetes > Propionibacteriales > Propionibacteriaceae > Microlunatus. The sequence goes on from CAVXMD010000010.1 coordinate 133,400, forward strand.
CCCGTGCCCGCTGACCCGACCGCTCCGGTGGTCCCCTTCGAGCTCGACGGCCGGCCGCTGACCGCGCGTCCCGGTCAGAGCGTCGGCGCCGCGCTGACCGACGCCGGCGTGCGCTCCTGGCGGACGACCCGCCGCCGCGGCCGCCCGCGCGGCCTGTTCTGCGGGATCGGCGTCTGCTTCGACTGCCTCATCGAGGTCGACGGCCGCCCCGACCAGCGCGCCTGCCTGGTCCCGGTCGAGCCCGGCATGCGCCTGCGGTCCGGGGCCCCCGAGGCCTGGACGTGAGCACCCCGACGCCTGACCTCGCTGTCGTCGGCGCCGGTCCGGCCGGGCTCGCCGCCGCGGTGGCGGCCGCCGCGCACGGGCTGTCGGTCGTGGTCGTCGACGCCGGACGGCAGCCGGGCGGGCAGTACTGGCGCCACGCCGACGAGCAGGCCGAGGCCGGCGCGGACCCCGACGCGCTGCCCGCGCACCCCGCGGGCCAGCACGACTGGACGGTCTACGTCGACCTCCGCGAGCGCTTCGACGCCCTCCGCGAGGCCGGGCGGATCACGTACGTCGCCGGTGCGCAGGTGTGGTTCGTCGAACGCGCCGGCGCCGGTTGGCGCCTGCGGCTGTCGCCGGTGGTCGAGCGGCGCCCCGGCTCGACCCTCGGGCCCGACGACCGTCTCCCCGACGAGGTCGTCGCGGACGCCCTCGTGCTGTGCCCGGGCGGCTACGACCGGCAGCTGCCGGTGCCGGGCTGGGACCTGCCGGGCGTCATGGCCGCGGGCGGGGTGCAGGCCCTGCTCAAGGGGCACGGCTCGCTGGCCGGGCGTCGGGCCGTGGTGGCCGGGACGGGCCCGTTCCTGCTGCCGGTCGCGGCCGGGCTCGCCGGGGCGGGTGCGGAGGTCCTCGGGATCTGCGAGGCGAACGCGCTGACCGGCTGGGTCCGCCAGCTGGGGGGCGCGGTGCAGAGCCCCGGCAAGGCGCTCGACGGCGTCGGGTACGCCCGCACGATGCTCGCCCACCGCATCGCCTACCGGCAGCGGACGGTCGTCGTCGCGATCGGCGGGACCGCCGCGGTCGAGTCGGTGACGACGGCGCGGGTGGACGCGAGCGGCCGGGTCGTGCCGGGCACGGAGCGTACGGCCGCGGTCGACCTGGTCGCGCTGGGGTGGGGCTTCACCCCGTCGCTCGAGCTCGTCACGGCCGTGGGTGCCGAGACCCGCGTCGACACCGACGGCTCGTTGGTGGCCGTCGTCGACGACGAGCAGCGCAGCAGCACGCCCGGGGTCCTGGTCGCGGGGGAGGCGACCGGTGTCGGTGGTGCGGCGCTCGCGCTGCTCGAGGGCGAGCTCGCCGGCCTGCGTGCCGCCGGTGACGCCGGGCGCGCCGTCGCACCGAACCGGGTCCGCCGCCTCCAGCGCGGGATCAGCCGGGGCCGGGCGTTCGCGACGGCGATGCACCGGGCCCACCCCGTGCCCGCCGCGTGGTCGAGCTGGCTCACGCCGCGCACGCTGGTCTGCCGTTGCGAGGAGGTCGACGTCGAGACGGTCGTGCGGGCCCGCGACGAGCTCGGCGGCGGCGACGCCCGGACGGCCAAGCTGCTCACCCGGACCGGGATGGGCTGGTGCCAGGGGCGCGTCTGCGGCTTCGCCACCGCGCTGCTGGCCGCCGAGCACGAGAGGCGCCCGCTCGCGGTCTCGGACCTGCACCCCACCCAGAAGCGCACCGTCGCGACCCCGCTCAGCCTCGGCCGCCTGGCCGACCTCGCCGACGTGGACCCCGACGCCACCGTCGTGTCGCTCGACTGACGGCTCCTCGCCGGAGGACGGGGAGCTCCTGGTCGGTCAGTCGCGGTCGGAACGTCCCCGTTCCCGCGCCGGAGCCGCCCAGGTCGTCCGCACCCGGCCGATGTGGGTGTGCATGAGCGCCTCGGCACCGGCCGCGTCGCGCGCCTCGACCAGGTCGACGAGCAGCAGGTGCTCCCGGGCGTTCTCGGCGAGGACGCCGCTCTCGAGCAGGCCGGTCAGGCCCAGCAGGCGGGTCTGGCCGCGCAGCTCGGCGACGAGGTCGACCAGGCGCGGGTTGCCGTCGTAGGAGAGCAGGCGCAGGTGGAACTCGCGGTCGGCCTGCGTGTAGGCCACGAGGTCGCCCGCGGCCGCCTCGTCCACGATGTCCTGCGCCATCCGGCGCAGCCCCGGGAGGTCCTCGACCGGGACGAGCGGCGTGACGCGGCCGACCACGGGCGGCTCGAGGAGCTGGCGGATCCGGGCGACCTGGTCGAGGGCGGCGTCGTCGACCTCGGAGACGCGAAAGCCCTTGTTCGGCACGATCGAGACCGAACCCTCGCGGACGAGGTCGAGCATCGCCTCCCGTACGGGTGTCGCCGACACCCCGAAGCGGGCCGCGAGCGAGGGCGCGGAGTAGACGACGCCGGGCTCCATCTCGCCGGAGACGATCGCCGAGCGCAGCGCCTGGGACACCCGGTCGCGCAGGTTCGTCTTGGGCAGGGTCGTGATGCTCGACGGTTGGCTCACGTCGCCGGACCTCCTCCGCACTGCTGCCGGGGCGACACGCTACTGCGCCCTCCGACGGGGCCGAGGAGGCGCGCAGCCCTCCCACTACCGTGGCCCCATGCAGCTCGCGCACCTCGGTCACTCCGCCGTCCTCGTCCAGACCGACGGGGCCCGCATCCTCCTCGACCCGGGCAACTTCTCCGACGCCTGGCAGGGTCTGACCGACCTCGACGCCGTCCTCGTCACCCACCAGCACGCCGACCACCTCGACCCCGAGACGCTGCCCGCCCTGCTGGCCGCGAACCCGGGCGTCCGCCTGGTCGTGGAGCCGTCGATCCTCGCCGCGAGCGAGGCGGGGGACCTGCCCGCGCTCCCCGGCGCGGTCGGCCTGGCGCCGGACGACCAGACCGCGGTCGGCGACGTGCTGGTCACCGCGGTCGGCGGCTCGCACGCCGTGATCCACCCCGACATCCCGCGCATCGGCAACGTCGGCTTCGTGCTGCGCTCCGAGGGCGAGCCGACGTTCTTCCACCCGGGCGACTCGTACGCGGTCGCGCCCGGCGGGGTCGACATCGTCGCCGTCCCGCTCTACGGGCCCTGGGGTGCGCTGCGCGAGACGATCGACTTCACCCGCGCGGTCGCCGCGACCGAGGGCTTCGGTATCCACGAGGGCCTGCTGAACGAGCGCGGCCACGGCCTCGTGACCGGTCGACTCAAGGCCATGACGCCGACCTCGATGGTCGACCTGCGCGGCGGAGAGCTCCGCACCTTCTGAACCGGCGCCTGCGGAACCCGTCCTGAGGACACGTTCGTACGCGTTCAGCAAGAAGCGCACGGCGACACCCCGCGCCCCGTAGGCTGCGGCCACATCCGTCGAGCCGGCCCGCAGGAGGACGCCCGAGATGCGAAGCCTCTCCACGAGGCTCGGGGGGACGTGGTCGCGACGACCGCCGTCGGGACGCCTGCTCACGACGGCGCTGGTCGGCGCCGTCCTGGTCGCGCTGTACCTGCTCGTCGTCCTCACCGGCCTGGCCGGGACGGCCACCCTGCGCACGGCGACGGCCAACGCCATCAGCGGCCCGCTCGCCGCGCTGGCCACCGTGGCCCTCGCCCGCAACGCCGTCCGGACCCGTACCCGTACGCGCCTGGCCTGGGGCCTGCTGGCCACCGGCGTGGGCTGCTGGGCGGTGGCCGAGACCATCTGGTGGGTGCGTCGCGCGCTGTCCGACGCGGTCGCGCTGGTCGGGCTGGACGACGTCTTCTTCCTGGTCGGCACGCCTTTCGTCGTGGCGGGTGCCGCGTCCTTCCCGGTCGCGTCCTGGCGCCGGGCCGACCGGCTGCGCGCGGTCCTCGACGGGTTCGTGGTGGGCGGGGCGCTGCTGTTCGCGGTGGCCGCCTCGGGGCTGTTCCGTCCCGACCCCGGCCGGTGGCAGGAGCAGCTCGTCGCCCTGGCCTACCCGACCTCCGACGTCGCCGTGCTCTTCGTGGCGGTCGCGGTCGTCCTGCGCGCCCCGCGCCGGGCGGCGCTCCCGCTCGGCCTGGTGGTCGGCGCGCTCGCGGTCTACGCGCTGGGTGACCTCGGCTACGGCGTCGAGGTCGCCCGCGGGACGTACGTCTCCGGCACGCCGCTCGACCTCACCTGGAACTACGCCTACCTGCTGCTCGGCCTCGCCGCGCTGATCCGGCCGGCGGAACCCGGTCCGGACGTGGTGGGTGGGACGGTCGACCGGGGCCGCGTCCTGCCCTGGGTGCTGGTGGGCAGCGCGCTCGTCGGCATCGCGACGGTGGTCCTGACCCGGCCGGCCGTGCTCGAGGACCGCGCCGTCGCCGCGGTGGTCGCGGCGGTCGCCCTCGTTTTCCTGGGCCGGCAGACGTGGCTCGTGGCCGACCTGAGCCGGCTCAACGCGCGGCTCGGACGCCACTCCGCCCGGGTCGAGCAGATGGCCGACGCCGTCGTGGACGCGATCCTCGTGGTCGACCGCCGCGGCTGCGTGGCCTACGCGAACGACCCCGCCGCCGTCCTGCTCGGCTACCCGCGCGCGGCGCTGGTGCTCCGGCCGCTGGCCGGGCTCGTGCACCACGACGACCCCGGGAGCGCCCGGCTGCTGGACGCGCTTGGGTCGACGACGTCGGTGGTCCAGGCGGCGGCGACCCTGCGCCGGGCCGACGCCTCGCCAGTGCCGGTGGACGTCTCGGTCGGTCCCATCGACCACCGCTCTCCGACGGGGATGATCATGGTCTTCCGCGACGCGAGCGCCCAGCGCGCGCTCGAGCGGATGAAGGACGAGTTCACCTCGGTGATCAGCCACGAGGTCCGTACGCCGCTCACCTCGATCCGCGGCGCGCTCACCCTGCTGGACGGCGGCGTCACCGGCGAGCTCGCGCCGGCGGCCGCACGGATGGTCCGGATCGCGGTGGAGAGCACCGACCGGCTGTCGCGGCTGATCAACGACATCCTCGACGCCGACCGTCTCGAGTCCGGCCACGTCCGCCTCGACGTCGCACCCGAGCCCGCGGCGTCGCTGGTGGAGAGGGCCGCGTTCGAGATGGGCGGGCAGGCCGCCAGCGCCGGCGTCGAGGTCGTCACCGACGCGTCCGCGGGCACTGTGCTGGCCGACGCCGACCGGGTGGTCCAGGTCCTGGCGAACCTGGTCGGCAACGCCATCAAGTTCTCCCCGGCCGGCGCGCAGGTGCGCGTCGGCGCCACCCCGGTGGACGGAATGGTGGAGCTCTGGGTCGCCGACCACGGCCGCGGCATCCCCGCGGCCAAGCAGGCCGTCATCTTCGACCGCTACCAGCAGGTGGACGCCTCCGACGCCCGCCAGCAGGGCGGGACGGGCCTGGGCCTGGCGATCTGCCGCGACATCGTGGCGCTGCACGGCGGCCGGATCTGGGTGACGAGCGAGCAGGGGGTCGGCTCGGAGTTCCGCTTCAGCCTGCCGGCCGGTGAGCCCGTGCCCGCGGCGCCGATCGCGGACGCGCAGGACGGTACGCACCGCCACGGCCAGGCCTGTCCGGTCGCGGCCCCCTGAAGCCAGGATCGTTCCGCGCGCAGACCCCCCTCCTGGTCGTCACGAGACGCTACGACGCCGGTGGAGAGCTGCGAACCCACGCCGATCTGGTCGCCGACGAAGACCCGTCTCACAGCAGGAACAGCGTGACGGTCGAACCTTTCCGGATCTGCTGCCCCGCCGCGGGTGACGTCCGGGCGACCAGGCCGAGTCCGATGTAGTCGGTGGCGTGCGCGGTCCGGGTCTTGAACCCTGCGGCCTCAAGCTGGGCCTCCGCCGTTCCCGTCCGCCGGGCGCGGACGTTGGGCACGGTCACCAGGACCGGGCCCTGGGACTCCACGACGGCCACCGGCGTGCCCTTGGCGACGCTGCCCGACGACGGGTCCTGGCTGATCACGTCGCCGGCGTCGACCTCGTCGGAGTGCGCCTGGGTGACCGTGACGTCGAGGCCGGCCTTCTTCATGGCCGCGACCGCGTCGCCCGCGTCCTTGCCGCTCCAGTCGGTGATCGTGACGGGCTTCGGGCCGCCGCTGACGACGAGGGCGACCGCGGTGTCGCGCTTGAGCGAGGCGCCGGGGGACTGCCCGGCATCGAGCACGACGCCCTTGGCGACGCTGTCGCTCCAGCGGGTGCTGAGCTTGCCGACCTTGAGGTTCGCGGTCTGCAGCGTGGTCGTCGCGGCGTCCTGGGCGAGGCCGACCACGGTCGGCATCGGGAACCGTTCCGGACCGCGCGAGAGGACCGCCTCGATGCGGGTCCCCTTGCGGACCCGGGCACCGGCGGGCGGCTCGGTCGAGACGACCTCGCCGACCGGGACCGTCTCGCTGAACCCCTCGCTGAAGTCCACCTGCAGGTCGGCCCCGTCGGCGACGGCGGCGGCATCGGTACGGCTCAGGGTGGACAGCGCCGGTGCGCTCGTGAAGCGGCCCTCGGTGAGGTACCAGCCGGTCGCCGCCGCGACGGTCGTCAGCAGCAGCACCAGGATGAGGGCGAGCCAGCCGCGGCGCCGGCGCCGGGCCTCGCGCTCCCGGCGGGCGGCGAGACGGACCGAGTGCTCCGTGCGTGGGACGCGGACGCGCGGGTCGTGGCCGTTCACGGCCGGCGGCGGGGCGTCGCGCAGGGTCGGCGGCGCGTACGCGGCGTGGTCGGCGGCCGGTGCGGCGTAGACCGGGCGCCCGTACGGGTCGGTCGGCTCGTCGCGCGGCGGTGCGAAGCCAGGGCCGGGCCGGGCCCCGGCGACGGGCGCGAGGTGCTGCGTCGACTGCAGGTCGGCCAGGAGGCCCGCCCGCAGGCCGGCTCCTTCGCCGACGACCTGGGTGGGCGCGGTACCGGGGTCGGGTGCAGCCTCGCGCACCGCGGCGGCGGTCGGCGTCAGGTCCTGGGTGAGGTCGGGGTCGTCGGCCAGGCCCTCGCGCAGCGCGGCGCGGACCCGTCGGACCTGGGTGAGCAGGACGCGGCCGTCGGGCGGGCGCAGCGCCGGGTCCCGGGCGGTGGCCCGCGCGACGAGGGCGTCGAGGTAGGGCGGGACCGTGCCTCGGGGTGCGTGCAGCGACGGCGGCGGGACGTCGTGGTGGACGTGGGCGTACGCCACCTGGATCGGGGTGTCGCCGCAGTGCGGCTTGCGTCCGGTCAGGAGCTCGAAGAGGACCACCCCGGCGCTGTAGACGTCGCTGCGCGCATCGGCCTGACCGGTGGTGACGAGCTCGGGCGGCAGGTAGGAGACGGTGCCGATGAGCAGGCCGGCGGTGGCGGTCTGGGTCTGCGAGCTGATCGCCTTGGCCAGGCCGAAGTCGGCGACCTTGACCAGCCCGCGGTCGCCGAGCAGGACGTTCTCGGGCTTGACGTCGCGGTGCACCAGGCCGGCGTCGTGGGCCGCGGCCAGGGCGGCGACGACCGGCTCGAGGACCGCCAGGGCGTCGGCCGGGTCGAGGGGGGCGTGGGCGTTGACGACGTCGCGCAGCGTCCGGCCCTCGACGTACTCCATGACGATGTAGGGCCGGACAACGTTGCCGTCCATCGCGTCGGCACCCTGGTCGAAGACGGAGACGACGTTGGGGTGCGACAGCCGCGCCGCGGCCCGCGCCTCGCGGTCGAACTTGCGGGCGAACTCGTGGTCGTCGCCCAGCCCGACGTGCATCACCTTGACGGCGACCGTCCGGGTCAGCCGGGTGTCGGTGCCGCGGTAGACGGTGGCCATCCCGCCACGGGCGAGGCGCTCGGTGATCTCGTAGCGGCCGTCGAGCACCCGCCCCACGAGGGGGTCGCCCACCGGACCGCGAGGACCGGGCCCCCGCGAGCCGAAGGTGCTGGTCATGGCCACGCCTGCTCCCACCCGGCCGCGGCACGAGGCCGCGCCGTCGTCCGTACGCGCTGGACGGTGAGTCTAGGAGCGGACCGGTGAGGTCTCGCGGCTGACGCGCCGGGGAGACGACCCCGATGCCCGGTCCGACGCCGGCGCCCGGACCGGTCCCGACGCTGGTGCGCGTACGGGAGGATCAGCGCATGGACCCGGGGATCACGACGTTCGCCGACGTGGCCGGACCGGGGGTCTCGCCCGGGCAGCGGCTGCGCGAGGGCGTCGAGGGGGCGGTCCTCGCCGAGCAGGTGGGGTGGTCCGACGACGGCGTGGGGGAGCACCACCGTGCCGACACGATCGTCGCGCTCACGAGGGCCGTCGGGCTGCAGCGCTTCGAGCTGCACGCCGCGCGCGTCGGCCACGCCGGGACCGGGCGCTCGATCGCGCTCGTCGGGACGCAGGTCGCACCTCTGGTCGAGGAGAGGATGGCGGCATGACCGTCCTGACGAGCCTCGCGCACCGGTTCCGCACGGCGCGCCTCTACCTCTGCACCGACGCCCGCGAGGAGCAGGGCGACCTGGCCGCGTTCCTGGGCGCGGCGTTCGCGGGCGGGGTGGACGTCGTGCAGATCCGCCACCCCGGCCTGTCGCGCGAGGCCGAGCTGACCGCGCTCGACGTGGCCCGGACGGCCGCCGCGGCCTCGCAGGGGATCGTCGGCGTGCTCGGTTCGGCCAAGGTCGCCCAGGCCTTCGCCGCCGACGTGCTCCACCTCGGTCACGACGACGGCTCCGCGAAGAAGGCTCGACGCCGGCTCCACGACTGGGCGCTCGTCGGCCGCTCGGCCAGCACGACGGCCGAGGCGGACGCGGCCCTCGCCGACGCGTCCGTCGACTACGTCAGCGTCGGTCCCGTGCACGCGACCCCGAGCGAGCCCGACCGCGAACCCGTCGGTCTCGACCTGGTCCGGCACGCGGCGACGGTGGCACCGGTCGGTGACGTCACGGCCAAGCCGTGGTTCGCGGTCGGCGGGATCGACCTCGGCACCCTCGACGCGGTGCTCGGGGCCGGGGCCCGGCGGGTCGTCGTCGTCCGGGCGATCACCGAGGCGGACGACCCCCAGGCCGCCGCCCGGGCGCTGAAGGACCGCCTGCGCCAGGCCTGGGCCGACGACCCGGCCCTGGCCGGCTACGCCCTGCGCTCCCTCGCGCTCGACGGCGCGTGAGCGCGCCCGGCGCCCGGCCGGCGTCGCGCACCCGCGGCCCGAGGGTCGCCGCCGGCGCGGTCGCCGTCGTCGTGGTGCTGCTCGTCGCGGTGCTGGTCGGGCTGCTGCAACCCGACGGCACCGGGGACGCGACGCCGCCCGGATCCGGCGCATCGGCGGGCGCTGCGACGACGAGTCGTACGGCGCGCCCGACGGCTCCTGCCTCGTCGGCCAGGACCATGCGCGACCCGGAGTCGGGGCTGCGCGTCGTCACCCTGTCGACCCTGCCGCGCGAGGCGCAGCAGACGGTCGCGCTGATCGAGGCCGGGGGACCGTTCCCGTACAGCCAGGACGGCGCCACGTTCGGCAACTACCAGCGGGTGCTCCCCGCCCACGCCCGTGGTTGGTACCGCGAGTACACGGTGGTCACGCCGGGCGAGCGCGACCGCGGCCCACGCCGGGTCGTCACCGGCGACGACGACCGGGTCGTCTTCTACACCGCCGACCACTACGCCACGTTCGTCCGGGTGGCGACGTGACTCCGCCGGCCGAGCCCGGGCGGCGTTGGCCGGCGGGCGGCGTGCACCGGGTGCCCGCTCCGGCCGGGGCGGTCGCGGCCGAGCTCCGGGAGGCGGGCTGGAGCGCTGTCGTCGTCCCCGCGGCGCGGACGAGCGGCGAGCTGTGGGACGGGTTGGCGGTCGCGCTGGAGCTGCCGGGATGGTTCGGACGGAACCTGGACGCCCTCGACGAGGTCCTCGGCGACCGCATGGTTCCGACGGCTCTGGTCCTCGCGCGCTGGTGGGTCTACGCCCGGGCCCGGCCCGAGCGCTGGGCGATGCTGCTGGGGTTGCTCCGCGACCGGGCGGAGCAGGCGCGGCCACCGCTGGTGGTCGTGCTCGCCGACTGACGCACCCGTGGGGCTCGGGTCGGCGCCACGCCGCAGCTCAGTTGAGCGCGCGGGTCCCGGCGGGCAGCGTCCCGCCGCCGACCACCGCGGCCGCGGCGTCCTGGAGCGCCGTGAGCGCGACGCGCTGGGTGAAGGGACCGGTGGAGACGCGGGCGACGCCGAGCTGCTGCAGCTCGCTCGTCGGACGGGAGACGCCGGGGACGCTGATCACCGTGAGGCGCTGCGGGCCCAGCGCTTCGGCGACCGTGCGGATCTCGTCGGGGTCGACCAGCCCCGGGACGAAGACGACGGGCGCGCCGGCCTCGAGGAATGCCTGTCCCGCGGCGGATCGCCTCCTCGAGCACCTGGGCGCGCGGGGCGCCGCCCGCCCGGACGACTGCGTCGGTCCGGGCGTTCAGGACGAAGTCGATGCCGGCCTCGCGACCAGCGGCGAGCACGGCCTCGACGGCGGCCACGGCCTCGTCGAGCGGGTTCATCCGGTCCTCGAGGTTGCCCCCGACGACCCCGACCTCGATCGCCCGGCGCGCCGTGGCCCCGGCGTCGCCGTAGCCGGCCTCGAGGTCCATGGACACCGGCAGGTCGACGGCCTCGACGATGCGCCGGACCATGTCGAGGTGCAGCGCCAGGGGGATGTTCTCGCCGTCCTCGTAGCCGAACGTCGCCGCGATCGAGTGGCTGGCGGTGGCGAGCGCCTGCACGCCCGGCGTGGCGGCGACGGTGCGGGCGGAGACGACGTCCCAGACGTTCGCGAGGACGAGGATCTCCGGCGCGGTGTGGAGGTCGAGCAGGGTGCGGGCGCGGGTGGTGAGATCGGTCATGGCCGGGCCAACCCGAGCGCCGTACGCAGCATTCCCGCCGTGCTGCTGGGTCGCCGTCCAGCTCGTCGCTCTCGCACCGACGTGTCGGCGGGCCGATCTGGTTCTCGCCCACCTTGTTGCGTCACGCCTCGAAATCGAGCAGGCGTTCTCGGTCCTGCTCCACACCGGCGTCTCGGGGTCGCGCATGA
>CAVXMD010000011.1:0-144681 GCA_963762775.1 uncultured Actinomycetota bacterium
CTACGCGAGCGAGAGACCAGTTGGTTGTGATGTGGAGCGGTGAGGCCAGCTCGATGCTGCCGCAGGTAACAGCAGACCGCGTAGTGAGTGCTGAGTAAACGCGTTCCGTTCGCCGAGCGCCTACTGAGCGGGTCTAATCAGCTGACCTCGTTGGCGAACTCGGCAACCGAGGCCAGCAGCGCGGTCGTCGACCGCGGGCGATCTGGGATCTCGTCGGCCGGCAGACTCATCAGCGATCTCAAGAGGTCGTTGGCGTAAGTCACCGTCTCAGGGAAGGCTTCAGGCGACCACGTCATGCTGACAAAGCCCTCAGTAGATGCGATCTCGATTTTTCGAGTCGGCACGTTTGCGCGGACGAAGCGAATCGACGTCACGGGAAGGCGTTGTTCGATGCGGTGGTCGTTGAATAGCGCCTTCTCGCGAGTCACCACGACCTCGTCGGCCAGAACGAAGAGGAACGCGTTGCGGTCGAAGTCGAGGATCGCATTGAGATCGACGTTGATGACACAGGACCCAGCAAGCATGGGGGGCTGATCGATCTCAAGCAGCAGCGGAAGCATCCGGCACGCCCGGCTCAGCTTGTCCGATTCCGCCAGCACAACCTCCGGCTGGGCCGGGTCGGAAGCAGCACCTGGAACCGTCGCCAGTACCAGAGCTCGCAGCGCCTGTGCCTGCAGGCGGGCATCGCTCGCCGACTTGAAGCGTCCGAGCCGTCGGTTGCCCGACTCCTCGAGCAGGCCCAGAGCGCGCTGGAGCCGATCGGCGAGCCCGACGATCAGAGCGACGGTGGACTCGTTCTCCTCCGTCGCGGTGGTACGGATTCGTGTGACGAGGCGGAGTCCACGATCAGACGAATCGACCTCGGCGACGCTTGCTGCGCGGAGCGCCTGGAACACGAACCACGCCTGGTGGACCTGGACCAGCGACTGGAGGTCGTCGAGGCACCGCTCCCCGTGGTCCGTGATCCATTTGCGGCGCGCGTCGCGCTTGGTCGCGCCGTTCAGCTCGTGGACGTAGGCCTGGATCCTGGTCATCAGCAGGGTGCGGCTCTTGTCGAGCAGGTGCTCCTTGCCTTGGATCTCGCGTAGATGGCGGGAGTGACTGCCCCGACCGACACTGCCTCCTCGTACGCGCGCTTCACCGTACGAAGGAGTGCGACCAGCTCGGCGTCGTTCGCCCATTTCAACTCAGCCAGGACGTCCTTGGTCAGGGCGATGTTCGCGTCGACCTTGCGGCTGATCTGCATCAGCTGCATCTGGATCCCCAGGAGGGCCAGTGACGGTCCGAGGGTGGCAGCAAAGCTGGCTCCACTGGCCGCCGCCATGGGCGCCCACTGAACGCTGTGGCCGAACTGTCCGCCGACGGCGAGCGTGCCGATGTTCCAACCGTTCGCCCCGACGATCGGCGCCATCGTCTGGAGCGCAGCCACGGTCACGGGCGACAGCTGGACGATCCCCTGCGCGGCCATCAGCGCAGGACTGAGCTGAAGAGCGACGTTCGCGACGCCGACAGCCGCTGCCGCTGCGTCGACGAGGCGCGTGTGGTCAGCCGGAGTCGCGCCGAGCAGGGGCTGCACGTCGAGCCAGGACGGTGTGTTCGCACCGAACACCACGGCCGCGTCCTCACGCGACCTGGATGAGCATCAGCTCAGCGGGCTGGGCGGCCTCCGGGGCGGCTGAGCCTGCGTCGGTCGGCTCGGGCTGGTCGTTCTTCGGCTCATCGCTGTTGGTCATTGAATGTCCTCTTGGGGTGGCGTGGTGCTTCTCGTTGATCGCAGAGCTGGGGGTCGTAGGTCAAGCGGCTCAGCCGCCTGCTGCGTGCCCCGCCGCTTGAGCAGCTCGAGCATGTCCTCCTGCCGGGGCTGCCCGAAGGCGAGCCGATAGGTGGCCAGGTCGACCTTCAGCTGTTCGTAGCGGGTCCGGTCGTGGCTCAAGGGGTAGGGGAGCACGTGGCGCTCGATCTTGGCCGCGCCGGGGAAGACCCAGTAGGGCGAGAACTCGCCCAAGTCGCCGGAGGCGGCCAGTGCAGCGTCGTACGCCGCCCGCCAAGGGTCGGAGTCGTTCGACGCCAGAACGTCGTCGCGGTGAGCGGCTGCGACGTTGCGTCGTACGGCGTGACCACCGAATCGGTGCACCCGGCCCTCGCGCTGCTCGAAGTCGACGGGGTTGCTCGGCGTGTTCCAGTGGATGACGGCCGAGCACCACCAGTGGAAGTCGATGCCCTCCTGACCGGCGCTGGTGGTGGCCATGACGAAGGGCCAGAAGGGGCTGTTGAACGCGGCGCGCACCTCGCTCGCGCGCACCTGGTCGGCCCCCGTGCCCTCGCGTGCGCCGTAGCGCAGAGCGAAGCGGCATCGCAGGGTGATCGGGTCGGCAGGGACGTGGGGGTCGAAGGCGCGGAGGGTCACCGTACGCAGGGACAGGACGTCGGCGGCCGACGTCGCCAGTTGGAGGAGTGTCTCGTCGTCCAGCGGCCCGCTGGGCTTCTCGCTCCTGAGATGGTGCAGGTACTCATCCAGGACTGCCTGCAGGTCGCCGGCGGCGCAGTACGCAAGCACCTGACGCCAGTAGCTGTCTTCGGCGTCGTCCGTCCCCGACGCCCTGCTCGATCACGAGGACGGACTCGGGGCGCTGAAAGAGCGTCCGAAGTCCTGTGGCGATGGTCAGCGCAGCTCGCCATCTGCCTTCCAGCGTGACGGTGTCGCCCTCATCAAGGAGGCGGCCGATCGCCCGCCAGGCCGCGTTGCCAGGAGCGAAGAGCGCCAGAACGGCGAGGTCGCGACTCTCGCGTTCGACGTCCGCCGCGGCAGCCCGCGACCGCTCGAGCTGGAGCGTCTCCCTCATGGCTCGGTCCCAACCACGGAGGTCACTCTCGTCGTCCTCCGAGTCGTCACCTCGGGGAAGGCTGTCGAGACCGGGCTGCTGAGGCAGGGGCCACCGCAGCGCGAGCTCAGCCGCCGACGCTCCCGACTCGGCGACGTCGGCCAAGGCCTGCCCAGCGATCAGGGTCTGAGCGGTGGCGATGGCGTCCGCGCTCAGCAGGGGCTGCCGTCTGGAGCGTGCCAGAACGAGCGGATCGCACAGCTCGGCGAGCTCCGGCTGCGGCCAGAACAGGGCGATGGCTGGCTGGCTGGGTCGCGGCTGGTCGAAGCGCAGGGCGAGGCGCCGCGTGGCGTTTCTCATGGCGACCGGATCGTTCTTGAGCCCACGCTCGCTGGCCAGGCGCCGGTCTACCTCGTAGCTGATCAGCGACGCGACGGCAGCCGGGGTGGCGTTCCACGCGGAGAACACGAGGCGCTTGGTGATGCCCGCCTCCTGCAGGCTCGCGAAGGGTTCCTCGAGCTGGACGTACGGCATCGAGGGCGGCATCCACAGCAGCTTCCACCAGCCCGCGTCGACCGTCTGCGACGCCACGGCCCGCAGACGAGCATTGCCGAGACCGATGTCGTCGAACCGTTCGACGGCTTCCCGGTCGAGCAGGCTCAGGCCGGACAGCACGTCGTCGAGGTCGTGCTGCCCCAGCCGCTCCTTGATGCGCTGCCCGATCTGGTAGCTCTCGGCGAAGTTCAGGAAGTAGGGGGCGGACTTCCAGTAGTCCAGGGACATGTGCGCGTCGATGGTCTTCGCGAGCTGACGCATCGCGACGTACGAGACGAGATCGTCGACCTGGAGGTCGTCGGCCGCAGCCAGGTGCTCGCTGAGCATGCCGTCGTGGCGCGGGGCGCCGCTTGCGGACTCACGGACCTCGCCCAGCGTCGGCCGCTCCGTACGGCTCATCACCTGCAGGAGCAGGCCTCTGCACGCGTTCCCGTGCGGCTCCTGCGTCGGCCTCGTCGACGATCAGCTGGCGTCGGTAGTCAGCCAGGGCCAGCTCGACGTTCGCTGTCCCACGCCTCGTCCTGCGACAGGAACTGCAGGGTCTGCCGGAAGTCCTTGTAGTGGTCCTCGCCCCCTGCGCTCTCCTCCACCCGGGTGAAGGGCTTGTACGGCGTGGCGGACAGAAGCAGCAGGCGAGCGTCCCGGTGGTCGTACAGGGCCTCGGCGAGCTCGGCGCTCTCACCGCCCTGCTCGGGGTCCATCAGGTGCCGGAACCGCTGGAACTCGTCGAAGATCACCAGATCGGGTTCGAGCCGCTCGACCGAGGCGCGGGCGAGGCACTGGCGCAGGTCGCTGATCAGGCGGCGCACCTCAGGCCACAGCGCGTCGGGAACGTCCTTCGCGCGCTTGTCGATCAGCCGCTGGAGCAGGTCGAGGAAGCGCGCGTCCAGGCCGCGCCGCTGCACCTCGGTCCAGAAGGCGAGCGTGATGCCCTCGTCGGGTGGGCCGGCGAGGGCGCGCTGCGTGTTGGCGATCGCTCCCTCGAACCCCTTCCTCGTTGCCGTCGCTCGAAGGAGGGTCACCGCGTAGTTCTTCTGCTGCCGCCCGAGCTGCAGCGCGCGGGCGAGCATGACGTACAGCAGCGCGCGCTCTTCTGCGTGACCGGTCGCCCATCCGCTGCTGAAGGAGGTGCCGGGCGTGAACGCGATGACGTTGACCGGAGTCGCCGCCACATCGGCGGCGCCTTCGAAGGTGCGCGCGTCGCGTGCGAGCAGCGTGAGACGCGTGGTCGACACCGTCGCCGACCCGCCGGTGACGTCCAGCCGCTTGAGGTTCTGGCGGGCGATGTCGAAGTTGGAGCAGACGTAGACGATGTCGATCCGGTCGACCGACGGGTCGTCCTGCAGCCGCTCGATGACGCGCGCGACGACGCCGCGCGCCACGACGGACTTCCCGAGGCCGGTCTCGTCGGCAACGAGGAACCGCTTGGTGGGGGAGTCGCCGTAGAAGCGGCCCACGACGTGCTCGACCGTCGCGCGCTGGAAGTCCTTCAGCCCCTCGAGGATCGGAGCCGCGTCGAAGCGCGTCACGCGGCCGTGCCTCGAGCGAGGGCGGTGCGGACGACCTGCCACAGCTCGACGAACCCGTCGGGCAGGACCTGGCGGTTGTCCGGCGAGCTGAGGACCTTCGAGACGAAACGCTCGATCAGATGAAGCTGCTCGGGATGGTCGGCGAGGCTCGTGACCATGGCTTCGAAGAGACCGCGCTGCTGTGCCTGCATCAGCCAGGAGCCGCCCGAGCGCTCCTCGTCCAGCGGCACGAGGAAGCCGGCTCCGGGGTCCTCGGCGAGCAGCATCAGGAGCCAGCGCAGAAACTTCTCGGCGGTGTCGACCTGACCCATCAGGACGTGGTCGAGCCGGTCCTCGACGTCGTCGAGGAGGGTGGCCCTGACGCAGGCCGACGCCGACTGCCCGTTCTCCTCGACCGTGAGGATGAGGAACGGTGTGACGTCGGGGATCGTGAGGGCCGCGAAGGAGACCGCGTCCTCCGACCCGTTGGCCAAGGACTGTCGGCGGCCGCGGGTGGTGAGGAGCTCGATGCCCACCTGCTGCGTCGGCGGGTAGTGCAGCGGCTCCTCCGGCCAGACGAGCTCCGACCACGTGTCTCCGTCGGGAGCCACTCGTGCGCGGAACGGGACCGCCGCGAGGCCACGCAGAGTGCTCTCCAACGCCTCGGCAGTCTCGTCCGGAGCGCTGGGCGCTTGCCGGTCGTAGCACACCAGGAGGTGCCCCAGGCTGTCGTCACTGAGCCAGCGGTCGACGCCGAAGGCCTTCTTGGACCCCTCGATGGTCACGGCGAACTCGACGTTCGACCGGCGAGTCGCCGGTGAGGCCCGGACGCGTGGCGTTGGGCGAGCCCAGGATGTTCCAGGCGCGATGGTCGTACTCGATCACGTACGCCTTGGCGTGCAGACCGGTCAGGCGGTTGTCCTCCCCACCCTCGGACAGCCAGGCGGCTTCGTTGAGCACGCGGGCATCGAGCTGGTGCAGGGTCTCGTCGTCGAGGCGGTCGAGCTCCTCGGGCCGTGACACGACGATGCGGGTGTGTGCCTCGATCAGGTCGAGCCCGTCGGCCTGGACGAACGGCGAGACCACCAGAGCCCTCGTGCCGCTCAGGTTGAGCGTGTTGGGCAGTCCGACACCGAGGGCGTGGAGGGTGACCTCCCGTGCGTCGGCAGGCTTCTCCCAGATCGTGCGAGCCGCGTCGTCCAGCAGCCCTTGCAGCCTCGCTGCACGCTGCTCGTCCAGCGCCGGGCCCTTGGTGTGGGCGAGCGCCCACCTCACCAGCTCAGGAAGGGAGCGGTCGCGGCGCTGCTTCGGGTCGACCTCGCCGTCGAGTGAGACCGCGAGGTCCCAGGCACGGTCGGACGTCAGGTTGCGCGTGAGGACCAGCAGACGCATCCGAGAGCCCTGCGGGCTGTCGTAGCGAAGGAGCCAGATTTTGGGTGGAACAGGCGCGAGCGGTCCCAGACCTGGGTGATCATCGGCTCCAAGAACGCGAACAGCGTCGACTGGGTCGTCGGGGCTCGGATCGCGCCGGCCTGGCAGAAGATGTCGATTCGGTCCCGGCAGTCGCGCAGTGCCTCCATCACGGAGATCGGGTCGCTGAGGTCCTGACTCCGTCCGCGGGCGAAGGCGATCGGGATGCTCATCGCGGTCTCGAGGTCGAGCGTGAAGGTCGTCGCCACCGCCTGACCGAGCACCATCCCGGTCGGCGGGCGTAGCGCACTGATCAACGCCGAGCGGTCGTCAGGCGACAGCAACGTCGTCGCTCCTCAGGCCGGCGGCGATGTCGTTCAGCAGCTGCTTGGCCTGGGTCCAGCGGAACTCGAACGCTCCCGCACCGCTCGAGCCGCCCCAGCGCGACAGCATGCCCGGGTTGGTGAAGCGGGACTGCAGCCTCTTGGTCGAGATCTCGCGGGCCCGCACCAGGGTCTGCGCTCTCTCGGAGCGCCACAGGTCGTGCGGCTCCTCTCGGGCTGCAAGCGCGAACCAGGCCTCCGCGAAGGCGTCGAGACTCGCGTTGTGCAGGACGTTGGCGTTCTGCTCGGCTGCCCGCGTCCGGACTTCTCGCCACGAGGGCCGAGCCGTCCCGGCTTCCTGAAGCGCGTCCGCCCACGCGTCGAGCCGCTCTTCGTAGTGGTCGACAGGGTTCTCGATCGTGGTCCAGCCGTCCTGCTCGTACTTTCGAGCCACGAGGTAGTTGTAGAGCAGGTTGGCGCCGTGCGAGATCGTCGAGAACGTCTGGGCCAGTCGCACGTCGTCCCTGATCTGCGGCGGCGCGTGCTCGACCGACGGTTCTTCCCACAGGCGTGGCGCCTCGATCGTGGGACCGCAGTGGTCGGCGAGGTAGGCGATGAGTGACGGGGGACCGTCGATGCTCAGCAGCCGGCCCTGGAGGTACTCGGCCTCGGCGTAGGTGAGCGCGAAGGCATCAGGAGCCTGGTCGGGGAAGCCCACGGGCGGTGCCGGCAACCGGCGGTGCCAACCGTGGGTGGCGGCCACCAGCTCGCCGTCGTCATCGGGCGACGGGGTGTCTTGGTCCTCGTCGCCTCGGATGTGCCAGCGCTCGAGGGCGGTGCGATAGGTCCCCGAGGGCAGGTTTTGGACCGTCCAGCCTCGTCGACCGCCGATCAGGCCTTGGACACCGGGCATCGAGCCGAGGGTCTGGATGAGCCGCCGTTCGTTGTCGCGGCTGGCTCGCTCGAGGCGCTCCCCGGTGTAGCCGCGTGCCGATGCCGCCATCGAGCACCACGGGATGAAGAGGAGGTACTTCGCCCGGGTGTGCAGCGTCGAGGTTCCGGGGAACAGAAGGTCGCCGTACGCGTCCCGGACCTGCCCGAAGCCGAGCGCGTCCTGCGTCTCCGGCTGGTCGAAGAGACGGATCATCTCGCGCACGCGGCGCTCGTCCTCGGTGGAGTGGTCCAACCATGCGACGAAAGACATCGACCTCCTCGGGGCGGGGTCAGGCAGTGCTGAGGCACACTAACGAGGCGAAGCTCGGTTGGTGCGCGTTCTGAGTATTTTGCGCTTGAGCTGACGAGTCGGCGTGGTGCCTGAATCAGCGGAGCGGGCCCTCGAGGGGTCGGCTGATCTGCTGTCTCGCGACGACGTCGACAGCCTTGTGGTCGGACCAGCCCGCGTTTCGGCGGCCGCCATCGGGGGCCGCGTGAACGAGACGTCTCGGCCGCACGCTTCCAGGTCGGCTGACGCGCGGTGTCAGAGCGCAGTCCTAGGGTGCCGGTCATGCCACAGGGAGGTGCTTACGATGAGCAGCATGGTTGCCGGCGCGGTCGTCGAGTGGGGGGCTGATGGCCGCGCCTTCACTCGCGACGATCTCGACCGGATGCCCGAGGACGGACACCGGTACGAGCTCATCGACGGTGCGCTGATCGTGACGCCGGCACCGGGCTTGAGCCACCAGACTGTCGTGAGCAACTTGGTGGCGCTGCTGATCCCGCTGTGCCCGCCAGACCTGAAGGCGCTCGTGGCCCCCTTCGACGTCGATCTTGCCGAGGACACCCGCGTGCAGCCTGACGTCCTCGTCGCGCCGCGCGCGAACTTCGACGGTCGACGCCTCAAGGGAGCGCCGACCCTCGTGGTCGAGGTGCTCTCGCCCAGCACGCGGCACCTGGATCGCGGCCTGAAGTGGGCGCGCTACGAGACGGCGCGGTGCCCGTCGTACTGGATCATCGACCCGCTCGAGCCGTCGGTGGTCGCGTACGAGCTGACCGGGGAGACCTACCGGGAAGTCGGCCGAGCGACGGGCGACGAGGCGATCGCGCTCCGGCTGCCGTTCCCGGTCACGCTGACACCCGCCGCCCTCGCCTACTGAGCCGTCGGAAGGACTCGTGGCCGAGGTGACCGCAAGCGTCTTCGAGAAGGACGTCCGCGCCGCTATGAGGGCTGCGTCCAAGGGGCCGGTCATCCTCACGAAACGAGGCGAGCCTTCTCACGTCCTGCTGTCGATCGAGGACTACCGACGGCTCGTCGTCGACGCGCGATCCCTCGTCGAGTGGCTGAGCGTCGACGACGGTGTCGACCTCGAGCCCGACCGGGTGCGCTTCGAGCTCCGAGTACCGGAGACGTGACGTACTGCTGCCGGTCGACGGGTGCAGCGAGGATCAGCAACGTCAGTCGGGGTTGTCCAGAGATGCTGCCGTGCCGCGTGGTTACACCTCGCGGGCGCCCAGCGCCACCTGAAGACGCTCGAACGCCTCGCGCACGCTGGGACGTACGCCTTCATGGTTCGCAGCCGTGACCGTGTCCCTCAACACAGCCGCTAGCCGCTGCTCGGGTTCGGTGAGCATGCCGGAGTACTCGGCGCGGAGGAAGTACGACGGCGATTCCACGGCGTGAGCCGTGAGCATGTCGAGGAAGATCTCCAGCTGGCGACCCTGGGATGTCGACGAGCTGCCGTCGGTGAACGCGACGATGTCCACGGAGCCTTTCCACAGACGCTCTCGTGCCACGTCGTGGCCGAGGACGAGCGCCGTGCCGAGACGGGACTCAGAAGGATCGACCTCCCCGTCGCTCGCGTACACGGACCGGACGTCGTGAAGCAGACGGTGGAAGTGGTCGTCGCCGAAACCAAAGCCGACGAAGAGGAGGTGTCTCGTCATCAACATGGCTGTGGCTGAGTGTGTCAACCTCCTCTGGCCCGACCGTGGCGGTTTGATCTGGCTCCAGGCGTCCTCTCCTTGTCAAGCAGGACGAGCCTCAGAGGAGGCGGCCGGAGGTGTCGAGGTAGACGAGCTGGCCAGTGTTGGTGAAGGCGACTGCCGCGATCGAGGGCTCTAGAAGCCCGTCTGCGCCGCGGTCGTTGAACCGTCGCACGGGGCCTTGTCCGGTGAGGTAGAACTCGCGGCTCGTGGTGGAGGTGCTGACGCCGATCTCGCCTGCCATGGCGACCCGCCAGAGAGGCTGAGAGCGGAAGTTGTGGTACTCCAGCTCGAAGTGCAGACCGGTCCTGCTGCTGTGCCGGCGGCCAGCCAGGAGGTAACCGGTGGAGGTGGGGTACCACTGCGTCACGCCGGCAAGTGCGGTCGAGACGTCGCTGACCTGGCCGTCGGTCAGGGTTCGGGCCGATCCCTCTGCGAGCAGGTAGTAGGTGTCGGAGTGCGCGCTGCCGAAGATGTGCATGGTTGGGGCCGGGACCGAGATCGTCTCCGTATGCCAGCGGCTTCCCGTCCAGATGATCTTGTGAGCGGTTCTTGCCTGGCCGCGGTTGAACGCTAGTCCGCCGTCGTGGTCGGCGAACGCTGACCAGGCCACGTCGCGCGCGCTCAGGGCAAGGTCAGCCACCTGCTGACCCTGCTCGATCAAGGTGATGCGGGCGTCACCGGCGGCTCCTCTGGCCGCGACCACGTAGGAGTCGAGTGCTCCCGCCAGCAACACGCGGTACTTGACGTCACCGGGGCCCGGCTGAAGGGCGGGCGTCGTGGCGGGGTCCGGCCATAGCTCGGGGGCTTCGTCAACCGCGTCGTCGTCCCAGCCGCCGACCTCGGAGGACAAGATCAAGGCGTTGCCGTCGGAGGTGAAGGTCTGGTAGCGCCAGATCTGTTCCTCGCTCAGCCACCGCGGGTCTTCCCCGCGACGGAGCAGCCCCACCCGGTCGGTTGGGCTCTCGCTTATCAGTGCTGCGTTCAGGGTCGGGGCTGCGTAAAGGACGTAAGCCTTGGCCGGTTCCATGTCAGCTGGCGCGCTGGGCGAGGGTGTGGGCGAGGCGGTAGCTGGTGGTGCCGGTCTCGATGATGTTGCCGCCGAAGGTGAGTCGGTCGACGATCGCGGCGCAGAGGCGGGGGTCGGTGAAGGTCTTGGTCCAGCCGGAGAACGACTCGTTGGAGGCAATCGCGACAGAGTTCTTCTCCTCGCGTTCGGTGAGGACCTGGAAGAGGAGCTCGGCGCCGCGACGGTCGAGCTCCATGTAGCCGAGCTCGTCGATGCAGAGCAGGTCGATGCGTCCGTAGCGGGCGATGGTCTTGTTCAACGTCATCTCGTCGGCGGCTTCGACGAGCTCGTTCACTAGCCGGGTGGCGAGGGTGTATTTCACCCGGAACCCGGCTTCGGCGGCCGCGGTGCCGAGGCCGATGAGCAGGTGGGACTTCCCGGTGCCGGAGTCGCCGATGAGGCAGAGCGGTTGGCCGTTGCGGACCCAGGCGGCGCTGGCGAGGGTGTGGATGGTGGCCGGGTTCACGCTCGGGTTGGCGTCGAAGTCGAAGTCGTCGAGCCACTTCTCCCTAGGGAAGCCGGCGGCCTTGACCCGGCGGGCGGTGCGGCGGCGTCCTCGGTCGTCGCACTCGGCGAGGAGCAGCTCGGCGAGGAAGCCGCGGTAGGTCATCTGCTCCTTCTCCGCCGCGACGAGCATCTCCTCGACCCGGGTCCGGATCGTCGGCAGCCGCAATGCGCGGCAGGCCTGGTCGACGGCCGCCTCAGCGGCCTGCTCGGTCATCCCCCGTCGGCGCCGCAGTGACGCTGACGAGCCAGAGGACATGGCAGGTGCTGTCGGTGCGGGGGTGGCGGTCTGGGTCATGACACCTGTCCTTCGGTCGTGGTCGTGATGGTGGCGGCAGTGGGTCTGTCGGGGTCGTCTCGGTGTGGTCGGCGGGCCAAGAGCTCGTCGTAGGCGGTCACGGTCGGCAACGGGCGGGAGTCCGGCGGGAGGCCGGCGATGACGGCCGCTGGCTCGGTCAGCCGCCGCTCCGTCAGGCTGACCACCCGCCGAGCCGGCTCCGGCGCTTCACGGGAGGCGCGGTCCTGGCGCCGATGGGTCGGGTTTGGGCGATGCGGCGCGCTTCGACGGCGACGACGTCGGCGCGGACCGCGCCCACCGCCAGCGACGCGGCGAGCCCGTCGACGATGTCGGCTGCCTGCAGATGACGGTGCAGCAACAACACCTCCACCAGCTCGCGGGTGCCGTCGGCGTCTCCGTGGGCCTTGCGGGCCGCCGCCCAGAACGCCTCGTGCGCGGAGGTGAACGTGCCGGCCTTGCGGGCCTGGACCAGCGCGGTCGCGCCGGGCAGGGCGCCCGGCTTGTGGGCCAGCACCTCGAGGTAGTGGTCCAGCAGCAGAGTCGCCGACCCGCGCACCGTGGAGCGTTCGTGGCGCGCGACCTCGCGGCGCCCAGCGAAGACGACGAGCTCGTCGGCGCGGAGGATGACCCGGACCCGCTGGCCGATCAGCTTGACCGGCACTGAGTAGTGGCACTGGCGCACCGTGATCCGCCCGTGCCGGTCGACCCGCGGGTTCAGCGTGAGACCAGCCTCGAACGGCTCGACCGGCAGCCGGCGCAGCAGCGCCGCTTCGAGGGCGAAGTCGTCACCCACGGTGCGGACCCGGTTCGCGATGCGGCGGTGGTCGTCGGCCCGGTCGTACTTCTCGAGTCGGGCGTTCAGCTCGGCCAGGGTCGCGACCTGCGGGACCGGGACCAGGTGGGTGCGGCGGAACCGGCCACCCTCGCCCTCGACGCCGCCCTTCTCGTGCGCGCCCTCAACTCCGGGGATGCAGTAGAAGGCGTCGAAGCCGAAGTGGCTGCGGAACATGACCCAGCGTTCCGACTCGGCCCGGTTGCGGCCGAACAGCACCCGCGACACCGCCGACTTCAAGTTGTCGTAACGCACGTGCACCGACGGGACCCCGCCCAGGACGCGGAACGCCTCTAGGTGGCCCTGCAGGAACGCCTCTTGGCCCTGCGTGCCGAACGCCCGGTGGACCGCCTTGCCCGAGCACGACAGGCGGAAGGTGAACAAGAAGACCTTCGTCCGCACCCCGGCCAGGTCGATCCACAAGTCGGCGAAGTCGACCTCGCCCTCAGCGCCCGGGGCGTGGGACTGCGGCACGAACACCTGCTCCAGCACCCGACCGGCCTCGGCCGCGATCTCGGGCCGACGCTTCGCGACGTAGTCGCGCACCGTCCAGTACGACACGTCCGTCATGTCGTGCTCGTCGACCAGGCGGGCCAGCACCCGTCGGGCCGTGTGCTGCTGCTTACGCGGCGCCGTCAGATCCGTCGCGGAGCATCACGTCGACCAGCGGAGCCACCCGGTCCAGCTTGGGAGCGGCCCGCTGCGGCACCTTCCGTGGCGGTGGCTCTGCCGACGCCAACGCCGCCCGCACCGTGCGCCGGTGCACCTTGTGTCTCTCGGCAAGCTGGCGGATCGACAGATCCTCAAGCCGTCGGTCTCGCCGGATCGCCTCGAACAGCTCCACCCTGGACCTCACCTCGGGGCCTCCCGCCGCCTCGTGGAACAACCACGAACCAACGGTCCACCCGTCTACAGGTGGGGCCAGGTCAAACCGCCACAACGGCGTGTCGCCACCCCTGGTGGAGCCACATCAGACCGCCACACCGGGGCCAGAACAGACTCCCATTCCCATGTGGCCAAGGAGGACAACGCCGAGCGGCTGGACGCGTACGCCAGGTAGTCCTGCCTGGTCAGCACGATGTCCTGCCGTCGGTCCGTCGAACCATGGAGCTTGAGGAGCCAGGTCGTGCCAGCTTCGGCTCGACCGCCCGGAATCACGGTCAGCGGCGATCCTTGCGCCCTTCGTGCGTCTTCGAGGAGTGTGTCGTAGTTCAAGGTGACCGCTTCGTGGACCGGCAGCGCCGCGAGCAGCAGCGGTGGGAGCCCCATCTTGTCGGCGATCGTCTTCTCGGCGATCGCGTCCTTCAGCTTCTCGCGCATCACGGTCGCCAGCAGGTCGGCCCGGTCGAGGGTCGACAGCTGGTCGAACACGTCCTTGGTGACGTCACTCAGGTCCGTCTGCTGCTGCCGCAAGGCTTCGAGCAGACCCGCCCAGCTCGGGAGGCCTGAGGTGACCGAGACGCCGCTACCCATGAACGGCGTGAGCTGACCGGCGCGAGCTTTCCGTGCAAGGTCCTTGGCTCGCCGCTGCTTGTCGTCGTCCAAGGCTGGCCACCAGCGGTCAGCCGCTGCTGCGCATCGCAGAATCTGCAAGCCGTGATAGCTGGTCTTGTTCTGGCAGACGATCACCACGTCGACGCCTTCAGCTGTCGCGCACTCCTGCGCGAGCTCAAGGTAGGCCGCCAGAAAAGCACCGACGATGTGCCTGCCACCGCCTCCACTGGTACCGAAGGTCGGCATGGCAATACGAGGGACAGCGCCGCTCGATCGCACCGTGTCGCGGGCCACGTTCGCCGCGACCTTGAGTCCGGCCCGAAGCCGCGGTCGCAGGTCGTCGACCGAGTAGATGCCGGCTGCGGGAACCGCCGTGGCAACCGGTACACCCGGTGAGCCAGCGGTCCAGGGCAGCTTCTCCGCGTAGACACGGCCCTGCTGGAACTCTGCGGAGAAATCAGCTCGGCGCTCGCCGTGCTCGCTCCCGTCGACCTTCCAGTTCTTCGACTTGATGTGCGCAAACTCGTCGGTCGGCAAGATCCAGGCGTCGACGGCCAACGTGGTGATGTCGCCGTGCACCACGAAGACGTGGCCGGAGGGTGCGGAGGTCACACGGCTCACGATAAGAGGGAATTTTCTGCCAGGCGGCATTTCTAGTAGAAGCGCGAATCTCGCTCGTCGCGGGACCGGTCAGGTGACGCACGTCGCGGCAAGTCAGCGCGATGCCCGCGTCAGCAGCAGGCGCCGCCGGGCGGAGGCGCTGCGCTCGAGCTCCTCGATGGGCACGTAGACCTGCGCCGGCCTTCCGCCGTCGCTGCGAAGGATGGGGTGACCCTCCCCGTCGGCCTGCGGCCGCAGCTCGCGGCTCCATCTGTCTGCGGAACGTGTCCTCGAGCAACCGCTCGCCGACCACGGCCTCGTGCACGCTTCTGAGCTCGGCCACGGCGAACGGTCGCTCAGGAAGACCGTCGGGGTCGGGCGCGCGTTCGTAGGGATCGCCATCGCGGCCGTGGCCACCGTGACGACCGAGCGGCCCCGTGGTCGCGACCTCGTCTGACGACCACGTGACCTGCCCCGACCGGAGAGCGCGCATCAGCGGAGTCCCAGCTCGGCCCGGAACGTCGCGTTCGGCCGGGCCAGTGGCAGGACCTGCAGGACGGCGTCGAGCGACTCGCCGGCCGGCCGTCCGGTGATCCGCGCGCCGTACAGGGCGGCGACCGTCGGCGTACGGCTCTGGGCCTGGACGCAATGCAGCAGGACCGTGCGTCTCTTCGCGCGGAGTGCCGCCACAGCGTCGACGGCGTCGTGCAGGGCGAACCCGAGGTTCGGGTTCTTGGCCGGGTCGGCATCGTCGACGAGCCAGATCTCGACGTGGTCCTCGGCGCGGACAGTCGCCGCCGGGACCTGGTCGCTACCGAGGCGGCAGAGGGAGACGACGGCGTCGACGCCGTCCGGCAGGTCGTCGAGGGCGGCGACCCCGCCTAGCCAGACGTGGTCGTCCTCCGGGTGTCTGGCCAGGACGCCGCGGTCGCCCCAGCTCGAGTAGTCGACGACCGACCCGCTCGGCCAGGCGGCGCCGTCGGGCACACCGCCTCTGGCGGAGAGGACGCCGAGGCTCACCAGGTCGCGGCCGCGGAAGCCGGGCCATCCGTGCAGGACGCGTCGCCAGGCGGACGGGACAGCGGAGGCGCCCCAACGGGCGCCGAGCAGGGCGCCGGCGATCGCCGCGACGGTGTCGGTGTCGTGACCACCGCGGACGGCGGCTTCGAGGGCAAGCCGGAGGTGGTCGGCGGGGTAGCCCGCTTCGGCGTCGTCAGCCGGCACCGCGGTCCGGGTGATCGCCGACCACGCGCCCTGCAGGGCTTCGACCACCCAGCCGTTGTGGGCGAAGGACGACGGCGGACGCTGCTCGGCGTCGTCGAGCCGGGCGGCCCAGACGTCTCGCCGACTGTCGGGCAGCCAGGCGAGCGCGTCACGGAGGCCG
Source organism: uncultured Actinomycetota bacterium (assembly GCA_963762775.1). GTDB lineage: Bacteria > Actinomycetota > Actinomycetes > Propionibacteriales > Propionibacteriaceae > Microlunatus. Next base: position 15,719 of record CAVXMD010000011.1, read on the forward strand.
TCGAACGTGCCCTCGAGCACGGCGTGCCGGATGGCGAGGCACCAGAGCGCGCACGCCTCACCGGCCTCGGGGTCGGCGTGGGTGAGCGAGCTGAGGACGTTCGCGGCCTCGACGAGCGCGTCGGGGTCATCGAGGTAGGCGAGGGCGACCGGCGCGGTCCGCATCAGCGACCCGTTCCCGCCGGTCCGTCCAGTGCGCTGGTGCAGGTCGAACGCCGCCCAGCGCAGGCGCGCGCTGACGGGTTCGGCGCCGCCGCGGCCTGCCGTACGCAGGACCTGGCGCGTCTGCACGCCGACGTCCGGAGCGTCGGCAGCCCACTCGATCCAGCGCCCGGCGATACGGTCCTGCGCCTCGGCCGAGCGCAGGTCGAGGCCCTCGGCGCTGACCTCGGCGATGGCCACGGCCATCGAGGTGTCGTCGGTCCACTCGCCCGGCGCCCAGCCGAACGAGCCGCCACCGGCCATGCGGACGTCGACGTCGTCGGCCAGCGGCGGCCCGAACTCGTAGCCCGCGCCGAGCGCGTCGCCGGCGGCCATGGCGAGCAGGACGCCGGCGGCGCGGTCGGACTGGGCGGTGGACAGGTGCAGGGGCATGGGCGAATCCGTTCGGTCAGGTGGGTGGTGGACGTAGCGAGTCGGGTGGTGCAGGAGCTCGGGATCAGGACACGATCCGTCGCAGGATCGGCGGGTTGAGCAGGACGGCGTCGCCCTGCTCGTACGTGGCCGCGGGCCGCCCTCGGCTGCCGGCCCGCTGGGCTGCCGTACGGCGGACGAAGCCGTCGGTGCCGAGCACCTTGCGGTGGAAGTTGCCCGGGTCGAGCGCGCGTCCCCAGACCACCTCATACACGCGCCGCAGCTCGGCCATGGTGAAGCTGGGCCCGGCGAAGGCTGTGGCGAGCGAGGTGTACTCGAGCTTGCTCCGGGCCCGGTCGACGCCGGCGGCGAGGATCTCGTGGTGGTCGAACGGCAGCTCCCGGTCGAGCATGTCGTCGACCAGCTCCCAGCTCGCGTCGGCCGCGTCCGTCCCGGCGACGGGGGAGGGGAGCGCAGGCAGCACCGCGAGGTAGGCGACCGAGACCGTACGGGCGCGGGGGTCTCGTTCGGGTGCTCCGAAGGTGCCGAGCTGTTCGAGGTGAACGGGCTCGATGTCGAGCCCGGTCTCCTCGCGCAGCTCTCGACGGGCCCCGTCGGCGAGGTCCTCGGTCTGGCGCAGGAACCCGCCGGGCAGCGCGAGCGAGCCACGCCACGGCTGCGAGCCGCGTTCGACCATCAGGACGTGGAGGCGGTCGTCCCGGACCGTCAGGAGGACGACGTCGACGGTGACGTAGACCGGGGGAAACGTTGCGCCGGTGGTCACGACTGATCGCCCTGGGAGAGGAACGTCTCGAGGCTGATGGGGGTGATGCCGCCATAGACCGTCGCGAGCATCAGACCGACGTCGTCCGCGATCGCCAGGACCTCGGCGATGACGGCACGCAGGTTGTCGGTGTTGACCGCGTCGGCGTGGAGCAGCTGCTCGACCACGACGCAGCCGTCGTTCGAGAGGACGATGCGGGCGCTGCGCACCGCGAGGTTGGTGGCGTTGATCTCCTTGAGCACCGCGAGCTTCGTCGGCACGCTGTGCGCCGCGAGTGCGAACACGCGGACGCCCCACTGTCCGTCGGTCTGCAGGCGGACCCAGCCGCGCGAGGTGTCGCCGTGGACCGGGAAGTCGCCGTCGGAGTCCGGCGTGTGCACGCCGAGCACCGACATCGTGGCGCTGAGGTAGTTGCTGAACCACTCCTGCTGAGTGCTGATCGTCGCGGTCATGGCGGCCTCCCGGGCTGGTCTCTTTCGACAACCAACACTCTAACTTGTCATGGTGACAAGATCTCGGCTGTTCGCGAGATCCGTTGTCTTCAAGGACGTCTCTCCGTTGCGGCACGTCGAGCCCGAGGATCCGAGATGATCTCGTCGCTGAGGATGATCTTGCCGAGGGGGTCGTGCGAAGCGTCGAGACGAAGCTGCCTCGTGGTCGGACGGAGTGGGTTCGTCCGGGAGGCGAGCGGCATTCGGAAACTAGCTGTCTCGCCCGGAGCGGCCAGTCGGCCGGCTGAGACCGCGGCGGACGGCTAGGTGTCTCGGCGACCGTGCTCAACCACGCGATCCGTCGTCACCGGTCGGGACACGGTTGGGCTTGCTGGAAGCACGCAAGCAGTCAATCTTCGCCGGGGCTCGTCAACCGGTGGCTGAGTCCGCTGCGCTGCCGGTCGACGAAGTCAACGCTGGTCCGCTCGTCGAACTCGTCTTCGGCGGCAGAGCCGAACGAGTCGTCGAGAGCCTGCAGTCGCTCCTGGAGCGTCGACGAGCCGTACGTCTGGAGGACGGCTTGGTGGACAAGGCCACTGATCGTCACCCCGCTCACCCGCGACTGCTCGCATAGACGCTTGTATTGCGCGTCTTCGAGAACGATCTGGACCCGGTGCACAGCGATATTCAACACCTCGTGCCGAGCATCTGGACGCAACTGCTGTTCGCAGATGCTGTCAAGCCTCTGTCGACGTCCGGGTGCGCTGCGGCTACGGGTCAGCCGCCGTCGGGAATGGTGGCTTGCACGCCGAGACTGCGGGCGGCGCGAGCCAGACGGACATCGTTGGTCACGAGCATGACGTGATGACGTGCGGCCAGAGCCACGTACGGCGCGTCGTAGGGGCTGAGGTTGTTCCGGTGGCGCCAGACGTACTCGAGCAGCTCTTCGTCCGGCGTCGCGTAGCGAACCTGCGCCGTGAGGACCTCAGCCGCGAGAGCCGCCGCGGCGCGCGTGCTCAAAGTGCCGACGTCTTCGTAGCGACGAAGCGTGCGGAGCACCTCGAGCGGGGCGTGAGCGGGGCTGGCCCAGTCGGGATCGCCGGACAAGGCCGCCCGAGCCCCTTCGCCTCGTGCAGTCTCCTCAACCAGGGCGACGACCCACGAGCTGGCGTCGACGACGATCAGGACAGGTCTCCACGGTCGATGTCGAAACCGCGGTCGCGAGCCTCGCGCACCAGGCTCACTGGGTCTGGTGCGTCCGCGACGCGGTATGCCGCTGTTCGCGTGAAGGCCTCCGCGTTGCGCAGGAGGCGCGCCTCACGCTCGACCAGGTCAAGCAAGTACGCCTGCACGGACTGGCCCTGACGCCTCGCTTCCGCTGCCAACACGTTCTTCACGTCGTCTGGAACCTCTCGGATCTGAAGTGCGACCGTCATGCATGCATAATACATGCGACGGGTCCCAGCTCCTCGGGTCAGTTTGGCTGTCGTCCCGGCAGCAAGAAGAACTCACGAATAGTTAAGGTTCCAATCCAAGCTTCGTTATCGGTCTGCTTCAGCTACGTTTGAGGAACAGCCAGCGAATTGGCTGGCCGGAAGGAGTGATCTCCCGGTCTTTGACCACTCGGGTGGATGATGTCACCGGAACGACGAAGGCGATCAGCGAACCGAGGTTCTCGACTATCTCGTCGATGTCGGCCTGATCTTGAACAGTCAGGTCTAACATCTGAAACACAATTTCGACGCCTGCTTTAGATACGGCAACACCGATACAAAGTGCATTGGACGGAATTAATCCCAAGCTGGCGTGAACGGTCTGGGCCACTAAATAGTTGTCCCAAGCGGGAGCAAAGGCGAGATCGTCCGGAGTAGGCATGCTCATGGAACGTAGTTCGGGTTGTGGGGGACGACGCTGGGCGCCTTGGTTCCTTTGATGAAGTGGACGTTCGTCGGCTGATCGAGGAAGCCAGCGCCTGGGTTTACATTGATACCGGTCTGTTGAGCTACTCGCACGACGATGTCCCTACCCTTCCTTCCGAGAACTTCCGCACTTCCATCATGGAAGGAGTCTAGGACCTGCTGAGCGTCTCCGTGAGCGTGAAAATACGAGCCTCCGGCGTACTCGGCCCGCCCAAGGATGTGCCGGGCTTGGCGCTGGAAGCTGATCGTTCTGTCGACAGTCGATCGGCTGATGACGGAGCCATCTTGTGCCGTGACCAAGTCGGGCACGCCGCATGAGTTGTGAACGAGTAGCCACTGCTTGCCAACTTGCACGTAGTAGTTGTGCAAGCCCTCGACCTCGACGTTGTGCACCGTCACGGTCTCGCCGGTCGCGCGGACGTACAGCACCTCGACGGTGCTTCCGTCTGGGCGGACGAGTCGGTCGCCCTGCTCGAGATCGTCGACCGGGACGTAGCCCTTGCCCTTGACCATGAACGGGTGCTCGGCCGTCGCGGTGACCGTGCTCCCGCCCTCGACCACGACGTCGTACGTCGGCTTGTCTTCGTGGACGTAGGAGCGGACGACACGGCGCTTCTCGGTCTGGTCGGTCTCGGGGTTGTACGCCAGGATCTCGTCGTCGGTCTCGACGTCTTCGATGGATTTGCTTGAGCCGTCGGCAAGCAGGACCTGGGTGCCGGCGACGAAGCAGCCGGTGCTGCTGATCTTGCAGAGGAGCTTGCTGCCGGCGGCCTGGATGCCGTGGCCGGCCGCCCCGCCAGCACCGCCGAGGACGGCGCCCGAGGCGGCTCCTGAACCGGTCGCCTCGGCCAGGCCGGCGACGGTGTGGGGGCCGGCACTGGTGAGGTAGGCGGTGCCCGAGCCGGCACCGCCGCCGGCGGCCCCGGAGGCGCCCGACCAGGGCGGTCCGCGCGAGACCCTGGGCGCCGACGCGGGCCGCGAGGGCGCCACCGCCGGCACCGCCGAGGGCGCCGGCCGCGGTCGAGACCGCGACCTCGCTCCAGTTGACCTCGCCCGTCGTCGCCTTCTGGATGATCGCGTCGGCGCCGCCGGAGATCAGCATCATCCCCGCAGGGCCGCCGACGCCGGTGGCGATGAGGACGCCGCCGCCGACGATCATGGCGCCGCCGGCGATGTACTCCCAGTTGTTCTTGAGCCAGTGCCCGGCCGCGTCCATCGCGGAGTTGTAGACACCGGCCTCGGCTCGAAGAATGCCGACGATGCCGTCGTTGCTCCGGTAGCCGGCGAGCTGGGCGTCGGTGACGGGGGAGAGGCCCGCGGGGTCGACGGCGTGGACCGGGTCGTTGCCGGCGTACGCGTAGGGGTTGGTCGTGAACGACTGCGTCAGCGCGTCGATCGGGTCGACGGAGAGGAAGCCGCGCGCGGTCGAGTCGTAGACGCGAGCGCCCATCCACTCGAGGCCGTCGATCGCGAGACCGCCGGACGGGTCGATGGAGACAGAGGGGCCGAGCGGAGTCGCGCCGCTCGTGGCCCAGGGGTCGGCGTCGGTCGACCGGGTGGTGCGCCAGCCGGGTGCCGTCCAGCCGGAGCCGATCCCGGTGACCGCCCCGGTCGACAGGACCGGGGTGTCGCCGGCGAGGACGGGGGCGCCGGCGTAGGCGGCGGTGTCCCAGAAGAACTCGGTGCCGTCGATCGAGGCGAGCTCGCCGAGGGCGTCGGCGTGCACGGTCGTCCTGCGTACCTGGTCCCGGTCGTGGTGGACGATGCCGGCGAGGTAACCGGACGGGTTCCAGAGGAACTCGCGCGCCTGGCCCCGGTTGTCGCGCTCAGCGGTACGCCGGCCGGCGCCGTCGTAGGAGTACCGGACCGTGCGGCCCTCGGCGTCGAGCGAGGAGAGCAGCTGACCCGCCACGTCGTAGACGTGCTGGAAGGAGCCCTGGTCGGTCGACTCGGCGACGAGGCGGCCGTCGGCGTCGTAGCGCCAGCGGTTCGTCGACGAGATGGTCGAGGTGCCGCTGACGGTGCGGATCCGCGCCTCGACGAGCTGGCAGGCGCCGTCGTACGCGTAGTCGGTCGCGGTGCTGACGGAGCCGTCGCCCTTGACGACGCGGGTGATGCGCCCGTCGCCATCGCGGTCGATCGTGGTGCGGGTCGAGCCCTCGGCGTCGGTGATGGTGTGGCCGACGACGAAGCCGTCCCGGTGCTCCCACGACTGGATCAGCCCGCCGGCGAGCGCGGAGACGAGCCGACCTGCGGCGTCGCGGTCGAACGCCGCCCGACCGAGCGTGCTCGAGTCGATCGAGGTGAGGCGGCCGGCGACGTCGTACGCGTAGGCGGTGGTCGTGCCGTCGGGCGTGACCATCGCGGTGCGCCGGCCGTCGGCGTCGTAGGTCCACTCCACGGAGCGACCGTCACGGGTGCGGCGGACGAGCTGGCCGCGCCGGTTCCACTCGAGCTCGTGCTCCATCGATCGGGGGTTGCCGGCGCCGTCCTCGCTGAGGGTCTCGACGGTGCGGACGGTCCGGCGGCGCAGGTCCCGGGTGAGGGCGGTGACGGTGCGGCCGTCGACGGCCATGGTCGCGGGGCGGCCGGAGGCGTCGTACGTCCAGGTGGTGCGGCGCCCGTCGGGGGACTCCTGCCAGACCTGGCGTCCGGCGGCGTCGTAGCCGGCGCGGGTGGTGCGACCGATCGGGTCGGTCTCGGCGACGCAGCGGTTCATCGCGTCGAACTCGCGCCGGGTCACCCCGCCGAGCGGGCTGGTGATCTCGGTGGTCCGGCCGTTGGCCGTCGTAGACGTAGGTCGTCTCGCCGCCCAGCCCGTCGATCGCGGCGACGAGCTGCCCGGCCGCGTCGTAGCGGAACCGACGGACGCCGCTCAGCGCGTCCTGCCACTCGACGACCTGACCGGCGAGGTCGTACGTCCAGCGCGATGTGCCGACGCCGGGGGCGTGGTGCTCGACGAGGCGGCCGCAGACGTCGTACGTGGAGCGGGCGACCTCGCCGGTCGGCAGGGTCTGGGTGACAGGACGGCTGTCGACGTCGTAGCCGATGGTCGTCACCGCGCCGAGCGGGTCGGTCACGGTGACGAGGCGGCCGCAGCCGTCGTAGGCGTAGCGGGTCGTTGCGCCGAGGGGGGAGACGACCTCGACCGGGCGGCCAGCGAGGTCGCGGCGGATGCGGGTCAGTCCACCGTCGGCGTCGAGCGCCTCGACGGGCCGGCCGCAGCGGTCGTAGGTGTAGATCGCCGCGGAACCGTCGGGCTGTCCGACCGAGGTGAGCCGGCCGAGCGGGTCGAAGCCGGTGCGCGTCGAGGCCTCGCCGTCGCCGACCTCGACCGCGTTGTTCGCGGCGTCGAGCGCGGCGCCGACGCGGACGCCGGTGGCGTCGATCGAGGCGACGGGGTGGCCGGCGCGGTCGTACTCCTGGCGCCAGGTGCCGCCGGTCGGGTCGGTCGTGGCGACGAGCCGGGAGAGGGCGTCGTGCGTGAACTGCCAGCGGGAGCCGTCGGGCAGCTCGACCGAGGCGAGCAGGCCGAGGTCGTCCAGCTGCCGGGTGATCGCCCGGCCGAGCGGGTCGATCGTCGAGGCCTCTTCGCCGTGCGGACCGTACTCCACGCGAGTCCGCGAACCGAGCGGGTCGGTGGTGGCGGCGAGGCGTCCGCCGACGGTGTATTCGTAGCGCCAGGCGCCGCCGTCGGGGTTCCGGCGCTCGGCGAGCAGGCCCGAGGCGGGGTCGTAGGTGTAGGTCGTCGTCTGCCCGGACGGCGTGATCGCCGCGGTGACGCGCCCGAGGTCGTCGCGCTCGAGCCGGGCGGTGGCGCCGAGGGCGTTCGTGGTGCCGACGAGGTCGCCGCGGGCGTCGTAGGAGAAGCGGACGACGACGTCGGTCGGGTCGACGAGCTCGGCAAGAAGCCCCGCGGTCCACGTGAGCCGGGTGAGGCCGCCCTCGGGGTCGAGGATCGTCGAGGGGTTCCGCTGGTCGTCGTCGTACGTGTACGCGATGACTGCGCCCTGCTCGGCGACCACGGTGGTGACGCGGTCGAGGTCGTCGTAGCCGTACGTGAGGTCGGCGCCGGACGGGGTGACGGTGCGGACCAGGCGGCCGCGGTCGTCGTACGCGTGCACGGTCGTGGCGCCGTCGCGCTCGGTGAGCAGGACGCGGTTGCCCCAGCGGTCGTACGACGTCGACTGGCGCTGCTCGTCGGCGTCGACCACGCCGACGAGGCGGCCGCTCCGGTCGTGGAGCCAGGTGTTGGAGCGGGTGCCGTCGGAGTCGGAGACGACGGTGGTGCGCCCGGGCAGGTAGACGTAGCGGGTGGTCCGGCCGAAGGGGGAGCGCTGCGACGTGACACGGCCGCGGTCGTCGTAGGAGCTGTCGACCTCGACCACTCCGTCCGCGTCGACGACGGCGCTGACGAGCCCCTGGTCGTCCCGCCGGTACGTCCGGGTCCCAAGTGGTCCGGTCGTGGAGACGAGGTGGCCGCTCGGGTCGTACGCGTAGGTGACCGTGCGTCCGTCGGCCGAGCGCGCACCCACGACGCGGGCGTCGGTCCACGCGAGCTCGATCCACTGCCCCCGCGCGTGCTCGAGCCGGGACACGCGCCCGAAGTCGTCGCGGCGGAGCGTGAGGAAAGCGCGGGACGCGACCGGACCGGTACCGAACGACTTCAGCACCCCGGACCGGTCGCACCGCCACCACGAACCGTCGTTCCCGGTGACGAGGAGGTCTCCCGACGCCGGCTCGCGGGTGAGCCAGAGGTTCTCGCCGAGCGCGCGGCTCCAGCCGTCGACGTCGCACGGGAAGTGGACCTGGCGTCCGTCCGGCAGCGTGAACCGCGCCCGTTCGTCGCCGAGCGCGAGCCCGGCGTCGCAGGCCGACGACCAGCCCGGACCGAAGGCGTGCACGGCTCCCGACGAGACGGAGTCGAACGAGCTGTAGCAGCGGCCGAGGACCAGGCTCGAGGCGGCGCCGGGGAACGTCAGGTCGGTCTCGACCTCGAGGAAGGCACCGGTCGCGGTGTTGACCGGGTCGTCGGCGTAGCCGGTGGTCGGGGGAGCGCCGTACGCCTGGGGTGCCTCGATCGTGAGGTCCTGGCGTCCGAGCGCGAGGTGGTGAGCCTGGAGCGCCGCTCCGAGAGCGCTGTTCGACACGGTCGAGACGTCGCCCGACCCACCGGCGGCCGTGAAGGCCGAGGCGACCACGGACGCCCAGCGCACGTCGTCGTCGTTCGCGAGCAGCCAGCGGCGGAACCCGTTGAAGACCTCGTCGGCCTGCAGGCTGCCCCAGTGGCACCTCATCAGGAAGCCGCGATAGGCGTCCTCGAGGCGAGGTGGCAGGGGCCGGAGCTGGTCGTCGAGGTCGCGTGATCCGTGGGCGAACGTCCGCAGGTCGTCCGGCCGGGCCGACGAGGTCCCTCCGCCTCCGCCGCGACCGGAGCCGCCGCTGGGCGCGGGCGTCTGGCGGAGACGGTTCGGGGGCGGCGAAACGCTCACGGTCGCCGGTGGCGAGGGCGGTCCGACCGGCGGGTCGTCCCCGTCCGAGGCCCAGTCGGCGAGCCGGTCGAGACCGCTGCGCCGGTCGTGCTCCTCCTTCCACGCCCGGGCGACATCGCGACGACGCTGCTCGAGGCGCGCCTCCTCCTGCAGCCGTTCTGCGCCGTCGGCGACCCCGCGCAACCGCATCCCCAGCTCGGCCGCGTCTCCCGCGGCGGTCAGCGCGTTCTGCGCGAAGAGCTCGGAGAAGCGGCCGCGGAAGTCGGTCGAGCCGCGGTGCACCAGCGACCAGCGGGGGCCGGTCTGCCCGTCGACGGACGACGCCGCCGCCCGGCACGCGGCGATCAGCGTGTCGGCCGCCCCGTCGTCGAACGGGACGGGTTCGTCGATCGCACCGAGGTCCATCGGGTCAGGCGCCGCCGCCGGCGGCCATGATGTTGGCGGAGATCCGCTGCAGCTGGCCGCGCAGCTCCTCGAGCTCGGTCTTGGCCTTGTCGAGCGCGGACTTGGTCTCGGGCCAGGTCGAGACGCGGAACCGCTCGGCGAGGGGGCCGTCCCAGTTGTTCGGGTCCGACAGGGTGCGGCCCTGGGCGTCGAGCTTGCTGATCTCGTTGGTCAGGCCGCCGTTGATGATCGACTGCAGCTGCACGATCGCCGACTTCGCCTGCTCGGTGGAGAGGACACGTCCTGCTGGCATGGGTTCGCTCGCTTCCCGGGGTCGTGAGGACGCGGTGCGCGTCGCTCCGGGAGCGATCCTGCTGGCCCGAGGGCGCTCGTACGAGGGGTTGGCGGTCCTCGACAACACGACGGGCGAACGGACAACACCAGGGCCGTCCGAGCCCCGTCGACAGGCTCAGGCCACGAGGGTCAGAAGCCCGCGTCCGGGTCGATGACGCCGAGGAGGGGCTCACCCGCGGCGAAGCGGCGGACGTTGTCGGACACGCGAGCCGCGAGGGCGGCGTCGTGGGCCTCGGGCGGGTTGGCGACGTGCGGGGTGATGAGCGCGTTCGGGAGGGTCCAGAGCGGGTGGCCGTCGGGCAGGGGCTCGGGGTCGGTGACGTCGAGCGCTGCTCCACCGATGGAACCCGAGCTCAACGCGTCCACCAGCGCGGCGGTGTCCACCAACCCGCCCCGGCCCACGTTGACCAGCCAGGCGTCGTCGCGCATCGCGTCGAGCTCGGCGGCGCCGATCATGCCGCGGGTCTGCGGGGTGAGGGCCGCCAGCAGCACCACGTGGTCGGCGTCCGTGAGCACCTCGCGGTAGGAGGACCGGGCCACGGTCCGCTCGACCCCGTCGACGGGTCCCGAGTCGGTCACGGCGAGCACGCGGCAGCCGAACGGATCGAGCATCGGCAGCAGGCAGCGCCCGATCCCACCGAACCCCACCAGCGCGACGGTGCTCCCCGCGAACAGCCGCCCCGGCTGCCGGTCCCAGGTTGTGGCCCGCGCGGCGACCTGGAGGCGACGGGCCCCGGCGAGCATCAGGGCGAGGGCGTGCTCGGCGACCTGCGGGCCGTACGCGCCGGCGGCGCTGCACCAGACGGGCTCGCGCGTGATGAGCCCGGCGGAGGTCCAGCGCTCGACGCCGGCGTGCGGCAGCTGCACCCACCGGGTGCGCGGGGTGACGAGGGCGACGCTCTCGGCCGGGTCGTCGGCGGCGCTGGAGAAGACGACCCCGTCGGCCTCGTCGCGCCCGACCACCCGACCACCGCCAGCGCGCACCGCGTCCTCGAGCCGGGCGTCGGGGTCGGGCCCGACGTGGATCGCAGGTGCTGCCGCCCCAGCCGTGTCGCTCACCCCGCCACGGTAGGCGAGCGTCCGCCGTCGACCGAGAGCGCGTTCAGCGGGCTGGTTCTCCAACCCCGCCCAGGGGCGCAGGGCAGGGAGTGATGATTCAGCCGGCTGAACGAGCGGTTCCGTACGAGCGCGAGAGGTGGTCAGGTGTCAGACGACGAGGAGGTCGACGTGACGAGTCAGGCCGTGGCGGGGGAGGCCGGGCAGCGAGACGGTCGCCGGGGTGGGGCCGTCGACCTGCCGGGGGAGCCGGCGCCCTCCCCGGCGGCTCACCGGGCCGGGCTCGTGCTCGAGCTGCTGGCCCGCCGCGGTGCACCGGTGCCCCTGACGAACCTCGCCGCCGCGCTGGCCCTGCCCAAGTCGTCGACGTCGAACGTCCTCGTCAGCCTGGAGTCCTCCGGCATGGTGCGCCGCACGGCGGCGGGCTGGGTGCTCGGCTACAAGGTCCTCGAGCTGAGCCGCGCGGCGCTGACGTCGACCGAGGTGGTGGCCGAGTTCCACCGCGGGGTGGCGGCGGCGCGCGAGCTGGTCGGCGAGACCGTCGTGCTGGCCGTGCTCGACGGCACCGACGTCGTCTACGTCGCCCGCCACGACGGTCAGCAGCCGGTCCGCTACGTCAACGAGATCGGCACCCGGAACCCTGCCGCCGTCACCGCGCTCGGTCGGGCGATGCTCGCCGACCTGTCCGACGACGACCTCGAGCGGCGCCTCGCCCACGCCGACCAGCTGCCCGTCCGGACGTCGCGCTCGCTGCGCACCGTCGACGAGCTGCGCCGCGACCTCGACTCCGTGCGGGACCGCGGCTACGCCATCGACAGCGAGCAGGGCGTGCGCGGCATCTGCTGCTTCAGCGTCGGGGTCGGGTCGCCCGGCGCCCCGACCGCCGTCAGCGTCAGCCTCCTCGCCGAACGCCAGACCCACGAGCTCGAGGCCTCGCTGGTCGCCGGGCTCACCCGGCTCGCCGCCCGGCTGCGGCGCGCCGAACCCACCTGAACCCCAGCACCCCAACGCGCAGGAGGCCACGTGCCCAGGACCGCCACGACGCACGACGTCGACATCGCCCCGATCGAGAGCGACACCGTCTCCCGGGTCTCGCGCCGGCTGATGCCGTTGATCATCGTGCTGTTCCTGGTCGCCTACCTCGACCGGTCGAACATCTCCGTCGCGTCGTTGACCATGAACGCCGACATCGGCCTGACCGCCACCGCGTACGGGCTCGGGGCCGGTCTGTTCTACGTCACCTACATCCTCGTCGAGGTCCCCAGCAACGTCGCGCTCGAACGGTTCGGCGCCCGGGTCTGGATCGCCCGGATCATGATCACCTGGGGTCTGGTCGCGGGCTGCATGGCCTTCGTCGTCGGCTTCAAGTCCTTCGCCCTGGTCCGGCTGCTGCTCGGTGCCGCGGAGGCCGGCTTCACGCCGGGGATCATCTTCTACCTCTCGCTGTGGTTCCCCAGCCGGCACCGGGCGCGGGCGACCGCGCAGTTCTACGTCGGCTCGGCCCTGGCCACCACGATCGGCGCCCCGATCAGCGGGCTCTTCCTCAAGCTCGACGGGGTCGGTGGCATCGCCGGCTGGAAGTGGCTCTTCATCCTCGAGGCGATCCCGGCCCTGGTGCTCGCGTTCGTGGTCCTGAAGTGGTTCACCGACTCCCCGAAGGACGCGGCGTGGCTGCCGGAGGAGAACCGCGGCTGGCTGATCAAGGCGTTCGCGACCGAGCGGAAGGCGCTCGAGTCGCAACGCACGTTCACGGTGCGCCAGGCCCTGACGAACCCGGGCATCCTGCTGCTCGCGCTCTTCCTGTTCCTCTACTCGTTCAACAGCATCGGGCTGACGCTGTGGATGCCGCAGGTGATCAAGGGGACGTTCGGCAGCCCGAGCAACTTCACGACGGCGCTGCTGACCGCGGTCCCGTACGCGCTGGCGGTCGTCTTCATGCTGCTCGTCGGCCGGAGCGTGGCCAAGCGGGCGCACGCCCACCTGCACATGGCGATCCCGATGGCGGCGTCCGGGGTGCTGCTCGCGCTGAGCGTGGCGGCCGGGCCGACGTTCGCCGGCTTCGCCCTGCTGGCGCTCTCGACCGGGGTGGCCTGGTCGGCGATCCCGGCGCTCTGGCAGAGCGCGACGTCGTTCACCACGGGCGTCGCCGCCGCCGCCGGCGTCGCGTTGATCAACGCGCTGGCCAACGTGGCGGGCCTGACGGTGACGCCGCTGATCGGCAAGGTCCGCGACGTCACCGGTGGCTTCTCCGCGTCGTTGCTGATCATCGCCGCAGCCATGATCGCGGCGGCCGTCGTCGCGCTGGTGTCGCGCCGCTTCACCTCGCCCGGGTCGTTGGCCGAGCAGGTCCAGGAGACGGCCGGGACGGAGCTGCCGGGACGCTGACCGGGGAGGTCACCCCGGCTCGTGGGACCGGCGCCAGGCCTCGACCACGTCGGGGCGCAACCGGCCGCGGTCGGACACGGGCAGTCCCTGCTCGAGCGCCCAGCGACGGATCTCGCGGGTCGGCGTCGGGCGTTCGGCCGGGTCCGCCGGTCGCTCCGACGCCGGCACCGGCTCGGGCACGTCCTCGACCGACGCGATGCGGGCGACGGCGGCGTCCTCGTCGGCACGCCAGCTGGCGGCGGCGGCCAGGTAGCGGTAGGTCCACTCCTCGGCGAGGCTGCGGGTCTCGCAGAACACGATCGGGACGTTCGGGTAGCGCACCTGCAGCTCGGCGAGGCCGTCGGCGGCGACGGCTGCCCGGACGTGCGGGCTCCTGAACACCTGCGAGTAGCGGTCCTCCACGACGACGGCGGCCCGGGGGAGCGCGGCGAGCTCGGCGAGGGCGAAGCGGAGCCTCCCGCTCGTCAGGCTGCTCAGCAGGTCCGTGAGCGACTTGCGCTCGACCGCGGCGGCGACCTCGCCGTCGACCTCGACCGCGTAGTCGCCGCACCGCAGGGCGCGTCGCTCGACGTCGACCTGCTGGTGGGCGAACCGGTAGGGGTAGCGCTCGTGCGCGTCGACCAGGATCGTCAGCCCGGCGATCCCGGACGCACGTGCGGTCGGCAGCGCGACGTTCGGCCGCGCCTGCTTGCGGGTGCCGGCCGTCTGCCAGAACACCATCTCCCGACCGCGGGCCCGGGTGTAGACGATCTGCGAGCGGGACTCGCGGCTCCGCTCCGCCACCAGGTCGACGGCACCACCGCGGCGTACGCACGACCGCAGCGGGATCTGCTCCACCAGCTCGGCATCGGCGGGCCACTCCGCCAGGGGGACCGGGTAGCAGTAGAGGGCCGAGGTGCGCGGCCAGGTGCCCTTGGTCCGGAACACCAGGCCGTCACCCAGCGGGACCCGGAGCAGCAGCGGCAGGCTGCTGTCGGGCTCGGGGTTGCGCGCCAGGAGCAGGTCCACGCCGCCAGTCTTCCCCTCCTCAGGGCAGCAGCGCGAGCTTGCCGCCCGGGTGCTCGGTCTGCAGCAGGTCCAGCGCCGCCCGGGCCTCGGCGAGCGGGAACGTACGGGCGACCGGCACGACGAGCTCGCCACGTCCGGCCATCGCGATCAGGTCGGCACGGACCCGGTCGCGGAACGCCGCGCTCGCGGGCATCGCGCCGCCGATCATCCGGAACCCGTCGGCCTGCGCCCGCCCCATGGCGGCGATCGTGACGATCCGCGAACGGTCGTCGACGAACGTGAGCGAGACGTCGACGGCCTCGTCGGTGCCCACCGCGTCGAGCGCCGCGGCGACGCCGTCCGGGGCAGCCTCACGGACCCGGTCGGCCAGGCCGGGCCCGTACGTCACCGGGATGCCGCCGAACCGTCGCACCACGTCGAGGTTGTCCTCGCCGGCGGTCCCGACCACCCGCACGCCGAGGGCCTGCGCCTGCTGCAGCACGCTGACGCCGACCGCGCCCGAGGCGCCGTGGAGGAGAACCGTCTCGCCGGCCGAGGCGTGCACGACGTCGAGCATCTCGGCGGCGGTGGTGCCGGCGAGCAGCAGGTTGGCCGCCTCGGGGAAGCCGAGGCCGGCGGGCTTGGCGAAGACGTCCTGCGCCGGCAGGTTGAGGGCCGAGGCGTACCCGCCGGCCACCCGGAACGCCAGCACCTCGTCGCCGACGGCCCCGCCGCCCGAGGCGATCGTCGTGCCCTTGCCGAGGGCGGTGATCACGCCGGCGACCTCGAAACCGATCGGTGCCGGCAGCGCGCTCTCGTCGGTGCCGTTCAGCACGCGCTTGAAGTCGGCCGGGTTCATCCCGGCAGCCCGCACCTCGACCGTCACCTCACCGGGTCCGGGCGGCGGCGGCGTGACTTCCTGGAGCTCGAGTCCGTCGAGGGTTCCGTAGCGGGTCGCCACCCAGTGCTGTGCCACGTGACCATTCAACGTCGTGAGGTCCGGCCGCTGCGGTGCGGGCGAGCCCGCGCTCAGTCCTCCGGGTCGAGCGCCGCGTGCAGCGCGTCGAGGTGGCCGAGCGTCTTCACCACGGTGAGGAACGTCCCGAGCCCGATCGACGGGTCGCCGCCCTCGACCCGGCGTACGGTCGCGCGGCTCAGGTTCGAGCGCTCGGCCAGCTGGTCGACGCTCAGGTCCTGCTGCTCGCGGAGCGTGGCGAGCTGCGCGCCCAGCTGTGCGGCGGCGCGTCCCGTACGGACGGGTCGGGGTCGGGAAGCCACGGAGGAGACCCTACGAGCGGGTCACCAGGGCACGTCCTGGCCGAAGCGGTCGAGGAAGTGCAGGCCGCCCCGCCCGGCCACGCCCACGAGGGTGTCGACCACGGCCGGGACGGCTTCACCGATCGTCAACGGCGCGCCCGGGCCGCCGAGGTCGGTCTGGATGTGGCCCGGGTTGAGCAGCAGGAACGTGCGCGGGTCGTCCGCGTGCCGGGCGACGTGGGAGCGCACGAGCTGGTTGAGCGCGGACTTGCTGGCGCGGTAGACGTCGTAGCCGCCGTCCGTGTTGAGCGAGACGCTGCCCTGGCTCGAGGACATCACCGCGACGGTACCGCCCGGTACGACGAGGTCGGCCAGCACGCCCAGGGCCGTCATCGGGCCCAGCGCGTTCGTGAGCATGACCTCGGTGAACGACTCCGGCGTCACGTCGGTGCCCGCGACGTCGCCGTGGGTGATGGCGCCGTTCACGAGCAGCAGGTCGAGCGGACGGCCGTCCAGACGCTCGCGCAGCGCGGTGAGGCTCTCGCGGTCGGTCAGGTCCGCCGTCTCGACCTCGACCCGCGGCTCCCGGTCGGCGAGGTCGTGCAGCTCGGTGCGCCGCTCGCCGCGGACCGTGCCGACCACCTGCCAGCCGCGGTCCGCGAGCTGCTCGACGACGGCGAGGCCGATGGCTCGGCTGGCGCCCAGCACCAGGGCGGTCGGCCGGGGTTCGGTCATGGTGGGTCCTCTTTCGCGGTCTCGACGAGGGGGTCAGGCCGGGAGGTCGTACGTGACGCCGGTCAGCTCCTCGCTGACGTCCCACAGGCGGCGGCCGACGGCGGCGTCGCGGGCGTGGGCACTCATGCCCACCCGGGTCGGGGCGCCACGGATCTCACCGACGCCGGACGGGCCGAAGTAGTCGGCCGGGACGACGTCGTCGGCGGTCGCGGCGTAGAGGCTCGGCAGCGCGCCGGCGGCGGCGGGCTGGGTGATCACCCGGGTGGCCGCCTTCGCCAGCCGCGACAGGGGTCCCGCGTCGCCGGCGAACCCGGTGTAGAGCTCGGTGTCCGCGCCCCCGGGGTGCGCGGCGGCGGCGCAGACCACCGAACCGGCGCGGTTCAGGCGGCGGACGAGCTCACGGACGAAGAGCAGGTTCGCGAGCTTGCTCTGCCCGTACGCCGGCCAGCGCGCGTAGTGCTCCCGCGACTGCAGGTCGTCGAAGTCGATGCGGCCCATCCGGTGGCCGGTGCTCGACACCGACACGACGCGCGCGGCGCGGGCCTCGCGCAGGGCCGGGAGCAGCAGGCCGGTGAGGGCGAAGTGGCCGAGGTGGTTCGTCCCGAGCTGGCTCTCGAAGCCGTCGGCCGTCGTCGAGTACGGCGTGGCCATGATCCCGGCGTTGTTCACGAGGATGTCGAGCGGGCCGTGCCAGGAGTCCGTGAAGCGGCGGACGGAGGAGAGGTCGGCGAGGTCCAGCAGCGCCAGGTCGGCAGTGCCGGAACCGTCGCCGAGCTGCGCCCGGACCCGGTCGACGGCCGCACGGCCGCGCTCCTCGTTGCGGCAGGCGAGCGTGGTGAAGGCCCCGTGGCGGGCCAGCTCGAGCGCCGTGTGCAGGCCGAGCCCGCTGTTGGCGCCCGTCACCACGGCCCGCAGGCCGGTCAGGTCGGGGATCTGCGCCGCGGTCCAGCCGGTGTCGTTGCTCACGCGTCCGAGCGTAGGGCCGCCCGGCGACGGGCTCAGGGGAGGTTCGCGGCGCGGGCGTTGTAGACGACGGCACCGGTGGCGGCGACGTGGTCGGCGTACGCCTGCCAGGTCGCGACGGCCTCGGCGCGCAGGACGTCGGAGGTGACGTCGAGGCCGCGGGCCCGGAGCTGGTCGACCCAGTCGACGACCATCGGCCCCTCGTCGAAGCCGGTCAGCTGCTCGAGCTCGGGGCCGTCCCCGGCGACGACGAGCGAGCGGACGCCGGACCACAGGGTCGCGCCGTAGCACTGGACGCACGGGCGCCAGTTCACGACGAGCTCGTGGGCCGGCAGCCCCGCGCCGCCGAGGTCCCAGCCGCCGACGGCCGTCTGGGCGAGGCCGAGGGCGACGACCTCGGCGTGGCCCGAGGAGATGCCGGAGGCGAGGACGACGTTCACGCCGACGGAGACGAGGCGGCCGGAGTCGCGCTCGACGACGACCGCGGCGAACGGCCCGCCGTTGCCCTCGAGGAAGTTCCGTCCGGCGAGGGCGTGGACCAGCCGCATCCGGTCCTCGGGCGTGGGCAGCACCTCGGGCACGTCGGCGATCGCGTCGCGGACCCAGGCGGGCAGGGTGAAGCCGAAGCTCGTCGCGACCATGACCGGGAGGCTAGTAGAGCCTCGTCGCCGACCGGTTTCGGACGCGAGAAGAGTCAGCGTCGGCCTGCTCGGGGGTTCAGGTTGACGCTGACTCTCGATGGCTCCATCGCTGCGAGCGGCAGCGCGTTACAGCTTCCTGCCGGTTTTCTGACACTCGTGGCGCAAAAGGGGCCCACGAGGGCCCAGAACGGCTCATGAGCGTCAGAAAACCGGCGGATGCCCGCCGCTGAGCAGGACGTCCTCGGCGATCCGGGCGAGGGTCACGGCGCCGACGGCGCGGAACGGGTGCAGCGGGTCGGGGTCGGACGAGCCGGTCGGTCCGCCGAGCTCGGTGTGGCCGAGCGCGCTGAGCACGACGGACACGTCCTCGCGGCTCCAGCCGTGCGCGGCCACTTCCTGCTGACCCACCTGATCATGCAGCGCAGCCTGGAGCGCGCTGCCCGGCGCTGAGGTCAGGAGGCCTCGACCACCTCGCCGGCCAGGCGGAGCAGCAGGTCGCCGAGGCCGTGCGGCGCGCGGCCGGGCATCCGCGCGCTGGTGGTGACGACGGGGTGCAGCGCGCCGACGACCAGGCCCGTCCGGGCCACCTGCTCGGCGAGCGCGCGCTCCTCCCCGTGGGCCACGGACGGGAAGCCGCCGGCCGCGCGGTAGGCCGGGCCGGAGACGGCGAGGTTCGCCGCCCAGACGTGGGCGTGACCCTCGGCGGTCAACCCGGCGAGCAGCAACCGGTCGTACGCCGCGAGGGCGGCGGCGTCGACCCGCGAGTCAGCCTCCCAGCCGTCCAGCCCGACGTAACCGGCGACGAGGTCGGCCCCGGTCCGGGCGGCCGTGCCGAGCAGGGCCCGCACCCAGTCCGAGGGCACGCGCGAGTCGGCGTCGGTCGAGAGCAGCCAGGTCCGGTCCAGCACCAGCGCGGGCGCGGCGACCAGCGCCGCCTCGACCAGGCGCGAGCGCACCTCGCCGACCGTCGTGGAGGTCTCGTCGGCCACGACGACGTGCTCGAGCCCGCTCGCGCCCAGCACCTCGGTCGCGCGCTCAGCCGTCCGGTCGCGGCAGCGGTGGGCGGCCACCGCCACGCGGACCCGTCCGACGACCCCGGCCCGGAGGGCGTCGGCCGCCGCAGCCAGCACCGAGACGAGGCAGGCCTCGATCGCCTCCTCCTCGTCGCGGGCCGGTACGGCGACGAGGACGTCGGGTCGGCCGTCGAGGTGCTCGGCGGTCGCGCTCACGGCCGCTCCGCCGGGTCGCCGAGCGCGGCGAATGCGGCGTCGAGGTCGTGCTGGAGCACGTAGAGCTCGAGGTCGGGGACGACGTGGGCCACGGCGTCGTCGAGGGCCAAGCCGGTCGGGCCGGTCAGCAGCCGGGCGTTGGCGAGGACGCGGTGCACGGCCTCGGCGACCACGGTCCGCACCTCGAGCGCCACGGGACCGGTGTCGGTCGCCGGGTCCTCGAGCAGCACCCCGCCGGCCCGGACGGCGGCCGCCGCGACGACGAGGTCGGTCCGGATGGCACCGAACCGCCTCTGCTGCACCGGACGCGGTCGCGGGTGCAGGGCGAGCAGCACGTCGAGGACGCGGGCCGCCCCGCCGACCCAGCAGGCCGCGACGCCGAGGCCGCCGGCCGAGAAGCCGGGACGCCCGAGGTAGAAGCCCTCCGCCCCGCGCTGCGCCGAGCGCGGCACGGACAGGTCCTCGAGCCGGGTCTCGTACGTGCGGCTGGGAACCATCGCCGCCGTCCGCCAGACCGAGGCGTCGAAGGCCAGGCCGGTGACGTCGAGGTCGAGCAGGACCGAGCGCTGCTCGTCGAACCAGACCGGCACCAGCGCGCGGTCGAGCAGGCCGGAGCCGGAGGCGAAGCGCAGGGTCCCCGAGAGGCGCAGGTCGTCACCGTCCTCGGCGGCCCGCAGCCCGGTCCGTGCCGAGCGGGACGCCCACACGCCGTACAGGGCACCGGCTACCGGGCGGGCGCCCGCCTGGTCGAGGATCTTGAGGGCGTCGACGTGGCCCTCGGCGAGCCTGGCCAGCGGCACGTCGGTGCGGCCGAGGCTGATCAGCTCCTCGACCAGCGCAGGCCAGGGGAGCGCGGCCCACGCGACCCCCTCGACCAGACCGGCCACCGCCGCCCGCTCGGGCTCGACCTCCGGGTGGTACCGGTCGTACGTCTCGGGGAGCGACCGGGCGGGTGGGAACGGCTCGACGGTCGTCAGGGGCCCGGTCACGACCTCATCTTCCCCGCCCGCCGGAGAGCAGATGCAGGGTCGTGCGGTCGTGGACCGGGCCCGGACGTGGTTTCAGGCCGTGGTCGAGTCGGTCTTGCTGATCGACTCGATCTCGACCTCGGCCGTCGCCTGGATGAGGGCGAGCAGCTCCGGGTCGAGGCCGGGGGAGAACTCCTCCTTGCGCTCCGGGGCGATCGTGATCGGCATGCCGCCCTCGGGGAGGTCCTGCACGCTCAGCTCGGTCCCGTCGTTGCTCGGCGAGGCACCCCGGTAGAGCTTGGCCGCCTGGCTCGCGCCGTCGACGTCGAACGTGTACTGCACGCTCTGCAGCCCGAGGTCGACGAGCTTCTTGACCTCGGGGAACTGCTCGGCGTTGGTCTTCGGGATCGGCAGGGTCTTGCCCCAGTCGACGCCGAGCGACTCGAGCGCCTTCGCGTACGCGTTCTCGTGGGCCTGGTCGCGGACGATCAGGTAGGCGATCGTCGAGCGGGCCGTCTTGTTGTCGGTCATCTGGTAGATGCGGCACTTCTGCAGCCGGCCGGTGCTCTCCAGCATGAGGTTGTAGAGCAGGTCGAGGATCAGGTTGCCCGAGTTGTAGACGTACGAGCCGCTCCACGGGTTGCCCGCGGAGTCCTTGGGCAGCGCGCCCTGCGCCCCCACCAGGAAGTGGTGGATGTTGCCGGTGTCCTTGGCGATGCTCAGCGGCGTCGCGCCCTTGGCCCCGGGCTCGTCGACCGGGTCCGTGTCCTTGCCGTGGTAACCGGGTGCGCCGTCGAGCAGCCGCGCGATGGTCGTCCCGATCAGCTCGACGTGGCCGATCTCCTCGGTCCCGATGCCCTGCAGCAGGTCCTTGTACGGCTGGGCGGAGGCGTCGCCGCGGAAGTTCATGGACTGGAAGAGGTACTGCATCATCGTGCGCATCTCGCCGAACTGACCGCCCAGGCCCTCTTGCAGGGCGTTGGCGGCGGCGGGGTCCGGCTCGTCGATGGCGATCTCGTTGAGCAGCTGCTGACGGTGGAGGTACATGAGGCTCCTTCTGGCGTGCACGAGGAGCGGCTGACCGTCGCTGCAGAACCGCACGGCCAACCTAGCGGCGCCTTCCGGTGGCTCCCGGGGCAGGGCGGCCCCGCAGCCGGTCAGCGACCGCGGACCGGCGTCTCGCCGCGTCGGGAGAACGGCGCCTCGTCCGTCGGGCGGAGGCCCTGGGGAGCCGGCGTCTGCGCGAGCAGGTCGACGGCCACGTCGTGGAGCTTGGTGTTGCGGTTCTGCGACTCGCGCCGCAGGAGGCCGAAGGCGGTCTCGGGGTCGCAGCCGAGCCGACCCATCAGGAGGCCGGTGGCGAGGTCGATCATGCGGCGGGTCCCCATCGCCTCGATCCGGTCGTCGAGCTCGAGGGAGGTGGAGACGAGCGAGCTCGCGAGCCCGAGGCCGCCGGCGAGCTCGAGGGCGAGCTCCCGGGCGGTCCGGCGTTGCCCGGCGTCCAGGGCGTCGACCCGCTCGGCGTACACCTTGGCGACGCCGAGGATCCCGAGCCGGTCGTCGACGACGGGGACCGACAGCGAGCAGCGGGCACCGAGCTCGGCGGCGCGGCGACCGTACGGCTGCCAGCGCGGGTCGGTCGCGAGGTCGGGCACGTAGATCTCACCGCCGCCGGCCAGCGTGCTGAGGCACGGCCCGTGCCCGATCGCGTGCTGCACCAGGTCGACCTCGGCGGCTCGGGCGCTGCTCGCCCCGACGGTCAGCGGCTCCCCGCCGGCGACCGAGGTGGTGACGGCGACGCCGAGGACCTCGCCGAGACGGGTGTGCGCGCGGGTCGCCATTTCGGCCAGGTAGCCCTCGACGAGGACCAGGACCTCGGGCGACGAGACGCCACCACGGTGGTCGGGGGACGTCGGCTCGGCCATGCCGACAGTCTTACCGGTCCGCCGTCACGAGCAGGCTCCTGCCTCCTCGGAGCGGAAGCTCAGGCCGACCCGCGGGTCAGGGTGTCGAGGAGGAAGCCGTCGTCCTCGTGGTGGATCCGGTGGACCCAGCCGCGCGCGGTGAGCCGCGACACGAGCTCCAGCTGCGCGGCCGGTCCGCTGAGCCAGGCGTCGGCCGGGCTGCCCTCCCAGTGCACGCACACCACCTCCGCGGTCCGGGCGGCCTGGGCGTCGACGAGGGTCGCGGTGGCGGCCCGCTCGGCGTCGGAGAGGTAGTAGAAGACCTCGCTCAGCATCACCAGGTCGGGTCGGAAGGCCTGCTCGGGGGGTTCGGGGAGGGCGCGGTGCGACACGGACACGGGGAGGTCCGCGCACCGTTCGCCCGCGAGCCGCGCGGCGGTCGGCGAGGCGTCGCTGGCCACCACGCGACCGCACCGCGCGGCCAGGTCGGCGGTGAGGTGACCCGTCCCGCAGGCCGGGTCCCACGCCCGGGCGTAGCGCTCCCGGCGCAGGCAGGCCAGCACGACCGCCCGCTTGCGCCGCTCGTACGCGCTCCCGCCCACGTCCCAGGGATCCGGGTCGGCGGCGTACATGGCGTCGAAGTCCGGCGGTCCGCTCACGGCGCGTCCTCGGGGAGCAGCAGCTGCCGGTCGTGGTGGGCGAGCATCGCGGGCGGGACGATCGCGCCCCAGCCGTCGCCGAGCGGCAGCAGCTGGCTCTCGAAGCAGGTGACGGCGCTCCGCCAGGCGCGCTCGTCGGCCTCCTCGACGTCGACGACGACGAGCTCGTTGCCGAGGTCGGTCGACGGGTCCGACCAGTAGGTGAGCCAGACCGGGAAGGACCAGACCGGGACGCCGAGCCGCCTACCCACCCGGGCGACGGCGCGGCCGACGGCCCGGTGGTCGGGGTGCGGGTCGAGCGGGTGCGGGGCGAGCAGGACCGTCGAGCCGCGGACGTCCGGGGCGAGAGTGGCGACGACGGCGCGGTCGAGGTCGGCCGCGGCCTCGGGCAGGCCGCCGTCGGGCAGGGCGAGGGTGTCGCCCGCCTCGACGCCGAGGAGGTCGAGCGCGCGGCGCCACTCCGCGCGCCGGCGGGCGGCGATCCCGTCGGGCCGGGTCCCGACGTGGTCGACGCAGGCCTCGCCGTCCGTGGCGAG
This sequence comes from uncultured Actinomycetota bacterium, assembly GCA_963762775.1. GTDB lineage: Bacteria > Actinomycetota > Actinomycetes > Propionibacteriales > Propionibacteriaceae > Microlunatus. The sequence goes on from CAVXMD010000011.1 coordinate 38,975, forward strand.
CACGGCGCGGGCGCGTCCGCCGGTGCGGACCCAGGCCGCCAGCAGGCGGCCGGCCCCGATGGACTCGTCGTCGGGGTGGGCCGAGACCACGACCAGGGTGTGGCGCCCGGGCACGAGCGCGCGCAGGTCGGCGAGCGAGCGGCGCGCCGCATCCGTCACGCGGTCGCGCCAGACGTCCGGGCCGTGGCCCGGTCCGGTCACGGGAGCGGTCGGTGCGGTCACGACCGGGAGGTGGCCCGGTGCCCGGCGGCCAGGGTCTCGTACGTCGCCGCGTTCTGCACGATGCGGGCGTGCTCGGCGTCGGTGATCGGTCGGCGGACCTTGGCCGGGACGCCGGCGACGAGCGAGCGCGGCGGCACGACGGTGCCCTCGAGGACCACCGAACCCGCGGCGACCAGCGATCCAGTGCCGACGACGGCGCCGTTGAGGACGGTGGCGTTCATGCCGATCAGACAGTGGTTCTCGATCGTGCAGCCGTGCACGACGGCGGCGTGGCCGACGCTGACGCCGAGCCCGATCAGGGCGGGGAAGTCGGTGTCGGTGTGCACGACGACGTTGTCCTGCAGGTTGGTCCCGCGGCCGACGACGATCTCGGCCATGTCGCCGCGCAGCACGGCGCCGTAGAACACGCTCGAACGGGCGTGCAGGCGGACCTGACCGACGACGGTCGCGTTCGGCGCGAGCCAGGTCGTGGGGTCGAGCACCGGCTCGTGGTCGGCGTACGGCAGCACCAGCGGCACCTGCTGAACATAGCGGTCCACGTCAGCCTTGATCATCAGCGGCCCCGGACCCGGCGGTGGCCGCCGTCCACCCGGACGGTCCAGCCGCGGCGGTCGAGGTGCTCGAGCAGGGGGATCGCGACGCGACGGGTGGTGCCGAGCGCCTGCCGGGCCTCGCTCGTGGTGAAGGGCTGGGAGAGCCCGGCGAGCGTGCGCATGGCGAGTGCGGGGCCGGTCGGCAGCAGCACCATGTCCGGCGCGAGGCGGACGACGCGACCCACCCGCTCGGCGGCGGCCAGCTCCGGGACGCCGAGGCCCCACGCGTCGAGCTCGGGACGTTCGGGGGCGGCGAACGGGTCGGCGGCCAGGTGCGCCTCGAGGGCGAGCATCCCCGCCTCCGCCGGACCGAGGTCGGTGCCCGCGTCCGGCCGGGCGACCCGGCCGTCGGTGTGGGTCAGCCCGGCCGCCGCGGCGAGCGGGGGCAGCAGGGCCCGGTCGGGCAGGTCCAGGCGGCGCCGGGCCGCGTCGGCGGTCAGCCGGGGGTCGAGCGGGGTGCGGCGGGCCTGCTCCTCGAGCGCGCCCCGGAGCTCGACCTGCCAGCGGTCCCAGGTCGCGGGGTCGACCAGCCAGTCGCCGACCGTCCGGACGCGCGAGGGGTCTTCGGTGCTCACCCCGACGGCGGCGAGGTCGGCGGTCCGGACGGCGCCCGCCCGGCGGACCCGGTCGGCCAGGACCGCGGCCGGGTCGTCGGCCCGGGCCAGCGCCCGTGCGCGGTCCGCGGCGGCCCCCCGCCGGGTGAACGGAGGCGGTGCGGCGTCCAGGACGACGGCACCGGCGGCGACGGCGTGCCGGCCGGGGTCGCGCAGGACGAGGCGGTCGCCCGGCTCGACCGGCAACGGGTGCCGCAGCGTCAGCCGGGCCGTCGCGGCGTCGAGCGGCCGCACCCGGACCGGGACGGCGGCAGTACCGAGGTGGGCGACCAGCTCGGTCGGCAGGTCCGACGCGCTCGCGTCGGCGTCGTGCGGGCGGACGCGGACGTCGACGAGGTCGGAGCTCGACCAGGCTCCGGGCGTCAGGAGCGCGTCCCCGCGGCGGACGTCGTCGACCTCGGTGCCACGCAGGTTCACGGCCACCCGGGCGACGGCGGCGACGGCCGTACGGTCCGCCCCGAGGCTCTGCAGCCCGCGGACGGTGACGGTGCGGTCGCCGAGCGCCAGGGCGCCGCCGACGCGGAGCGTGCCGGCGCCCAGGGTGCCGGTCGCGACGGTCCCGGCGCCGCGGATCGTGAACGCGCGGTCCACCCAGAGGCGGACGCGGTCGTCCGTGCGGGGGGCGGGCAGGCGGCCGGCGAGGCGCAGCAGGGCGGTGCGCAGGTCGTCGAGCCCGGCTCCGGTCGTGCCCGAGACCGCGACGGCCGGGACGGTGCCGAGGCTGGAGCGGGCGATCCGTTCGCGCGCCTCGGCGGTCGCCGACGCCGGGTCGGCCAGGTCGCTCCGCGTCACGACGAGGAGCCCGTGGGTCAGCCCGAGCGCGTCGACCGCGGCCAGGTGCTCCTCGGACTGCCGACGCCAGCCCTCGTCGGCGGCCACGACGAACATGACCGCGGGCGCGGGGCCGAGCCCGGCGAGCATCGAGGCGATGAACCGCTCGTGGCCGGGGACGTCGACGAACGCGAGCTCCGTCGTTCCGGCCGCGTCGGCGGGGTTCGGCAGGCGCGTCCAGGCGTAGCCGAGGTCGATGGTCATCCCGCGCCGCCGCTCCTCGGCGAAGCGGTCCGGCTCCATCCCGGTGAGGGCGCGGACCAGCGTCGACTTGCCGTGGTCGACGTGCCCGGCGGTGGCGACGACGTGCACGGGTCAGGTCCGGTCGGCGGCGCCGGCGACGGCGCGGACGGCGATGGCCAGGCGTCCGTCGTCGGCGGGCTCGACGCAGCGGAGGTCGACCAGGCAGCGGCCGTGTTCGACCCGGGCGACGACGGCGGGTTCGCCGGTGCGGAGCGCGGCGGCGTACGCCGGGGGCAGCGCGACCGCCCAGCCCGAAAGCCCGAGGCCCGGTGCCCCACCGCCGCCGACGGCGCCGACGGAGGGGACGACCTCGGCGGTGACCGCGCCCTCGAGGGCGGCGGCGAGGCGGACGCAGCGGTCGCGGAGCACCTCCGGGTCGGCGTGGAGGGCGGCCCGGGTGGGCGTCCGGGGTCCGCGCAGCGTGGCCTCGAGGGCGGCGAGGGTGAGCTTGTCGACGCGCAGGGCCCGGGCGAGCGGGTGGCGACGCAGGCGCTCGACGACCGCCGTACGACCGAGCAGGAGCCCGGCCTGCGGGCCGCCGAGCAGCTTGTCGCCGCTGCCGGTGACGAGGTCCGCGCCGGCACGCAGGGCCGCGTCGGCGTCCGGCTCGTCGGGCAGCAGCGGGTCCGGTTCCAGGAGGCCGCTGCCGAGGTCGGCCACGACGGGTACACCGAGCCCCGCGAGGGCGGCGACGTCGACGGCCGCGGTGAAGCCCTCGACGCGGAAGTTGCTCGGGTGCACCTTGAGGATGCAGCCGGTCTGCGGCCCGACGGCCTCGGCGTAGTCGGCGAGGTGGGTGCGGTTCGTGGTGCCGACCTCGCGCAGCCGGGCCCCGGTCGACGCGATCAGGTCGGTCAGCCGGAAGCCGTCGCCGATCTCGACGAGCTCGCCCCGGCTGACGACCACCTCGCGTCCGGCCGCGAGCGCGGTGGTCGCGAGGACGAGGGCGGCGGCGCCGTTGTTCACGACGTGCACCGCCTCGGCGGCCGGGACCGCGTCGGCCAGCGCGGCGAGGGTCCCGCGGCCGCGCCGGGCACGGCTGCCGTCGGCCAGGTCGAACTCCACGTCCGTGGCCCCGGCCGCCGCGACCAGGGCCTCGACCGCGGCCGCCGAGAGGGCAGCGCGCCCCAGGTTCGTGTGCAGCACGACGCCCGTCGCGTTGATCACCGGGCGGGTGCTGGTCGCGGCCCGGGGGAGGGCGGCCACGGCGGCGTCCGGGACGTCCTCGGGCGCGAGGTCGCCGGTCCGGGCGCGCTGCTGGGCGGCGACGACGGCCTGCTTGACGAGCTCGGGCCCGAGGCGTTCGCTCGCCGCCCGGAGCCGCGGGTCCGCGAGCACCCGGTCGGTCCGCGGCACGAGGCGTCGGGGATCGGCCGCAGTGGTCACGCCCCGATCCTAGGAACGGTAGGCCAGCTCCAGCGGCGCGTCCTCGCTCGCGCCGACGAGCTCGACCCGACGCCGGGGGAGCGCGCCCGAGCGGTCGTGCTCCTTGGCCCACCCGACGAGCTGCTCGCGGACGTGGCAGCGCAGGTCGAAGAGCGCCGAGGCGTCGGTCGCGGTCATCAGGGCACGGACCCGGACGAGGCCGCCGACCGCGTCGGTGACCTGCAGGTTCTTCGTCCGGCCGTCCCACAGCGGGGTCTGCAGCAGCACCTCGTCGAGGTGCGAGCGCAGCGCGTCGACGTCGACCCGCCAGTCGAGGTCCAGCTCGACGGTGCCGATCAGCTCGGAGTTGCGGCGGGTCCAGTTCTCGAAGGGTTCCTTGGTGAAGTACGTCGACGGCAGCACCAGGCGACGGTCGTCCCAGAGGCGGACGACGACGTAGCTGAGGGTGATCTCCTCGACGCGGCCGAACTGCTCGTCGACCACCACGACGTCGTCGATCCGGATCGCGTCGCTGAAGGCGAGCTGGATGCCGGCGAAGACGTTGGCGAGCGTGGACTGCGCCGCGACCGCGGCCACCACGCTGACCAGGCCCGCCGAGGCGAGCAGGCTGGCGCCGACGGCGCGGACGCCGGGAAAGCTGAGCAGCGCCGCGCCCAGGCCGATGAGGACGACGAGGGCGACCGTCAGCCGGCGGATGACCAGCACCTGCGTCTTGAGCCGGCGGGCGGTGCGGTTGTCGGAGACGTCGGTGCGGTAGCGACGCAGGCCGAGGTCCTCGAGGAAGAGCAGCAGCACGCCGACGAACCAGGCGACGGCGCCGATCGCGGCCAGCCGGAGCGCGAGCTCGACGCCCGCCCACACCTCGGCGGGGACGACCTCCGGGCGCGATCCTGCGCAGACGCCGGCGACGACGAGCACGAGGGCCAGCACCCGGAACGGGGTCGCGGACGACCCCGTGAGCTGACCGGCGAGCGGCCAGCGCCGGGCGGCGAGGGCGCCGGCGAGGTGAGCCGCCACGACGACGGCGAGGGTCACGACCAGGGCGAGGAGGAGGGTCAGGGCGAAGTCGGTGATCGGAACAGGCACCGGTCCACCCTCACGGCCGGACCAAACGCCCTGGCCACGCCCGACATCGTTGTCAGCCTGAGAGAGCGGCACCAGGTCGCGGGGGCCCGGGTCTCAGGTGCGGAGGAGGGCTGGCGGAGGAGGGCTGGCGGAGGCGGACGGGAATCGAACCCGCCAAGCCGAGATGCTCGACTTCACCGGTGTTGAAGACCGGGAGGGCCACCAGGCGCCTGTACGCCTCCGTCGACGAGCCTAGCCGCGGCCCGGACCGGACGTCGGCGACGGGATCTCGACACTCGATGGCGCTGGGCAGCCCCGCCTGAGCGTGAACCGCTGCCCCGACGCGCATCGAGTGTCGAGATCCCGTCGGACCTTGCGAGCACCGCCCGGCTCGGCGACAGTGAGGGGAGCACCACGAGCCGAGGAGGTCCCGTGAACCGCACCGCCGTCCGACGGGCGCGCCTGCTGGTGGTCGCCGCCGTCGCGCTGCTGCTCGTCGCGCTGCTCCCGGTCCTCCGGGCGAACGCCGCCGCCCGGCAGCAGGCGTGGGAGGCGGACTGCGCCGCGGGCGGTGGCGCGGTGAGCACGGCCCCGCCGACGCAGCGCAACCCGCTGGTCGTGCAGTCCGGGCACACGGTCTACGAGTGCCGCAGCGCCACCGGGGCGCTCGTGTCCACGCGCGACTGAACCCGCCGGCACGCGTCCCGCCGGCACGCGTCCCGCCGGCTCCGGGCGGGCCCGGGCGGCCTGGCTACGTTGGGCGGATGAGCGCCACCCTCTCCGCCGCCGCGCCCGTCCGCCTGACCCAGTACGCCCACGGCGGCGGCTGCGCCTGCAAGATCCCGCCGGGCGACCTCGAGGCCGTCGTCGCCGGGCTCGTGCCCTGGACCACGCCCGACCTGCTCGTCGGCCTCGAGTCGGGCGACGACGCCGCCGTCGTCCGGATCGACGGCGACCGCGCGATCGTCGCGACGACCGACTTCTTCACCGCGGTGGTCGACGACGCGTACGACTTCGGGCGCATCGCCGCCGCCAACGCGCTCTCCGACGTCTACGCGATGGGCGCGACCCCGCTGATCGCCCTGAACCTGGTCGGCTGGCCGCGCGACGTCCTGCCGCTGGAGCTGCTGGCCGAGGTCCTGCGCGGCGGGCTCGACGTCGCCCGCGAGGCGCACGTCCACGTGGCCGGCGGGCAGAGCATCGACGACCCGGAGCCCAAGTACGGCATGGCCGTCACCGGCATCGCCGACCCGGCCCGCCTGCTGCGGAACGACGCCGCGCAGCCCGGCCTCCCGGTCAGCCTGACCAAGCCGCTCGGCGTAGGCGTGCTGAACAACCGGCACAAGGCGACCGGTGAGGTGTTCGCCCAGGCGATCGACTCGATGGTCCGGCTGAACGCCGACGCCTCCCGGGCCGCGCTCGCCGCCGGGATCACGGCCGCGACCGACGTGACCGGTTTCGGGCTGCTCGGCCACGGCTGGAAGATGGCGCGCGCGTCGGGCGTCACCCTCGTCGTCGACCACGAGAAGGTGCCCTACCTCGACGGTGCCCGCGAGGCGCTGCGCGACGGCTACGTCAGCGGCGGCACCCGACGGAACCTGGACTGGGTCCGCCCGCACCTCGCGGCCGACGGGATCGGTGAGGACGAGCTGCTGCTGCTCGCCGACGCGCAGACCAGCGGTGGCCTGCTGGTCGTCGGCGAGATCCCGGGCGCCCCGGTGGTCGGGGAGACCGTCGCCGCCGGGGAGCATGGGATCGTGGTCCGGTGATCCGCAACGTCGTCCTCGGCCGCCTCGACCCCGACGCCGACGAGGAGACCCGCTCGGCGCTCGACACGGGGCTGCTCGGCATCGCCACCATGCGTCCCGAGGGTCTGGTGGGGCCGATGCGGCTCGGCTACGACGCGGGGCTGCGCGACGGCGGGTGGAGCTTCGCCATCACCAACGACTGGGTCGACGCCGCGGCGTACCAGGCCTACGACCGCGACCCGCAGCACAACGAGTTCCGGTCCATGATCGTGCGCGCCTGCGCAGAGCTCGCCCGCGTGCAGTTCGAGACGCCGGACGCCCCGCCCGAGGACCGCGACCCGGCCCTCCCGGAAGGAGACCCGGACCTCCTGGGGTCGTGACGGGTGCAGACGTTCCTCCCGTACGCCGACTTCGAGGCGTCCGCGCGCGTCCTCGACTCCAAGCGGCTCGGCAAGCAGCGGGTCGAGGTCATCCAGATCGTCCGCGCGCTGACCGTGCCCGGCTACGCCTGGAAGACGCACCCGGCCGTCCTCATGTGGCAGGGCCACGAGGAGGCGCTCGGGCGCTACGGCCTCGCGATGTGCGACGTGTGGGTGGAGCGCGGGTTCGAGGACACGTGCGCGGCGACGATCGTGGCCGACCTCGCCGCGTACGGGGTCACGCCCGTCCGGACGGAGGCGGAGCTGCGCGCCGCCGACGCGCTGCCGCCCTGGGTGGTCGACGGCGGCCCCGTGCCGGAGAGCCACCGCTCCGCGCTCGTGCGCAAGGATCCCGAGCTCTACGGGCCGCTGTTCCCGGAGGCCACCCCCGACGTCGAGTACGTCTGGCCGGTCCGCTCGCCGGCGGTCGTCGAGGCCGAGCGGTGCCGCGCCGAGAACGCCGTCCGGCGCGAGGAGCGCCGGCTGGCCAAGGTGGCCGAGGAGGCCGAACGGGCCCGGCGTCGCCGAAGCGCCGCGGCGAAGCGGGCCGCGAAGACCCGCGCCGCCAACCGGCGGGCCGCAGAGCAGCAGCGGGGCGGCGTGGAGCCGCAGCCATGAGCTGAGGCGGCCGCAGATCGTCAGCGGCGGGCGGCCTCCGCCCCGAGCGTGCCCTCCGACACGTTCTGCCGCGTCCGCGGCAGGTGCGTCACGAACGGGAGGACCACGCCGACCAGGGCGATGATGCCGATCACGGTGTAGGCGAGCGTGTAGTTCTTGCCTGGCCCGATGAGCGCGGCGGTGATCAGCGGGCCGACCACCCCGCCCAGGCTCCACGCCACGAGCATCAGGCCGTAGATCGCCCCGGCGAACTTCACGCCGAAGAAGTCGCCCGCGGTCGCCGGCATGGTGCCGAAGCCCCCGCCGTAGCAGAGGTAGACCAGCGCGGCGAGGACGAAGAAGAGCACCGGGTTGTGCGCGTGCGGCAGCAGCAGCAGGCAGACGCCCTCGATCGCGAGGATCGCGACGAACGTCGTCATGCGGCCGAGGCGCTCGCTGGCCGCCGCCCAGAAGATCCGGCCGCCACCGTTGAAGAGGCCGAGGAACCCGACGGCGCTCGCTGCGCCGAGCGCGCTGTAGCCGGAGATGTCGATGAAGCTGGCGGCCGCCTGCGAGATGAGCGAGATCCCCGCGATCACGGCCAGCGCGAGGATCGCGGTGAGGGCGTACCACTGCCAGGTCCGCATGGCCTCGCCCGGCACGTAGTCCTTGCCGCTGTCGATGACCCGTCCGGTCGTCTTGGGCTCGAAGCCCGGGACGGCGTAGCCCGCCGGCGGGTTCTTGAACATCGACGCGCCGACCAGGCAGAGCACGAGGTAGGCGATCCCGAGCGGCAGGAAGGCCGCCGTGGGCTGGTCGGGGTTGGCGGCGATCAGTCGTTGGGCGACGGGGGCGGTGATCACGGCTCCGAAGCCGAAGCCGCCCACGGCGAGGCCGGTGATGAGCCCGCGGCGGTCGGGGAACCACTTCTGCAGCATGGCGATCGGGACGATGTAGGCGAGCCCGAGCCCGAGCCCGCCGATCACCCCGTACCCGAGGACGAGCAGCCAGAGCTGGTCGCCGCCGCGGGCGAACGAGGCGAGGATGACGCCGATGCTGTAGAGGATGCCGCCGACCAGCGCGACCGTGCGCGGGCCACGACGGTCCTGGATCCGGCCGCCGACGTAGGTGCCGAAGAAGATCACGCCGATGGTGACCTCGAAAGGGATGCTCGCCTGTACCTTGGTCAGCCGCCAGGAGGCCGACTTCTGCAGGTTGCTGGCGAAGACGCTCCAGGCGTAGACCGCGCCGATGGCCAGCTGCAGGAGCAGGGCGGCCACGACGAGGCGGACGCGGCCCCTCGTCGGATCGGCGCCCTGCGTCGTCGCAGGGGTGGGGGCGGTGCTCATCCTGTGGTCTCCTGGGGGTCGCGAGCGGGGTCGGTGGTCTGGAAGTCGTCGGCCGACGGGCCGGGACGCCGGCTGGTGGGTGCGGCTCCCGGGTCCTGCCCGGCGGCCTCGGCGGCGCGGCGCGCGTCCAGGCGTTCGCGCTGGGGCACGACGGTGTACTTCGGGTCGCGCGCCGACTCCTGGCCGGCCTCGAAGACGCCGAACCGGGTGCACACCGAACCAGCCATCAGGGCCGCACCGCTCGCGACCGCACCGATCCGGGAGCGGCGCCCGAGGAGCAGCGCGCCCGCCGCGCCGACGGTGGTGAGGATCTTGCTGGCCTTCATGAGGCGGCCGGGCGTGCCCTCGTGCAGGGCGCCGGCCGTGAACCCCATCGACCTCTCCATGCGGTGCTCGACGACCAGCTCGGCCGTGGCGCCGATCACCGCGAGCGCCCGCGCGGGCCCCGACTCGGCGAGCGGAGACGTGATCATCCCGAGCCCGCCGGAGGCCGCAGCGGCAGAGCCGACGAAGACGAAGGGCAGCTCGCGGTGCGCCTCGTGCCAGGCCGGCGTCGAGGTGTCGGTGAGCAGGACGGCCGTGTACGAGGCCACGGCGGGTGCGAGCACGGCCGCTGCGAGACCGGCCGGGCGGGCCGCGAGGTCGAGCAGCGTGCTGAGCACCCCGAACCGTACGGGCAGGAGGCGGGCGACCTCGGACGCGCCGGCGACGACGGCACCGGGGCCGTACGCGGTCAGGACCCAGGTGCCGACCGACATCGGCGAGGTCGGCTTGAACACCCGCAGCATGTTGTAGAACCGTTCGGGCCGGCCGAGGTCGTGCACGAGCGCCAGCAGGCTGGCCGAGATCCCGATCGTCGCCGCGATCCGCGCGTTGCGGCGCAGTGCCGGTCGACCAGTCAGGTCGGCCCCGGCGGCGAGCAGCGAGGACCCGCCCGCGACCCCGCCCGCGAAGAGGTAGAAGGGGATGTCGGCCTCCCACGGGGCGGCCTTGACGACCGGCCGGCCGTAGTACGACGTGAACGTCGCGTCCGGGACCATCGGCTCCTCGGCCCGGTTCTTCCGCCGCCGGCCTCCGCCCGGGGTCTTCGGCCGGCGACCGCCGCCGCCCGTACGCCGGGCCGACGCGCTCGCGCTGGCCTGGCCCTCGGTGCCCGGCACGGCGCGGATCGCGGCGTCGAAGGCGCGGTCGCCGTCGTCGCGCGAGGGGTTGGCCGCCTTGCCGGTCTTCTGCCGGCCGATCTGGTTGTCCTCGCCCGGGTCGCCCGTGCCCGGGCTCACCGCCGGCTCCCCACGAACGCGGTGGTCGCCGCGGCGAGCAGGCCGAGCGCCGCGAACCCGGCGTTCTTCCACATCCGCGGCAGGTCCGCCGTCGTCACGACCGGGTCGGGCGGGAAGCCGTACACCTCGGGCTCGTCGAGCAGCAGGAAGAACGCGCCCGCGCCGCCGACCCCGCCGTCGGGGTCCTCGGCGTAGAGCTGGGCCCCGGCGACCCCGGCCGCCTGCAGGTCGGCGAGCCGGGCGTTGGCGCGCTCGCGCAGCTCGTCGACGTCACCGAACTGGATCGACTGCGTGGGACAGGCTTGCGCGCACGCGGGCGTGAGGCCCTCGCCGAGCCGGTCGTAGCAGAGCGTGCACTTCTGCGCGACGCCTGCGTTGGAGTTCGCGAGGGCGTCCTTGGGCTGGTTCTTGTCGCCGATCCTGCGGTCGATCACGCCGAACGGGCAGCCGGCCACGCAGTAGCCGCACCCGTTGCAGACGTCGTCCTGGACGACCACGGTGCCGAACTCGGTCCGGAACAGCGCCCCGGTCGGGCACACGTCGAGGCAGCCGGCGTTCGTGCAGTGCTTGCACACGTTCGAGGCCATCAGCCAGCGGAACTCGGTCCGCTCGCCGGCGTCGGGCGAGGCGCTCGGCAGGTCGAAGGAGGGCATGCCCAGGTCGACCATCGGCGTGCCCGCCTTGACCGGCGTCGGCGCCGGCGCCGGCTTCAGCGAGCCGAAGAGGTCGATCCCGCTGTGGTCCGGCCCGCTGACGGGCCCCGGGATCGTGCCGAAGGAACCGGCGGTGACGCCGAACGAGCCGGCGTCCGCGTCGGGCAGCAGGACCGCGTTCTCGCCGCCGGTCCCGGCGTACGGCAGCGTCTCCGGGACCCCGATCGTCACGCCGGTGGTCTGGCCGCCGAGCGGCTTGCGCTGCTCGATGAACTCGACGTGGCGCCAGGTGCTCGCGCCGAGCGACCCGGTGTTGTCGTACGAGCTCCCGAGCAGCTCGAAGATGCCGTCCTGCGGCACCCCGTTCCACTCCTTGCACGCGACCTCGCAGGCCTTGCAACCGATGCAGATCGAGGTGTCGGTGAAGAAGCCCTTGCGCGGCGGGACGTCCTCCCAGCCGGCGCGGACGGCGGGGCCGCCGGGCTCGACCGAGGTGAACGCCTGGTCCGGCCCCCGCCGCGGGTCGAGCCGGGCGAACGTCTCCTTGAGGCTCATGCCGATCCCTTCTCGTCGTCGGCAGCACCGCTCGCGGCCGCCGTGGCCGCCCCGTCGTCGGACTCGTCGTGCGTGCTGGGCCGGGTGAACCGGGCGTGCCGGCCGTCCGGTCCCTCCGGCGGGGTCCGCTGCACGTTGCCGGTGGCCGTCGTGACGCCGGCCCGGGCCCGGTGCGCGGCGACGTAGTCGAGCAGCGCCGGACCGCGCGGCCGCCGGCCGGGCAGGATGTCGCAGGAGGCCACCTTCGTCTCCTGGATGTGGACGTTCGGGTCGAGGGTGACCCCGAAGAGGTCGTTGGCCGAGTCGCCGCTGACGAGCGCCTCGCTGCCGACGCCCCAGTGGTAGGGCAGCCCGATCTGGTGCACGGTCCGCCCCCCGACCCACAGCGGCGCGACCCGCTCGGTGACGAGCACGCGGGCCTCGATCGCGGTCCGCGCGCTGACGATCGTCGCCCACCCGAGGTTCGTCAGGCCGCGCTCGCGGGCCAGCTCCGGCGAGACCTCGCAGAAGAACTCCGGCTGGAGCTCGGAGAGGTAGGGCTGGAAGCGGCTCATGCCACCCGCCGTGTGGTGCTCGGTGAGCCGGTAGGTCGTGAAGACGTACGGGTAGAGCTCGCTGCCCGGCTCGTCGCCCGACGGGTTCTGCAGGTTGTCCTCCCGCGGGAAGACCTCGCGGGTCGGGTTGGACTGCTGGCGGTACATCGGGTTGCTGACCGGCGACTCCTGCGGCTCGTAGTGCGTCGGCATCGGACCGTCCAGCAGGCCGGCCGGTGCGTAGAGCCAGCCCTTCCCGTCCGCCTGCATGATGAACGGGTCGTCCCCGGCGAGACCGTCCGGACCGGCGGCGCCCTCCGGCGGCCGGTACGACGGGGCCTTGCCGACCTCGAAGTCGGGCACGTCGTGCCCGGTCCACTTCTGGGTCTCCTCGTCCCACCAGACGTACGCCTTGCGCTCGCTCCACGGCTTGCCGTCGGGGTCGGCCGACGCGCGGTTGTAGAGGGTGCGCCGGTTCATCGGCCAGGCCCAGCCCCACTCCGGCGCGACCCAGGACTGGTCGCGGCCGGGCTTGCGCCGCATGGACTGGTTGATCCCGTCCGCGTAGACGCCGGTGTAGATCCAGCAGCCGCCCGAGGTGGAGCCGTCCGGCTTCATCTCGTTGAACGTGTTCAGGGGCTGCCCCGCCTTGTCCCCGGTCAGGTGGAAGCCGTTGATCTCGGCGAGCACCGCGTCCGCGGAGATCTCGCCGGACTCGTCCAGCGGGTAGTCCCAGGTCAGGTCCAGGACCGGGCGGTCGCGGTCGTCGGTCGACCCGGCCAGCCGGGCCCGGATCTTCTGCCCGAGCAGGTAGAAGAACTCCAGCTCGCTCTGCGCGTCGCCCGGCGGCTCGACCGCCTTGTGGTGCCACTGCAGCATCCGCTGCGTCTGGGTGAAGGTGCCGCCCTTCTCCACGTGGGAGGCGGCGGGGAAGAAGAACACCTCGGTGTCGATCTCGCTGGTCGTCAGCTCACCGGTCTCGATCTCCGGCGCGTCCTTCCAGAACGTCGCCGACTCGATCAGGTTGAGGTCGCGGACCACGAGCCACTTCAGGTGGGACAGGCCCATCCGCTGCATCTTGCCGTGGGCGGACCCGACCGCCGGGTTCTGCCCGAGCAGGAAGTAGCCGTCGATCTCGTCGCGCAGCATCGACATCACCGTCGCGTACGTGCCGTGGTCGCCGGTGAGCTTCGGCAGGTAGGAGAAGGCGAAGTCGTTCTCCTCGGTCGCGGCGTCGCCCCACCAGGCCTTGAGCAGGCTGACGGCGTAGCTCTTCGCGTTGACCCAGAAGCCCTTCTGGTGCGGGCTCGCGATCTCGCCGACGTACTCGTCGAGCGAGTCGTGCGGCCCGACCTTCGGCATCGGGAGGTAGCCCGGCAGCAGGTTGAACAGCGTCGGGATGTCGGTCGAGCCCTGGATGCTGGCGTGCCCCCGCAGCGCGAGGATGCCGCCGCCCGGACGGCCCATGTTCCCCAGCAGGAGCTGGACGATCGCCGACGTCCTGATCATCTGCACGCCGACGGTGTGGTGCGTCCAGCCGACGGAGTAGACCCAGGCCGTCGTCCGGTCGCGACCGCTGTTCGCGGTCACGGCCTCGCACACCTCGAGCAGCTGCTCCGGGGAGATGCCGCAGGTCTCCTGAACCATCTCGGGGGTGTAGCGGGCGTAGTGGCGCTTGAGCACCTGGAACACCGTGCGCGGGTGCTGCAGAGTCTCGTCGCGCGTGACGTGGGCGTCGTCCAACGCGGCGCCGTGGCCCCCCAGCTCGTGGCCGGCGCCGCGGTCGCTCTCCGAGGACTCGCTCTCCTCGTCGCCCCCGGTCGCGCCGGCGCCCCCCTGGCCGCCGGGCCCGTCGTCCTCCGGCGAGGACGTCGGCCCACCACCGGCCGAGTGCTCGGTCATGCCTTCGTAGGCCCAGCTCGAGGTGTCGTACGTGCCCGTCTCGGGGTCGTAGCCCGAGAAGACGCCGTCGAGGTCGTCGACGTCGCGGAAGTCCTCGCCGACCAGGGTCGCCGCGTTCGTGTAGGCGACGACGTAGTCGTGGAAGTACTTCTCGTTGCTGAGGATGTAGTTGACGATCGCGCCGAGGAAGGCGATGTCGCTGCCGGCGCGGATCGGGACGTGCGTGTCCGCCACGGCCGAGGTGCGCGTGAAGCGCGGGTCGACGTGGATGACCTTGGCGCCGCGCGCCTTCGCCTCCATCACCCACTGGAACCCGACGGGATGGCACTCGGCCATGTTCGAGCCCTCGATGACGATGCAGTCAGCCTGCTGGAGGTCCTGCAGGAAGCCGGTGGCGCCGCCCCGGCCGAACGAGGCTCCCAGACTGGGAACCGTGGCGCTGTGTCAAATACGCGCCTGGTTCTCGATCTGGATGGCGCCCAGGGCGGTGAAGAGCTTCTTGATCAGGTAGTTCTCTTCGTTGTCCAGCGTGGCTCCGCCGAGGGCCGCGATGCCCATCGTGCGGCGCAGCGGGCGACCCTCGTCGTCGGTGTCCTGCCACCAACGCCTGCGGGACTCGACGACGCGGTCCGCGATCATGTCGGTGGCCTGCTCGACGCCGATGCGTTCCCACCGGTCGCTCCCCGGGCGGCGGTAGAGCATCGTCGTGGCGCGGCCAGGGGAGTTCACCAGCTGCTCGCTGTTGGCGCCCTTGGGGCACAGGCGCCCACGGGAGACGGGGGAGTCGGGGTCGCCCTCGATCTGGGTGACGTGACCGTCCTTCACGAACACCCGCTGCCCGCAGCCGACGGCGCAGTACGGGCACACGCTCTGCACGACCTTGTCGGCCGTGGCCGTGCGCGACGTGATCGCCCGGGTCTTGGGCGACTGCACCGCCGCACCGCGACCCAGCGGGTCGCCTCCCGTGAGCTGGCGAAGCACCGGCCAGTCCAGGAACGTCTTCTTGATGTCCACGTCGACCTCCTCGGCGAGACGATAACCCCCCGCACCGACAGCGGCCGGAGAGGTCGGGGTGGGCGCGGGTGGGAACCGTGGGGCGAGCGCGGCTCAGGCGACCGTGAGCCGGATCGGCAGGACCGTCATGGCCACCCCGGACGTCGCCTCCGCAAGCGTCGCGACGAGGACGTAGCTGCCGGGCTCAGCCGCGCTCACGGCCAGCCGGGCGCCGGACGATGCCTCGACCTGGTCGACCCCGTCGGGCAGCTCGAGGTTCCAGCCGTACGCGGCCCCGGCCTCGTTCTCGAGCGGCAGGGCGACCGGCTCGCCGACGCCGCCCTGCACCTCGACCTCCTGGCGGGGTTCCTGCGTCATCGCGGTGGGCTCCTTCGGGGTCGCTGGGTCCTGCACGGGTCACGGGCCGGCGTCGGGCGGCAGGCCCACCCTGGCGGTCCGGGGCGGCCTCCGCAACGGTTCGGCCACGGCCGCGCCGCAGCGGCGCCCGTACCCGACGTCCGGCGGTAGCGTGCGGCGACCCCGAGGAGGTCCCGTGCCCGACCAGCCGTCGTCGCCGTGGTCCACGCACGCCCCGCCGAGCGCGTACGGCGCCCCGTACGCGGCGCAGGGCGGCGGGCCGCGTCCGCTCGAGCCCTACGGGGCCCCGCCGCCGACGCCGGTCTGGCCCGGACCGCCGATCGAGGTCCGGGTCGCAGCGCCGGCCCCGGCCGGTCGCGGGCTGGCGATCACCGGGGTCGTGCTGGGCGGGCTGGCGCTGCTCGGGATGCTCCTGGTGGGGCTCCTCGTCGTGGCGTTCGCCTTCGTCGGCGCGGGCGAGGACGAGGGCGGCTCGTGCACCTACGCCCCGGTGCGCGGGACGATCGCGCCGGTCACGGGGAACGCCCTGACCGGCACCGCGCTCGCGGCCGAGGTGACGTCCAAGATCACCGACGACTGCGGGGAGCCGGAGGGCGTCGCGTGCCCGGCGACCGCGAAGGTCGCCAAGGACGTCACGACCGTCTGCCACGGGACCGACTACGGCGAGGACTCCGCCTTCGTCGTCTTCTTCGAGGACGACCTGGGCAGCTACACGTTGCTGGAGATCTGAGCGCTGGAGATCTGAGCGCTGGAGATCTGAGCGCTGGAGATCTGAGCGCTGGAGATCTGAGCGCTGGAGATCTGAGCGCTGGAGATCTGAGCGCTGGAGGTCTGAGCACGGTCACCGGCGTCCTCGGTGACCTCGCCCGTCAGCTCGTGCTCAACCGGTCGCCCATCGCGCGGGTGAAGAGGTCGAGGTCGGACGGGTCGTGGAGACGGCTCCACACGATCCGGTCGTCCACCTGGGGCGAGCTGGTCTGTGCCGTCGTCCTCCCACCCGAGCCCCGACAAAGGCCCTGGTCGCGGACGACGGCTCGGGTAGGGTCGTACGTCGTGCCGACCACCCCCGCCGGAGCGCCGGAGCCGCAGATCCCGGTCGAGCTGCGGACGGTCCCGGTCGACCTGTCCGACCCGCTGGCCGCCTTCGTGGCGCTGCGCGGCCTGGTGGGCGCGGACCACGTCTTCCTGCTCGAGTCGCTCGCGGGTCCGATCGCGGACACGCGCGCCTCGCTCGCCGGGGTCACGGGGCTGCTCGAGGTGCAGGTCTACCGGGGGCAGGTGACGTTCGCCGGTGTCGAGGCGCTCGTCGGGCACGCGCGCGAGGCGCTCCGCGCGGGCGGGGTCACGACCGACGAGGACCGGCTCACCAGCGACGCCGCGCTGTTCGACCTGCCCCGGGTGCTGGACGCCGTGTTCGACGTCGAGCGCGACCCGGCGCGGTTCGGCTTCGGCCTGCTGGTGTTCCACGGCTACGACGCCGTGCGCTACATCGAGCGGCTGCCGCGCCTCATCCCCGACCCGCCGGAACCCGCGCCCGACGCCGTGTTCGCGCTGGTCCGGGCGCTGGTCGAGATCGACCTCACCGAGCAGACCGGCCGGCTGACGGTCGCGTCCGCGCCCGGCTGGCCCGAGCTCGACGTGGAAGCCGTCGTCGACGCCCTCCAGACGCCGCCGACGCCGCTCCCCGAACCCGCTGTCCCGGCGCCGCTCGCCGTCGAGGACGACACGACGCACGAGGAGTTCGTCGCGCACGCCGAGCAGGCCCTCGAGCACATCCGGGTCGGCGACATCTACCAGGTGCAGGTCGGCCACGCGATCACCGTGCGCACCGGGGCCGACGAGCTGACGGTCTACCGCCGGATGCGCCAGCGGAACCCCAGCCCGTACATGTCCCTGCTGCCCATCGCCGGTCGCGTGGTCGTCGGCGCGAGCCCGGAGCTGTTCCTGCGCCTCGAGGGCCGGACCGCCACCATGCGGCCGATCGCCGGCACGGCGCGGCGCAGCGGGGACGCGGCGCGTGACGAGACCGCTGTCGAACGCCTGCTCGCCGACCCCAAGGAACGCGCCGAGCACGTGATGCTCGTCGACCTCTGCCGCAACGACATGGGTCGCGTCTCGGTGCCCGGCTCGGTCTCGGTCGACGACTTCATGGTCATCGAGGCCTACAGCCACCTCTTCCACATCGTCTCCAGCGTCAGCTCGACGGTGCGTGCCGAGCACGACGTCTACGACCTGGTCCGCGCGGGCTTCCCGGCCGGGACGATGACGGGCGCGCCGAAGGTGCGTGCGATGGAGATCATCGAGGAGCTCGAGACGAGCCGCCGCGGCCTCTACGCCGGGTCGTTCGGCTTGATCGGGTTCGGTGGCTGGACCATCCTGGGGCTGGCGATCCGCATGACGGTCCGCACCGGCTCCGAGGACGACCGGGCGTACGTGCTGCGGGCCTCGGCGGGCGTGGTGGCCGACTCGACGCCGGACGGCGAGTGGGCGGAGACGCTGACCAAGATGGGGGCCGCCTACTGGGCGGTCACCGGGGAGGAGCTGGTGTCGTGAAAGCGCTGCTCATCGACGCGTACGACAGCTTCGTCTACATCATCGAGCAGTACCTCGCCGAGCTCGGCGCCGAGCCGACGGTGATCCGCTCCGACCCGGGCAACACCGACCGGGTCCGCGACCTCGCGCCCGACGTGCTCGTCCTCGGCCCCGGCCCCGGGCACCCGCTGGACTCAGGCCACGTCGAGCTGGTGCGCGAGTTCGCCGGACGGGTGCCGATCCTCGGCGTCTGCCTGGGTCACCAGGCGATCGGCTGCGCGTACGGCGCGACCGTCTCGCCGGCGGCGCACATCATGCACGGCAAGACCAGCACCATCGACCACGACGGCCGCGGCATGTTCGCGACGGCGTCGCCCGACCAGGTCGTCACGCGCTACCACTCGCTGGTCGTCGAGGACGCCACGCTGCCCGCCGAGCTCGAGGTCAGCGCCCGCTCCCGCGACGACGGCTACATCATGGCGATGCGGCACCGCGAGCTGGCCGTCGAGTCGGTGCAGTTCCACCCCGAGTCGATCACCACGCAGGCCGGGATCGGGCTGTTCCGCTCGTTCCTGGAGACCTATGTCGCCGACCGCACCGGCGAGGAGCCGCTCTCCCCGCGCGACCCCTCGCGGGCGCCCTGACCGCCGCCGGTGGTTCCGTGATCCGTCCAGCCCACGTATCCGTGGGACGGGTCGGCCTTGCGCAGGCTGGAACCCGTGCAAGGCCCCCGCAACCTGTGCAAGGTGGGGTCGGCGGATGAGTCTCGCCGACCTGGTCCCCGCCGAGCCGGACCCCGACGCCACGTACGAGGCGTTCACCGGCTGGCTGACGGACCGCGGGCTCACGCCGTACGCGCACCAGACCGACGCGCTGATCGAGATCGTCTCCGGCTCGAACGTCATCCTCTCCACGCCGACGGGTTCGGGGAAGTCGCTCGTGGCGACCGGCGCGGAGTTCGCGACGCTGGCGCAGGGCGGGCGGACCTTCTACACCGCGCCGATCAAGGCGCTGGTCAGCGAGAAGTTCTTCGACGCCGTCGCCACCTTCGGCCACGAGCGGGTCGGCATGATGACCGGCGACGCCAGCGTGAACCCGGGGGCGCCGATCATCTGCTGCACCGCCGAGATCCTCGCGAACCTCGCCCTGCGCCAGGGCGCCGACGCCGACGTCGCGTGCGTGGTGATGGACGAGTTCCACTACTACGGCGACGTCGACCGGGGCTGGGCCTGGCAGGTGCCGCTGATCGAGCTGCCGCGCGCGCAGTTCGTGCTGATGTCGGCGACGCTCGGCGACGTCAGTCGCTTCGAGAGCGAGCTGACCCGCCGCACGGGTCGCCCGACGACGACGATCTCCTCGGTCGAACGACCGGTGCCGCTGACCCACCGCTACGTGACGACGACGCTGCACGAGACGGTCGAGGAGCTCCTCGAGACCCACGAGGCGCCCGTCTACGTCGTCCACTCGAGCCGCGCGGCCGCCGTGGAGCAGGCCCAGTCGCTCACCAGCCTCAAGATCAGCAGCCGCGAGGAGAAGGACGCGATCGCCGAGACGATCGGCGACTTCCGCTTCAGCGCCGGCTTCGGCAAGGTGGTGTCGCGCCTGGTCAGGCAGGGGATCGGGGTGCACCACGCGGGCATGCTGCCCAAGTACCGCCGCCTCGTCGAACGCCTCGCCCAGGCCGGTCTGCTCAAGGTCATCTGCGGCACCGACACCCTCGGCGTGGGCATCAACGTGCCCATCCGCACCGTGCTGATCGCCTCCCTGAGCAAGTACGACGGGAGCCGGGCGCGGCTGCTGACGGCGCGCGAGTTCCACCAGGTCGCCGGGCGGGCCGGACGGGCCGGCTTCGACACCAGCGGCCAGGTCGTCGTGCAGGCGCCGGACCACGTCGTGGCGAACGAGAAGGCCCTGGCCAAGGCCGGCGACGACCCGAAGAAGCGCCGCAAGGTGGTGCGCAAGCGCCCGCCGGAGGGCACGGTCGGCTACGGCCTGCCGACCTTCGAGCGGCTGGTGTCCGCGCCGCCCGAGCCGCTGAGCTCGCACTTCAAGGTCACCCACGCGATGCTGCTCGACGTCGTCGCGCGCCCCGGCGACTGCTGGGCCGGCATGCGGCACCTCCTCACCGACAACGACGACCCGCCGTCGGCCCGGCGCGGGCACGTCGCGCGCAGCCTCTCGATCTACCGCGGGCTGCTCGAGTCCGGTGTCGTCGAGCGGCTGCCGGAGCCCGACGAGGAGGGCCGGACCGCCCGGCTCACGGTCGACCTGCAGCGCGACTTCGCCCTCAACCAGCCGCTGTCGCCGTTCGCGCTCGCGGCGCTCGACCTGCTCGACGTCCAGGCCGAGGACTACGCGCTCGACGTCGTGTCGATCATCGAGGCGACCCTCGAGGACCCGCGTCCGATCCTGATGGCGCAGCGCAACCGGGCCCGTCGCGAGGCCGTCGACGCGATGAAGGCCGAGGGCATCGAGTACGAGCAGCGCGTCGTGCTGATCGAGGACGTGACCTGGCCCAAGCCGCTGGCCGAGGTGCTCGAGGTGGCCTTCACCGCGTACGCGTCCACCCACCCGTGGGTGCTGGACGAGCGGATCTCGCCGAAGTCGGTGGTGCGCGAGCTGTTCTCCGAGGCGATGACCTTCTCCGAGCTGGTGGCCCGCTACGAGCTGGCGCGCTCCGAGGGCCTGGTGCTGCGCTACCTGTCCGACGCCTACAAGGCGCTGCGCCAGACCGTGCCCGAGGACCGCCGCACCGAGGCGCTGGAGGACCTGCTGGCCTGGCTCGGCGAGCTCGTGCGCCAGGTCGACTCGAGCCTGCTCGAGGAGTGGGAGCGGCTGTCGCACCCGGAGGCTCTCGGGGACCTGGCCGCCGCAGCGGGCTCCGACGCCCCGCCGCCCCCGGTGACGGCGAACGCCCGGGCGTTCCGGGTGCTGGTCCGCAACGCGCTGTTCCGCCGGGTCGAGCTGGCCGCGCGTCGGCAGTGGTGGCCGCTCGGCGAGCTCGACGGCGACGACGGCTGGGACGCGGACGCCTGGGTCGCGGCCCTGGAGCCCTACTTCGCCGAGCACGCCTCGATCCTCACCGGGGCGGACGCCCGCGGCCCGGCGCTGTTCGGCATCGCCGAGGAGCCGACCCGTTGGCGCGTGCGCCAGATCATCGACGACCCGGCCGGCGACCACGACTGGGGCATCAGCGCGGACGTGGACCTGGTCGCGAGCGACGGGGCCGGTGAGGCAGTCCTGCACGTGACCGCCGTCGACCGCCTGCAGGGCTTCACGCGCGCCTGACGCCTGCGCGATGCTGGCGCCGTGGACCGTGAGCTCGAGGGCGTCGTCGTGCACTGGCGGGGGCCCTCGCCCTTCCACTTCGTCGTCCTGCCCGAGGACGTGGCGGCCGACGTGAGCGAGCTCGCCCCGCGCGTCAGCTACGGCTGGGGCATGGTCCCGGCCCGGGTCACGATCGGCGCGAGCACCTGGGAGACCTCGCTCTACCCGAAGGACGGGGGCTACCTGCTCCCGCTGCGCGACCGCTACCGCACGGCCGAGGCGATCGAGGTGGACGACGTGGTCCGGGTGCGACTCGAGGTCGCCGTCTGAGGACCGCTCCTGGCGCCCCCGTCCCGCCCGCGGGCCGGTGCGACGATGGGCGGACGGGTGGACACGAGTCGAGGAGGACGGATGCCGGAGAAGGGCAGCGAGGCCGAGCGCATCGAGGAGGACCGGCTCCCCAGCACGCTGGAGCGGTCCGACCAGAAGGCGCAGGACACCTACGCCGAGACGCTGGCCTCGGCCGAGGACTCCTACGGCGACGGCCAGCGGGCGCACCGGACGGCGTGGGCCGCGGTCAAGCACACCCACGAGAAGGTGGGCGACCACTGGGAGCCCAAGGACGAGAACGGGCCCTCCGACGCCAAGGCCGCGGGCGGTCTCGACACCGACGCCGAGACCTCGGGCGGGGTCGACGCGAACGCGTCCAAGGAGCACCTCTACGAGCTGGCGCAGCAGGCCGACGTCGAGGGCCGGTCCAGCATGACGAAGGACGAGCTGGTCGACGCGCTCCAGAAGGCGAACGACCGGGCGACGGCGAAGGCGCGCGACGACGGCTGATCGGCTGTGACACAGGTCACCACGGTCTGGACCTCACGTTCCGTCGGTGGCCGGCGACCTCCTCATGACAGCGTTCCGGGGACGTCCCGGGGCCACACGTGGAGGTCGAGATGACGACAGCGACGCTCGAGGCGAGCACGACGAAGGAGAGCGGTCCGGCGCAGGGTGCGACGACCGGGCCGGCCGGCGGGTTCCGTCGGCACGTGGTCGTGCCCACCGTGCTCGGCGACCTGACGCTCGTGGCCGAGGGGGAGGCGCTCGTCGGCGTCTACTACCCCGAGCACCGGCCGGCGCCGGACCCCGCGCGGCTGGGGACGGCGGCCGAGGGGACGGACGACCCGGTCCTGGCGGAGGCGGCGGAGCAGCTGATCGCCTACCTCGCCGGCCGGCGAGAGACGTTCACGGTCGCGACGGAGGCGGTCGGCAGCGACCGGGCCCGGCAGGTCTGGGCGCTGATCGCCGCGATCCCGCGCGGCGCGACGACCACCTACACCGCGCTGGGCCGGGCGGTCGGGGTCGGGCCGCGGGCGGCGGGCCAGTTCGTGGCGCGCAACCCGCTGTCGGTGATCGTGCCCTGCCACCGCGTCGTGGCGTCCGACGGACGGCTCACCGGCTACGCCGGCGGGGTCGACGTCAAGCGCCGCCTGCTGGAGCTCGAGGGCGCGCTGGAGGTCGGGACGGCGGCGGTCGTGGTCGCGCCCGCGGCCCCTCCCGTCGAGGAGGCCGGCTCGTGAGCGGAGGGTCGGACCGGGAGCCGGGTGGCGGGCCGGAGCAGCGACTCGGAGCGGCGTTCGAACCGGGGGAGAGCCACCTCGAGCGCCTGCTCGGACGGCTCGTGGAGGAGGCGGACCGGCGCGCGGAGGTCGACGTCGGGTACCGGGTCGTCGACGGACCGGTCGGTCCGCTGCTGCTGGCGGCGACACCCGCCGGGTTGGTCCGCGTCGCGTTCGCCAGCGAGGGCGAGGACGCGGTGCTGCAGGAGCTCGCCGACCGGGTGACGCCGCGGGTGCTGCCGCTGCCTGGTCGGCTCGACCAGACGGCCCGCGAGCTCGAGGAGTACTTCGCGGGTCGTCGGCACCGCTTCGACGTGGCGATCGACTGGCAGCTGTCGAGCGGGTTCCGGCTCGACGTGCTGAGCCACCTGGCCGTGGACGTCGAGTACGGCCACACGACGTCGTACGCCGGGCTGGCCAGCCTCAGCGGGAGCCCGCGGGCCGTGCGGGCCGTGGGCACCGCGTGCGCGACGAACCCCATCCCGGTGGTTGTGCCCTGCCACCGGGTGGTGCGCTCGGACGGCTCGATGGGCCGCTACCGCGGCGGCGAGGAGGCCAAGCACGTGCTCCTGGACCTGGAGGGTGCGCTGACCTGAGGCCGGGGCACGACGCGGAACGGTCTCAGGGCCTGCACGGCTGCGGCCGAGTGCGCGGGGAGTGCGAGACACGCCGGGGGTGTCGAACGGTTCGCGCGCAGTCGGCGTGGTCCGGACGGCGACCGGGAGGAGCGACGGCTGGCGCCGCCCGCGGAGAGCGGGCGGCGCCAGGGGTCAGCGGTCGAGCAGGGGGTGCAGCAGGCGGTCGGGCCTGAGGGTCAGCCCTGCGCCTCGACGGAGACGGGCTGCCACTCGTTCCACAGGGCGAGGCGGGACTCGTAGTCCTTCGTCGCGATGCCGAGCGGGGCCTTGCCGAAGAAGACGCGCAGCGGCGGCTTGTCGGCGTCGACGACCTTGAGGATCGCCGCGCCGGTCGCGGTGGGGTCGCCGGGCTCCTGCCCGCTGCTGCGGTTCTTGGAGGCCTCGTGCGCCTGGGCGTACGCCTCCTTCTCCTCGCTGTGCTTGGCGGAGGGGCCGGACCAGTCGGTGGAGAAGCCGCCGGGCTCGATCAGCGTCACGTGGATGCCGAAGTCGGCGACCTCCTGCGCGAGCGACTGGCTGATGCCCTCCAGAGCCCACTTCGACGCGTGGTAGGCCCCGATGCCCGGGAAGGCGCTGATGCCGCCGATGGAGGACACCTGGATGATGTGGCCCGACCCCTGCTCGCGCAGGAAGGGCAGCGCGGCCTGGGTGACCCAGACGGCGCCGAAGACGTTGGTCTCGAGCTGGGCGCGGAACTCCTCCTCGGTGAGCTCCTCGACCATGCCGAAGTGGCCGTAGCCGGCATTGTTGATCACGACGTCGAGACGGCCGAAGTTCTCGTGGGCCTTCTGGACGGCGGCGAAGTCGGCGTCCCGGTCGGTGACGTCGAGCTGCAGCGGCAGGACCGCGTCACCGTAGGTCGAGACCAGGTCGTCGAGCGTCGAGGTGTCGCGGGCCGTGGCGGCGACGCGGTCACCGCGCTTCAGCGCGGCCTCGGCCCACTCGCGGCCGAAGCCGCGGGACGCACCGGTGATGAACCAGACCTTGGGTGTCGGCACGGAGAGTTCCTCTCGTTCAGGGCGCAGGGCCTGGTACGACCCTGCCTACGAGAGCGACAACCGGGTGCGCGTGGGCTTTATGCCCCCGTGCCCGGATTGTCAGCGACCTCACAGATCGCGCACGACTGTCGTCGGCCCTCGTGTGGGGGGAGGCTCTCAGGCCGGGGTCTGCGGGGGCTGCAGCTCGTCCGGCTCGACGAGCCGCGCGCGGCGCAGCGCGGGCAGGGCCACGCCGAAGAAGAGCACGCTCGCCGCCACGCTGCAGGACAGGGCGACGATCCCCAGGGGCAGCGCGGTGTCCTCGCCGGCCAGCCCGACGAGCGGCGCGACGACGGCCCCCATGACGTACTGCCCGAGCCCGAGCAACGACGAGGCCGCCCCGGCGCGGTCGGGGTGGTCGGCCATGGCCAGGGCGGTCGACGTCGGGAAGACGAGCCCGAGGGCGCTGACCATGACGAAGAGCGAGGCGAGGAGGAAGGGCAGGCCCGCACCGGCGAGGACCGTGACGAGCAGGCCCGTCGCGCCGACCAGGTTGACGACGAGGCCCAGCGCCAGCACCCGGTGCGGGCTCCAGCGGTGCGCGAGCCGCGCGCCCACCTGGCCGAGCACCATGATCCCCAGCGCGTTGCTGCCGAAGGCGAAGGAGAACTGCTGGGCCGACAGCCCGTAGAGACGCTGCAGGACGAAGGTCGCGCCGGCGATGTAGGCGAACATCGACGCCCCGGCCAGACCGGCCGCGAGCACGACGGCGACGAAGAAGCGGTCGCCGAGCAGGGTGCGAAAGCTGCGCAGGGTGTCGCGCACGCCGCCGGCCCGCCGACGTTTTGGCGGCAGCGTCTCCGGAACGCCGAAGACGCCGGCCGCGAGCAGCACGACGCCGAACGCGGCCAGCACGAGGAAGATGCCGCGCCAGCTCGTCACGAGCACGAGCTGGCCGCCGATCACGGGGGCCAGCACGGGTGCGAGCCCGTTGACCAGGATCAGCCGGGAGAAGATGATCACCAGCCGGCGGCCCGCGTAGAGGTCCCGGGCGACGGCTCGTGCGACGACGATGCCGGCCGCACCGGCCAGCCCCTGGACCAGCCGCAGCACCACGAGCACCTCGATGGTGGGCGCCAGGGCGCAGGCCGCCGAGGCGAGCAGGTAGACCACCAGCCCGACGACCAGCGGCGGTCGGCGGCCGAACTGGTCCGACAGCGGCCCGGCCACGAGCTGCCCGACGGCCAGGCCCAGCAGGCAGGCGGTGATGGACAGCTGGGCGGCGGACGTCGACGACCCGAGGTCGGTCGCCAGCGCCGGGAGGGCGGGCAGGTAGAGGTCCAGCGAGATCGGCCCGAACATCGACAGCATCCCGAGCACCACGACCAGCCGGACGCTCGACCGGGTCCCGGCGGGCGGGGGTTCGGAGGGCACGGGTCACCGTAACCGCGCAGGCGTACCGCGCCGTGGACGTCTCTCGCCGTCGCAGGCGGGGAGGCCG
The DNA here is from genome assembly GCA_963762775.1 of uncultured Actinomycetota bacterium. Lineage (GTDB taxonomy): Bacteria > Actinomycetota > Actinomycetes > Propionibacteriales > Propionibacteriaceae > Microlunatus. The sequence goes on from CAVXMD010000011.1 coordinate 64,864, forward strand.
CGCGCTGGTTACCCTGCCGCGGACGGGTTCGACGGCAGGCTCAGCTCGGATCGTCGGGCAGGGGAGACGCGGGGTGCTGGTGCAGCGGGTGCCGATCGCGCGGCTGCGTGCGGGCTCGCGGCTCCTCGGCCCCGCCTTCGTGGCGGCCGTGGCCTACGTCGACCCCGGCAACGTGGCCACGAACACGGCCGCGGGCTCGGCGTACGGCTACCTCCTGCTCTGGGTCCTCGTCGCGGCGACGCTCATGGCCGGGCTCGTGCAGTACCTGTCCGCCAAGGTCGGCTGGCTCACCGGCCGCTCGCTGCCCGCGCTGATCGGGGAACGGAACCGTCCCGGCCTGCGGCGCGCGTTCTGGGCGCAGGCCGAGATCGTGGCCGTCGCCACCGACCTGGCCGAGATCGTCGGCGGCTCGATCGCCCTGAACCTGCTCTTCGACCTTCCCGTGCTCGTCGGCGCGCTCGTGACGACCGTGGTGAGCACGGTGCTGCTGCTCCTGCAGAGCCGGCGCCGCCAGAAGGTGTTCGAACGGGTGGTGACGGGCCTGCTCGCCGTCGTCGCGGTGGGCTTCCTCGCCGGGCTGGTCGTCGCCCCGCCCGACCCGGTCCGCGCCGTCGGCGGCCTCGTGCCCCGCCTCGCCGGGGCGGACAGCGCGCTGCTGGCCGTCGGCATGCTCGGTGCCACCGTCATGCCGCACGCGGTCTACCTGCACTCGGCCCTCGTCGGCGACCGGCACGGCCGCGCCAGCCCTGAAGACGCCCGTACGGTCCTGCGTGGGGTCCGGCTCGACGTCGTGCTCGCCATGGTCCTGGCCGGCGCCGTGAACGTCGGCATGCTGCTCGTCGCGGCCACCACCCTGTCCGGGCTCCCGGTCGACGACCTGCCCGACGCGGTGTCCGGGATCGGCGAACGGCTCGGCCCGGGCGTCGCGACCCTGTTCGCCCTGGGGCTGCTGGCCTCCGGTCTGGCGTCGACGTCGGTCGGCGGCTACGCCGGCGCGGTCATCACCGAGGGCCTGCTGAACCGTCGCATCCCGCTCCTCCTACGACGCCTGATGACGGCCGGTCCGGCGCTGGTGCTGCTGGCCCTCGGGCTGGACCCGACGGGTCTGCTCATCGGCTCGCAGGTCGTGCTGTCCTTCGGGATCCCGTTCGCGCTCGTCCCGCTCGTCCGGATCGCTGCCGACGCCCACCTCATGCGGCTGGCACCCACCAGCCGGCGGGTGGTCGGGCTGGCGTGGCTCGTGGTGGGCGTCGTCGTCGCGCTCAACGCGACGCTGGTGGTGCTGACCCTGCTCGGCTGAACGACGTCAGGGCGCGGGTGACCAGAGCGACGGCCACGCCACCCCGAGGCCGGCGAGCACCCCGCGCAGCAGCGGCAGGCTGATCCCGACGACGCTGTGGTGGTCGCCCTCGACCCGCTCGACGAAAGCCCCGCCCAGCCCGTCGACGGTGAAGGCCCCCGCGACCTCCAACGGCTCGCCGGTGGCGACGTAGGCGTCGATCTCGGCGTCGGACAGCGCGGCGAAGAAGACCCGCGTGGACGCCACGGCGCTGCGCACCGTCCGTGAACCCTCGTGGTGCACGACGACGTGGTGGCCGGTGTTCAGCACGCCGCTGCGCCCGCGCATCCGCCGCCACCGCTCGGTCGCGACGGCGGGGGTGCCGGGCTTGCCGTAAGCCTGCCCGTCCAGCTCGAGCATCGAGTCGCACCCGACGAGCACGGTCGTCCGCCCGTCGAGCGCCAGCGTCGCGTCCACCGCCTCGGCCTTGAGCCGGGCGAGCTCCGCCGTGAGGGCGGCCGGGCTCTCCGCGACGACCCCGGACTCGTCGACGCCCGAGACCACGACCTCCGGGTCGAGCCCGGCGCTGCGCAGCGTGGCCAGCCGCGCCGGCGAGGCGGACGCGAGGACCAGCCGTACGGGGCTCAGCGCCGGCCACCGCCCAGCAGCCCGCCGAGGACGTCGGACAGGCCGCCGGTCGAGCGTCCGCCGCCGCTCTCGCCGAGCAGCCCGCCGAGCACGCTGCCGAGACCGCCGCTCGCACCGCCCTGCGCACCGCCGAGCAGCCCGCCGAGGACGTCGCCGAGCCCGCCCTGCGCGGCCGGGTCCTGCCCGCCGAGCCGCTTGGCCAGGTAGGACAGCACGATCGGGGCCAGGATCGGCAGCAGCCGCTGGACCAGGCCGGTGTCGCCGCCCAGCGAGCCGCCGAGGGTCTCGGCCACCTGCTCGGAACGCCCGCCGAAGATGTTGCTGACGATCTTGCTGCCGTCCTCGGGGTCCACGTGGCCGAGGTCGACGCCGCCCTCGACGAGGTCGGGCGAGTGCTGCTCGAGCGCACCGGCGAGCGAGCTGGCCCCGGCCGGGTCCTGGGCGTTGGCCTGCAGCCCGCCGAGCAGGGCCGGCAGGATCTGGCGGACGGCGATCTCGGTGCCCGCGGCGTCACCGCCCACCTGGCCGGCCAGGTCGGACATCGGCAGCTGGGCGACGATGTCGTCGACGGCGCTCATGGGCGTGCTCCTCGGGTACGGCGGACGGACGACCACACGGTAGCCCTGCCGCTCAGCGCGCCGAGGCCCGCCAGGCGCCGGGCCCGGGAGGACCGGTCCGGCGCGGCCCGCGGACCGACGCGGCCCACGCGCTCGGACCCGACCGCGGCTTCGGCGGTGCCTCGCCCGGCCGCGCCCGGGCGGCCAGCACCACGCTGAGCGCCGCGAGCTCGACGTCGGTCGGCGTCCCCCGCACGACCCGGAACAGCGGCTCCGGACCCTCGGAGCCGTCCGGCGCAGAGCCGCTCACAGGGGGATGTTCCCGTGCTTCTTGGGCGGCAGCGTCTCGCGCTTGTTGCGCAGCAGCCGCAGCACGCGGGTGATCTCCGAGCGGGTCTCGTGCGGCGCGATGACCGCGTCGACGTAGCCGCGCTCGGCGGCGATGTAGGGGTTGGCCAGCTCGTCGTCGTAGGCGGTGACGAGCTCCTGGCGGCGCGCGTCGGCGTCCTGGTGGTCCTTCAGCTCGCGGCGGTAGAGGATGTTGACCGCGCCCTGCGCGCCCATGACGGCGATCTGCGCGGTCGGCCAGGCCAGGTTGAAGTCGGCGCCCAGGTGCTTGGAGCCCATGACGTCGTACGCGCCGCCGTACGCCTTGCGCGTGATCACCGTGACGAGCGGGACCGTGGCCTCGGCGTAGGCGTAGATCAGCTTGGCGCCGCGGCGGATGATGCCCTGCCACTCCTGGTCGGTGCCGGGCAGGAAGCCGGGCACGTCGACGAAGGTCACCACCGGCACGTTGAAGGCGTCGCAGGTCCGCACGAACCGCGCCGCCTTCTCCGAGGCGTCGATGTCGAGGCAGCCCGCGAAGTGCTGCGGCTGGTTGGCCACGACGCCCACCGAGCGGCCGTCGATCCGGCCGAAGCCGACGAGGATGTTGGGCGCGAAGAGCTGCTGCACCTCGAGGAAGTCGCCGTCGTCGAGGACCCGGTTGATCACCTCGTGCATGTCGTACGGCTGGTTGGGCGAGTCCGGCACGAGCGTGTCGAGCTCGCGGTCCTCGTCGTGGACGGCCAGCGCGTCCTCGGGCGCCTCGTCCACGTCGTAGGCGGGCGGGTCCTCGAGGTTGTTCTGCGGCAGGAAGGACAGCAGCGCCTTCACGTAGGAGATGGCGTCCTCCTCGTCGGCGGCGAGGTAGTGCGCGTTGCCCGACTTCGTGTTGTGGGTCCGGCCGCCGCCGAGCTCCTCCATCGTGACGTCCTCGCCGGTGACGGTCTTGATCACGTCCGGCCCGGTGATGAACATCTGCGAGGTCTGGTCGACCATGACGACGAAGTCGGTGAGCGCGGGGGAGTAGACGTGGCCGCCGGCCGCGGCGCCCATGATCAGCGAGATCTGCGGGATGACGCCGGAGGCGTGGGTGTTGCGCCGGAAGATCTCGCCGTAGAGCCCGAGGCTGACCACGCCCTCCTGGATGCGCGCGCCACCGCCCTCGTTGAGCCCGATCAGCGGGCAGCCCGTCTTCATGGCGAAGTCCATGATCTTGACGATCTTCTCGCCGTAGACCTGGCCGAGGCTGCCGCCGAAGACGGTGACGTCCTGGCTGAAGACGCACACGGGGCGCCCGTCGACCGTGCCGAAGCCGGTGACGACACCGTCGCCGTACGGCCGGCGCTTCTCCATGCCGAACGTGGTCGAGCGGTGCCGCGCGAACTCGTCGAGCTCGGTGAACGAGCCCGGGTCCAGCAGCAGCGCGACCCGCTCCCGGGCGGTCAGCTTGCCGCGCGCGTGCTGCTTCTCCACCGCCGCCGCCGAACCGGCGTGGACGGCCTCGTCCAAGCGGGCGTCGAGGTCGGCCAGCTTGCCGGCCGTCGTGTGGATGTCGGGCTGCTGGTCGGCGTCGACGTCAAGACTCACAGCCAGAGACCCTAGCCCGAGCGGCGCCACTAGGGTTCGGACGTGCCTGTCCCCGACCACGTCGCCGATCCCCTCCAGTACCGGACCCTCGCCGACGACCTCCTGACGGGCGCCGGGCTGTGGCGTCGGGTCGACGTGGTGGAGGAGACGGGCTCGACGAACGCCGACCTCGCGGCCGCCGCGCGCAGCGGCGCCCCGAGCGGGACCGTCCTGGTCGCCGACCATCAGACCGCCGGCCGCGGTCGGCTGGGTCGGACCTGGACCGCGCCGCCCGGCTCGGGCTTCGCGCTGTCGGTGCTGCTGCGACCGGCAGCGCCGCTCGAGCGCTGGACCTGGCTGCCGCTGCTGGCCGGTCTCGCGGTCTCCGACGCCCTGCGCCAGCAGACCGGGCTGCCCGCCGAGGTCAAGTGGCCCAACGACGTCCTGGTGCTCGGCCGCAAGCTCTGCGGCGTGCTCGCCGAGCGGGTCGACACCGACGACGGGCCGGCGGTGGTGCTCGGGATGGGCGTCAACGTGCACCTCCGCGCCGACGAGCTCCCGGTGCCCAGCGCCACGTCGGTGGACCTCGCCCGCGCCGAGCTGGGGGTCGCGGGGGTCCCCGTGACGCGGACCTCGATCGTCTCGGGCGTGCTCCGCTGCCTCGAGCGCGACCTGCAGCGCTGGCAGGAGGTGAGCTCCGGCGACTCTGCGGACGGGATCGCACTCGCCTACCGGGAGCGCTGCACGACCCTCGGCCGGGAGGTGCGGATCAGCCTGTCCGACGGTTCGTCCGTCGAGGGTGTCGCGGAGGACGTCGACGGTGCCGGCCGCCTGGTGCTGCGGACCGCGGAGGGTCCGCGGACGTTCGGTGCCGGCGACGTGGTGCACCTGCGCTGAGCCGTGCCACAGTGGGCTCATGAGCTCTTCGGTGAGCCAGGGCGCGACGGCGACGAGCGTGTACGAGGCCGCGGGCGGCGCGGCCGGGATGCGGGCGCTGGCCCACGCGTGGCACGAGCGGGTGCTGGGCGACGAGGTCGTGGCGCACGCCTTCAGCCACGGCTACGACCCGCACCACACCGAGCGGCTCGCGGCCTACTGGGGCGAGGCGCTCGGCGGTCCGCCGGCCTTCTCCGCGGCGTACGGCGACGAGACCGCGGTCGTGCGGATGCACAGCGGCAACGGCCTGCACGACGAGATGGACGACCGTGCGATCGCCTGCTTCGACACCGCCCTGGCCGACGTCGGGCTGGCCGAGGAACCGCTCCGCGACGTGCTCCACGCCTACTTCGCGTGGGCCACCCGGACGACCATGGGCGGCTACCCGGACTCGCCCGACGACGTCCCCGACGGCCTGCGCATCCCCCGCTGGTCCTGGGAGGGGCTGGTCGACGTCGGGACCTGAGTCTGGCGTCGGCTGCGGTCCGCTGTGCCACCATGGCTGGCGTGGGCCTGCCGTCGCGGATGCTGGGCGCCGACGAGTACGAGGTCCTGCACACCCGGACCCACGCGAAGGCGCTCGTCGGGCCTGCCCTGGTGTTGATCGGCACCGGTGCCCTGGTGGGCGCGGGCACGGCGATCATCCCCTCGGGCTACCGGCCGGTCGGGCAGCTGGTCGTGCTGGTGCTCGGCGGCGTGCTGGCCTCCTGGGCCTGCGTCCGGCCGTTCCTGCGCTGGCGCGCGACGACGTACTCGCTGACCAACCGCCGGCTCGTGATGCGCTCCGGTGTGCTGACCAGGGTGAGCGTCGACCTGCCCCTGTGGCGCGTCAACGACCTCTCCACCGAGCGCAGCCTCGGCGACCGGCTGCTCGGCTGCGGCACGCTCGTGGCCCAGACGGCGGGGGAGGGTTCGGTGAGCCTGCGCGACGTCCCCGACGTGGCGCACGTGCAGCGGGCCGTGGCCGAGCAGCTGTTCGGCGACCTGCACGCCGTCGGCGGACCGCAGGACGGGCGGTGAGCCACCTCCCGCAGCCGGTCGAGCTGCCGCTCGAGGAGCGTGCTCCTGCCGGTGGCGGGGCGCTCCCGCTCCGCACCCAGCTCGTCCGGTTCGTCCTGACGGGCGGGCTGTCGGCGCTCGTCGACTTCGGCCTGCTCGTCCTGCTCATGCACGGGTTTCTCGGCGTGCCGGGCCTCGGCCACACCGCGGCGAAGGCGATCTCCTTCGTGGCCGGCACCACCACCGCGTACCTGATCAACCGGCGCTGGACCTTCCGGGCCGAACCCAGCCGGCGCCGGTTCGTGGCCGTGGTCGTGCTCTACGCGTTGACCTTCGCCCTGCAGGTCGGCCTGTTCTCGGTGCTGTTCGACGCACTGACCGCCCACGGCCTCTCCCGCGTGGTCGTGCAGCTCGTCGGGTTCGTCGTCGCCCAGGGCGTCGCGACGACCGTGAACTTCGTCGTGCAGCGCGGCGTGATCTTCCGGCTGTCCTGACCCGGCCGGGAACATCGGCCCGGCCGACCTGCTTGTCGTGAGCATGAGAGCAGTGGGAGTGACGGAGTTCGGCGGGCCGGAGGCCCTGCACCTGGTGGACGTCCCCGAGGTGCACGCGGGAGGAGGCGAGGTCCGCCTCGCCGTCCGGGCCGCCGCCGTGAACCCGACCGACACGTACGCGCGGAACGGCACGTACGCCGCCGACGCCGGCGGCGAGCCGGAGCTGCCCTGGATCCCGGGCATGGACGTCGCCGGCGTCGTCGACGAGGTCGGTCCCGACGGCGACGGCCGCCTGGCCGTCGGCGACCGGGTGATGGCGATCGTGCTCCCGAGCGGCAGCCACGGCGGCTACCGGGAGCAGATCGTCCTGCCCGCCGCCTCGGTGGTGCCGGTCCCGGCCGGGGCGGACGACCCCGCGGCGGCTTCGCTCCCGATGAACGGCCTGACCGCGCGCCTCGCGCTCGACGCGATGGCCCTGCAGCCCGGTGCCGTGCTCGCCGTGACGGGGGCGGCCGGCTCGTTCGGGGGCTACGTCGTCCAGCTCGCGAAGGCGGACGGCCTCACGGTCGTGGCCGACGCGAGCGGGTCCGACACCGAGCTCGTGCGCTCCCTGGGTGCCGACGTCGTGCTGCCCCGCGGCGAGGGGTTCGCCGCCGCCGTGCGCGAGCGCTACCCCGACGGGGTCGACGGGCTCGCCGACGGCTCGGTGCAGGGCGCGCAGGTGCTGCCCGCCGTGAAGGACGGCGGCGTGGTGACCACGGTCCGCGGCTACCGCGGCGACGACGCCGAGACGGAGCTGGCCCGCGGCGTCCGGGTGCTGCCCGTCATGGTGCGCGACTACGGTCGCAACACCGAGGCGCTCGACCGGCTGCGGGAGCAGGCCGAGTCGGGTGCGGTGACGCTGCGGGTCGCCGACGTGCTCCCCGCGGCGGATGCGGCCGAGGCGCACCGCCGCCTCGAGGCCGGTGGCGTCCGCGGCCGGCTGATCCTCTCCTTCGCCTGACCCGTGGCCCTCGACCACGACCTCGAGGTCGTCACGCTGACGCCCGACGACTGGCGGCGCTGGCGGGCGCTCCGGCTCGCCGCGCTCGCGGAGGCGCCCGACGCGTTCGGCTCGACGCTCGCGGGGTGGAGCGGCGCCGGGGACACGGAGGAGCGCTGGCGGGGCCGGCTGACCGCCGTGCCGCACGACCTCGTGCTCGTCCGCCGCGGCACCGACGTCGGGATGGTCAGCCTCACCGCCCCTGACGAGGCCGGGACGCCCGAGCTGATCTCGATGTGGGTCGCGCCCGAGGCCCGCGGGACGGGAGCGGCCGACGTCGCCGTCCGGTCCGTGCTGGCCCTCGCCGCGACGGCGTACGCGGGTCTTCCGGTGGCCCTGTCGGTCTACGCCGACAACGTCGCCGCCGTCCGTCTCTACGCCCGCCACGGATTCGTCGACGCGGGCGTCTCGCCCGACGACGAGCGCGAGCGCCGCATGGTGCGCCCGCCCGGCTAGGCTCGCGCGGCGTGACGACCTCCGAGGTGCCCGTACGCCCGTTCGTGGTCGGGATCGTCGGTGGCGGCCAGCTCGCGCGGATGCTGTACGAGGCCTCGGTCGGGCTCGGCGTCCGCGTCGCCCTGCTGGCCGAGGGGCCGGACGTCTCCGCCGCCCAGGTGGTCCACGACGTCACGGTCGGCGACTACACCGACGCCGCGACCCTGAGGGCCTTCGCCGAGCGGGTCGACGTCATCACCTTCGACCACGAGCACGTCCCGACCGGGCTGCTGCGCGAGCTCGAGGCGACCGGCACCGCCGTCCGTCCCGGTCCCGACGCGCTGCTCCACGCGCAGGACAAGATCGTGATGCGCGACCGGCTCAGCGCGGCCGGCGTCCCGTGCCCGGCCTACCGGGTCGTCGCCGACGCCGACGCGCTGCGGGCGTTCGCCGCCGAGACCGGCTGGCCGGTGATCGCCAAGACCTCGCGCGGCGGCTACGACGGCAAGGGCGTCTGGAAGATCGACGGCCCGGACGCCGCCGACGAACCCTTCGCCGCGCTCGGCGGGCTCTCCGCGGGGGCGGAGATCCTCGCCGAGGAGTACGTCGACTTCGTCCGCGAGCTGAGCGCCCTCGTCGTACGCTCCCCGTCGGGCCAGGCCGTCGCCTACCCGGTCTCGGAGTCCGTGCAGCGCGACGGCATCTGCGTCGAGACCACCACACCCGCCCCCGGGCTGAGCGAGGAGCAGGCGGTCGCGGTCCAGGCGCTCGCCCTCCAGGTCGCGGGCGAGCTCGGCGTGGTCGGGGTGCTGGCCGTCGAGCTCATGGAACGCCGCGACGGCACCGTCGTCGTCAACGAGCTGGCGATGCGTCCGCACAACACCGGGCACTGGAGCATCGACGGGGCGCACACCTCGCAGTTCGAGAACCACCTCCGCGCCGTGCTCGACCTGCCGCTCGGCGACCCCGGGACCCGCGACGACTGGACCGTGATGGCCAACGTCCTCGGCGGCGGCGAGCCCGACCTGCCCTCGACGCTGCTGCACTGCTTCGCCCGCGACCGGCGCCTGCGCGTGCAGCTCTACGGCAAGGAGGTCAGGCCCGGGCGCAAGGTCGGGCACGTGACCACGTACGGCGACGACCTCGTCGAGGTGCGCCGCCGCGCCCGGCACGCCGCCGGCTACCTGATGGGGGACCCCGATGCCTGAGACCAGCGCACCGCGCGTCGGGATCGTCATGGGCTCCGACTCCGACTGGCCCGTGATGGAGGCCGCCGGGACCGCGCTGGCCGAGTTCGGGGTCGCGTACGAGGCCGACGTCGTCTCCGCCCACCGGATGCCCGACGCGATGCTGGCCTACGGGCGTACGGCGCACGAGCGGGGGCTCGAGGTGATCGTCGCCGGCGCCGGGGGAGCGGCGCACCTGCCCGGGATGCTGGCCGCGGTGACGCCGCTGCCGGTGATCGGCGTCCCGGTCCCGCTGAAGCACCTCGACGGGATGGACTCGCTGCTCTCGATCGTCCAGATGCCCGCCGGCGTCCCCGTCGCCACGGTCTCGATCGGCAACGCCCGCAACGCCGGGCTGCTCGCCGTCCGGATCCTCGCCGCCGGCGACCCGGCGCTCACGGCCGCCATGCTGCGTTTCCAGGACGACCTGCGCGCGGCCGCGGAGGCGAAGGGCGAGGCGGTGCGACGTGCCGTCCGCCCCGGCTGAGGCCGTCGGCGGCGCCGCGCTGCTGGGCCGCTCCGCCTCGTTCCTGGTCCGGCGGCCGCGGCTGTTCTGGCTGGGCGCGGTCCCGCCCGCGATCACGTCGGTCCTCTTCGTGGTGCTGCTCGTCGTCCTCGTGACCGAGCTCGAGCCGCTGACGGCGGCCCTCACGCCGTTCGCCGACCGCTGGAGCAGCGGGCTCGCCCAGGTGGCGCGGGTCCTCGTCGGGACGCTCCTGGTCGCCGGCAGCGTCCTGCTGATGGTCCTCGTCTTCAGCACCCTCACCCTCGCGCTCGGCTCACCCGTCTACGACGCCATCAGCGAGGCGGTCGACCGGGCGCTCCCGGACGCACCGCCCACGCTCGACGAACCCCTCCGCACCGGCGCGTGGCGGGCCGTCCGCCAGACGGTCGGCCTCGTCCTCACCTGCCGCCGCCGGCGCGGTGCTGCTCTTCGGGGTGGGCTTCGTGCCGGTCGCCGGGCAGGTGGTCGCGGCGGTCGGCGGGGCGCTGTTCGGGGGCTGGATGCTCGTCACCGAGCTGGTCGGCAGCCCGCTGGAACGGCGCGGCGTGCTCACCCTGGCCGGCCGGCGCCAGGAGCTGCGCCGGCGACGCTGGCGCAGCCTCGGGCTCGGCGTCCCGTGCTTCCTGCTGCTCTCGATCCCGTTCGTCGCGGTGGTCGTGTTCCCGGTCGCGACCGCCGCCGGGACGCTGCTGGCACGGCAGCTCCGCGGTGAGCCGACCGACCCGCCGCGCGGGACCGCGCCACAAGTTACCGACGGGTAACTCCGGGCGTACGCTCCCCGGTATGGGCGACGACGCCGGTGGGATGTTCCAGGTCTCCGAGGACCACGAGGCGATCCGCGCCGCGGTCCGCGAGCTGTGCGACGACAAGATCGCCCCGCTGGCCGGGGAGGTCGACGAACGCGCCGAGTTCGGGTGGGCGTCCTACGAGGCGCTCCGGGCCGGGGAGTTCCACGCCCCGCACATCCCGGAGGCCTATGGCGGCGTCGGGGCCGACGCGCTGGCCACGGCGATCGTCATCGAGGAGGTCGCGCGGGCCTGCGCCTCGACCTCGCTGGTCCCCGCCGTCAACAAGCTCGGCAGCCTGCCCTGGATCCTCGCCGGCAGCGAGGACCTGCGGCAGCGCTACCTGCCCCGCGTGGCCAGCGGGGAGGCGCTGGTCAGCTACTGCCTCTCCGAGCCCGAGGCCGGGTCCGACGTCGCGGCGATGCGGACCCGCGCGGTCCGCGACGGCGACGGCTGGGTGCTCGACGGGGCGAAGCGCTGGATCAGCAACGCCGGCGTGTCCGAGCTCTACACGGTGTTCGCCGTCACCGACCCGGACGCCCCGCGCGGCAAGGGCATCAGCGCCTTCGTCGTCGAGCGCTCCGACCCGGGTGTCGGCTTCGGTGCGCCGGAGAAGAAGCTCGGCATCAAGGGCTCGCCCACCCGCGAGGTCTACCTCGACCACGTGCGGCTGCCCGACGACCGGATGGTCGGCGACCCCGGCACCGGCTTCGCCCTGGCGATGCGCACCCTCGACCACACCCGCGTGACCATCGCCGCCCAGGCCGTCGGCATCGCCCAGGGCGCGCTCGACGCGACGCTGGCGTACGTCCGTGAGCGGGAGCAGTTCGGGCACGCCGTGGCCGACTTCCAGGGCGTGCAGTTCATGCTCGCCGACATGGGGATGCGCGTCGAGGCCGCGCGCCAGCTCACGTACGCCGCGGCCGGTCGCTCCGAGCGCGGCGACGACGACCTGACCTTCTTCGGCGCGAGCGCGAAGTGCTTCGCCTCCGACACGGCCATGCAGGTGACCACCGACGCCGTCCAGCTCTTCGGCGGCTACGGCTACACCCACGACTACCCGGTCGAGCGGATGATGCGCGACGCCAAGATCACCCAGATCTACGAGGGCACCAACCAGGTGCAGCGCGTCGTGATGGCCCGCCAGCTGCTGCAGCGCTGAGCCCGCTCCCGCCCCGCGCAGCCCGGTCCCACCCTGCGCAGCCCAGTCCCACCCTGCGCAGCCCGGTCCCACCCTGCGCAGCCCAGTCCCACCCTGCGCAGCCCGGTCCCGCAGGAAACGCTGACTCCGTACGCCGGAATCGGCCGCGCGGGTGTCGGGAGTCAGCGGTTCCTGATGCGAGGGGGAGGGAGAAGGGCTACTTCGCGTACTTGCCGAGCTTCGAGGTGTCGCCCTTCGCGATAGCAGCGAACATCTCCTGCGCCGCCGAGGAGTCCCAGAGCACCGCCGAACCCACCGGCGAGGCGTAGCCCGGGTTCGACACCGGGACGGTCAGGGTGAGCCCGTCGCCGGCGGAGATGGCTCTCATGGCCAGCCCGGCCCGGCCGACGTCGGTGACCCCCGTGTCGTCGCCGGTCGTGATCGCCGACGCCGTGGCGGTCGACAGCCGCCAGTAGCGGACCGGGTTCAGCACGGTCGCCGGCGAGGCGGCCTTCTTGGCCACGGCGGCGAGCATCGCCCGCTGCCGCTCGACCCGGCCGAGGTCGCCGCGCGGGTCCGCCTTGCGCATCCGGACGTAGCCGAGCGCCGTGGTGCCGTCCAGGGTCTGGCAGCCCTTCTTCAGGTCGAGGTGGGAGTCGCGGTCCTCGATCGCCGACGGGATGCACATGCGGATCCCGTCGAGCGCGTCGATGACGTTGACGAACCCGCCGAAGCCGACCTCCGCGTAGCCGTCGACCCGCAGACCGGTGTCCTGCTCGACGGTCTGGACCAGCAGCTCGGGGCCGCCGATGGCGTACGCGGCGTTGATCTTGTTCGTCCCGTTCCCCGGGATGTCGACGTAGGAGTCGCGAGGCAGCGAGACGAGCACCGGCTTCCCCGTCACGGGCCGGTGCACGAGCATGATCGTGTCGGTGCGCTGCCCGCCGACGTCGCCGGTGCCGAGCTTCTTCTGCTCGGCTTTCGACAGGCCCTCGCGCGAGTCCGAGCCGACCAGCAGGAACGTCTCGCCCGGCTGGTCGCCCGGACGCCGTCCGCTCGGCGCGTCGTCGACCCGCCCGACCTGGCTGTAGGCGTACGCCGGCACCCCGACGAGCCAGACGAGCGCCAGGAGCACGAGGACGAGCAGGGCGCGGAACGTGTTGCGCACCGGGTGCCGCTTCTTCCGCGGCCGCCCCACGCCACCGGACGCACCTGATCCACCGGACGCACCATGGCCTCCAGGGCCACCGGGTCCGCCCGGCCCGAGAGGCCCGCCCGGGCCCTGCGGCGACGACGGCGCGCGGTCCGCGGGGACGAACGGGGGAGCGGGTCGTACGGGGGCGGCGGTGACGGACGCTCGTGGCGCCGCACGGTCGTCGGGCAGCGGCAGGACCCGCGTCGGCTCGGGCTCCGGCCGGCGCTGCTCGCGTCCGTAGAGCCAGTCGAGGTCGGCCTCGTGGCGGCTCGGCATGACGTCGAGGCTACCGGCGGTGGGCCCGCGCGTCGTCAGACCAGGGGCCGAACCCGAACGGCGGCTGTCGGCCCGGCGTGGCACCACGGCGCTGACCCCCGTCGCTGACCATACTGACGACCGGCCTGCCCCCGCGGGCCTGTCCCCGCCGTCGGCAGAGAGGCTCCACCCCGGTGTCCAGCACCTTGACGCCCGAGCGCGAGGACCTGCGCGACGACGACGGCTCCGCCGAGCGCGACCGTCTGATCACCGACTCGCTGCAGACCGCGGAGCGCCGCAGCGAGGGCGTCAAGCTGCGCCGCGGCCTCACCTTCCTGCTCATGACCCTGGTGCTGCCGGGCTCCGCCCAGGTCGCCGCCGGCAACAAGCGCGTCGGCCGGGTCGCCCTCCGGGTGTGGGCCGCGCTGTGGTTCGCCGCGATCCTGGCCGGGCTGTTCGTGCTGGTGTGGCACACGGCGGCGATCAGCGTGCTCACCAGGCCGGTCACCCTCCGTGTCGTCCAGGGGCTGCTCGTCGCCCTGGCGATCGGCTGGGCCCTGCTCTTCCTCGACGCCTGGCGGATCAGCAGCCCGCCCGACATGGCGCGGCGCCACCGGCTCGGCTTCGCCCTGCTCAGCGTCGGTCTCGCCTTCGCGGTCCTCACCGGTCTCGTCGCCTCGGCCAACGTCGTCTCCGCCCAGCGCGAGCTGGTCAGCTCGGTGTTCGCCGGCGGCGGCGACAAGGTGGCCAAGGCCGGCCGGATCAACATCCTGCTGATGGGCGGCGACGCCGGCCCGGACCGCACCGGCCTGCGCCCCGACAGCATGACGGTCGCCAGCGTCGACCAGGCCACGGGCCGTACGGTCCTGATCAGCCTCCCGCGGAACATGGAGAAGGCACCGTTCCCGGCGTCCTCGCCGATGCACAAGAAGTTCCCCAAGGGCTTCGACTGCCCGAACGACGTCTGCATGCTCAACGCCGTCTACACCTACGCCTCCACCCACAAGGACCTCTACCCGCACGTCAAGAACCCGGGCGCCCAGGCCACCAAGGAGGCGATCGAGGGCACCACCGGCCTGACGATCAACTACTGGGCGCTGATCGACCTCAAGGGCTTCGAGGACCTGGTCGACGCGCTCGGCGGGATCACCATGGACGTCTACCGCAAGGTCCCGATCGGCGGCGGCCCGACGCACCCGATCTACGGCTACGTGGAGGCGGGCAAGAACCGGCACCTCGACGGTCGTGAGGCGCTGTGGTTCGCCCGGTCGCGCTCCGACTCCAGCGACTGGGACCGCATCGTCCGGCAGAAGTGCGTGATGAACGCGATGCTCAACCAGCTCGACCCGGTCACGGTGCTGACCAAGTTCAACGGCATCGCCAGCGCGAGCAAGGAGATCGTCGCCACCGACATCCCCAGCTCGCAGGTCTCGACGATGCTGGACCTGGCGCAGAAGGCCAAGACCAAGCCGGTCGGCAGCCTCGCGATCGTGCCGCCGCTGCTCAAGAGCCCGGCCGACCCGGACTTCGGCAAGATCCGGGCCGCCATCGCCGAGCAGATCTCCAAGTCCGAGGCGATGGACGAGCCCAAGCCGTCGGCGACCCCGGCGCCGGCCGGCAGCGCGTCGGCGAGCTCTGCACCGAAGAAGTCGTCGAGCAGCGGGTCGAGCTCGTCCGACCCCGCCAAGAAGGGCGTCGACACCTCCAACCTCTCGAAGGTGTGCTCCGCCTGAGCTCCCTCGGGACGAAGGACCGGCGCGAGGCGTGGGGCAGGATGACCGGGTGATGCAGGACTGGCCGGGCGTCAGCGTCGTGATGCCGGTGCTGAACGAGGAGCGCCACCTCGCCGCGGCGGTGGCCGGCGTGCTGGCCCAGGAGTACCCCGGCGAGCTCGAGGTGGTCCTGGCCGTGGGTCCCAGCCGGGACGCCACCCGACGGATCGCGGACGCGCTGGCGGACGCGGACCCGCGCGTGCAGGTCGTCGACAACCCGGCCGCCCGGACGCCGCACGCCCTGAACCTCGGCATCGCCGCCGCCCGGCACGACGTCATCGTCCGGGTCGACGGCCACGGGGTGCTCACCGACGGCTACGTGCGCCGTGCCGTCGAGCTGCTGGCCGAGACGGGCGCGGCGAACGTCGGCGGCGTCATGGACGCGCAGGGCTCGACGCCGTTCGAGGAGGCCGTGGCGGCGGCGTACACGACCAAGCTCGGCCTCGGGGGCAGCAGCTTCCACCTCGCCGAGTCGCAGGCCGGGCCGGCCGAGACGGTCTTCCTGGGGGTGTTCCGTCGCGAGGCGCTGCAGGCGGTCGGCGGCTTCGACGAGTCGATGCACCGGGCGCAGGACTGGGAGCTGAACCATCGCCTGCTGGCCAGCGGCCGCACGATCTGGTTCTCCCCGGAGCTGCGGGTCACCTACCGCCCGCGCTCGTCGGTCCGGGCGCTGGCCAAGCAGATGTACGACACCGGCAAGTGGCGTCGCGAGGTCATCCGGCGCTACCCCGACACCGCGAACGTCCGCTACCTCGCCCCGCCCGTCGCGACCGCGGCCATCGCGGCCGGCGTGCTGCTCGGCCTGGCCGGAGCGGTCACCGGCTCGCGGCTGCTGCGTCTGGCCTGGGCCGCGCCGGCCGGCTACGCCGCGGTGGTCGTGGGCGGCTCGGCCGTCACCTCGCGCTCGATGTCCGACGCGGCCCGCCTCCGCCTCCCCGTCGTCCTGGCCGTGACCCACCTGTCGTGGGGCGCCGGCTTCCTCGTGGGGCTCCGGCGCCCGCGTGCCTGAGGCCGCAGGGCCACCCGTCGGTCAGGGGGCCTGCCGGCGCTTCCGGCGACGCTCGTAGACCCAGAGGAACGGGCCGAGCAAGAGCAGGGTGAGCAGGAACGCTCCGGTCCCGACGTAGATGCTCCCGGTCCGGTGGACGGTCACGGCGCCGACCGTCGCGCAGACCAGCGCGAGCGCGTAGAGCCGCCCGTACTGCGCCAGCTCGCGGCGGCGTCGGGGATCCAGCTCCACGTCGGTCCTCCGGGGGTCGGTCGGCCCGGTGGGCCGAGCGAGGTCGATGGTGGCACGCCGACCCAACTCCTGGTACTTTGTCCTGACAAAGTCTGAGCAGGAGGTCACGCCATGCCGCTGGTCCGGATCGACGTCGTCGAGGGTCGTGAGCCCGCCGAGCTGCGCCGGCTCGCGGACGTGGTGCAGGAGGTCCTCGAGGAGGTCTTCGCCGCCCCGCCGCGCGACCGCTACCAGGTGGTCTCCGAGCACCGCAGCGGCCTGCTGATCCTCCAGGACACGGGTCTCGGCCTCGAGCGGACCGACGACCGGGTGCTCGTCCAGGTCTTCCAGCAGGGCCGGAGCGAGGAGCAGAAGAAGGCCCTGTACGCCCGGCTGGCCGAGCGTCTCGCGGCCGACTGCGGCGTCGCGCCGACCGACCTCGTGGTGTCCGTCGCGGCCAACGGGCGGGAGGACTGGTCGTTCGGCCTGGGGCGTGCGCAGTTCCTCGAGGGGGACCTCTGAGGTGCCCACCATTTGTCAGGACAAATCATTGACACTGTCGGTGCGCGATCGTAGGTTCGTCACCGGGCCGTAACCGCCGGCGGCACGCAGACCGTCAACCGTCCGCCGAGCACGACCAGGTCCACCCCCGCCCGCCGGGTACTCGAAGGAGAGCGATGACCAGCCAGCCAGCCGCGTCCGGCCAGACCGACGAGGCGGCGCCCGAGGGCCTCGAGGTGCTGACCTTCGGTCGCGCGGGCGTCGACATCTACCCGCTGCAGGTGGGCGTCGGCCTCGAGGACGTCGAGTCGTTCGGCAAGTACCTGGGTGGCACCTGCGCGAACGTGGCGGTCGCCGCCGCCCGCTTCGGCCACCGGACGGGCATCATCACCGGGGTCGGGGACGACCCCTTCGGCCGGTTCGTCCGCCGGGCGTTCCGCGACCTCGGCGTGACCGACTCCCACGTCGTCACCAACCACACGTACGCGACGCCCGTCACCTTCTGCGAGATCTTCCCGCCGGACGACTTCCCGCTGTGGTTCTACCGCAAGCCGAGCGCGCCCGACCTGCAGGTCACGCCCGCCGACATCGACTTCGACGCGGTCCGCGGGACCGACCTGATGTGGCTGTCGGTCACCGGCTTCAGCGAGGAGCCGAGCCGGCAGAGCCACTTCGAGGTGCTCGAGGCCCGGGCCCGGAAGCCGTTCACCGTGCTCGACCTGGACTACCGGCCGATGTTCTGGGAGACGCCGGCGCACGCCACCGAGCAGGTGCAGCGCGCGCTCCCGCACGTGACGGTCGCCGTGGGCAACCGCGAGGAGTGCGAGGTCGCGGTGGGCGAGACCGAGCCGGAGCGGGCGGCCGACGCGCTCCTCGAGGCCGGGGTCGAGCTCGCCGTCGTCAAGCAGGGCCCCAAGGGCGTGCTGGCCAAGAGCCGTGCGGGGGAGCGCGTCGAGGCCCCGCCGATCCCGGTCCGGCCGCTGAACGGCCTCGGCGCCGGGGACTCCTTCGGGGGTTCGCTGATCCACGGGCTGCTCGAGGGCTGGGCCCTGGAGAAGGTGCTGCGCCACGCGAACGCGGCCGGCGCCATCGTCGCCTCCCGGCTCGAGTGCTCCACCGCCATGCCGACGCAGGAGGAGATCGAGACCCTCCTCGGCGGCGGCGACCCCAACGAACGGCTCGCCGACTCGCTCGCCTCGCACTTCTCGGGAGCCGGACGATGAGCGCCGTCACGACCGCCGGGAACCGGCCGACCGCCGTGGGCCTCGTGTCCGAGGGACGCTTCGTGTCCTCCGTCTCCGAGATCAACGAGGTCCGGGCCCGCGAGCCCCAGCGCATCGGCGAGCTGCTGGCGGCGCGCCGGCGCCGCGAGCTGTTCGGGCCCGACGGCAAGCTCATGATCGTCGCCTGCGACCACCCCGCCCGCGGCGCGCTCGGCGCGTCCGGCCGACGGACCGCGATGGCCGACCGGCGCGAGCTGCTGAACCGGCTCGCCACCGCCCTGGCGCGACCGGGTGTGGACGGGCTGCTGGCGACCGCCGACATCGCCGAGGACCTGCTGCTGATGGGGGCGCTGGAGGACAAGCTCGTGTTCGCCTCGCTCAACCGCGGCGGGCTCCAGGGCGCGTCGTTCGAGCTGGACGACCGGAACACCGGCTACGACGTGCAGGGCACCCTCGACGCGCGGTTCGACGGGCTCAAGATGCTGACCCGCATCGACCTCGAGGACCCGGGCACCGTGGCCACGCTGGAGCGTCAGGGGCAGGTGGTCAGCGAGTGCAACCGCGCGCGGCTGATCGCGATGGTCGAGCCGTTCATGTCGCGGCGGGTGGGCGGCAAGGTCGTCAACGACCTCAGCCCCGACGCCGTGGTCAAGTCCGTGGCGATCGCCTCGGGCCTCGGCGCGTCCAGCGCCTACACCTGGATGAAGCTGCCGGTGGTCGAGGAGATGGAGCGGGTCATGAACGCGACGACGCTGCCGACCCTGCTGCTCGGCGGGGACCCGGAGGGCTCGCCGGACGAGACGTACGCCTCCTGGTCGGCGGCCCTCGCGCTGCCGTCGGTCCGCGGCCTGGTCCTGGGCCGCACGATGCTCTACCCGGCCGACGACGACGTCGCCAAGGCCGTCGACACCGCCGTGGGGCTGCTCCGGTGAACACAGTCGCTGCGCGACGCAAGAGCATGGAGAGCGCACGATGAGCCCTGCCGAGACGCCGTCCTCTGCTCTCTACCTGCCCGCCGGCTCGGCCGGCGACCAGACCTACGACGTCGCCGTGACGCCCGAGTCCGCCTCCTGGGGCTACTCCGGTCTCCGCGTCGTGACCCTGGCCGCCGCGGAGGAGCACCGCTTCGCCACCGATGCCGACGAGGTCGTCGTGGTCCCCCTCGAGGGCGCGGTCTCGGTGGAGGCCGACGGCCACCACCTCGACCTGACGGGTCGGACGGACGTCTTCGCGGGACCGACCGACTTCGTCTACCTCCCGCCGGGCACCACGGCCACGCTGCACAGCGAGCGGGGCGGCCGCTTCGCGCTCTGCGCGGCCCGGACCGACCGACGCCTGCCGGTCCGCTACGGGCCCGCCGCGGAGGTCCCCGTCGAGCTCCGCGGAGCCGGCAGCTCCAGCCGTCAGGTGCGCAACTTCGGGACGCCCGCGGCGCTCGACGCGGGCGCGATCATCGCCTGCGAGGTGATCACCCCCGGTGGCAACTGGTCGTCCTACCCCGCGCACAAGCACGACGAGGCGAGCGAGACCGAGAGCGAGCTCGAGGAGATCTACTACTTCGAGATCGCCGCCGGCCCGCAGGGGCAGCCCGGCCTCGGCTTCTTCCGCACGTCCTCCTCCCCGGGCCACCCGATCGAGGTCACCGAGGAGGTCCACGACCGCGACGTGGTGCTCGTGCCCCACGGCTGGCACGGCCCCGCCGTGGCCGCGCCCGGGCACGCCATGTACTACCTGAACATCATGGCCGGACCGCCGCACCCCGGCGCCGGCGACGCCGGCCGGGCGTGGCTGATCAGCGACCACCCCGACCAGACCTGGATCCGCGACACGTGGGCCGACCAACCGGTCGACCCGCGCCTCACCGGCCGCCACCCCTGAACGACCTGACGTCCGCCTGAACCCCGTACGCACCTCCACCGCAGAAGGAGCACCACCGCAGTGCCTGGCCAGCTGACCATCGGAACCGCCCCCGACTCGTGGGGCGTCTGGTTCCCGAGCGATCCCGAGCAGGTCTCGCCCGACGTCTTCCTCCGCGAGGTGGTGGAGGCCGGCTACGAGGCCATCGAGCTCGGGCCGTACGGCTACCTGCCGTCGGACCCGCAGCAGCTCTTGGACACCCTCGACGCCCACGGGCTGAGAGTGCTGGCGGGCACGGTGTTCTCGCACCTGCACCGGCCGAGCTCGTGGGACTCGGTCTGGAAGCAGGTGACCGACGTCGCCGCGCTGACCAAGGCGGTCGGCGGTGAGCACATCGTCGTCATCCCGGACGTGTGGCGCGACCACAAGACGGGCGCCAACCTGGAGAGCCGCGACCTCACCGACGAGCAGTGGACGGCGCTCACCGAGGGCCACGACGAGCTCGGTCGGCGCATCCTCGAGGAGTACGGCCTCAAGGTGCAGTTCCACAGCCACGCCGACAGCCACGTGGGCTACCAGCCCGACATCGAGCGGTTCCTGGAGTCGACGAACCCCGACTACGTGAACCTCTGCCTCGACACCGGCCACGTCGCCTACTACGGCGGCGACTCCGTCGAGCTGATCACGAAGTACCCGGAGCGGATCGGCTACGTCCACCTCAAGCAGGTGAACCCCGAGATCGTCGCCGAGGTCCTGGACAAGGACCTCTCCTTCCCCGAGGCCGTCCGGATGGGTTCGATGATCGAGCCGCCGCTCGGCGTGCCGCCCATGCCGCCGGTGCTCGACGCCCTGGCCGCCCTGAACCGTCCGATCTCGGGGATCATCGAGCACGATCTCTACCCGACGACGCCGGAGGTGCCGCTGCCGATCGCGAAGCGCACCCGGACCTACCTGCAGTCCTGCAGCGGGGCCGACATCGACCTGGGCGACCGACAGTCGCTCCGCGACGGAGGTGCATCGTGATCCCAAGCGCTCGCGTCTCATTGGTTCCGTCGAACCAAGCCCTCCTTCGTCGGGACGGTTCGACGGTCGAACTTCGTTCGAGGAGTGCTGCATGAGTGAGGATCTGAGGGTCGCCGTCCTCGGCGTCGGGATGATGGGGGCGTTCCACGCGGACGCGCTCGCGACCCGGACCAAGGGCGCCCGCGTGGTCGTGATCAACGACTTCGCGGCCGACAAGGCCGCCGAGGTCGCCGAGCGCCTCGGGGCCCGGGTGGTCGCCGACCCGCTCGAGGCCATCCGTGACCCCGAGGTGGACGCGGTGCTCATCGCGACGCCGGGCAAGGCGCACGCCGAGCAGGTCCAGGCCTGCCTCGACGCCGGCAAGCCGGTGCTCTGCGAGAAGCCGCTCACCACCGACGAGGAGTCCTCGTACGCGCTGGTGCAGGCCGAGGCGGAGCTCGGTCGCCCGCTCGTGCAGCTGGGCTTCATGCGGCGCTTCGACGCCGAGTACGTGGCGCTCAAGGAGCTGATCACCTCGGGCGGCCTCGGCAACCCGCTGATCGTGCACTGCACGCACCGCAACCCGGCCGTCCCGGACTTCTTCAACTCCGAGTTCATGGTCCGCGACTCCGTCGTCCACGAGGTCGACGTCGCGCGCTTCCTGCTCGACGAGGAGATCACCTCGGTGCAGGTGCTGCGCGGCGTGGCCACCTCGGCGGCGCCGGAGGGCACCAGCGACCCGATGATCGTGGTCTTCGAGACCGCCTCGGGCCGCCTCGTCACCGACGAGATCTACGTCCGGACCGGCGTCGCGTACGAGGTCCGCACCGAGGTCGTCGGCGAGCAGGGCAGCGCCACGATCGGGCTCGACTCGAACCTCGTCCGCACGAGCACCGACGGGCGCCGGGGCGGGGCGATCACGCCCGGCTTCGTCGAGCGCTTCGGGCAGGCCTACGACACCGAGCTGCAGCGCTGGGTCGCGGCGGCGCGGCGCGGGACCATCGACGGTCCCGGCGTCTGGGACGGCTACGCCGCCGTCGCGGTGTGCGAGGCCGGCGTGCAGGCCGTCCGTACGGGCGAGAAGGTCCCCGTCGTCCTGAAGGAGCGGCCGTGAAGCTCGCGCTCGACCCCCAGATGTTCTTCGCGACGTCCAGCGTCTACGAGCTGCCCGACGTCGCCGCCTCGCTCGGCTACTCGTGGATCGAGCTGTCGCCCAAGGACGACTTCATCCCGTTCTTCCGGCACCCGCGGATCGACGACGCGGGGGTGCGGAAGCTCAAGAAGATCACCGCCGACGCCGGTGTGGGGATCGCCTCGATCATCCCGCTGAACCGGTGGGCGGGCCCGAGCGAGGACCAGCGCCAGGCGGCCGTACGGTCCTGGCGTCGGGCCATCCAGATCGCCGTCGACCTCGAGGTCGACGTCTTGAACTCCGAGTTCAACGGCCGCCCCGAGGACCCGGAGACCGCCGAGGCGATGTTCCTGCGGTCGATGGACGAGCTGCTGCCCGTCCTCGAGCGCGAGGGTGTCCGGCTGGTCCTGGAGCCGCACCCGGACGACTTCATCGAGGACGGCCTCGACGCCGTCGGGATGATCAAGGGGCTGAACCGCGACTGGCTCGGCTTCCTCTACTGCACGCCGCACGCCTTCCACCAGGGCCACGCCCCGGCGGAGATCATCGCGGCCGCCGGCGACCGCGTGCAGTACGTGCACCTGGCCGACGCGTTCGACCACACGGCGTCGCACGGCCTGCGCTACATCACGAACCCGCCCGGCAACCCTGTCCGCGTGCACCAGCACATGGAGGTCGGCCGTGGCGAGGTCGACTACGACGAGGTGTTCGCCGCGCTCGCGTCGGTCGGCTTCGACGGCGTGATCAGCTCGTGCGTCTTCGGCTTCGAGGAGGACGCCCGGGCGATCTCCGAGCGCCAGCGCGACGCCGCCGTCGCCCTGGTCGAACGTCACTTCGACGCGGCCACCGCCGCCACCCTCACCCGCTCCTAGACACCCAGCAACCGCTCCGACACAGGCAAGGAAGTCAGCATGGCCACCACACTCCACCACTGGATGAACGGCGCGACGTTCGAGGGCACGGGCGGTCGGTTCAGCGACGTGACCAACCCGGCGACCGGCGAGGTCAGCGCCCAGCTGGCGCTGGCGTCCGAGGACGACGTCAACGCGGTCGTCGGGGCCGCCTCCGCCGCCTTCCCGGCCTGGCGCGACACCTCGCTGGCGCGCCGTACGCAGGTCCTGTTCGCGTTCCGCGAGCTGCTGAACGCCCGCAACGACGAGCTCGCCGCGATCATCACCAGCGAGCACGGCAAGGTGCTCTCCGACGCCAAGGGCGAGGTGATGCGCGGCCAGGAGGTCGTGGAGTTCGCCTGCGGGATCCCGCACCTGATCAAGGGGATGTTCACGGAGAACGCCTCGACCCGCGTCGACGTGCACTCGGTGCGCCAGCCCCTCGGCGTCGTCGGCATCATCTCGCCGTTCAACTTCCCGGCCATGGTGCCGATGTGGTTCTTCCCGCTCGCGATCGCGGCGGGCAACACCGTCGTGCTCAAGCCGAGCGAGAAGGTCCCCACGGCCGCGCTGTTCATGGCGCAGCTGTGGAAGGAGGCCGGCCTCCCGGACGGCGTGTTCAACGTCCTCAACGGCGACAAGGTGGCCGTCGACGGGCTGCTGACCCACCCGGACGTCCAGTCGATCAGCTTCGTCGGCTCGACCCCGATCGCGCGCTACGTCTACGAGACCGGTACGACCCACGGCAAGCGCGTCCAGGCGCTCGGCGGCGCCAAGAACCACATGCTCGTCCTGCCCGACGCCGACCTCGACCTCGCGGCCGACCAGGCCGTCAACGCGGGCTACGGCTCGGCGGGGGAGCGCTGCATGGCGATCTCCGCGGTCCTCGCGGTCGGCGACATCGCCGACACCCTGGTCGACAAGATCCGCGAGCGCACCGTCGGCCTGCGGACCGGCGACGGCACCCGCGGCTGCGACATGGGCCCGCTGGTCACCTCCGTCGCGCAGGAGCGCGTCTCCGGCTACATCGACGCCGGTGAGGAAGCGGGCGCCACGCTCGTCGTCGACGGCCGCGACCCCGCGGTGGACGCGGACGGCAACGGCTTCTTCGTCGGCCCGACCCTGTTCGACCACGTCACGACCGACATGAGCATCTACACCGACGAGATCTTCGGCCCGGTGCTCTCGGTGGTCCGCGTCGACACCTACGCCGAGGGTGTCCAGCTGATCAACGACAACCCGTACGGCAACGGCACCGCGATCTTCACCAACGACGGCGGCGCGGCCCGGCAGTTCCAGAACGAGGTCAAGGTCGGCATGATCGGCATCAACGTGCCGGTCCCCGTCCCGATGGCGTACTACTCGTTCGGCGGCTGGAAGAACTCGCTGTTCGGCGACACGCACGCCCACGGCATGGAGGGCGTGCACTTCTTCACCCGGGGCAAGGTCGTCACGAGCCGTTGGCTCGACCCGAGCCACGGCGGCCTGAACCTGGGCTTCCCCGTCAACCAGTAGCTCTGTCTCCGCTTCGCTCCGACGCTCCCGGGGCTCTGGTCCGCCGCCTTCCTCTCGCACTCGGAAGCCCGCGGGTCAGATCACGGGAGCGTCGGTGCCGCGGGGCTTCCTCGCTCGGTCGTCCAGGCACCGGCGCCCCGGTCGGCGACGGTCACGACGCCGGTGGTGCGGGAGCGCCGCTCAGCGGCGCGGGGCGTTGCGGGCGGCGGTGACGCCGCGCTCGACCCAGGCGGTGAGCGCGTCGTGGCGCTCCAGGGCCACGGGATCGACGTGGACCCAGCTCTTCGACGTGCGCCCGGCCATGGACATCGCCTCGACGGCCTCGGCGGCGCAGAGCTCGGCGAGGTCGGCCGGGTCGACGCGCACCATCAGGTCGCCCTTGGAGCCGGCGCAGACGGCGAGGTGGCCCGCCACCATGAACCCCAGCCCACCGAACATCCGCTTCTCGTCCACCAGCCCGAGGTCGTCGTCGGGGTGGGTGTCGTCCCAGCCGCCGAGGACCGTACGCAGGCGGTCGGCGAGCTCGGCGTCGTACGGCACGGTCGCCAGTCTGGTCGCCGGCGCACCGCAGCGTGCCGGAGGGGTCGGCTACGTTCGAGACATCAGAGCCCGACGAGGTGAGGAGGAGCTGTGCCGGAACCGTTCGACGAGGTGCTGGAGCCGCAGGAGGACGAAGGCCTGCACCACGACCGCCGCCTGAAGGGCGGGATGCCGCGCGAGGACGACGACGCGCTGGAGCGTCTGGTCGAGGAGGACCGGGTCGCGGCCGGTCTCAGCGACTACGCCGAGGCCGACGTCCCGCCGGCCACCGACGCGCCGCCGGAGGGCACGTCCGAGTCCGTCGAGCGGGCGCAGCAGGGGCTCGACGAGTCCTGAGCCTCGGGCGAGGCCGGACGATCAGCCGCCGAGGACCGTGTCGGCCCGCTCGGCCTCGACGACCTGGCGGACGCGACCGGCGTCCGCCGTGCCCCTGAGCACGACCGACGACCCGCCGTCGCGCAGCGGCCGGACGACGGCGTCGTGGACGGTGGTCCAGGGATCTCCGGGCCGGACGAGCGCCCGGGTCCCCGGACCGGCCGCCCCGGCGAGCAGGCCGGCCTGGTCGAGCGCGCGTCCGTGATCGCGCCACGCCGGGTCGCCCGGGCCGACCGCGGCGATCCCCGCGACGTCGGGCTGGGCCCGCACCTCGAGGGCGTAGTCCACGACGCCGGACGGCACGGTGCCGTCCAGCCCGAGACCGAGCGGGTGCAGCGAGCAGACGACCAGCTCCGCCTGGCCGTGCTCGACCCCGACGTACGCCGGCCCGCACACCACGACCGCCGCCGTCTCCGGCTCACCCAGGGTGACCACGGCACCGGACTGCCAGCACGCGAGCGCCCAGACGAGCGTCATCCAGTGCCCGGGGTCGTGCTCCGCGACGGCCAGCTCGACCGGGTCGCCGGGGGAGACGAGCAGCTCGTCGGCGAGGAGGTTCGTGGTCTTGGCGACCCAGTTCGCCAGCGACGTGGCCGACAGCTCGGTGCGCACGCCGGCGTCGGTGTCGTAGTAGGTGACGAGCGGGGCGGAGCCGTCGGTGCGGACCCGGCGGGCGAGGAGCTCGGCGATCAGCGGCACGCGGGGGAGCGTACCCACGGGTCGCAGCGGGCCCGTCTTCTTTGGGCGCGTCAGCACCGTCCACCGCCGCTCCCCCTAGCCTGATGCCCATGCGCTACGTGCTCGTCGTCGCCGGGGGTTCGGGGAAGCGGCTCTGGCCGCTGTCTCGTCAGGACATGCCGAAGCAGCTGCTCAAGGTCGTGGGTGGCAAGAGCCTGCTGCGCCTGGCGTACGAGCGGGTGCAGGGCCTGGTGCCCGACGCGCACGTCTTCGTCTGCACCGGGCGGGACTACGCCACGACCGTCGCCGCCGACCTGCCCGAGGTCCCGACGGAGAACATCCTCGGCGAGCCCGAAGGGCGCGACTCGCTGAACGCGGTGGCCTGGCCGGCGGCCGTCCTCGCCGCCCGGGACCCCGACGCCGTCGTCGCCGTCGTCACGGCGGACCAGATCATGCACCCGGTCGGCGCGTTCCACGCGGCGCTGGAGGAGGGCTTCGCCGTCGCGGAGGAGTCCCCGGACGCGCTGGTGACCTTCGGGGTCGTGCCGACCTCGCCGCACACCGGCTACGGCTACCTGCAGCGCGGCGAGGCGCTGCCCGGGCACCCCGACGTCTGCACCGTGCACGCCTTCAAGGAGAAGCCCGACCGCGAGACGGCCGAGCACTACCTCGACTCCGGGGAGTACTGGTGGAACTCGGGCATGTTCGTCTGGCGCGCAGCCACCCTGCTGCGTCAGCTCGAGCAGCTGCAGCCCGAGACGTACGCCGGCGTGCTCGCGCTCGCCGCCGAACCGGACCGGCTGGGCGAGATCTACCCGCGCCTGCTCAAGATCAGCGTGGACTACGCGGTGATGGAGCCGGTCTCGCTCGGGCAGGGGAGCGCCCGCGTCGTCGCCGTCCGGCTGCCGATCAGCTGGCACGACGTCGGCGGGTTCGCGGCGCTCGGCGAGCACCTGCCGCGTGACGACCGCGGCAACGCCGTCCAGGGTGTCAGCGTCCTCGTCGACGCCCAGGACAACGTGGTGATCAACCAGTCCGAGGACGGCCGGCTCGTCGCCGTGGTCGGGCTCTCCGGGACGGTGATCGTCCAGACCGCCCAGATCACGCTCGTCTGCCCGACGAGCGAGGCCGAGCGGATCAAGGAGCTGCTCGCCCAGGTGACCGAACAGCTCGGCAGCGCTTACGCGTAACTTCTGTCTCCGCTTCGCTCCGACGCGGTCGGCGCTCTGGTCCGGCGCCTTCCTCCCTCACCGAGACGCCGCTGCCCGCTACTCGGGCTGATGTCCCCAGGCCGGCGACGTCACGGCTCGGTCGTCCAGGCGCCGGCGCGCCGACCGGTGGTGGTCAGGGCGACGTGGTCACCCTGGGTGCGTACCTCACGCTCCGTTGGGCTCGGGGGAGCCGGCGACCGGGTACTTCGCCATGAAGTCGGCGATGGCCTGGCCGCTGACGGCGGTGCAGGCCTGCCGCACGCCCTTCTGCTTGGTCTGGTCGCCCGGGTTGGCCGGGTCGGCGGTCCAGCGCGCGAGGACCACGTCCTTGCCCTCGGGGAAGGTTCCGTCGGTGCTCGAGTACGGCGCGGCGATGAACTTCTGCGACGGGTCGTAGGTCTCGCTGCCGAAGGTGCCGGCGGCCTGGCGCAGGGCCGTGATCTGGTCGGCCGGGGCGTCGGCGCGGTACCAGGCGAGGGTGTAGCCGTGCTCGAGGTTGTGCACCAGCGTCTCGAGCTCGGGGCGGTCGTCGGTCGAGTAGAAGTGCTTCGTGAAGGCGGCCGGCGAGGGGTAGTGCTGGCCGGAGTCCGGCGGCGACTGCGCGTACTGCACCTTGGTGCCCTCGGCCACGTGCTGCTGGTTGCCGGTGGCGGTGTTCTCCTCGACGGCGTCGCAGCCGGCGTCACCGAGCGACGCGCCGATCCCCGGCAGCCCCGCCGCCGTGGCCTTCGAGTCCCTGCTGACGAGGTAGATGGGGTAGGCGAGCAGCGCGGCGGCGACCACGACGCAGACCGCGAGGAGCAGGACCGTACGGCGCCGCTGCTCGGTCTTGCGGGCCTTCTCGAAGGAGGCGAGGCGCTCACGGCGGCTGCCGCCCTCCTTGCCCCCGCCCTTGCCTCCGGGACGCGGACCGGCGCCCTGGGCGTTCGTCGAGCCGGCCGACGGCTTCGGCATCGGGGCGTGGGTCACGACTGCTTCTCCTCGGACGGCGGGCGAGCGGGGCTCGCGGGTCGGGCCGGGGCCCGGCGGACGACCGCGCGTCCCCCGACGCCACGGTCCGCGTGATCCTAGTCGGCGGCCCTGTGGAACCCCCTGGAACGACCCGTCGCGCCGTCAGCGCTCGTCGCCGGTCAGGCTGAGACCCAGCAGCCGCTCGACCAGCGCGGCGGCGGACGCCTCCAGCGCGGGCGCCTCCGGTCCGGTCAGCAGAGCGGCCGCGCGCTGCGTCCGGGGCAGCTCGAGCAGCTCCTCGTAACGGCCCGGGCACCCGAGCGCCGCGAGCACGGTGGCCAGCACGGCCTCCTCGCTGCCGTAGGAGAACATGTCCTGCCCGGGCGGCCGCGTGAGGTCGCGCGCGGTGCCGCCGTCGTCGACGACGAGGTGGGCCAGCCCGCGCACGAGGGCGACCGGCCGCCCCGCGAGCTTGGTCTTGACCAGGTCGGCCGCCCCGGCGAGCTCGTCGGCCAGCGCCACCGCGGTGACACGCAGGTCGTTGCCGTACGGGTCGGTGCGCCCCGCGTAGTCCTCGACGACCCGGACCCCGGCGCTGCCGATGGCCAGGTCGGCCTGTCCCACCCGCCAGGCGCGCCCGAGCGTGTCGGAGACGACGACCCCGACCCGCCGTCCGGTGCGTTCCCGCAGCGCGTCGCGCAGCCGGGCCGCGCTGGCGTCGGCGTCGACGGGGAGCAGCAGCACCTCGCCGAACTCGACGTTGGAGTTGTCGACCCCCGCGGCGGCCAGCACCAGGCCGGCCCGGGTGCGGACGATCCGCGTCGGCCCGCGCCGGGCGAGGGTGTGCACGGCGGCCTCGGTGATGGCCGCCTCCCGCTCCGCGGCCGGGACCGTACGGCCCTCGCTCTTGCTGACCACCTTCGACGTCACGACGAGGACGTCGCCGTCGCGCAGCGGGCCGACCGGGTCGGCCTCGACGGCGGCGAGCACCAGCGCCGCCAGGTCGTCGCCGGCCCGGACCTCGCCGATCCCGCCGAGCGCCACCACGCTCAGCTCGGCCCGTACGCCGGCGTCGACGGGCATGGCACCCGTCACGCGGTCACCCGGTCCACGGCGCGGCGGACGAACCCCGCCGTCGCGTCGGGGCCGCTCATCACGAGGTCGTCCACGACCGCGGTCAGCCCGGCTGCCTCGAGCACGGGGACGGCCGCGGCGTCACCGGTGTCGACCGCCCACGCGTCGAGCACCCCGTCGCCGGTCCGGGCTCCGTAGTGCCGACCGACCGCGGCCGCGTCCACCGCGACGCCGATCGTCGGGAGCAGGCGGTGCGCCATGCCCAGGACCGGGGCGCCGCGGAGGATCCCGGAGAACCCGAGGACCGGAGCCGGGGCCGCGCGCACGGCGTCGCGGAGCCCGGGCACGGCGAGGATCGGGCCGATCGAGACGACCGGGTTGCTCGGGCCGACGAGCACCAGGTCGGCCTCGGCGAGGGCCTGCTCGACCCCGGGCGCCGGCCGGGCTTCCTCGATGCCGACGCGGGTGATGGCGAGGGCCTCGGGCACGGCCCGCAGGCGCACCCAGTACTCCTGGAAGTGCACCGTGCGGCGCCCGCCGGGAGCGGCCCCGTCGGCGATGTCGACGTGGGTCTCCACCCGGTCGTCGGTCATCGGCAGCAGTCGCAGGCCCGGGTCGTGGGCCCACCAGCGTGCGCAGAGCAGGGCCGTCACCTCCGTCAGCCCCAGCCCGTCCGCGAGCAGCTGGGTGCGGGCGAGGTGGGTGCCCAGGTCGCGGTCGCCGAGGCCGAACCAGGTCGGCCCCACGCCGTACGCCCGGAGCTCCTCGACCGCGCGCCAGCTCTCGTCGAGCCGGCCCCAGCCGCGCTCGTCGTCCCCGCCGCCGCCGAGGGTGTACATCAGCGTGTCCAGGTCGGGGCAGATCCGCAGCCCGTGCAGGGTGACGTCGTCGGCCGTGTTCCCGACCACCGTGATCGAGGCGTCCGGGTACGCGCGGCGGACGCCCTGGGTGAACCGGGACCCGCCGACCCCGCCCGCCAGCACCACGATCCGCACCCGCGGAGTGTTTCACCCCACGGGGGGGCTCCGCCCCCCACGGCCCCCCGGACAAGCACCCCACGGGGGGCGCTCCGCCCCCCACGGCCCCCCGGACAAGCACCCCACGGGGGGGCTCCGCCCCCACGGCCCCCCGGACAAGCAAGGAGCTCGCTCCGCTCGCACGTCCTGGTTCTACGACGGACAGGCTCCACACGGGGGGCTCCGCCCCCACGGCCCCCGAAAAGCAAAAGAGCTCGCTCCGCTCGCACGTCCTGGTTCTACGACGGACAGGCTCCACACGGGGGGCTCCGCCCCCACGGCCCCCCGGAAAGCAAAAGAGCTCGCTCCGCTCGCACGTCCTGGTTCTACGACGGACGAGCTCCTACGTCGCGTCCGTCGTCGTCCGTCGTACGCTGCACCCGTGGACCGCCTGCTGAGGCTGCGTGCGCCCTTCGCGGTCGCTGCGCTCCTCGCCCTGAGCCTGGTCGCGGCCGCCCGCGTGGGCCTCGGGCTCTCCGAGCTGGTCACGGCGTCGGGGTCGCGGGCGGTGGCGGCCGCCCGGCTCGCGCCGAACGGTTCCGACGGGGCCCTCACCGTGCTGGTCGGGCTGCTGGTCGTCGCCTGCTGCCGCGAACCCGCCACGGCGGCGCACCGGCGGTTCGCGGTCTGGGGTGCCGTGCTGTGCGCGGTCTCGCTCCTGGCCTCCGCTGCGGCGCTGGCGTCGACGAACCTCGCCATCGCGGGCTGGAACGCCGTCTGGCTGATCCCCGACCTGGTCGTCCCCGTGCTCGTAGGTGTGGCCCTCACCGTGCTGGCGCAGCCGGAGCCGGTCCGCGATGCCACCGACCTGGTCGCGGTGGTCCCCGCCGAGGCCGTGCCGGCGCCCGCGCCGGAGCCGGACCCCGCGCTCGAGCCGGGCTGGGCGGCCGACGCCGCGGCCGGAGCGGTCTGGCGCACGGCCGGCGACGCCGCCCGCGGAGCCCCCGCGACGGCCTGGGGGAGCGGGGCGCCCACGGGTTGGGAAGCTCCGGCGCTGCCCTCGTCGAGGGACGACGATCTTCGGGATCCTCGAGGGCACGACCCGGCCCGCTGGTCCGGGTAGCGGGACCACCCCCGTACGGCGCTCCGCACAGGTTCGGTGGGCTCTGCACGATCTCGTTCTCGTGCAAGGCGGCCTCTTCCCACGTCGACGTGGGATGGAGCGCAGGGTGCGGTCGCGGTTCGCCGCACCTCAGGGGGGCAGCCGGCCGCAAGGATGCGAGCGACCCATCAGTATCTTTCGTCACATCAGTCACAGGGTCGCGCCACGCCGTCACATCCCATTCTTGCCCGTTCCACAGGTATTGACAGGCATGTAATTTCACGTATGTTGTTCGCAAGCGATCGCCGGTCCGGAGGATCCCTCCGTGCAGGGCAGCAGGGGGAGCCGGGCCGAGGTCGTGCCAGGAGACCGGTTCGACCCGCGAAGTCGAGCGGCGCTGGTCCACACGCTCGGGGTCGAGGTCGAGGAGGCGGGTCGTGAACGAGATGTTGACGTTGGTGGTGGAGGGCGAGGACCTCGACGAGGGTCTTCTCGGGTGGCAGGAGCGTGCCCTGTGCGCGCAGACCGACCCCGAGGCCTTCTTCCCGGAGAAGGGCGGGTCCACGCGCGAGGCCAAGAAGGTGTGCCTGTCGTGCGACGTCCGCGGGGAGTGCCTGGAGTACGCGCTGTCGAACGACGAGCGCTTCGGCATCTGGGGCGGGCTGAGCGAGCGCGAGCGTCGCAAGCTCAAGAAGCGCGCGGTCTGAGCCGGTCCGGGCGGCCCGCTCGCTTCGGTCCGGGGCCGTCGCAGCACGTACAGTGACGTGTCGCCCGAACGGGTGACCCTCGCGTGCTGCCCCTCGGGGCCCGGTGCGCCGCTCGTACGCGGTGCCCGCGCGTGGTCCGGGCCAGCTGCGGGAGTGTCGTCGGTGTCGTCGTCCGTGGGCGCTGCGCCGCACCCCTGCTCGACAACCCACCCGGCGACCCGCCGTACGACCCTGGGGGAGCCCTGATGGCCGACCGCGTCCGCCGTGCGCCCTCGGGCTCGCGACGACCGGGCGGCGGCACCACCGACTGGCCCGACCTGCCGCCCGCCGTGGCCGCGCAGGCGCCCGACGAGAGCCCGTGGGCCTGGGCCGCGCACGAACCCGTCGCCGGCGAGCGCCTCGACGTCTCCCGCTTCGACGTGACCGCCGTGCTGGTCTGCTTCGACGCCGCCCGCTGGCTGCCGGCCACGCTGGCCGGCATCGCCGCCCTCGACGTCCGGCCGGCACGGGTCGTCGCGATCGACAACGGCAGCTCCGACGCCACCCGCACCCTGCTCGACTCGGCTCGCGACGAGGGCGTGCTGGACGCGGTCGTCGAGGGGAAGAAGGCGTACGGCTTCGGCCAGGCGGTGGCCTCGGCCCTGCGCCAGGACCGGCTCGCCCGGACGGGCTCGACCGAGACCGGGCTGCTCGAGACCCGCGTGGTCGTGGGCGCGGTCGACGGTCACGAGCGGGAGCGCGAGACCCGGGACCGGCGTTGGCTCTGGCTCCTGCACGACGACGCGGTGCCCGCGCCCGACGCCCTCTACCGGCTGCTGGCGCACGTCGCCACCGAGCGCGGCATCGACGTCACGGGCCCCAAGCTGCTGCTCCCGCGCCGTCGGCAGAGCAACCACCAGCTGAGCGAGGTCGGCGTCACGATCTCGGGCACCGGCCGGCGCGACCTGCTGCTCGACCGCGGCGAGATCGACCAGGGCCAGCGTGACGCGCCGGCCGAGCGGCTCGGCGTCTCCACCTGCGGGATGCTCGTCCGCTCGGCGGTCTGGCGCGACCTCGACGGGCTGGACCCCGCGGTGCCGGTGTTCCGTGACGGGGTCGAGTTCGGGTGGCGCGCCCACCTGAACGGCTACCGCGTCGTCACCACGCCCGACGCCGAGATGACCCACCGCCAGGTCGGCCGGGCAGGTCTGCGGCCCCGCGGCGTGACCGGCCGGCACCCGGGGGCGCTGGACCGCCTGCTGGGGATGACCGTCGTCGCCGGGCACGCCCCGGGCCGAGCGCTCCCGCTGGTCTGGCTGCGGCTCGTCGCCAGCTGCCTGCTGCTCGCCCTCGGCTACCTGCTCGGCAAGGCGCCCGGCCGGTCGCGCGACGAGCTCGCCGCCCTCGGGTCGTTCGTCGCGCATCCCGGCCGGCTGCGCGCGCTGCGCGGACGCGCCGCCTCGATCGACCCGGCGCCCGGCACGGCCGAGGTCGTCCGCACCCTCCGCCCGCCGTGGTGGTCCAGCCTGCGCGTCGTCGGCGAGGCGCTGAGCGGCGCCCTCTCCGAGCGGTACGCCTCGGTGGCCGGCGAGGTCGACTCCGCCTCGATCGACGAGCTGACGACCGACGAGTTCAGCTCGGTCGCCGACGAGGGCTCACGGCACCCCTGGCTCCGGCCGGTCGTCGTGCTGCTGCTCGTCGCGGTCCTGGGCTCGCTGGTGGCGGCCCGGAGCCTGTTCGGCACCGGCTCCCTGGCGGGCCCCGCCCTGCTGCCGGCCCACGACTCGCTCGGCGGCCTGTGGTCGGCGGTCTGGCACCCCGTGACCGGGGCGCCCGGCGAGGTGTCGCCGCCGTGGCTCGCGATCACGGCCGTGCTCTCCACGATCACGTTCGGCCAGCCGGAGTGGCTCACCACGCTGCTGCTCTGCGGGGTGGTCCCGCTCGCCTTCCTCGCGATCCACCCCGTCGCCGCCCGGCTCGTCGTCGACCGGCGACTGCGGCTGTGGTGGTGCGCGACGTACGCGCTGCTGCCCGTGCTCTTCGGCGGCACGAACCAGGGTCGGCTCGCCGTCAGCGTCTTCGCCCTCGGGCTGCCGCTGCTCGTGCTCGCCGTCCGGTCGCTGGTGCTGCGGCGGGTCCGCTCGTTCGAGGCGTGGCGCGGGGGTTGGAGCGCCGGTGTCGTGCTCGTCGTGCTGTCCGCCTTCCAGCCCGCGGTGATGCTGCTGGCGGTGGTGCTCGGCGCGGCCGGGGCGGTGGCGCTGCGTCGCACCCCGCGCAAGATCGGCCGGATCGGCATCGCCCTCGGCCTGCCGCTGCTGGTCTGGCTGCCCTGGTGGCCGACGCTGATCGTCTCGCCCGGGCGGCTGCTCGTCGGCCCGGACAGCGCGCTGGACGGTGCGGGCGCCGCGCCGGACGTCCTCGGGCTCCTGCTCGGCCGAGGCCTCGGGGCCGGCCTGCCGCCCCTCTGGCTGGGCGCGACGGTGCTGGGCGTCGTCTGGCTGGCCGCGCTCCTCGGGCTGCTGCGGCGACCGGCGTCGAGAGTCGTGCTCTCCGCCTGGGCGACGGCGCTCGTGAGCCTGCTGCTCGCCGTCGTCTCCTCCCGACTCGTCGTCGAGGTGCCGCCGCTCGGCACGCAGGTCCGGCCCTGGGCCGGCGTGCTGCTGCTCGTGACGTTCGCGGCGCTGCTGGTCGCCGCCGCCGTCGGCGCCGACGGGCTGTCCGGCGAGATGACCGGACGCAGCTTCGGCTGGGCGCAGCCGACCGCCGTGCTCGCAGGCGTCGTCGTCAGCCTGGTCGCCGTCGGCGGGGCGGCCTGGTGGGTCTGGGCCGGGGCGGGCGGACCGCTCGAACGGACGCGCCTCGACGTGCTGCCCACCTACGTCGAGGTGGCGATGGCGTCGGACGCCCAGCCCCGCGTGCTGGTCCTCGACCTCTCCGGCGGCGGGGTCGGCTTCGACGTCCTGTCCGGTGACGAGGGCGCCCCGCGTCAGGGCGACGCCGACCGCGGGTTCGCCTTCGGCGGTTCCGCCTCCGCCCGCGCGGACCTCGCCGACGCCGTCGCCCGGCTGGCCGCCGGCTCGGCCGACGCCGACGTCTCCGACCGGCTCCGCTCGCTCGGGGTCGGCTACGTCGCGGTGCGGGGCGCCGACGACGAGGAGCGCGCCCGGATCGGCAACACCCCCGGGCTCGGTCCGGCGAGCGGCACCGGCGACGCGGTCGTCTGGCAGCTCGACCCGGCGGTGAGCCGGGCGGTGGTGGTCCCGGCCGACCCCGCCTCGGGCGAACCCTCCGTCGGGGTCACCCGGGCCCCGGCGGCCGTACCGGCCGGCACGGGGGAGCGTCATCTGCTCGTCGGGGAAGCGGCCGACCGACGCTGGCGGGCCACGCTCGCCGGCACCCCGCTCGCCCGGGTCACCGACGGCTGGCAGCAGGGCTTCGTCGTCCCGGCGAGCGGGGGCACGGTGGTGTGGTCGCTCCACAGCCCGGCCTCGTGGCTGCTGCCCTTCCAGGGAGCGGCCCTGCTGGTCGCGCTGGTCCTCGCCGCGCCCGGCATCCGCCGTTCCGACGTCCGTGACCCCGCGCTGTCCGCACGCCGCGCCGCCACCCTGTCGGAGGTCTGATGGCCCGCGCACCCCTGACCGCCGGTCCCGTACGCCGGGGCCTCACGCTCCTGGCCGTCCTCGTCGTCCTCGGCGTCGTCGTCGCGGCGGGCGTCCTCGTGCGGCCGCAGCAGGCCGACGAGAGCGCGCTCGTGACCGCCGCCGCCGGCACCGCCGACGCCGTCTGCCCGGTCGGGACCGTCGGGACCGTCGACACGAGCAGCGCGTCACCGACGCCGAGCGCGGACGCCACCGCCTCGGACGTCCCCACCACGACGACCCCGACCGCGACGCCGACCCTGACGCCGACCCCGACCCCGACCCCGACGGACAGCCTCCCGCCCGCCACGATCCCGACGGGGTCGGACTCGGCGACACCGGCTGTCGCCCCCTCCGCCCCGGGCGGCACACCGAGCCCCACGCCGGGCGGCACCCCGGCCACCGGTTCGCCGAGCGCCTCGCCGACCCCCGGCGCGACGCCGAGCACCACGCCGAGCACCACCCTGCCGAGCGCCAGCCCGAGCCCGAGCACCGTGCCGACACTGGCCCCGCTGCCCAGCGCGACCGCGCGGGCGGTCACGGGCACGGTGGTGGCCGTCGCCTCCGGCCCGACCGACGACGGCTCGGCCGCCCCCGCCGGTCGGCTCACGCTGCAGACCCTCGCCACCGGCTCGAGCGACGACCAGACCGTCACGGTCGACCGTCAGGGTCGGGGCGCCACCCTCGGGCAGGCCGCGTCGCCGGTGCTGCTGCGGGCCGAGGGCGACGTCGCCCCCACCGCGGTCGGGGCGGTGCTCAGCCGGGCCACCGACGGCCCCGAGGCCGGCCTCGAGGCCGCGCCCTGCCTCGTGCCGTCCACCTCGGCCTGGCTCCCGGGGATCGCCTCGGGCGTCGACGACCGCACCGAGCTCGTGCTCGGCAACACCGACGACGCCGACGCGAGCGTCGACCTGACCTTCTACGGCCGCAACGGCCGGGTCGCGGTGCCCGGCAGCTCGAGCGTCGAGGTCCCGAGCCGTTCCGCGCGTTCGGTCTCGCTGTCCGCCCTGGTCGACGCCGAGGGGCCGCTGACGGTGTCGGTCCAGGCCACCACCGGTCGGGTCGCCGCGGCTGCCCGCCTCGTCCGCACCTCGGACGGCGACCAGCCCGCCGGGGCCGACTGGGTCGTGCCCGCGGCGGCCCCTGCCCGGTCGGTCGTGGTGCCCGCCGTCCCGGGGGACGACGGGACCCGCGAGCTCGTCGTGACGAACCCGGGCGAGCTGCGCACCACGGTCTCGGTCTCGGTCCTCGGCCTGCAGGGACCCTTCGCGCCGGCCGGCGCGGAGACCCTCGACCTCGGACCGCAGAGCTCGGCCACCGTCTCCCTGGCCGACGGGCTCGCCGGCACCGGGTCGGGGGTGGCGCTCACCAGCGAGCAGCCGGTGACCGCCGCCGTCGTGTCGACCAGCGCCGACGGCGACGACCAGCCCGACGTCGCGGTCCAGCCGGCCACCCCGGCGCTCGTGCGCACCGGGGTCAGCGCCGTGGCGACGGCCCGCGACACCGACGCCGAGCTCGTCTTGTCGAACGCCGCGACCGACGACGTCGGCGTGCACTTCTCGGTCCGCAGCCTCAGCGGTGTCGAGCTCCGGTCCGGCGACGTCCTGCTGGCCGCGGGCGGCAGCGCGACCCGACGCCTCGCGTCGCCCGCCCCGTCGTACGTCGTCGTCTCGGTGCCCGACGGCTCGTCGGTCACCGGCGGGGTCGACCTGGTCCAGCCCGACGGCGACGTGGCCGGTCTCGCGTCGGTCCCGCTCGTCTCGCCGGACACCTCCGGGCCGCCGCCGGTCGTCGAGCAGGACCCCGGCGCCGGTCGCTGAGCGCCCCGGCCCGGTCGGCGGGGTTCAG
The DNA here is from genome assembly GCA_963762775.1 of uncultured Actinomycetota bacterium. Lineage (GTDB taxonomy): Bacteria > Actinomycetota > Actinomycetes > Propionibacteriales > Propionibacteriaceae > Microlunatus. The sequence goes on from CAVXMD010000011.1 coordinate 102,424, forward strand.
TCGTCGTCGTCCGCGCCGGCCCCGTCGGGGTCGATCTCCTCGACGCTGCGGCCGGTGAGCGCGCTCAGCTGCTCCACCACGGTGCGGTAGACGAGGATCCGCAGACCCTGGCGGCTGGCCGCCCGGTGCTCGAGCGGGCGGCGGTAGACCACGACCTGGGCCGGGCGGGCGGCGCTCGCCTCCACCGCCGAGGCCAGCGGAACCCGCCCGTGCGCCCAGGCCGGGTCGAAGTGCGGTACGTCCTCCACCCCGACGCTGATCCCCACGAGCGCGTCGGGGCACTGCCGCGCGACCCGCTCGACGGCGGCGTCCACCGCGTCGTCGAAGAACGCGACCCGGGTCGCCGGCCGCAGCGGTGCCGCCCGTCGTGCGCCCAGCGCGTCCGGCAGCACCAGCGGCCCGCGCAGACCGCGGCCGTGACGGTCCCGTCGGCTCCCCACGCGGCCACTCTAGGGCCGGGGCGCGCGGGCGCGGCGTCGCGAGCGGGGCGCGGAGCAGGGGTAGGTTCGCGGCCGTGGGGATGCGTCGGTGCTCGCGTGCAGGATGCCCCTCGCGGGCCGTGGCGACGCTGACGTACGTCTACTCCGACTCCACCGCCGTCCTCGGCCCCCTGGCCACCCGCGCCGAACCGCACGGCTACGACCTGTGCGAGGGTCACGCCCACTCGCTGTCGGTGCCGCGCGGCTGGGAGGTGATCCGGCTGGCCACGACGGACTCGCCGCAGCACACCGAGGACGACCTGCTCGCCCTCGCCGATGCCGTGCGCGAGGTCGGGCTCTCCTACGACGCCCCGGCCCCCGTGGACGCGCAGGTCGCACGGCCCACCATCGTCGAGCTGCGACGCCGCGGCCACCTGACGGTCCTGGCCGACCCCGACGCCTGACCGGGCTCCGCCGTCGTCACGCGACCGACGTCTCGCGCCACTACGATCGCCGGGTGCTGAAGCCGGTCATCTTCAAGGCCAACGACATCCGTGGCGTCACCGAGGGCGACGAGCCCGAGTGGGACGAGGCGGGTGCGTACGCCCTCGGCGGTGCGCTGGTCGCCGTCTTCTCCCTGGAAGGGCGATCGCTCGTCCTGGGTCGCGACATGCGGCTGTCCGGGCCGCGGATGTCGGAGGCGTTCGTCGACGGCGTGCTGGACGCGGGCACCGATGTCGTGGACGTCGGACTGGCCAGCACCGACGAGCTCTGGTTCGCCTCCGGCCGGCTCGACCTGCCGGGCGTGATGTTCACCGCGAGCCACAACCCCGGCCCCTACAACGGCATCAAGTTCTGCCACCCCGGCGCCCGGCCGGTCGTCCCCACGGAGCTGGTCGCGATCGCCGAGCGCGCCGCCGCGGGCCCGGCCGCCCCGGCCGCGACGCGCGGCACCCGCTCCGAGCAGGACGTCCTGGGCGCGTACGCCGAGCACCTGCACGCGCTGGTCGACCTGACGGGCGTCCGACCGCTGCGGGTCGTGGCGGACGCCGGGAACGGGATGGCGGGCCACACGCTGCCGGCCGTGTTCCCGGGCGGGCCGGGCACGGCGCCGGTCGAGGTGATCGGGCTCTACACCGATCCCGACGGGAGCTTCCCCAACCACCCCGCGAACCCGCTCGAGCCCGAGAACCTCCTCGACGCCCAGGCCGCCGTCCGTGAGCACGGGGCCGACCTGGCCCTGGTGTTCGACGGCGACGCCGACCGCTGCTTCATCATCGACGAGCGTGGCGAGGTGGTCAGCCCCTCGACCGTGACCGCGCTGATCGCGAGCCGGGAGCTGGCCCGCCACCCCGGGTCCACCGTGGTCGTCAACAAGATCACCTCGCGCTCGGTCGCCGAGGTCGTCGCCGAGAACGGTGGCGAGACCGTGGTCACCAAGGTCGGCCACACCTTCGTCAAGGCGGCGATGGCCGAGCGCGGCGCGGTGTTCGGCGGGGAGCACTCCGCGCACTACTACTTCCGCGAGTTCTGGGGCGCCGACACCGGCATGCTGGCCGCGCTGCACGTCATCGCCGTCACCGGCCGCGGCGACCAGCCGCTGTCCGCCCTCGTGGCCGACTTCGAGCGCTACGCCGCGTCCGGCGAGATCAACACGACGGTCACCGACCAGGGTGCGGTGGTCGACGCGGTCGCCGCGGCGTTCGCCGGCCGGGGCGAGGCGGACCGGGTCGACGGGCTGACCGTCGCCGGGCCGGACTGGTGGGTCAACGTCCGCCCCTCCAACACCGAGCCGCTGCTCCGGCTGAACGTCGAGGCGCGCACCGAGGCCGCCATGGCCGCCCTGCGCGACGAGGCGCTCGCGGTCATCCGCGCCTGAGCGGTCCCGCCGCGGAGCCGGTCTAGGATCGAGGACCGTCCGGGCCGTGCGGCCCACGGGTGAGAAGGAGTCGTCATGGCGGTGGAGCTCGCGCCCGAGCTGCTGGAGATCCTGGCCTGCCCGAACTGCCACGGACCGCTCGCGGTCGACCACGAGCGCGACGAGCTGGTCTGCCAGACGCCGGACTGCGGCTTGGCCTACCCCGTGCGCGACGGCATCCCGGTGCTGCTCGTCGACGAGGCCCGCCGTCCCGGCGCCGATCAGGCCTGAGCGCGCGCCCGTGACGGTGTTCGACGACGCCGCGCTCGACGACCCGGACGCCCTGGCCGGGTCCGACGCGATCATCCGCCGGCTCGCCGAGGCCGGGGCGCGCGTACGGCGGGAGACCGTCGACGCGGTCGAGCCCCTCGAACGGCTCCGCGGCATCCCGCGGCCCCGCGCCGTGATCGCGGCCGGGAGCGAGGCCCGCTTCATCCGGGCCATCCTCGAGCCCGTCTGCCCGGTGCCGTTCGTGGCGTGGCCGCGTCACGGCCTGCCCGGCTGGGTCGGCGCCCTCGACCTCGTCGTCGTCATGGCCAGCGACGGCGCCCCGCCCGGGATCATCGCCACGGTCCACGAGGCCGTACGCCGCGGCGCGCTGCTGCTCGTCGCCTGCCCGGAGTCCTCGGTCGTCGCCGACCACGCGGGCGGCTCGTCGACGATCCTGCTGCCCACCGCGACGGCCGACCCGCTCGCCGCCGCCGTCGTCACCCTCACCGCGCTGCACCGCCTCGACCTCGGGCCGGCCGTCGAGCCCGAGGCGGTGGCGGCGGCGATGGACGTCGTCGCCCAGGACTGCTCGCCGTGGGCCGACCTCACCGAGAACCCGGCCAAGGACCTCGCGCTCTGCCTCGCCGACGCGCAGCCGCTGGTCTGGGGAGGTTCCGTGCTGGCGGCGCGCGCCAGCCGCCGCGTGGCCGAGGCACTCCGGGCGGCGAGCGGGCGGGCCGCGCTCGCGGCCGACGCCGACGAGCTGCTGCCCATCGTCGAGGCGACCGGCGGGCGCGACCCCTTCGCCGACCCGTTCACCGACCAGGCCTCCGCCGACCGGCGCCCGTGCCTGGTGCTGCTCGACGACGGCACCTCCGACCCGCTGGTGCGGGCCGACCACGGGCGCCTGGTCGCCGCGGCCGAGCGGGCGGACGTCCGCGTGACCGTGGTCGAGCACCGCAGGGGCTCCGACGTGGAGCGCTACGCCGCGCTGCTCCAGACCGGGATGTTCGCGGCGGTCTACCTGTCCGTCGGCCTCGGGCGGACGACCGCCGTCTGAGCCGGCACGGGACCGGTCACGCCGGCCCGTCGCCGCTGTACTCCCCGCCCACGCTCCTCGCGAGCCCGGGCCCGAAGAGCGCGGCCGGTGTGGACGCGCCGGGCCGGCACTCGCCGAGCACGAGCCGGCGGACGACCTCCGCCGCGACCGCGTCCGTCGTCGCCTGCGCCTCCCCGAGCCGGAGCCAGCCCTCCGACGTCGTGCCGTCCGTCCAGGTCACGACGGCGTGCCCCCACGAGTGCGCCCGCGGGGCGGGCCGGGCCGGGAACGTGACCGCGGCGAGCCGCCGTGCTGCGAACCGTCGGAGGGGACCGACGGCGAGCAGGTTCGACCCGACCGGGAGCAGCGCCCGGACGAGCCGCCCGTGGGGCACCTCGCTCGAGGCTGACTCCACGGACGGCGCACCGCTCGCCCGCTGTGCCGCTACGAGCTCGCCCAGCGGCATCAGCGCGGTCGTGACCGTGTCACCTTCCGGCGTCGTCAACGTACGGACGCTGCCGGCCAGCGGTGCCGGGCCCAGCCGGCCGTCCGTGAACCGCCGTCCCTGGAACCGCCGACCGCCGGCCGCTCCCGGGAGCCCGTCGACGAGGGTGCCGGCGAGCGCCTCGCCCAGCGGACCCGCCTGCAGCGCCAGCGACGGCACCATGTCCGTCCGAACGCGGACGGCCTGCCGTGTGCTGCCCGTCCCGTCGGGCCCGGAGCACAGCCAGACGACGACGCTCTCGGTCGCCACGACACCGAAGCCGGCCCCGGTCACCAGGGTCCGGCCGGCGCGCTCGGCGTCGGCCTGCCGGTCGAGGAGGGCGGTGACCGCGGCGAGGTCGTTCGCGAGGTCGACGTAGTCGCTCCCGGCGGCGAGGCAGGCGTCGACCACGGGTGGTGCCGATGTGCCGAACGGCCCGACCGTGCTCACGACGACGGCCGGTCGGGCGTCGCGGATCCCCGCGGCCGCGGCCTCAAGGGTGGGGGCGACGTACGTCGCGTGCCCGAAACGCTCGGCGGCCGACCGGAGCCGCCCTGCGTCGCGGCCCACCAGCACCGGCTCGACGCCGGTCGCCGTCAGCCGCTCCGCCATCCCGCGGCCGACCCGCCCCGTCCCGCCCAGCACCCAGACCTGTGTCATGCCCGCCTCCTCTGCGACGGCGCGGCGTGCCGTTCCCTCATTATCTGGTGGCGTCGTACGCCGGCCGCGCCAGGAGCCCGGCGGGGAGCGCGGGGTCTGAGAGGATCACCGGGTGAGTGCCGAGGGCGGGAACAAGGCAGTGGTGGCGGCGCTGAGCGCCAACCTGAGCATCGCGGTGGTGAAGTTCGGCGCGTTCGCCCTGACCGGGGCCTCCTCGATGCTCGCGGAGGCGATCCACTCGGTCGCCGACTCCGGCAACCAGGTGCTGCTGCTGGTCGGAGGGCGGCGGGCGAAGCGCGGGGCGACCCCGGAGCACCCCTTCGGCTACGGCCGCGAGCGCTACATCTTCGGCTTCATCGTCGCCGTCGTGCTGTTCAGCGTCGGCGGGCTGTTCGCCCTGTACGAGGCGTACCACAAGTGGCACGAGATCCACCTCGGCCACCCGGACGGACTGACCGACGGTCGCTGGTGGTGGGTGCCCCTGGTCGTGCTGGCCGCCGCGATGGTCGCCGAGGGGCTGTCCTTCCGGACGGCGGTCAGGGAGTCGAACCGTACGCGCGGCGCCCAGACGTGGAAGCGGTTCATCCGCTCGGCGAAGGCGCCCGAGCTGCCCGTCGTCCTGCTCGAGGACTTCGCCGCGCTGATCGGGCTCGCCTTCGCCTTCCTCGGCATCCTGCTGACCCTGCTCACCGGCAACGGGCTGTTCGACGTGCTGGGCACCGCGCTGATCGGGCTGCTGCTCGTGGCCGTCGCGGTCACCCTCGCGATCGAGACGAAGAGCCTGCTGCTCGGCGAGTCGGCCGGGCCGCAGGTCGTCCGGAACATCGAGCAGGCGCTGGCCGGCACCGCGGGCGTAGAGCGCGTCATCCACATGAAGACCATGCACATGGGTCCGGAGGAGATCCTCGTGGCCGCGAAGATCGCCGTCAGCCCGACCGACCGGGCGACCGAGGTCGCCGAGATCATCGACGCCGCCGAGACCGCGATCCGCGGCGCCGAGCCGATGGTGACGTCGCTCTACCTCGAGCCAGACATCTACCGCGCCGACTACGTCCCCGCACCCCGACCTGAGCGTCCGGGTGCGCCGGGGCACTGATCCGGCCGACGTCCTGGGAGGAAGCCCAACGATTCCTCAGCGGAAGTCAAAGTTTTCGTCAGACGATGGTTTCAATGTCAATCATCGCAGCAGCCGCTGATACCGTTCCTGACATCGGTGTCACTGCGAGGGCACGACACCGGCCGTTCAGGGGAACCAGCTCTCGCACCATCTTCTCGGGGAGAAGAACCATGATCCGTCGCAACACCGTCAACCCGTCGGTCTCGATCGTCGTCCCGGTCAAGAACGAGGCGGCCAACCTGCGCGAGGTGCTGCCGCGCCTGCCGAAGGTCCACGAGGTCATCCTCGTCGACGGCAGCTCCGTCGACGGCTCGGTCGAGGTCGCCCGCGAGGTCCTGCCGGAGGTCCTGGTCGTGCGCCAGACGCGCAAGGGCAAGGGCAACGCGCTCGCGGCCGGCTTCCTGGCCGCCTCGGGCGACATCGTCGTCATGTTCGACGCCGACGGCTCCGCCGATCCGGCCGAGATCCCGGCCTTCGTCCAGGCGCTGGTGGACGGCGCCGACTTCGCCAAGGGCTCGCGTTTCGCACCCGGCGGGGGGAGCGAGGACATCACCCGGCTCCGCTCGGCCGGCAACCACGGCCTGAACCTCGTCGCCAACGTCGCCTTCAAGACGTCGTTCTCCGACCTCTGCTACGGCTACAACGCCTTCTGGCGCGACCTCGTCGGCGTCCTCGACCTCCCGGGCCTCGACCTGCCGGCGCCCGACTCGGGGATGCTGTGGGGCGACGGCTTCGAGATCGAGACCGTCATCAACTGCCGGATGGCCGCCGCCGGGGTGCGGATCGCCGAGGTCGGCAGCGTCGAGCTCTCCCGCATCCACGGCGAGTCGAACCTGCGCACCTTCTCCGACGGGTTCCGCGTGCTGCGGACCATCGGCGCGGAGCACCGCCGGGCCCGTCGTCGCGTCGGCGTGACGCAGCTCGCGCAGGTGCGCGACAACCTGCGTCCCCGCACCGACCTGATCGAGGCCGCGGGACGCCCAGCGCTGGTCCAGCAGACGGCCTGACGGTGGGTGCCGAGCCCGAGGGCCACGACTTCCTCGCCGTCCCGTCCCCGTCCTCGACCTCGAGCTGACCGAGCAGGACCGCTCGGCGACGCCGAACGCGCGCGGCGAGGCCGTCGTCCTGGGCCGGGTCCACGGCGTCCCGGTCGGCGGGGTCTCCCTGCACGCCACCACGGCGTCGCGACCGGGCGGCGACCCTGACCAGCAGGGTGAGGAGGACGTCACGACGCGGGTTCTCGAGGCGCTCGAGGAGGAGGTGCGTGCGCACCTGGCCGAGGACGGGCTGGTCGGCGACCTGGCCGCGGCGCTCGCCGAGGCGCGGACGGTCGCGTGCTCGCGGCGGGCGTCGGGCGCGGCCCCGGTCCTCGTCAGCGTCGTCGTGTGCACGATCGGGGAAGACCCCCGGCTCCTCCGGACCGTTTCCTCGGTGCTCGAGCAGTCGTACGCCGACCTCGAGCTGGTCGTCGTCGACAACCGGCCCGGCTCCGGACGGGTCGCGGAGCTGCTGCGCGACGTGACGGACGAGCGGCTGCAGGTCGTCGCCGAGCCCAAGCGCGGCCTCTCCGCCGCGCGGAACGCCGGTGTCCGGGCAGCCCGGGGCGACCTCGTCGCCTACACCGACGACGACGCGTACGCCGACCGCGACTGGATCACCCGCCTCGTCGAACCCTTCCGGCGCAGCGCCGAGGTCGTCTGCACGACCGGGCTGGTGCTGCCCTCGGAGCTCGAGACCCGCGCGCAGCTGCTGTTCGAGGAGTTCGGCGCGTTCGACAAGGGCTTCGAGCGGACCGTGTGGACCCAGCGACCCGCGACCCCCGCGGCGCTCGGGCGCCGCGGTGACGGCGGCGTGCTCTTCCCCTACTCGGCCGGCGTCTACGGTTCCGGCAACAACATGGCGTTCCGCCGGGGCTGGCTCGAGGAGCACCCGTTCGACGAGTCGCTGGGCGCGGGGACGATCACCCGGGGCGGGGAGGACCTCGACGCCTTCCTGCGGGTGGTGCTGGCCGGTCGGGTCCTGGTCTACGAGCCCGCCGCCGTGGTCAAGCACGCGGGGCGACGCGAGCTCGACGCCCTCGAGGTGCAGATGTACGGCTACGGCAGCGGCATGTCGGCCGTGGTGCTCAAGCACGTCCTGCGACCGCGGCGTGCGCTCGCGGTCGCGCGCCGGCTCCCGGCCGGGGTGCGCAAGCTCCTCGACCCGGCCTCGGACAAGAACGAGGGCCGCTCCGGGTCCTTCCCGCGCGAGCTGGTCCGCGCCGAGCTGCGCGGGTACCTCGCCGGTCCGCTGCTCTACGTCCGCAGCCGGCGGCAGGACCGGCAGGTGGACCGGGCCCTCGGCCGCTAGTCCGACCGCTTCGAGACCAGGGCGGAGCGGAGCCGGTCCAGCCGGCTGCCACCGGGGCGGAACCGGGGGCAGGACCGCCCTCCGCACAGGGAGCAGTCGGTCCCCGACCGGTAGTGCTCGTGGGCCTCCAGCGGGTGCCCGCACACGCAACGCACCTCGTCGTCCACCGTCTCACCTCCCCGTCGGGCCCGGTCATGACAATGCGACCCGCGCGTGGAAGAAGTGTGCCTCATCGCGGCGACCGGGCCTGCGGCTCGTCGCTCTAGGCTGAGCGCATGGACTACCGCGTCGCCGACCTCTCGCTGGCCGAGCTGGGCCGCAAGGAGATCACCCTCGCCGAGCACGAGATGCCCGGCCTGATGGCGATGCGGACGCGCTACGGGGCCGAGCAGCCGCTGGCCGGGGCGCGGGTCGCCGGTTCGCTGCACATGACGGTGCAGACGGCGGTCCTGATCGAGACGCTCACCGCGCTGGGCGCGGACGTGCGCTGGGCGAGCTGCAACATCTTCTCGACGCAGGACCCGGCGGCGGCCGCGATCGTCGTCGGCGGCGGCACGCCCGAGGCCCCGGCCGGTGTCCCGGTGTTCGCCTGGAAGGGCGAGACGCTGGAGGAGTACTGGGACTGCACCCGCGAGGTCCTCGACTGGCCCGACGGCGAGCTGCCGAACATGGTCCTCGACGACGGCGGTGACGCCACGATGCTCGTGCACCTGGCCGTCGAGGCGCAGAAGACGGGTGTCCTGCCGGAGGCGACCGACGACGACCCGGAGGAGCTGCACGTCCTCTACGCGCTGATCGCGAAGACGATCGAGCAGGGCGTCGACTGGATCGCCGTCGCGAACTCGATCAAGGGTGTCACCGAGGAGACGACGACCGGCGTCCACCGGCTGTACGAGATGCTGCGCGAGCACAAGCTGCTGTTCCCGGCGATCAACGTCAACGACTCGGTGACCAAGAGCAAGTTCGACAACCGGTACGGCACCCGGCACTCGCTGGTCGACGGGCTGAACCGGGCGACCGACGTCCTCATCGGCGGCAAGGTGGCTGTGGTCTGCGGCTACGGCGACGTCGGCAAGGGCTGCGCGGAGGCGCTGCGCGGCCAGGGCGCCCGCGTGCTCGTCACCGAGGTCGACCCGATCTGCGCGCTGCAGGCCGTGATGGACGGCTTCCAGGTCACGACCCTGGAGGACGCGCTCGCCGAGGGCGACATCTACGTCACCGCCACCGGCTGCAAGGACGTCATCACCGCCGACCAGATGAGTCGGATGCGGCCGCAGGCCGTCGTGTCGAACATCGGCCACTTCGACAACGAGATCGACGTGGCCGGCCTCGCCCGGCGCGGCGACTCCACGAAGATCAACGTCAAGCCGCAGGTCGACCAGTGGGTCTTCGACGAAGGCACCGACGACGAGCGGTCGATCATCCTGCTCAGCGAGGGCCGGCTGATGAACCTCGGCAACGCCACCGGGCACCCGAGCTTCGTCATGAGCAACTCCTTCACCAACCAGGTGCTGGCGCAGGTCGAGCTCTTCACCAAGCCCGACGCGTACCCGCTCGGCGTCTACACGCTGCCCAAGCACCTCGACGAGCTCGTCGCCCGCCTGCACCTGCCGGCCCTCGGCGTGAAGCTCACCGAGCTGACCGAGGGCCAGGCCGCCTACCTCGGCGTCCAGCCCGAAGGCCCGTACAAGACCGACGAGTACCGCTACTGAGGTTTTTCACGTTCACGTGAAAAACTCTCGCTGCCCACGGCAGATCTGCCGTGGGCAGCGCTGGTTCCGTACGTGAACACGGGAAACCGACTCGGGCACCGGTGCGGCGAAGAGGCCCGCGTACGGCCGGGGCTCGGGGTCAGGAGACGGCCCACTCCTCGGTGGGGAGCCAGGCGCTGAGGTTGTCCATCCGGCGCTGGACGGCGACGACCTCGCGGACGGCGGAGGCGATGACGCTGCGGTCGAGCGGGGAGAGGTGCTCCAGGCGGAGCACGTCCGAGGGGGCCTCGCCGCGGTCGACCTGGTCGACCTGGGCCTCGAGCCGCAGGCCCTGCAGCACCTCGAAGACCTCCGCGAGCGTGCGAGCCTGGGGCGCGGGCAGCATCTCGCTGCTGCCCGACTCCCGCAGCCGCTCCGGCGTCGCGAGCAGCGAGGTGCCGGCGCTGAGCGACGACCAGCGGGCGATGTTGGTGATCGGCAGCAGGGCGTGCGCCTTGATGTCGAACGTCTCCGGTCGCCGGGCGAGCAGGTCGCGCACCGAGCGCATCCGGGCGCGGTAGGCGAGCGACTCCTTCAGCAGCAGCTGCATGGTCAGCGGGTGGGCGCGCAGATCACCGAACACCTGCGCGACGACCGGCAGGTCCTTGTCGCCCCAGACCGGACGCGCGTCGACGAGCAGCGACGTCATCATGGCGCCCTGGTGGACGACCGGGTTGTCGAGCCAGCCCCGCGCGGCCGTCCGCCACTCCTCGTTGGTCCTGGAGAAGTCCGGCCGGAACGCCGCGGCGCCGTGCCGGTCGTGGCCGAACCCGGCCTCGGCGAGGAGCGCGTGCACCTCGGCGAACGCGACCCGGAACGCGGTCACGGTGCCGGCCGGCAGGCCGTCGTCGAAGGCGACGGCGGAGTCGACGTCGGAGCTCGGGACCGCCTCGCGCCGTCCGTTGCTGCCGATGGAGAGCCAGGTGAAGCCGTCCGCGGGCAGCTCCGGGTGCCCGGCGAGGACGAGCTCGAGCGCCCGCCGGACGCACGCGTCGACAAGCGCGGAGGACACGGCGAGCACCCGGCCCGACCCGAGGCCGCCGCGCAGCAGCTCGGCCAGCAGGGCGGGCAGCCGACGGGCGGTGCTGGCCAGGACGCCCGCGTCGGGCGCCCGGCGGAGCTGCTCCTGCAGGCCGCTGCCCGCCGAACCCGTCACGACGACGACGTCACGCGGGCAGACCGCGCCCCGGACCGTGCCGGTCCGGTCGACGACCAGGAGGTAGTCGGCCTCGCGGTCGAGCAGGGCCACCACGGCCTCGGTGACCGAGTCGTCGGGAGCGACCAGGACCGGGTCGGGGTCGGCCACCTCGTCGGCCGGGGTGTCCAGCGACCGTCCGGGCACGAGGACGGCCTCGCGCAGCAGCCGGTCGGTCAGCAGCCCGGGCCGACCGTCGGCGAGGACCACGACGCAGTAGCCGGTGCCGCGCTCCGACATGGCGGCGGCGACCCGTCCGACCGGCTCGGTCCCACGGACGACGAGGGGAGCCGTACGCAGCAGGTCGGCGACCGTGGAGTAGGTCGGGGCCTCGCGGCGGTGCAGCGCGGTCGAGACCTCCCGGGCCAGGAAGCGGGTGCCGCCGCGCGAGGTGAACGCGGGCAGCACCGCCGCCTCCGGCAGCCGGGCGACGGTCGAGGCGCGCAGGGCCACCGCGCGGGGCCCGACGGGCTGACCGGTGAGCATCGCCGAGAAGCCGAAGAGCCCTCCGGGCTGCAGCCGCTCCTGGGCGGGTCCGGCGAGCCGGTCGGCCTCGTTCCAGAGGCCGACGCGGCCCTCGATCACCACGAAGACCTCGACCGTCGCCTCGGCGAACGCGTCGACGACGACCTCGCCGGCGTGCACGCGCTCGAGGACGGCGGCCTCGGCCAGCGTGCTCAGCGCGTAGCGGTCGAGCGAGTCGAACGGCGGGTGGCGGGCCAGGAAGGCCTCGAGCGTCCCGACGTCCACGGCGTCATCGTGCCACGCCGTGACCTCTGAGAACTTCTGCGCCGTTTCCCACACCTGGTGTGGTCGCGACGTCAGAAGTTCCGCCGGGCTGCGTCGGGTCAGCCGACCTTGGGCGGGCTCGGCAGGTCGTAGCCCGAGGGCCCGACCGTCTTATCCAGCGCGGCCTTCCAGGAGCCGTCGGCGACGTACTCCTTCAGGGCGGCGTTCACCTTCGTCACCAGCTCGGTGTCGCCCTTCTTGATGCCGATGCCGTAGCTCTCCTTCGAGAAGCCATCCCCGAGGACGCGCACCTTGCCCTGGTACTCGGGCTGCGCCGCGAAGCCCGCGAGGATCACGTCGTCGGTCGTGACGGCGTCGACCTCGCTCGCCGCGAGCGCCGAGACGCACTCGGAGAACCGCGGCTTCTCGACCAGGACGATGTTCCCGTCCTTGTAGCGCTCGACGATGTTGTCGGCCGAGGTCGTGCCCGAGACGGTGCAGAGGGTGCGGCCCTTGAGGGTGGCCGGACCGGTGATGTCCTCCTCGTTGCGCCGCACCAGCAGGTCCTGCTCGGCGTCGAAGTAGGGCCCCGCGAAGTCCACGACCTGCTTGCGCGCGTCGGTGATCGAGAAGGTGGACACGATCAGGTCGGCGCCGCCGGACTGGAGCAGCTGCTGGCGGGTGTCGCCCTCGGCCTCGACGAAGGTGATGTTCTCCGCCGGCACCCCGAGGGCCTTGGCCACGTAGGTCGCGGTCTCGACGTCGAAGCCGGCGTAGGAGTCCCCGTCCTTGGTGCCGAGCCCCGGCTCGTCGGTCGGGATGCCGATGGTCAGCCGCCCGCCGCTGGAGGCTCCGGCAACCAGCGACGGGGTCGCGTTCGGCTCGGCCGTGCCGCCGCAGGCCGCGAGGGTGGTGGACAGCAGCGCCGAGACGGCGACGAGCGCCGCCGCCCGGCCTGCGCGATGCCTCGTCGGTGAGCTCATCGTCGTTCTCCTTCTGCCGGTCCTGCTCACCCGGGGAGGTTCGTGTCGTCGTGCGCGGCCGTGTCGAGGTCCTCGGGACGGACGTCGGCGCCGTACGTCGGGCCGCTGAGCGACCAGACGGCCTTCATCCGGTCGTTGGTGTTCTGCCGGACCTTCGGCTTGACGGTGTGCCAGCCGATGGCCAGCACCCCGATGAGGACGGGGATGCCGAAGACGACGACGAGGAAGCTCGTCTTGTGCAGGAACTCCGGCGAGCTCTGCCAGCCCGAGACCGCGAGCCCGATCAGCACCAGCACGAGGAAGACCAGCCCGACGTAGCTCGTGTACGGCGAGCCGGGCGCCTGGAACGGGCTGGCCGGGACCACGCCGCGGTCGCTCAGCTGCCGCAGCCGGATCTGGCAGGCGAAGATCGTCCCCCACGTCCAGAGGATCATGATCGACGTCGCCTCGACCGCGATCTCGAAGGCGTCCGGGGTGAGGGCGTTGAGCACCGAGCCGAGGACGAAGACGATCGAGGTCATGAGGATGCCGGCATAAGGGACGCCCGACTTGCTCATCTTCAGCGTGAACTTCGGGGCCTGGTCGCTCATGCCGAGGCTGCGCAGCACGCGGCCGGTGGAGTAGAGCCCGGAGTTCAGGCTCGACATCGCCGCGACGATCAGCACGGCCTGGATCAGCGCGCCCATCCAGGTGAGCCCGAGGCGCTCGAAGACGGTGACGAACGGGCTGGTGCCGGCGGTGTAGTCCTGCGTCGGCAGCATGCAGACGAGCAGCAGGATCGAGCCGATGTAGAAGACGGCGATGCGGAAGATCACCGCGTTGACGGCCTTCGGCACCTCCTTCTGCGCGTTGGACATCTCGCCGGCCGCGACGCCGACCATCTCGATGGCGGCGTAGGCGAAGACGACGCCGGACATCACGAGGATCGGGCCGTACCAGTTGTAGTCACCGCTGGAGGGCCAGAAGCCGCCCGGGTTGCTCCACAGGTTCTGGAAGCCGGCCTTGTGGCCGCCGATGTCGAAGCCGCCGATCACGACGACCAGGCCCACGATGAGGAAGACCACGATCGCGCCGACCTTGAGGATCGCGGCCCAGAACTCGAACTCGCCGAACGCGCGGGCCGAGAGCAGGTTGATCGACAGCACCACCACGAGGGCGACGAGGACCGTGATCCAGGTCGGCAGCGTCGGGAACCAGTACTGCATGTAGAGGCCGACCGCGGAGAGCTCGGCGATGCCGGTGAGGGCCCAGTTCAGCCAGTAGACCCAGCCGGTGACGAAGGCCCACTTCTCGCCGAAGAACTCGCGCATGTACGACACGAAGGCCCCGGACGTGGCCCGGTGCAGGACGAGCTCGCCGAGGGCGCGCATGAGGAAGTAGGCGATCACGCCGACGACGGCGTAGCTGATGATCAGCGCCGGGCCGGTGCTGTGCAGGCGGGAGGCCGACCCCAGGAAGAGGCCGGTGCCGATCGCGCCGCCGATGGCGATCATCTGCACGTGGCGGCTGTTCAGGGTCTGGTGGTAACCGGCCTGCTCGGCGTCCAGGCCGGTGTGCTCGCCGTCCGCTGGTTCGGTGGCGCCGGTCGGTTCGGCGGTCTGGGTCATGGGGGTTCCCTCGAGGTCAGGACCGCTCGCGGTCCGTAGGTGCGACGACGTCGGTCGGCGCACAGATCGGCTCCGACCGCTTCCTGGCCGGGCGTCGAAGCAGTCCCCACCATTTCGGTTGCGACCCGGCTTGGCAAGCAGCGCCGTGTAACGGTCGGTCGCACGTCGTTCGCCGGGCGTTCACGTCCGTCCGTGTCCGCCCGGCCTGCCGGTCGCGCCCGTTAGGGTCGTGGGCCGGGACGCCGCGGGCGGCCCACGGTCGAGGACGGAGGGGCGGATGAGCATCAAGGTCGCGCTCGAGCACCGCACGACGTACCGCTTCGGTGCACCGACCCAGCTCTTCCCGCACGTCGTCCGGCTCCGGCCGGCACCGCACACCCGGACGCCGGTCGAGGCCTACTCGCTGACCGTCACGCCGGCGGAGCACTTCCTCAACTGGCAGCAGGACCCGTTCGGCAACTGGGTGGGCCGCCTGGTCTTCCCGTCCCCGGCGCGCGAGCTGGAGATCACGGTCGGCCTGGTCGCCGACCTCGGCGTGATCAACCCGTTCGACTTCTTCGTCGAGGAGTACGCCGAGACCTTCCCCTTCGGCTACGACCCCGAGCTCGCCGCGGACCTGCAGCCCTACCTGGCCGACCCGGCGGAGGTGCAGGGCACGCTGTTCGCCGGCTGGCTCGCGAACCTGCCGATCGACCTCTCGACGCCGCAGCGGACGGTCGACTTCCTCGGCGCGCTCAACGCCGCGGTCAACCGCGACGTCGCCTACTCCGTCCGCATGGAGATCGGCGTCCAGACGCCGGACCAGACGCTCGAACGGGGCATCGGGTCCTGCCGCGACTCCGCGTGGCTGCTCGTCGAGGCGCTGCGGCACTTCGGCCTGGCCGCCCGCTTCGTGTCCGGCTACCTCGTCCAGCTCGCCTCCGACGACCCGGCCCAGGGCGGCCCGGCCGAGGACTTCACCGACCTGCACGCGTGGGCCGAGGTGTACGTGCCCGGGGCCGGCTGGATCGGCCTCGACGCCACGTCGGCGCTGTTCGCGGGCGAGGGGCACATCCCGCTCTCGGCGACCCCCAGCCCGGCGTCGTCGGCGCCCATCACCGGCGCGACCGGGCCGGCGCAGGTCGACTTCTCCTTCTCCAACACGGTCACCCGGATCCACGAGGACCCGCGCGTCACCAAGCCGTACGCGCCGGACCAGGTCGAGGCGCTGCAGCGCTCGGGGGCCGCGGTCGACGAGCGGCTGCGCGCCGCCGGGCTCGAGCTGACCATGGGCGGGGAGCCCACGTTCGTCAGCCGGGACGACATGGTGAGCCCGCAGTGGACGGTCGCGGCCGACGGCCCCGAGAAGCGCCTCGCCGCCAACCGGCTCGCGGCCGCGCTGGCCGCCCGCTACGCGACGGGCGGTCTCGTGCAGCGCAGCCAGGGCAAGTGGTACCCGGGCGAGCCCCTGCCGCGCTGGCAGGTCGGCCTGGTCTGGCGCCCCGACGGCACGCCGGTGTGGGACGACCCCGACCGGTTGGCCGACCCGTACGACGAGACCCAGGCCCACCCCGACGCCACCGGGCAGGCGCAGGCCCTGATGGCCGCGGTCGTCGCCGACCTCGGACTGCCGGACGGCAGCGCGCTGCCGTGCTACGAGGACCCGCTCGCCGCCCTCGTCGTCGCGGTCCGCGACCCCGAGGGACCGGCGCCGGCCGCCGACCCGGGCGTCGCCGACCCCGCCGTCGTCACCCGGCTGGACGCCGACGGCCTCGACGGCGTCGGCCGTGAACCCGTCGCCTGGGCGCTCCCGGTCGTGCCGGCGTGGTTCGGCGACGTCTGGGCCAGCCCGGTGTGGCGCACCCGGCGCGGCCGGATCGTGCTCGTCGGAGGCGACTCGCCGGCCGGCGCGCGGCTCCCGCTCTCCTCGGTCGCCTGGCGCGACCCCGACTACGCCGGTGAACCCTCCTACGTCGCGCCGCCCGACGACCTGTCCGCGCGGGCGGGACGTCCGCAGGCCGTGCTCGTCGACCCCGTCGAGGTCCCGACCCGGACGGCCGTCGTCGCGGAGGCCCGCGACGGGTACGTGCACGTCTTCCTGCCCCCGGCCGAGCAGCTCGAGCGCTGGCTCGAGGTCGTCGCGCTGGTCGAGCGCGCGGCCGCGACGGCGGGCGCCCGCGTCGTGCTCGAGGGCTACGGCCCGCCGCCGGACCCGCGCGTCACGACGCTGCTCGTGACCCCCGACCCGGGGGTGATCGAGGTCAACCTGCACCCCACCGGCAGCTGGGCCGAGCTCAGCGAACTCACCCACACCCTCTACGCGCTCGCCGCCGAGCAGCGGCTCGGGACGGAGACGTTCGCGGTCGACGGGCGCCACTCCGGCACCGGCGGGGGCAATCACCTCACCCTCGGCGGCCGGACGCCGGCGACGTCGCCGATGATCCTGCGGCCCGACCTGCTGGTCAGCATGCTCACCTGGTGGCAGCGCCACCCGTCGCTCTCCTACGTCTTCTCCGGCCGCTTCGTCGGCCCCACGAGCCAGGCGCCCCGCTTCGACGAGGGCCACCCGGAGGCGCTGTACGAGATGGAGATCGCGTTCGCCGAGATCGAGGAGTTCACCCCCGAGGCGGAGGCGCCCGACGTCCCCGAGCACCGCCGACGCGGCCTGCCCTGGGTGACCGACCGGGCGTTGCGGCACCTGCTGACCGACATCACGGGCAACACGCACCGGGCCGAGTTCTGCATCGACAAGCTCTACAGCCCCGACTCCGCCCGCGGCCGGCTCGGGCTGCTGGAGCTGCGCGGTTTCGAGATGCCGCCGCACCCCGACATGGCGCTCGTCCAGGCGCTGCTCGTCCGCGCGCTCGTCGCCCGCTTCGCCGAGGAGCCGTTCTCCGCGCCGCTGGTGCGGTGGGGGACCGCGCTGCACGAGCGCTTCCTGCTGCCGCACTTCGCGATGGCCGACCTCGGCGAGGTCGTCGCCGACCTGCGGGCGCACGGCTTCGCGGTCGAGGAGTCGTGGTTCGCGCCGTACGCGGAGTTCCGCTTCCCGCGGATCGGGGTCGCCCGGGCCGGTGAGGTCGAGATCGAGCTGCGCCAGGCCATCGAGCCCTGGAACGTCCTCGGCGAGGAGGCCACCTCGGGCGGCACCGCGCGCTTCGTCGACTCCTCGACCGAGCGGATCCAGGTGAAGGTCTCGGGCTTCGTCCCCGAGCGCCACCTCGTCACCTGCAACGGCGTGGCGGTCCCCATGACCGCGACGGCGACGCCGGGCGAGCACGTGGCCGGCATCCGCTACCGGGCGTGGAAGCCGTGGTCCTCGCTGCACCCCACCCTCGAGATCGACGCGCCGCTGCGCGTCGAGGTCGTCGACCGTGCCAACCGCGTCTCGCTGGGCGGGGCGACCTACCACGTCGTGCACCCGGGCGGACGGGCGTACGACTCCCCGCCGGTCAACGCGCACGAGGCCGAGGCGCGGCGCGCCCGCCGCTTCGAGGCGATGGGCCACACCCCCGGCGCGATCGACGTCACCGCCCTCGAGGCCGAGCTGCTGCGCCGCACCAACGACGGCACCGACTACCCGGTGACCCTCGACCTGCGGCGCCGCGTGCCGTCGTCGTGGGGGCGGTCGTCATGAGAGAGGTAGTCGTGGAGAGAGCAGCGGAGAGAGCAGCGGGGCCCTCGTGAGCGTCGGCCCCCCGCTCCAGCGCTACCTCGACGACGCCCGCCGGCCCGACGCCGAGCAGGTCGACGCGCCGGCCTCGCCGTTCGACGAGTTCGCCGCGCCCGACGGCACGCCGCGCTCGGCCTGGAACCACCTCGTCGACGGGCTCGGCAGCGCCGCGGCCGACCTGGCCTCGGCCCGGCGCGAGGTCGCCCGCCTGCTCGAGGACGACAACGTCACCTACACCCCGAGCCCGGCGTCGACCCGCTCGATCGCCGACCCGCCGGCCGACGCCCCCCCGGCGGCGCTCGAGCAGCCGCAGCCGTGGCGCCTCGACCCGCTGCCGCTGGTCCTGCACGACCGGGAGTGGGCGACGCTCGAGGCCGGGGTGGTGCAGCGCGCCGAGCTGCTCGACGCGGTCCTCGCCGACCTCTACGGCGCCCGGCGCCTGCTCGCTCGTGGCCACCTGCCGCCCGCGGTCGTGCTCGACCACGAGGAGTACCTGCGACCGGTCGTGGGGGCCGAGAGCGTGGTCGACCAGCGGCTGTTCATGACCGCCGCCGACCTCGGCCGCGACGCCACGGGCGCGTGGAAGGTCATCTCCGACCGGACCCAGGCGCCGTCGGGCGCCGGCTACGCGATGCAGAACCGGCGCGTCGTCTCCCGGGTGCTGCCGGACGTCTACCACGCCGCGAACCTGCACCGGTTGACCCCGTTCTTCCAGGCGATGCGGGTGGCGCTCGTCGAGTCGGCCCCGAGCACGGTCGAGGACCCGCGGGTCGTCGTGCTGAGCCCGGGCACGCACTCCGAGACCGCTTTCGACCAGGCCTTCGTCGCCTCGCTGCTGGGCTACCCGCTGCTGGAGGGCAGCGACCTGCTCGTCCGCGAAGGCCGGGTCTGGATGCGGGTGCTCGGCAGGCTCGAGCAGGTCGACGTGATCCTGCGGCGCGTCGACTCGACCTGGATGGACGCGCTCGAGCTGCGCGGCGGCTCCCGGCTCGGGGTGACCGGCCTGCTGGAGTGCGTGCGGCAGGGCACGGTGAGCGTCGTCAACACCATCGGCTCCGGCGTCCTGGAGAACCCGGCGCTGCTGCCCTTCCTGCCCGGGCTCTGCGAGCGCCTGCTCGGCGAGCCGCTGCGGCTCCCCTCGGTGGACACCTGGTGGTGCGGCGACCCGGAGGGCCGGGCGTACGTCGCGGCCCACCTCGACACGCTGGTCGTCCGCACGGTCAACCGCGGGTACGGCCGTAGCGTCGTCGGCTCCGCGCTCACCCGCGAGCAGCGGGAGCGCCTCGTGGCCCGCATCGACGCCGAGCCGCACCGCTTCGTCGGCCAGGAGGTCCTGCCGCTGTCCTCGGTGCCGGCCACCGACGGCACCGGGGACTCGGGCGGGCTCGTCCGGCGCAGCGTCGTGCTGCGCTCGTTCGCGGTGCGCAGCGGCAGCTCCTACACCGCGATGCTCGGCGGCCTCGCCCGGACCAACGACGAGCAGGCGACCGGCCGCGGCGCGCTGGTCACCGCCCCCGACGGCGGGGTGGCCAAGGACGTCTGGGTGGTCAGCAGCGAGCCGGTCCTCACCGCGCGCAGCGCCGCGGCGCGGACCCGGGCGGACGACGGCGGCGCCTTCGTCCCGGGCGCGACGTCGGCGGCCATGGTGCCGCGCGTGCTGAGCGACCTCTACTGGTTCGGCCGCTACGCCGAACGGGCGGAGGACCTCCTGCGGATGGTCCTCGCCAGCCGGACGCTCGGCATCGAGACCGACGTCGACGTCCGGCCCAGGCACGCGCTCGACGTGCTGCTGCGCGGCCTCACCCACGTCAGCACGACGTATCCCGGCTTCACCGCGCTGCCCACCGACCTGCCGGCTCGCCGTGCCGCCGTCATGCCCGAGCTGCGCTCGCTGATGCTCGACCGGCGCCGGTCCGGTTCGGTCGCCCAGTCGCTGCAGGCGCTCGGCTCGGTGGCCCAGGGGGTCCGCGACCAGCTCTCCGAGGACGTCTGGATGGTCCTCGCCGACGTCGACCGCGCGTTGCACACCCTGCGCGGCCAGCCGCAGGACCAGGGCCTGCACCTGAGCGAGGCGGGGGAGCGCGTCCTGTCCGGGCTGCTCGCCCTCGCCGGCATCGCGACCGAGAACATGGTCCGCGACCCCGGCTGGCTGATGCTCGACACCGGTCGCGGGCTGGAGCGCGCGCTGCAGGTGCTGAGCCTGCTGCGGGCCACCCTCGTCGACTCCTACGGCCCGGACGTCGACCGTGCCGTGCTCGAGGCCGCGCTGACCAGCTCGGAGTCGATCGTCACGTTCCGCCGGCGCTACCGCGGGCGTTCCGGGGTGCCCGCCGTCCTCGAGCTGCTCGTCGTCGACGCGACCAACCCGCGTTCGGTGGCCTACCAGCTGCAGCGCATGCAGTCCGACCTGAACGCCATCGGCAACACCTCGCCCACCGCGCGCCCGCTCCGGCTGCTCGACCGCCTGGTCGAGACCGTCCGGACGGCCGACCCGGCGGCGCTCGCGGCCGTCTCCCCGCCGACGGGCGTCGGCCCGACGGGCGGCACCGCGCGTCGGGAGGCTCTGGAGGCGTTCTGCGCCGAGCTGCACGGGGCGCTGCGCGACCTCTCGGGCGCCGTCCGCGACCAGTTCCACGAGCCGCCGCCCACCCAGCAGTCGCTGCCGCGCCAGCAGGCGCTGGGGGAAGGACTCTGATGCGCTACCGGATCGAGCACGTGACGCGGTACTCCTACGACGCCGACGTCACCGGGAGCTTCGGGCAGTTCCACCTGACGCCCCGCGACCTGTCGTGGCAGACGGTGCTCGAGCACACGGTGACGGTCGAGCCGGGACCGACGACGCTGCTCGCGCACACCGACCTCTACGGCAACACCAAGTCCTCGTTCCACGTGACCGAGCCGCACACCGAGCTGGTGGTCCGAGCCGTCAGCCTCCTCGAGGTCGTGCCGCCCGTGGTCCCGGCCGACGCCCTCGCCGTCGCGTGGGAGGACGCGCGACCGGCGGTCCGCCCGGCCGAGCCGGACGCCTGGGAGGCGGCCGACTTCACCTTCGTCTCGCCCTACGTCGACGTCCCGGACGCGGTGGAGGCGTACGCCCGGGTGTCGTTCACCCCGGGCCGGTCGCTGGGGGAGGCCGCGACGGAGCTGATGCACCGCGTGCACGACGACTTCGCCTACAAGCCGCGCTCGACGAGCATCGGTGAGAAGGTCGCCGACCTGCTCGTCGGACGGCACGGGGTCTGCCAGGACTTCTCGCACGTGATGATCGCCGGCCTGCGCTCGCTGGGGCTGGCCGGCCGCTACGTCAGCGGCTACCTCGCCACCCGGCCGCCGCCCGGACGGCCCCGGCTGGTCGGCGCCGACGCGAGCCACGCGTGGGTCGGGGTCTGGGTGCCGGGGGCCGGCTGGCTGCACCTCGACCCGACGAACGACCGCCTCACCGACGCCTCGCACGCGACCGTCGCGTGGGGCCGCGACTACGGCGACGTGCCGCCGGTGCGCGGCGTGATCTTCACCGAGTCGAAGAACTCCACGATGAAGGTCTCGGTCGACATGGCCCCGGCGGCCTGACGGCCCGGTGACGGCGAGGACCGCGACCGCGCTGGTCGGGAAGTCGCCGACGGGGCCGTTACCGGTGCTGCGGTCGAGCCTTTCGGCGAGGTCCGGCACACCCGGTGCATGACCCACGACGACCACCGTCCGCACCTCGTGCGGCACGGCTCGGACGAGAGCCAGGAGCGTGTCGGGCCACGCCTTCTAGACCGACGCATCGAGGCGGACCGGCACGTCACCCAGCACCTCGGGCTCGGCCTCGGCGGCCAGGGCCCACGTCCGACGGGTGCGGAGGGCCGTCGAGCACACCACCAGGTCGGGCCGGCCGACCTGCGCGGCGAGCCAGAGGCCCGCGGCGCCGGCGTCCCGTAGGCCGCGGCCGGAGCGCGGCGGCGTCCGGACGAAGGTCGGAATGCACGTCGAGGTCGAGGTCGAGCACGACCGGGTCGACCGTCAGCCCTGGTCGCCGCCCTTGCCGGAACCCTTGCCCGAACCCTTGCCGAAGCCGGCGCCACCCGAACCCTTGTCCGGCTTGCCGGGCTTGAGGCCCTCCCAGATCGCCTTGCACTCGGGGCAGACCGGGAAGCGCTCGGGGTCGCGGCTCGGCACCCAGACCTTGCCGCACAGGGCCACCACCGGCGTCCCCATGACCATGGCCTCGGTCAGCTTCTCCTTGGGCACGTAGTGGGCGAACCGCTCGTGGTCGCCCTCCTCCACGCGGAACTCGCGGGTCTCGGTCCGCTCGTCGACGATGGTCTCGGCGCCGGGTGCTGTCTGCTGACTCACGACCGTCAGTGTAGAGACGTCGGGCACGCCCGCCACTCCCCGCGCCGCGCCGGAACCGGTTCGCGCGGAGGCGGAGACGGATGGTGGACTGGGCCCGGTGAGCACGCAGGAGGAGGTCGGCGAGGGGCAGGGTCCGCTGGACCCCGGAGGCGTCGGCGACGGGCCCGCGGCCGGGTCGGCCGGCGCTCCGGGAGCCACCGGCGGCTCGCCCCTCCCGCTCTCCCAGCGCCGGCTGACCGTCGGCATCTGCACGATGACGGTCGCCATCGCCTTCGAGTCGATCGCGGTGGCCACGGCCATGCCTGTCGCGGCCCGCGAGCTCGACGGCATCCGCTACTACGCGTGGGCCTTCTCGCTGTTCCTCATCGGCATGCTGCTGGCGACCGTCCTGGCGGGCCGGGTGTGCGACCGGATCGGGCCGTCCCGCCCGCTGCTGATCGGCCTCGGCGTCTTCGTCGTCGGGCTCGTCGTGGCGGGCACGGCCGAGTCGATGGTGCAGCTCGTCGGCGGCCGCTTCGTCCAGGGTCTCGGCGGCGGCGTCCTGAACACGGCCATGTTCGTCACGGTCGCCAAGGCCTACCGCCCCGCCCAGCGGCCGCGCGTCTTCACCTTCATCTCCACCGCCTGGGTGCTGCCCTCCTTCGTGGGTCCGCCCGCGTCGGCCTGGCTGACCACGCACCTGTCGTGGCACTGGGTCTTCTTCGCCGTCATCCCCCTCGCCGTGATCGGCGGCGCGATGGTCCTGCCGACCGTGCTCGTGATGATCCGGATCCCGATGCCTGAGGTGTCCGCGGAGCAGGCCTCGGGCCTGCGCCCGGCCCCGGTCTGGGCCGCGCTCGCCGTCGCCGTCGCCGCGGCCTCCCTGCAGGCCGCCGGCCAGCGCCTCGACGGCTGGTCGGTCGGGCTGGTGGCGGTCGCGCTCGCCCTGCTGGTGCTCGGGCTGCCGCGCCTGATGCCGCCCGGCTTCCTCCGCCTCGGCCGCGGGCTGTCGAGCGTCATCCTGGCCCGGGGGCTGCTGCCCGGCGCGTACTTCGGTGGCGAGGCGTTCCTGCCGCTGATGCTCGTCGAGCAGCGGGACGTGCCGCTCGTGATCGCCGGGGCGACGCTCACCGTGGGCGCCGTCGGCTGGACGACCGGCTCGTTCCTGCAGTCGCAGCGCCGCCTGCCGCTGCGCCGCGACCAGCTCATCACCGTCGGCTGCGCGAACGTCGCGGTCGGGCTCGCGCTGGCCGGGGTCGTCGCCTTCGACCCCGGGCTGCCGTTCTGGGTCGTCGCGATCGCGTGGGTGTTCGCGGGGCTCGGGATGGGGTTCGCCACGGCGAGCACCTCGCTGGCCACGATCACGCTGTCGAGCGTGGACGCGCAGGGCCGCAACGGCTCGTCGCTGAACCTCGGCGACGCCCTCGGCTCCAGCGTCTTCGTCGGGCTCGCGGGCACGCTCTTCGGCCTGCTGCACCCCGGCGGGAACCTCTCCCTGACCTTCGGCACGGTGCTGCTGAGCATGAGCGTCGTCGCCGTCCTGGCGATGCTCGCGTCCCTGCGCGTCGGCCCGGTCACGGACGCCGCGGCCTGACCGGCCGAACTACACTCGCGCGGATGTCTCAGCCCGACCTGAGCCCCACCGGGCTGCCTCCGGCCTTCCCGGACCGGGCGGCCTGGGGCACCGCCGGGGCGCTCCGAGCCTGGCAGACGGCGGCGCTCGAGCAGTACTTCGCGAGCGAACCGCGCGACTTCCTCGCGGTCGCCACCCCCGGCGCGGGCAAGACCTCCTTCGCGCTCACCGTCGCCGCGAACCTGCTGGCCCGGCGCCGCGTCGACCGCGTCGTCGTCGTCGCCCCGACCGAGCACCTCAAGGTCCAGTGGGCCGAGGCGGCAGCCCGCATCCACCTCGCCATCGACCCCGAGCACACCGTCCGCCAGGGCAAGTCGGCGCGGGACTTCGTCGGGATCGCCCTGACGTACGCGGCCGTGGCCGCGAACCCGCTCGCGCTGCGCGTCCGCGTCGAGGGCTTCAAGACGCTGGTGATCCTCGACGAGGTGCACCACGCCGGCGACGCCCTGAGCTGGGGCGAGGCGGTCCGCGAGGCGTTCGAGCCGGCGACGCGGCGGCTGATGCTCACGGGCACGCCGTTCCGCTCCGACACCAACCCGATCCCGTTCGTGCGCTACGAGGCCGAGCCGGGAGGCGGTCTGCGCTCCCGGGCGGACTACGGCTACGGGTACGCGGCCGCGCTCGCCGACGGCATCGTGCGCCCGGTCCTCTTCATGGCCTACTCGGGCGACCTCAGCTGGCGCACCAGCGCGGGCGACGAGGTCAGCGCGCGGCTCGGCGGGCCGATGACGCGCGACCTCGCCGGCCAGGCCCTGCGTACCGCGCTCGACCCGCACGGGTCCTGGATGCCGGCGGTGCTGCAGGCGGCGGACACCCGGCTGACCGAGGTGCGCGCGCACGTGCCCGACGCCGGCGGGCTCGTCATCGCGACCGACCAGACGGCGGCCCGGGCGTACGCCGAGCTGCTCGCCGCGATCAGCGGGACCAGGCCGGTCGTCGTGCTGAGCGACGAGCCCGGCTCGAGCAAGCGGATCGCGGCCTTCGCCGACTCCGACGAGCGCTGGATGGTCGCGGTGCGGATGGTCTCCGAGGGCGTCGACGTGCCGCGGCTCTCGGTCGGCGTCTACGCCACGTCGACGTCCACGCCGCTGTTCTTCGCCCAGGCCGTCGGGCGTTTCGTGCGGGCCCGCAGGCGCGGGGAGACGGCGTCGGTGTTCGTGCCGAGCGTGCCGCACCTGCTGCTGCACGCCGCCGAGATGGAGCGCGAGCGCGACCACGTCCTGCGCGCCTCCTCGGGCCAGGACGACGGGCTCGACGACGCCCTGCTCGAGGCCGCGGAGCGCGAGGAGTCGGAGGAGGACCGTCCGGAGGGCGGCGGGTTCGCGGCGCTGGCCAGCGAGGCCGACTTCGACCGGGTCGTCTTCGACGGGGGCGAGTTCGGGCTGGCCGCGCAGTCCGGCAGCGCGGAGGAGCAGGACTACCTGGGGCTGCCCGGCCTGCTGGAGCCCGACCAGGTCAAGGACCTGCTGCGACGGCACCAGGACAACCAGTCACGCGGCCCGCGACCGCCGCGGGTCGCGGTCGACCCGACGACGGGGGAGCGGCTGAAGGAGCTGCGCCGCGAGCTGAACGGCCTGGTCGCGGCGTGGCACCACCGCACCAGCAGCCCGCACGGGGTGATCCACGCCGACCTGCGCGCGGCCTGCGGCGGGCCGCCGACCGCGGTGGCCTCCGCCGACGACCTCGAGCGGCGCATCGGGACCATCCGGAGCTGGGCGGTCCACCGCCGCTCCTGAGGGAGGGCGCCGGCCCGCTAGTCCGCGGGCGCGGTGAGCGACCTGCGACGGCGGCTCGTACGTGCGGATCCGCCGGGCGGGCACGCCGGCGTAGAGGCCGCGGGCCTCCAGGCGTCCGGCCACGACCGCGCCGGCGGCGACGACCACGTCGGCCTCGACCACGGAGCCGGGCAGGACGAGGACCCGCGCGCCCATCCACACGCGGTCGCCGATCGTGACGGGCCGACCGACCGCGGTGGGCGACCAGCGCCCGTGCTCATCGATCTCGTGGTGGCTCGTCAGGATCATCACCCCCGGGCCGAGCGCGACGTCGTCGCCGATCGTCACCCGCCCCAGGGACTCGACGTGGACCCCCCAGTTCATGTACACGCGGGACCCGATCGTGAGCAGGCG
The DNA here is from genome assembly GCA_963762775.1 of uncultured Actinomycetota bacterium. Classification (GTDB taxonomy): domain Bacteria; phylum Actinomycetota; class Actinomycetes; order Propionibacteriales; family Propionibacteriaceae; genus Microlunatus. The sequence continues at coordinate 128,616 of CAVXMD010000011.1, forward strand.
TGGACAGCCGCCGTGCACGAAGCCGGCCCCGGGGGCGGAGCGGGCTTCGGCGCCGGCGGCCGTGTAGATCAGCCGCCGGACGGTGCCGGGGAGCAGCACCGAGCCGCCCAGTGTGGTCAGCAGCAGGTGGTTGGCCGCCTCGCGGACGTCGTCGGCGAGCAGTTCCACGCCGCGGAGCACGGCGGCCGGGACGGTCGGCGCGGAGCGCGCGCCCGGGACATCGGCGCGCCCGGCGCGCGTCCAGCCCCGGGCCGCCCGGGCGCTGCTCGAGGTAGGCCGCCGGGCCGCGGAGCATCCCCCGCAGCTCGGTCAGCACGAGGTCGCGGGGGAAGTCGGGCTCCGTCGGCCCCGACAGATCCGACGCGTCCCTCGACCCGGTCCGGTGGGCACCACGCCCGCGGAACCGGGTCAGGCTCTGCGCGCCGAGGCGGCGGGCCGCCCGGGGCAGCTGGGCGCCAAGCCCGATGAGGTGGCCCGGGTCGTGGCCGACCAGAGCGGTCAGCATGGCGGTGAAGCCGATCCCGTTGCCGTCGAGCTGGTGCTCGAGCTCGGACAGCTCCACGCGGTGCCGGTGGTGGACGACCGCGGCCGGCTCGTAGCCGAGGGTCCCGCCCTCCCACAGGAGCTGGACGAGGGCCGCGAGGTCCTCCCCGCCACGGGCCGGGGTTCCCGTGCCCAGGGCCACGTCGAAGCCGCCGCGCCGGAGCAGCGCGTCGCGGCGGAACGCCATGTTCGCCCCGGCCCCGTAGGCGCCGATGCCGTAGACGGCGAACTCGCGCACGAGCCGTCCGGCGGCGTCGTGCACGGCGACGCGCGCGCGACCGACTGCGCCTCGCCCGGCAGTGACGGTGAGCGGCTCGAACGTCCGTCGCCCGCTGAAACCACCGTAGTAGCGCTCGAAGTACACCTGAGCGGGGCTTTCGCGCTCGGCCGGCAGGACCAGCCCCGTCACGGCGTCCAGGCGGGGTCGCGCGCGAAGCGGCGACCCAGCGCGTCCAGCCAGCTGTCGTCGACGTGCACGTCGTCGTCGGTGAACGCGACGACCTCGCCGTCGGCGGCCGTCGGCCCGGCGTTCCGGGCGGCCGAGATGCCTGGGCGCGTCTCGCGCACGACTCGGACCCCGGGGTACGGGGCAACCAGGGCGGGCAACGGGTCTTCCTCGGGTGCCTCGCGGCGGTTGTCGACCAGCACGACCTCGAAGTCGGGGTAGCGCAGCGCCGCCAGCGTCGCGAGGCACCGGGCCGGCCGTCGCACCGGGTGACGATCGTGGGCACCACCACCGAGATCCGCGGAAGGGCCGGTACCGGACCGTCGGCAGGGGTGGTCCCGGCCCCGCCCTGCTCGCGAAGCGCGGACAGCTCGGCCGCGACCTCCGGCGCCGACCGGGTGAGGTCGATCTCGGCGACCGCTACGGGCACCCCACCGCGGCGTCCGACCACCCAAGCCCGCGCGTAGCGCTCCGGCGCGGCCAGCTCCGGCAGCGGGGCGTCGAGGTCGACGACCTCGACGCGCACCGGCCCCGGCTCGACGATCGGTCTGCGCATGGTCGAGGTCCTCTCGGGCGACGGGCAGTTCGTCAGGAGGCCGCTCCCCAGCCCCCGGTGCTCAGTGGTGCCCACCCTCGCACACGTCCGGCGTGTCCGCCCGGCTTCGTCGGTGCTCCTCCGTGGCGGGCCCACGGTGGCCGACCGGCTGCGATGATGTACCTGTGGGTGGTGATCGCGGCTTCCTGCCGGTGCCGGTGGTCGACCTCGAGCTGGCCGACCCGGCATCCGTCGCCGTTCCCAACGCCCTGGGCCAGGTCGTCGTGCTCGTCCGCCTCCACGGGACGCCGCTCGGCGCCCTGAACCTGCTGGCACCCGACCCGGGTCGCACGACCGTCGATCTGCGGGCGCGGGCGTGCGAGGAGCTGGCGGGCCCCCTGGTCGAGCACCTGCGTCTTGACGGGCTCATGCCGTCCGACCTCGACGCCCCCGCCGCCGGACGCCCGCCCTGCGTCCTGCGGCCACCGCCTTCCGCCACGGTCTCCGTGGTGGTCTGCTCCCTCGGCCGCGATGCCCGGCTGGGTGGCGCCGTCGCTTCGGTCCTCCGGCAGCGCCACGCGCCGCTGGAGCTCTTGGTCGTCGACAACGACCCGGCGTCGGGCCGGGTGCGGGCCCTGCTCGAGGGGGTGCTCGACCCCCGCCTGCGCGTGGTGGAGGAACCGCGCCGCGGGCTGTCGGCCGCCCGCAACGCCGGGATCGGCGCCGCACGGGGCACGGTCGTGGCCTTCACCGACGACGACGCCGAGGCCGACCCCGGGTGGCTGGAGCGGCTGCTCGCGCCGTTCGACCTCGACGAGGACGTCGTGTGCACCACCGGGCTGGTGCTGCCAGCGAGCCTCGGCACGCCGGCGCAGGCGTGGTTCGAGGAGTACGGCGCCTTCGACAAGGGCTTCGAGCCCACGGTGTGGACGCTCGGCGAGCCGGTCCCGGCCGTGGCCGCCGCCGCGCGACGCGGGCACGGCGGGACGTTGTTCCCGTACGCGGCGGGGGTCTACGGATCGGGAACAACATGGCGTTCCGGCTGTCGTGGCTGAGGGACCAGCCCCTCTTCGACGTCGCGCTCGGGGCGGGCTCCCCGACCCGCGGGGGCGAGGACCTGGACGCCTTCCTCGCCGTCCTGCTCTCGGGACGGTCCCCTCTACTACGAGCCGGGCGCTCTGGTCCGCCACCACGCTCGCAGCGACATGGAGGACCTGCGCACCCAGATGTTCGGCTACGGCAGCGGGATGGCCGCGGTCCTCATGAAGCACGACGCGGCCGCGGGGGGCCGCGCAGATCGTCTCGCGGATACCCTCGGGTCTCGTCCGGCTCCTCCACCCCGCGTCCGACAAGAACCGCTCCCGCAGCACGAGCTTTCCACGCCAGCTGGCCCGCCAGCAGAGCTCTCGGTTATGCAGCAGGACCGGCGCTCTACGCCGTGGCGCGGCTGCGAGGGCGTCAGGCCTGAGCGGCGCTCCCCGCTTTCGCCGGAGCGTCCCCCGAGGGTCGACCGTGCGCCTGGACCGCCTCCCGGTACGAGCGCACCGCCGCCGCCGTCTGGGCGGCGAGGTAGGCCGTCCGGGAGCGTCGCCGCGGCCCGAGGACCACGTGGTCGGGGTAGTGGCGGACCTCGGGGGACCACCGCAGCTTGGCCTGGTTGGGACCGATCGACAGGTTGATCTCCACGTGCCCGAGCGCGTGGGCGTCGGCCAGCGCCGTCCACAGCAGGTGGGTGACCGACGAGAAGCGCCAGCCGGCGTCGCTCACCCCCGACACCGAGGTGTAGCTGGCCGTGGCCGTCCGCAGGACCAGCTGGGCGGCGATGACCTCGCCGCCGGCCTCCACCTCGTAGACGCAGACCCGGTCGCGCCGGGCGAGCCGGTGCACGACGTCGGCCACGTAAGCCAGCGCCCGAGGGCTCGCGAACACGTTCCGGTGGGCCTCGCGGTGCCCCTGCGCCTCCGCGCGCTCCGCGTGCAGGCGGGCGAGCCGGCCGAAGGCCGCGTCGACCTCGGAGGTCTGCGTGTGGCGGCGCACCTGCCAGCCGTCCGCGCCGAACTCCTTCGTGAGCCGGTTCCGGGCTCGCCGGAGCGACTCCTTGAGGTTCCGGTGGCCGCTCAGGACGTCCTCGGGGCGCTCGACGCGGAGGTCGACGACGACGGCCCCGACCACGTGGCGGACCATGCTGGTGAAGCCGGGGTCGGGCAGCCACTCCGGCTCCAGCCAGGGCGCGCCCTCGCCGAGCGCGACGTTGGCCCAGTCCCAGGCCGGCTCGAGCCGGCAGAGGCGGTCGACCACGACCCGGGCGACGTCACGGCCGCGGCCCGGGGCGGCGAGCAGCGAGGGCACCTCGAAGGGCCCGATCCACTCCACACCGGCCCCCGCGGGCTGGACCCGGGACAGACCTCCGCGCATCCGGTGCCGGTAGCAGGCCGCGACCCCGACCAGCTCACCGGCCTCGCGCACCTCGAGCAGCAGCGGGCTGTCCGGTCCCGACGCGGCGAAGTGCTGCAACCAGGTGAGGCCCCACTCGGGGGCGGAGAACGGCAGCCGGGCGCCGGAGCGTTCGTGCAGGGCCACCCAGTCCGGCTCGATCACCGTGATCTCGTCGAGGCGCTCGCGGACCTCCACCTCGAGCGCCACGACGAGGACTTTACCGGCCGGGCCCGGTCCGCGGCCTCGTTTCGACGAAGCGGCGGACCGAGCCGGCAGGTGTCAGCGCGAGGTGCTGACGAGGTCCTCGAGCGTGGCCCGGGAGCCCCGCTCGTGCAGCGAGGCCAGCGTGGCCAGGTACGGCTTCGTGAACTCCTCGTGCTCGGCGAGGTCGCCGAACAGGTCGGTGTTCTTGACGAACGCCAGCGGGTCCTCGGACTGCCGCTGCGCGATCGCCTTCAGCGAGTCGGCCAGCGAGTCGACGATCTCGATCGGCTCGCCCTGCTCGTCGACGCCCTCGTCGTAGCGCGCCCAGCTCGCCACGATCGCCGCCGCCCGGGTGACGTCGCGCCCCGCCGCGACGTTCTCCTTGATCACGGGCACCAGCCACTTGGGGATGCGGTCGGAGCTCTCGGCGCACAGCCGGGCCACGGTGTCGCGCACCGCGGCGTTGGAGAACCGCTCGATCAGCTGCGGCTTGTACGCGTCGAGGTCGATCCCCGGCACCGGCTGCAGCGTCGGCGTGGCCTCGCGCATGTAGTCGAGCAGGAAGGTCGCGAACAGCGGGTCCTGGCAGACCTCGTGCACCAGCCGGTAGCCGGCGAGGTAGCCGAAGTAGCACAGGCCCTGGTGGCTGGCGTTGAGCAGGCGGAGCTTCATCAGCTCGTACGGCTCGACGTCGGGCACCACCTCGACGCCGACGTCCTCGAAGGGCGGCCGGCCGTCGGTGAAGCGCTCCTCGAGCGCCCACTGCGTGAAGGGCTCGCAGACCACGGGCCACGCGTCGGTGATGCCGAACCGTGCGGCGACCTGCTCGCGGTCGTCGTCGGTGGTGACCGGCGTGATCCGGTCGACCATCGAGTTCGGGAACGTGACGTTCGCCGTGACCCAGTCGGCGAGGCCCGGGTCGCCGGACGCCTCGCCCTTCAGCCGCGCGTAAGCGGTGAAGACCTCGGCGGCGATGTGGCCGTTGCCCTGGATGTTGTCGCAGGACATGATCGTGAACGGCACGACGCCCCGGTCCCGGCGACGGACGAGCGCCTCGGTCACGAGGCCGAACACGGTCTGGGGGACCGCGCCCGGTTCCAGGTCGGCCTGCACGCGCGGGTTCGTGGCGTCGAACTTCCCCGTCACCGGCGAGAAGTTGTAGCCGCCCTCGGTGACGGTGAGCGAGACGATCCTGGTGGCCGGGTCGGCCATCTTCTCGATCACCGCCTCCGGGTCGTCCGGGGCGTACAGGTACTGCACGATCGAGCCGATGACGCGCGGGGTCCAGCTGCCGTCCGGCGCCTTGAGCACCAGCGTGTAGAGGCAGTCCTGGGAGACCAGCGCGTCGCGCATCCTGAGGTCGAAGGGCATGACGCCGACCCCGCAGATGCCGAGGTCGAGCGCCTTGCCGTCGTTCATCAGCCGGTCCAGGTACATCGCCTGGTGCGCGCGGTGGAAACCGCCGACGCCGAAGTGCACGATCCCGGTCGTGACCGCGCTCCGGTCGTACGTCGGTCCGGGGACGTCGAGCGAGGCGACGGTCTCCGCGCTGAGCTTGACCGGGCTCACTTGACCGCGCCCAGGGACAGGCCCTGGACCAGCTTGTCCTGGGCCGCGAAGCCGGCGATCAGCACCGGCAGCGACACCGCGGTCGCGGCGGCGCAGACCTTCGCGAGGAAGAGGCCCTGCGAGGTGACGAAGCTGGTGAGGAACACCGGCGCCGTCTGGGCGACCACGCTGGTCAGGGTGTTGGCCAGCAGCAGCTCGTTCCAGCTGAAGATGAAGCAGATCAGCGCGGTAGCCGCGATCCCGGGGGAGATGATCGGCACGATGATGCTGCGCAGGGTGCGGATCAGGCCGGCGCCGTCGATCGCGGCCGCCTCGAAGAGCTCGACCGGGATGTCGGCGAGGAACGAGCGGAGCATCCACACCGCGATCGGCAGGTTCATCGCCGTGTAGAGGATGACCATGAAGTTGATGTTGTCCAGCAGGCCGAGCGTCTTGGCGATGATGTAGAGCGGCAGCAGGCCGGCGACGGCGGGCAGGAACTTCGTCGACAGGAAGAAGAACATGACGTCGGTCCACTTCTGGACCGGCTTCACCGACAGCGCGTACGCCGCCGGGATGGCGAGGATGATCACCACGATCGTCGAGACGATGGAGGCGGTGGCGGAGTTGATCAGCGGGGGCCAGGGGCTGGCGCCCGAGGACGCGCCGAAGAACTCGCGGTAGCCGTCGAGGGTGAGCGGGGCGAAGAAGCTCGGCGGGTTCGTGGCGGCCTGGACCTCGGAGTGCAGGCTGGTGAGGAGCATCCAGACGACGGGGAAGACGAACAGGATCCCGATGACCCAGGCGAGCAGGCCGAGGGCGATGTTGCCTCCCCGGCTGCCGCTGCGGCGCCGGACGCGGGCGTTCGACGCGCGCTTCTCGGCGGCCATCTTCGACGGTGCGGGGGCGAGTGCGGTCGTCATGTCAGTTCCCTTCCTCGAACAGGCTGGACACGGTGCGCAGGGTGAAGGTCGCGATGATGATCGTGCCGATCACGACGATCACGCCCTGGGCGGAGGCCAGCCCGTAGTCCTGCGCGTTGTAGAGGGTCTGGTAGATCGTGTAGGGCAGGTTCGCGGTGCCGTAGGCCCCGGCGGTCAGGGTGAAGACCGAGTCGAACTGCTGGATGATGTAGATCGTGCCGAGCAGACCGGCCAGCTCGAGGTAGCGGCGCATGTGCGGCATGGTCATGTTGGCGAAGGTCTGCCAGGTGTTCGCCCCGTCGACCTGCGCGGCCTCCATGACGTCACCGGGGCGCGACTGCAGCCCGGCCAGCAGGATCAGGGTCATGAACGGGGTCCACTGCCAGACCAGCTCGCCCATGATCGCCAGGCGCGGGAAGTCGGTGATCCAGTCCGGCTGCGGGGCGTTCTCGCCGAAGAACTGCGTGAGCAGACCGTTGAACAGGCCGTACTCCGGGTTGTACATCGCGTGCTTCCACAGCAGGGCGGCGGCGACGGGCACGACCAGGAACGGGGCGATCATCATCGTGCGGACGGCGCCGCGGCCGATGAAGTTGCGGTTGAGCAGGAGCGCGATGCCGAGGCCGAGCGCGAGCGACACCAGCACCACCGTGACGGTCAGCAGGATGGTGAACAGCACGCTCTGGCGCAGGCCGGGGTCGGTGAAGACGGTCTTGAAGTTCTGCAGGGTCCCGAAGGCGATCTCGTCGGGGTAGTTCGCGTTCCAGTTCGTGAACGAGACGAGGATCGTCGCCACGAACGGCAGCTGGGTCATGATCACGATGAAGATCAGGGCCGGCAGCAGCGGCACCCGCCGCGCCCACCCCTTCTTGTCGGTCCAGCGCTCGACGAAGCCCGGCTCCGGTTCCTTTCCCTGCTTCTTGCCTGCGTCCGCCCGGGTGGGCGGGGTGGCGGTGGCGGTGGCCATGCGCTGCTCCTCGCGGTGGGGTGTGGGTGGGCCGCGTCATGGCCCGGCGACGTGCGGTGAAGAGGTCGTGAACGGGGCCGAGGCCGGGTCGTGCGGCGCTGGGACCCAGCGCCGGCACGACCCGACCTCGGAGGTGGGACTACTTGCCCTTGTACTTGTCGCCCGCGGCCTGCGCGAGCTCCTGGCCCTTGTTCAAGGCCTCGTCCACCGTCGTCTTGCCCGCGATCACCGAGGAGACGTCCTGGCTGATCTTGGTGGCGAAGTCGGTGAACTCCGGGATGTCGACGAACTGGATGCCCACCGTCGGCCGCGGCTGGACGCCGGGGTTGGTCGGGTCGGCGCTCTCGATGGCCGTCTTGGTCGGCTCGGCGAAGGCCGAGGCCGCCTTGACGTAGTCGGCGTTCGCGTAGGTCGACTCACGCTTGCCGGCGGGCACGGTGGCCCAGCCGTCCTGCTGGCCCACGAGGTTCTCGTAGTCCTTGCCGGAGGCCCAGGAGATGAACTTCCAGGCGTTGTCGGCCTTGGTGCTCTTCTTCTCGATCATCCACGACCAGGCGTAGAGCCAGCCGGAGGCCTTGGTCTCCTTGACCGGGGCCTGGACGTAGCCCATCTTGCCCTTGACCGGGGAGTCCGGCCCTTCGAGCGAACCGGCCGCGGAGGTCGCGTCGTACCACATGGCGACCTTGCTCTGCTCGGTCGCGGTCAGGCACTCCGCGAAGCCGGCCTGCGCCGCGCCCGCCTCGCCGTGCTCCTTCACCAGGTCGGTGTAGAAGGTCGTCGCGTCCTTGAACGGCTGCGCGTTGACCTGCGCGTTCCAGTCCTTGTCGAACCAGGTGCCGCCGAAGGTGTTGACCACCGTGGTCAGCGGCGCGAAGACCTCGCCCCAGCCCGGGAGGCCACGCAGGCAGATGCCCTTCATGCCCGACTCGGCGCCGTCCATCTTGGCCGCCGCGGCGGCGACCTCGTCCCAGGTCGGGGTCTCGTTGAACTTCACGCCGACCTTCTCGGCGATGTCCTTGCGGTACATCAGGAACGACGACTCGCCGTAGAACGGCTCGCCGTAGAGCTTGCCGTCCGCACCCGTCAGCGACTTCGTCATGGACGGGAAGATGTCCGACTGGTCGAACGTGGTGTCGGCCTTGTAGGCCGGGATGTCGCTCAGCGGCGTCAGCCAGCCGTTCTTCGAGTAGATCGGGACCTCGAAGTTCGACAGCGTCGCGACGTCGAACTGGCCGGACTGGTTGGCGAACTCCTGCGCGGCCTGGTTGCGCATGTCGTTCTCGGGCTTGACGGTGAAGTTCACCGTGATGCCCGTCTGCTTGGTGAACTCGCCGATGTGCTTCTGCAGGGCGAGCATCTGGGGGTTGTTGACCATGAGGACGTTGATGGAGTTGTCGCCGCCCCCACCGGTCCCTCCGACTCCACCGGCACCGCCGGCGCCGCTGCACGCGGCGGTCGCGACCAGGACGGTGGACAGGCCTACGGCGGCCAGCAGCTTGGACGTCAAGCGCATCTGGGAAAACCTCTCTGACTTCGGACGGGAACCCGCACGAAGGTCAGGACGTTCCTGCTCCGACGCGGGACAACAGCCGGCCTGGAGCTGCGGGCACCGCGCCGGGCGCTCGTCCGGGCCGGTCGACACGGGTCGGGGCGCCACTGGCGCCCCACCCCGTCCCCGGCCCGATCTCACGCTGATCAGTACGCGTCGCACGCAGACCGTCACCGGCTGCCCTTGCTGAGGTCAAGGTATATCCGACGACGGCGGCTCGTGACCAGAGTGCTGCGCGTGTTGCCCGAGTCTTTGTTATCGGATCGCAACCGGAGGAAATTCGGGCGGCTTCCGTGCCCGCCTGGTTGGAATCGGGGTGCGAGCACGTCGGAAACTAGGATGACCGGCATGTCCGACATCCCGGTGGGGTCGCCCCCCGCTCCTCCGGGGCGCCACGCGGCTCCCTCGGGCTGGTACCCCGACCCCCTCGACCTCGCGCTCGAGCGCTACTGGGACGGCTGGCAGTGGTCCCGCAACACCCGCGTCGCGGAGGCCCCGGTACGACCCGGCCAACCGACCCACCCGTACGCCGCCGCCCCGGTCGGCTCCCCGCACGCCGGTGCCCCGGGTCCCTACGGGGGCGCCGGCCAGGTCGCGCTCGGCGCTCGTCCGGTCGTGACGACCGCGGACGGCGTCCCGCTCGCGGGCTGGTGGTGGCGCGCTCTCGCGGGCCTGGTCGACGCCCTGCTCGTCGGCGTCGTCTCCGGGCTGCTGGCGCTGCCCTTCTACCGCGAGCTCTTCGCCGCCTTCGGCGCCTGGTGGAGCGAGGCATTCGCGCTGGCCCAGGCCGGCGGGCAGCCGCCCCCCGCACCGAACTTCGCCGCGATGATCTCCGGCACCGACCGGCTGCTGGTGATGCTGGTGGCCTTCGTCGTCGGGATGGGCTACCACGTCCCGTTCCTGCGCGTCCGCGGCGCGACCCTCGGGCTGCTGGCCTGCGGGCTGCGGGTGGTCCCCGTCGACGAGGGGCGCTCGAGCGCCCGGCTGGCCTGGCCGACGGTGCTCGTGCGCACGACGCTCTGGGTGCTCCCCGGGGCGCTGAGCCTGCGGATCTTCACCGTCGCCGACGTGCTGGTGCCGCTGTGGCACCCCAAGCGGCAGACGCTGCACGACCTGGCCGCCCGCACCCAGGTGGTCAGGCTCCGCTGAGGAGCTCGGCCGCGGTCAGGGCGTCGAGCGTGGCGGCCGCGTCGGTGCAGTCGACGCCCCGCAGCCGACGGGCCACCCGGGCCTGCTGAGCCGCGTCCCAGCCCGTCAGGGCGCTCCGGGAACGTCCCGGGTCGGGCCGGGCGAGCAGCTCGTCTGCGTCGGCCGAGTCCGCGCCGTCGACGAGGGCCTCGACGGCCATGAGCACCGCGACCACCCCGTACGGCCCGAGCGGGTCCGTCCCGAGCCCGCTCACCTTGAAGGCCAGGTCGGCCTCGACGAGCACGGAGAGCAGCTCCGCCCCCGCGGGACCGGACTCGCCGGCGGCCGCCGGACCGGCGAGGTCGATCCGGCCCAGCAGGCCCGCGGCCTCGACCACCTCGACGGCCCCGACCAGGCCAGGGGCCTGCGGCAGGCCCACGAAGACGTCGAGACCGTCGTGCTCCCGGGTCAGCGCGTCGGCCGCGGCGACGACGCGCGTGGCGTTGCCTGCGAGGTCGTCCAGATCGCGCAGCACGGTCTCCACCGCGACGAGCCGGAGGTCGGCGACCCGCCGGGTCAGCGCGGCGAGACCGCCCGCCCCGCCGCTCGCGAGCACGCTGAGGGCGACGTCGCCGTCGAGCCCCGCGAGCCGTTCGTCGCCCACCACCAGCAGACCCACGGTCCAGCCGTCCGGCCGCTCGAGCAGGGCCCGGTGCGCGCCCGGGTCGCCGGTGTCGTGCAGCAACCTCCGGAAGACCTCCGGCCCCGGCACCGCTCAGCCCTCGCGGGTCGCGACCCCGCCGGCGCGCCAGGCGTCGTACGTCGCGCCGACCCGGTCCGGGGCGACCGCGGCGGTCAGGTCGGAGAGCACGGTGGGGGAGAAGCCCTCGCGGGCGGCGTCGAGGGCGGTCGCGCTGACGCAGTAGTCGGTCGCGATGCCGCAGACGTCGACGGTGGCGACGTCGTGCGCGCGCAGCCAGGCGGCCAGCCCGGTCCCGTCCGCGGTCGCGCCCTCGAAGCCCGAGTAGGCGGCGGTGTACTCGCCCTTGTCGAACACCGCCGCGAAGTCGGCGGTGCGCAGCGGGTCCGTCAGCTCCACGCCGTCGGTGCCGACCACGCAGTGCGGGGGCCAGGTGTCGACGTAGTCGGGGTGGTCGGAGAAGTGCGTGCCCGGGTCGACGTGGTGGTCACGGGTGGCGACCACGACGGCGTACCCGTGGTCGGTGCCGAGCAGCTCTTTCACCCGCGCGGCCACGTCGAGCCCGCCGTCCACGGCGAGGGAGCCGCCCTCGCAGAAGTCGCGCTGGACGTCGACGACGACGAGCGCCCGCCGTCCGCCCGCTGCCGGTTCAGTCATGACGGGCACCCGAGCTCGCGTAGGGGTTCTGGGCCGGCGCGGCGTCACCGGTGAACAGGGTCGGGATGACGGGCTCGCCGCGGGACAGCTTGCGCGCCTCCAGCGGCAGCTCGGCGCGCGCGCGGTCGTGGCGCGCGCGAGCCGCGTCGAGCGGTTCCTCGCCGACGATCTCGCCGTCGCGGACGAGCGGCACGAGCAGCGGGCGGTCGTTCCCGTCGTCGGTGGGCGGCCGGCCGATCCCGATCTCCTCGGCCTGCGCCACGCCGTCGCGAGCGATCCGGCGCAGGGCGTACTTGCGCCCGCCGACCGAGACCTTGTCCTTGCTCTTCTTGGCCACCGGCTCGAGCGGGGCGTCGGGGTCGTCGGAAGCCGCGCGTGCGACCAGCTTGTAGACGAAGCCGGAGGTGGGGTGCCCGCTGCCGGTGACGAGCGCGGTGCCGACGCCGTAGCTGTCGACAGGGGCGCCGGAGAGGGCCGCGATCGCGTTCTCGTCGAGGTCGCTGGTGACGACGATCCGGGTCTTCGTCGCGCCGAGGGAGTCGAGCAGCGCGCGGACGCGGACCGCGAGCACGGCCAGGTCGCCGGAGTCGAGACGGACCGCGCCCAGCCGGCCCCCGGTCAGCTCGACGCCGGTGCGCACCGCCGCCTCGACGTCGTAGGTGTCGACCAGCAGCGTGGTGCCCTCGCCGAGCGCGGCCAGCTGGGCGGCGAAGGCCTCGCGCTCGTCATGGTGCAGCAGGGTGAAGGAGTGCGCCGCGGTCCCGGCCGTCGGCACGCCGTAGCGCCGGCCGGCCTCGAGGTTGGACGTCGCCGAGAAGCCGGCCACGTACGCCGCCCGCGCCGCCGCCACGGCCGACAGCTCGTGGGTGCGCCGCGACCCCATCTCCACACAGGGCCGTCCGTCCGCGGCCAGCGTCATGCGGGAGGCGGCGGAGGCGATCGCGGAGTCGTGGTTGTAGATGCTCAGCAGCAGCGTCTCCAGGACGCAGCACTCGGCGAACGTCCCCTCGACCACCAGCAGCGGCGAGCCGGGGAAGTAGACCTCGCCCTCGGCGTAGCCCCACACCTGCCCGCGGAACGCGAACCCGGCCAGCCAGTCGGCGGTCGCGGCGTCGACCACCCCGCCCTCGGTGAGGAAGGTCAGCGACTCGTCGTCGAAGCGGAACTGCCGCAACGCCCGGAGAGCCCGACCGACCCCGGCGACGACGCCGTAGCGCCGGCCGTCCGGGAGCCGGCGACCGAAGAGCTCGAAGACCGACGCGCGTCCCGCCGTGCCGGCCTGCAGGGCCGAGCGCAGCATCGTCAGCTCGTACTGGTCCGTCAGCAGCGCGGTCGTCGGGGCCTCCCGCGGCCCGAAACGGGCGCGCCGCGCCTCGGGGTCGAGCCACTCGGCCGCATCGTTCGGCGCGTCACTCACGCCCGCCAGCGTACGGTCGGGCGCCTGCGATGATGGGGGCGTGTCGGAGACCGGAGCGCCCACCGTGACGCCCGCCGGAGGGACCGCGGTCGCCGAGCGCCCTCTCGAGCAGGTCGTGCCGGACCTGCCGTGGGTGACGATCGTCTGGGACGACCCGGTCAACCTGATGTCCTACGTCGCGCACGTGTTCACGACCTACTTCCACTACGCGAAGGCCAAGTCCGAGCGCCTGATGATGCAGGTCCACACCGAGGGCAAGGCTGTCGTCTCCAGCGGCACCCGCGAGGCGATGGAGCGCGACGTGACCGCGATGCACGAGTACGGGCTGTGGGCGACGCTCGACAAGGCCGACGAGTGAAGGCCGACGAGTGAGGCCGACGAGTGAGGGCCGACGAGTGAGGGCCGACACGTGAAGAAGTTCGTCCGACGTCGCGGGGTGCTGACGACGGGGCTCAGCCCGTACGAGGTGGAGCTGCTGACCTCGCTGGTGCGCCAGGTGGTCGAGCTGGTCTCCGACGGCGAGCCCGAGGGCTTCGCCGCGGTGGACCCGGACGCCGACCCGTTCGAGGCGCTGACGGCCGGTCTGGCCGTCGACCCGGACGAGCCCGAGGTGCCCGAGGACCCGGTGCTGCGCCGGCTCTTCCCGAACGCCTACCCGCACGACCCCTCCGCGGCCTCCGACTTCCGCCGCTTCACCGAGCGGGGTCTCCGCACGACGAAGGTCGCCGACGCCACCGTCGTCCTCGACGACCTGGCGGGCACCGACGGGGGAGCGGTCGACCTGCGTGTGGAGCCCGGGCACGTCGAGGCCTGGCTCCGGACCCTCACCGGTGTCCGGCTCGCCGTGGCGACGCGGCTCGGGGTGGTCGACGGCGAGTCCGCCGAGCGGCTCGCGCAGCTCGAGGAGTCCGACCCGCGCAGCTACATGGTCAGCGTCTACGACTGGCTGGGCTTCGCGCAGGAGACGATGGTCGGCGCCCTGTGACGCTGCACGACGGCAACGGCTGGGTGCTGGACGAGCGGGGGGAGCGGCACTGGGGGAGGTTCGGCGGCGCCGGCCTGCTCGTGGTCGACCGCCGTGGACCCGGCGTCCCGACGGTGCTGCTGCAGCACCGGGCGGCGTGGACGGCCGACGGCGGCACCTGGGGGATCCCGGGCGGTGCCCGCGACAGCCACGAGGACGCGGTCGGGGCCGCGCTGCGCGAGGCGTACGAGGAGACCGGCCTGCCGGCCGACGCGGTCCAGGTGCGCGGGGAGCCCTTCGTCGACGACCGGGGTGGCTGGAGCTACACGACGGTGCTCGGCGAGCTCGTGGCCGACGTGACCCTGGTCGTGGAGTCGGAGTCGGAGGACCTGGGCTGGTTCGGCGTCGACGAGGTCGAGCGCCGCCTCCTGCACCCGGGCTTCGCCAAGGCGTGGCCGGTGCTGCGGGCCCGCCTCGACGAGGCGGGTTAGGGGCGCCGGCCCCGCAACCGCGCGCGGTCCTGCCGAAGAATGCCCCCCATGGACCTCACGCGCCGTCGATTCCTCGCGGGTTCCGCCGCGTTCGCGACCCCGCTCGCGCTGGGTGCCTGCGGCGGGTTCGCGCCCGCCGGTTCCCAGGCGTCCCAGCAGACCGGCACGCTCAGCTTCACGACCTGGGGCACCGACGCCGAGCTCGCCGGCTTCCGCTCGGTCATCGAGCGCTTCCAGCAGGCGAACCCGGGCACGACGGTCAACCTCAACGCCGTGCCCTACGAGCAGATGTTCCCCAACATCGACGCGCAGATCCAGGCGGGCAACCCGCCGGACGTGTTCCGGGTGCCCTACTACACGTTCGGCAGCTACGCCGGCGCCGGGCAGCTGCTCGACCTGACCCCGCACCTGCCGTCGGGCTTCTCCGACCGCTTCACCAGCCAGGCCTGGGCCGCGGTGCAGAACAGCGGCAAGCCGTACGGCGTCCCGCACCACACCGACACCTCGGTGATCCTCTACAACAAGCCGCTGCTCGAGGCCGCCGGCGTGACGTCGGTCCCGACGACCGTCGAGGGCGCCTGGACCTGGCCGCAGCTGCTGGAGGTGGCCGGCACGCTGCGCAGCTCGCTGCCGGGCTCGAAGTACCCGATGGCCTACAACTGGCAGGGCAACGGCGTCACCCGCTGGTTGAGCCTGCTCTTCCAGTCCGACGGCCGCTTCCTCGCCGAGGACCTCAAGACGCCGGCGATCGACTCCGCCGCCGGCCGCGCCGCCGTCGACTTCTCGAAGCGCTTCTTCACCGACGAGCTCGTCCCGGCCAACGACTCGGTGAAGTCGACGACCTACGCCGCGGACATGTGGTACTCGCAGACCGCCGCGATGGTCTGGGGCGGTGCCTTCATGGTCCCCGACGCCGACAACACGGCCGACTATCGAGTGGGGCGCCACCTTCGCGCCGCGCAACGTGCGTGCGGGCAGCGACTTCGGCGGCAACGCGCTGGTGGCGACGGCCAAGACCGCGCAGCCCGACCTGGTCGCCAGGTTCCTCGACTTCGCGACGGAGGCCGACTCCCAGCGCGACTTCTGCGTCGGCGCCTCGCTGCTGCCGACCCGTGCGGACCTCGTGCAGAACGGGATCAGCTTCACCGTGCGGCCCGAGGTGACGCCGGTCTTCCTCGGCCAGGCCGCGCAGGTCCGGGCCAGCGACTCCAGCCAGGTGGCCTCGCCGGTGATGTCGAAGATCATCACCGTCCTCAAGGACCAGCTGGAGCAGGCGTTCGTCGGCGGCCAGAGCACCGGGGCGACGATCGCCGGGCTGAGCAAGGGCATCGCTGCCGCCACGGGCGCGTGAGGTGGCGTCCGCAGGGTCGGTGACCCGGCTGAAGCCCCGGCACGTCCGCGGCGAGGCCCGGGCGGCGTACCTGCTGCTGACGCCGAACCTGCTGCTGCTCGGGATCTTCGTGTTCGTGCCGCTGGTCGGTGCGGTCGTGATCAGCTTCCAGCGCACCGACGGGTTCGGCGGGGGGACGTTCGCGGGCCTGGCCAACTACGCCAAGCTG
>CAVXMD010000012.1:0-15959 GCA_963762775.1 uncultured Actinomycetota bacterium
CCGGCCCTGCTCGTCGGTGGTCGCGGTCGTCACGAAGGTGATGTCCATGCCACGCGTGCGATCGATCCGGTCGGGATCGATCTCGTGGAACATGACCTGCTCGTTCAGGCCGAACGTGTAGTTGCCGTTGCCGTCGAACTGCTTCGGCGACAGGCCGCGGAAGTCACGGATGCGGGGCAGCGCGAGGCTCAGCAGCCGGTCGGCGAACTCCCACATCCGGTCGCCGCGCAGCGTGACGTGCGCGCCGATCGGCATGCCCTCGCGCAGCTTGAACTGCGCGATCGACTTGCGGGCCCGGGTGACCTGCGGCTTCTGGCCGGTGATGGCGGCCAGGTCCTTGGTGGCGCCGTCGATCAGCTTCGAGTCACGAGCCGCCTCGCCGACGCCCATGTTCACGACGACCTTCACCAGGCGCGGGATCTGCATCACGTTCGCGAAGCCGAACTCGGTGTTCAGCGTCGGCGCGATCTCCTCGCGGTAGCGCTGCTTGAGCCGCGGGACGGCCCTGGTCTGCTCGGGTGCGGTGGTGGTCATCAGATCTCCTCCCCGGTCACCCGGGCGATCCGCACGCTGCGGCTCGACTTGTACTCGCTGCCGTCGGGACGGCGCTTGGTGACCTCGGCGCGCTCGTAACCCACGCGGGTCACGACCTCGGCACCGTCGGCGTTCTTGACGACCAGCTGCACGTTGGACGCGTGCACCGGGGCCTCCGAGGAGACGATGCCGCCCTTCGTGGTCTGGCGCGACTGCGGCTGGGCCGAGCTGTCCTTGAGGTGCCGCTTGACGATGTTCACGCCGGCGACGGTCACGGTGCCGCGGTCGGGCTGGGTCGAGAGGACCTCGCCGACCAGACCCTTGTCCTTGCCGGCGATCACCTTGACGCGGTCGCCCTTGCGGACGTGCAGCTTGACGCTCTGGTTGTGCTTGGTCTGGCTCATGTCAGATCACCTCCGGGGCGAGCGAGATGATGCGCATGAAGCGCTTCTCGCGGAGCTCACGACCCACCGGGCCGAAGATGCGGGTACCGCGCGGCTCGGCGCTGTCGGCGCGGAGGATCACCGCGGCGTTCTCGTCGAACTTGATGTACGACCCGTCGCCGCGACGGTTCTCCTTCACGGTGCGCACGATCACCGCCTTGACGACTTCGCCCTTCTTGACGTTGCCGCCCGGGATGGCGTCCTTGACGGTGGCGACGATGACGTCGCCGATGCCGGCGTAGCGACGACCGGACCCGCCGAGCACGCGGATGCACAAGATCTCCTTGGCACCCGTGTTGTCGGCGACCTTGAGCCGCGACTCCTGCTGGATCATCTGCTGTCTCCTGGTTGTCTCACCGGTTCCCTCGCGGGCCTGGTGGAACTCGATCGGATCTCCCCCAGGGTCTGGAGACGACGTCTCCAGCGGGGGTTCACGGGGGCGGAGCCCCCGTGGGTGGTGCTACTTGGCCTTCTCGAGGATCTCCACGAGCCGCCAGCGCTTGGTGGCGCTGAGGGGGCGGGTCTCCATGATCCGGACGCGGTCGCCCACGCCGGCGCTGTTGGCCTCGTCGTGGGCCTTGAGCCGCACGCTGTGGCGCAGCACCTTGCCGTAGAGGCGGTGCTTGACCCGGTCCTCCACGTTGACCACGACGGTCTTGTCCATCTTGTCGCTGACCACGTAGCCCTCGCGGACCTTGCGGGCACCGCGCTCGGCGCCCGTCTGGGCCTCGGTCGCCTCGTTCGTCGTCTCGCTCATGCGTTCACTTCCTCGGCGTCGGGATCGTTGGTGATCCCGAGCTCACGCTCGGTCAGCACGGTGTAGATCCGGGCGATGTCCTTGCGCACGGCGCGCAGGCGGCCGTGGCTCTCCAGCTGGCCGGTGGCGTTCGAGAAGCGGAGCCCGAAGAGCTCCTCCTTCAGCTCGCCGACCCGGCGGTCGAGCTCGCTGCGCGACAGGCCGCGCAGCTCGGCGGCGGTCGTACCCTTCGCCATCAGATCTCACCTGCCTCGCGCTTGATGAAGCGTGCCTTCATGGGCAGCTTGTGGATCGCGAGGCGCATCGCCTCGCGGGCGACCTCCTCGTCGACGCCGGCGAGCTCGAAGAGCACGCGACCCGGCTTGATGTTGGCGATCCACCACTCGGGGGAGCCCTTGCCGGAACCCATGCGGGTCTCGGCGGGCTTCTTGGTCAGCGGGCGGTCGGGGTAGACGTTGATCCACACCTTGCCGCCGCGCTTCATGTGGCGCGTCATGGCGATCCGGGCGGACTCGATCTGCCGGTTCGTCAGGTACGAGGCCTCGACGGCCTGGATGCCGAACTCGCCGAACGCGAGCGAGGTGCCGCCCTTGGCCGCACCGGTCCGCTTCGGGTGGTGCTGCTTGCGGAACTTGACCTTGCGAGGGATCAGCATCCTCAGGCCTCCTGCGTGCTCGGAGCGGCGGTGTCGGCGGGAGCGCCGGCACCGACGGCCACGGCCTCGGCCGGGGCGTCCTCACGGCGACGGGCGCCGCCGCGCTCGGGACGGTCGCCCCGGGCCGGACGGTCGCTGCGCGCCGGACGACCCGGACGGCTGCGGCCACCGGCGGCGTTGCGGGCCGCCTTCTGGGCGGCGCGCTCGGAACGGGTGCCCGAGACGTCGCCCTTGTAGATCCAGACCTTCACGCCGATCCGGCCGAAGGTCGTCTTGGCCTCGAAGAAGCCGTAGTCGATGTCGGCGCGCAGCGTGTGCAGCGGGACCTGACCCTCGCGGTAGAACTCCGAGCGGCTCATCTCGGCGCCGCCGAGACGACCGGAGCACTGGATCCGGATGCCCTTGGCCGCACCGGAGCGCATGGCCGACTGCTGCGCCTTGCGCATCGCGCGACGGAACTGCACGCGCGAGGCAAGCTGCTCGGCCACGCCCTGGGCGACGAGCTGGGCGTCGATCTCGGGGTTCTTGACCTCGAGGATGTTCAGCTGGACCTGCTTGCCGGTGAGCTTCTCGAGCTCGCCGCGCACGCGCTCGGCCTCGGCACCGTTACGACCGATGACGATGCCCGGACGCGCGGTGTAGATGTCGACGCGGACGCGGTCCCGGGTGCGCTCGATCTCCACCGAGGAGATGCCCGCGCGCTCGAGGGTCTTGGTCAGCATCTGGCGGACCTTGATGTCCTCGCCGATGTACTCGGAGTAGGACTTGTCGGTGTACCAGCGGCTCTTGTGGTCGGTGCTGATGCCCAGACGGAAGCCGTACGGCTGGATCTTCTGCCCCATGCTCAGGCCTCCTTGGTCTTGGGCTCGACGACGACGGTGATGTGGCTCGAACGCTTGAGGATGCGGCTCGCGCTCCCCTTGGCGCGCGGCCGGATGCGGCGCATGGTGACGCCCTCGTCCACGAAGGCGGCCGAGATGAACAGGTCGTCGCGACGCAGGTTGTGCGTCTGCTCGGCGTTCGCCGCCGCGCTGGCGACCACCTTGTACACCGGGTCGCTCGCGGCCTGGGGCGCGAACTTCAGGGTGTCGAGGGCGGCGGAGACGTCCATGCCGCGCACCAGGTCGACGACCCGGCGGCTCTTGGTCGCCGAGATCCGGACCTGGCGGGCGATCGCGTACGACCCCGGACGGTCGCCGAGCAGCGTCTTGCGCCGGCTCGGACGGGAGTCCTTGTCCTTGCTCATGAGATTCCTTGTCTACGTTCTTCGTCGACGGCCGGCCGCGTCAGCGGCGGCGCGCCTTCCGGTCGTCCTTGACGTGGCCGCGGAACGTACGCGTCGGGGCGAACTCCCCCAGCTTGTGACCGACCATGGCCTCGGTCACGAAGACCGGGACGTGCTTGCGGCCGTCGTGCACCGCGATGGTGTGACCGAGCATGTCCGGCACGATCATCGACCGGCGCGACCAGGTGCGGATGACGTTCTTCGTCCCGCGCTCGTTCTGCACCTCGACCTTCTTGGCGAGGTGGTCGTCGACGAACGGGCCCTTCTTCAGGCTGCGTGGCATCTGTCTTCAGCTCCTGCTCAGCGCTTCTTGCCGGACTTGCGGCGGCGAATGATCTGGCGGTTGCTCGCCTTGTTCGGGTCCCGGGTGCGGCCCTCGGCCTTGCCCCACGGCGACACCGGGTGACGACCACCGGAGGTCTTGCCCTCGCCGCCACCGTGCGGGTGGTCGATCGGGTTCATGGCGACACCGCGGACGGTCGGGCGCTTGCCCTTCCAGCGGTTCCGGCCGGCCTTGCCCCAGTTGATGTTCGACTGCTCGGCGTTGCCGACCGCGCCGACCGTGGCGCGGCAGCGCACGTCGACCATCCGCATCTCGCCCGACGGCATCCGCAGCGTGGCGTTCTTGCCCTCGCGGGCCACCAGCTGGATGCTCGCGCCGGCCGAGCGGCCGAGCTTGGCCCCGCCGCCGGGACGCAGCTCCACCGCGTGGATCGTCGTGCCGACCGGGATACGACCGAGCGGCAGGTTGTTGCCGGCCTTGATGTCGGCCGCCTCGCCCGCCTCGACGTCGGCGCCCTGGCGCAGTCCGTTCGGCGCGATGATGTAGCGCTTCTCGCCGTCCGCGAAGTGCAGCAGCGCGATGCGGGCCGTGCGGTTCGGGTCGTACTCGATGTGCGCGACCTTGGCCGGCACGCCGTCCTTGTCGTAGCGCTTGAAGTCCACGAGCCGGTAGGCCTGCTTGTGACCGCCACCGATGTGCCGGGTGGTGATCCGGCCGGTGTTGTTGCGGCCGCCGGTCTTCGGGCTGGGGACGAGGAGCGACTTCTCCGGCGTGGACCGGGTGAGCTCGACGAAGTCGGCCACGGACGAGCCGCGACGGCCCGGGGTGGTCGGCTTGTACTTACGGATTCCCATTCAGATCAGTCCTTCAGCTCGCCGGCGCCGAGAAGATGTCGATGCGCTGGCCGTCGGCCACCGAGACGATGGCTCGCTTGGTGTCGGCGCGCTTGCCCGTGCCGAAGCGCGTGCGCCGCTTCTTGCCCTGCCGGTTCAGCGTGTTGACGCCGGTGACCTTGACGTCGAACACCGTCTCGACCGCGATCTTGATCTCGGTCTTGTTGGCGTCCGGCGCGACGAGGAACGTGTACTTGTTCTCGTCGAGCAGGCTGTACGACTTCTCGCTGACGACCGGCGCGAGCAGGATGTCGCGGTGGTTGCGGATCTTGATCGTGCTCACTTGGCGTCCTCCTCGTTCTGCTCACGCACCGCGTCGACGAAGCCCGCGGCCTCGGCGGCGGCCGTCGAGTCGAACCAGACCTCGGCGACCGTGCGGCCGTAGTACGGGGACTCGGGGGTGTGGTACTTCATCGAGTCCTCGTTGCCCTTGATGTCGAAGCCCGCCGGGGGCTCCTCGCCCACGTAGGACCCGGCGCCGGACGTGCTCGCGGTCGCGGTGACGTCGTCGGTCGGCTCGAGGACCTCGGCGACCGAGGCCGCCGTGGCGGCCAGGTCCGCGTCGCTCGGCTCGGCCGACTCCTCGACCGAGGCGGCGGCCAGGCCGTCGGCCTCGCTCGAGCGGGCGCTGGCCTTGGCCGAGCGGCCCGAGACCGGTCCGGCCACGAAGGCGTCGAGCGCGGTGCGGGTGAAGACGACCTCGTCGGTGACGAGGATGTCGTAGGCGTTCAGCTGGTCGACGGCGATGACGTGCACGGTGGGGACGTTGCGCAGGCTGACCCACGCGAGCTCGTCGTCGCGGTGCAGCACGACCAGGACCTTGTCGGTGGAGGCGACCGCGGTGAGCGAGGCGAGCGCGCCCTTGGTCGACGGGGTGTCCCCGGAGACCAGGTCGCTGACCACGTGCACGCGACCGTCGCGGGCCCGGTCGGAGAGCGCACCGCGGATGGCGGCGGCGATCATCTTCTTGGGCGTGCGCTGGGCGTAGCCGTGCGGCACCGGGCCGTGGGCGACGCCACCGCCGGCGAACTGCGGCGAGCGGGTCGAGCCCTGGCGGGCGCGGCCGGTGCCCTTCTGGCGGTACGGCTTCTTCCCACCGCCGCGGACGTCGCCGCGGGTCTTGGTGGCGTGCGTGCCCTGCCGGGCCGCGGCCAGCTGGGCCACCACGACCTGGTGGATCAGCGGGACGTTCGCCGCGACGTCGAAGAGCGCCGAGGGCAGCTCGACGGTGCCGGAGGTGCCGCCGTCGGGGGTGCGGACGTCGATGGTGCTCACTTGGCGTCTCCCTTCTTGCTGGCGCTGCGCAGGACGACGAGGCCGCCCTTGTTGCCGGGGATGGCGCCCTTGATCAGGACGAGACCGCGCTCGACGTCGACGGCGTGCACGGTGAGGTTCTGCACCGTGACGCGCTCGACGCCCATGCGGCCGGCCATCTTGAGGCCCTTGAACACGCGACCGGGGGTCGCGCAGCCGCCGATGGAACCGGGCGAGCGGTGCTTGCGGTGCACGCCGTGGCTGGCGCGCAGACCGTGGAAGCCGTGGCGCTTCATCACGCCCGCGGTGCCCTTGCCCTTGCTCACGCCGGTCACGTCGATGACCTCGTCGGCGGCGAACAGCTCGGCGCTGACCTCCTGGCCGAGCGTGTACTCGCTGGCGTCCGCGGTACGGATCTCGACGAGGTGCCGCCGCGGCGTGACCCCGGCGCGCTCGAAGTGGCCCGCGTCGGGCTTGGTGACCTGCTTGGGCTTGATCGCGCCGAAGCCGAGCTGGACGGCGGAGTAGCCGTCCGAGGCGGGCGTGCGGACCTGCGTGACGACGCAGGGACCGGCCTGGACGACGGTGACCGGGACGACGCGGTTGTTGGCGTCCCAGAGCTGGGTCATGCCGAGCTTGGTGCCCAGCAGGCCCTTCACGGTGCGCCCGCTCGTCGTGGATGTGGCAGTGGTGCTCATGGTGTTCGCGATCCTCAGAGCTTGATCTCGATGTCGACACCGGCCGGGAGGTCGAGTCGCATCAGGGAGTCGACGGTCTTCGGGGTCGGGTCGATGATGTCGATGAGGCGCTTGTGCGTGCGCATCTCGAAGTGCTCCCGGCTGTCCTTGTACTTGTGCGGGGAGCGGATGACGCAGTAGACGTTCTTCTCCGTCGGCAGCGGCACCGGACCGGCGACGCGGGCACCCGTACGGGTCACCGTGTCGACGATCTTGCGCGCCGACGAGTCGATGACCTCGTGGTCGTAGGCCTTGAGCCTGATGCGGATCTTCTGTCCCGCCACCGTGTCCTCTTCTCGCTATGTCCTGCTGCGTGCTGCTACGTCGTGGTCGTGCTGGGTCGTCCTGGTCCTGCGTGTCCTGCCTGGCTCCGACCCCCGCGGTCGGGCGTGTCGCCCGTCCTCCGGCACACCACGGCTCTGCTTTGCCCTGCCGTGGGGTGTGGCCCGGCTGTCCGGACCCGTGGTCCGGTCGGTCGGGCGAGCAGGATCTCCTGGTGCGGCGGCGCCAACCCGGTGACCCTCAAGGGGCCGGTGGACCAGCGCGCACCCCGGCGATCCCGTCGGAGCAACCTGGCAATCTTGTCAGACGCAGCGTGACGGATCAAATCCGCGGGCAGATTCTCAGGCTCCGCCGGGCGCGCCGCCCTCGGGCGGCGCACCCTAGGCTGTGCCGGTGCTCCGGCCCGCCCCGTCCCCGTGCTGCCAGGACCTCTTTCCAGGCTACCCCGCGGGGCGCCGGGCGGCCGCAGGTGCGGCGTGAGCCCCCCGGTCGGGGTGGCGGTGGCCGCCGGCCACGAGGCCACCGTCGCGGCCGGTCGGACCGTGCTCGAGGCGGGCGGCGGCGCGGTGGACGCCGGTGTCGCCATGATGCTGGTCAGCTGCGCCGCCGAGACGATCTTCACCGGGCTCGGCGGCGGTGGGTTCGCGACGGTCTACGAGGCGGCGACCGGCACGGCGACCTGCGTCGACTTCTTCGTCGCGGTCCCCGGGCTGGGCGAGCGGCGGGCCGGGCCGGGGGTCGCGATCGAGAGTCGTCTTCGTCGGCCAGCGGGTCCCCTACGAGATCGGGCCGGCGACCGTCGCGGTCCCGGGGGTGCCGGCGGGCGCGCTGCACCTCTGGGAGCGCTGGGGCCGGCTGCCGTGGACCGACGTCGTGGCGCCCGGGCTCGCGGCCTCGCACGGCACGCCGTTCCCCGCACGCACGCCGAGCTCCTCCCCCGCATCGTCCCGGCGATGTGCGTCGGCGAGGGCGAGCTCGTCTACCGCCGGCCCGACGGTGCGCTGCTGGCGCCCGGCGACCCGTTGCGCCACCCCGACCACCACCGCGCCTACGCGCTGCTGGCCGACGACCCGCGCGCCTTCTACCGCGGGGCGTACGCCGATGCCCTGCTGGACGCCCTGGCCGACGGCTCGGCCCTCGCGCAGGCCGACCTCGACGCGTACGCCGTCGTCGAGAGCACCCCGGCCCGGGCTCGGTTCGACGACCTGGACGTCCTGGCCCGCGGCGACGACCTCGACGACGTCCTGGGCACGCTCCAGGCGGCCGGTCGGGCGGTCCCCGGCGACCCGCACCACGACCTGGCCTCGGCCCTGGGCCTGGTCGACGCGCTCCGTGCCCCGGACCGCCGGGCCGAGACCACGAACCTGGTCGCCGTCGACGAGCGCGGTGACGCCTGCGTCATCACCACGAGCCTCGGCCTGGGTTCGGGTGTCTGGGTCCCGGGCTACGGGGTGCACCTCAACTCCATGCTCGGCGAGGGGGAGCTGGTCCGCGCGGTCCTCGACCCGGGCGTCCGGATGGGCTCGATGATGTCGCCGCTGGTCGCGCTGGACGCCGAGCGCCGCCTCGTCGCGGCGGCCGGGGCGGCAGGCGGGAGCCGGATCCGTCCGGCGCTGGTCCAGACCCTGCTGCGGGTGCTGCGCGGGACCCCGCCGCAGCAGGCGGTCGACGCCGCCCGGCTCAACGCGCTGCCCGACCTCGTCCGGCTCGAGCCCGGCTTCGACCCGGCCGTCGTACGCGGTCTCGAGGAGGCCGGGATCCCGGTCGCCGTGGCCGAGGGGATCGACCCCTACTTCGGCGGCGTCTCCGCCGTCAGCGCGCTCGGGGCGGGTTCCGACCCGCGGCGCAGCGGGCACGCCTGGCGCGCCTGATCCCACCGCCCTCCCCGGCCGCCGACCCAGGCCGGCGTCGTCGGTTTCCCATGATCTCTCGAGACTCCGGCACCCACCTCGGCAGATCTGCCCAGGGGAGCACAGGTTTCCCAAGAGATCATGGGAAACCGCGGCCACCAGCGCAGACCCGGGGGGCATGCGCCGGGGGGCGGAGAGGGTGGGCGTCGCCCTTCGCGGCGGGTTCGTCGCCCTAGAGTCGTCGGGTGACACGCACCGTGCCCTCCTCGACCTACCGCCTGCAGATCAACGCGGACTTCACCCTGGACGACGCCGCGGCGCTCGCCGGCTACCTGCACGACCTCGGCGTCGGGGCGGTCTACTGCTCCCCGCTGCTGCGCTCGACGAGCGGGTCGGACCACGGCTACGACACCGTCGACCCCACCGAGCTCGACCCGGCGCGGGGCGGCCACGAGGGCTGGCGGAACCTGGTCGCGGCCGCCGCCGAGCACGGCCTGCAGCTGGTCGTCGACATCGTCCCCAACCACCTGGGGGTCGAGAAGGCCGAGGAGAACCCGGCCTGGTGGGACGTGCTCACCCACGGGCAGGCGTCGGCGTACGCGGACTGGTTCGACATCGACTGGGGCCGCGGGCCCCTCCTGCTCCCGGTCCTCGGGCCCGACCCGGTGCTCGAGGTCGTCCCCGCGGGCACCGACGGCGCGGGCGCCACGGGCGAGCTCCGGTACTACGAGCACCGCTTCCCGCTGGCCCCCGGCAGCGCCTCGCCGGGCGACGACCCTGACACGGTCCACGAGCGCCAGCAGCTACCGGCTGGTCTCCTTCCGGCGCGGCAACACCGAGCTCGGCTACCGCCGTTTCTTCGCCGTCACCACCCTCGCCGGCGTCCGCCAGGAGGACCCCGAGGTCTTCGCGGCGACGCACGCCCGGATCCGCGGCCTCGTCGAGGACGGGGTCGTCGGACTGCGCGTCGACCACCCCGACGGACTGGCCGACCCCGGGGAGTACCTCACCCGGCTGCGCGCGCTCGCCCCCGACGCCTGGATCACCGTCGAGAAGATCCTCGAGCCCGGCGAGCAGCTGCCCGCCTCCTGGCCGGTCGACGGCACCACCGGCTACGACGCCATGTTCGAGGTGGACGGCGTCTTCACCGACGACAGCACGCAGGACGAGCTCACCGCCCTCTACCGCCGGCTCACCGGCGACGAGCAGGAGATCGCCGACCACATCGAGACCGGCAAGCAGATGGTCGTCGACGAGCTGCTGCCCGCCGAGGTGCGCCGGATGGCGGCCCTCGCGCCGGACGTGCCCGACGCCGGCCGAGCGCTCGCCGAGCTCGCCGTCGCCTTCGACGTCTACCGCTCCTACGTGCCCGAGGTGAGCGACACCCTCGACCGGGCGCTCGGCACGACCCGGCACCGCTACCCCGACCTCGCGCCGGCGCTGGACCGGCTCGCGCCCCGGCTCCACGACGGGGCCGACGAGCTGGCCGTCCGCATGCAGCAGCTCAGCGGCGCCACGATGGCCAAGGGCGTGGAGGACACCGCCTTCTACCGCTACGGCCGCTTCGTGGCCGCCAACGAGGTGGGCGGCGACCCGGCCCACGTCGGGCTGTCCGTCGACGCGTTCCACGCCGCGCAGCGGGCGCGGGCCGAGCACTGGCCGGCGTCGATGACCAGCCTGTCGACCCACGACACCAAGCGCGGCGAGGACGTCCGCGCCCGGATGGCGGTCCTCTCGGAGGTCCCCGAGCGCTGGGCCGCCTTCGCCGAGCCCTTCGTCGCCACGAGCGGCGTCCCCGACGCCGGCTTCGCCTACTTCCTCGCCCAGAACCTCGTGGGGGTCGGACCGGTCGAGCGCGAGCGGGTGCACGCGTACGCCGAGAAGGCGATCCGCGAGGCCGCGCTGCACACCGGCTACGTCGACCCCGACGAGGCGTACGAGTCCGCGGTCCGCGACGCGGTCGACCGCGCGTACGACGACCCCACGCTGCGCGCCGCATGGGACGAGCTGGTCGCCTTCGTCACCCCGCACGGCTGGTCCAACTCCCTGGGGCAGAAGCTCGTGCAGATCACCGGGCCCGGTGTCCCCGACGTCTACCGGGGCACCGAGGTCTGGGAGGACTCCCTGGTCGACCCGGACAACCGGCGGCCGGTCGACTTCGCGGCGCACCGTGCGCTGCTCTCCGGTCTCGACGCTCCCCCGCCGGTCGACGCCGGTGGACGGGCCAAGCTCTGGGTGACGCGGCACGCGCTGCACGCCCGCCGCGACCGTCCCGAGCTGTTCGAGGGCTACGCGCCGCTGCCGGCGTCGGGCGAGCACACCAACCACCTGGTGGCCTTCGACCGGGGCGGCGCGGTCACGCTCGCCACCCGGCTCTCGGTCGGGCTTGCCGGTCACGGCTGGGGCGGCGCCACGGTCGACCTCCCGTGGGGCGGGCTCGACGTGCTGACCGGGCGGCGCTGGGAGGGCACCGTCGAGGTCGCCGACGTGCTCGACCGCTACCCGGTCGCGCTGCTGACCCGGGAGTGAGGGGGCTGCACCGCGTCCTCAGATGGGGTCGAGCACGCGGTGCAGGAACGTCCGCGTGCGGGGCTCCCGGGGGTCGGTGAGGACGGCCCCGGGATCACCACGCTCGACGATGACGCCCCCGTCCATGAAGAGCACCTGGTCGGCGACCGACTGCGCGAACCGCATCTCGTGGGTGACGACGACCATCGTCCGCCCCTGCTCGGCCAGGTCCTTCATGACCGCGAGCACCTCGCCCACGAGCTCGGGGTCGAGCGCGGAGGTCGGCTCGTCGAAGAGCAGCAGGGCCGGGTCGAGGGCGAGCGCACGGGCGATCCCGACCCGTTGCTGCTGACCGCCGGACAGCTGGTAGGGGTGCTGGTCGGCCTTGCCGCCCAGCCCGACGCTCTCGAGCAGGGCGTGCGCCCGGGCCTCGGCCTCGGCGGCCGGTCTGCCCTGCACGACCACGGGTCCCGCGGTGACGTTCTGCAGGACGGTCAGGTGCGGGAAGAGGTTGTGCGCCTGGAAGACCATCGCGCTCTGCGCCCGCAGCTGTGCCAGCGCCCGCTTCCCGGGCTTCGCGGCGTAGTCGACCACCGCGTCACCGATGCGTACGGTGCCGGCGTCGCCCCGCTCCAGGGCGTTGAGGCAGCGCAGCACCGTCGTCTTGCCCGAGCCCGACGGGCCGATGAGCACCGTCACCGACCCCGCCGGGACGGCGAAGTCCACGTCGCGCAGCACCTCGACGCCGCCGAAGGCCTTGGCCAGGTTCGTCACCTCGAGGAGCGGGCGCCCGTCCGGCCCGGCACCCGCAGGCTCGGCACGCTCGTCGTGCGGATCGGTCATCGCGCCACGTACCTCTCCAGCCGGTGCTCGAGGCGTCCCTGCACGAAGGACAGCACCAGGCAGATCACCCAGTAGTACGCCGCGGCGACGCCGTACAGCGCGAAGAACTTGAACGTCGGCGCGGCCGCGACCTGGGCGACCCGCAGCAGCTCGGTCACCAGGACCACCGAGGCGAGCGAGGTGTCCTTGACGAGCGAGATGAGCGTGTTCGAAAGAGGCGGGACGGCGGTGCGCGCCGCTTGCGGGAGGACGATGCGGCGCAGGGTGGTCGGGTAGCCCATGCCGATCGTCTCCGCCGCCTCCCACTGCCCGCGCGGCACCGAGAGGATGGCGGCGCGGATGATCTCGGCTGCGTACCCGCCGACGTTCAGGCTGAAGGCGATGACCGCGGCGGTGAAGGGGTTGAACGTCAGCCCCACCGCCGGCAGCCCGTAGAAGATCAGGAACAGCTGCACCAGCAGCGGGGTGCCGCGGATGACGGAGACGTAGAAGCGCGCGAGCTGCGAGACGACCCCGACGCGCGAGAGACGCATCAGCGCGACGACCAGGGCGATCGCCAGTCCGACGACGAAGCTGATCGCCGTGAGCGGGATGGTCCGGTTCAGCGCGGCGAGCGCCATGGGCCCGGCCGTCTGGCGGACGAGGTCCCAGGTGGACTGCGTCGACGCCGCCGTGCCCTGCTGCTCGGGCGACGCCTCGCCGGCGCTGACGTCCTCGCCGAAGTACTTCTCGGAGATCTGCGTGAGCTGACCGTCCGCCCGGACCTGCGCCAGGGCGTCGTCCACGGCGTCGCGCAGGCTGGTGTCCGCCTGCCGCATCGCGAAGACCTGCTCGCTGGTGTTCCCGGTCTTCGCGGCGATCTTGACGCTCGTGTCGCCGGTGGTCTTGCTGTACTCGGCGACGGCGAGGTTGTCGTTGACGGTGGCGTCGACGCGCTGCTGCTTGACCAGCGTGATGGCCTGGGTGAAGCCCTCGACCGCCTCCACCTGCGCGCCCGCGTCCTTCGCCACCTGGGCCCAGCTGCTCGTCGAGCTCTGGGCGCTCGTCTTGCCCCGGAGGTCGGCCAGGCTCGTGATCGAGTCGTCGTCGCTCCGCGTGACGATGACGCCGTCGGACACGGTGTACGGGGCCGACAGCGCGTACGCGGCCTCGCGCTGCGCGTTCCTCGTCACCTGGTTGGCCACGAGGTCGAAGCGGTCGGACTCCAGGCTGGCGAAGATCGAGTCGAACGGCGCCTCGACGAACTCGGTGCGCAGCCCCATCTCGGCCGCGACCGCGTCGATCACCTCGACGTCGTAGCCGGTCAGCTGGTTGGTCGCCGGGTCGTGGTAGGTGAAGGGCGAGTAGGTGCCCTCCGTCCCCACCCGCAGGACACCCGCGTCGCGCACCTCGTCCAGGGTCGAGCCCGACGGGCCGGACGAGCAGCCCGCAGCCGCCAGGCAGCACAGCAGGGCGAGCACGAAGCCCGTGATGCGTCGGATGGGGTTCCTCCTGGGGCGCGTTCCCGGCCGGACCGCCCGGGAACGTCGACATTAGCCGACGCCGTCCCACCGGCCCGGAGCCGCGGTCCGGGTGTCAGACCCCGTCGGGGGCCGCCGGGAGGACCACGCTCGTCTGCACCCCGACCGCCTCGAAGCCCAGCCGGCGGCCCAGGGCGAGCGAGGCCTCGTTCCCGCGACGCACCCGCCACTGCGGGACCAGGCCGGCGTCGAGGGCGTCGTTCAGGGCGAGGGCGCCGACCACCAGGCCGTGCCCCTCGCGGCGCAGGGCCGGGACGGTCAGGACGCCGACGTGGCCGAGGATCCCCTGCCACTCGTCGTAGCCGGCCCCGGCGGTCGGGGCGTCGCGGTCGTCGAGGAGCACGAAGCGCTGGCCCATGGCGGCGAGGCCGACCTCGGTGACGTCGTCCGGCGGGCACTCGCGCTCCAGGTCGGAGACGGCCTGGGCGTCGTCGCTCACGACCGCTGCCTCCAGGGCCTCGTGCTCGACGTAGGCGTCGCTGAAGGCCAGGACCGCCTCGCCCACCAGCCGGCCGGCACCCACGCCGGCGGGGGCGTCGGCGGTGAGGTCCAGCAGGGCGGAGCCGGAGGCGAGCACCGCGTCGTCGACCTCCTCGGCGCGGTCGAGGAACCACTGCGGCCCGACGAGGACCCGGTGCTCCCACAGCGTCACGAAGGTGACGCCGGTGTCGTCGGCCCTGGTCAGCCGGTGCGAGCCGCCGTCCGAGCCGAGGAACGCCTCGTCGTCGAGCCCGAGGACCCGCGCCCAGGCCAGCTCGACCACCGCCCGCGTGCCGCTCTCCACGCGCCGCAGCCTAGGGGTCGGCCAGGGCCGTGCGGCACGCGACGAGGACGCGCGAGACGCGTTCCGGGCACGAAGACGCAGAAAGGCCCCGGGCATCGCCCGGGGCCTCTCTCGTGAAGCGCTAGATCACTTGAGGATCTTGGTGACGCGACCGGCGCCGACCGTCCGGCCACCCTCACGGATGGCGAACTTCAGCTCCTCCTCCATGGCGATCGGCTGGATCAGCTGGACGCTCATGTCGGTGTTGTCGCCCGGCATGACCATGTCGGTGCCCTCGGGGAGGTTCACCACACCGGTCACGTCGGTGGTGCGGAAGTAGAACTGCGGGCGGTAGTTGTTGAAGAACGGCGTGTGGCGGCCGCCCTCCTCCTTGCTCAGGATGTAGACGCGCGCCTCGAAGTCCGTGTGCGGGGTCGTGGTGCCCGGCTTGATCACGACCATGCCGCGCTCGACGTCCTCGCGCTTGGTGCCGCGGAGCAGGAGGCCGACGTTCTCGCCCGCCTGGCCCTCGTCGAGCAGCTTGCGGAACATCTCCACGCCGGTGACCGTGGTGGTCTGCTTGGTCGTGCGGATGCCGATGATGTCGACGGTCTCGTTGACCTTGACGATCCCGCGCTCGATGCGGCCGGTGATGACCGTGCCACGACCGGTGATCGTGAAGACGTCCTCGACGGGCATGAGGAAGGGCTTGTCGATCTCACGGACCGGCTGCGGGATCGCGGTGTCGACGGCCGCCATGAGCTCCATGATCGACTCGCCCCACTTCTCGTCGCCGTTCAGCGCCGGGAAGGCCGCGACCTTGACGACGGGGATCTCGTCGCCGTCGTAGTCGTACTCGCTGAGGAGCTCGCGGACCTCGAGCTCGACGAGCTCCAGGATCTCCTCGTCGTCGACCATGTCGCACTTGTTGAGCGCCACGACGATGGCCGGCACGCCGACCTGGCGGGCGAGCAGCACGTGCTCACGGGTCTGGGGCATCGGGCCGTCGGTGGCGGCGACCACGAGGATCGCACCGTCCATCTGGGCGGCACCGGTGATCATGTTCTTGATGTAGTCGGCGTGACCGGGGCAGTCCACGTGCGCGTAGTGACGCGACTCGGTCTGGTACTCGACGTGCGCGATCGAGATCGTGATGCCGCGCTGACGCTCTTCGGGCGCCTTGTCGATCTGGTCGAACGCCGACGCCTGGTTGAGCGTGGGGTACTTGTCGTGCAGCACCTTCGTGATCGCCGCGGTCAGCGTGGTCTTGCCGTGGTCGATGTGCCCGATGGTGCCGATGTTGACGTGCGGCTTGGTCCGCTCGAACTTGGCCTTGGCCACTACTGGCTCCT
>CAVXMD010000013.1:0-150138 GCA_963762775.1 uncultured Actinomycetota bacterium
GGAGCCCGAGGCAAACGGCCACCGGCACCTCACCGAGACCGGCCCGGACCCGGACGGCCCCGGCGTCGAGGTCACCGAGGTGGACGAGGTCGACGAGCCCGAGCTCGAGACCGCGGGGTCCCGCCCGCAGATCCGGGCCAAGGGCCTGGAGCCGACGGCGCGCCGGCGGATGACCTACTCCGCGCCGGACGAGTCGGGCGAGGCGACCGCGGCCGCGAGCGACGAGAGCGTGGACGACCCGTACGCCGGCGTCGGGCGCAACGCCCCCTGCCCCTGCGGCTCGGGCAAGAAGTTCAAGGTGTGCCACGGGCGGAACGCGTCGCGCTGACCCGATGCAGACGCTAAGCCCGGCACGCGGGGTACGGCTCGTCGTCGCCCAGGGTTCATCCAGGCGAGCTCGCGGGTCCGGCCCCGCACGGTCGCCGCGGGTGCCAGGCTGAGCCGGTGAGCTTCGTCTGGACTCGGGCGTGGACCGCGGGCGTGGCCGGGATCGGCGTCCTCGCCGTCGCCGGGGCCGTCACCGGCTACGCGGTCACCCACGACAGCACCGGCGACGTCGCCCCGCCGCCGGTGGCCGCGACCACCGCGTCCGCCTCGCCGAGCCCGACGCCGAGCGCGAGCTCGACGGCGCGGGCCAGGCCGGTCGACGCCCTGACCGGGGGCAAGGTCGTCGACGGCCCCGTCATCGCGGCCAAGATCGAGAACATCGGTCTCGCCCGCCCGCAGGTCGGCCTGCACTCCGCCGACATCGTCTTCGTCGAGCAGGTCGAGGGGGCGCAGACCCGGCTCGTCGCGCTCTACCACACCGACCTGCCGAAGCGGCTCGGTCCGGTGCGCAGCGCCCGGAGCACGGACGTGCAGCTGCTGCCGCTGTTCGGGCACCCCGGGCTCGTGTACTCCGGCGCGAACACCAAGGTCCAGGCCAAGATCGACCGCTCCGCGATCGTGCCGATCTACCGGGAGACGCGCGACCACCGCCGGGTCGCCCCGCACAACGTCTTCGTCGACCTGGCGAGCCTGGCCCGGAGCGAGACGAAGGTCGGAGGGGCCCGCTCGATCGGGTGGACCTTCGCCTCGAGCACCGCCCAGGCGAAGGCCGGCGCCAAGACGGACCGGGCCACCAGCAAGGTCGGCCACGACACGTTCCGCTTCGACTGGACCGGCGGGCGCTGGACGGTGCGCTGGAACGGCCAGACCTACGCCGACGGCGACACCGGCACGGTCACCAAGGCCGACAACGTCGTCGTCCTGCGCGTCCACGACCACCCCGACGGCAACTCCGACGTGCTCGGCGCCCCGTCCGTGCAGTCCGACACGAAGGGCTCGGGCAAGGTCAGCGTCTACCGCGACGGGCGCCGCGTCGACGGCACCTGGAAGCGCGTCAAGACCGGCGGCCCGATGACCTTCACGGACGCCGACGGCAAGGCGATCGCCCTCAAGCCGGGGAAGACCTGGGTGACGCTGCAGGGCTGAGGCCGCCCCGGCGCGTACGACAGGGCTCTGCACGACTTGAGGACCAGGGGCAGGGAGGCGGGCACGGGGGCGGCGGGGCCGGGAGGTGCGGACCGTACGGGCGGGTTGTTGTCCGTCCCTCGCCGTCGTCCACAGATGTGGCGATGGGCCTTCCGCCGGGGTCGGCGGTCGCCGAGGGTGAGCCCGTGAGCGTTCCTGCGGTGGTCCGTGTCCTGCCCTCCAGCCGTCCCGAGCCCCGGACCTGGCCGGTCGCACCGGCCGGACGGCCCGCGGGCGAGCCTCCGTCGACGACGGCACCGACCGTCCTGCCGCGTCCGCAGCCCGGCCGGGTCGTCCGCGTCGGTCGGGCCTGGGGCGCGCGGGTGCCGGTCGAGCTGCCGGACGCGGCGCGCTGGTCGGGCTGGTTCGCGGTCGCGCTCGGGGAGGCCCTGCTCGGCCGCCGTCCCGCCACCCAGCTCGCCGGGTGGGTCAGCGCTGAGGTCCTGGCCGGGCTCAACCGCCGCCAGCGGCTCCGGCCCGCCGACGACGCCGCCCCGCGCACCGTGCTGCTGTCCGGCCGGGTGCAGCACCCCGGGACGCGCTCGGCCGAGGTCAGCGCCCTGCTGCGCGCCGGGCCACGGGTGCTGGTGCTGGCGTTCCGGCTCGAGGGCGCGGGCACCCAGTGGGTGTGCACCGCGCTCGACGCGGGGCTCGTCCCCGCCCGGACCCGCCGCGCGTCCGCGTGACCGCGCGGCGGGTCGGGAGCCGGTCCTGCTCAGCCCTTGCGGGAGCGCAGCAGGGTGAAGGAGCAGTCGCGCACGATCAGCGTCGTGACGGGTGCGACCACCGTCTGCTCGGGGTCGCTGCTGACGACCAGCTCCCAGTCGCCGTCGGGGGCTGCGGGGATGCCGAACTCCACGCCGTTCTCCGCGGCGTTCAGGAGCAGCGCGAAGGCGTCGCGCTCGAGGTGGAAGAAGGTGAGCATGATGGCGCGCGCCGCCGGGTCGTCCCAGTCGCTGGCGCCGAACGGCTTGCCGTCGGAGCGCAGCAGCTGGACGGTCGAGGTCTCCGCGTCCTCGTCCCGCTCGGGCTTGGCGAAGCGGTACCAGTCCGGCCGCAGCGCGGGCTCGGCCCGGCGCAGGGCGACCAGCTCCTGGGTGAAGGCCAGCAGGGCCCGGTCGGCGGTCGACCAGTCGTACCAGGAGATCTCGTTGTCCTGGCAGTAGGCGTTGTTGTTGCCGCCCTGGCTGCGCGCGATCTCGTCCCCGCCGAGGATCATCGGCACGCCGGCCGAGAGCAGCAGCGTGGCCAGGAAGTTGCGCCGCATCCGGTCGCGCCGCGCGTTCACGGCCGGGTCGTCGGTCGGCCCCTCGGCGCCCGAGCTCGTCGAGCGGTTGTCGCTCTCGCCGTCGTTGTTGTCCTCGCCGTTGGCCGCGTTGTGCTTGCGGGAGTACGAGGTCAGGTCGGCGAGGGTGAAGCCGTCGTGCGCGGTGACGAAGTTGACGCTGCAGAGCGGCGAGCGGCGGCTCGCCTCGTACACGTCGGGGCTGCCGAGGAGCCGCTCGGCCACGCCGCCGATCCGGCTGTCGGAACCGCCCCAGAAGTCGCGGATGTCGTCGCGGAACTTGCCGTTCCACTCCGACCAGTCGGCCGGGAAGCCGCCGACCTGGTAGCCCTGCGTGTCCCACGGCTCGGCGATCATCTTCACCGGCGCGAGCACCGGGTCCTGGTGGATCAGGTCGAGGAAGGCGCTGTGCACCTCGGCGTCGCCGTCCTGGCGCGTGAGCGTGGTGGCGAGGTCGAAGCGGAAGCCGTCGACGTGCATCTCGGTCACCCAGTAGCGCAGCGAGTCCATGATCAGCCCGAGCGCGGCGGGGTGGCCGACGTTCAGGCTGTTGCCCGTGCCGGTGGTGTCGAAGTACGACGAGCGGTCGTCGGCCACGAGGCGGTAGTAGGAGGCGTTGTCGATGCCCTTGAACGAGATCGTCGGGCCGAGGTGGTTGCCCTCCGCGGTGTGGTTGTAGACGACGTCGAGGATGACCTCGAGGCCCGCCGCGTGCAGCGCCTTCACCATCTCCTTGAACTCGCGGACCTGCGCTCCGTCGTCGCCGGCGGCGCTGTAGTCGGAGTTCGGGGCGAAGAAGGCGAACGTGTTGTAGCCCCAGTAGTTGCGCAGGTCGTTCTCGAGCAGGTGGGAGTCCTGGGCGAACTGCTGCACCGGGATCAGCTCCACGGCGGTGACGCCGAGCTCGGTCAGGTACTTCACGGAGGCGGGGTGCGCGAGGCCGGCGTACGTCCCGCGGAGCTCTTCGGGCACGTCGGGGTGGGTCTGGGTGAAGCCCTTGACGTGCGTCTCGTAGATGACCGTCTCGTCCAGCGGGGTCAGCGGGGCCCGGTCGTCGCCCCAGTCGAAAGAGCGGTCGGCGACGACGCAGCGCGGCATGAACGGCGCGGAGTCGGCGGGGTTCAGCTCCTCGGGAGCGTTGAAGCGGTGCGAGAAGACCGCCTCGTCCCACACGAACCCGGCCTCGATCGCGGTGGCGTACGGGTCCAGCAGCAGCTTGTGCGCGTTGTGGCGCAGCCCGTTCGCCGGGTCCCAGGCGCCCTGGACCCGCAGGCCGTAGCGCGTGCCGATCCCGTACCCGGGCACGAAGCCGTGGAAGACGTGGCCGGAACGCTCCTCGAGGCGGTGGGCCGTCTCGTGCCCCTTCTCGTCGAAGGTGCAGAGGTCGACGGCGTCGGCGGTCTCGGAGTAGACGGCGACGTGCAGGCCGCCGTCGACGGCGCGGACGCCGAGCGGGTACGGCTTGGAGCGGTGCTCGCGGGTGATGATCACGGGAGAAGTATGTCGGGCGCACCCGAACGGTCTCGTCCCGTGTCGTGTCTCAGGACGGCGGCAGCGTCACGCCGAAGCCCTGGACCGCGAGCCGGAGCAGCACCGGGCCGGGCCGCAGGAACTCCGAGATCTTGGCCGACGTCAGCACGTCGAGCTCGGCCACCCGGCCCGCGTACGCCTCCTCGCCGGTCACGCGCGCCTCGTGCAGCACGGTCGTGTTGTGCCAGACCTTCTCCCGCGACTCGCGCAGGAAGCGCCGCGACGCCCAGCGGTTCGCCGGCGCGAGGGCGCGGTCCAGGCGCCGGACCTTCCAGCCGAGGTCGGCGTCCTCGGCGCGGACCCGGGTGAAGAGCACCTCGTCGATCCGCGAGTGGTCGCGGTCGCGGGCCGCCAGCACGACCGGGTCGGCGAAGTCGGCGGCGTCGACGACGGCGACGACCGACTGCGGCAGGTCGAAGTTGATGTGCGCGTTCATGCCCAGGAGCAGGTGGCCGAGCGGGTGCATCGCCGGGTCGGCGGCGAAGGCCAGGCGCCAGGGCCGGGGCACCGGGGCTCCGCGGAGGTCCGCGTCGTGCGCGGCGAGGAACAGGTCGGCGAACACCTCGTCCCACCGGCTCACCCACTCCGGGTCCTCGAACCGCCCCGCCGCCACGGCGTCGGCGACCGCGACCGTCACCCGTGCGTAGACCCCGAGGAACGTCGCCCGGCCCGCGGCCTCCGGAGGCAGCGCGTCGAGTCGTGCCTGCAGTGCCGCCGCCACCGCCCGTACGGGTCCTGGGTCTCCCGGTCTGCCCACCCCCTCATCCTCCCCGCACGCTTCCTCCCCGCACGGCGCGGAAGCGGATGCGCCCGCCGACCGGCACCTGGCCGACGCGGTCGAGGTGGTGCCGCGCGACGCAGGCGATCACCGGGTAGCCGCCCGTGACCGGGTGGTCGGCGGTGAAGACCACGGGCTGCCCGCTCGGGGGGACCTGCACCGAGCCGGGCACCGTGCCCTCGCTGGGCAGCTCGGCGGGCAGGTCCGCCCCGACCGCCCGTTCGAGGGGCTCGGCGCCGAGGAGACGCAGGCCGACGCGGTTGGAGCGCGGGGTGACCGTCCACTCCTGGTCGAGGAACGTCGCCACGCCGGCCGCCGTGAACCAGTCGTCCCGGGGACCGAGGAGGACGTCGACCTCGGTGACCTCGTCGGGGGCGGGCAGCCGGGGACCGGGTTCGGTGACGACCGCGGCGGCGGCGTCGCGCGCGTGGCCGACCGCGAGCACGTCGCCGGTCCGGAGCGGAGCCGGTCCGATCCCGGCCAGCAGGTCGCTCGACGCGCTGCCGAGGACCCGGGCGGCCTCGATCCCACCGGCCACCGCCACGTAGGCGACCATCCCGCGGTCGGGCGTCCCGAGGTCCACCTCGACGCCGTCGTCGAGGGCGAAGGCCCGGTCGAGCCCTCCGCGGTCCGGCACGGCGGCGCCGGTCACGGCGACCACGAGGTCGCCGTGCGCCCGGAACCGCAGCCCGCCGCCCGCGACCTCGAGCGCCGGGGTGCCGGCCGGGTTGCCGACCAGCCGGTTGGCGCGGCGGAGGGCACCGCGGTCCACCGCGCCGGAGCGCGCGACGCCCGAGGCCGCGCGGCCCGGCCGGCCGAGGTCGACGACGACGGCGAGCGGTCCGGGGGACAGGACCTCGAGCGCGGGTCCGCCCGCCGGACGGTCCGACCGGGAAGGGGCGGTGACAAGAGCCCCGGCCCGGGCGAGCGCCGCCGGGCCCGCGTCGACGAACTGCACGCGCGTCCCCGGCGTGAGCAGCGCGGGCTCGTCCCGGTCGAGGTCCCACAGCGCCAGGCCCGTCCGGCCCACCAGCTGCCAGCCGCCCGGGCTGGCGCGCGGGTAGATCCCGCTGAACGGCCCGGCCAGCCCCACCGAACCCGCCGGGACCGCCGTCCGCGACTCCGCGCGCCGGGGGACGTCGAGGGCCGGGTCGCCGCCGGACAGGTAGGCGAACCCCGGGGCGAAGCCGGTGAACGCCACCGTCCACGGCGTCGCCGTGTGCCGCGCGACGACCTCGGCCGGGGTGAGGCCGCAGAGCCGGGCCACCTCGTCGAGGTCGGCGCCGTCGTAGCAGACACCCACCTCGACGACCGGGCCGTCGGCGACGCCCGTTCCGGTGAGCGCACGGGAGCGGACCTCAGCGGTGAGCGCGGCCGCGGTGGTGACGACGTCGTCGTAGCGGACGAGGACCGTACGGGCGGCCGGCACCAGCTCGAGGACCCCCGGGGGCGGGTCGTCGCGGAGCGACCCGAACAGCGCGAGCGCCTCGTCGAGGTCCGCCACCTCGACGAGCAGACCGTCGGAACCGGCCGTCAGCACCCTCGGGCGCGCGCTCGTCACCGGGCGGCGAAGGACCGGACACCGACCCCGGCCCCGTCGAGGGCGGCCCGGACGGCCTGTGCCATGGCGACGGCTCCGGGGGAGTCGCCGTGCACGCAGATCGACTCCGCCTCGACCGTCACCGTGCTGCCGTCGATCGCGGTCACGGTGCCCGTACGGACCAGCGCGACCATCCGGGCCGCCACCTCGTCGGCGTCGTGCAGGACCGAGCCGGCCTCGCGCCGGCTGACCAGCGCACCCTCGGGGGTGTACGCGCGGTCGGCGAACGCCTCGGCGACGACGGGCAGCCCCGCCCTACGGGCCTGGTCCAGCAGCGCGGAGCCCGCGAGTCCGACGAGCGGGAGGGTGGCGTCGTACTGCCCGATCGCCTCGAGCACCGCCCGGGCGTGCGTCGCACCGGCGCCGTCCGCGGCGGCGATCGTGTTGTAGAGCGCGCCGTGCGGCTTGACGTAGCCGACCCGGGCCCCGAGCGCCCGGCAGAGGCCCGCGAGCGCGCCGATCTGGTAGAGCACGTCCCCGACGAGCTCGGCCTCGGTCGCGTCGACGTAGCGCCGGCCGAAGCCCGCGAGGTCGCGGTAGGAGACGTGGGCCCCGATCGCGACGTCGTGCTCGAGCGCCGTGCGGATCGTCGTGGCCATCGTGGCCGGGTCGCCGGCGTGGAAGCCGCAGGCGACGTTCGCGCTGGTCACGACCGCGATCACGGCGGCGTCGTCGCCGAGCTCCCAGCGTCCGAACCCCTCGCCGACGTCGGCGTTCAGGTCCACGGTTCCAGGGATGGCGACCTCCTCGGGGCTGCTGGCCTGATCCTGACGGATCGTTCAACGATCGCACAAGGCCCCGGTGCCCGCTGGTAGCGTCCCCGGACGTGAGCGTCGTCGCTGCGGTTGCCGCCGTGGACCCCGCCAGCCGGGCGGAGCGGGCGGCCGACCGGGTGCGGCAGGGGATCCTGCAGGGGACGTACGGCTTCGGCAGCCGGCTCTCGGAACCGCAGATCTGCCGTGACCTCGACGTCTCGCGCAACACGCTGCGGGAGGCGTTCCGGACGCTGGCCGAGGAGCGGCTCGTCGTCCACGAGCTCAACCGCGGGGTGTTCGTCCGCGTCCCGACCGTCGCCGACGTGTCCGAGCTGTACGACGCGCGCCGCCTCGTCGAGTGCGCCGCGGTCGTCACCCACCCGGGCGGTCCGGCCGGTCTCGAGCGCGTCGTCGCGGCGCTCGACCGGGCGGACGCGACCGCCGCCGCGCAGGACTGGAGCGGCGTCGGCACCGCGGACATCGACTTCCACCGCGAGCTCACGGCGCTGGGCAGCACCCGGGTGGTCGCGCTGATGCAGAGCATCTGGAACGAGATGCGCCTGGCCTTCCACGTCGTCGCGCGGCCCGACGCCTTCCACGGCTCCTACCTCGAGCGCAACCACGCGATCCTCGACGCCCTCCTGGCTCGGGGTGGAGCGGTCGCCGCCCCGATGCTGCGCGCCTACCTCGACGAGGCCGAGAGCCAGGTCCTCGCCGCCTACCGCCGCCGCGAGGCCTGACCCGACGAGCTCCGCTCAGCGCCGGCGGGTGACCTCGGCCGCCGCGGCGGTGACGAGCGCCACGGCCTGGTCGACCACGGCGCGCCGGTCGGCCTCGAACGCGGCGTCGGTCAGCGCCGCCGGGTCCTCGGGGTCCAGCAGCGCGGAGATGTGCAGGTGCCCGCCCGGGACCTCCCAGGCGCCCAGCGCCTGCCGCAGCCGGTTCGAGCGGTACATGCTCTCGTTGCTCAGGTAGTCCCCGCCGGTCCCGGCCGCGGCCGTGCTGCCCGGGCTCGGATCCGGTCGCGCGACCAGCGACGCCGGGTCCGGCCAGGTCCCGGCCGGCCACTCCCGCACGCCCTGCTTGAGCACGACCGGCCACGGGCCGGTCCCGGCACCGATCATCGCGGGGTAGGGGAGCGTGGTCTCGATCCACTCCGGGGAGTCGAAGGGCTGCGGCCAGTGCGAGGCCCTGGCCACCGACCCGAAGTGCTGCGCGCGCGAGTTGTCCGGCGTGCCGCCGCGGGCGTTCGCCGCCCAGCGCTCGACGTCCATCCGGCCGCGCGCGGTCATGCTGATCGTCATGATCAGGTCCGCCCGGTCGGGGCCCGGCCGCAGCACCGGGCCGAAGGCGTCCTCCACCACGCCCTGGTCGAAGTCGCCGTAGCTGACCGGGAGCACCACGGAACGCACCCGCACGACTCCGTACGGCATCTCGAGGCGGACCCCGTCCAGCTGCAGGGCGGCCGCTCCCGAGGGGTTCGCGTGCCGCACGCTCGTGTCGAGGGAGTAGACGTCGAAGCCGCTGACCATGACCCGGACGTCTCCGGCCTCCGCCTGCGGCCATGGGTCGCGGTCGATCCCGCGGGACGTGCGGTCGAGGACCCGCAGCAGCGCAAAGCGCTGGTGCTGGGTCTCCAGGTGCGGGGACCCCAGCCTCCGCAGCGCCGCGCTCGTGGCCGTCCGGGCCCAGTAGAGCGGGCGGTCGTCGTACGGGTCGAGGGTGCCGGACGTCGACCCCGACCCCGACCCCGTGAGTCCCTGCGCGCGGGCCACCGCCGTCGCCCAGAGCCGGGCGCCGCCGGTGCGGACGACGTCGGTGAGCGCGCCGAGCGAGGCCGCCGACGCCATCGCCTCGGCGAGCTCGCCCACGACGACGTCGAAGCCCGAGACGGCCAGCAGCTGCGCGGCCACGGGCTCCGCCCCGGGCACCAGGACCTCGGTGAGCCGGCTCTCCTCGACGGTCGTCCCGACTGACCGGGCCGGCGCCGGGTGGGGCGTGGTGTCCGTGGTCTCCGACGTCATCAGCGTCCTCTCCGGCCCGCACCCCTTGCGGAATCGTTCAACGATCCCTACGTTACCGAACGGCGCTCCTCACCCGCGTCCCTCCTCACGAAAGGCGGCAGGCGTGCTCGTCCTGCTCGGAATCCTCGTGGTGGTCGTCGGCTTCGCGCTGCGGCTGAACCCCATGCTCGTGGTCACCGTGGCCGGCCTGGTGACGGGCTTCCTCGGCGGCATGAACCTGATCGACGTGCTGAACGCCTTCGGGACCGGCTTCGCCGGCAGCCGCTCGGTCAGCATCTTCCTGCTCGTGCTGCCGGTGATCGGCCTGGTCGAGCACTTCGGTCTGCAGCAGCAGGCCCGGCGCCTGGTCTCACGGCTGGCCCGGCTCAGCACCGGCGGGATCCTCGCCGGTTACCTCGTCGTCCGCCAGGTCACCGCGGCCATCGGCCTGATGAGCATCGGCGGGCACGCGCAGACCGTCCGTCCGCTGGTCGCGCCGATGGCCGAGGCGGCTGCGGTCCGCAAGTACGGCCCGCTGCCCGACGCCGTCGTCCAGCGCATCCGCGCCTTCGCGGCCAGCACCGACAACGTGGGCGCGTTCTTCGGCGAGGACATCTTCGTCGCCGTCGGCGCGGTCCTGCTGATCACCTCGTTCGTCGACACCACGTACGGCTACACGCTGGCGCCGCTGCAGGTCGCCCTGTGGGCCATCCCGACCGCCGTCGTCGCGCTGCTGATCCACGGGAGCCGCAGCCTGCTCACCGACCGCGCGCTGCGCCGCGACCTGGCGGGCGTCCGCCACGACGTGGAGGTGGCCCCGTGATCCGGGTCGAGTGGTTCTACTGGCTGATGGGGCTGTTCTTCCTCGGCGTGGGCCTGCTCGTCGCGCGCGACCGGAGCAACCCGAAGCGCCTGACCAGCGGGCTGTTCTGGGGGCTGCTCGGGCTCTGCTTCCCCTACAGCTCGTTCGTCGTGGCCAAGACCGCGCCGGCCTGGCCGCTCGGGCTGACCATCGTGGTCATCGCCGTGCTGGCCGGCACCGGCCGCCTGGCGAAGAGCGGCACCGCAGCGGCGGCGACGGCCGGCG
This sequence comes from uncultured Actinomycetota bacterium, assembly GCA_963762775.1. Lineage (GTDB taxonomy): Bacteria > Actinomycetota > Actinomycetes > Propionibacteriales > Propionibacteriaceae > Microlunatus. Next base: position 10,551 of record CAVXMD010000013.1, read on the forward strand.
GGGACCTCGAGGGCGTCGAGCTCGACCGGGACGACGCCCGCCACGGCGGCCGGGGCCCTGGTCGGGACACCGGCCGGGACGTCGTGCGGCCCGGTCGGGTGGGCGGCGGCGCCGAGCACGCGCGGCCGGGCGCGACGGCGACCGTCGTGGCCGAGCGCGAGGCCCGGGCCGAACGGTTCGGCAACTCACTCTTCCTGCCGGTCCTCGCGATCCCGGTGATCACCGCGCTCTGCGCGATCGCCGGTCCGCACGTGGTCATCGGCGGGCAGCCGCTGCTGCAGAAGGGCAGCGAGACCGTCATCGGGCTGTCCGCCGCCGGCATCATCGCGATCGTCATCGCGATGATCTTGTTCAAGCTGCGCAGCCCGGCGCTGGCCCTGACGCAGGGCCGTCGCCTCACCGAGGACCTCGGCTGGGCGCTCGTCCTGCCGCAGCTGCTCTCCGTGCTCGGGCTGGTCTTCGCCACCGCCGGCGTCGGCGACGCCATCGGCACCACGGTCTCGGCGGTGCTGCCGAAGGGTTCGCTGCTGCCGGCCGTGATCCTCTACTGCGTCGGGATGGCGGTGTTCACGGTGATCATGGGCAACGCGTTCGCCGCGTTCCCGGTGCTCACCGCCGCGATCGGCTACCCGGTGCTCGTCGCCGCGATGGGCGGCAACCCGGCGCCGGTCTTCGCCATCGGGATGCTGTCCGGCTACTGCGGGACGCTCTGCACGCCGATGGCGGCGAACTTCAACGTCGTCCCGGTGGCGCTGCTGGAGCTCAAGAGCAACTACGCCGTCATCCGGGCGCAGCTGCCGACCGCGGTCCCGCTGCTCGTCGCCAACGTCGTGATCATGTACCTGGTGGCGTTCTGAGCACCATGATCGACACGGTCGGTGCGGCGGGCGTGGACCTGGCGGGGCTCGCCCGGACCGCGGTCGCGAACGCCACCCGTGCGTACCCGTACGCGCTGGTCGCCGTCGTCGGCCGTCCGGAGGACCTGCGGCTGCCGCGCGAGCGGCACCCGGCGTTCCACGGCTGCTACGACTGGCACTCCGCGGTGCACACCCACTGGCTGCTCGTCCGGCTGCTGCGGTCCGGGGACCCGGGTGTCGACGCCGACGCGGTGCGCCACGTCCTCGACGCCCACCTGAGCGCCGCGAACCTCGCCGCCGAGGCCGCCGTCCTGCGTGCCGAACCCTCGTTCGAGCGGCCGTACGGCTGGGCCTGGCTCGTCGCCCTCGCGGCCGCCTGCGTCGAGGCCGCCGACGAGCTCCCGGCTGCCCACGGGTGGGCGGACGCGGTCGGGCCGGCCTCGGACGTGGTCGTCGACCTGGTGCTCGACTGGCTCCCGGACGCCGGCCGACCGGTGCGCGACGGGACGCACGCGAGCACCGCCTTCGCCCTGGGTCTGCTGCACGACGCCGCTCCCGTGCTCGGCCGCGCCGACCTCCTGGCGGCCGTGGACGCGTACGTCCGGCGCTGGTTCGTCGGGGACACCGACGCCCCGCTGCGCTGGGAGCCGTCGGGCCACGACTTCCTCTCGCCGGGGCTCGCCGAGGCCGATCTCGTACGCCGGGTGCTCGGGGCTGGGGACCTGCCCGGCTGGCTCGAGGGCTTCTGGCCGGGGCTCGCGGACGCCGAGCCACGGAACCTGCTGGAACCGGTCGTGGTGCACGACCGCACCGACGGCCAGCGGGGTCACCTCGACGGGCTGAACCTTTCCCGCGCCGCGATGCTCGCCTCGCTGGCGAGCGCGCTGCCGGGCGACGACCCGCGGCGCGGAGTGCTGGAGCGGGCCGCGGCGGCGCACCGGGCGGCCGGGTTCGCGGCGCTGGCCGAGGAGGGGTACTCGAGCACGCACTGGCTGGGGACGTTCGCGCTGCTGGCGCTGGACGCCGCCCGCTCGAGCACCGGGGGAGCGGTCCGGGCAGGATGAGGAGCGTGCCACGACGTGACGTCATCGAAACACCGCGCCTCGAAGCGCTGGGCGCGACCAGAACCGGGCGACGCTGCTCGCGGTCCTGGCCCCGCTCTGCATCCTTGTCTACCACTAGCCCCGGTGGTCTGACCACCACCCCCGGGGGCGCGTCGGGGCTCCGGTCGTGAGCCCGGCGCCCGCGGACGGCGACCGCGAGGTCCTCACCTGGGACCTCTACGGGCAGGCCGCCCGTGAGCTGGCCCAGGCCGTGGCCGACAGCGGCTTCGTGCCGGACGTGGTCCTGGGCATCGCCCGCGGTGGCCTGATCCCGGCCGGCAGCCTCGCGTACGCCCTGGACTGCAAGAACCTCTTCACGATCAGCGTGGAGTTCTACACCGGCGTCGACAGCCGCCTCGACGTGCCGGTGATGCTGCCGCCGTTCCTCGACGCGCACGACCTCGACGAGGCCGCCGTGCTCGTCGTGGACGACGTGGCCGACACCGGCAAGACCCTCGAGCTGGTCGCCGAGTTCTGCGCCGGGCACGCCCGCACCATGCAGACCGCCGTGCTCTACGAGAAGCCGCAGTCGGTGATCGCCTGCGACCACGTGTGGCGCCGTACGTCGCGCTGGATCAACTTCCCCTGGTCGACGCAGCCGCCCGTCGCCGGTCGCAGCGGTGTCCTCGACGCCTGAGGTGCGCTCGCTGGTCCTCACCGACGACCTGCCCGCGCCGACCGGTTTCGACGGGGCTGCGCCGAAAGGGGCGACCCTCCTGGTCGGGTCTCCGACCGGGGTGGCCGACGACCGACCCGTCGGGGCGGCCGTCGTGAGCGGCGACCTGCCGGTGCTCGCGCTCGACCGCCTGTGGGTCCGGCCGGACGTGCGCGGGCAGGGCGTCGGCCGAGCGCTCGCGGAGCTGGTGCGCGCACGCTGCGCGGAGCGGGGAGCGACCGTGCTGACGGCGGAGGTGCCGTCCGACGACCCCGCCGCGACCGCCCTGGCGAGCGGGAGCCGGGTCCTCGGCGCGTACCTGACGCGGGCGGTCGACGTGCGCACCGCGGTCCCGCCGGGTCTCGGGTCGCGGGCGATGACCGCCGACGAGTTCACCGCGTGGCACGAGCGCCAGGTGCGGGCGTACGCGCAGGACGGCCTCGCTCGTTCCGGTGGCGACCTGGGCCGCGCCCTCGAACGGTCCCGCGCGGACTTCGCCGTCGCCCTGCCCGACGGGCTCTCCACCGCCGACACCGCCCTGGTCGTGCTGACGGCCGGCGCCGACCCCGTCGGTCACCTCTGGCTCCGTCACCACCGCGCGGGCACCGAGACGTTCGGCTTCGACCTCGAGATCGCCGCCGGACGTCGGCGCGAGGGTTGGGGTCGTGCCGCGATCGCGCTGGCCGGGCGGCTGGCGGCGGAGGCCGGGGACACGCGGCTCGGGCTGCACGTCTTCGGGGACAACCACGGCGCGAGAGCGCTCTACACGAGCCTGGGCTTCGAGGTGCGCAGCACCAAGTTCGACCTCCTCGCCCGAGGCTGAACCCCGCCCGTCCCGACGCGCGATCGTCGACACCCGACGCGCTCGTACGGCGTGTCGCGTCGCGGGTGTCGACGATCGCGCGGCTGAGGAGGCGGATTCCTCAGACGACGAGGGAGGACTGGATCGAGTAGTGCGCGGCCTGGTAGACGTGCCGGCCGAGCTCGACGAACTGGCCGACGTCGTCGTACGCCGTGCGCTCGACGGTCAGGCAGGCTGCCGGGGTCCCGGTGTCCAGCACCCCCGCCTCCTCCTCGGTCATCAGGCGGGCCGAGATGCGCTGGTGGGCGATCTTGAGGTTGACCCCGAGGACGCGGAGGTGGGCGTACAGGCTCTTGCCGTCCTCGACGTCGACGCGCGAGATGTCGAAGCGGGCGGGCAGGTAGTTGGTGAGGATCGCGAGCGGGACCTCGTCGGCCAGGCGCAGCCGCCGGATCGTGACGAAGTCGCCCTCGGTCACCTCGTCGTCGTCCAGCGCCTCGCGGACGTCGTCGTCGAGCGGCCCGACGCTGAAGCCGAGCAGCCGGCTGCTGGGCACCCGCCCGGCCTTGGCGAGGTCCTCGTTGAGGCTGGACAGCCGCTCGTCGCGCCGGAACTGCGACCGTACGACCTGCGTGCCCACGCCACGCTTGCGGACCAGCAGGCCCTTCTTCACCAGCTCCTGGATCGCCTGCCGGGCGGTCGGGCGGGACAGCCCGAGGCGGCTGGTCAGCGCCATCTCGTTCTCGAGACGGTCGCCGGGCGCCAGCTCGCCGGAGGTGATCGCGTGCTCGATCGACTGCGCCAGCTGGTGGTAGAGCGGCGTCGACGAGGCCCGGTCCAGGCGGATGTCGAGCTCCCGCGCGACGGCCGACTGCGTCATGCCTCCACCCTAGGGGCGCGGTGAGTGCTTGTCAGCACAAAGCGGACCGAACCTGTGCGTGCCCGCCGCCGGCCGGGACCCCGGTCACAGCGGTTCCGTGGGCTGGGGTCCATCCGTCCTCCGCACCCCAGAACCCCAGAACCCCAGAACCCCAGAACCCCAAGAAAACGCTGACTCCCGACCACGTCGTCCGTCGGATCGTGGTCGGGAGTCAGCGTTTCCTGCAGGAGGAGGGCTGGGTGGTTCAGCTGGGTGGTTCAGCTGGGTGGTTCAGCTGGGTGGTTCAGCCGGCCGCGCTGGCCGAGCCCGACGCGCTCGATGAGCTCTCCGGGCTCGCGGGCTCCGCGGGGACGTCGACCCAGCGCCGCTCGCGGGCGGACTCGGCCATGGCGTCGACCAACCGGGCCGCCCGCAGCGCGTCGGTGATCGTGGCGCCCTCGGGCGTTCCGCTCGCGATCGAGCGGACCAGACGGTGCGCCTCCACGACCTTGAGGTCGTCGTAGCTCATCGCGATCCCCGAACCGGGCTGGAACGCCCCCAGGTCACCGTCGCCCGGCGTCACGTAGTGCGTCGTCCAGCCGGCGTCGGTCACTTCCTGGTCCAGGCACACGCGCAGCTCGCCCATCCGGCGGAAGTCCCAGGCCAGCGCCCCCGCGTCGCCGTGCACCTCGATGCCGTACGTGCACTGCTCGCCGACCGCGACCCGGCTCGACTCGAGCGTGCCCCGGGCACCGCCGGCGAAGCGCAGCAGGGCGCCGGCGTAGTCCTCGTTCTCGACCGGCGCCAGGGCACCGGTGCCCCGGGCCGTGTGCGCGAACGCGGCCCCGCTCAGGGCGGGACGCTCGGTGATGAAGGTGGCGGTGTCGCAGACCAGCGAGTCGATCTCGCCGACGACGTGGCGGCCGAGGTCGACGCCGTGGCTGACGAGGTCGCCCAGCACCCCCGAACCCGCCCAGGCGTTCTGGTAGCGCCAGGTCAGCGCGCCCTCGGGGTGCGCGGCGTAGTCGGCGAGCATGGTGATCCGGACCTGCTCGACCCGCCCGAGCCGCCCCTCGGCGACCAGGCGGCGGGCCAGCTCGGCCGCCGGCGCGTTGCGGTAGTTGAACCCCACGGTCGCCTGGACCCCGGCCGCGGCGACCGCGGCGGCGATCTCGGCGGTCTCCTCGGCGTTCCGCCCGGCCGGCTTCTCCAGCCAGAGGTGCTTGCCGGCCCGCGCGGCCGCGACGGCGACGTCGCGGTGGATGAAGTTCGGGCCGGTGATGCTGACGACGTCGATGTCGTCGCGGGCGACGAGGTCGTGCCAGTCGGCGTGCACGTCGTGGAACCCGTACGCCGCCACGGAGCGGGCGAGACGCTCGTCGCCGGCCGTGTCCGCGACGGCGACCAGGACCGGCCGCAGCGGGGCGTCCAGGTAGTGCTGGCCGACGCGGGTGTAGGCCCGGGCGTGCACCTGGCCCATCCACCCGAGGCCGACGACCCCGACGCGCAGGGGGCTGGGAGTGCTCGACGTCATCGTCCTGGTCCTTCCGACCTCGCTCTTTGTCCGGACAAGGACGCTAGCAGCCGGCTCAGGGCGAGAACAGCAGCACCAGCCCGGCGGACGTGAAGCCCACCATCAGCACGAGCATGGGCCACTGCCCGCGCAGCGCGGACCGGCTCGGGAGCAGCGTGACCGCCTTCTCGTGCGCCGCGACGACGCCGAGCACGTGGCCGACGACGATGGCCAGCAGCTGCACGACCGCGATCGCCTGCGGGTGGTCGAAGATCGAGGAGTCCACGTGCAGGTCCCTCGTCCCGAGGACGTCCCAGCCGCGCCCGAGCGGGTCGGAGAGGTTCACCAGCACGCGCTGGCCCTCGACGACCAGCAGCGTGAAGTAGTGCGCGACCGCGTAGCCGACGACGATCGGGACGAGCGAGCCCGCCATCAGCCGGGGGTGCTCGACGGCGGGCCGGTCGTCGTAGCGCCCCATCCAGGCGGCGGCGAGGCTGAACGTCACGAGCACGATCGCGACCATCACGAGCAGCCCGGCGCTCGCCCAGAGCAGGCTGGGGACCGCCGACGACTGCACCGTACGGATCCACCACGAGGTGTTCGTGAAGCTGTCGAACGCCGTGCTCCCGAGCAGCACGCTCACGACGCCGACCGCTCCGGCCGGCGGTCGCCAGGCGTTCAGGCGGGCCAACGGGTTCACGAGCCGCAGGCCGTCGCCGGACCGGTGCCACGGCGACAGGCGCGCGACGGTGGTCGAGTAGACCTCGAACGGGTCGGACGCGGCGAACCAGCGCTCCCCGAAGACGATCGCGCCGAGCACGACCACGACGAGGTAGGCCAGCGCCCAGATCCGGAGGACGGGCAGCGTCGTGCGGTCCGGCTGGACCAGCTCGAGCCAGGTGAAGGCGGCGAGGTGGATGGCGCCCGGCCAGTGCCCGGCCCAGGTCGGCAGCGGCGTCAGGCCCTCGTGCGGGTCGGTGCGCGCGACCGAGCAGAGCAGCCGGTGCAGCGTCCGCAGCGGGTTGGTGGCCCGCCAGAAGGGTCCGAGCAGCAGCGACAGCGGGACCAGGCCGACCCACATCCAGACGAAGGTGAAGCCGAAGACGGGGTTGGTCAACGAGTCGCGGCCGGCGAACAGGCCGAGCCCGACCCAGACGAAGAGCAGGAGCGCCACCGCGCGGGCGACGACGCGGGAGGCCGGGGCGTCGACCACCCGGGTGAGTCGCGGCAGCGCGACGCCGCCGACGGTGGTGAGGCGGGGACGGCGCCAGGCCAGACCGAGCACGACGAAGGACACGACGAGCGCGACGCCGGCGCCGACGACGACGAAGGAGAAGGGCAGCGGCAGGTCGTGGCGCGACGCGATGCCGTGCAGGGGCGCGAGGACGTCCGGGGGCACGGCGGTCCTAGCGGACGTCGAGGATGACGATGACCTTCTCCAGGTGGTGCGACTCGATCTCGAAGCTGCCCGGCTGGTCGGGGGTGAAGGTCCCCGTGGTGGGCGCGCCGGCGGGCACCTCGAGCTCGTAGCCGTCGCCGCCCGTGTGGGCGTGGATCTCGTCGGCCTCGTCGCTGGTCACCTGGAGCACGACCTGCTGGCCGACCCGGGCGTCGATCTTCTGCCCGTTCGGCTGGACCTGGCCGCCGGTGATCGTGATCGGGATGGTCAGGGGCGCGGCCGGGCTGCTGGAGGCGCTCGGGGAGGCGTCACCGCCGGAGCACGCCGCCGTCCCGAGACCGAGCGTGGCGAGCGTGGCCACCGCCGCTGCGGCGCGCTGCCACCGGGTCGTCCGCGGCACCAGGTCCTCCTCCCAGGGCACGGCGGGTCCCGTGCGAACGACAAGCATGACCGACCGGGGACGATCCCGTGGGTCGTCGCACGTCAGTCGGGACGCGCGTCGGCGTAGACGTGCCGCTCAGCTGGGCCCGAACCGCTCGACCCGGACCTCGGCCGCCGGCACCCCGAGGCCGAGCAGCAGGGCGCCGGCCGACTCCGCGAACCCGGCCGACCCGCACACGTACGCCGTCCAGCCGCTGCCGTCCGCGGCGAGGTCGGACGGGACGAAGGGGGCGACGTCGGCCGGGTTCAGGCGACCGCGCGGCCGCCCGCCCGCGCCGTCCTCCCGGCTCAGGGCCAGCACCGCGCCGGCCTCGCGGAGCTCCTCGGCGTACGGGAGGTCGGCGGTCGTGCGGGCCGCGGCGACGAGGTGGAACAGCTCCGTGGCCCCGGTGGCCCGGGCGTGCCGCAGCATCGCGACGAGCGGGACGACCCCGCTGCCGCCGCCGAGCGCCAGGGCCGGGGTCGTCCCGCGCCAGACGAACCAGCCGCCGACCGGACCGCGCACGTCGAGACGGTCACCGGGCGCGACCTCGTCGGCGAGGTAGCCGGAGACCTCGCCGTCGTCCAGCCGCTCCACCCAGAGCTCGACGAGGGCGTCCGCGGCGGGGGAGGCGATCGAGTACGAGCGGGAGGCGGTGTAGCCGTCGGGCGCGGTCAGGCGGACGACGTAGTGCTGACCGGGCAGGTGGTCGACCCGGTCGGGCACCTCGAGGCGCAGCACGACCGCGCGCGGGTGCGGATGGGCGACCGCACGCACGGTGGCCGTGCGCCACCCGCCGCTCGGGGCGGGTCGCAGGGCAGGTTCAGTCACCGGTGTAGCGCTGCTCGCGCCACGGGTCGCCGAGGTCGTGGTAGCCGTTGACCTCCCAGAAGCCCCGGACGTCGTGGTCGAGCAGCGTGAGCCGGGTGACCCACTTCGCGCTCTTCCAGAAGTAGAGGTGCGGCACGAGCAGCCGGACCGGCCCGCCGTGCTCGCGCGTCAGGGGTTTCCCGTCGGCCTCCCACGCGACCCACGCCTGCCCGCCCCGCAGGTGCTCCAGCGGCAGGTTCGTGGTGTAGCCGGTGGTCGAGGTGGCCAGCACGTACGCCGCCTCCTTCTGGACACCGACGGCGTCGAGCAGCACGTCGACGCTCACGCCCGACCAGTGCATCCCGAACTTCGACCAGGTCGTCACGCAGTGGATCGGGCCGTCGTAGTCGGACTGGGGGAGCGCGTGCATCTCGTCCCAGCTCCACGTCGTGGGGGTGTCGACCAGGCCGTCGACGCTCATCGTCCAGCGCTGCGGATCGAGGTGCGGGGTGACCTCGGCGGTGAGGACGGGCCAGTCGGTGCCGGCGTCGTACTGACCGGGCGGGAGGTCCGGGCGAGAAGCGCGGCGGTGCCCGCCGAAGCCGCGGGAGATCGTCATGCCCCGACCCTATCCAGGCCCCGCTACCGTGGGCCGATGCCGGACTTCGTCGCCGCGATCGACCAGGGCACCACCAGCACCCGCTGCATGATCTTCGACCACGACGGCCGCGAGGTCAGCCGGCACCAGCTCGAGCACGAGCAGCTGCTGCCCCGCTCGGGCTGGGTCGAGCACGACCCGGACGAGATCTGGGAACGGACCCAGACGGTGTGCAAGAAGGCCCTGCGCCGGGCCAGGGCGGACCCCTCCGACCTCGCGGCGGTCGGCATCACCAACCAGCGCGAGACCACCGTCGTCTGGGACCGCACGACGGGCAGGCCCTGCTACAACGCGATCGTCTGGCAGGACACCCGGACCGACTCGATCGCCGCCGCGCTGGAGCGCGACGGGCACGCCGACCTCATCCGGCAGCGTTCGGGGCTCCCGCCCGCCACCTACTTCGCCGGCGGCAAGCTCAAGTGGATCCTCGACAACGTCGACGGGGTCCGCGAGGGCGCCGAGGCGGGTGACGTCGTCTTCGGGACGATCGACACCTGGCTGCTGTGGAACCTCACCGGCGGGACCGAGGGCGGCGTCCACCTCACCGACGTCACGAACGCGTCGCGCACCATGCTGATGGACCTCGAGAAGCTGGCCTGGGACCCCGAGCTGTGCGCGGTCTTCGGCGTCCCGGAGCAGATGCTGCCCGAGATCCGGCCGTCGTCGGACCCGACGCTCTTCGGCCGCACCAGGGCGAAGGGCGTCTGGAAGGGGGAGGTCTCCATCGCCGGGGTCCTCGGCGACCAGCACGCGGCGATGGTGGGTCAGGTCTGCCTCGAGGCGGGCGAGGCCAAGAACACGTACGGCACCGGCAACTTCCTGCTCCTGAACACCGGCGAGGAGCTGGTCCGCTCCGAGCACGGTCTGCTGTCCACGGTCTGCTACCAGCTCGGGGAGGCCAGACCCGTCTACGCGCTCGAGGGTTCGATCGCGGTGACGGGTTCCGCGATCCAGTGGCTGCGAGACCAGCTCAAGATCATCGGCGACGCCCCGGAGAGCGAGGCGCTGGCCCGCTCGGTCGACGACAACGGCGGCGTCTACTTCGTGCCGGCCTTCTCGGGGCTGTTCGCGCCCTACTGGCGCTCCGACGCGCGCGGCGCGATCGTCGGGCTGTCGCGCTACAACACCAACGCGCACGTGGCCCGGGCCGCGCTGGAGGCGATCTGCTACCAGAGCCGCGACGTCGTCGACGCCATGGAGGCCGACTCGGGGGTGCACCTGGACGTGCTCAAGGTCGACGGCGGCGTGACCGCGAACGACCTCTGCATGCAGATCCAGGCCGACGTGCTCGGCGTCGAGGTGAGCCGGCCGCAGGTCCCCGAGACGACCGCGCTCGGGGCCGCGTACGCCGCGGGCCTGGCCGTCGGCTTCTGGTCCGACCCGGCCGAGCTCCGCGAGAACTGGCACGAGGACCGGCGCTGGAGCCCGCAGGTCGACGAGGACGCGCGCGAGACCGGCTACGCCGGCTGGAAGAAGGCCGTCGAGCGCACCCTCGGCTGGGTCGACGTCGAGTAGCGCAGAACCCCGTCCTCCCCGGGAAGTGGTCAGTCCGGGGCAGCCGTCGCGGCGTGTCGCACCGTCGCAGTGACCACTTTCCGGGGAAGGGGAGACTAGGGACATGGCTTCCCTGAGCACCCCCCTGAGCCCTGCCGCCCGGACGGAGGCGTTGCGGCGCCTGGGCGAGGAGGAGCTCGACGTCCTCGTGGTCGGCGGCGGGGTCGTCGGGGCCGGGGTGGCGCTGGACGCGGTGACGCGCGGGCTCAAGGTCGGTCTCGTCGAGGCGCGCGACTGGGCGGCGGGCACGTCGAGCCGGTCGAGCAAGCTCTTCCACGGGGGCCTGCGCTACCTCGAGCAGCTGAACTTCGGCCTGGTCTTCGAGGCCCTCAAGGAGCGCAAGCTCGCCCTCGAGACGCTCTGCCCGCACCTCGCGCACCCGGTCGAGTTCCTCTACCCGCTGCAGAAGGCGGGGATCGACCGCGCGTACGCCGGCCTCGGGATCGGCGTCTACGACGTCATGGGCGCGGGCCGCGGGGTCCCGTCGCACCTGAAGCACCACGGGAAGCGGTCGACGTACGAGGCGTTCCCCTCGGCGAAGCCGGGTGCGCTGACCGGGTCGATCACCTTCTACGAGGGCCAGGTCGACGACGCCCGGCACACGATGATGATCGCCCGCACGGCCGCGCACTACGGGGCGCTGGTCGCGAGCAGCGCGCGGGTCACCGGCTTCAGCCGGACGGCCGGGCGCATCACCGGGGCGACGGTCACCGACCTCGAGACCGGTACCGAGATCGCCGTCCGCGCCAAGCACGTGATCAACGCGACCGGCGTCTGGGTCGACGAGATCCAGGAGCTGGTCGACCCCGACCACACGATGCGCGGGCAGTTCCGGGTGCGGGCGTCGAAGGGCATCCACCTCGTCGTGCCGCGCGAGCGGATCAGCTCGCGGACCGGGATCATCACGCGGACCGAGAAGAGCCTGCTCTTCGTCATCCCGTGGGGGAACTTCTGGTTCATCGGCACGACCGACACCGACTGGAAGCTCGACCTCGCGCACCCGGCGGCCAGCGCGGCCGACATCGACTACGTCCTCGACCACGTGAACGCGCTGCTCGCCGACCCGCTGACCCGCGACGACGTCATCGGCGTCTACGCCGGTCTCCGGCCGCTGCTGGCCGGCGAGGACGAGTCGACCTCGAAGCTGTCCCGCGAGCACGCGGTGTCCTCGCCCGTGCCGGGGCTGACGGCCGTGGCCGGGGGCAAGTACACGACCTACCGGATCATGGCGCTCGACGCCGTCGACGCGGCGGTGCGCGACCTCGACGCGGGCACCGGTCGGTCGATCACCGAGGACGTCCCGCTGGTCGGCGCGGACGGCTACCACGCGCTGTGGAACTCCCGCCGCCTCGTCGCCGAGCGCACGGGGCTGGACGTGAGCTGGGTGGAGCACCTGCTGAACCGTTACGGCAGCCTGCTGCCCGAGCTGGTCGAGCTCCTCCAGGCCGACCCGAGCCTGGCCGCACCGCTCGACGGGGCGGGGGAGTACCTGCGCGTCGAGGCGGTGTACGCGGCCTCGCACGAGGGGGCGCTGCACCTCGACGACGTGCTGGCGCGCCGCACGCGCATCTCCATCGAGACCTGGGACCGCGGGACGGTCGTGGCCGAGGAGGCCGCCCGGCTGGTCGCACCCGTCCTCGGCTGGGACGACGCCGACGTCGCCCGCGAGGTGGAGCACTACGTCGTCCGGGTGGCCGCCGAGCGGGAGTCGCAGACCCAGCCGGACGACCGTACGGCCGACGCCGCCCGGCTCGGCGCGCCCGACGTCCGGGTCGGCGCGCCCGCCTAGGGGTCCTGGGCTCGAGGTGTTGGGCTAGAGGTGCTCGCGCCCGTGGTGGCCGGGCTCGTTGCGGAGCCGTTCGGCCTCGTCCCTGGACGCCTGGACGGCCTCGTCCTGACGGGCGTGCTCGTCGTCGGTCGCCCCGACGTTCTTCTCGGGGTGGAACAGCTCCCGCATGCTGTCGCCCGGCTTCTCGCCGTTCGTCGCGGTGCTGTCCTCAGGGAGCTCGTCGGTGCTGCCGTTCTGCGTCATGCCCCCTTCCTACCCGGTCGTGGCCGCGACCCTCAGTCGAGGTCGCGGTGCGCGGTCTCGGGCAGACGCAGCACGACGACGAACGTGACCGCCACCAGCAGCGCGACCCACCACCCGAAGAGCCCGGGGTGCCCGAGCCGGGCGAAGAGCGTTCCCACGAACGGCGCCGTCCCGCCGAACGCGGCCACGGTCAGCGAGTAGGGGAAGCCGATGCCGGCGGCCCGGACCCGGCCGGGCACGATCTCGGCGTTCACCGCCGCGCTGACGGAGGTGAAGCCGGCGAGCACGAGCATGCCGAGCAGGCTGACGGCGAGCAGCCCGCCGAACGAGGAGGACGAGCGGACGAGCGCCAGCCCGGGCACCACGCCGAGGGCGAAGACGACGCCGAACACCAGCAGCACGGGCCGGCGCCCGATGCGGTCCGACAGGTGCCCGACCACGGGCTGCACCAGCCCGAAGAACGCCAGCGAGACGGTGCTGACCGTCAGCGCCCGCGACAGCGGGACCCCGCCCTGCTGCGCGTACGTCGGCAGGTAGGTCGTCCACGTGTAGTACGCGATGGTGCCGCCGACCGTGACGCCGCAGATCAGCAGGGACTGCTTCGGGTAGCGCCGCAGGGCCTCGAGGAGACCGGGCCGCTCCGCCCGCTCGACCGGGGCCCGGGTCTCCTCGGCGCTGCGTCGGATGACCAGGCCGACGAGGGCGATCACCGCGCCGACCGCGAACCCCACCCGCCAGCCCCAGGACGCGAGCTGGGCGTCGCTGAGCTGCGCGGCGAGCACGGCGGCCAGGCCGGAGGCGAGCAGCTGGCCGATCGTGGTCGAGACGTACTGGAACGACGAGTAGAGCCCGCGTCGGCCGGTCGGGGCCGACTCGACGAGGAAGGTCGTGTTCGCGGCGAACTCGCCCCCGATCGACAGCCCGCAGATCAGCCGGCCCAGCACGAAGATCACCGGGGCCAGCAGCCCGACGGACGCGTACGTCGGCGTCACCGCGAGCACCAGGCTCCCGAACCCCATGGCGAGGATCGTCAGGGTGAGCGTGTTCTTGCGGCCCCAGCGGTCCGCGAGCGAACCGATCAGGAGCCCGCCGATCGGACGGAGGAAGAAGCCGACGGCGAAGACCGCGAACGAGCTGAGCACCGCCGAGACCTCGTCGCCGCCGAAGACGACGCGCGCGAAGACCGGGGTGAGGAAGGTGTAGAGGTACCAGTCGTACCACTCGACCGCGTTGCCGACCGAGGCCGCGACGACCTGCCGCGGTCCGCGGTGCTGGGCACGGGTGCGCTGGTCCTGGAGTGCGGTCGCGTCCTGGCTCACGGGGGCCACGCTAGGACGGCAGCCCTCGCCCGGGCGGCGCGACCTCGGGCGGCGTCAGTCCTCGGGGATGTAGTCGAGGTTCGGGGCCAGCCAGCGCTCCGCCTCCGACAGCGGCCAGCCCTTGCGGGTGGCGTACTCCGAGACCTGGTCGCGGCCCAGCCGGCCGACCACGAAGTACTGGCTCTGCGGGTGCGAGAAGTAGAAGCCGCTCACGGCGGCGCCCGGCCACATCGCCATCGACTCGGTCAGCGTGATGCCGACCTGCGCCTCGACGTCGAGGAGGTCCCACAGCAGGGCCTTCTCGGTGTGGTCGGGGCAGGCGGGGTAACCCGGCGCGGGCCGGATCCCGCGGTAGCGCTCGGCGATCAGCGCGTCGTTGTCCAGGTGCTCGTCGGTGGCGTAGCCCCAGAACTCGCGCCGGACACGCTGGTGCAGCCGTTCGGCGAACGCCTCGGCCAGCCGGTCGGCCAGCGACTCCAGCAGGATCGCGGAGTAGTCGTCGAGGTCGGCCTTGAACGCCTGCACGCGCTCGGCCGAACCGTGCCCCGCCGTGACGGCGAACGCCCCGACGTAGTCGGCCAGGCCGGACTCCTTCGGCGCGACGAAATCGGCGATCGAACGGTTCGGGACGCCCTCGCGGTGCTGGCCCTGCTGGCGCAGGTGGTGCAGCACCGTACGGACGCCCGTGCGCGACTCGTCGGTGTAGAGCTCGAGGTCGTCGGTGCCGACGCGGTTGGCCGGGAACAGCCCGAACGTCCCCGCCGCCCGCAGCCACCGCTCCCTCGTCAGCCGGTCGAGCATGCGCTGCGCGTCCTCGTAGAGCTTGCGCGCGACGGTCGCGGTGGCCGGGTTGTGCAGCAGGTCGGGGAAGCGCCCGCGCATCTCCCAGGCGCCGAAGAACGGGCTCCAGTCGATGTAGGTGCGGAGCTCGTCGAGGTCGTAGTCGTCGAAGGTCCGGGTGAAGCTGAGCGGCGACCCGTGGCCCGGCTGCTCGGACGTGTGCACGTCGCGCGCCTGCTGCAGGAGCATCCGCGGCCGTACGGGGCGGTAGCCGGCCCAGTCGATCGGGCTCGCGTGGGCCTTGGACTCGGCGTACGAACGCAGCGGCCGGTCGGTCCGCTTGGCGCCGTGGCGCTCGCGCAGCGAGGCGTAGTCGGCGGCGACCGACTCCAGCAGCGGTCCGCGGCGGTCGTCGGACAGCAGCGAGGCGACGGTCGGCACCGAGCGGGAGGCGTCCTTCACCCAGACGACCGGGCCGGAGTAGGCCGGGGCGACCTTGACCGCGGTGTGCGCCCGCGAGGTCGTGGCGCCGCCGAGCAGCAGCGGGATCGTGAACCCCTGGCGCTCCATCTCGCGGGCCAGGTTGACCATCTCGTCCAGCGACGGCGTGATCAGCCCGGAGACGCCGATCAGGTCGGCGTGCTCGGCCCGCGCGGTGTCGAGGATCTTCTGCCCCGGCACCATCACGCCGAGGTCGACGACGTCGTAGTTGTTGCACTGCAGGACGACGCCGACGATGTTCTTGCCGATGTCGTGGACGTCGCCCTTGACCGTGGCCATGACGACCTTGCCCTTGGTGCTGGTCTCGCCGGGCTGGCGCTCGGCGTCGATGAACGGCACCAGGTGCGCGACGGCCCGCTTCATCACGCGCGCGGACTTCACGACCTGCGGGAGGAACATCTTGCCGGCACCGAAGAGGTCGCCGACGCGGCCCATGCCGTCCATCAGCGGGCCCTCGATGACGTCCAGCGGACGCCCGCCCGAGCCGACCAGCTCGAGGCGCAGCTCCTCGGTGTCCTCCACGACCCAGGCGTCGATGCCGTGGACGAGGGCGTGCGTGATGCGCTCGCGGACCGGGAGAGCGCGCCACTCCTGCTCGGTGACCGTGCCGTCGCTCTCGCGGTTGTGCTCGGAGGCCACCTCCAGCAGCCGCTCGGTCGCGTCGGCGCGGCGGTTGAGCACGACGTCGGTGATCCGCTCGCGCAGGTCGGGCTCGATGTCGTCGTAGACCGCGAGCGCCCCGGCGTTCACGATCCCCATGTCGAGGCCCGCCTCGATGGCGTGGAAGAGGAACACCGCGTGGATCGCCTCGCGCACCGGGTTGTTGCCGCGGAAGGAGAACGAGACGTTCGAGATGCCGCCGGACACCAGCGCGCCCGGCAGGCTCTTCTTGATCCAGCGGACGGCCTCGATGAAGTCGACGCCGTAGTTCTGGTGCTCCTCGATGCCCGTGGCCAGGGCGAAGACGTTCGGGTCGAAGATGATGTCCTCGCCCGGGAAGCCGATCTCGTCGACGAGCAGGTCGTACGCCCGCTGGCACACGTCCTGCCGCCGCTCGAGGGTGTCGGCCTGGCCGTCCTCGTCGAAGGCCATGACGACCACCGCGGCGCCGTGCTTGCGGGCGAGGCGTGCGTGGTCGAGGAACGGCTCGACGCCCTCCTTGAGCGAGATCGAGTTGATGATCGGCTTGCCCTGCAGGGCCTTGAGACCGGCCTCGACGACCTCCCACTTCGAGGAGTCGATCATGACCGGCACGCGCACGATGTCGGGCTCGGTGGCGACCAGGCGGGTGAACCGCTGCATCGCGGCGACGCCGTCGATCATGCCCTCGTCCATGTTGATGTCGATCACCTGCGCGCCGGCCTCCACCTGCTGGCGCGCGACCTCCAGCGCGGTGGGGTAGTCGCCGGCCTTGATCAGGTTCCGGAACCGGGCCGAGCCGGTGATGTTGGTGCGCTCGCCGATGTTGACGAAGAGCGACTCCTCGGTGACCGTCAGCGGCTCCAGTCCGGAGAGCCGCAGCGCCGGCGCCACCTCGACGGGCTCGCGGGCGGTGCCACCCGCCTCCGGGGCGACGGCGGCGGCCAGCGCGGCGATGTGCGCGGGCGTCGTGCCGCAGCAGCCGCCGACGATGTTGACCAGCCCGGAGCGGGCGAACTCGCCCAGCACCCGCGCGAGGTCCTCGGGCGACTCGTCGTACTCGCCGAAGGCGTTCGGCAGGCCGGCGTTCGGGTGCGTCGAGACGAACGTGTCCGCGAGGCGCGAGAGCTCCGCGACGTACGGGCGCAGGTCGCTCGCGCCCAGCGCGCAGTTCAGGCCGACGGCCAGCGGGCGGGCGTGGCGCACCGAGTTCCAGAACGCCTCGGTCACCTGCCCCGACAGGGTGCGTCCCGACGCGTCGGTGATCGTCCCGGAGATGATCACCGGCCAGCGGCGACCGTGCTCCTCGAACAGCGTCTCGACCGCGAAGATCGCCGCCCGGGCGTTCAGGGTGTCGAAGATCGTCTCGATGATCAACGCGTCGGCGCCGCCGTCGACCAGGCCGCGGACCTGCTCGAGGTAGGCCTCGACCAGGGTGTCGAAGTCGACGTTGCGGGCACCCGGGTCGTTCACGTCGGGGGAGATCGAGCCGGTGCGGTTCGTGGGGCCGACGGCCCCCAGGACCCACCGGGGACGTGACGGGTCACGGGCCTCGACGGCGTCGCACGCGCGCCGCGCGATCTGCGCGGCCGCGAGGTTGACCTCGTAGGCCAGGTCGCTCATGCCGTAGTCGGCGAGCGAGATGCGCTGCGCGTTGAAGGTGTTGGTCTCGAGCAGCTCCGCGCCGGCGTCGAGGTAGGAGGTGTGCAGCCGCTCGATGAGGTCCGGCTGGGTGAGGTTCAGCAGGTCGTTGTTGCCCTGGACGTCGCTCGGCCAGTCGGCGAACCGCTCGCCGCGGAAGTCGGCCTCGCCCAGGCCCTGCTGCTGCAGCAGCGTGCCCATGGCGCCGTCCATCACCACGACGCGCTCGCGCAGCAGCGCGGTCAGCGCGGGCTCGGCGTCGGGTCGGTGCTCGGCGGTCACGGTCGCGGCTCCCCGGGGTGTCGTGCGGGCCCTCGACGTCCGTCCGGCCCGACGCCCCAGGGTACGGAGGAGACCCCAGCCCGTGGTGGGCTTCCCGTGCGTCGGACGCCGTACGGTGGTGGCGTGCCCCAGCGACTGACCCCCCTCGAGGTGTCGCTGCTCGCCCTCGACACCTTCCGCACCCCCGGCCACGTCGGCACGGTCGCCGTGCTGGAGCCGCCCGCCGGCGGCCAGATCGACTACGACGACGTGGTCGCGGCGATCGCCGCCCGCCTGCCGTACGTGCCGCGCTACCGCCAGCGCGTGCTGCCGGTGCCCGGCCGGCTCGCCGGGCCCGTGTGGGTCGACGACGAGGACTTCGACCTCTCCTTCCACGTGCGGCCCTCGGCCGTGCCGCGGCCCGGCACGACCCGGCAGCTGCGCGAGCTCGTGGCCCAGGTGCTGGCGCGCCGCCTCGACCGGTCCCGGCCGCTGTGGGAGGTCTACGTCGTCGAGGGCCTCGAGGGCGACCGCGTGGCCGTGGTCGAGAAGGCGCACCTCGCGCTCGTGGACGGCGGCGACACCGTCGACCTCGCCCAGGTGCTGCTCGACGCCGACCCCGGCCCGTCCGACCCCGGCCCGGCCACGCCGTTCAACCCGGCCCTCGAGCCCTCGCCGGCCGACCTCGTCGTCGGGGCCCTGTGGGAGAGCGCGCAGGACCCGGTCCGCGCGGTCGACAACCTGCGCGGCCTCGTCGCCGGGACCCTCGGCGTCGCGGTCGCCGTCGGCGAGGTCGTCGGCGGCACCCTGGGCGCCGGCCTGGGCGGGCTCGCGGGCGACGCCCTCCGCGGCGGTCGGCCGCCGGCCGGCTCACCGCTCGCCGGACCGGTCTCCGAGCAGCGCCGGTTCGCCACGCTGCGGGTGCCGCTCGGTGACCTGCAGGCCGTGCACGCCGCCCACGGGCACACCGTCAACGACGTCGTCCTGGCCGTGGTGGCCGGTGGCCTGCGCGCCTGGCTCCTCACCCGCGGCGAGCTCCGCGGCGCCGGCGCGCGGCTCAGCGCCCTGGTGCCGATGAGCGTCGTCGAGGACGACGGCGGCACCTCGTCGCTCGGGGTGCAGGTCGCGCCGCACGTCCAGGCCCTGCCCGTCGGCGAGGCCAACGCCCTGATGCGCCTGCACCAGGTCGCGTACGGCTCCCAGGCCCACCGCGACAGCGGCCGGGCGGTCGACGCCCGCACCCTGACCGACATCGCCGGGTTCGCACCGGCCACGCTGCACGCGCTCGGGGTCCGCGCCGCCGCCGAGACCGTCCGCCGGCCCCACGACGTGCTCGTGACCAACGTCCCCGGTCCGCAGCAGGCGCTGCACGCAGCGGGCGGACGGCTGACGGCGACCTACCCGGTCGTCCCGCTGTCGGCGGGCCACCTGCTCGCGATCGGCGTCACCTCCTACGACGGCGAGGTGTTCTTCGGCCTCACCGCCGACCGGGACGCGGTGGCCGACCTGGACGTGCTCGTCCAGTGCCTCGACGACGCGCTCGCCGAGCTGCTCGACACCACCGACCAGGTCGCGCGCCGGCAGCCGACGCGGGCGGCCACGCCGGCCGCCCGCAAGGCCGCGGCCTCCAAGGCGGCGGCGAAGAAGCCCACCGCGACGAAGCCCACCGCGAAGAAGCCCACCGCGAAGAAGGCAGCTCCGGCGAAGAAGGCCCCGGTGAAGAAGGCAGCACCGAGGAAGGCCGCGGCGAAGAGGCCCGCTGCGGCTGCCGAGCCCGGGGCGCCGGACGGTGCCGCGTGAGCACCACGGCGCTGTTCGTCCCGGTCGGTGTCGAGGACGCCCGACGGCTGCGGGACGGGGCCGACCTGGGGACGCTCACGGCGTACGCGCCCGGTCCGGACCTGCTCGAGGCGCACGGCCTGGAGGCCTCCGACGACGAGGAGGCGGGGTTCGTCGCCCTCGGCTACGCCGGGCTCGCCGCCCTGCTCGACCACCCGGGGCCACGCCTGGTCCTCGCGGCCGACGTCGGCACGGCGCAGATCGACGGTCCGGGTGACGAGTTCGGGCGCGTCCGGGTCGACGGGCTGCGCTGGATGCAGGTCTCGGCCGTGTTCGCCGACGAGCCGGCCGCGGCCGACGACCTCGAGGCCGCCCGCCGTCAGGCCGCGGGACGACCGCTCGCAGCGGTGGCCGACGACGAGGACATGGTCGGGCTGGTGGACCGCTGGGACCTGCTCTGGTACGCCGCGCAGGAGCTCGACGCCGCCACCGGTTGAGGCCGGACGCTCAGGCCGCCAGCGCGGCCAGGTCCTCCACCCAGGTGCCGCCCGGGGCAGCCAGCCGCCACAGGGCGTCGGCGGTGAACGAGCTGCGGCCGAGCCGCAGCGTCCCCTGGTTGGTGACGGCGAAGAGGAAGCCGGTCGGCGACCGGAAGAGGTAGGTGCCCGGCAGGGGTTGTCGTCGTCGCCAGCCGCCGTGGGTGACGGCGCGGTGGTGCGAACGGCTGAGCGGCCCCAGGTTGTGCAGGCCCGTCTGGCCCGGTGGGCCGCCCTCGCTGGGCGGCCCGTCGAGACGGACGTACGGGACGGTGTGGTCCGCGTCGAGCGTGCGGCTGGTGGCCTGGCCGTAGGGGAACACGTCCACCGGGTTGCGCAGGACCAGCGCCTCCCTGATCCGGGCGGGAACCTCGTACGCGTCGACCGACCTCGTCGCGAGCGGGTCGAGCACGGGCCTCAGTGATACCGGGCAGCCGGTCGCGGCGAGCCACTCCCAGGCCTGGGTCGACGTGAGCGCCTCGCCGTGCTCAGGCCGGACCAGCCCTGCACCCGTCCGGAGCGCCTCGGCGGACAGGTGCAGGTGCAGGACCACCCGCGGCCGCGCCGCTCGGGCGAGGCGCGCCAGGGTCTCGGCGTCGTGCTCGGGGGACACCGCCGGCGGCACGCCGAGGTCGAGCGAGGGGTCGGGTCCGTCGTCGGGGTCCGTCGGCTCCGACCCGTCGGGAGCGGCACCGGCGTCGGAGGCGTGGGCGAGGAGCAGCTCGAGGGCACGAGCGGGCTGGGCGAGGACGCCCACCGCCTTCGCCCGGCGGGCGTCGGCGCTGTCCCCGTCGCCCTCACGTCCGAGGATCTCGGCGATCCGGTCGACGACGGCCAGGAACCAGACGACGTCGCCGGAGGCCGCCTTGGCCACGAGCGTCTTGAGCCCGTGGTCGCCGTCCCATGCCCAGACCCCGGCCGAGGTCGCGGCCTCCTCCTCGCGCCGCCGGGCGGCGTCCGGGTCGGCCTCCAGAACCGCGGCGGTCAGCAGCCGTCGGAACCGGGGCCAGGGCAGCAGCGGCAGGAAGCCGGAGAGCTGGACGTCGACCTCGACCGCCTGCTCCCAGGTCAGCGCGTGCGTGGCCTGCGCCACCGCCCGGGCCTGCCACTGCCGGACCCCGCCGGCGGTGACGAGCTGCCAGAGCCGGGGCAGCCGGTGCCGAAGATCGAGCGCGTCGGCGACCAGCAGGCGTGCGGCCGTGGAGCCGGTGCCGCGCAGGGCGCCCAGCTCGACCGCGCAGTACTCCGACACCGGGGGGCAGCCGTCACCGCCCCAGGCGCAGGCCCGTTCGACCAGCGGCCGGTGGTCGTCCGGCCCGGAACCGTCGGGGTCGAGGTAGTGGGCGTCCGCCCAGGCGGCGGCCAGCACGAGCTCCTCGCACTCGGCGTCGACGAGCCTCGCGTGGGTGTCCGCGATACGACCGGACAGCTGCGCCCTGGTCGCCACCTCCACCGCCGGATCGAACATACGGACGATTCTGCCGGAGCCCTCTGACAGTTCTCGCGGCGCGCCTGCGGCGTCTGTCGTGGTCCGCAGCCCAGCCCCGATGACTCCCGGCGTCGGGCGTGGTCTGATCGACGAACCGGACGACGACCACCACTCGGAAGCGGTCCCCGCATGGGCAGGATCAAGGTGCACGAGCTCACCACCGTCGACGGGTCGGTCGGGGTGCCGATGTGGACGGTCGACTTCCCCTTCACGCCCGCCCAGGTCGCAGAGACGGGCGCGCTGACCGAGCAGGCGTCGGCGATCCTGCTGGGCCGGACGACGTACGAGATGTTCGGTCCGGCCTGGTCGCAGCGGACGGTCGAGGACGACCCGGGCGCGCCGTTCTTCAACGACACGCCCAAGTACGTCGTGTCGAGCACCCTCACGGACCCGACCTGGGGTCCCGTGACCGTCCTGCCCTACGACGCCGGTCGGATCGCGCGGCTCAAGGACGAGGTCGACGGCGACCTCTACGTCAGCGGCAGCGGGACGCTCGTGCGCTCGCTGCTCGCCGACGGTCTGGTCGACGAGCTGCACCTCTTCGTCTACCCCGTGGGCCGCGGCGAAGGCCCCTACCTGCTGCCGCAGGGCAGCGGCCGGACCTCGCTCGCGCTCCTCGGCTCGACGGCGTACGAGAACGGCGTCGTGCACCTCACGTACGGTCCGCGGTCGACGCAGGCACACTGAGCGCATGCCGCGCTCGATCTGGAAGGGGGCCATCTCCTTCGGTCTGGTCACCATCCCGGTGAAGCTCTACTCCGCCACCGAGGAGAAGGACATCGCCTTCCGCCAGGTGCACGCCGCCGACGGCGGCCGGATCAAGTACCGCCGGGTGTGCGAGATCGACGGCGAGGAGGTGCCCTACCCCGAGATCGCCAAGGGCTACGAGCTCGCCGACGGGCGGATGGTCGTCCTCGAGAAGGAGGACTTCGACGCGCTCCCGCTGGCGACCACCAAGGCGGTCGAGGTCGTGCAGTTCGTCGCCGAGGAGGAGGTCGACCCGACCTACTTCAACAAGACGTACTTCATGCAGGCCGACGGCCCGGGCACCAAGCCGTACGTCCTCCTGCGCGACGCGCTGGTCAAGACCGGGCAGTGCGCGCTGGTCAAGGTCGCGCTCCGCTCCCGCGAGGCGCTGGCGCTCGTCCGGCCGCGTGCCGGCGTGCTCGTCATGCACACGATGCTCTGGCCCGACGAGCTGCGCGACGGCGAGTTCGCCGCCCCGCCGGAGTCGGTCTCGGTCTCCGACGCCGAGGTGACGATGGCGCAGTCGTTCATCGAGGCGCTCTCGGGCGACTTCCGCCCCGAGGAGTACACCGACGCCTACCGCGAGGCGCTGGAGGAGGTCGTGCAGAGCAAGGCCGCCGGCGTCGCCGTGCCCGAGCAGACCGAGGCGCCGAAGGAGGCCGAGGTCGTCGACCTCGTCGCCGCGCTGCGGGCGTCGGTCGACGCGGCCAAGAAGCGTCGGGCCGAGGCCGCGGCGAAGGCCGGCTGATCTGCTAGCAGATTGCTAGCATGAGACGCATGCGCACGCTCTACGTGAGGAACGTTCCCGACGAGGTCGTCGACCGGCTCGAGCAGGTCGCTGCCCGTGAGGGCATCTCGGTGAACGCGGTCGTCGTCAAGCAGCTCGAGGGCGTCGCCCGACGGATGACGAACACCGAGATCTTCGACTCGCTCCCGAGCCTGGAGATCAGCACCGAGTCGATCCTGAAGGCACTCGACGACGGCCGAGCCGGACGTTGATCGTCGTCGACGCCTCGGCTCTGGTGAAGGCCCTGCTTCACGACGGTGAGGTCCGCCCCAGGCTCTCGTCCGAGGAGCTGCACGCCCCCGACCTCCTGGACCTCGAGGTGGTCAGCACCGTACGAGGTCTGGTCCTGGGGCGAGAGCTCCGCGAGCCACTGGCCCGTCGCACGCTCTTCGAGCTGGCCGGGCTCGCCCTGACCCGTCACAGCGCTGCGCCCCTCGTCCCTCGCATCTGGGAGCTGCGCTCCAACCTGACCGCGTACGACGCCTGCTACGTCGCGCTCGCCGAACGGCTCGACTGCGCCCTCGTCACGGCCGACGCCCGGATCGCTCGAGCGCCCGGCCTGCGGTGTGCGGTCGACGTCGTCGCCTGACCCGGACGTCAGCCCTGCGGGTGCTCCGCGAGCCAGGCGTCGCCGGCCTGCTGCTGCGTGCGGAACCCGGCCAGGACGGCCGGGGCCGCCGACTGCTCGAGCTTGCGGCCGAGCAGCGGGACGTTGACCTTCAGCTCGCCGGTGAGCCGGACCGTGGTGCCGCGCCCGCCGGGGGCGAGCCGCAGCCGGCCGCGCAGGGACACGGGCTGACGGTCGACGGTGAGGACGAGGTCGGCGTCGCGCGAGCCGTCCGACCCGGCGTCGCCCCAGGTCGTCTCCTCGAGGATGGTCAGCTCCGGGCCGGTGAACCGGGCGGCGGAGTCCGGCGCCTTCAGCGTCCGGGAGGTCCAGGTGCGCGGCGGGGTGATCTCCACCGACCAGGGGGTCGCCCCGCTCGCCACGCAGACCTGCTCCTGGTAGCCGCGGTCCAGCATCATCGCGTGCACGGTGGCCGGGTCGGCGGCGAAGTCGAGGTCGGTGGAGATGTCCATCTCCTCATCCAACCACCGCGGGCTACGGTGGATCCGGATGCACGAGGGCGTGCTCCGCGGGTAGGACGGACGGTGTGGTGACGACGTACGAGGTCTCCCTCGAGCGGGACAAGACCGACAAGGTGGCCGCGGTCGCGGCGGCCGGTCGCGGGGTGGCGAGCGAGCTGGGCCAGGACCCCGACGCGGTCGCGACGTTCATGGGGCACTACTTCCGCCACGTCGACCCCGCCGACCTCGAGGACCGTACGGTCGCCGACCTGCTGGCCGTCGTCGAGAGCCACTACCGCGCCGCGCTGGTCCGCGCGCCCGGGCAGGACGTCGTCCGGGTGGTCGGCCCGCGCGCCCTCGACGCGGGGACACCGGACGACGCGCCGGACGCGGCACCGGGCGGCATCGGCGGCGCGACGGTGCTGCAGGTCGTCACCGACGACCAGCCCTTCCTCGTCGACTCCGTGACGATGGAGGTGCTGCGTCAGGGCTGGACGATCCGTGAGGTGTTCCACCCGCAGTTCCTCGTCGTGCGCGACGCCGGCGGCCGGCTGCAGCGCCTGATGCGCAGCGCGGAGGCGGCGCACGAGCCGGCCACCCTGCACGAGTCGTGGATGCACCTCGAGCTGCTGCCGCCCGCCCGGCTCGGCCAGGAGGACGCGGCCGCCGCCGACCTCGCTCGCGGCGTCCAGGAGGTCCTCGACCTCGTCGGTCTGGCGGTCGCGGACTGGGAGGCGATGGACGTCCGCGCGGCCGAGGTGTCCGCCGAGCTCGAGGTCGAGGCCCGCCCCGGCGGGACCGTCGACGCCGCCGAGGCCGAGCAGGCCCGCGAGCTGCTCGGCTGGCTGGTCGACAACCACTTCACCTTCCTCGGCGCCCACGACTACGACCTGCGGCCCGTCGCCGAGGGCGGTGCCGACGGGGCGGTCGCGTACGTCCCGGTGCCCGGCACCGGTCTCGGCATCCTGCGCGCCGAGGACCCGAGCAACTTCTCCGCGCTGCCGCGCCGCGACGGGACCCCGGCGCTGCTCGTGGTCACCAAGGGCGACGAGCGCTCCCGCGTGCACCGCCCCGCCTACCTCGACTACGTCGGCGTGCGGCGCTTCGACGCCGACGGACGCGTCGTCGGCGAGCACCGCTTCCTCGGCCTCTTCTCCACCACCGCCTACTCCGAGAGCGTTCGACGCGTCCCCGTGCTGCGCCAGAAGGGGGCGGCGGTCATCAGGCTCTCGGGCTACGACCCGGCGAGCCACGGTGGCAAGGCCGTCGTCGACACCCTCGAGACCTACCCGCGTGACGAGCTCTTCCAGACCCCGCTGCCCGAGCTCGCCGAGACCGTCGAGCGGATCGCGCACCTCAAGGAACGCCGTCAGGTCCGTATCTTCACGCGCGCCGACCCGTACGGGCGCTTCGTCTCCTGCCTGGTCTACCTGCCGCGCGACCGCTACACGGGCACCGTGCGCCGGCGGATGGAGCAGGTGCTCCTCGATCGCCTCGGCGGGGTGAGCATCGACGACAGCGCCCGGGTGACCGACGCCGTGCTGGCCCGCCTGCACGTGGTGGTCCGGATGCCGGCGGGCAGCACGCGCGAGTCGCTCGAGGGCGCCGTCGACCTGCGGGCGCTGGAGCGCGACCTCACCGCGGCCACGCGGACCTGGGACGACGAGTTCGCCGACCTGCTCACCGGCAGCCGCGCCGCCGACCGGCTCGGCACCCTGCTGCGGGCCCTGCCGGAGGGCTACAAGGAGGACTACACGCCGCGGCAGGGACGGCTGGACATGGCGGCGCTGGCCGACCTGGTCGGCGGGGCCGACATGGCCCTCGCGATCTACGTCCCCGACCGCGCCGACGACGAGGCCGACCTGCGCCTCAAGATCTTCCGCCGCGACGTGTCGCTGTCGCTGTCGCAGCTGCTCCCGCACCTCACCCGGCTCGGCGTCGACGTCATCGACGAACGGCCCTACGAGCTCGACGGCGGCGCGGAGCGGGCCTGGATCTACGACTTCGGCCTGGCCGTGCCGGGGGGAGCCGCGGCCGTCGCGGCCGGCTGGGACGCCGAGGGGCGTGAACGCTTCGCCGCCGCGTTCCGGGCGGCGTACGAGGGCGTCGCCGAGTCCGACGCCTTCTGCGGGCTGGTGATGACGGTCGGCCTGGGCTGGCGCGAGGCGAGCGTGCTGCGCGCGGTGGGCCACTACCTGCGCCAGGGCGGCGTCTCCTACAGCCAGACCTACATGGCCCAGGCGCTCGCCGCCAACACCGCGATCACCCGGCAGCTCTTCGAGCTCTTCGCGGTGCGCTTCGACCCGGCGCTCGCGCTGTCGGTGACCGAGCGCCAGACCCGGGCGGCCGCGATCGCGGCGGCGGTCGACGACGCCCTCGACGACGTCGCCAGCCTCGACCAGGACAAGATCGTCCGGTCGTTCCTGGCCGTGCTGCAGGCGCTGGTGCGGACCAACTTCTACCAGCCCGACCGTCCCGCGCTCGCCCTCAAGCTGCGCCCGCGCGAGGTGCCCGACCTGCCCGAGCCGCGGCCGGCGTTCGAGATCTTCGTGCACTCCCCGCGCGTCGAGGGCGTCCACCTGCGCTTCGGGCTCGTCGCCCGCGGCGGGCTGCGCTGGTCCGACCGCGCGGAGGACTTCCGTACGGAGGTGCTCGGCCTGGTGAAGGCGCAGACCGTCAAGAACACGGTGATCGTCCCCACCGGGGCCAAGGGCGGGTTCGTGCCGCGTCGGCTGCCCGACCCGGGGGTCGACCGCGACGCCTGGCTGGCCGAGGGCGTGGCCTGCTACCAGGTGTTCGTCACCAGCCTGCTCGACGTGACCGACAACCTGGTCACGACCGCGACCGGTCAGGAGGTCGTACCGCCGCCGGAGGTCGTGCGTCACGACGGCGACGACCCCTACCTCGTGGTCGCGGCGGACAAGGGGACCGCGACGTTCTCCGACATCGCCAACGCGATCGCGGTCGGGGAGGGCTTCTGGCTCGGCGACGCCTTCGCCTCCGGTGGTTCGGCCGGCTACGACCACAAGGTCATGGGCATCACCGCCCGGGGGGCGTGGGAGTCGGTGGTCCGGCACTTCCGCGAGCTCGGCATCGACCCGTCGGCCGACGACTTCACCTGCGTCGGCATCGGCGACATGAGCGGCGACGTCTTCGGCAACGGGATGCTGCTCAGCGAGCACGTCCGGCTGGTGTGCGCCTTCGACCACCGCCACGTGTTCCTCGACCCGACCCCCGACCCGGCCGCGAGCTTCGCCGAACGGCGCCGGCTCTTCGAGCTGGCCCGCTCGAGCTGGGCCGACTACGACGCATCGCTGATCTCCGAGGGCGGTGGCGTCTTCCCGCGGACGGCGAAGTCGGTCCCGGTGTCCCCGCAGGTCCGCGCGGCGCTCGGGCTGGGCGACGACGTCGTCGCGCTCGACCCGACCGCGCTGATCAGCGCCGCGCTGAAGGCCCCCGTCGACCTGCTCTGGAACGGCGGCATCGGCACCTACGTCAAGGCCTCGACCGAGTCCGAGGCCGACGTCGGCGACAAGGCGAACGACGGGCTGCGCGTCGACGGCGCCCAGCTGCGGGCCCGGTGCGTGGGGGAGGGCGGCAACCTCGGGCTGACCCAGCTCGGCCGCATCGAGTATGCCGCCCGGGGCGGCAAGATCAACACCGACTTCATCGACAACTCGGCCGGCGTCGACACCTCCGACCACGAGGTCAACATCAAGGTGCTGCTCGCGCCCGCCGTCGCCGACGGGTCGCTCGACGAGGAGCACCGGCTGGCGCTGCTCGCGTCGATGACCGACGACGTCGCCGCGCTCGTGCTCGCGCACAACGTCTCGCAGAACCTCGCGCTCGCCAACGCCGAGGCGCAGGCCGCGTCCATGGCCCGCGTGCACGGGGAGTGGATCGAGCGGCTCGAGGACCACCGCCTGATCGACCGTGCCATCGAGTTCCTGCCCGACGCGGAGGCCCTGGACGCCCGCCGGGCCAAGAACCGCGGCCTGACCTCGCCCGAGCTGGCGGTGCTGCTCGCCTACACCAAGATCGTGCTCGGCGAGGAGGTCGGGCGCAGCGACCTGCCCGACGACGAGGACCTGGCGGACCGGCTCGTCGACTACTTCCCGCCGGCGCTGCGCGAGCGCTACGCCGACGAGATGCGCCGGCACCGCCTGCACCGTGAGATCGTCACGACCGTCGTCGTGAACACCTTCGTCGACACGGCCGGCATCACCTGCTTCCACCGGCTCTCGACCGAGACCGGCGCGGACGCGCCCGAGCTGGTGCGCGCGCACATCGCCGCACGGGCGCTCGTGGGCGCGGCCGCGCTCGAGGCGCGGATCGCGGCCCTCGACCACGTGGTGTCGGCCGAGACGCAGACGCGGATGCGGCTCGCGGTGCGGATGCTCGTGGAGCGCACGACCCGCTGGCTGGTGATCGAGCGCCCCCGGCCCCTGCCCATCGCGGCGACGGTCGACGAGCTCGGGCCCGGCGTGCGTGCCGTCGCCGCCACGCTGCCCGGGGCGCTGGGGGAGCGCGAGGCGGACGCCGTCGCCGAGCGGGCCCACGAGCTGCAGGAGGCGGGGGTCCCGGCGGACCTCGCGGCGGACGTCGCCGTCCTGCCGGCCGTCTTCGGGGCGCTGGCCTCGGTGACGACGGCGCGGCGCGAGGACGTCGACCCGACGCTGGTGGCGCGGGTGCACTTCGCGCTGGCCCAGCGGCTCGGCCTCGACCGGCTCGTCGTCCGGATCACCGCGCTGCCGCGCGAGGACCGGTGGTCGACCATGGCCCGGGCCGCGCTGCGCGACGACCTGCACACCGCCCACGCCCGGCTCACCGCCCGGGTGGTGGCGGAGGACGCCGTTCCCGAGGCGCTGGCCGACGACCCGGCCCGGGCGGCCGAGGAGCTGGTCGACGCGTGGGAGCGCGCGACCCCGGACGTGTCCGAGGCCCGCTCGACCCTGCGCTCGGTGCTCGCCGGCCGGACCGACCTGGCCCGGGCGTCGGTCGCGCTCCGGGTCGTCCGGGGCCTCGTCGACGACTGAGACCCGGGGCGTCGCGCACGGCGTGGTAGGTCTGGAGACATGCGGATCGACCTCCACACCCACTCCAACGTCTCCGACGGGACCGACACCCCGGCCGAGCTCGTGGTCGCCGCGCGCGAGGCCGGCCTGGACGTCGTCGCGCTGACCGACCACGACACGTTCGACGGGCTGGACCGGGCCCTGGCCGCCGGCCGCGAGCACGGGGTCGAGGTCGTGCGCGGGATGGAACTGTCCTGCTCGCGGGAGGGTCAGAGCGTGCACCTGCTGGCGTACGGGGCCGACCCCGACGCGGCGGGGCTGGCGCAGGAGATGGTGCGGGTGCGCGACGGCCGTTCGGGGCGCCTGCGTCCGGTGCTCGACAAGCTGGCCGTCCTGGGCGTCCCGGTCAGCGAGGAGGCCGTGCTCGCGCAGGTCGGCGACTCCCCGTCCGTCGGGCGGCCGCACATCGCCGACGCCCTCGTCGAGGCCGGCTGGGTCGCGGACCGGCGGGAGGCGTTCGACCGCTTCCTCGCCGACGGCGGCCCGGCGCACGTCGCGCGTTACGCGATCGAGCTCGGGCACGGCATCGACCTGGTCCACGCCGCGGGCGGGGTCGCCGTCGTCGCGCACCCGTGGGGCCGCGGCCGCGAGCAGCTGCTGCCGCCCGACCTCCTCGAGTCCTTGGTGGCCGAGCACGCGCTCGACGGCATCGAGGTCGACCACCAGGACCACGACGCCGACGCCCGGGCGCGGCTCTGGGCGCTCGTCGACCGGCTGGGCGTGCTGGGCACGGGCTCCAGCGACTACCACGGCACGGGCAAGACCGACCACGACCTCGGCGTGAACACGACCCGGCCGGAGGTCTACGACGAGCTGCGCAAGCGGCTCGGCGCGGCGGTCTGACCCGTACGGGCTAGGCCGGCGGGGCGATCGCGTCGAGCTGGGCGACCTGGCTGTCGGTGAGCCGGACCTCGCCGATCGCGAGGTTCTGGTCGAGGTGCGACAGCGACGACGTGCCCGGGATGAGCAGGATGCTCTCGTCGTGCGCCAGGAGCCACGCGAGGCCGACCTGCGCGGGCGTCGCGTCGTTCTCCTGGGCGACGGCCTGCACGACCGGGTCGTCGACGACCTTCGGCATCCCCGGGAAGGCGGAGCCGAGCGGGAAGTACGGCGCGTACGAGATCCCGTGGTCCGAGCACAGGGCGAGCACGTCCTCGTCGCTCCGCGCCAGGAGGCTGTACGGGTTCTGCACCGTCACGACGTCCGCCTGGTCGATGGCCTGGACGACCTGGTCGCGGGTGGCCGTGGAGATCCCGACGCCGGCGATCAGCCCGTCCTCACGCATCTGGACCATGGCGGCGAGCAGGTCCTCCAGCGGGGCCTGGCCGGGCACCGGGTGCTCCTGCAGGCGCAGGTTCACGGCGGCGAGCTGCTCGGTGCCGAGCTCACGCAGGTTCGTCTCGACGTCCTCGCGGATCTTCTCCGGCGTCAGCGCGGGGAGCCAGTTCCCCTTGGTGTCGCGGCGGGCCCCGACCTTGGACACGATCGCCAGGTCGTCGGCGTAGGGGTGCAGCGCCTCGCGGATGAGCGCGTTCGAGACGTCGGGGCCGTAGAACTGGGCGGTGTCGATGTGGTTCACGCCGCGCTCCACGGCCCGTCGGAGGACGGCGATGGCGGTGTCGTGGTCCTTGGGCGGACCCATCACGCCGGGGCCGGGCAGCTGCATGGCGCCGAAGCCGATCCGACGGACCTGGTAGCCGGCGAGGTCGTAGGTGCCGCCGAGGTGCGGCGAGGGGACGGAGGTGTCCGTGGTCATGCTCGTCACGCTACCCGCGCGGCCGCGCCCCGCGCCCGGTATCGGGAGCGCATCGATGCGGGGGGCTGCGCCGTTGGTCCAGGGCTTGTAGCCTCGCTCGCAGCGCCTGGGGGGCCCGGCGCTGTGCGTCGCCCGGTCTGCACCGGGCACGCGAAGGAAACTTGGGGGAGCTTCCATGACTGCACGTGTCCTGCGCCGCCTGCTCACGCTGGTGGTGCTGCTGGCCGCCACGCTCGGGCTCGCCGGCCTGACCGCCGGACCGAGCTTCGCGGCGGACGACGCCAGCATCTACGTGGTGCAGGGCCTGCCGGGCCGGAGCGTCGACGTCACCGTCGACGGCAAGACCGTGGCGCGGGGCGTCAGGACCGCGGCGGTCGTCGGCCCCTTCAAGGTCGCGCCGGGGACGCGGAAGGTGACGTTCAGCGACGGCGGCACCACGCTGCTGAGCCGCTCCTTCGGGGTCAAGGCGCGCTCGAGCTGGGACGTCGTCCTGCACCTGCCGGCCGGCGGTTCCACCGACCCGACGGTGACCGTGTTCCGCAACGACACGGCCACGGTGCCGCGGGGCAAGGCCGAGCTCGTGGTCGCGCACACCGCCACCGTCCCGGCCGCCGACGTCCGCGTGAACGGCAAGGTGCTGTTCTCCGACATCGCCAACGGCCAGTCGCTGAACCTCACCGTCCCGGTCGCGACGTACAAGGTCTCCATCACGCCGACCGGCAAGACCTCGCCGGTCTACCTCGGCCCGGTCAGCCTGACCGTGAAGGGCGGCGCGGTGAACCGCGTCTACGCCCTCGGAGACCCCGAGAACAACACCATGAACGTCGCCGTCCACGTCCTCGCGGCCGGCTCGTCCGGCTCCGAGCGCCCGAAGAAGGTCGACACCGGTACGGGCGGCGAGGCTGCCGGTGTCGTGCGCTTCCTCGCGAAGCTGACGCGTTGACCCGTCCCCACCCCCGTAGGGCGGCGACGGCATGCCTGGTCGTCGCCGCTGTCGTGGTCCTCGGTCTCGGCCTGGCGGCCTGCGGCGGCACCGATCCCGGGCCCGCTACCGCCCAGCCGGTGACCGGGGTGTCGGCGTCGTCCCCGAGCACCGCTCCCGCGGACGACGGACCCGCCCCGCCCGCCGCCGTCGGGAGCGCGGCGGCCAGCAACCGGACCACGTTCGTCCCCGACCGCGTCGTCCTGCCCGGCGGCGACTCCGCTCCCGTCGAGAAGGCGGTCACCCGGGACGGTGAGCTCCAGGTGCCCGAGGACGTGCAGCACGTCGGCTGGTGGGACGGCAGCGCCCGGGCGGGCGACCCGTTCGGCAACACGGTGGTCGCCGGGCACGTCGACTCCTCGACCGAGGGGCTCGGCTTCTTCGTCCGGCTCCTGAGGCTGGAGAAGGGGGAGTCGGTCACCCTCCGCGGGGCCGACGGCCAGCATCTCCGCTACACGATCACCTCGGTCCGCACGATCAAGAAGGACGCGCTCGCCACGGGCAGCGCCGCCTTCGACCAGACGGGCGACCCGCACCTCGTGCTCATCACCTGCGGCGGTGAGTACCACCGCGGTGACGGCGGCTACGACAGCAACGTCGTCGTCACGGCGAAGCCGGACGGGCTCGCCCGCTAGTCAGCGCAGCGTGCCCCAGCGGATGTCGCCCTCGACGAGGACGCCGACGCCGCCATCGGCGTCACGCAGCTCGTAGAGCCTGCCCGCACGGACCAGCGGGGGGCCGGCCCGCGTCAGCCCTCTGACGGCGCGGCCGGACCACGTCTCGTAGCCGCAGCCCCCGCCGCACCCGCACGAGTCCCAGACCACCGGACCGCCCGACGTCGCGAACGCGAGCGCCTGCTCGGGGGTGAGGTCGGCCTCGGTGTCGACGACCTCGAACAGCCGCCCCTCGACCTCGAGCACGTGGACGAGCTGCTCGCGGAGCTCGGGAGCGGGCTGCCGTCGGTGGCCGCGGGGCGGCGCGTCCTGCTCGGCGCGCACCGCCTCTGCGATCTCGGCCAGCGACGGCGACCGCCGTCGCGCGACCATCTCGGTGGTCAGGCGGGCGGCGCGACGTCCGCGGTCGGCGACGACAGCGCGTCGGCCCCGGTGCGGGACCGGCCACGACCGCCGCGACGACGGCGACGGCGCTTCGTCGCGTCACCGTCCGGGGTGGTCTCGGCCGCCGCGGAGGAGTCCTCCTGCTGCGTCGGCTCGACCGCGGGCACGACGAGGTCGGCGGCCGCGGCGACGGCCGAGGTGGTGCCGTCCGCGTCCGAGGTGCTGGTCTCCTCGGTGGCGACGCCGTTGCGGAGGCGGCGACGGCTGCGGTTCCGTCCGGGTGCCGCGGCCTCGTCCTCGCCCCGTCGACGGCCCTCGCCGCCGCGGCCGCCCTCCCGGGGCTTCCGCTCCGGCTCGGGCGTCGGCGCCGGGTCGACCAGGCGGCCCTTGGCCTTCGGGTCGATGCCGAGGTCGTGGAACAGGTGCGCGGAGGTGGAGTAGGTCTCCTCCGGCGTCTCGAACGGCAGCCCGAGCGCGTTGTTGATCACCTTCCAGCGCGTCTGGTCGGCCCAGTCCACGAAGGTGATCGCGATGCCCGACGCGCCGGCGCGGCCGGTGCGCCCGATCCGGTGCACGTACGTCTTCTCGTCGTCCGGGCACTCGTAGTTGATCACGTGGGTCACGCCGGTGACGTCGATGCCGCGGGCGGCCACGTCGGTCGCGACGAGCACGTCGACCTTGCCCTCGCGGAAGCGCTTGAGCGCCTTCTCCCGGGCGACCTGGTTGAGGTCGCCGTGGATCGAGGTCGCCTCGAAGCCGCGCTCGATCAGGTCGTCGGTGAGCCGCTGCGCGGAGCGCTTCGTACGGCTGAAGATCATCACGCGGCCGCGGTCCTGCGCCTGGAGGATGCGGGCCACGACCTCCGGCTTGTCGAGCACGTGCGCCTGGTAGACGAACTGCGCCGTCGCGGGCACGGTCGTCTCGTCGTCGGCGGACTCGGCCCGGATGTTGACCGGGTGCTCCAGGTGCCGGCGCGCGAGCGTGACGATCGCGGACGGCATGGTCGCGGAGAACAGCATGGTCTGGCGCGACGCGGGCGTCTTGGCCAGCAGCCGCTCGACGTCGGGCAGGAAGCCGAGGTCGAGCATCTCGTCGGCCTCGTCCAGCACCAGGGTCTTGATGTGCGACAGGTCGAGCACGCGGCGGTCGGCGAGGTCGAGCAGCCGCCCCGGCGTCCCGACCACGACGTCGACGCCGCTCTTGAGGGTGTCCATCTGGGTGTCGTAGCCGACGCCGCCGTAGACGGTGAGCACCCGGATCGGGCGCAGCGCCGCGGCCGTCGAGAGGTCCTTGCTGACCTGGCTCGCGAGCTCGCGCGTCGGGCAGACGACCAGGCCCTGCGGGGCACCCGGCTTCGACAGCTCGTCGTAGCCGGGCTCGCCGGGGCCGGACGCGCGCTGCAGCATCGTGATGCCGAAGGCGAGCGTCTTGCCGGTGCCGGTGCGCGCCTGGCCGATCATGTCCGTGCCCGACAGCGCGATCGGGATCGCCATCGCCTGGATGGGGAAGGGGTGGACGATGCCCACCTGCTCGAGCGCCTGGACGATCAGGCCCTCGACGCCGAGGTCGGCGAAGGTCTCGGGCAGCGGCGCCTCGACCTCGTCGGACTCCTCCGCCGCCGCGAGCGACTCGTCCGTCGGCGCGATGTCGGTGTCGTCGTCGAGCTCCGCGTCGGTGCTGCTGTGGGTCTGGGGTCGGTCTCGGGGTCGGTCTCGGCGTCGTCCTCGTCGAGGAGGTCGGGGACGAGCACGGCGTCCTGGGCCTCGAGGTCGGATCCGTCGACTTCTCCGGGCGTGTTCGTGTCTGTCTGCGTGTTCAGCGTCTCGCCTGTCTACGTCTGCGGTGGCCGCACGAGCCAGCACGAGACGCGAACGGGTCGCGGTGCCGAGGCCGGCGGCCAGGACGCCGGTGGGGCGCCTGTGGTAAGGAGTCTAGCCGTCGCGGCCCGGAGCCCTCGTTAGGCTGCCCGGATGACCGAGGCACCGCAGACCGCCGACCGCCGGGCGGGGACGGTCGACCTCCTCGGCGCGATCGCGTACGGCGCGCTGACCGCGTTCGAGCGGCTCGCGCAGGACGGTGCCGGCGCGCCGAGCCTGGCCGACAAGGTGACGCTCGCGACGGTGGCGGGGCAGCAGGTGGACCACCTGCAGCGGGTGCGTGGCCGGCTGGCGGAGCTGGGCGTCGACCTCACGGACGCGATGGCACCGTTCCACCGCGCCTTCGACGACTACCACGCGCACACCCGGCCGAAGGACTGGCTGGAGGGTCTGATGTGGGTCTACGTCGGCAGCGGCTTCGCCGACGACTTCTACGCCGAGGTGGCCGTCCACGTCGACGACGCCACCCGGGCCCTCGTCGACGAGGTGCTCACCGACGGCGGCCAGGACGACTTCGTCGTCCGCCACGTCCGGGCCGGCATCGAGGCCGACCCCCGGGTGGCCGGACGGCTGGCGCTGTGGGGCCGCCGGCTGGTCGGCGAGGCCCTGGGCCAGGCCCAGCGCGTCGCGGTCGACCGGGTCGGCCTCACCGCCCTGCTGATGGGGGCCGCGGGCGTCGACGTGGTCGCCGTGAACCGGATGTTCTCGCGGCTGGTCGAGAACCACGCCGCCCGGATGCGGCTCCTCGGCCTGCAGCCCTGAGGGCTGCAGGCCCGGGACGGGCGGGCGTCAGATGCCGAAGCCGACGCGGCGCGCGTTCTCCTCGCCCAGCTCGAGGTAGGCGATCTTGTCGCCCGGGATCATGACGCGGCGGCCGCGGTTGTCGGTCAGCGTCAGCACCGCACCGTTCGAGACCGCCTCGCCGAACGCCTTCTCGACGTCGGCCGCGGTCTCGTCGGTCTCCACGACGACCTCGCGGTTCACGTACTGGATGCCGACCTTGATCTCCACGAAGCTCCTCCTGCGTCCGTCGCCGGGCTGCCCGGCGACCGGAGACCCACGCTGCCACACGCGGTGCGCAGACCGCGTACGTGTTCGCGGCGGGCGGAGCGTGGCCCCTGCGGACGGGGCCCGACGGGCTCAGGCGGTCTCGTCCTCGCCCGCGGCCCGGACGACGAGCCGGGTCCAGGCGCCGACGTAGACGCGGTCGTCGGGGTCGAGCTCGGTCTTGGGGCCGACGGCGACCGGGTCCTTGGGCAGCGGCCCCGTCGAGCCGGCGACGAAGGTGCCGTTCGCCGACTCGAGGTCCTCGACGAAGAAGCGGGTGCCGTCGGTCGTCAGCTGGGCGTGGCGCCGGCTCACCCCGGAGTCGTCGCTGCAGTCGACGTCGGGGTGGATGTTCCGGCTGGCCGACGGCCGCCCGACCAGGGCGGAGCGGCCCGTGAGCACGACGGTCCGCGGCGGCCCGGCCGACGGCATCGGGTCCGGGCTCTGGGACTCCGCGTACCAGGCCGGGTCCACCCAGACCTCGACGACCCAGCGGGGGACCGGCGTGGGCTCCGGCACGTCCGGCAGGCCGGACGCGACGTCGGCGTCGGGCGCCGGCGGGCCGGAGCTCTCGCCGGTGACCGCGGCGGCGTCCGGCTGCGACCCGAGCGG
This sequence comes from uncultured Actinomycetota bacterium, assembly GCA_963762775.1. Classification (GTDB taxonomy): domain Bacteria; phylum Actinomycetota; class Actinomycetes; order Propionibacteriales; family Propionibacteriaceae; genus Microlunatus. Next base: position 47,168 of record CAVXMD010000013.1, read on the forward strand.
CGGCGCGGGGTCGGGCGGGTCGAGCGGGCGCGGCATGGCGCCGGTCGTGAAGTCGTAGCCGCAGCTCTCGCAGAAGAGGGCGTCGGCGGTGTGCGGGGCTCCGCAGCCCGGGCAGGGCTCCGTGGGCGGGCCGGAGCCGTCGGGCGTTCCCGCGGCCGGTGCCGGGTCGTCCGGGCCGCCCGCCTGCGCCGCGGGGTCGACCGGGGCGCCGCAGATGTCGCAGTAGTCGACGGCGCTGGTGTAGTGGCCGTTCGGGCACCGGTTCACGGACGGATCCTCGTCGTCTTGGTGGAGGCGGTGTCGAGCGCCATCTCGTCGGCCTTCTGGACGTCACGGCGCAGCCGTACGGTGCCCGTCCCCGGGTCGTCGACGTCGACGACCTTGCGCAGCCGGGTGGTGGCCTCGGCGTTGCCGGTGGCCGCCGCGAGCTGCACGGCCCGGCCGAGGCGGGTGGTCGCGGTGGCGTCGTCGCCCGCGGCCTTGGCGGCCAGGCCCTCCTGGATCGCCTCGGCCAGCTCGGTCTGCCCGGTGTAGTGGGCCACCTCGGGGTTGATGCGCGTCGTCAGCCCGTCGTCGTCGGACCAGCGCGCCTTGACCAGCGCCTGCGCGACGACGTCCGGACCGACCGCGAGCTGCACCCGGGCGGCGAGCTGCTCCTGGCCGAGCGACTTGGCCGCGAGCCGTACGGCGACGTGGTAGTCGCGCGACTCGTCGCCCCACGACCCCGTCGGGTAGGCGCCGGTGAGCGCGTTGACGTCGGTGCGGCGCGCCGTCAGGTCCTCGACCGAGGGCGACACCTGGCGCACGAACAGCAGCTGCGCGCCCTGCGGGGTCCAGACCCGCAGGTCGGCCGCCGCGACGCCCCGGGCCATCGACGCCTGCATCAGGGAGGCGAACTCGGCGCGCAGCGCGCTCGGCTCGGGGACGATGTCGACCGTGCCCAGGAGGGCCTGCGCGATCCTGCGGACCTCCGCGACCTGCCAGTCCACCCCGACGCCGCGGCAGTCGCACTGGAACCGTCCCGCCACCGCCGCGATCGCGGCGCCCAGCTGCTCGGGGGTCTCGTTGTGGTTCTCGCCGTCGGTGAGCAGGATCGCGTGCCGCTTGGCCAGCGCGCCCCCGGCCGCGTCCCGCACCGAGTCGAACAGCCGCGCAGCGAGCGTCAGCCAGGTGCCCATCGCGGTGCCGCCGTCGGCCCGGAACTGCTGCACCTCCTGGTGCGCCTCGTGGCGTCGCGTCGGGTCCATGACGACCATCCCGGCGCCCGCCCGGACCCGCGGGTAGGCGAGGTAGGCCTGGTGCGTCCCGGCGACCAGCGCGAACCAGGTCCCGTCGGCGACCTGGTCGACGGCCGCGTCGGCCGCCTGCTTGGCCGCCTCCAGCCGCGTCCGGCCCATGGAGCCGGACGTGTCGACGATGATGATCTCGCCGGCGCCGCCCGCGGCCGACCGGCTCCCCGCCCCGGCTCCGCTGCAGACGACCGTCACGATCGCGTTGACGTCCGTCCCGCCCTCGGGCAGGAACTCGTTCTGGTAGACGGTCGCGGCGAACTCCGCCATGTCGTGTCCTCCGCTTCGCTCCGGCGCGCCGGTGGTGGTCGCTCAGTATGGCAAGACGGCGGGTCCCGTCGACCCGATGGTCCCGACTCGTCCTCAGTGCCGGGCGAGGGCCACCGAGACGTTGTCGCGCCCGCCCTGCTCGTTGGCCCAGCGGACGAGCGCCTCGCCCAGCTCGAGCGGGGAGGCGACCGTGGCCGAGAGCGTGGTCACGAGGTCGCCGAGGGCGTCGGCCTCGGAGCAGTAGTTCCACAGCCCGTCGGAGCAGACCAGCACCCAGCCCGGGTGCCCGAGGATCACCGAACCCGTCCGCGGGACCGTGTCGGGCGCGTCCCGGCCCAACCACTTGGTGATCGCGTGGGCCTGCGGCCCGTTCTCCGCGGTCACGCGGTCGACGCCCATGAGCATCCGCGCCTGGGCCATCGAGTCGTCGAGGCTCAGCTCCGCGGCCTCCGACCCGGGGCCGGAGCCGCCGGCGTCGGGCAGCCAGTAGACGCGGCTGTCGCCCACGTTCCCGAACACCACGAGGTCGCCCTCGACGACCGCAGCGGCGAAGGTGCACGCCGCCGGGTTGGGACTGCCCTCGGGCGTGGCGGCGAGCACCGCCTGGTCGGCCTGGGCGACCGCGTTCTCGATCGCGTCGGCGACGGCACCGGCCCGGCTGGCGGGGTTCGGCAGGCCGGTCGGCTTCAGGGCGACGAGCACGTCGCGGGCCCGGCGGGCGGCGGCGAGGCTGGCGACGTCGGAGTCGGAGGAGGTCGACACCCCGTCGCAGACGACGAGCACGGCCCGCGACCCCGGTTCGGCGTCGGCCGCGACCGCGGTGGCGTCCTCGTTGCGGTGGTGCTTGACCCCACGGTCGCAGACCGCCGCCACCCACGACGCCGGCTGCTCGACGTAGTGGTCGCGGGGGATCGGTGCCTTGGTGCCGCAGACGGTGCAGTAGCCGTCCTCGCCGACCTCGCTGCCGCAGGCGAGGCAGCGGGTCGCCGGCTCGAGCTCGGGGCCGGCCGCACTCCTCGTGGTGGGTCGGGTGAGCTCGATCGGGGCGTCCTGCTCCACCGCGGTGAGCCCGGCGGCCGGGGTCTCGGAGGTGGTGGCGGCTGCGGCCGGCGCCAGCGCGGCGCCGCAGGACTCGCAGAAGGCCTGGTCCGGCTCGACGGCCGCGCCGCAGGTCGGGCAGGCCGCGGTCGCCGCGGCCGGCCCGGGGTCGGTCGGTGCAGTCTCCGTCATCGGACGGTCCACCTCCGTACGGCGTTGGCCCGGTCGACCCAGGCGTGGCTGCGGGCCTCGTCGTCCTCGCCGCGCGCCAGCTCACGATAGGTGGCCTCGAGCCCGTCGCGGAGCGTGTCCGGCTGCGCGCCCCAGCGGCCGAGGCTCAGCCCGGTCCCCGGTGCCGCTGCCGAGGCGGGCTTCGTCCCCGCGCCGGCCGGGGCGGCGGCCTCGGCCCGGACCAGCGCCCGCTCGAGGATCCCGGCCGTCAGGAGGTTGCGGTCGTACGGGTCGATCCGCACGCCCTCCAGGCTCTCGAGGGCCCGCGAGAGCTGGGGCAGGTCGGCGGCGGGCCCGGCGAGGGTGACGGCCCGCAGCCGCCGCGCGTCGGGGAAGGCCCGGCTGGTCGACGGCACGAGGTCGAGCGCGGCGACGGCCCCGGTCACGTCACCCCGCGCGCTGCGCAGCCGGGCGAGGCCGAAGGCGCCGGCGGCGACGTAGTTCGCGTCGGTGCCGGCGCAGGTCGTGTAGAGGCCCTCGGCGACGGCGGGCTCGCCGCCCCGCTCGCAGGCCAGCGCGAGCGCGAGCTTGGGCGCCAGCTCGCCGGGGACCTGGCCGTAGACGGCGTTGAAGGCCGACTGGGCCCCGGCGAGGTCCTGCTGCTCGAGCGCGGCCAGCCCGCTCATCCAGACCGCGCGCCACTCCCACGGGTCGTCGTGCAGCATCGTCTCGACGGCCTGGGCGACCAGGTCGGGGCGGTGCAGCTCGAGGGCGGCGCGCGCCTGCGCCAGCAGCACCTCCGGGCTGAGGGACGGAGCGGACTGCAGCGACGTGAGCCGCTCCGCCGGGTCCTCGGCGCTCACGCTGCTGAGCCACGAGTGCTGCGGGTCGGTGGTGTCGACCCGGAGGGCCGGCAGGTCGGCGGCGTCCAGCAGGCCGCCGGTGATCGCCGGCGCCTCGAAGAGCACCGACGCCGCCGACGTCCGCGCCGTACCCGGGGTGCGCTCGGCGACCACCTCGCGCAGCACGCCCAGCAGCTGCACCCGCAGCTCGTCGGCGCTGCTGAAACGGTCGGCCGGGTCGGGCGCGCAGGCCTTCAGCAGCAGCCGGTAGAGCGAGTCGTGCGCGGCGAAGAGCGGCACCTCGGCGGGTGTCGGGAGGCTGGCGACGTACGTCGTCTGGTAGCCGCGGAACTCGGTCATGAGCACCGTCAGCGTGCGCCCGAGCGTGTAGACGTCGGAGGCGACGCTCGGTCCGAGCGTCGCGACCTCGGGCGCCTGGTAGCCGACGGTGCCGTAGATCGCGGAGTCCTCGTCGTCGAGCCGGCGGACGCCGCCGAGGTCGATGAGCTTGACCGCGTCCCCGACCTGGATGAGGTTGTCGGGCTTGAAGTCGCAGTAGACGAGACCGAGGTCGTGCAGGTAGGTGAAGGCGGGCAGCACCTCGAGCACGTACGCGAGCGCCTGGTCGACTCCGAGCGGGTCGAAGACCCCGCCGTGCGCGCGCATGCGCTCCTTGAGGATCTGCTTGAGCGAGACCCCGCCGACGTACTCCATGACGATGTAGCCCGCGCCCTCGTGGGACACGAAGTTGTAGATCTCGACGATCAACGGGTGCTCGACCGCGGCGAGGAACTGCCGCTCCGCGATCGCCGCGGCCAGCGCGTCGGGGTCGCCGGAGTTCAGCAGGCCCTTGAGCACGACCCAGCGGTCGGAGACGTTCTTGTCGCGGGCGGCGTAGATCCAGCCCAGGCCGCCGTGCGCCAGGCAGCCGGCCACCTCGTACTGCCCGGCGACCAGGTCGCCGGCCCGCAGCTTGGGGGTGAAGGAGTACGGCGCCCCGCAGCTCGCGCAGAACCCCTCGGGACGTCCGGGTCGGTCCTCGCGGGCCCGGCCGACGGGCTTGCCGCAGCGGGCGCAGAAGCGCTTGCCCTCGGGCACCGACGGGTCGGCCAGCACGGCGTGCGCCGCGTCGACGACCGGCGCGGGAGGCACCCGGGTGAGGCCGGCACCGAGCCGGGCGGCGCGCAGCCGCTGCGACCCGCTGCCGACCCGGCGGGTCGCCCGGGACCCGCCGCCGGCGAGGCGGGAGGAGCCGAGCGCGGTCGAGCCCAGCCGGCTGGAGCCGCGGGTCAGGGTCGACAGGCCGCCCGGGGCGCCCAGCGGGCCGCTGCCTGCCGGGGACGCGACCGGTCCCATCGACGCCGGGCCCGACGACGCGGGGCCGCCCGGCGTCCCGCACACGTCGCAGTAGCCGTCGACCACGGTCCCGGTGCAGCCGGGCTGGGTGCACGGGCCCGAGACCGCCCCGGTCGGGGGGCCGACGACCGCGACCGGCGTCGGGCCCGGGCCGGTCGGCACCGGGCTGCCGCACACGTCGCACCAGCCGTCCAGGCTCGTCCCGGTGCAGCCGGGCTGGGTGCAGCTCACGCTCGCTCCCCGAGGTAGGTGGCGTAGAGGGTGACCAGCTGGTCGGCCAGCGCCGGCCGGCTGGGTCGGGCGTCGAGCGCCTCGCGGGCCATGGCGTACGCCCGGACCAGGTCGGGCTCGTCGGCGCGCCCGGTCGCCTCGGCCTTGACGCGGAGCGCCAGGAGGCGGGCCTCGCGGTCGTCGTGGTCGCGCAGCGCCGCCGCGTAGGCATGCTCGGCCACGCCCGTCGCGCGCGCCACCAGGACGAGCCGCTGCTCGTAGGCGGTCAGCGCGGCGGCGGTGTTCGGCAGCGGGCCCAGCCCGTCGACGTCGGGGACGGCGTAGCGGGGCGCGTCGGCGACCGTGGCGACGCACCGCTCCACGAGGGCCCGCAGCCCGGACTCGCGCCGTTCGAGCTCGGCGCGGGCGGCCCGGACGCGGGCGACGAGCGCACCGGCCTCCCGTCGGCGGGCGCCACCGACGATCAGGTCACGTTCCAGCGTCGCGGCCTCGACCTCGATCGGGCCGAGGATGCCGCCGACGTCGCCGCCGCGGCCGGCCTTGGCCACCGCGTCGGCCAGCCGCGCGGCGAGGGTCGCGACGTGCTGGCCGGCCCGTTGACGTGCCGACCCGGCCGGCTCCAGCAGGGTCTGGTCGCGCAGCCGCTCGAGCTGGGCCCGCAGCCCGGCGACGCGGAGGTTCGTCTCCGCGCCCGAGGGGTCGAGCCCGAGCCGTTCGCGCAGCCCGCCGACCACGGCGTCGAGCAGCCGGCACGACTCCGGCACCGAGAGCGTCAGCGGGCCGCCCGCCGCCGCACCACCGCTCGTCCCGGCCTCGCGCCGGCCCCAGACCAGCGCAGCCAGGCGCTCGCGCTCGTCGCGGCCGACCCGGCCGGAGTCCCACACGGTCCGCAGCTGCGCCTCACGCTCGGCGACCGCCTGCCAGAGCGCCATCGCCAGCGTGACGTCGCCGGTGTGGCGCGCGGGGTCGGATGTGGCGAGCACCTCGCGGTCCAGCGCGTCGAGCTCCGAGCGCCGCCGGGCGAGCCAGTCGTCGAGCGCGGTGAGGTAGGCGAGGGCCTGGGCCGGGTCGAGCGGTTCGCCCAGCCGGCCGGGAGCGGCCGGGGCGGGGACGCTCGCCGGCACCACCCCCACCCCGGTCACGTCGTCCGTCCGTAGACGGCCCGCGGCGGGGCAGGCGCGTCGCCGAGCGGCCCGGAGAACCACCGGTCGTAGATCCGTGCCCACTCGCCGTCGCTGCGCATCTGGGCGAGCCGGGCGTTCACGAAGCGCACGAGGTCGACGTCCTCGGCGTTCATGCCCAGCCCGTACGGCTCGGCGGTGAACGCCTTCTGCTCGGGGACGTAGGCGTACGGGTCCTGCGCCGCCAGGCCGGCCAGCACGGTGTCGTCGCCGGTGATCGCGTCGACCTGGCCCTGCTGGAAGAGCACGAGGCAGCCGGTGTGGCTGTCCGAACCCACCGCCACGGCCTTCGGCTGCAGCCGGACGAGGTTGTCCATGCTCGAGGTCCCGTTCGGGGCGCAGACGCGCTGGCCGGCCAGGTCGGCGAGCGAGGTCGCCCGCGAGCCGAGCCGGACCATGATCTTCTGGCCGGCGCGGTAGTACTCGGAGGAGAAGGCGATCTGCTTCCAGCGGTCGCAGGTCATGGTCATGTTCCGGGCGACGAGGTCGACCTGGCCCGACTGCAGCGCGGGGATGCGCTGCGCGGCGGTGATCACGACGAGCTGGTAGCGGTCCGGGTCGCCGAGGACGGCGTCGGCCATGGCGCGCACGAAGTCGATGTCGAAGCCCTCGATCTTGCCGCTGAGCGGATCCCGGGCCCCGAGCAGGTAGCTGTCGGCCGACACCCCGGCGACCAGCCGACCGCGCTTCTTGATCGTGGCCATCCTCGAGCCGGCCGGCAGGTCGTCGCTGGACGGCAGCGCCCCCGGCGCGTACGAGGTGGTCGCGTCGTCGCACGCGGCCGGGGCGGTCGTCGGTGCCGTGGTCCCGGGCGTCGGCGAGGTGGCCGGGACCGGCACCGGAGTCGGACGGGTGTCGAAGACGGCGCACCCGGGCAGCAGCGCGCAGACGGCGAGGACCGCGGCGACGAGCAGCCCGCGCCGGGTCCGGCCGGGTCGGGCCGGGATCGCGCTCACCGGTACTCCCGCAGCCGTGCGGTGATCCCACGGCTGCCGGACCACGCGGCGCCGAGCCCGGCCAGGAGGGTCAGCAGGCAGCCGACGACCAGCCCGGCCTCGTGGCCGCGGACGTCGGCCACGACCGACGCCCCGGAGCGGGCTCCCACGTCGGCGACGTCGGCGTCGAAGGGGCCGAAGGCTGCGTTGGAGGAGCCCTCGTCCGACCCGACGGCCAGGGCGACGGCGTCGTCCCAGCGCCCGCCGTCGTCGAGCTGGCGGATCTGGCGGTGCACCTGCTCGTAGCGCTCGAGCTCGGGGAGGTAGCTCGAGAGGATCCGGTTGGTGCTCAGTCCGTCGTGGATCGAGGCCGCGGACGCCAGCCAGGACTGCTCGTAGGTCTGGCCCGACCCGCGGGCGATCAGGGTCAGGCTCTCCGAGGACTTGGCCAGGTTGCCCTGCACCCGTGCGTTCCCGGCCACGGCCACGACCTGCGCCTGACCGCGGTCGACGTCCACGGCGAAGGTGAGCGCAGCCAGCAGGGCCCCCGAGACGAGCGCGAGCACGACCAGCACCGCCGAGCCCGCGAGGAGGCCGGGGTTGATACGCCGCCTGAACGTGCGCGCCACGCGTAGCTGGACCACGACGAAGACCGCGGCCGCCGCGAGCGCGAGCAGCGGCAGCACCCAGCCCCAGCCGGTGGTCAGGCCCGCGTCCGCCCGCTCGGTGTTCGCCGTCACGAGCGCGTCGGCGACCGGCAGGGCGTCCGTACGGAGCCCGTTGCTCGCCTCGCGCAGGTACTGCGCACCCACCGGCAGGCCCTGGCGGTTGTTGGCCCGGGCCGCCTCGACGAGACCGGCGTAGTCGAGGACGTGGGCGTTCAGCGCCGAGAGCGCGGCGGCGTCGGCCGGCTGTGCCTGGGCGGAGGTCGCGACCAGGTCGGCCACCTCGGCGAGCGCCTGGTCGTAGGCGGCGCGCCGCTGCGGCGACTCCAGCCCGCCCACCAGGAAGGTGTTCGTCGCGTTCGCGTCGGCGACGAGCAGGTCGGTCTCGATCGTCTGCACGCGGACCAGCTGCTCGACGTCCCCGGCACCCCGGTGCAGGGTCAGCGTCAGCAGCAGCATCGCCGCGGTGCCGAGCACGGCCAGCGCGAGGCCGCTCGACACCACCGCGAGCCGGAGCCGGCGAAGCCGAGCCGGGGTGTCGGTCGTCGGGTTCGCCACGTCGACGGGCACCGCCCCCAGCGGGAGGGAAACGGCGGGCGCCCGGTCCGCCGCGGACGTCAGCGCGCTCATCGGTCGGGTTCCTCGGGCGCCTGCGCCGCCACGTCGTGGGCGGTCAGCTCGCGCAGCTGGTCCAGGGTCGGTTCGGTGACGTCGCGCAGCCGCCAGGCCTGGCGCCCGATCGCAGCCTCGAGCACGTTCCGGGCGTAGCGCGCGTTGCCGAAGGTCGGGCCGCGCGAGGTGCTCGCGAGCAGCGTGTCGAAGCGCTCGACGGCACCGGGCCCGAGGTCGTAGTCGGCAGCTCCGGCCATCGAGGCGAGGATCGTCCGCAGCTCGTCGTCGGAGTAGTCGGCGAACTCGAGCGTCGTGCGGAAGCGGCTCGACAGCCCCGGGTTCTGCGCGACGAAGGCGACCATCGGGCCGGGGTAGCCGGCGACGATGACGACGAGGTCGTCGCGGCGGTCCTCCATCTCCTTGACCAGGGTGTCGACGGCCTCCTGGCCGTACTGGTCGCCGGCCAGCGCGTACGCCTCGTCGACGAAGAGCACGCCGCCGGCCGCCGAGGCGACGACCTCGGCCGTCTTGAGCGCGGTCTGCCCGAGGTAGCCGGCCACCAGCTCGGAGCGGTCCACCTCGACCAGCTGGCCCTTGCTCAGCAGGCCGAGCGCGGCGTAGATGGCGCCGACCAGCCGCGCGACCGTCGTCTTGCCCGTGCCCGGGTTGCCCACGAACACCAGGTGCCGGGTGATCGTCGCCGAGCGCAGGCCGGCCGCGACGCGCATCTTCTCGACGCGGAGCACGGCCACCTGCCGGTGGATCTCGGCCTTGACCTCGGCCAGCCCGGTCAGCGCGTCGAGCTCGGCGAGCAGCTCCTCGACGCTCTTCCGGGGCGGCGCGGGCGGCTCTTCGACCGGCTCGGGAGAGGTCTTCTCCGCCGGCGCGGTCGGGTCCGGTCCCTGGACCTGGGGCGTCTCCGGCGCCAGGACCCCGTGCTTGCCCGCGAGGCGGGCCAGGTACGTCTTGAGCGCCTCCCCGTCGTCGACCCCGCTGGTCGCCTGCCGGCGCAGGACCGTCTGCACGATCGCGTCGAGCTGCTCGTCGAGGTCGGGCTCGCTCACGGCAGCTCCGTGACGGTGTGCCCGAACTTCGCCTGCAGGAACCGGCCCTGCACGACCAGCGCGTCCGCGTCCACCCGGACGGCGGCGTCGAAGATGGCGTCCATCGAGCCGGCCAGCAGGTCGAGCTGGTCGACCAGCAGCATCAGCGAGGTCTTCCCGTCCTCGACCGGACGCGAGTCGGCCCACTGCCGGGGCAGCCGGGTGTACGCCTGCAGCGCCTCGGGCAGGTAGGTCGTCGCGGTCGCCGTGACGGCGTACGCCTCGGCGCTGCCCAGCCCGAGGTTGCGCACCCGGGGCAGCGTCTCGCGAACCGTTCGGGTGATCCGTCGGACGCGCGAGGCGACCGGACCGGGGACCGCTCGGGCGGCGACCGCCGCGTCGGTCGCGTCGAGGGCGGCGAGCAGGTCGGCCTCCGTGGGCACGGCGTCGAGGACGACCTCGGCGCTCGTCGCCGAGGCCTGACCGGTCATCCGCTGCCACCACTCCCGCACACCCACGGCCCGCCTCGCCCCTCCCGGGTCAGCCCTGGGTCCCGGCCTCGGGACCCAGCTCGAGCGCGCCCGAGGCGAGGTTGGAGTCCGAGCGCGAGACCCGGTCGAGGTAGCTCCGCGACTTCGCCACCTCCGACTCCAGCACGCCGATCGTCGCCCCCATCGAGGTCAGCGCCTCGGCCTTGAAGGAGTCGATCGAGTCCATGGTCTGGTAGATGTTCGCGAACGCGGCCTGCAGCTGCGGCATCCCGACCGTCGCCGACGCGGCCTGCTTCTGGATCGAGGCCGAGTTGTCGCGGAGCAGCTCGGAGGTGCGCTGGATGATGTCGGAGGTCGTCGAGTTCAGCGCGGTGATCTGGTCGAGGACCAGCTTCTGGTTGTTCAGGGCCTGGGCGACGATCACCGCCGTCCGCAGCGCGGAGACGGTCGTGGTCGAGGCGCGGTCGACGCCCTTGACCAGCTCGATGTTGTTCTTGATGATCACGTCGATCGCCAGGTAGTTCTGGATCGAGACGGCCAGCTGCGTGAGCAGGTCCTGGTGCTTCTGGCGCACGTAGAAGAGGACGTCCTGGCTCAGCGCCTTCGCGCGGTCGGGGTCGACGCCCTCGAGCTCGGCGATCTTCTCCTGCAGGCGGCCGTCCAGCTGCTCGGCGACGTAGACGTAGGCGTTCAGCCGGCCCATGACGGACCAGAGGTTCTGCTTCTCGAGGTTCAGCGCGACGTTGTCGCGGGTCAGCTCGTCCTGGCCGTTGCGCAGGCTGTGCAGGATCGCGTCGAGGTGGCTCTGCGCGCCCTGGTACTTGCGGAAGTAGTCCGCGACCTTGTCGCCGAACGGGATCATCCCGAGGAACTTGCGCGGGCCCGCGGCCTGGCTCGGGTCGAGGTCCTCGACCGTACGGCGCAGCTCGAGCAGCGTGCGGCCGACCTTGGAGCCCTGCGACAGGCCACCCTCCTGCAGCGCCTTCACCGGCGTCTGGAGGAGCCGGTTGGACGTCTCGGCCGCCTTGCGGATGTCGGCATCGCCCATCGTGCGGACGTTGTCGGCCTGGCGCGCGAACTCCGGAGAGCGGGTCTGGTTCTTGAGCAGCGCGGTCAGGTAGCCCTCGACGCGGTCGTCGAGCGCGGGCAGCTGCTCGGGCGAGACCTGCGGGGCCATCGCGGGGGCCTGCGTCTCGACGACGGGTGCGACCGGCGCCGGCGCCGTCAGCGTGAGCGCCGCCCCCTGGGGCGGGCTCAGCGGGGCGGGCGCGGCGGCGCGTCCGGTGGGGGAGGCCCCGGCGGACTCGGTCATGCGGCGCTACCTCTCGTTCGGGGAGCTCTGGAGCGGCGTCCGGACGGGCCGGACGCGAGGGAGCGAAATCTATCCGAACCCCGGTCACCGCGAGCCCGCCCCGGGCAGCGGGTGCACGAGGATCGACCTCGTGCCGACCGCCGACGCCCTGAGGACCGCCCGACCCCTCCGACGCCTCGAGGACCGGCGGGCCCTGGTCGTGGGCGGGAGCACCGGGATCGGGCTCGCGACGGCCCGCCGGCTCGCGGACGAGGGGGCCCGGGTCGTCGTGGCGGACCTCGACCCGGACGCGAGCGCCGCTGTCGCCGCCGACCTACCGGGCCACGGGCACCGGGCCGTCCCGCTCGACGTCACCTCGACCGCTTCGGTGACCGAGGCGTTCGGCGGCCTCGACCGGCTCGACGTCCTCGTCCACGTCGCGGGCGGCGACCGTGCCCACCCCTCGTTCGCCGAGACCGACGACGCGGTGTGGACCGAGGTCCTCGAGCTCAACCTGCTCGGCGTCGTCCGCACCTGCCGTGCGGCCGCCCCGCTGCTGCGGGCCGGGGACGCCGGACCCGCGGTCGTGGTCGTCGGCTCGGTGAACGCGGTCGTCGCGCTCGGCAGCGAGCCGTACTCCGCGGCCAAGGCGGGCGTCGTCTCGCTCGTCGCCAACCTGGCCGTGGACCTTGCGCCCCGGGTGCGCGTGAACGCCGTCCTCCCCGCGACGGTCGCGACCCGGGTGTGGGACGACCAGCCCGGCGGGGCGGACGCGCTGCGGGGGCTCTACCCGCTCGAGCGGGTGGGGAGGCCGGAGGACGTCGCCGCGGCGATCGCGTTCCTGGCGAGCGAGGACGCCGCGTGGATCACCGGCCACGCCCTCCCGGTCGACGGCGGGCTGCTCACAGGCGGTTCGCTCCGTCGCCTGCTCGGCTGAACCCTCCCCTCAGCGCCGAGGCGGGATCTCCCCGGAACCTCGGACCACGAGCCGGGCCGCGACGACGGACGTCGCGGCGGGGGAGTCGTCACCGTCGAGCCGGGCGAACACCCGGGCGGCCGCCACGCGGCCCATCTCGGCCGGGTCCTGGGCGACCACGGTGAGGGCCGGTTCCAGCATGTCGGCGAGGAACACGTCGTCGAAGCCGATCTGGGCGACCTCGTGCTGCAGCCCGAGGTCGTGCAGCGCGCGGATCGCGCCGATCGTGACGAGGTTCTGGCTGGTGAACAGCGCGCTCGGACGGTCGGGTCCGGCGAGCAGGGCGGTCACGGCGTCGTACGCCGCCTCGACCGAACGGACGCCGGTGAGCACCGGTCCGACGGGAACACCCGCGGCCGCCAGGGTCTCGGTGTAGCCGAGGTGCCGCTCACGGGCGGTCGAGACCCCGAGGTCGTCGCTGATGAACGCGACGTGCCGGTGCCCGTGGTCGAGCAGGTGGCGCACGGCGGTCCTGGAGGCCTCGTGGTTGTCGGTCAGCACCGTGTCGGCCTCGAGGCCGCGCGGCGGGCGGTCGATGAACACCACCGGGACGCCCTGCTCGAGCTCGGTGCGCAGGTAGGTGTGGTCGTCGGAGACGGTCGTGAGGATCAGCCCGTCCACGCGCCGGCGGGTGAACGCCTCGACCAGCGCGCGCTCGCGTGCGGGGTCCTCGCCGAAGCTCGCGCCGAACACAGCTGTGTCACGATTCCACGCCGCAGCCTCGACAGCCCGGTGGATGGCCGCCGAGAATGGGTTGTCCACGGCGTCGAGGAGGAGGCCCAGGGTGAGCGTCTTCCGGTCGCCACGGCGGAGCGCGCCCGCGCCCTGGTTCGGCGTGAAGTTCAGCGCCACGACGGCGTTCTGCACACGCTCACGGGTGGCGACCGATACGTTCGCCTCGTGGTTGATCACCCGGGACACCGTCTTGATGCCGACACCGGCGAGCGCGGCGACGTCGCGGATGGTCGCCCGGACCCGTGGGGGGCGGGACTGCGGGGCTTCGGTCACGAGCACCTCCTTCTTCCGGTGACCGTATCGGCCGAACCGTTATCTGTTCGGGGTTGACACGGCGACTGAGAACATCTTAGAAATAGGCCTGACACCGTTGTCAAGTGACTCGCGGTGCGTCGTTCCAACGAAGGGATCACGTCCAATGAAGTTCTCCACTCTCCTGCAGGGCCGGCGCCGAGGCCTCGCGGCCGGCGTCGTGCTGGCCGCGGCGGCGTCGCTGACGCTGAGCGCGTGCGGCGGCTCGGCCAGCCCGGGCTCCGACTCGAGCGGTGGTGGCAGCGGTGGTGGCAAGACCGCCGTCACGCTGATCACGAAGACCTCGACCAACCCCTTCTTCCTCGCCATGAAGAAGGGCGCCGAGGACGAGGCGGCCAAGGACGGGGTCAGCCTGACCTACGCCGCCGGTGCCGCCGACGGCGACGAGGACGGGCAGATCAAGGCGATCGAGGCCGCCGTCGCCCGCGGCGACCAGGGCATCCTCATCACCCCGAACGGGCCGGGCGTGAACTCGGCGATCGGGCAGGCGCGCAAGCAGGGCCTGTACGTCATCGCCCTGGACACCCCGCCGGACCCGGCCGACACCGTCGACCTCACCATCGCCACGAACAACTTCCAGGCCGGCGAGGAGATCGGCAAGTGGGCGGCGGCGAAGCAGGACGGCAAGCCCGCCAACATCGCGCTGCTCGACCTCTACAACGACAAGGTCGTCTCGGTCGACTACGGCCGTGACCAGGGCTTCCTCACCGGCATGGGCATCGACACCGTCGACGCCATGAAGAACGGTGACGAGGCCAAGACCGGGAGCTACACCGGTGGCAAGGGCGGCAGCTACACCATCGCCTGCAACGAGCCCACCCAGGGCGCCCAGGACCAGGGCAAGTCGGCCATGGAGACGTGCCTGTCCAAGACCAAGGACATCAACCTCGTCTACACGATCAACGAGCCGGCCGCGGCCGGTGCCGCCGAGGCCCTGAAGGCCGCGGGCGTGACCGCGACCATCGTCTCGGTCGACGGCGGGTGCTCGCCCGGTATCGCCGACGTCAAGGCCGGCATCATCGGCGCGACCGCGCAGCAGTACCCCGTCAAGATGGCCCAGCTGGGCGTGCAGTCGATCAAGACGATCGCCGACGGCGGCCAGAAGCCGGCCGTCACCCCGGGCCTGACCTTCCTCGACGCCGGCGTGGCGCTGGTGACCGACAAGCCGGTCGACGGTCTCGACAGCATCACCTCCGAGGCTGCCTCGCAGATCTGCTGGGGCTGATCTCTGAGGGACGGGGCCGGTGCCGCCGAGGCGGGACCGGCCCCTTCCCCCCGGTGCGGCGCGTCTGCTAGACCTGCCGCACCGGTTTCTCGAACCACCGCCCTCTGAAGGCAAGGAAGCCTCGTGTCCACTGCAACCACCACCGCGCCCGTGAGCGCGGCCGAGCAGTTCGCGCTCCGCCGCCAGTCTCCGGCCCAACGCATCCAGCACGTCCTGCACGGGCAGCCGGCGCTCAGCCCGCTGCTCGTGCTGATCCTCGCGATCATCGTCTTCTCGATCATCAACCCGCGGTTCCTGCAGCCGCAGGCGCTCTCGATCCTGTTCCAGCAGACAGCGATCATCGCCGCGCTGGCCATCGGTCAGACGCTGATCATCCTCACCGCCGGCATCGACCTCTCGGTCGGTGCGTTGACCGTGTTCTCCATGCTGATCATGGCCAGCCTCGCGTCGTCCGGCGGCGTGCCGGGCCCGCTGGCGATCCTGATCGGGATCGCCGTCGGGACCGCGGGCGGAGCGCTGAACGGGTTCCTCGTGACCCGGATCAACCTGCCACCGTTCATCGTCACCCTGGGCACGTTGAGCATCTTCCTCGCGGCCGGGCTGCTCTACTCGGGTGGCTCGAACATCCAGTCCACCGCGCTGCCGGACTCGGTCAACTGGGCCGGCACCGTGATCCAGTTCGGCCGCTTCCGCCTCACCACGGGCGTGATCATCGTCGCGCTGATGGCGATCATCGTGGGCTTCGCGCTGAGCCAGACGAAATGGGGCCGGCACGTCTACGCGGTCGGCAACGACCTCGAGGCGGCCCGCTTGGTCGGGATCCGGGTCAACCGGGTCCTGCTGAGCGTCTACACCGTGGCCGGACTGCTCTACGGAGTCACGGCGTGGCTGCAGATCGGCCGTGCGGGCAGCGCCAGCCCGAACGCGCTGACCGAGGCCAACCTGGAGAGCATCACCGCCGTGGTCATCGGCGGCACGAGCCTGTTCGGCGGCCGCGGCGCCATCATCGGCACCATCATCGGCGCCCTGATCGTCTACGCCTTCCGCCTGGGTCTCAGCCTGGCCGGGGTGGACGACCAGTGGCGCGTGTTCGCCACCGGCGTCCTCGTCATCGTGGCCGTCGCCGTCGACCAGTGGATCCGGAAGGTCAAGTCATGAGCACGACCCAGAACGAGGCCGGCTACGGCACGGTCAACGGCGTCGACCTCGACGCCGTCCAGCAGGGCATCGTCGACCCGAGCCAGACCGTGCTGTCGGCACGCAAGCTGATCAAGACGTTCGGCAAGGTCATCGGCCTGGACGGGGTCGACCTCGACCTCTACCCCGGTGAGATCCTGGCGATCATCGGCGACAACGGCGCGGGCAAGTCGACCCTGATCAAGGCCTGCACGGGTGCCGCCACGCCCGACTCCGGCCAGCTGTACCTGGACGGTCAGGAGATCGCGTTCAAGACCCCTCAGGACGCTCGGGGCGCCGGCATCGAGACCGTGTACCAGACGCTCGCGGTCGCCCCGGCGCTCGACATCTCGGCCAACATGTTCCTCGGTCGGGAGCAGCGTCGGGCCGGGGTGCTGGGGTCGGTGTTCCGGATGCTCGACAAGAAGGGCATGAAGGACGCGGCCGGCAAGTCGATGGCCAACCTGGGCATCGCGACCGTGCAGAACATGGGCCAGGCCGTCGAGACCCTGTCGGGCGGTCAGCGCCAGGCGGTGGCGGTGGCCCGGGCGGCGACGTTCGCGACCAAGTTCGTCGTGCTCGACGAGCCGACCGCGGCGCTCGGCGTCAAGGAGACCGGTCAGGTGCTGAACCTGATCCAGCAGATCAAGGCCAAGGGCCTGCCGGTCATCCTCATCAGCCACAACATGCCGAACGTGTTCGAGGTGGCCGACCGGATCCACATCGCCCGTCTCGGCGGGTGCGCCGGCGTCATCACGCCCAAGTCGCACACACCCACCGAGGCGGTGGCGATCATGACCGGCGCGACCACGCTCCAGCGGGGCTAGCCCCGGCGAAGGACGAGCACGGCCCGCGTACGCCCCCGGCGTACGCGGGCCGTCGTCGTCCCGGGCTTCGGCGGTGGCCAGCCGCACACCTCCCGGCCAGACGCACACCGCCCAACCTGTGCGGGTGTCCGTAGGGTGCGCGGCTGCCCGACCGCCGAGCCGGGGGAGGGCCTCACGCCTCGCGCGAGCCGTGCAGCGGGAACCCGCTGATCCCCCGCCAGGCGAGGGTGCTGACGAGCTGCTTGGCCTGCTCGAGGCCGATCGAGGCGCTGCGGTCGGAGACCCAGTAGCGGGCGCCGACCTGGGCGAGCCCGACGAGCGAGATGGCGAGCAGCTGCGACTGCTCGGGCGGCAGCCGGGTGTCCTCGGCGATGACCGCGGCGATCAGGTCGGCGACCTCGGTGTTGACCTGCCAGAGCCGTTCCTGGACCCTCCCGTCCCCGGTGAGGTCGGACTCGAAGACGAAGCGGAACTCCCCGCTGGTCGACGACACGAAGTCGTAGAACGCGCCCATCGCCGCGACGACCCGGTCGGCGTTGTGGTCGGTCGAGTCGAGCCCGTCGCGCACCACGTCGACCAGGGAGTCGCAGGCGAGGTCGAGCAGCGCGAGGTAGAGGTCGAGCTTGGAGTCGAAGTGCTGGTAGAGCACCGGCTTGCTGACCCCGGCCGCCGCAGCGATGTCGTCCATCGCGGCCGCGTGGTAGCCGCGGGTCGTGAACACCTCGTTCGCCGCGTCGAGCAGCGAGGCGCGGCGCTGGTCGCGGGGGAGGCGGGTCGTGCGCGCGGTGGGCTCCTCCGTCAGCGGCTCGGTCTGCGACGCGCTCGGCATCCGCCAACCCTAACGACCGGCCGCGCCCGCCCCGGCCGCCTCGCCGGTCTGCACGGCCCACAGGCCGGCGTACATCCCGCCCGCCGCGACCAGCTCGTCGTGCGAGCCGGCCTCCGCGACCCGGCCGTCGGCCAGCACCCAGATCCGGTCGGTGTCGCGCACGGTGGAAAGCCGGTGCGCCACCACGAGAGCGGTGCGCGAGGCGGTCACGGCGGCCAGCGAACGCTGGATGGCCGCCTCGGTCTCGGTGTCGACGGCCGAGGTCGCCTCGTCGAGGACCAGCAGCGCCGGGTCGCGCAGGATCGCCCGGGCGAGCGCGATCCGCTGCCGCTGCCCGCCGGACAGCGTCTGGCCGCGCTCCCCGACCACGGTGTCGTAGCCCTGGGGCAGCGCCGTGATGAACGCGTCGGCCTCGGCCTGGCGCGCCGCCTCGCGCACCTGTTCGTCGGTCGCGTCGATCCGCCCGTACGCGAGGTTGTCGCGGACCGTGCCGTGGAAGAGGAAGACGTCCTGGCTCACGTAGCCGATCGCGCCGCGCAGCGCGTCCCAGCCCAGCTCGCGCACGTCGCGGCCGTCGAGCAGCACCTGGCCCTCGCGCGGGTCGGAGAAGCGGAGCACGAGGCGCAGCAGGCTCGACTTCCCGGCCCCGGTGGTGCCGACGACCGCATGGGTCTGGCCGGGCGGCACGACGAGGTCGAGGCCGCGCAGGACGTCGGGCCCGTCGGCGTAGCCGAACCGCACCCCGCGGAGCTCGAGCCCGCCGCGAGCCGGGCGATCGAGCGTGCCCGTCCCGGGCTGCTGCTGGCCGCGCTCGCGCAGCAGGGCGAAGATGCGTCGGGTCGACGCCATCGCCCGCTGGTAGAGGTCGAGGGTCTCGCCGAGGTCGGTCAGCGGCCAGAGCAGGCGCTGGGTCATGAAGACCAGGACGGTGTAGAGGCCGACCTCCAGCCGCCCGTTGATCACGAGCCAGCCGCCGAGCAGCAGCGTCGAGGTGAAGCCGGCGAGGATCGCCATCCGGATCAGGGGGACGAAGGCCGACGACCAGCGGATCGCGGTGACGTTCGCGTCGCGGTAGGCGCCCGAGACGTCGCGGACCCGCTCGACCTCGCGGGCCTCGGCGGTGAAGGCCTTGATCGTCGTGAGCCCGCTCAGGTTCGTCGAGATCGTCGCGCTGACGTCGCCGGCCCGCGCCCGGACGGCGGCGTACAGCGGCTCGAGGCGGCGCTGGAAGACGATCGAGCCCACGACGATCACGGGCACCGGCAGGAAGGCGAGCAGCGTCATCGTCCACGACGTCGCCGCGAACACGGCCCCGACGAAGACCACCGTCCAGAACGTGTGGAGGATGACGCGCGCGCCGGTGTCGAGGAACCGTTCGAGCTGGTTGACGTCGTCGCTCACGACCGAGAGCACCCGGCCCGGCGCCGAACCCTCGTGCCAGGAGACGTCGAGCTCCTGCACGTTCGCGTACGTCTCCACGCGCAGGTCGTGCTCCACGGCCTGGGCGAGCCCACGCCACAGCAGCGAGGCCGCGTAGTCGGTGGCCGACTCGATCACCCAGACCACGACGTTGAGGACGGCGACGAGCACGAGCTGGGCGAAGCGGCCCTCCACGCCGAAGACGGTGGCCGCGAACGAGTCGGCCCCGCGGACGACGACGTCGACCGCGACGCCCAGCAGCAGCTCGGGCAGCACGTCGGCGGCGGTGTTCACGGTCGTCGCCGCGACGGCGGCGACCATGCGCGGGCGGTAGCGGCGGTGGTGGCGCCACAGGTCGCGCAGCGGCGACGTCGTCGGGCTCGTCGTCGGGCTCGTCGTCGTCACGGTGGTCACGAGGTGCTAGCGTGCCAGGTCACTGAGGTAAGGCTTGCCTAAGGAGTACGGGATGGACGAGCGGACGACGACGTACGCGGGGGTGGTGGCGCGGACGGTCCTGGCGACCAGTCACGGGTCGACCTGCGAGCGCCTCGACGGGGTGGCGGACGTCGTCCCGACGACGGTGGGCCTGCTCTCGGCGGGTACCCAGCCCTACCTCGTCCCCTCGGACCCCGACCGCTTCTTCGCTCCCGGGACCCCGCTGAGCTGCCGGGTCGCGATACCCGGCGTCGGGGTCGTGCGCTGCACCGGCACGACCGGCGCCATGGTGCTCGCCGTGGACGCGCCCGGGCTGGTCGGGACCCTCGAGGCGCACCGCGGCTGCATCGCGGGGCCGGTGGACGCGCGTCTGCTCCGGGTGGTCCCGCTGCGGCTGGACGCGCTGGTCGTCGGGCTCCCGGACGCCGGCAGCGTCCCGGTCACGCCCGCCGACCTCGCGGACGCCCGGCCGGACTGGCTGCTCGCCCGGGGGCCTCGGCTCGCCGAGCACCTCGAGCGTGACCACGCCGACGACCTCTCGCTGCTGGCGGCGGCGCACGGCGTCCCACGGCCGTCGTCGGTGTCGGTGACCGGGCTGACGACCCGCGGCGCCCGGCTCGTGTGCCTCGCCGCCGACGGCGTGACCGCGGTGGACGTCGTCTTCGACCCGCCCGTCCGCAACCCCGCCGAGCTCTGGCGCCGGCTGTCCTCCGCGCCGGCGAGCCGGGTCCGCTAGGCGCTCGGCAACGGCGGGCGGTCGTCGACCAGCAGGTCGGCGGCGAGGTCGCCGTGCGCGACGACCCGCTCCAGCACGTCGGCGGGGGAGAAGCGCAGGTCCTCCGGGGCGGTCGCCGCGGCGAGCTCCTCCCAGCCGAGCGGCGTGGCCACGGACGGCTCGGCGCGGCCGCGCAGCGAGTAGGGCGCGATGGTGTTGCGGGCGGGCAGGTCCTGGTTGTGGTCGACGTAGATCCGCCCGCGCCGCTGCGCCACCGACACCGTGGAGACGAAGAAGTCCGGGCGCGCCTTCGCCATCGCGACGTTCAGGCGCTTGGCGTACGCCCAGGCGTCCCGGGCGCGGCAGGGCGCCAGTGCGGCGTACACCTGGACGCCTTTGCTGCCCGAGGTCTGCGGCACGGGGACCAGCCCGTCGTCGGCCAGCACCTGGGCCACGAGGAGCGCCGCGCGTGCGGAGTCGAGCACGTCCATCCCGGCGCCCGGGTCGAGGTCGACCACGAGCCGGTCGGCCAGCGGCTCGCCCGCCGCCGGCTCCTCGCCCGGCAGGTCGAGCACGCCGTCGGGGCCGGGGACACCGCTGCCCAGCGTCCACTGCGGGACGTGCAGCTCGAGGGCGGCGAGGTTCGCCAGCCAGACCAGCGTGGCCGTCTCGTCGGCGACGACGTAGTCGATCACGCCCTCGCTCGTGCGCACCGGCTGACGGCGCACCCAGTCCGGCGTCCCGACGGGGGCGTTCTTCTCGTAGAAGGACCCGGCCGCCAGCGGAGTCGTCCCGCCGGTGTCCGGGACGAGCATCCCGGCGGGCACCCCACCGGGGAAGCGCAGCCGGGTCAGGGCCCGGTCGCGGACGTGCGGCAGCATCGTCGCGGCGACCTGCGCGTAGTAGTCGACGACCTCGCCCTTGGTGAAGCCGCCGGGGTAGAGCGGCTTGGTGAGGTTCGTCAGGGCGAGGGTGCGGTCCTCGACCCGGACGAGCACGGCGTCGCCCGGGCTCAAGGCGCCTCGACGACCCGCCGCCCGACGCTCGTCGCGGCCAGCCGGTCGGGGTCCGGGACCGGCCCGACGCCCGGCTCGCGCGGCACGGCGACCCAGCCGTCGACCATCCGTACGGGCTCGGTGACGTCCTCGGCGTAGAAGCGGTCGGAGCCGGAGATGTCCCCGGTGAGCGTGAAGCCGGGCAGGCCGGCCAGGGCGGCGTTCGCGGAGCGGCCGAGGCCGGTCTCGAGCATCCCGCCGCACCACACGGCCGCCCCCGAGGCGCGGCACAGGTCGTGGATCCGGCGGGCCTCGAGGTAGCCGCCGACGCGACCCGGCTTGATGTTGACGATGCTCGCCGCGCCCATCGCCAGGGCGTCGGCGGCCCGCGCCGCGGAGACGACCGACTCGTCGAGACACACCGGGGTCCGCAGCTGGCGGGCGAGCAGCGCGTGCTGGCGCAGGTCGTCCTCGGCCAGCGGCTGCTCGACCAGCAGGAGGTCGAAGGCGTCGAGCCGGCGCAGGTGCGCGGCGTCGGCCAGGGTGTACGCGGCGTTCGCGTCGACCTGCAGGGGGATGTCGCCGAACCGCTCCCGCACCGCCCGCGTGGGCTCGACGTCCGTGCCCGGCCTGATCTTGAGCTTGATCCGGCGGTAGCCCTGGTCGAGGTAGCCCTCCACCACGTCCAGCAGCTCCGGCACGCTGTCCTGGATGCCGACCGAGACGCCCGAGGGGACGCGGTCGACGGTCACGCCCAGGTAGTCGGCGAAGGACGTCCCCGACGCCCGCAGCTGGGCGTCGAGCAGCGCCATCTCCAGCGCGGCCTTGGCCATGGGGTGCCCGACCACCGGCGCGAGCACCTCGGCAACCGTCTCGGCACTCAGCAGGCGCTCCCGCTGGGACGCGAAGAGGCGGGGCAGCAGGTGGTCGACGAGGACCGCCTGCGCGCCGGCCACGTACTCGCTGGAGTAGGTCGGCTCCTCCTGCGCGACGCACTCGCCCCAGCCGGTGACCTCGCGGGCGTCTCCTCCGACGAGCACGGTGGTGCGCGCCTCCAGCAGCAGGGCGAGGCGCTCGGTCTCGGTGCCGAACGACGTCGTGAACGGCGACACCAGGGGCAGTCGTACGAGGTGCAGGACCACCGCGTCGACGTGCAGACCGCTCATCAGGACCTCCGCAGGACGTAGTGACCGTCGCGGACGAAGCCGCGGACCCGCCAGCCCTGCTCGTGCAGGTCGGCGTACGCGTCCCGGAACGCGGCCCGCCAGCGCGAGGCCGTACCCCGGCTGGCGGCGTCGGCCCGGAGCGCCTCGACGTCGGCCGGGACGGCGAGGGTCACCGCGTCGGCGTCGACGGGGACGTGCGGGTCGGTCCTCGGGAGGCCGCCGTCACCGACGACCAGCGCGGCGTGCGGCCGCTCGGGCTCGGCGGGCGGGACGACGACCTCGGGCTCGACCGGCCAGTGCACGAGCAGCCGGTCGCTCTCCTCGCCCGCGTTCAGGCCGTCGTCCATCGGCCCGTAGAAGTCGACGAGGTAGTCCTGCACGTGTGCGCCGAGGCGCCCGAGGTTGAACCAGGCGTTGCGGGCGATCAGGGGGTCGTACGTCCAGGCCACGACGCCGATGCCGCGCTCGGCGCACCAGGCCCGCTGGTGGAGCTTGAGCGCGGTGCCGGTGCCGCGCGGGCCGCCGGCGCGGACCGCGGCGACGTGGGAGTGCAGCAGGCTGCCGACGGACGCGCCGGGTGCCGAGCCGAGCAGGGCGGCGCAGGTCCCGACCATCGCGCCGTCGGCGTCGAAGGCACCGCTGACGTAGCCACCGGCGAAGCCGAGCGCGACCAGGAGGCCGGGTTCCATCGGGCTCTCCCGGGGGGAGGTCCGCCAGACCTCGGCCAGCAGCGCGGACGCCTCGCGCATCTCGTCGGCCTGCAGGTCGCGCACCGTGACGCCGGGGAGCAGCGCGGCGGCCCGGGCGGCGTCGTGCAGGCGCGTCACCAACGGGGCGGGCCCGGGCGCCGCTGAGTCCTCCACGCCGTGGTCCACGGCGCCGATCCTGCCAGAGTGGTCCCGTGCCCTCGCTGCCGCTGATCGTCGTCCGCCCGCCGTCGCCCCGGCTGGCCGAGGGCGAGCTGACCCACCTCGAGCGCGTCGGTGTCGACGCCGGGCTGGCCCACCGCCAGTGGG
The DNA here is from genome assembly GCA_963762775.1 of uncultured Actinomycetota bacterium. GTDB lineage: Bacteria > Actinomycetota > Actinomycetes > Propionibacteriales > Propionibacteriaceae > Microlunatus. The sequence continues at coordinate 70,409 of CAVXMD010000013.1, forward strand.
AGGGCTACGTGGCGGCGTTCCGCGGACGGGGCTGGGACGTCGTGGAGATCGACGCGGCGCCGGAGCACCCGGACGGGGTGTTCGTCGAGGACGCCCTCGTGGTCGTCGACCGCCTGGCGGTCCTGACCTCGCCGGGGGCGCCGTCGCGGCGCGGCGAGCTGCCCAGCACGGCCGCCGGCCTGGAGCGGCTCGCGGCGGCGGGCCTCACGCTCGACGTCGGGCTGGTCTCGCCCCCGGGCCACCTCGACGGTGGCGACGTCCTCGAGGTCGGCGACGTCCTCTACGTCGGCCTCGGCACCCGGACGGACGAGGAGGGGATCCGCCAGCTCGCCGCGCTGGTCGAGCCGTACGGGCGTCGGGTCGTCCCCGTGCCCGTGACGAAGGTGCTGCACCTCAAGTCGGCCGTCACCGCCCTGCCCGACGGCACGGTCGTCGGCTACGAGCCGCTGGTCGACGACCCGGGTGCGTTCCCGTCCTTCCTCGCCGTGCCGGAGGCGCACGGCACCGCGGTCGTCGACCTCGGCGGGGGCGCCGTGCTGATGTCCGCCGACGCGCCGCGCACCGCCGAGCTCTACGCCGCGCGTGGCCTCGAGGTCGTGACCGTGCCCATCACCGAGTTCGAGCGCCTCGAGGGGTGCGTGACCTGCCTGTCCGTACGCATGCGCTGATCCGCGTCTCGACCCCAGCCCAGGCCTCGGGGTCACCCCGGTTCCGCAGGAACCGCTGACTAGCGACGCTCCTGCTGCACCCGAGGCTGGACGGAGTCAGCGTTTTCTTCGGGTTGGGCGGGGCTGGGCCGGGTGGAGTTCCGTCGGGGTCGAGTTCGGGCCGTACGGGTCAGCCGGCGCTGGGCAGCACGACCACCGGGACCGGTGCGTGCCGGATGAGCTTGGTCGCGCGCGAGCCCAGGAACACGCGGGAGAGCGGGCCCATCGAGGACGAGCCGAGGGCAAGCACCTCGCCGGCCTGCCACGGGACGGAGGCCAGGGTGTCGCTCCAGGTCGCGCCGGTCGCGGTGACCTGCTCGGTCGCCGCGTCGACGACCCCCTCGGTGACGAGCCGGCGCTGCGCGGCCGCGGCTTCGTCGGCCCAGGAGTCGAGGACCGAGTCCTCCGCGGAGATGCCGCCGAGCGGCGGGAACATGGTCGCCCCCCGGACGCCGAAGCTCGCGACCCGCAGCGGGACGCCGAAGGTGTCGGCCAGCGCCCGCACCCGTCCGACGACCGCGACCGACGACTCGGAGTCGGAGAACGCGCACGTCACCTTGGTCACGCCCTCGGCGGCGACCGACCGGAACTCCCGCGGGCTGATCGCCAGCGGCACCGGTGCGCTGTGCAGCAGCTTGTCGGCGGTCGACCCGACGACCACCCGGCCGACCTGGCCGTCGCTCGACGAGCCGAGGACGAGCACGCTCGCGTCGAGGCCCTCCAGGGCGTCGAGGAGCGCGCCCGCGATCGACCGGCCGGTGACGGCGGAGTAGCTGACGTCGACCTTGACGGTGGTGTCGGTCAGGTACGCCCGGGCCTGGCGCTCCGCCTCCTGCCCGACCTGCGCCGCGTACTGCCCGTACTCGGCGTCGACCTTCGCCATCGACGGGGTGCTCCACTGCCGCGGGACGACGGTGACGACGGCCATCGGCTCGTCGAGCGCGTGGGCGAGCTGCAGGCCGAGGTCCAGCGAGCCGCGTCCGCCCTTGCCCGGGGTGTATCCGACGACGACGGTCACGGCGGTTCAGTGCTCCTTGGTGGGGGCGGGCAGCTCGTTGGGTGTGATCTCCCCGCGCTGCAGCTTGCCGACCACGGAGTGCTTGCGGCCGTAGAACATGTAGAACGCGAGGAAGACGATCACCCAGCCGGCGAAGACCACCCAGGTGATCCAGTGCAGGCTCGACAGGATGTAGCCGCAGGCGATGATCGACAGCACCGGGGTCACGGGGTAGCCCGGGACCTTGAACCCGCGCGGGATCTTCGGCTCCCGCACCCGAAGGATGATCACGCCCAGCGAGACGATCACGAAGGCCGTCAACGTCCCGATCGACACGACGTCGATGAGGTAGTCCAGCGGCACGAACGCGGCCAGCAGCGCCACGACGATCGCGACGATGACCGTGTTGTTGACGGGCGTCCCGCTGCGGGGGCTGACCTTTGCGAAGACCGGCGGCAGCATCCCGTCGCGGCCCATCGCGAAGAGGATGCGGGTCTGGCCGTAGAGCGTCACCAGGGTGACGGAGAAGATCGAGATCACCGCGCCGAGCGCCAGGATCGTGCCCCAGACGGTGGTGCCCGTGACGTTCTCGAGGATCTTGGCCAGACCGGCCTCGGACTGCCCGGCGAACTCGGTCCAGGGCTGGGTGCCGAGGGCGGCGAAGGCGACCAGCACGTAGAAGACGATGACGATGATCAGGGCGGCGATGAGCGCGCGCGGCATGGTCTTCTGCGGGTCCTTGACCTCGTCGCCCGCGGTCGAGACGGCGTCGAGCCCGATGAAGGAGAAGAAGATCGTGCCGGCCGCGGTGCCGATCGCCGCCTTCCCCAGCGGGGCGAAGTCGGTGAAGTTGCTGCCCTGGAACGCGGTGAACGAGATGACCACGAACATCAGCAGCACGGTCAGCTTGATCACGACCATGATCGCGTTGAGCCGCGCCGACTCGCTCGCGCCGCGGATCAGCAGCAGCATGCAGAGCCCGACCAGGATGACGGCCGGCAGGTTGATGATCCCGGTCGCGCCGTCGCCCTTGGCGAAGGGCGCGGCGAGCAGGGCCTGCGGCAGGGACACCCCGGAGATGTTCGTCACGGCCTCGTTGAGGTAGCCCGACCAGCCGACGGCGACCGCGGCGGTCGACACGCCGTACTCGAGCAGCAGGCAGGCCGCGACACCCATGGCGACGACCTCGCCGAGCGTGGCGTACGCGTACGAGTAGGTGCTGCCCGAGACGGGCACCGACGAGGCCAGCTCGGCGTAGCAGAGCGCCGCGAGCCCGGCCGCGATCCCCGCGAGCACGAAGGAGACGATCACCGCCGGACCGGCCTCCGGCACGGCCTGGCCGAGCACGAAGAAGATGCCGGTCCCGATCGTCGCGCCGACGCCGAACATCGTCAGCTGGAACGTGCCGATGGTGCGCTCGAGCTGGGGCCCGTGGGGGTTCGCGCTCTCGCCGACGGGCTTGCGGCGCCAGAGCTCACCACGCAGCCCGGGTCGGACGGTCGAGGTGCTCATGGGGCCTCCGGTCGCAGGGGTCGGCCCCGGGACGCCCCGACGGCCAGTGCTCCGCATCCTTGCGTCCCGGCCGGGGCTTGGCGAGCCCCGCGCGGGCGCGTCACGCAACCGTTGCGTTCGTTACCGCGCGGGTGCGGGGATGAGAGGGTGGCCCGCGTGTGGAGCCTCGACCTGCCGCCCGTCGACGGACGGCTCGAGCGCCGACGGCGTCGGACGCGCCCGGACCTGGTGCCCGAGCACCCCGTCGTCTACCACCAGCTGCTGCGCGGACCGGGCTGGCGGTGGTGGCGTCCGCTGCTGTCGCTCGCGGTGCTCGTGGGGCTGCTCGTGGTGTGGTTCGTCGTGGTCTTCGGCGCGTACGCGGGCCTCGACGCGCTGCTGCCCGACGCCTGGGTCGGCAGCCTCGACGACGAGTTCAGCCCGATCTCCACGAACGTCACCGACGTCCTGCTCGCGGGCTTGATCGTCGTCTCCATGGGTGCGGTGGCCGTCGCCCACCGCGTCCGTCCGCGCTGGGTCTCCTCGGTGGTGGGCGGGCTGCGGTGGCGTTGGCTGGCCCGGTGCCTGCTCGTCGTCGCGCCCGTCTGGGTCCTCTACCTCGGGGTCGGGTCGTTCGTCGACCCGGTCGAGCCCGGCCGTCCGGCGCACTGGGTCCTGCTCCTCGTCATGGCGGTCGTCGTCACGCCGTTCCAGGCGGCGGGGGAGGAGTACCTGTTCCGCGGCTGGCTCGTGCAGAACCTCGGGTCGTGCTTCGCCCGCCCGGTGGCCGGCCTGGTGGTCAGCACCGTCGCGTCCGCCGGCCTGTTCGCCGCCGCCCACGGCAGCCCGGACCCGTGGGTGCTGCTGAGCATCGCCACCCTCGCGGTCGCCGCCTGCCTCGCCAACTGGCGCACCGGCGGGCTCGAGGCGGGGATCGCCATGCACGTCGTGAACAACGTCGGCGTCGGCATCCTCACGATCACGTACGGCGGGTACACCGACTCCTTCGTCGGCGAGGACACGACCGGGTCGCCGGCCGACTTCCTCCCCGGCCTCGTGGTGCACGCCCTCGCCGTCGCGCTCATCCTGTGGCAGGGCCGACGCGCCCGCGTCGCGCGGACGACGGCCCCCGGACCGGGCGCCGCGCCCGAGCTGCTCGCCGCGCCCGACCCGCCGGCTCTGCCCGAACCGCCGGACGCGACCTGGTTCGCACCGCTCGGGCGCTGAGCCCGACCGGTCGTACCTGACAGACTCGTCCGGTGGTTGCGCAGACGAGGTCCGAGCGGCTGGTCCTGCCCGACGGGTGGTCGTCGCGCGTGCCGGGCGACGCCGACGTCGGCGCCCTGACCGCCCTGTTCGCGGCGACCCGGCGCCCGGGCAGCAGCACCCCGGTCGACGTGGCGACCCTGACCGCGCTCGTCGTGGGTCCGGCCAGCTGGACGCGGCGGCAGCGCCTGGTCGTGGACCCGACGGGTCGGGTCGTGGCGTGGGGCGTCGTGCACGACCGCGCCTCCGGCCGCACGGAGGTCACGGTGCTGGTCGCCCCGGACGCTGCCGAGCAGGACCTCCTCGCCCGGGCGCTGCTCGCCTGGGCCGACGGGGCGGCCGCGCAGGTCGCCGCGCTCCGGCGAGCGACCCGGACCCAGCTCGACGCGGGCACGGACGCCGACGACGACCGGCAGCGCGCCTGGCTCACGGCGGCCGGCTACACCCGCGTGCGGACCTGGCTGCAGATGGTGCGCCCCGTCGTCCCCGGCGAGGTGGGGCCCGGACCGCGCCCCGGCGTCCGCGTACGGCGCGTCGCGGAGCACGCGAACGGCCTGCCGACCGCCGAGGACCTGCAGACGGTCCACCTCGTGCTCGAGCAGTCCTTCGCGGACCACTTCAACTCCTACCGCGAGGGGTTCGCCGAGTTCGTCGTGCGCCTGCAGGAGGACCCCTGGCACCGCTGGGACCACTGGTGGATCGCGGAGGTGGAGCTCGACGAGGGGTGGCTCCCCGGCGGCGCGCTGATCAGCTCGGTCTCCCCGCCCGACGCGTCCGGCGCGTACGGGAGCTACGTCGACTACATCGGCGTGCACCGGCGGGCGCGGGGCCGGGGCGTCGCCAAGGCGCTGCTCGGGACGGTCGTGGCCGACGCCGCCCGCCGCGACCGCAACCGGGTGTCGCTCGAGGTCGACGCGGACTCCTCGACCCACGCCGACGGGCTCTACCTGTCCCTGGGGTGGGTCGTCGACCACCGCACCGAGTCCTGGCACCGCTACGTCGACGCGAGCGCGGAGGAGCGCCCGCTTGGCTGACCGTGGGCTGCTGGTCCCGCCGGACCTGCTGAGCACCGACCTCGGCCCCGGCTGGGACCGGTGGCGCTCCCGGCTGCCCCGCCTGGCCGACGAGGTGCTCGGGGAGTGGGCCCTCCGTCCGGACGGGACGCCGCGCGCCGGGCTGACCGCGCTCGTGGTCCCGGTCCGCGACGCCGACGGTCGTGCGGCGGCCCTCAAGCTGGGCTGGCCGCACCCGGAGGCCGAGCACGAGCACCTCGTGCTGCGGGCCTGGGCCGGGCACGGGGCCGTCCGGCTGCTGCGGGCGGACCCCGGAAGATCCGTCCTGCTGCTCGAGCGCGCCGACGCCGCCACCGACCTGTCGTCGCTGCCGGCCGTCGACGCGTGCGTCGTGGTCGCCGGGCTCTACCCGGCTCTCCACCGCCGCGCCCTGCCGCAGCTGGAACGGCTGTCGGAGGCCGCCGTCGACTGGTCCCGCAGGCTTCGCGCGGTCGAGCAGCACCCGCAGGTGCCGCGTCGGTTCGTCGTGCAGGCGCGCGCGCACCTGGACGAGCTGGCCGGTGCGTCGACCACGGACGGGACGCTCGTCCACACCGACCTCCACTACGCCAACGTGCTGGCGAGCCTGCGGGAGGACGGCGAAGCGGACGGCGGCGACGGGTGGCTCGTGATCGACCCCAAGCCGCTCTCCGGCGATCCCGCGTACGAGGTCGCACCCCTGCTCTGGAACCGCGAGGACGAGCTGCGCGGAGGGGGCAGCGTGCGCGACGCGCTGCTCGACCGCTTCTACGCCGTCGTCGACGCCGCCGGGCTCGACGAGGAACGTGCCCGGGCCTGGGTCGTCGTGCGCGGCACGGTGAACCTGCTGTGGGCCATCGAGGACGCCGGACGCGGCCGGCCGCTCGACCCGGCCTGGGTCACGCAGCAGACGACGATGATCAAGGCGATGATCCCCTGAGGTCGGCGACCGTGCCGACGTCTTCGTACGACGCTGTTCGGACGGACGAGGTCGAGACGATCGGCGGGGCTCCCGTCACCGAGGAGCAGATCACCGCCTGGGCCGCCGAGGCAGCCGCCCGTCACGACGCCCAGGAGCTGAAGAAGCGCGGACGGGGTCGACCCGGACGCGGGTCCGAGCCGTCGGAGGTCGTGGCCTTGCGGCTCACCTCCGCCGAGCTCTCCGACATCGACGCCCGAGCAACCCTCGAGGACAAGTCTCGCTCGCAGGTGATCGGCGAAGCACTGGCCGCCTCCCGCCCGTGAAGGTCCACCGTCCGTCCTCCAGCACGGAGATGTACGGCCTTTCTCTCCGGCTGATCGGCCGTGACACGCGGTCCGGGATGGGCTGTCACCGTCCGGGGAACGGAATAGGTCGCTGGGGGAGGACGTTCCGCCAGACGATCGAGGACCCCGTCCGTCGGGGCCCGCACGAGAGCAGGAGGAACCGTGGCACTGCCACCGCTGGTCGAGCCCGCCGCAGAGCTGACGACCGAGGAGGTCCGTCGCTACAGCCGCCACCTGATCATCCCCGATGTGGGCATGATCGGGCAGAAGCGGCTGAAGAACGCCCGCGTGCTGGTGATCGGCGCCGGCGGTCTCGGCAGCCCCGCGCTGCTCTACCTCGCCGCGGCGGGCGTGGGGACGCTGGGGATCGTCGAGTTCGACACCGTCGACGAGTCGAACCTGCAGCGCCAGATCATCCACGGCCAGTCCGACATCGGGAAGTCCAAGGCGGTCTCGGCCAAGGAGTCCATCGCCGAGGTCAACCCGCTGGTCGACGTGATCGTCCACGACGTCCGGCTGGACAACGACAACGTCATGGAGATCTTCGCCTCCTACGACCTGATCGTCGACGGCACGGACAACTTCGCGACGCGCTACCTCGTGAACGACGCCGCTGTGCTCTCGCACAAGCCGTACGTCTGGGGCTCCATCTTCCGCTTCGAGGGCCAGGCGAGCGTCTTCTGGGCCGAGCACGGGCCGCAGTACCGCGACCTCTACCCCGAGGCCCCGCCGCCCGGCATGGTGCCGTCGTGCGCCGAGGGCGGCGTGCTCGGCGTGCTCTGCGCGTCGATCGGGTCGATCATGGTCACCGAGGCGATCAAGCTGATCACCGGCATCGGCGAGCCCCTGATCGGGCGTCTCATGGTCTACGACGCGCTCGAGATGACCTACACGACGCTCAAGCTGCGCAAGGACCCCAACGGCACGCCGATCACCGAGCTGATCGACTACGAGGCCTTCTGCGGCGCGATCACCGACGAGGCGGCCAGCGCGGTCGCCGGGCACACCATCGGCGTCCGCCAGCTCGAGGAGTGGCTGGACGAGCGCGAGCGCGGCGAGAAGGACTTCCTGCTCGTCGACGTGCGCGAGTCCGTGGAGCGCGACATCAACGCGATCCCCGGCTCGGTGCTGATCCCCAAGGGCGACTTCCAGACCGGCGAGGCGCTCGGTCGGCTGCCGCAGGACAAGCAGGTCGTCCTCTACTGCAAGACGGGCGTCCGGTCGTCCGAGGTGCTGGCGATCGTGCAGGGCGCCGGGCTCGCCGACGCCGTGCACGTCGGCGGCGGCGTCAGCGCCTGGGTCGACCAGATCGACCCGAGCCAGCCCGCGTACTGAGTTCTAGACGCGTCCGGCGGACTGCAGCTGCTGCTGCCAGTCCGCCGGTACGCGCTCGGCCGGTCCCGGCGTCGGCTGGGCGTCCGGGTGCGAGCGCGGGGCGGCGAGGCGCGGCCCCTCACCGGCTCCCTGCTCCTTGAAGTCCCAGAACCAGTCCTCGCCCGGCTCGAAGGACTGCAGGTAGCGGTGCCGGGTCTCGGCCGCGTGGGCGCTGCCGTGCTGGCCCAGCGAGCTGTCGCAGCACCCGACGTGCCCGCACGCGGCGCACCGCCGGAGGTGGAACCACCACCCGCCCGCGCTCTCGCACTCCGCGCACCCCTCGCCGCTCGGCGGGGCGTCGGCGTCGATGTCGCTGATCCAGTCGTCCGAGCGGTGCGGCACGTGTCCTCCTGGGACGTGGGCGGGTCGGGGACACGCTACCCAGCGGGGAGCGCGGCACGACGACGGGGAAGTCTTGGCACCGCTCCGGTGCCGAACCATCCCCGGTCTGCTCTCGAGGTGTCGTGCCAGTGGTCGCGGGTCGGGCTCAGATCGCGACGACCGCGTCCGCCTGCGGACCCTTGGGACCCTGGGTCGTCTGGAACTCGACCCGCTGGCCCTCGTCGAGCGACCGGAACCCGTTGGTCTGGATCGCGCTGTAGTGGACGAATACGTCGGGTCCGCCGCCGTCCACGGCGATGAAGCCGTAGCCCTTCTCAGCGTTGAACCACTTGACGGTTCCCTGCGCCATGCAACATCTCCTTGCGATCTGGCATCCGGGGCCGCACCTCACGGGCCCGACTGCTGCCCGGACGACGGTCCCGTCGGCCGGGGCCGAGGTCGTCGTCCGTAGCACTGACCACGTCGCAGACTCTCAACCGACAGCGATCCAAGCCTCGCACATGCGTGTCGGCGTCGGGAACGTCTCGGGCGAGCTCGCGTACGGGCTGCCGGCCGCTTCGGCAGACGGCTCAACCGGGCGCCGCGAGGAGCCGCGCGAGCTCGTCGGCACCCGGCCGCCAGCGTGACCGGAGCATCCGCACCCGACCGTCGCGGACCTCGACGCCCTCGTCCACGAGCCGCGGCACCGCACGCTCGACCAGACCGGCGGCGGGACGTCCGTCGGCCCGCACCACGCGCCACCACGCCACGGCCGCCCCGTGCCGCGCGAGCACCGCCCCGACCTGGCGCGGGCCGCCGCGACCGACCATCTCGGCGAGGTCTCCGTACGTGGTCACGGTGCCGCGCGGGACCGCCTCGACGAGAGCCAGCACCTGCTCGAGGTAGGTGTCGTCCACGCGAGGCTCACCAGCCCTGCGAGCCCGGTCCGCCCTTGAACGGCCCGGCCACGGCGCCGGTGATCCAGCCGCCGTAGAAGCCGCCGGGCTGCGGCTCGACCAGCTCCCCGTCGACGGTGCAGCGGTCCATCGCCCCGGGGTACAGCGCCACGTGGCCCCGCAGCGCGGCGTAGCGGCCGCTCGGGCTGGGGTAGTACCAGGCTGCGCGTCGTGCGACCTGCCCGCCGCCGAGCACGTCGAGGTAGGAGGCCTCGCCCTTCCACTCGCAGAACGACGAGCCACCCGCCTCGCGCAGCGCGCCGGCGACGAAGGCGTCGCGGGGCAGGTACCAGGTCGGCGGGTGCGAGGTCTCGAGGACCTGGAAGCTCGTCCGCGTCTCGCAGATCTCGACGCCGCCCAGGACCACGCTCACCAGGTCGTCCACGGCGCGCAGGGCCGGAGGGCGGGGGTAGTCCCACACCGACTCCTGGCCGGGCGCGACGGGATCGGGGACCGGACGGCTGACCATGCTCGAAGCGTAGGTGCGCGGTCGCGAGCGGGCGGGAGATGATGGCGCCCGTGCAGGGGGTCGAGGTGCGGCGGGCGGCCGACCGGTTCACCACCGTGGCGCCAGCCCGGACCGAGGCCGCCGAGGGCTGGGCGGTGACGCACCACAGCTTCTCCTTCGGCGACCACTACGACCCCGCGAACGTCGGCGTCGGCCCGCTCGTCGCCCTGAACGACGAGACCGTCCGCGCCGGCGCGGCCTACCCCGAGCACACGCACCGCGACGTCGAGATCGTCAGCTGGGTCGTCACCGGCACGCTGCGCCACGCCGACTCCGCGGGCCACCTGGGCAAGGCGGGCGCGGGCACCGTCCAGCGGCTCAGCGCCGGGTCCGGGGTGACGCACACCGAGGGCGCGACCGACGGTGCCGACGTGCGCTTCCTCCAGGCCTGGCTGCGCCCGGACCAGGCCGGGACGTCGCCGTCGTACGCGCTGGGCATGGTCGACGGGTCCACGCTCGCGACCGGCTGGGTCCCCGTCGCGTCGGGCGAGCCCGGGGCGGTGGTCGATCTCCGCAGCCGTGGCACCACCCTGTGGGTGACCCGGCTGGAGCCGGGCGGACGGCGGACGCTGCCGACCGCCCGGAAGGCCTTCGCGCTGGTGGTCACCGGTGCGGCCGAGGTCGACGGCGTCGGCTCGCTGGACGCGGGCGACGCCTTGGAGATCGACGTCCGTACGCCGCTCGTGGTCGTCGCCCGGACACCGGCGGAGCTGCTCGTCTGGACGTTCGCGTGAGCACTTCGGACGCAGCTGCCGACGCCGCGCTGCCGCTGCTCATCCGCGTCTCGGGCCGCGACCGGCCCGACCTCACGCGCCAGCTGCTGCAGCTGCTCGGCGACGCCGGCGCGGTCCTGGAGGACATGGAGCAGCTCGTCGTGCGCGAGCGGCTGACCCTCGACGTCCTGGTCCGGCTCGACGGGGCCGACGACGGGGCCGACCCGAGCCTGGTCCGGGACGTCCTCTTCTGGGGCTTCACGCACGGGATGAAGGTCGACTTCGAGCGCGTCGCCGCGACCTCGAGCCGCGCCGGGCTGATGCGGCACGCCGTGACCGTGCTCGGCCGCCCGCTCACGCCGTCGTCGCTGGCGGCGGTGGCCGAGGCGATCGCGGCGACGGGCGGCAACATCGACCGGATCGTGCGGCTCGCCACCGAACCCGTCACCGCGTACGACCTCGTCGTCATCGCCGGCGACGTGGAGGCCATGCGGCGCGAGCTCGGCGCGGTCGCGCAGGCCGAGCGGATCGACGTGGCCGTGCAGGTCAACGGTCTGGAGCGCCGGGCCAAGCGGTTGGTCGTCATGGACGTCGACTCGACCCTGATCGTCGACGAGGTCATCGAGCTGCTCGCCGACGAGGCGGGCTGCCGGGCCGAGGTCACGGCCATCACGGCCCGGGCGATGGCCGGCGAGCTCGACTTCGAGGGTTCGTTGCGCGAGCGCGTCCGGCTGCTGGCCGGGCTCGACGAGGCGGCGATCGACCGGGTGCGCGCGCGGATCCGGCTGACGCCCGGGGCACGGACGTTCGTCCGCACGCTCAAGCGGCTCGGCTTCGTGGTCGGGGTGGTGAGCGGCGGGTTCACGCCGTTCACCGACGGCCTGCAGGCCGAGCTGGGCCTCGACCACGCGTACGCCAACACCCTCGAGGTCCGGGACGGCCGCCTCACCGGCGAGGTCCTCGGAACCGTCGTCGACCGGCCCCGCAAGGCGGCGCTGCTGGCCGAGATCGCCGCGGCCGAGGGTGTGCCGCTCTCGCAGACCGTCGCGGTCGGCGACGGCGCGAACGACCTCGACATGCTCGCGGCCGCCGGCCTCGGCATCGCCTTCAACGCCAAGCCCGTGGTCCGGGCCCAGGCCGACACGACGGTGTCGGTGCCCTACCTGGACGCGATCCTGTTCATGCTCGGCATCCGCGGTGCCGACGTCGAGCGGGTCAGCGCAGCAGAGGGTGCAGCAGCAGAGGGTGCAGCAGCAGAGGGTGCAGCCGCGGCGGGGGGAGCGGCATGAGCACGCTGCGGGTGGCGCAGGTGCAGGTCACGACCGGGGCGGACCTGGCGGAGAACCTCGCGCTGGTGGCCGAGCAGACCGCCTGGGCGGCGGCGGCGGGCGCCCGGCTGGTGACGTTCCCCGAGGCGACCATGCGCGCCTTCGGCCTGCCCCTCGCCGAGATCGCCCAGCCGCTGGACGGTCCCTGGGCCGACGGTGTCCGGGCGATCGCGGCGCGGCACGACGTGGTCCTGGTCGTGGGCATGTTCACCCCGAGCCCGGACGGCCGGGTCACGAACACGCTGCTGGCGACCGGGCCCGGCGTCGAGGCCGCGTACGCCAAGATCCACGTCTACGACGCGTTCGGCTTCGCCGAGTCCGCCACGGTCGCCCCCGGCGACGAGGTGGTCGTCGTCCGGGTCGACGGCATCGGCGTGGGCCTGGCGACCTGCTACGACGTGCGCTTCCCGGGGTTGTTCACCACGCTCGCGGACCGTGGTGCCGAGGTCGTCTGCCTGCCCGCGTCCTGGGGCGCGGGACCGGGCAAGGTGGAGCAGTGGCGGCTCCTGACCCGGGCCCGCGCGCTCGACAGCACCTGCTTCGTGGTGGCGACCGGCCAGGCCGACCCGCTGGCCAGCGGGCTCCTGCCCGCCGGGAACGGCCTCGCCCCGACGGGGGTCGGGCACAGCTGCGTGGTCGGCCCCGACGGCACCGTGCTCGCCCAGCTGGGGATCGAGCCCGACCTCGTCGTCACCGAGCTCGACCTCGACGAGGTGGCCCGGGTCCGGGCGGCCCTCCCGGTCCTCGTGAACCGCCGCCGCGACCTGCGCTGAACCGCTCGAAGGCATCGGCCAGACTCGGGCCATGCGCAGCGTCGTCTACGCCGAGACCGGCGGTCCCGAGGTCCTCAGGCTGACCGACGAGCCCGTCCCCGACCCCGGTCCCGGCGAGCTCCGCGTCCGGGTGCACCGCTCAGGGGTCAACCCGACCGACTGGAAGGCCCGCGCCGGGCGGGGGCCGGGCACGCCGGTGGACCCGCCGCAGATCCCCGGCCAGGACGGGGCCGGCGTCGTGGAGGCGGTGGGCGAAGGGGTCCCGGCGTCGTGGCTCGGGCTCGACGTCTGGCTCTACGAGGCCGCCTGGAAGCGGCGCTGGGGCACGAGCAGCGAGCACACCCTCGTCCGCGAGACCCGGCTCGCGACGCTGCCGGACGGGATCCTCCCTGCAGACGACCGGTACGACCTCGGCGCGGCGCTCGGCATCCCCTTCATCACCGCGCACCGCTGCCTGACCGTGAGCGAGGAGGGTCCGCTGCGGCTCGGTCCGGGCACCCTGCAGGGCCGGACGGTCCTGGTCACCGGAGGTGCCGGCGCGGTCGGGAACGCGGCGATCCAGCTCGCACGCTGGTCCGACGCCACCGTCCTCACCACCGTCAGCAGCGCGCAGAAGGCGCAGCTCGGCGGCCGCGGCGGGTGCGGACCACGTCATCGACTACCGCCGCCAGGACGTGCGCGACGAGGTGCGTCGGATCGTCCCGGGCGGCGTCGACGTGGTCGTCGAGGTCGACCCGCAGACGAACGCCGCGGTCGCCGCCCGCTGCCTCGCGGCGAACGGCACCGTCGCGACCTACGCCGACGACGGCGGCGGTGGCGACGTCGCCGTGCCGGTGCGGGCGTCCATGGTGCCGAACGCGCGCTGGCAGTTCGTGCTCGTCTACACGCTGCCCCAGGCGGCCAAGGCCCGTGCCGTCGACGACCTCGGCGCCGCCCTGCTGGACCGCGCGATCGGGGTCGGCGAGGCGCACGGGCTGCCGCTGCACCACTTCGGGATCGACGAGGCGGCGCAGGCGCACGCGGCGGTCGAGCAGGGCGCGGTCGGCAAGGTGCTGATCACGCTCGGATCGAGCCCTCCCGGCTGGCAGGATGACGGCCGTGAGCGACGCGGGGCAGCGGTGGGCGCCGTTTCCCGTGCAGGACTGGTCGACCATGCCGCCCGTGGAGCCGCCCGGCCTGTGGTGGCCCCCGCCCCAGGAGCCGCCCCCAGCCGCGCCGGGCAGACCCTGGTGGGTGCCGCTCGTCGTGCTCCTCTGCCTCGGTCTGGTCGTCGGCACCGGCACCTGGCTCGCCCGACGTGACCCCGAGCCCCGGACGGCGGCCCTCGCCTACGTGCCCGCCGACGGCGACGCCCTGTGGCAGCGCGTCGACCGGGTGGTCGGTGGCGTCGCCGGCAGCACGACGCAGGTCAGCACGCAGGTCACCGAGTCCGCACGGTTCGCGGGGATCACCGGCCTGATCAGCGGCGACGGCTTCCTGGTCGAGCGGGTCCTGCACCAGGACTACGACGACGACCCCTCGGGCTCGCGGCTCTGGCGCACCCAGACCACCGCCGTCGACGACGTCGGCATCGCGACCCAGACGACCGCCTACCACCGGGTCCGGGGCAGCGTGGAGCTCGCCGGCGAGCGGGACGCGGACGGGACCGTCACCGCGTACGAGCCCGCGCTCGTCGAGCTGCCGGCCGACGTGGGTCCCGGCTCGACCTGGTCGGGGGCCGGCTCGGCGGGCGACGCCCTGGACTACGCGAGCACCTTCCGGGCCGAGCCCGGGCCGGCCGGCTGCCTGCGGGTGACGGGCGAGCTCGAGCTGCAGGCCCGGGGGTCCAAGCATCTCGGTGAGCGGCGCACGCTGGCCCGCACCTGGTGCGAGGGCCGCGGGGTGGTCGAGGCGACCGAGACCGCCGGGACCCTCCGGACCGTGACGGTGGCCGTCGCCCCACCCGTGCCGGACGGCCGGACGACGACGGACGAGCCGATCAGCTGGACCGACCCGGCGCGCTGGACGCCCCGGACCTGGGACACCGTGACCGTCGACGCCGCGGGGGACGAGACCCGCCCGATGTACGGGACCGCCGAGACCGTCGTGCAGCCCGTGCTGACCGCGTCGGGCCTGGTGGTGCGCGCGACCGAGCCGCCCGGCGACCTCGTCGCCACGACGCCGAAGACGACCGACGCCTGGACGCCGGCGTGGACGGCGCACCCCGGCGGCACCGTGCTGAGCCTGGCGTCGTTCGGCTCGGTCGTCCTCGTGACGACCAGCCGGCGCACGCTCGTGGCCTACTCCGACGCCGGTGCGCGGCTGTGGCAGACGACGCTGCCCGAGATCGGGGCGAGCGCCCCGGTCCGGGTGTCCGACGACGACGCGGTGCTGGTCGACCTGTCGGGCCGGGTGCTGCGGTTCGGGATCGCCGACGGCGCCCAGCGCTGGGAGCGGAGGCTCTCCTCCGACGTCAACCGCGTGCCGGCCGTCGGGGCCGGCCTCGTCGTCGTCGGCGACCGCGGCGGCACGCTGACCGCGCTCGACGCCGGCACCGGGGACACCCGCTGGGACCGTCCCCAGGAGACGAGGGCGCTCGCGGTCGTGGGGGACACCGTCGTCGTCGTCGACGACCAGGACGTGCTCGGGCTGGAGCCGACGGCCGGGCGGACGCGGTTCCTCACCCGCTTCGACGGTCAGCTGACCGCGCTCACCGCGTTCGGGGACCGGCCGCTGCTGGTGACGAAGACGGCCTCGCTCGTGCTCGACGACGACGGCGGCGTCGCGCAGCGGCTGCCCGGCTACCTCGCCGTCGACGTCACCGAGGGCCACCTCGCGGGCTGGTCGTCGAACCGGCTCGACGTCGTCGACCCCGACGGGCGCGTGGTCGCGACCTGGCCGGCCCGGTCCACCTCGCTCGTCTCCGGCGAACGTCCCGGCCTGGCGACGCCGCAGGGCGTCTACCTGTTCGCCTACACCAAGGGCTGGTCCTTCGACTCCTGGACGACCGGTGGCTGAACCCGTACCCGGGCGGCTCCTCGCCGTCGCCCGCGGGGTCGTCGGGCAGACCGTCGTCCGGCCCGTGCGGGAGGGTCGGATCCGCGACACCGCGTGGCCGTACGGGCTGCGCGCCGTCGTCGCGGTGTCCTACCTGGCCTTCGGCCTGGCCGCCGTCCTCGTGGTCGTCTCGGGGCCGCTGCGCCGCGGCGCCGTCCTGGAGCTCGGGGGCAGCGCGGGTGTCGGGCTGCCGGGCACGAGCGTGTGGATGCTCACGACCCTGTTCTCGTTCGGGCTGAGCCTGCTGCTCGTCGCCGGTCTCCGCGCGCCCTGGTGGCTGCGCGTCCTCGCGCTGCTGGTGGTGCTGGCCGCGCTGGCGGCCTGGGCGCTGCGCACGCCGGGCACGAGCGGGTCGGTCTGGTGGCCGGTGCTCGTGCTCGGGCTGCTGGCCGCGCTGGTCGTGCTGGTCGTCGTGCGCTCGCGCCGTGCGTTCGCGTGGTGGGAGCCGGCCGCCGTCTGGGCCCTCGCCGCCGCCGTCCTCGTCGTCGGGCTCGTCGAGAACCACTACTCCGTCGACTTCGGCTCCGACCAGGTCCCGCTGCTGCTGCAGTACCTCGCCTCGGTGCTGGGCTACCTCGTGCTGCCGACGGCGATGGTCGCGGGCGCGTCGGTCGCGGAGGTGTGCGTCCGGCTGACCGTGGCCCTCACCGAGCAGACGCAGCGGCTCGCCCGGCGGTGGGTGCCGTACGCGGTCCTCGGCGTCGTGCTGGTCGCGCGCGCCGTCCAGGTCGGCCTCCAGCTGGCGCGGCACGACCGGGTGACCCAGGGCTGGGCGGTCGTCGGGTGGTCGCTGGCGCTCGTGGGCCTGCTCGGCGTGGTCGGGACGGGCCTGCTGGGGATCGCGCGTCGCCGGGGCTCGCGCGTCGACGTGGACGCGCTGGGCGACGAGCTGAGCGGCGTCGCCCTGCCGGTCGGGGCGGCCCTCGTCCTCGTGAACCTGCCCCTCCAGCTCGCCGTCGGCGTCGTCCCCCTGCTGGCCGGGCTGGACTCCTCCGGCACGATCACGGGCTCCGACCTCGACGCGAGTGCGCTGGTCGACCGGCTCGTCGACCCGATCCGCGCGCTCGTCGGCGTGGGGGCCCTGCTGCTCGCGGTCCGCGCCGCGCGGCAGGGGCGGGCGACGCGCGCGCTGGTGCTCGGGATGGTCGGCGCCGTGCTGCTCACCCTCGCCCGGACGCTCGTCACCGCCGCCTCCGCCCGCGGGGGGATCGACCCCGACGTGCTGGACCTCGTGGCGAGCGTCGTCGTCGTGGTCGGGGGCCTGGTGCAGCTCGGACGGCGTCGGCTCACCGGGGCGCGGGCGCTCGCCCTGGCCGGGGCGCTCGCCCTCTGCGCGCTGTTCTCCGGCCGTGACTTCATCTTTGACCCGGTCGGCGCGCTGCTCGGCTTCTCGGGGGCCGCGCTGGTGCTGTTCGGCCTGACCTGGGACCTGTTCACCGGCTCTTCCTGGGCGAACGGCGAGAGCCGGCGCTTCGGCCGCCCGACGCGCGTGCTGCTCGTCCTGGCGGGTTCGGTGACGACGATGAGCGTGCTGGCCTTCGCGGCGCTGGTCCGCGACGGCAGCACGACGATCTACCTCGACCCGTACGCGGCGCTCGGCGACCTGGTGTTCGGCACGGCGCTGCTCGCCGCGGCGGTGGTCGCCGTGCTCGCGCCGGGCCCGGTGGAGGCAACCGCGCCCGCCGATCCGGCGGCGGCGCTGCCCGGCAGCCCGAACCGGGCGAGCCCGGGGCCCACCACCGCCGCGACGACGCGGTAGGCGAGCAGGCCCACGACGGCGCCGGTCGTGTTGGCGACCAGGTCGTTCACGTCCACCGTCCGGCCGAGCCCGACCAGCAGGTCCCCGACGCCCTGGGTGAGCTCGATGCCGCTGCTGACGACCAGCCCGACGAGCGCCGCGGCGGCGACGCCGCGCACCGGGGTCAGGAGCGGCAGCAGCATCCCGAGCGGCACCGTCATGACGATGTTCAGCACGAAGGTCGGCTGGTCCGCCCCGACCAGGGGGACGACGTTCAGCAGCGAGCGCAGCGGCGCCGAACCCCCGCCCGGCAGGTGGTGGGGCAGCATCGTCAGCGCCCCCACGGCGACGACGTACGCGGCCGCGGCCAGCACCGTGAGCACTCTCTGCACGCCGTCCAGCATGCTCGCGTGGAACGGCGCTCCCATCGGTCCCCGGTCGCGTCCTCGGTTCGGCGCCGCGACCGTGGTCGTACGCGCGTGCCGTTCCTGTCGGTGGGTCGTGCTCGAATGACGGCACCATGTACCGACTGGAGTTCACGCCGGAGTCGCTGAGCGAGCCGCCCGTCCTCGACGACGCGCAGGCCGCGGTCGTGGCGCACCCGGGTGGGCCGCTGCTCGTGCTGGCCGGGCCGGGGACGGGCAAGACCACCACCCTGGTGGAGTCCGTGGTCGACCGGATCGCGCGCCGCGGGGCCGAGCCGGGCTCGGTGCTGGTGCTGACCTTCTCGCGGCGGGCGGCGGCCGACCTGCGGACCCGGATCGCGGGGCGGCTGGGGCGCACCGTGGTCACGCCGGCGGCGATGACGTTCCACGCGTTCTGCTACGCCCTGGTGCGGCGGTTCGCCGACCGGCTCGGCCTGGCCGGCGCGGTCCCGGAGGAGGCCGGGCCCGGAGCGACGTACGGGGCGGGGGTCCGCCTGCTGACGGGCCCGGAGCAGGACTTCCGGGTCCGCGAGGTCCTCGAGGGCAGCGCGGAGGTGGGCCGGGCGGCCTGGCCGGAGTCGCTGGCGCAGGCCTTCGGCACGCGGGCCTTCGCGGGCCAGGTGCGCGCGGTGCTGGCCAAGGCGCGCCAGCTCGGCATGGACCCGGCCGACGTCGTCGAGGCCGGCGAGGCGGCCGACCGCGAGGACTGGGTGCGGGTGGGGGAGTTCTTCGAGGAGTACCTCGACGTCCTCGACGCCGAGGGCGTGCTCGACTACGGCGAGCTCGTGCACCGCAGCCGCATCCTGCTCACCGATCCCGAGGTCGTCGCCACCCTGCGCGCCGAGATCGGCGCGGTGTTCGTCGACGAGTACCAGGACACCGACCCCGCCCAGGTCAGCCTGCTGCAGGCGCT
Source organism: uncultured Actinomycetota bacterium (assembly GCA_963762775.1). Classification (GTDB taxonomy): domain Bacteria; phylum Actinomycetota; class Actinomycetes; order Propionibacteriales; family Propionibacteriaceae; genus Microlunatus. The sequence continues at coordinate 89,252 of CAVXMD010000013.1, forward strand.
CGCCGGCGACGGGCGTGACGTGGTCGCGGTCGGCGACCCCGACCAGTCGATCTACGCCTTCCGCGGCGCCGAGGCGCGCGGCATCCTCGACTTCCCGTCGCGCTTCCGCACGGCGGACGGCGAGGACGCGCCGGTCCTCGCGCTCGGCACCGCACGCCGGTTCGGACCCGTGCTGCTGGCGGCCAGCCGCGACGTGGCGCAGCGGCTGCCGGTGCCGCCGGGCCTGCCGCGCGACGTCCTGGAACGGTTCCGGCACCCGCGGCCGGACCCGTCGGTCCCGCGCGGGCGCGTCGAGGTCTTCACCTGCACGAGCCCGGGCGCCGAGGCCGAGCACGTCGCCGACCTGCTGCGGACCGCGCACCTGCGCGACGGGCTGGGTTGGTCGGAGATGGCGGTCCTGGTCCGGTCCGGCCGGCAGAGCATCCCCGGCCTGACCCGCGCCCTGGTCGCGGCCGGGGTGCCGGTCGAGGTGGCCGGGGACGAGATCCCGCTGGCCGCCGACCCCGCCGTACGCCCGCTGCTGCTCGCGCTCCGGGTCGCGACGACCGGCCGACGGGCCGGTCCCGAGGAGGCGCAGCTGCTGCTGACCTCGCCGCTGGGCGGGCTGGACGCGATGGTCACGCGCTCGCTGGGGCGTGCGCTGCGGGCGGCGGAACGCGCCGAGCTCGGCGGCCTCGCCATGCCGAGGCCCTCGCCCGAGCTCCTGGCCGAGGCGCTGCACGACCCCGAGCTGCTGGAGGGCTCCGACGGGCCGGGTACGGGGGCCGTCCGGCGGCTCGCGGCGCTGCTGCGCACCTGCGAAGGGCTGGTCCGCGGCGGCGGGACGGCCGAGGAGGCGCTCTGGTGCCTCTGGTCGGGCACCGGCTGGCCGGAGACGCTGCGCCGGGCGGCGGCGAGCGGGGGTGAGTCGTCGCGGCGGGCCGACCGCGACCTCGACGCGGTGTGCGCGCTGTTCGACGTGGCCGCGCGCTCCGAGGAGGTCTCGGGCCTGCGCGGGGTCAGCGGCTTCCTCGCCGAGGTCGAGGGCCAGCAGATCCCGGCCGACACCTGGCGCGAGGCCGACCTGCGCGGTTCCGGCGTCCGGGTGCTGACCGCGCACCGCTCCAAGGGCCTGGAGTGGGACCTCGTGGTGGTCGCCGACGTGCAGGAGGGGCGCTGGCCCGACGTCCGCCGGCGGGGTTCGCTGCTCGACGCCGACCGGCTCGGCCGTCACGGGCTGGCCGAGGAGGTCCCCACGGCGGTCCGGGTCGCCGAGGAGCGCCGCCTGTTCTACGTCGCGTGCACGCGGGCTCGCTCGCGCCTGGTCGTCACGGCGGTCGCGGGGACCGAGGGCGAGGGGGACCAGCCGTCGCGCTTCCTCGACGAGCTCGGCGCCCCCGTGGCCGCGCGGCCCGGGCGTCCGCGGAGGCCGCTGACGCTGGGTGCGCTCGTCGGCGAGCTGCGCCGCACCAGCGTCGACCCCGACGCGGCCCCGGAGCTGCGGGAGCAGGCGGCCCTGCGGCTGGCCCGGCTCGCCGACGCCGCCGACGCCGACGGCCGCCCGCTCGTCGCGGCCGCCTCGCCCAGCACCTGGTGGGGGATGCGGGCCCTCAGCGACACACCGACCCCGGTCGTCGCGCCCGGCGCGCCGGTGGCGCTCTCGGGCAGCCAGCTCGGGTCGGTCCTGGCCTGCCCGCGGCAGTGGTTCCTCGACCGGCAGGCCAGCGCGGGCTCGACCCGGAACAGCGCCGCCAGCTTCGGCTCGGTCGTCCACGTGCTGGCCGAGCACAGCGCCGGCGTCCCGCTGGAGCCGGCGGAGCGCTCGGCGTACCTGGAGAGCGTGTGGGACCAGATCTCCTTCGACGCGAACTGGCTCTCGGCGGTCGAACGGGCCGAGGCGGAGGACGCCCTCGACCGGTTCGTCGCCTGGCAGGAGGCCCGGACGCACCTCGAGCTGCTCGGCACCGAGGTGCCGTTCCGCTGCGAGGTCACCGCGGGCGGGCGCCGGGTGCTGCTCACCGGCACCGCCGACCGCGTCGAGCGGGAGCGTGACGGCCGCGTCCGGATCGTCGACTTCAAGACCGGCCGGACAGCTCCGGCCGCCGCCGACGTCGCGGTGCAGGACCAGCTCGGTGTCTACCAGCTCGCGGTGGCGCAGGGGGCGTTCGCCGACGTGGCCGGTCCGGACGCCCGGCCGTCGGGGGCCGAGCTGGTCTACCTCCGCCTGGCCGAACCGAAGAGCCTGCTGCCCCGCGTCTTCACCCAGGCCTCCCTCGACGACGTGCCGTTCCCGGTGCCGGCCGAGGACGGGAGCGACCCGGTGGCGGAGGGCTGCCCGACCTGGGTGCACCAGCGACTCCGGGACGCCGCCGAGCTGATCGTGGCCGAGCGGTTCGACGCCCGGCTCGGCCCGCAGTGCCGCTGGTGCGCGTTCCGGAACAGCTGCCCGGCGCAGCCCGTCGGTCGGCAGGTCGTCGCGTGAGCGTGCACGCACTCCCGCCACCGGTCACGCCGCGGCTGCGGACGCCGGAGGACCTGGTGGACGCGATCGGGCTGCCGTTCTCCGAGCAGCAGCTCGCCGCGATCACGGCCCCCCTGGAGCCCGGCGTGATCATCGCCGGGGCCGGGTCGGGCAAGACGACGGTGATGGCCGCCCGGGTGGTGTGGCTGGTCGGTACCGGGCGGGTGCGCCCGGAGGAGGTGCTCGGGCTCACGTTCACGCGCAAGGCGGCCGCCGAGCTGTCGGCGCGGGTGCGTACGGCCCTGGTCGAGGCCGGCGTCGTCGACGACCGGTCGGTGGACGAGTCCGGCGAGCAGACCGTCATGACCTACGACGCGTTCGCCGCCCGCCTGGTCTCCGAGCACGGGCTGCGCCTCGGCTACGAGGCCGACCCGACGATGGTCAGCGGTGCGACCCGCTACCGGCTGGCGGCCCGGGTGGTCTCGGCCGCGGCCGGCCCGTTCGAGCTGCTGTCGCGGCTGCGGCCGGCGAGCGTCACCGAACGCGTCCTCAAGCTCGACGCCGACCTCACCTCGCACCTCGTCGACGTCCACGCCCTCGACGCGCACGCGCGGGACCTGCTGCTGGCCTGGGACTCCGCCCCGCCGAACAACCGCGGGAACGTCTACGTCGACGTCAAGAAGGCGCGGATCGCGGTGCAGGAACGCCTCGAGCTGGCCAGCCTGGTGAAGGACTACCAGGCGCTGAAGACGCGGCTCGGGGTGGTGGAGTTCGCCGACCAGATGGCGATCGCCGCCCGGCTGGCCACCGAGGTGCCGCAGGTGGGCACCGACCTGCGCTCGGCGTTCCGGGTCGTGCTGCTCGACGAGTACCAGGACACCTCCGCCGCCCAGGCGGGCATGCTGCGCGGGCTGTTCTCGGGGTTCACGCCCGACGGGGGCCTCGGCCACGCGGTCACCGCCGTCGGTGACCCGTTCCAGGCCATCTACGGCTGGCGCGGTGCGGCGGCCAGCAACATCACGACCTTCGCGGACACGTTCCGCCGGGCCGACGGGCACCCGGCGCACCGCTTCGCCCTGACCGTCAACCGGCGCAGCGGCCCGACGATCCTCGACGTCGCCAACGTGCTGAGCCGACCGTTGCGGTCGGCGCAGGGGAGCGGCCCGGGTCAGGGTGATGCCGAGGACGGGCTCGGTCTGCTGCAGGCGCCACCGGGCAAGGAGCCCGGCCAGGTCGCCTCGGCGACGTTCACGTCGTGGCCGGAGGAGGTCACCTGGGTGGCCGACCGGATCGTGGAGGCCAGACGCGACGGAACCGTCCCGCGGTGGGCCGACATCGCGGTGCTGACCCGCCGCAACGCCGACATCGGCCCGCTCTACGGAGAGCTCAGCGCGCGCGAGGTCCCGGTCGAGATCGTCGGCCTGGGCGGGCTGCTCGGCCTGCCCGAGGTCATGGACGTGACCGCGACCCTGCGCCTGGTCGACGACGTGACGGCCAACCCCGACCTCGTCCGGCTGCTCACCGGTCCACGCTGGCGGATCGGGCCGCGCGACCTCGCGCTGCTCGGGCGACGGGCCCGCGAGCTCGCCCGGGCGGCACGCGGTGGTGACGGGGGAGCGGGACCCGAGGCGGCGTACGAGCGCGGTGTCGGCAGCCGGGTGCCCGACCCCGCGCAGGTCCGGCTCGCCCTCGTCGACGCCGTGGCCGACCTCGACCCCACGGAGGTCGTCAGCCTGCTCGACGCGCTCGAGGACCCGGGCGACGCGCCGTACTCGGCGGCGGCCCGGCGCCGGTTCGCCCGGGTGGCGAGCGAGCTGGCCGCCCTCCGCGCGCACGCCGACGAACCCGTGCTCGACCTCACGCGTCGCGTCGTCAGCACGCTCGGTCTCGACGTCGAGCTCGTCGCCACGCCCGAGCTCGAGCGGACGAACCGCCGCGACCAGCTCGGCGCGTTCCTCGACGCGGTCGCGGACTACGTCGACGTCGACGGGGACGCCTCGCTGTCCGGGCTGCTGGCCTGGCTGCAGGCGGAGACCGAGTCCGGCACCGGCCTGGAGCAGGCCGTGCCCTCGGACCGGGAGGCGGTCAAGCTGCTGACCGTCCACAAGGCCAAGGGGCTGGAGTGGGAGGTCGTGCTCCTGCCCGGCCTGGTCGAGGGGGTGTTCCCCAGCGACCGCGTGACCGACAACTGGGTGACCACGCCGGGCGCGCTGCCGGCCGACCTGCGCGGCGACGCCGGCTCGATCCCCCAGCTGGCCGAGGCCAGCATGGCGGCCATCACCGAGTACAAGGCCGCGCTCAAGACCCAGCAGCTGCTCTCGGAGGACCGGCTCGCGTACGTCGCCGCGACGCGCGCCCGCTCGCTGCTGATCGGGAGCGGGCACTGGTGGCGGCCCGACCTGGTCCGCCCGCGGGTGGCGTCGACCTACCTGCGGGCGATCGAGGCGGAGGCCGAGCGGCAGGGTCGGGTGCTGGCCCGCGCGGAGCCGCCGGGCCAGGACAACCCGCTCGTCGCCGACCTGGCGCCCGTCGCGTGGCCGCAGCCGCTCGACCCCGACGCGCTCGCCCGGCGCGAGGAGGCAGCCGGGCTGGTCGAGGCCGCCCGGGCGCGGTTCGCGAGCAGCGGCGCGTACGCCGAACCGGGCACGCCCCCGCTGCTGCTCGATCTCGAGAGCCAGGTCTCGGCCTGGGACGCCGACCTCGACCGGCTGCTGCGGGAGGCGCGCGAGTCGCGCTCCGGCGACCGGACCGTCACGCTGCCCGCGAGCCTGGCCGCGACCGCGCTGCTGCGGCTGCACGCCGACCCGGACGCGTACGCCGCCGCCCTCGCCCGACCGATGCCGAGCGCCCCGTCGCGCGCCGCCCGTTCGGGCACGCGGTTCCACGCGTTCGTCGAGCAGTGGTTCGGCGGGCTGGGGCAGGGCAGCCTCGTCGACCCCGACGAGCTCGCCGACCGCGGTGACGCCGACGGCCCGGACGAGGCCGACCTCCGGGTCGTCTGCGAGGCGTTCACGCGCTCGCGCTTCGCCGGCCACGTCCCGGCGGCCGTCGAGGCGCCGTTCTCCCTCGTCCTCGCCGGCCGGCTCGTCCGCGGCCGCATCGACGCCGTCTACGCCGCCGACCGGGGCTTCCCGGTCGAGGTCCCCGCCGGCACCCGGTTCCTCGTCGTCGACTGGAAGACCGGGCGGGAGGGCAGCGGCGACCCGCTGCAGCTGGCGCTCTACCGCCTCGCCTGGGCCGAGGCCGCCGGCGTCGGCGTGGACGAGGTCGCGGCCGTGTTCGTGCACGTGCGCGACGACCGCGTGGTCGCGCCGGAGGAGCTCGCCGACCGGGCCGGGCTGGAGCGGTTGCTGGCGCCACCCTCGACGGCGCAGGCGGCGGCACTACCCTCGGAACAGTGACGTCCGTGGTCCCTCCTGCCTGGTCCGACGAGCTGAGCGGGGTCGCGTGGTCCGCGGCCAGCGCGCTCGACCGCGTCGGCCACCACCGGCGCTCGGCCGAGTGGGTCGCGCAGCTGTGGCGCTCGCCCGACGCGCGGCTGCTCAAGCTCGACGCCGACACCGGCTTCACCGTCCAGGCCGACGGCTCGCTGCGTCTGGTCAAGCCCTTCGTCGACCACGACAGCCAGCGGCACCGGCTCCTCGGGCTGGTCGACGGTGCGCCGGTCTTCGCGGTGCAGGCGCTGCTCGACCCCGCCGACGGCGCGGTGAAGAACCTGCGCGAGGTCGGCGGCTCGCTGTCCGACGTCGAGCGCGACGTCGCTGCGGCCGCGACCGCCCTGGTGCGCTGGCACCAGCTCGAGCCGCAGTGCCCGCGCTGCGGCGGCGACACGGTCGTGACCGACGGCGGCTACGCGCGCCACTGCGAGCGCTGCGACGAGCAGCACTTCCCCCGCACCGACCCGGCCGTGATCGTGGCCGTCGTCGACGCCGACGACCGCCTGCTGCTCGGCCGCCAGGCGTCCTGGGGCAGCCGGGTCTCCGTCCTGGCCGGCTTCGTCGAGGCGGGCGAGTCGCTCGAGCAGACCGTGCACCGCGAGGTCGGGGAGGAGGTCGACATCACCCTCGACCGGCTGCGCTACTTCGGCAGCCAGCCGTGGTCCTTCCCGCGCTCGCTGATGACCGGCTTCTTCGCGCGCGCGTCCTCGACCGCGATCTGCGTCGACGCCGACGAGATCGCGTGGGCGGGCTGGTTCACCCGCGACGAGCTCACCGCCCAGCTCGAGGCCGGGACGCTCGGCCTCCCGGGTGCGAGCTCCATCGCCTCCCGGCTCATCGCGACCTGGCGCGACGAGCCGACCGTCTGGGCCTAGGCGCGGTGTCCTGAGACCGGGTCCTGGGTCTCGCCCATCCGCGTGCGCAGACCGCTCGCCCGGTTGGCCGGGCGGGCGACGGCGCGACGGACGGCCTCCTCGCTGCCGAGCAGCAGCACGCGCGTCCGCGCCCGCGTGATCGCGGTGTAGAGGAGCTCGCGCGTCAGCAGCGGTGACTCGGGCGGCGGCAGCACGAGCGTGACCGCGTCGAACTGGCTGCCCTGCGCCTTGTGCACGGTCATCGCGTGCACGGTCTGCACGCTGTCCAGCCGGACGGGCGGGAAGAGCAGCGGGCGGTCGGCCCGCGCGAAGGCGGCGCGGAGCCCGGCGTCGGTGTTCGTGACCACCCCGGTGTCGCCGTTCCACAGGTCGAGGTCGCGGTCGTTCGCGGTGACCAGCAGCGGGCGCCCCAGGTAGAACTCGCCGTCGGCCGCGTAGCCGGGGAGCGTCCTCGCCAGCCACTGCTCGACCTCGAGGTTCCAGCGCGTGACGCCGTACGGGCCCCGCCGGTGGGCCGCGAGCAGCCGGTGCGCGTCGATCGCCGCCAGGGCGGCCGCGGGGTCGCCCGCCTGCGCCGCCCGCCGGGCCGCGTCCGCGCTGCCGACGAGCCGCCGGGTGAGCTCGGCCACGCCGACCGCGCCGGTGGCGAGACCGCCGGACGGGTCGAGCGGAGCGAGCGCCACCCCGGCACCGCCGGCACCGAGCAGGGCCACGGCGGCGTCGGCGTCCCCGGTCCGTACGGCGTCGGCGAGCGCGGCGATCTCGCCGTCGAAGCGCCAGTTGTGCGTCAGCCGGACGACGGAGGTCTGCGTCGGGCCGCTGATGTCGGCCAGCACCGCGCCCGCCTCGACCGAGGAGAGCTGGTCGGGGTCGCCGACGAGCACGAGCCGGGCGTCGACCCGGACCGCGTCGAGCAGCCGCGCCATCAGCGTCAGCGAGACCATCGACATCTCGTCCACGACGACGACGTCGTGCGGCAGCGGATTGGTCGCGTCGTGCCGGAAGCGGCTCTTGGACCCCGCGCGCCAGCCCAGCAGGCGGTGCACCGTCGACGCGTCGAGCGTGCCGAGCCGCTCCTGGTCCTCGACGGGCAGCCGCGCGGTCGCCTCCCGGACGGCCTCGGCCAGCCGGGCCGCCGCCTTGCCCGTCGGCGCGGCCAGGGCCACGCGCAGCCGAGGACCGGGCTGGGCCCGGAGCAGCGCGAGCAGTCGCGCGACGGTCGTCGTCTTGCCCGTGCCCGGCCCGCCGGCGAGGACGGTCACCCACCGCCTCGCGCCCGCCTCGCCCGCCTCCCGCTGGAGGTCGACCTCGCCGCGCAGCTCCGGGTCCGGGGGGAAGAGCCGTGCGAGGTCCCGCTCGAGCGCCGCGTCGTCCAGCGCCGGAGGACCGCTGCGGAACCGGCCCTCGAGCTGCGTGCGGACCAGCTCTTCCTGCTGCCAGTAGCGCTCGAGGTAGAGCAGGGTGCCCGAGAGCCGCAGCGGCCGGTCGGCGGGCGGTGCGTCGGCCCCGGCGACGAGCGCGCTGGTCCGGCAGGCCTCGAGCCAGCTCTCGGTCGCGGGCCACGGCAGCTCGTCGAGCGCCGGCGCGTCCGTCGGTCCGGTCAGGGCGTCGTCGTCGGCCAGGGCCACCTCGCTCGCCGTGGTCAGGTCCACGCACACCGAACCGTTCCGCAGGGCGCGGACCGTGAGCGCGGCGGCGAGCAGCACCTGCTCGTCGCGCTCCCGGACCATCCGGCCCAGCGCCTCGGCGGTGTGCACGTCGGCCAGCCCGAGCACGCCGGCGTGGTGGAAGCGCCCGAGCAGCGGTGACCGCACCCGTACGGCGGTCAGCCCGGTCGTCGGTGTGCTCATGACGCTCCTCTCGTCCCGGTCGCCGAGCTGCCGACGTCGGCGCCGGCCAGCAGGTCGGACAGCTCGGTCACGAGCGCGGCCGGCGGTCGCCAGCTGAAGACGCCCGACGCCACGCCGTCGACCTGCGGGGCGTCGGGCCCGGCCATCCCGCGCACGAAGAGGTAGAGCACGCCGCCGAGGTGGGTCCCGGGGTCGTAGCCGGGCTGGCGCCAGCGCAGCATCCGGTGCACGGCGACGGCGTAGAGCAGGGCCTGGAGCGGGTAGTGGGCGCCCATCATGGCGTCGGCCAGGGCCCGCGGCCGGTACGGGCGCAGCGTGAGGGGGCGGTCGTCGAACGGGCCGAGCCAGTTCGTCTTGTAGTCGACGACGACGTAGCGCGGGCCGGCCGGGCCGGGGACGCGGAGCACGGCGTCGATGCTGCCGGTCAGGTAGCCGCGCAACGGCTGGTCGGCGAGGACCGGCGCAGCGAGGTGGTCGGCGTACGCGGCCAGGGGGTCGCCGGACGTGAGGTGGCGACGCAGCAGCGGGGCGAGGTCGCCGAGCCGGAGCTCGCCCGGCGTCGGGTCGTCGCCCCCGGCCAGCGGCAGCTCGAAGCTCAGCTCGGCGAGCCGGTCGCGGAGCGGTACGTCGGCCAGCGTGCGGTCGTCGACCAGCGGCCCGAGCGGGGTCGCGAACGCGGGCAGCAGGCCGTCGGCCAGCTGCTCGGTCGTCATGCCGGTCGCTCCGCTGCGGGCGAGCAGCGTGCCGCAGGCGTCCCGGACGGCGGCGGCGAGGTCCGCGGCGCCCGGGTCGACCTCCTCGAGGACCGCGTGCACCGCGGTCCCGAAGTCGGCGCCGCTGGGCAGGGAGGCCATGGGCGAGACCGCGTCCCACGGATCGGGAGCGGGCGAGCCGACCGGGTCCGGCGGCGGCGGTCCCGGGCGCGCGCTCCGTCGACCGGACGGCCTCGAGCTCTGCGTCGCGCTCGGCCTCGGCGTCGAGCTCGCGCTCGGTCGGCGTCTCGTCGTCCTCCCGGCCGGGCTCGGGCTCGCTGGACACGCCCGCCGCGGCGAGGTCGAGGCCGTGGGCCGCGGCGGTGAGGGCGGAGTACGACGTCCGGCGCCAGGCGAGGTCGAGCACGCGGTCGAAGGTGCGGACGCCGAGCGGGAGACCGGAGGCGGCCGGCCGCTCGTACCGGCTCGTCGTCGCGGGTGCCTTCGGGTCGAGCGACTCGAGCGCGACGGACGGACCGAGGTCGCGCCCGTGCGTCGGGTCGCCGAGCGTCAGCGGGTAGGCCGCCCCCGGTGCCCCGGCCGGCTCGCGGCGCAGCAGCCGCTGGAGCGCGGAGCACGGCGTGTTCCGGGTCGGGGCCCACCAGGTCACGACCTGGCACTGCGCGCGGGTCAGGGCGACGTAGAGCAATCGCAGGTCCTCCGCCGCCTGCTCCTCGCCGTAGCGGCGGAACCGCTCTCGCCGCCCGGGGCCGTACTTGCCACCGACGTCGAGCTCGAGGCTCGGTGGCCCGGCTGCGGGCCCGGTGCCGTCGGCCTCGACCGGGTGGGTGAGCAGCGTCCCGCCGTCGTCGTCGGGGACCCAGCGGTCGTACGCGTCCGGCAGGTAGACCACCGGGTACTCCAGGCCCTTGCTGCGGTGGATCGTCACCACGGTGACCTGGCTGCCGTCGGTCTCGAGGCGGCGGGAGCCCTCGGCGCCCTTGTCGCGGCGGGCCTCGGCGACCCGGTCGCGGAGCCAGTCCAGGAGGGCACCCCCGCCGAGCTGACGCACGGTGGCGGCGTCGTGGAGGACCTCGGCGAGGTGCCGCAGGTCGGTCAGCCGGCGGGCGCCGCCGTCGGTCGCGAGGAGACGTTCGGGCAGGTGGTTCTCCCGGCTCGCCGTCTCCATCAGCGCCGCGACCCCGCGCGCCTGCAGCAGCCGGCGCCAGGCGCGCAGCTGCTGGGTGACGTCGGCCAGCCGGTCGGTCCCTCGGTCGCTGCCAGGACCGGGCACGCTCTCGCCCGCCCGGACCAGGTCGGCGACCGTCCAGCCGAAGAAGCAGGACAGCGTCGTGGCGCGCACGCTGGCCTGCCGGGGCGTGTCGAGCGCGGTCAGCAGGGTGAGCCAGTCCGCGGCGGCCTCGGAGGCGAAGACCGAGCGGGCCGCGTGGACGACGGTCGGGACACCCGCCTCGACCAGCCGGCTCCGGACGTCCTCGGCCGCGTCGTTGGTCCGGACGAGCACGGCCACGTCGCCGGGCTCCACGCGGGTCGGCCCGCGTCCGTCGGCGCGCTCGAGGGTGACGTCGGACCGGAGCAGCCGGACGACGTCGGCGACGAGGTCGTCGCGCACCTGGCGCCGGACCTTCGCCACCTTGACGGGGGCGTCGTCCCCGGGCTCCGCCGGCCAGACGCGCAGCCGGAACGGGACGGTGAGCGCGGCGTCGCCGGCCAGTCGCGGTCCCGGCTGGGCCGCGGTCACGGGCTCGACGACGATGCCGCGCTCGCCGAGGGTGGCGCCGCCGAGCACGGCGTCGAAGGCGGCCACGAGGCCGGGGTCGCTGCGGTAGTTCGTGGGCAGCGTCGAGACCGTCGTGCCCCGCGTCTCGCGCGCGTCGAGGTAGCACTGCACGTCGGCGCCGCGGAAGCCGTAGATCGCCTGCTTCGGGTCACCGATCAGCACCATCGTGGTGTGCCCGGCGAAGGCCGTCCGCAGGATGTCCCACTGCACGGGGTCGGTGTCCTGGAACTCGTCGACCAGCACGACGGCGTACCGCGACCGCAGCCGGGCCACCGCCGCCGGGCCGCGCTCGGGGTCGCGCAGGCTCCCGGCGAGGCGGGTGAGCATGTCGTCGTAGGTGAACAGGCGGGCCGTCCGCATCCGTCGCTCGACCTCGACGCGCACCGCCGCGGCGAAGGCGACGCGTTCGGCGGCGGCCTCGGCGTTGCGGCGGGCGCGGTCGGGGCCCGTCGGGTCGACCGTCACCTCGGGCACCAGCCGGGCGGTCACCGACGCGCAGGCGCGTCGGCCGAGCGTCTGCGCCTCGGCGAGCGACAGCGGGGTCTGCCCGGTGGTCGCGTAGCGCTGCAGGTAGAGGTCGGAGGCGACCTCGTCGACGAGGTCGTCGACCTGCTCCACGAAGTGCGCCTGCGGCTCGGCGTCGCCCAGCACGCCGAGGCTCTCGAGCATCTGCAGGCAGAACTCGTGGGTCGTGGCGATGGTCGCCTCGTCGACGTCGCGGAGCGCCGTCGCCACCCGGTGCCGCCGTCGCTCGCGCTCGGCCGGGTCGACGGCGCAGAGCAGGGTGGCCACCCGGTCGCGCTCGTCGGCACGGCCGGTCGTCAGCGCGGCCAGCAGGGTGACGAGCCGTTCGCGGACCCGGCTGCGCAGCTCGGTCGTCGCCATCCGTCCGAACGTGACCAGCAGCAGGTCGCGCAGCGGCCGGTCGGCCTCGGCGACGAACCGTGCCGTCAGGGCGGCGAGCGCGAAGGTCTTGCCCGTCCCGGCGCTGGCCTCCAGGACGGTGGTCCCGGTCGGCAGCGGACCGCACACGTCGAACGCCGGGCGGGTCCCGTCGCGCACCACCCCAGACACCTCAGCAACCTCAGGCACCTCAGCCACCGCCCGCGTTGAGCAGCGGCTGGAAGACGCGGCGGGCCAGCGTCCCGAACGCCGTCGTCTCGCCCGGCACGGGCCGCCCGGAGGCGCCGTCGGCGTGGAAGCCCATGCAGGCCTCGAGCTCCGGCGCCGGGCCGAGGACGCGCTCCCACAGGGCGTCGCGGTCCTTCTTCCAGGCGTCGGCCATCGAGAAGCCCTGCTCCCAGTCGGTCCCGCGGTGACGGTGCACGGCGTACGCCCAGGACGTCTCGGGCGCGAACGGCAGCACCGCGGCCAGGCCCGCGCCCTGGACCGCCACGAGGTCGGCGAGCACGGTCCCGGCGAAGTCCGCGGAGACGGGCCCGAGCTCGAACGCCCCGCCGCGGCCGACGACGACCGCGCGCCAGGCCTGCTCCGGTCGAGCCAGCGTCAGCGCGAGCAGCTCGACCCAGGCCTGCAGCCGGTGCTTGACCGAGGGCCGGGAGAACAGGATCCGGACGGCCGTGTCGCCGCGGACCCCGGCCACGCTGCCGCTGATCCGCACGTCGGCGAGGTCGACGACGAGGTCCACGCGCTCGGCCGGGACGCCGAGCCAGGAGGTCGCCGCGCCGGCGACGGCCGCGACGTCGTCGGACAGCCGGCGGACCAGGCGCTGCCCGAGGGCTCGCGGCGGCACCTCGCCCCGGCGCCACTCGGCGGCCTCGACGACGTCCAGGGCCGCACCGGCGAGGTGCGCCTGGAGCATCCGGTCGCCGACCGCCCAGCGCTGGAGCCCGTCGAGCTCGACCGGGATCTGCTCGTCGGACCCTTCCTCGCGGTCGTCGAACAGCTGCGCCCTGGTCCGCAGGAGTGCCCGCACGGGGTGGTGGAAGAAGCGGTAGAGGTCGGCCAGCTCGACGTCGCGCCGCGCCGGCAGCGGGTCGAGCACCAGCGGCACGTACGGCTGGGGCGCCAGGCCCCGGGGCCCGCGCTCCGCCCGCGCGGCCCGGAGCGCCGCCCGGTCGAAGCTGAAGGGCCCGGTGGTGCCCGGACGGGGCTCGAGCTCGGCCGCGTCATAGGGCTGGAGCGGGTGCCGGGTGGTCAGCCGGACGCGGGCGGGCTCGGCGTCGGACCCCGTCGCGACGGTCTGGTCGAGGGTGTCGAGCAGGGCGTCGACGGGCACGGCGGGCCGCAGCTCCTCGCCCAGGCGCGGGTCGGTGCCGGTGTAGAGGACGACGAGGGTCTCCGTCGCGGAGGTCACGGCGTCGAGCAGCAGCTGGCGGTCCTCGCCGCGGGGGTCGGGGTCGCCGACGCGCGGGTCGTCCGCGGTCAGGTCGTCCCCGTCGGGCACGACGCGGCGCGGGAACACGCCGTCGTCGAGACCGAGCAGGCAGACGACCCGGTGCGGCACCGCGCGCATCGGCAGCAGCGTGGCGACGGTCAGCGTCCCGGTGCGGAAGTTCGCCCGGCTGGCCCGGCCGCGGAGGGCGTCGGCGAGCAGCGCCCGGAGCTCGACCAGCGACAGCAGGCTGGCGCTCGCGGCCGGTCCGGCGCGGTCCTCGAGGCGGGCCAGCTCGCCGTAGGCGTGGGCGTGCTGCCAGCGGTCCGCCGGTCGCACGTCGGTGAGCAGCTCGACGACCTCGCGGCACACCGCGAGCCAGTCGGGCAGGTTCTTGGGCGTGGCGCAGACGTCGACCAGCCCACGAACCCGCGCCAGCAGCTCGGCGAGGCGGCCGACGAGGTCGACGTCGTCGGACGCCACGTCGTCGAGCGGCAGGACCGTCCCGATGAACCGGCCCTCGCTCTCGTCCTGCGCGACGCCGAGCAGCAGCCGGTCGAGACCGGCCGACCAGGTGTTCTGACCGAACCCCTCCATCCCGTACGCCGCCCGGTGCGGTGCGTCGAGGCCCCAGCGGACGCCGGTCTGCGGCACGAGCTCGTGCAGCCGCTCGAGGTCGTCGTCGCCGAATCGGAACCGGGTCGCGACCGGCGGTGCGGCCGCGAGGTCGAGCACCTCCGAACGCGTGAGCCGGCCGTCCGCGAGGTCGAGGAGGCGGGCGACGACGGCCAGCACCGGGTTGAGCTGGCGCAGGGACCGGTCGGCGAGCCGTACCCGGAGCCGGTGGCCGGGGTGCTCCGCCCGGCTGCTGCCCCCCGGCTCGGACCCGGCGTCGGGCTCGAGCCCGAACGCGGCCGCGACCAGCGGGGCGTACGCCTCGACGTCCGGGCACATGACGACGACGTCGCGCGGCTCGAGGGTGGGGTCGTCGGCGAGGAGGCCGACGAGGACCTCGCGCAAGACCTCGACCTGGCGGTGCGGGCCGGCGCAGGCGTGCAGCTGCACGCTGGCGTCCCCGGGCGCGAGCACGTGGTCGCCCGCCGGCACCCGGTCCGCCGCGAGGTCGGCCTGCAGACGGCGCAGCAGGGTGGTCGGTCCGGCGACGGGCGCCCCGGGGCCCGGTCCGTGGTGCGTGTCCACGACCTGAACCCCGCCCGCCGCGGCGGCGAGACGCACCCGGACCTGCAGCTCACGGCTGTCGCGCCCCAGGTAGCCCAGCAGCGGGTGCGCGACCACGTCGCCCGTGGCGTCCTCGCGCCGCAGGGGCAGCAGCGGCCCGGACGGCAGCGGTACGGCGCCGACCTCGTCCCAGGCGGCGGGGGAGGCGTGCGGGAGCCACAGGTGCACGTCGCGCCGGACGGCGAGCGCGACGAGGACCTGCAGGTGGCGCGGGTCGAGGTGGGTCGCCCCGAAGACCGAGACCCGGTGCGGGAGCGCGTCCGCCGCGGGCCCGAGGTCCTGGTCGCGCAGCCGCTCGACGCCCAGGCGCAGCCGCTCGACGGGGTCGGGCCCGCCGATCCGGTCGCGGAGCCGGCGCCAGAGCTCCGGCTGCCAGGCGCGGTCGGCCGGGAGCGCGGAGCCGTCCGGGCCCGCCCCGCCGCCGGCGGCCCAGTCGGCCAGCATCGACGGGCGGTCGGCGGCGTAGCGCGCGAACAGTCCCGCGAGCCGCCGCGCCGTGCTCCAGCGTCGCGACCGTCGCGGGTCCGCCTCGGTGTCGTCGCCCTCGTCGGGACCGCCGAGGTAGCCGGCGAGCACCCGGCCCCACGGTGCGCCCACCGCCTCCTCGAGCACGGTGAGCAGGGGCCAGACGGCGCGCGACGGGGCCCAGGGGTCGTCGCCGGACGCGTCGCCGAGCGCGGTCTGCACCAGGCGGCGCGGGGAGGGGAAGTCGACCCCGGCGCAGACGCCGTCGCCTCCCCGCCGCCCGCGCCCGCGCCCGTCCCGAGCCGGTGGGCGAGGCGCTGCGCGATCCAGCGCTCGACGCCCGGGGTCGGGACGCCGACGACCTCGCTCACGAACGGGTCGTCCAGGGCCACCGCGAGCAGGTCGCCGAGGGCGTCGACGAGGACGTCGGCCCGTTCGGCGCGGTGCAGGTGGAGGCTCATGGCTCCGCCACCCTAGGGCGAGCCACCGACAGGAATGCCGTTGTGCACAGGTCGGTCAGGCGCCGAGCAGCTCCGCGAGCTGGCCCGGGTGCTCCAGGAGCACGTCGGCGCCCGCGGCCTCGAGCTCGGCGCGGTCGCCGTAGCCCCACAGGACGCCGACGGTGCGGGTCCCGACGGCCCGCCCGGCCGCGATGTCGGAGTGCCGGTCGCCGACCATGACGGCGTCGGCGGGGTCGATGTCACCCAGGAGCTCGAGGGTCTGCGTCAGCGTGGCGGCCTTGTCGGGGTGGTCGAAGGCGAGTCCGTTGACCACCGCGAAGTACGACGCGAGCCCGTGGGCCTCGAGCGTGGCCACGGCCGTGTCGGTCCGCTTGGCCGTCGCCGTGCCCAGCCCGAAGCGGCCGCTCAGCGCGGTCAGGAGCTCGACGACCCCCGCGTACACCGTCGCCTGCTGCAGACCCTCGCGGAAGTAGTAGGCGCGGTAGGCAGCCACCGCCTCGTCCACCCGGTCGACCGGGGCGCCGAGCGCGGGCAGCAGGTCCACCAGCGGCGGCCCGAGGTCGGAGCGCAGCGTCGCGTCGTCCGGCGGCGTCACGCCCACGACCCGGAGCGCGTGACGAAACCCCGCCACGATCCCGTCGGCCGAGTCGACCAGCGTCCCGTCGACGTCGAGGACGACCGCCGCGACGTCGGACCAGCGCGGGAGCGGGCTCACGCCAGCTTGTCCTGCACCTGCCGCGCGGAGGGGTTGGTGAGGGTCGAGCCGTCCGCGAACCACATCGTGGGGACGGTCTGGTTGCCGCCGTTGGCCTTCATGACCAGCTCGGCGCCGTCGGCGACCTGCTCGATGTCGATCTCGTCGTACGCCACGCCGGCGCGGTCGAGCTGGGACTTCAGCCGCCGGCAGTAGCCGCACCACGTGGTGGTGAACATCGTCGGACGGTCGGCGGTCGGGGTACGGAGCTCGGTCACGTCGGGCTCAACGAGGGGGGCCGGGCGGCGTATTCCGGGCCGGGCGGGCCTCAGAGGAAGCCGAGGGTGCCGAACGCCAGCGCCCCGGCCAGGGCGACCGGCAGCGCGAGGGCGAGGCCGGTCACGCGTTGGCGGGCCGAACGTCCGCCCAGCACGGCGGCGAGCCCGGCGAGGACGACGAGGGCCAGCGCGGTCTGCACCGCGTCGTGCCGGTAAGCGGCGTCGGCGTCGGTCGCGGCGGCGCGGGCCAGGCCGAGCCAGGCCTCGGCGAGCAGGACGCCGACGGCCGCCGCCGTCCCGAGCGGGCCCAGCCAGGTGCGTCCCGACCGGGCCCAGGCGCCGGCCGTGCCGAACACCACCCCCGCACCGAGCCCGAGGAGCAACCAGGAGACCGCGTTCGCGTCGGTCAGCGTGGACGGTTCGTCGCCCAGCGCGAGCACGGCGCCGGCGTAGTAGCCCTCGACGGCCAGCAGCATCGCGACGCTCGCGGCCACGGCGGGCCACCACCGTCCGCGGCACCACCAGCCGACGCCGAAGGCGGCGAGCGCCCAGACCGCCGACGAGTTCGCGAGGTTCGCGAAGGGGTAGGGCAGCGCATGCTGGAGCAGCAGGTCCACCGGCCCGAGGGCCACGCCGACGACGAGAGCGAGCAGGAGCGGGGCGGGGTGCTGCGGTCCCGCACCGACCGCCGCCGCACCGGGCACGGGCGCGGTCGTGGTCGCCGGCGACGGGGACGTGATGGCCACGGGGCTGCTCCTGGGGTACGGGGCCGTCCACCGACCCGGGGCGACCAGCCTCGCCGTACGCGGCACCGCCCGGCATCGCCCCGGGGTCTCGACGGCGGTCCCCGGGGTCCGACCTGGGTCGGACCGCGACCTCAACCAGATCGTCACACCGCCGGAACCCTGCGGTGCGACGCTCCGGGCATGACCACGCTCGCCGACCTGATGGTCGCCGGCCTGGGCGAGCCGCGCTACGACTCCCCGCTCGCCGACTACGTGGCCGACCGCACGACCAACGAGCACTACGTCGAGGAGGACGACCGCGTCGTCTTCGCCGACACCGTCTCCGGGCTGGCCGCGACGGCGGCCCTCTCGATGGCCCCGCACGAGCTGCCGAGCTTCGAGCCGGGCGGGCCTCGCCGCCGGCTCTTCTTCCCGCCCGGCGGGACGAAGGTCGCGGTGGTCACGTGCGGCGGGCTCTGCCCCGGGCTGAACAACGTCGTCCGCGGCCTGGTCATGGAGCTCGCCCAGCACTACGGGGTGGACCAGGTGACCGGGTTCCGCAACGGGTTCGCCGGGATGGTGCGCGGTGGTCACGACCCGCTCCGGCTGACGCCGGCCTCGGTCCACGACATCAACGACCAGGGCGGGACCGTGCTGGGCACCTCGCGCGGCGCCCAGGACCCCGACGCGATGGTCGACACGCTCGTCGACCTCGGGATCGACCTGCTCTTCGTGGTCGGCGGCGACGGCTCGATGCGCGGGGCCGCCGGGATCGCGGCCGCCCTGCGCAGTCGGGGCATCCCGATCGGGGTCGTCGGCATCCCCAAGACCATCGACAACGACATCCCCTTCATCGGGCAGAGCTTCGGCTTCACCACCGCCTTCACCGCCGCGACCCGCTCGATCAACGCGGCGATGGTCGAGGCCCGCGCCGCCGACCCGGGGGTCGGGCTGGTCAAGCTGATGGGCCGGCACGCAGGGTTCATCGCCTGCTACGCCGCGCTGGCCAACCTGGAGGCGGACGTCGTCCTGATCCCCGAGGTGCCGTTCGCGCTGGAGGGCGAGCACGGCCTGTTCGCGACGGTGCGGCGCCGGCTCGCCGAGCGCGGCAGCGCCGTCGTGGTCGTGGCCGAGGGCGCCGGGCAGGACATCCTCGCGGCGACCGGTGCGACCGACGCCTCCGGCAACGCGCGTCTCGGCGACATCGGGCTGCACCTCAAGGACGCGATCGTCCGGCACTTCGCCGCCGCGGGCGAGCCGCTGACGCTGAAGTACCTCGACCCGGGCTACCTCATCCGCTCGGTGCCGGCCGACCCGCACGACGCCGTCTACTGCCTGCGGCTGGCCCAGGCCGCGGTGCACGCCGGGATGGCCGGGCGCACGGACATGGTGGTCGGGCGCCGGCACAACCGCTTCATCCACGTACCGATCTCGGTGGTCGTCTCGGAGTGCAACCTCGTCGCCCCCGACGGGGACCTGTGGCTCAGCGTCCTGGAGACGACGGGCCAGCCGCTGCGCATGGCCTGAGCCGGCGCCCGGTCGGAAGGCCGGTCAGAGCGCGTGGACCTCCGGCAGCCGGTCGGCCAGGGCCTCGACGAGACCCGGGTCTCCGGCCATCGCGCCGTCGGGACGGGGCCAGGCGAACACCGCGTCGGTGTAGCCCAGCGCCGCGGCCCGACCGAGCGCGTCGACGACCTCCTCGACCGAGCCGAAGCCCGAGGTGCGGGCCTCCATGTTCAGGTGGCGCGCGAAGCGGTCTGCCACGACGTGACCCTCGGCCTCGTACGCCGCCCGCGCCCGCTCGAACGCGGCCGCCCTCGACCCCGCCGCCGCCCACCACTCCTCGGCCGTGGCGTCGGACGGTGCCCCGGTCGTCGTCACCCAGGCGGCCCCGCGCTCGAGGGCCAGCCGCATGCCCTTCGGCCCGTTCGCCGCGACGACGAAGGGCGGGTGCGGGGACTGGACGCAGGCGGGGACCGTACGGGCGCCCGCGACGGTGTACCAGTCGCCCGACCAGGTCGTCCCCGGCGCCGAGAGCACCCGGTCGAGCACCTCGACGAACTCCGCGAACCGCGCATGCCGCCGTCCGGGCGTGAGCGGGTCCTGGCCGTTCCCTGAGGGGGGACGACCCCCCACACCCCCCGTCGAGTTCCACTCGCTGGCGCTCGCGGAACTCCCCAGCATCGACGCGTCGTAGCCGTCCGTCCCGGCCCCGAGCCCGACGTCCAGCCGGCCCTCGGAGAGGTGGTCGAGCGTCAGCAGCTCCTTGGCGAACGGGACCGGGTGCCGGAAGTTCGGGGTGGCGACCCAGGTGCCGATCCGCAGCGTCGTCGTCGACAGCGCGGCCGCGGCGAGCGTGGGCACCGTCGCGAACCAGGGCGAGTCCGCGAGCGAGCGCCACGCGAGGTGGTCGAACGTCCAGGCGTGGTCGTAGCCCCACGCCTCGACGGCCCGCCAGCGTTCGCGGTCGAGCGCCCAGGGCAGCTCGGGCAGCAGGGTGATCCCGACGCGCACGTCAGCCCCTCGCCTGGAGCGCGACCCGCTCCAGGCGGTCGTGGTGGGCGCGCCACCACGCCTCGTCGTGGTCGGGCAGGTTGCTCCAGGCCTCCCGGTGACCGGTCGACCCGTCGACCAGCTCGCGGGCCAGGTCGGCGTGCCCGGCGTGCCGGTGGGTCTCGGCGACCACGTGGACGAGGACGCGGTGCAGCGAGGGTCCACGACTCTCCGGCCGCCACCACGGCACGTGCCCGACGGCGTCGAGGGGGAGCGCGGCGACGGTCGCGTCGGAGTGCGCCCACACCCGCCGGTAGAGCTCGACGACCTCGCTGCGTGACTCCTCGGCGGTCGCCCACATGTCGGCGTTGTCCTCCGCGTCGTCGTCCATCCACGGCAGCGGCTCGGGGAACGGCCGACCGAACACGGCCCCGAGGTAGCCGGCCTCGGTCCCGGCCGTGTGCTTGACCAGCCCCAGCAGGTTCGTGCCCGTCGGGACCAACGGCCGCCGGGCGTCCTGCTCGGAGGTGCCGTCGAGCTTCCACAGCAGCGCCTCGCGCCCCTGCTGGAGGTAGTCGTGCAGGTCGTCCTTGGCACTCGTCGGCATGGGCCGACCCTGGCAGAAGCCACCGACAGGACGTGCGGCGGCGCGCCTCCGGCGGCGCGTGTCCGTCGGACGTGTCGGTGGCGGCGGCTACCTTGTGGACCGTGTCAGGCACGGAACCCGAGGAGCTGCTCGAGGGCCTCGATCCCGAGCAGCGGGAGGTGGCCACCGCCCTGCGCGGGCCGGTCGCCGTGATCGCCGGCGCCGGGACGGGCAAGACGCGCGCGATCACCCACCGGATCGCGTACGGCGTCGCGACCGGGGTCTACAACCCGACGTCGGTGCTGGCCGTCACCTTCACCACCCGCGCGGCCGGCGAGCTGCGGGGTCGGCTGCAGCGCCTGGGCGCCCAGGGCGTGCAGGCGCGCACGTTCCACTCCGCGGCGCTGCGCCAGCTGCAGTACTTCTGGCCCCGGGTCCAGGGCACCGAGCTGCCGTCGGTCCTGGACAACCGGATGTCGCTGGTGGCCGAGTCCGCCGGGCGGCTGCGCGTCCGGGTGGACACCCCGCGGCTGCGCGACCTCGTCTCCGAGATCGCCTGGGCGAAGGTCAGCAACGTCCGCCCCGAGGACTACGTCCGGCTCGCCGAGCAGCACCACCGCAGCGTCTCCCAGATCGACCCGGAGACGGTGGCCCGGATCTTCACGGGCTACGAGGAGGCCAAGCGCGACCGCGGGCGCATCGACTTCGAGGACATCCTGCTCTGCACGGCGGCGCTGATCTCCGACCACCCGGAGGTGGCCGACCAGGTTCGTCGCACCTACCGCCACCTCGTCGTCGACGAGTACCAGGACGTCAGCCCGCTGCAGGAGGCCCTGCTCACGCTCTGGCGCGGCGACGGCCAGGAGATCTGCGTCGTCGGCGACCCCGCGCAGACGATCCACTCCTTCGCCGGCGCGCAGCCGACGTTCCTCACCGGGTTCGCGCGCCGCTTCCCCGGGGCCCAGGTGGTCAAGCTGGTGCGCGACTACCGCTCGACCCCGCAGGTGGTGGGCTGCGCCAACCAGGTCATGGCGGTGGCCGGGGCCTCGTCGCTGAAGCTCGTCGCGCAGCGCCCCGACGGCCCCGAGGTGAGCTTCGCCGAGGCGGCCGACGAGGCGTCCGAGGCGGCCGGGATCGCCGACTGGGTCGAGGCGCAGCACGCGGCCGGCGTCGACTACCGCGACATCGCCGTGCTCTACCGGATCAACGCGCAGTCACCGCCGCTGGAGCAGGCGCTGGCCGAGCGCCGGGTGCCGTACCTCGTGCGCAGCGGGGAGCGCTTCTACGAGCGTCCCGAGGTCCGCCAGACGCTGGTCACGCTGCGTACCCAGCTGCGGACGAGCGACCCGTACTCCGACGAGGGCGGGCCGGCGATCGACCAGTT
Source organism: uncultured Actinomycetota bacterium (assembly GCA_963762775.1). Classification (GTDB taxonomy): domain Bacteria; phylum Actinomycetota; class Actinomycetes; order Propionibacteriales; family Propionibacteriaceae; genus Microlunatus. The sequence continues at coordinate 111,007 of CAVXMD010000013.1, forward strand.
CAAGGCCCTGCTCGGCGCCCTCGGCTGGACCGAGCGGCCGCCGGAGGGGGCGGGCGCGGTGCGGGAGCGCTGGGAGTCGCTGGCCGCCCTGCTGGGTGCGGCCGAGGACCTGGCCGCCGAGCGTGCCGCCGCCGGGGCCGTCGTCACGCTGGCGGAGGTGTCCGCCGAGCTCGACCGGCGCGCCGAGGCGCAGCACGTGCCCACCGCGCAGGGGGTCACGGTGTCGACGCTGCACTCCGCCAAGGGCCTGGAGTGGGACGCGGTCGCGCTGCTCGGCGTCCACGAGGGCTCGCTGCCGTTCGTGCTGGCGACCACGCCCGAGGAGGTCGCCGAGGAGCGCCGCCTCCTCTACGTCGGCATGACCCGCGCCGAGCGGCTGCTGCGGGTGTCCTGGTCGCGCACGCGCAACGGTGGCGGCAACGCCCGCAAGCCGTCCCGGTTCCTCGACCCGGTCCTGCCGGCCGCGCTGCGCACCGCCACCGCCGGTCCCGGGACGGGTGCCCGCAAGGGCAAGGGCCGCGGGGCCGTGCTGTCGGTGCACTGCCGCTCCTGCGGCAAGGGCCTGAACGACGCCGCCGAGCGCAAGCTCGGACGTCACCAGGACTGCCCCTCGACCTTCGACGAGACGACGCTCGACCTGCTCCGCGAGTGGCGCCGCCAGGAGGCGGCCTCGGCGAGCCTCCCGGCGTACTGCGTGTTCACCGACGCGACGCTGGTGGCGATCGCCGAGGCGCGACCGGGCAGCGATGCTGAGCTGTTCAGGGTGCAGGGCCTCGGCAAGGTCAAGGTCGACAAGTACGGCGACCAGGTGCTCGCGATCCTCGCGGCGGGCGAGGAACGGGCGCACGCCGCCTCCTGACCGCCTGAGGAGCAGCGGATCCGAGGAACGAGGATCCGCCGACCGAAGCGCCCGAGGAACGAGGGCCTGCTTCGCCGGAACGTCTCGACGCGGCGCGGAGCGCCTCCGCGTTCTTCGGGAACCGGAGCGCAGCGGAGGTTGGTGCTTGCTTCGCCGGAACAGATGAAGTGGCGCGCAGCGTCTCCGTGCTCTTCGGGAACCGGAGCGCAGCGGAGGTTGGTGGGCGCGGAGCGCCTCCGCGCCTTTCATGAACCGGAGCGCAGCGGAGGTTGGTGTTTAATCCCGTTGCGGCCCCTCGCGGGTGCCGCTTACTGTGAGTCTCGACCTCGAGGGACGTGCCTGCACGCCTCCGGGGCCGACCGTCAGCCGCAGCACCGAGACCCCGGGAAGGGGGAACGCCGAGTGTCCATCCTCATCGACACCCCGGCCGCGCTCGTCGCGTCGCCGCGTCCGTGCGCCCCCGCTGGTGCGCGCCTGCACGCGGATGACGCACAGCCCCGCCTCCGGAACCGTTCCGCGATGCCCGCCGCCCTCATGGCGTGGCACGACCTGACCGGCTTCGGGCGGGGCCTCGAGACGGCCACCACGCAGACCCAGGACGGGCGCACCGCCTTTGCCGGCGCCGCGTACGTCGCCACCACCAAGCGTCACTCGATCCGTTCGGGACCTCCGACCTCCAGACCGCCGGCGTAAGACCGCCGACAGCCTCCAGGCCGTGGATCCCAGAACACCGGGACTCACGGCCTTCGTGTTTCTCGGCCCCTGGAGCACCTGCTCCGCACACCAAGGAAGGCCGACATGAGCTTCGCAGGAGGACTCGCGGCACTCGTCACCACGCCGAGCGGCGTGGCGGTCGCCGACCTGCCCTGCCGCAGGAACGACCCGGAGCTGTTCTTCGCCGAGTCGCCCGCCGACGTCGAGACGGCGAAGGCGATCTGCCTGGACTGCCCGATCCGCCTCGAGTGCCTCGCCGGGGCGCTCGAGCGGCGGGAGCCCTGGGGCGTGTGGGGCGGCGAGCTGTTCATCGGCGGTGTCGTGGTCGCACGCAAGCGGCCCCGGGGCCGTCCCCGTAAGAACCCGGTCGACCCGGTCGCCGTCCCCGCCCCCCGGCGCGGTGAGGTCGCGGCGTGAACGGCGGGCTCCCCGGAGAGGGGTCCGGGCTGAGCCTGGGCGTACGGCTGTTCCACGTCGTACGCCTCTGGCTCGGCTCGGTCCTCTCCCCGGACGAGGAGTGAGCTCAGCGCTGCTCCACCCCGCCCGGCAGAACGAACCGCTGACTCCCGACACCGCATCGGCCGTCAGACCTGCCGCGCCTCAGCGGTTCCTCCGGCCCGGCGGTCGGGGGACGGGAGGACCGGGGAAGAGGAACGCGTCCGGGGGGCGACCGGGTCAGTCGGCGTAGCCGGGCAGGAGCTCCCGGAGCACGGCGTTGAACGGCGCGCGGGCGTCCAGCTGGGCCAGGACGGCGAGGCCGCCGAGCCAGACCCGATGGATGAGCAGGTACTCGGGCGGCAGGTTGATCTTCATCGCCACGCCGTTGTTGGCGCGGACGTCGCGGACCCGGACGAACTGCTCGCGCATCCAGTCGCGGGTGAACTCGAACTCGGGCACCGCGGCCGGCTCGACGAACGGGGCCAGGTAGTCGAGGACGTCCTGGGCGTCGACGTCGCTGACGATGAAGCCCTCCGCACGGAGCTGGTCGGCCGTCTGGTGGGCGTCGCCGCTCTCCGCGACCCGCAGGATCCGCCCCATCGCCGGCGGCAGCCCGTCGGGGAAGCGGGCCACCAGACCGAAGTCGATGACGCCGAGCCGACCGTCGGGCAGCATCTTGAAGTTGCCGGGGTGCGGGTCGGCGTGCAGGAGCCCCACGCGGGCCGGTGCGGCGAAGAGGAACCGGACGTACGCCAGGCCCATCCGGTTGCGCTCGTCCTGGGACGAGCTCGGCGGCCGTGTTCAGCGAACGGCCCTCGACCCACTCCGTCACCATGACGCGCTGGGTCGCGGCGAGGACGTCCGGCACGAAGAACTCCGGGTCGCCGCGGAAGCCGGCGGCGGCCTGCGCCTGGGCGGCGGCCTCGAGGGTGTAGTCGAGCTCCTCGCTGACCCGTTCGGTCAGCTCGTCGACGAGCGGCTGCACGTCCATCCCGCCGGCCAGCGGCGAGATGACCTTCGACATCCGGCCGATCTGGCGCAGGTCGGAGCGCAGGGCCGCGTCGGCGCCCGGGTACTGCACCTTGACCGCGACCTCGCGGCCGTCCTTCCAGACGGCCCGGTGCACCTGGCCGATGGAGGCGGCGGCGGCAGGGAGCGCGGTGAACGACGAGAAGTCGTCGCGCCAGCGCGGGCCCAGCTCGCGGGCCAGCACGGCGTGGACGCGCGAGGTCGGCATCGGGGGAGCGGAGTCCTGCAGGCGGGCCAGCTGCTGGCGGTAGGGGCCCGCGACGTCGTCGGGCAGCACGGCCTCGAAGAGGCTGAGGGCCTGCCCGAACTTCATCGCCCCGCCCTTGAGCTCGCCGAGCACCTTGAACAGCTGCTCCGCCGCGCGCTGCTGCAGCTGCTCGCTCACCTGCTCGGCGGGGGCACCGCCGATCCGGCGGCCGAGACCGAGGGCCGAGCGGCCGGCGAAGCCGAGCGGCAGGGACGCGAGCCGGGCGCTTCTACGCAGACCGCCGCGCGCGATCCGGTCGTCCCGCTCCTGGCGAGGGCGCTCGGGCACCACGGGAGCGTCGTCGGGCATGGGCCCATTCTGGTCGCTGGCACCAACCGGGCACGGACCCGTCATCCCGGCGCGTCCGCGTCCTGCCACCGGCACGGGCACTCGGGGTGGACCGGCCAGGGCCGCAGCCGCATCCGGTGCGCGTCCGCGCCGAGCTCGAGGGTGTGCCCGAGCGTCTCGGGGGAGCCGCCGTCGCAGAACGCCAGCGCCTGGACCGTCGCCGTGACCGCCGCCCAGGCCAGCAGGGTCGGGGTGGGCTCGACGGTCAGCCGGACGAGCTGGGCGAGCAGCCAGGGCCACCGTGGGTCGGCGTCGCGCCGGGCGAGGTCGGCGCAGCGTACGCAGGAGGTCTCGCCCGGGACCACGAGCGGTCCTACGGAGGCGTCGTCGCCGTGGGACCGGACGAGCAGGTGGGCCGCGCTGTGCTCCCGCAGCAGGTCGGGGACGAGCCGGTCGGGCTCGGGGCCGTCGGCCACGACGACGGTCAGCGCGACGGCGGCGCCCTCCGGCTTGACGAAGTGCCGGGTCCGGCGGACCCGAACGTCAGGACGCAGGCCGGCGAGCGCGGCCGTCAGGAGGTCGAGGCGGTCGGGCCGGTCGTCGGTGCGCGCCCGCGACCGCCCCCGACGGCCGCTGGCGGCCGCGCGACCCGGGAGGTCGGCGAGGTAGACGGCACGGAAGCCGGCGAGGACCAGCTCATGGGCGACCCGGCTGCCGAGCGGCCCGGCCCCGACGACCCGGACCGTACGGGTGGGGGAGTCGGCCGTCGGCCGGAGCAGGTGGGCGTCGTGCAGAGCACCCAGGAGGTCGGGGACGGCGTGCGCAGGAAGGCCGTGGTCACGGGCGGCTCGCTCGAGCTCGGCGCCGTCGGCACCGGCAGCGAGGGAGCGGACGACCGGCGCGTACGTCGCCGGCACGACGACCGACGGCTCGACGCCGACCTGCAGCTCGGTGGCGCTGCGCCGCAGCAGCACGGCGTGCGGGGCGAGACGGAGGCTCGGGTCGGTGTCCACCGGCCCAGTGTGGGTCGGCGCGGACTTCTCGGACCGACGATCCACAGGACCGTCCGGTCAGCACGCGGGGAGGTCGGGCGCGGCGTCCGCCGGTGCCCCCGGCACGGCGGACGCCGGTGCGGTCAGGCCTTGCCGAGGATGCGGTTGAGGTTCGTCCCGCAGACGGGGCACTTGGCCTTGGCCATGCGCGTGCCCTTGTCGTTGACGACGACGTCGCCGCTGGCCTCGCGCTTCTCCTTGCACTTCACGCAGTAGAACTCGCCGCTGTACGTCTCGGCCATGGATGTCTCCCTACTCGTACGGACGGCGCTCTCGCCGTCACCGGGCGCGAGCCCGGAGGGCCCGCGGTCGCGAACCCGGTCAGCGTAGCGGCCCGCGTGTCGCGGACCCCGGTGGCGCCACGCCGGGCACGCCCCGCGGCGCAGCACGAAGCCCCCGGCGTCGGGACCGGTCCGCCTTCCCCTGCGTACCGTCCCGAGGCCGGGGGCCTCGTGCGGAGGAACCTAGCCCCGCCGGTCGGGAGCGTCAAAACCTCGTGCGTGCGACCCTTTCCACCGCCTGTGGACAACTCTGTGGACGAGGTGTGGTCAGGCCGTGGACGGCGGGGGACGGCCCGCGGGGCGCCCCGGTCCGGCGTGCGTACCGGCTGTGGAAACCAGTCCCGGTGGTGGTCCGAGGAATGCGGCTCCTCCCGCTTCTCGGCCCGTGGGACGACCGGTCGTCCGCGCGGCTGGGTGAGGATGGGGAGATGAGCGTGGACCGTACGGGACCGGGACCCGTCGTCGAGGTCCGGCGGAGCCGGCGCCGGCGGCGCACGGTGACGGCCTACCGCGAGGGCGCCACCGTCGTCGTCCTGGTGCCGGCCTCGATGTCCCGGGGCGAGGAGCAGCGCCACGTCGACGCCCTGGTCGCCCGGCTGCTGGCGCGCGAGGCCCGCACCCGGGCGCCGGACGGCGACGAGGCCCTGGTCCAGCGCGCCCTCGACCTCGGGCGGCGCTGGCTCGCCCCCGCGCTCGGCACGGCGCCCGTCCCCGCCCGGGTCACCTGGGTCGGCAACCAGCGGCGGCGCTGGGGCTCCTGCACCCCCGCGGACGGCACGATCCGGCTCTCCGACCGGCTCCGGCCGATGCCGGCCTGGGTGCGCGACTACGTGCTGCTCCACGAGCTCGTGCACCTGGTCGAGACCCACCACACGCCGCGCTTCCACGCGCTCGTCGACGTCTACCCCGACGCCGGGCGGGCCCGGGGCTACCTCGAGGGGTACGCCGACGCCGCCCGGCTGGAGATCTCTGCCGACCTCGACGACGAGCCCGACGACGACGGGCCCGACGACGACGGGGCCGATGGCCGTGGCTGACCACGAGGCCGGCGGGAGGGCCCGCCGCCGCCTCGTGCTGGTCCTGGCCCGCCACGACGCGGCGGGGGCCGCGCCGCCCGGCGTCGACCCCGAGGCGTTCGCGCGGGCCTGCCTGGCCGACACCTACGAGGTGGCGGCCGACCTCGTCGACGCCGGCGCGGGGGTGGTCGGGCCGCCGGAGCTGGCCGCGCTGCTCTACCCCGGCGCCGTCCGCCTCGACGAGGTCGGCCTGCCGGGGCTGCTCGAAGCCTGCACGGCGCTCGCGGACGAGGTGGTGCTGCTCCCGGCCGACGCGCCCGACCTGCCCGGCCTGGTGGTGGCCAAGCAGCTCAAGGTGCTGCACCGTACGGACGTCGCCGTCGCCCCCGAACGGGGCGGCCCGGGCTGCGTGGCGCTGGGGTTCCGGCTCCCGGCGGCCGCGTGGCTCCCGCTGGACGTGCTCGACCTCGACAGCGACCCGACCGCCGTCCTGCGCTCCGCGGCCCCGGCGAGAGACCGGGTGGGGGTGACGCCCGACTGGCACCGGCTGCGCGGCGCAGCCGGGGTGCACCGGCTCGACCCGGCCCTCGAGGGCTGGGAGGAGACCCGGGCGCTGCTCTCCTCCCCGCGCGGCTGAGCGGGGAGGACCGAGGACCTCAGGCGGCGCGGGACCGCCGCCCCCGACGGCCGGCGACGGCCAGGGCGACCGCGTTGGCCACCACGACCAGCCCGATGCCGACCCAGGCGTGCGTCGACAGGACCTGGCCCAGGACGACCAGCCCGGCCGCGGCGGCGACGACCGGGTTGACGCTCTGGAAGACGCCGAAGAAGCGGCGCGAGACGCGGCGCAGGGAGACGAGGTCGGCGGCGTACGGGACGGCCGAGCAGAGCAGGCCGACGGCCACCGCGCACAGCAGGGGCAGGCCGACGAGCCGCCCCTGGAGCCCGAGCACGACCACGACGGGCAGGTAGCCGAGCGCCGACACGGTGGTGGCGGTCGCCGTCGCCTGCAGGCCGGGCAGCCGGGCGCCGACGACCTGGTTGAGCAGGATGTAGCCGGCCCAGCACCCGCCCGCCAGCAGTGCGAGGCCCACGCCGACCCAGTCGGTCGCCGCCCCGGGCAGCACGAGGACGTAGACGCCGGCGCCGGCGAGCAGGGCGCACGCGAGGTCGAGGACGGTGCGCGACCCCACCAGGGCGACCGTGAGCGGGCCGAGGAACTCCAGCGTGGCCGCGAGGCCGAGGTCGATGCGGCTGAAGGCGGTGTAGAGCGAGAGGTTCATCGTCGCGAACACGAGCGCGAGGAGCAGCGTCGGCCACCACTGGGCCCAGGTGAAGCGCCGGAAGGGCGGTCGCGCGACGGGCAGCAGCACCGCCGCCGCCACGAGCTGGCGGACGGCGACCACGCCGGGCACGCCGAAGGCCGGGAAGGCGAGGGTGCCGACAGCCGCCCCGACCTGCGCCGAGGTCGCGCTGCCGGCCATCGTCAGCGTCCCGCGCAGCAGCCCGCCGGGCTCGGAACGGGGGACGCCCGGACCGGGAACGGGGACGTCGGCAGCGCTCACCCGAGCAGTGTCGGAGCGCGCGGCCCACCGTGGAAATGCGCGCGGTGGGCGATCCATACGCTGGGCGCATGGCGGTCGACCTGCGGCAGCTCCGCGCGTTCGTCGCCGTCGTCGACGAGGGCAGCTTCACGGACGCGGCCATCGCGCTCGGGACGTCGCAGGCCTCCGTGTCCCGCGCGGTCGCGGCGCTGGAGGCGGCGCTCGGGACACGGGTGCTCGCCCGGACGACCCGCAGCGTCGTGACGACGCCGGTCGGGGCCCGGGTCCTCGAGCAGGCGCGGACGGCGCTCGGGGCGGTCGCGGCGATCGAGCGGGCGGCCGCCCGCAGCGACGAGGACCTGCGGCTGGGCTACGCCTGGTCGGCCCTCGGCGAGCACACCGTGGGGGTGCAGCGCCGCTGGGCGGACGCGCACCCCGGCCGGGAGCTGGTCCTCGTCGCCTGGAACACGCCGACCGCCGGTCTGGCGGAGGGCCTGGCCGACGTCGCCGTGCTGCGGCGCCCGGTCACCGACCCGCGCCTCGTGGTCGAGCCCGTCGGCACGGAGGAGCGCTTCGCCGTCCTGGCCGACGGCGACCCGCTGGCCCGACGCCGCAGCGTCACGCTCGCCGACTTCGCCGGACGCACGCTCGGGGTGGACCACCGCACCGGGACGACCGGGGACCACCTGTGGCCGCCGGAGCGGCGGCCGGGTGCCTACCGCGAGGTCCGTGGCGTCGAGGACTTCCTCAGCGCCGTCGCCGCGGGGCAGGTCGTGGGCGTGACGTCGGCGGCCACCACCCGGCAGCACCGGCGCCCCGGTGTCGTCTTCCGCCGGGTGCGCGACGCCCCGCCGGTGGGCGTCCACCTCGCCTGGTGGCGTGAGGACCCGCCGCCCGGGGTCGGTGCCCTGCTCGAGCTCGTCCGCGAGGCGTACGCCGGGAGCGGCCGACCCCCGGTCTAGGCCTTCGGCCCGGGACCGCCGGCGGTCCCGCCCTCGTCCTCCGGGGGCCGCTCGGCCTCGTCGAGCAGCTCGGCGAGCGCCGCGTCGAAGTCGTCGTCGCCCGAGGTGGGCGCCTCCGGGTCGACGCGGGCGAAGCCCAGCGGGTCGTCGAGGTCGGCCGAGCCCGGGACCAGGTCGGGGTGGCTCCAGACGGCGTCGCGGCCGTCGGCGCCCCGGGCGTCGCGGACGGCGGCCCAGAGGTTCGCGGCGTCGCGCAGCCGGCGGGGTCGCAGCTCGAGCCCGACCAGCGTCGCGAACGTCGCCTCCGCCGGTCCACCGGTCGCGCGGCGGCGCCGTACGGTCTCGGCGAGCGGGACCGCGGCCGGCATCCAGGGCGCGGTGGCCTGCGTGACCACGTCGTCGACCCAGCCCTCGACCAGGGCGAGCATCGTCTCGAGGCGCTCGAGCGTCGCACGCTGCTCGGGCGTCTTCTGCGGCTCGAACAGCCCGCCCTCGAGCTTGGCGCCGATCTCCTCGAGGTTGGACGGGTCCATCCCGGACACCGCCTCCTCGAGCGCGGAGGTGTCGATGGTGATGCCTGCGGCGTACTGCTCGACCAGCGTCAGCAGCTGGGCGCGCAGCCAGGAGGCCGAGGAGAACAGCCGCTGGCGGGCGCACTCCCGCAGCGTGAGGTAGAGGGTGACGTCGGTCGCCGACTGCTCGAGGCCCTCGCCGAAGGTGGCGACGGTGGTCGGCAGCAGCGCGACCTGCGGCTGCTCGGTCAGCGGCAGGCCGATGTCGGTCGTGCTCACCACCTCGCCGGACAGCTGGCCCAGGCCCTGGCCCAGCTGGAGACCGAACATGCTCGCACCCGAGCTGCGCAGCATCGGGCGCAGCATCTCGGCCATGCCGGCCATCTGCCCGAGGCCGGGGACCTCGGTCGCGTCCGGTCCGTCGGGGCCGCCCATGGTCAGGGCGCCGGCCATGGCGTCGGCGATGTGGCTCGCGACCGGCTCGACCAGGCGGCGCCACACGGGCATGGTCCGCTCGATCCAGTCCGCGCGGCTCCACGCCGCCGGCGATCCGGCCACCCGGGGGAAGTCGGTCGCGGCGTCCAGCCAGACCTCGGCGATCGCGACCGCGTCGACGACCGCTCGTACCTGGGCGCTGCTCGGGGTCGGGTCGGGGCCGAGGGCGGCCGCGCTCTTGCGGGCCGTGTCCTTGGTGACCTCCCAGTTGACGCCGGAGGCGGAGTCGCCCGGCGCGCCGAAGAGGCCGCCACCGCCGAGCATCGCGAAGGCGTTCTGCAGCTGTCCGGCCAGCGCGTTCGTGTCGCCGCCGGCGAGCGAGGCGAAGAGCGCCTCGAACGGGTTCGCCGGGTCGTTGCCGCCCGAGGGGGCGGCGCCGCCGCCCAGGCCACCGAACCCGGCCCCGCCGCCGAAGCCCGCACCGCCGCCGCCACTGCTGCTGCCGCTGCCGCCGCGCCCGGCCGAGCCCGACCCGCCGAGGCGGTAGCCGCTCGACCCCGAGCCGCCGGGACCCGCGTCACCCTTGCCGGTGCCTGCGGTGCCACCCGTGCCGGAGCCCGACCCGCTCGTGCCGTCCGGCTCACCGGACGGGGGCGTGCCCTGCTCGTCGTCGGGACGGTCGTCCCGCTCCTGGGTCATGGGGTCTCCTCGAGCCTTGGATGGAGGTTCCACGGTACGCGCGGCGGCTGCCGGACACCCCGGGTCGGCCGGGCGTCCGCTGTGGGCGTACGCGCCCCGCCGGTCCCGGGGAGCCCCGACCGGCTCCGGCACCGGCCCTGCGGCGCCCCGCTCGGCTAGGGTCCCTGCATGCCCCACGCGCCCGAGGTGGTCCGCGAGGCCAGCGTGAGCGCCGAGCCGCTGAGCGTCGACCGGATGCTCGCCGCGGTGCGCGACCCGGCGGTCGGCGGGATCGGGCTGTTCGTCGGGGTCGTGCGCGACCACGACCACGGCAGCGGCGTCACCAGCCTCGACTACACCGCGCACCCCACCGCGGCCGCCGCGCTGGCCGAGTGCGCGGCCCGCACGGCCGCGGCGTACGACGTGCGGGCCGTCGCGGTCTCGCACCGCACCGGCCACCTCGAGATCGGGGACCTGGCCGTCGTGGTGGCCGTCGGCGCCGAGCACCGCCAGGCCGCGCTGGAGGCCTGCCGCCACCTCATCGACACCCTCAAGCAGGAGGTGCCGATCTGGAAGGAGCAGGCGCTGACCGACGGCACGACGGAGTGGGTCGGCCTGGCCGACGGGCCCGCGGGGACCGGCGCGTGACGGCGCTCGCCACCACCCGGCAGACGGTGACGGCCTTCGTCGCCGCGGGGGTGTTCGTGGTCCTCGCCGTGCTCGTCACCGTCCTGCCCGTGCCGTACGTGACGTGGTCGCCCGGCCAGGCGCGCGACGTCCTGGCCACCGGCGGCGAGCCGGTCATCACGATCTCGGGCGCGCAGACCTACCCGACGTCGGGTCAGCTCGACCTGACCGTCGTCTCCACCACGGCGGCCGGTTCCCGGCTGAGCCTTCCGCAGGCGTTGGTCGCCTACTGGCGCCCGCGGCACGACACGCTCCCGCGCGAGGCGGTCTACCCGCCCGGCCGCTCGGCGCAGGACGTGGAGGCGGCCGACACCCAGCAGATGGTCAGCGCCCAGGACGACGCCGTCGTCGCCGCGCTGCGCGCCGACCAGGAGCCCGTCGAACGGCTCCCCGCCATCGCGTCGGTCACGCTCGGGAGCCCGGCGCAGACCCACCTGGTGCCCGGCGACCTCGTCGTCTCGGTCGACGGCGTGGAGACGCTCACGCCCGCCGCCGTGCAGGCCGCGCTGCGCCGGGCCGAGGTGGACGTCCCCGTGACGTTCGTCGTGCTGCGCGACAAGGTGCGGACGTCGGTGCAGGTGCGGCCGGCCGCGCAGACGTCGGGCACCGGCGTGCAGATCGGCGTGACCCTCGGCTACGGCTACTCCTACGGCCCCCGCATCGCCTACGACCTGGGCCGGGAGATCGGCGGGCCGAGCGCAGGGCTGGTCTTCGCGCTCGCCATCTACGACAAGATCACGCCGGGCGACCTGCTCGCCGGCCAGCACGTCGCCGGCACCGGCACCATCAACCCGACCGGCGTGGTCGGGGCGATCGGCGGGATCCAGGAGAAGATCGCCGGCGCGGAGGCGGCCGGGGCGACGACCTTCCTGGTCCCGGCGCAGAACTGCGCCGACCTCGCCGGGGTGCGCACCTCGATGCGGCTCGTCCGCGTCGCCACGCTGAACGACGCCATCCGCTCGGTCCGCTGGCTCGGCTCGCCCGAGAACGCCGGCCGGGTGCCGAGCTGCTAGGGGACGGGACCGTGGACGGGACGACCGAGGAGGAGACGGTGGGGCCCGACGACCGGCGCGAGGCGCTCGTCGCCGCGCTGGTCGAGCTCGAGCACCACGTCGCGGACGCCGGTTGGGACGCGCCGCCCCGGCTCTTCGCGCTGGTCGAGACCGACGCGCTGGCCGCGGCCGAGCCCGACCTCGCCCGTTCGCTCGGCCTGCGGACGAGCGCCGACGGGGGAGCGGTCGGGGCGCTGACCGCGATCGAGCAGGACACCTTCGTCCCGAGCGAGGACCTGCTGGGCGACCTCGGCGAGATCGAGTGGCCCGAGGAGGTGTTCGGCACGGCGGTCGCGACGGTGCGGACCTTCCTGCCGTCGTCCGCCGAGGTGGACCTGCCCGACGACCCCGACGAGGCGGCCGCCGTCGTCGCCGCCCACCCCGCGGCCCAGGAGATCAGGGTCGTGGTGGGGGTCGACCGCAGTGGCGCCCAGCACGGGGTGGCACGCCTGCGGAGCCGTCCCGAGGAGCTCCTGGGCGGTGCCGATCTCGTGCCGGGGCTGGTCTCGGCGCTGGCGCATACCCTTGCCTGACCCGTACGGGTCGTACGGGTGGTGAGGTCCTTCGGCAGGCTGTCGGGACGTGCGCGCACGTCCCGGGCGGGTCGGACAAGAAGTGCGGAACGAGGAGACAGCGGTTGAGTAGCGTGCGGGCCAACGGTCGACGCCGGAGCGCCATCCTGCCCACGTTGGTCGTCGTGGCGGTCCTGGTCGTGGCGTTCGCCCTGTTCACGAACGTGTGGACGACCCGGCTGTGGTACCGCTCGTTCAACTTCGGGTCGGTCTTCAGCACGATGCTGCTGACCCGCGCCGGCCTGTTCCTGGTGTTCGGCCTGGTCATGGCGGGCCTCGTCTCGGCCAACGCCGCGATCGCCTACCGGCTCCGGCCCCGGTTCCGCCCGCAGGGCCCGACCAGCCCGCTGCTCGAGCGCTACCGCGAGATCGTCGAGACCCGCTTCATCTGGGTGATGATCGCCATCGGCGTCGTCGTCGGGCTGTTCGCCGGCGCGGCCGCCAGCGGGCAGGCGCTGACCTTCCTGGCCTGGACCGAGCGCACCGGCTTCGGGGTCCAGGACCCGCAGTACGGGCTCGACGTCTCCTTCTTCGTCTTCTCCTACCCGTGGTGGCGCTTCGTCCTGTCCTTCGCGTTCGCGGCGCTGACCGTGAGCGTGATCGCGGCGGCGGTCATGCACTACGTCATGGGCGCGGTCCGCTTCAGCGGCCCCCGGCGCGGTGGCACGACCCCGGCGCAGGCGCACCTCTCGGTCCTGGTCGGGCTCACCCTGCTGGTGCGCGGCGCGAGCTACTGGTTCGACCAGTACGGGCTCGAGATCACCAACAACACGCCGCTGTTCACCGGCATCTCCTACACCGCCGACCACGCCACGGCGAACGCGAAGCTCATCCTCGCGATCGCCGCCGGCATCGTCGCGCTGCTGTTCCTCGCCAACGCCGTCCTGCAGCGCTGGGTCATCCCCACCGCCGGGCTCGTGCTGCTGGTGCTCTCCTCGATCGTGCTCGGCTACGTCTACCCGGGCGCCGTCCAGTACTTCAGCGTCCGCCCGAGCGAGGAGATCCGCGAGCGGGCCTACATCGAGCAGAACATCGCCGCCACCCGGGCCGCGTACGGGGTCGCCGACGCGCAGGTCACCGACTACTCGGCGACCACCCAGGCGTCCGCGGGCCAGCTGCGCTCCGACGCCGAGGCGCTGCCGGGCATCCGGCTCATCGACCCGAGCGTCGTCTCACCGACCTACGAGCAGCTCCAGCAGGTCCGCGGCTACTACCAGTTCCCGAAGATCCTCGACGTCGACCGCTACACGATCAACGGGGCCGAGACCGACGCCGTCGTCGCCGTGCGCGAGATGAACCTCGACGGCATCGACCAGCAGAGCCGCAACTGGAACAACCTCAAGACCGTCTACACCCACGGGCTCGGGCTGGTCTCGGCGTACGGCAACCGCGCGCAGGCCAACGGCGAGCCGCAGTGGATCACCCAGGCGATCCCGCCGGTCGGCGAGATCGCCGAGCACGAGCCGCGGATCTACTTCGGCGAGCTGCAGGGCCAGCGTCCCGACGAGTACTCGATCGTCGGTGCCCCGGCCGGGGCCGCGCCGGTCGAGCTGGACACCCCGGGCGGACCGAACTACACCTACGCGGGCACGGGCGGCGTCTCGATCGGCAGCCTGTGGCACAAGCTCCTGTACGCCGCGAAGTTCGCCGACATCAACATCCTGCTGTCGAACCGCGTCAACGACGCCTCGCGGATCATCTACGACCGCACCCCGCGCGAGCGCGTGCAGCAGGCGGCCCCGTGGCTGAAGGTCGACGGCGACGCCTACCCGGCCGTGGTCGAGGGCCGGATCGTGTGGATCGTCGACGGCTACACGACGTCGAACAGCTACCCGAACAGCAACCGGATCAACCTCGCCACGACGACCGCCGACAGCCAGACCAGCGCCGGTGGCCCGGTCGTCGCGCAGCCGGGCGACGAGATCAACTACATGCGCAACTCGGTCAAGGCCGTGGTCGACGCCTACGACGGCACGGTCAAGCTCTACGCCTGGGACGAGGCCGACCCGATCCTGAAGACGTACCAGAAGGTGTTCGGCAGCACGATCATGCCGCGCAGCGCCATCCCGGCCGACCTGCTGGCCCACCTGCGCTACCCGCAGGACTACTTCAAGGTCCAGCGTCAGATCCTGGCCCGCTACCACCAGACCGACCCGAGCACGTGGTACCGCCAGTCGAGCCTCTGGGCGATCCCCGAGGACCCGGTCAACGCGGCGTCCAACTCGGTCGAGCAGCCCTTCTACCTCTCGGTGAAGTGGCCGGGTGACGAGAACGCCATCTTCTCGCTGACGACGTCGTACGTCGCGAACGGCCGGTCGAACCTCGCCGCCTACATGGCCGTGAACGCCGACGCCTCCAGCCCCGACTACGGCAAGATCCGCATCCTGCAGATGTCGGACTCGACCCAGATCGACGGGCCCGGGCAGTCGTTCAACGCCATCACGACGAACGAGACGGTCAGCGCGGCGCTCCGGAACTTCACGGCGCAGGGCAGCTCCCAGGCGTCGTTCGGCAACCTGCTCACGCTGCCGCTCGGGGGTGGCCTGCTCTACGCGATGCCGGTCTACGCCCAGCGTCCGGGGGCCACCGGCTCCTACCCGGTGCTGCGCTTCGTCGCGGTGCGGTTCGGGCAGTCCGTCGGGTTCGGCAGCTCGCTGCAGGAGGCGCTGGACCAGGTCTTCCAGGGCAGCTCCGGGGTGGACACCGACCCGGGCGACACCGGGAACGGCGACGGCGGCACGGGCACGGGCACGGGCCAGACCGGTAGCCCGGCGGCGCAGGCCGCGCTCACCGAGGCGGCGAACGACTACGCCGACGCGCAGAAGGCGCTCACCGCGGGCAACCTGGCGGAGTACCAGAGCAAGATCAACGACGCGCAGCAGGCCGTCGCCCGCGCCCAGCAGGCGCTGGGCGGGTAGGCCGTCGGCAGCGGCCGCCTACCGCTGCCGACGACCGACCTCGGCCGCGTAGTCGTCGAGCAGGGCCAGGACCGCCGGCGCTCGGTAGAGGTACTTGTGCGAGCGGTAGTGCTGGTGGCCGACCACGACGCCGGCGTCGACGAGCGGCGCCATCGCCCGTCGGACGTTGTTCGGGTGGATGCCGGTCTTCTGGGCGACGGTCTCCGCGTCGACGACGGGGTGGGCCGGCAGCAGGTCCAGGATCTTCCAGGCGGTCGAGTCCGACCGGGCCCGCACCTCGTCGCGCCACGTCTCCTCCACCTCGACCAACCGGGCCGCCAGCGCGCGGCCCTGGTGGACGGCGCGCAGGGACGCGTGGTTGAGCTGGTCGATGATCGGGCCCGCGTCCCCCTCGCGGAACCGGCCGAGGGCGTCGAAGTAGCGCTCCTTCTCGACCAGGAGCCCGCCGGAGATGGGCACGGTGGCCGTCCGCGTCAGGCCCTTGCTCCGGAGCAGCACCTGGACGAGGGCGCGTCCGGTCCGACCGTTGCCGTCGGCGAAGGGGTGGATGGTCTCGAGCTGCGCGTGGGCGACCGCGATCTGCGGCAGCAGGGGCAGGTCGTCCCGGGCGGCGAAGCGGACCAGGTCGTCGATCGACGCCGGGATCAGCGCATGGGCCGGCGCGACGAAGTCGGCCGTCACCGGGGTGGATCCGTTGCCGCCGATCCAGACCGGCTCGGTCCTCCAGCCGACCAGCGCCGGCGCGTGCCGTTCCAGCAGGACCCGCTGGAGCTCGCGGATCGTCGCCGGCGTCAGGTCTTCCACCCGGCCGAGCGCGTCGGCCATGGCGTGCATGTTGTCGACCACCACGACGGCGTTGGCCGTGCCGGCCCCGGTGAGCTCGGCCTCGGCGATCGCCCGTGCCGACGCGGTGATCTGCTCGATCTGCGACGACGAGGCGGACTCGGACCGGAGCAGCACCGCGGTGAGCGTCCCCAGGCCGTGGCCGGCCGTCGCGTCGAAGCGGGCGAGCTCCGTGGCAGCGTCCTCCGCGTCGGCCGCCAGGCCCGCCGGGATCCGGAGCTCGAGGTCGGCGAGCGCAGCAGGGATCGCTGACTCGTAGCGGTGCCCGCGCGTGCCGCGCTCCCGCCTCGTGTACCCGTAGGACGAGGGAGGGTCCCAGACCTGCGGCTCGTGGCCGATCGGGGGCACCGCGACGTCCGGTCCGAGGTCCTGCGACGGATGATCGCCACGCACCCGACGAAGCCTACCGCTTCGCTCGTCACTTAGACGCCTAAGTGATTAGCGAAGGAGGAGGAGGACGTCCATCCGCCTACTCCGTACGGACGACCTCGAGGTCGTCGAACCCCAGGGCGCGCAGCGGGTCGGCGATGACGTCGGCGTCGCCGACGACGACGAGGGTGAGCGCGTCGACGTCCACCAGGGAGGCGTACGCCTCGGTCGCCGCCTCCGGCGTGACCTCGCGCAGCTCGGCGAGGTTGCGCGTCACGTAGTCGTCGCCCAGGCCGACGAGCCGGTTGACGGCCGCCTGGTCCGCGACGCCGTCGGCCGTCGCGTAGCGCAGGGGCGAGATGCCCGTCGTGTAGGTGACGGCGTCGGCGACCTCGGCCGCGGTGAACGGCCGCTCGCGCACGTCGGCGATCTCGGCGGCGAGCCGGACGGCGTCGGCCACCACGTCGGTCCGGAACGAGCCGCCGACGGCGAAGCTGCCCCCGGCCCGCAGCGGGGTCAGCGACATCCGGACGCCGTAGGTGTAGCCCTTCTCCTCGCGCAGCACCGCGTTGAGCCGGGACAGGAACGCCCCGCCCATCGCGTACGTCGCGACGCTCGCCGCCGGCCAGCGCGGGTCGTTGCGGTCCAGGCCGAAGCCGCCGTAGCGCACGTCGGCCTGCACGGCGCCGGGGCGGTGCAGCACGACGTGACGCCGGCCGGCGGGTGCCGGCTGCTCCTGCGGCGTACGGATCTGCGCGTCGTTGGACCACCCGCCGAACCAGCGCTCGGCCAGCGCGTGCGGGTCGAGGCCGCCGAAGTCACCGGCGAGCACCAGGCTGGCCCCGGCCGGCCCGATCCGCTCGGCGTGGAAGCGCCGGGCCGCCGCCCCGTCGACGCGGGCCACGCTCTCCGCCTCGCCGCCGCTCATCCGCGACGCCCGGCTGGCGGGGTCGAAGACGGACGCCCGGAACGTCATCGAGGCGAGCTGGGCGGAGTTCGCGTACGCCTGCTCGATCTGCGCGAGCCGGATCTGGACGTGCCGTGCGACGTCGGCGTCGGAGACCTGCGGCTGGGTGACCGTCTCGGAGAACAGCTCGAACGCCCGCTCCAGGTGCGAGGCCGGCACGTCGAGCACGGCCTGCGCGCCGGACAGCGAGACCTCGATGCCGAAGCCCGCGCCCTCGGTCTCGAGCAGCTCGGCCAGCTCCTCGCCCGGGTGGGTGCGCGTCCCCTCGTCGAAGGTGCGCGCGGCGATCGTCGTGACGCCCTCGAGGTCGCGGTCCTCGCCGTTCAGCGGCGTGTCCAGCACGAGGTGGGCGGAGACGACCTGCTGGCCGGGCAGGTCGAAGCAGACCAGCTCGATGCCGTTGCCCAGGGTGCTCACCACCGGCTGCGGGAAGGACCACGCGCCGGGTGCGGCGACCTCGGGCTGCGGGTCGGCGCGCCAGGGGGTCGCATTGTCGGCGGCGCTCACGCGGCGGCCTTCCGGTAGAGCAGGGTCGCGCGGCGGTCGCCGCCGAACCAGCGGTCGACGGCCTCCGCCACGTCCTCGGGGCTGACGGCGTCGACCTCGGCCATGCGGGTGTTGACCAGCTCGGGGTCGCCCTCGAGCGTCGCCAGCTCCGAGAGCGCGTCGGCGCGGCTGTCGACACGCGACAGCTCGTGCAGCCAGTGCCGCTCGTACTGGGCCTTCGCGCGGCGCAGCTCGAGCTCGGTCGGTCCCTCCGCCGCGAGCCGGTCGACCTGCGCGAGCAGCGCCTCCTCGACGTCCTCCAGCCGCTGGCCGCCGCGCGCCCGGGCGTAGGCGTAGCCGAAGGAGTTGCCACCGATCAGGCCGGTGCTCGCCGCGCCCGCGCTCTCGGCGACCTCGGCGTCGCGGACCAGCGCCCGGTGCAGCCGCGAGGTCTGGCCGTGGCCGAGCACGCCGAAGAACAGGTCGAGCGCGTCGAAGGCGCGGGTGCCCCGGACCGGCAGCCGCCAGGCCAGGTAGACCGCCTCGGCGGGGACGTCCGCGGCGGTCTCCTCGCGCGCGGTCCCGTCGAGCGGGCCGAGCTCGCCGGTCGAGGGGTGCGCCGGCACCTCGCCGGGCGGCAGCGCGCCGAAGTAGCGCTCCACCCGGGCCAGCGCGTCGGCCTCGTCGACGTCCCCGACGACGGAGAGGACGGCGTTGTTCGGGAGGTAGTGACGCCGGAAGAAGGCGTGCGCGTCCTCGAGGCTGGCCGCGTCGAGGTCGGCCATCGAGCCGATCGTCGTGTGGCCGTACGGGTGGTCGGGCGGGAAGGTGAGGCCGTTCAGCCGCTGCATGACGTCGCCGTACGGGACGTTGTCGTAGCGCTGTCTCTTCTCCTCCTTGACCACCTCGCGCTGGGTGTTCAGGTTCTCCGTCGTCAGCGCGTCGAGCAGGCTGCCCATCCGGTCGGCCTCGAGCCAGAGGGCGAGGTCGAGGCCGCCGACGGGCAGCGTCTCGAAGTAGTTCGTCCGGTCGAACCAGGTGGTGGCGTTCACCGACGCGCCCGCGGCCTGGAGCAGCCCGATGTGGGCGCCGGAGGCGACGTTCGCCGAACCCTGGAACATCACGTGCTCGAAGAGGTGGGCGAAGCCCGTGCGGCCGGGCTCCTCGTCGCGCGAGCCGACGTCGTACCAGAGGTTCACGGCCACGACGGGCGCCGTGCGGTCGGGGCTGACGAGCACGCGCAGCCCGTTGTCGAGGACGTGCTGGCTGATCGGGTAGGCAGCGGGTCCGGACGGCATGGGTGCCATTCGAGCACACGGGCCCGCACAGCGGTCGGGTGCTCGGGGCTCACGAGGTCGGCGGGTCGTCCGGGAGCAGCCCTGCCGCCCGGGCGGGCTCGGCGTACGCGGCGGCGAGGCTCGCGATCGTGTCGTGCGCGTTGAGGCCGCTGGGGTTCGGCACGACCCAGAGCCGCGCCCGCTCGCCGGCGGGACCGATGCCGTGCGGCTGCTCACCCGTGCGGGCCCGCGGCTCGCCGAAGGCGACCCGGTAGGCGGTGATCCCGGCGACGGCGACCACCCGTGGCCGGTGCGCGGCGACGAACGCCTCCAGGCGGACACGCCCGGCGCGGAGCTCGTCGGGGGTCAGCTCGTCGGCCCGGACCGTGGCCCGGTTCACGAGGTTGGTGTTCGCGAGCCCGCGGGCGAGGAAGTAGGTGCGGTCGTCGTCGGTGAGCCCGGTGGCCGGGTCGACGGTGCGGTCGACGATCCCGGCGAGCCGCAGGGCCGGGTAGAAGCGGTTGCCGGGCCGCGCGAAGTGGGTCTGCGTCGCGGCGGTCCACAGCCCGGGGTTGATGCCGACGAAGACGAGCCGCGGGTCGGGCCCCACGAGGTCCGGGAGGCTGCCGTCCCGGAACGTCTCCAGCTGCGCCTTCGTGAAGCCCACGACGCAGCAACCTACGTGCTCACCCCCGCGGTGGGCAGCCGTGCGCGGATCTGCTCGACCGCGGCGTCGACCTCCGGGCTCCCGACACCGAGGCCCGCGACGGGGGCGGGGAGCACGACCTTGGTGCCGTCGGCCAGCAGCAGCGTCGCCCCGCCCGACGTGAGGCGGTCGCGGTAGACCCGGGTGATGCGGTCGTACGGGACGGACCGGCGGCGCCTGCTCCGCACCTCCATCGCGGTCGCACCGAGCCGGACCCGGGCGCGCCGCGCGAGGACGACCATGGCGGCCGCGGCGAGCGTCCCGAGCACGGTGACGACGAGCAGGACGTAGTCGCCGATGGTGGCCAGGGCGTCGGTCACCACCCGGACCAGCCGCAGCACCGCCTCGGTCGCGAGGAAGACGAGCACGAGCACCGGGAGCCAGCGCCGGGCACGGCTGAGCCGCCACTCGACCACGTCGGTGCCCGTCGGGCTGTCGTCCTGCGTCACGTTCCTCCACCGGTGGGTCGGACGCCGCACCGTACCCTGCTCCGGTGCCTCGAACCCTGCTGGCCGTCCCGGCGTACGGGTCCCCCGAGCTCACCGACGCCGTCCTGCGCGACCTGGTGCGCGACGACCCGCTGCTCGCTGACGACCTGCGCCCGGTCGTCGTCGACAACCAGGGCGACTACGTCCTGCCGGGCTGGTCGGCCGGCGTCGAGCTGGTCCGCACGGGGGAGAACCTGCGCTGGATCGGGACCGCGAACTGGGCCTTCGACGTCGCCCGGGCCGCGGGCGACGACGTCGTCGTGCTGCTGAACAACGACACCCGGCTCTCGCGCGGGTTCGTCCGGGCCCTGGTCGGTGCGGTCGAGGGCGACGTCGGGGCGGCGGCCGCCTGCTACGACGACTTCTGGCTGCACCAGCGGGCCGTCCACGTCCCGGCGTCGGCCGAGGCGTACGTCGGTCGCCCGGTGGTGCGCGACGTGCCGTTCTGCGACGGGACGGCGATCGCCTTCTCCGTCCGGGCCGTGGCCGAGGTGGGCGCGCTGGACACGGTGACGTTCCCGCAGCACGGCTACGGCGCCGACGTGGACTGGGCGCTGCGGGCGCGGCAGGCGGGCTGGCGCTGCGTGGTGACCGAGGCCGCGTACGTCCACCACCTGCGCCGCGTCACGATGACGCGGGTCGGGCGGACGGCCGAGGACAACCGGGCCGAGATCCTCACCGGCCTCGACGCCCGCTGGGGCGACACCTGGCGCGCGCTCGCCGGCCTCGGCCCGGGCGCCTTCCCGGCGCACAACTCCGGCAGCGCGATCGACTGGTACGCCGACCCGGCCTGGGTGCGGTCGCTGCTCGAGGACCCGGCTGCGACCCCCTGAGGCCACTACCCACGGGAAACCCGTGCTGCACGCACCAGATCTGCCGTGGGCAGCATCGGTTTTTCACGTGAACGTGAAAAACCTGAGACCGGTGGGACGGAGGGGACCCGTGGGACGAGGGGGGGCCAGGGGGGCGGTTCAGTAGGCGCCGGTGACGACGTTCTGGAGGTCCTCGCCCTTGACGAACCGCTCGATCTGGGCGCGCACCAGCGCGTACGCGCGCTCGCCGGAACGCTTGACGTGGCCGGCCGCGTGCGGGGTGATCAGCACGCCGGGCGCCTCCCAGAGCGGGTGGCCCTCGGGCAGGGGCTCGGGCTCGACGACGTCGAGGGCCGCGCGGAGCCGCTCCGAGGTCAGCTCGGCGAGCAGCGCGTCGGTGTCGACGACCTTCCCGCGGGCGACGTTCACGAGCAGGGCCCCGTCGGGCATCGCGGCCAGGAACTCCGCGTCGACCATCCCCTCGGTCGCGTCGGTGAGCGGGACGGTCAGCACGACGACGTCCGCGTCCGGCAGCAGGTCGGGCAGCTCGCTGGTGGCGTGGATGCCCTCGCGGGCCGAGTGCGCGACCATGACCGGCTCCGCGCCGAAGCCCCGCAGCCGCTTCGCGGTCTGCTCGCCGAGGTCTCCGGCGCCCACCACGAGCACCCGCTTGTCGATCAGGTCCTCACCCTCGGCGAGGTCCCACGTCCTGCGCTCCTGCGCGCGCACGAAGTGCGGGATCTGCCGGTAGGTCGCGAGGATCAGCGTGAGCGACGAGCTCGCCGACCGGTCCGCCGTGCACGCCGCGCGCGTCGCAGAGCGCCACCCCGTCGGGGATCTGGCCGACGACGTCCTCGACGCCGGCGCTGAGCAGCTGCATGACCTTCAGGTCGGGCATCGCCGCGAGCTTGCGGTCCAGGTCGGTCGAGTCCTCGACCTGCGGGACCCAGAACACGGTCTCGCCGAGCCGGTCCGGGTGGTCGGCCTCGCCGTTCCAGACGACGACCTCGACCCCGTCCGGCAAGGTTCCGAGGAGCTGGACGGACTGGGCATCGGGTACGCAGACGACGGTCACGCAACCACCCTATGAGCGCGCCGCGGGGCGCCGCGGAACGGTCCGGGCCGGCTCTCCTCTCAGAGACCCTCGGCGACCTTCGCCGTGGCGAGGGTCCACGCCAGGCGGGACTCCTTCGACAGCCCGGCGAAGTCGATCGGCCCGCCCGGGACGAGGGACTCGTCGTGCGGGACGTCGACGACGGCCCGGGTGAGCTGGGCGAAGTGGTCGTGCAGCCGGGACGACAGCGCGGGGTCGATCGAGGAGCCGGGGGCCGACAGGATCGTGACGGCCTGGGCGACCTTGTCGGCGTGGCCCTTGGCGCGCAGGCCGTCGACCAGCCAGGCCGCGCTGGCGGCGGTGTCCTCGCGGATCGTCGACACGATCACCAGCTGGTCGGCCGCGGCGACGGCGGCCTCCCAGTTGCTGGCCCGCATGTTGTTGCCGGTGTCGATCACCAGGATCCGGTAGAAGCGGCTGAGCGTCGCGTGCAGGCGGGAGAAGGCGTCGGCGTCGATGGAGGCCGACGCGGCCGGGTCCTCGTCGGAGGCCAGCACGTCGAACTGCGCCGCCCCCTGCGTACGGACGTAGTTGTCCAGGTCGCCGACCCGGGCGCCGCGCACCTGCTGGAAGCGTTCGAGGTCGGCCAGCAGGTCGACGGCGGTGTTCGTGTGGCGGGCGGGCACGGCGCGCCAGCCGAGGGTGCCGCGGGTCTCGTTGTTGTCCCAGGCCAGCGTGTAGCCGCCGCGCAGCGTCGCGAACGTCGCCGCGAGCAGCATCGTCGCCGTCGTCTTGGACGCGCCGCCCTTGGGGTTGACGACGACGACCGTGCGGGGACCGGGCAGCGAACGCTGGATGACCGCCGCCGCGTCGCGCTGGCGGAGCTCGTCGGGACCCGGGCCGGGCTTGACCAGGCCGAAGGTGATCGCGCGGACGAAGGCCTGCCACCCCGTCGTGGCCGGGCCCGGCGCGGGGGCGGGTCGGCCGCCGAGCAGGTCGTTCACGGTCGGGAGCGCCCGGCGCGGCTGGGGCTCCGCGGAGGGCTGAGGCGGGGGACCGGCGGCGGGACCGGCGGCCGGACCGGCCGGCGGGGTCCAGGCCCGGGCCGGCTGGTGGGCGGCGACCGAGGGCGGCGGGGACCAGGGCTGCGGGTCCGACCACGTCGACCGGTTCTCCCACGGTGCCGGCGCGGCGCCCTGGGGTGCGGCCGGCGGTGCCGGGGGCGCGTACGGCGCCGGCGTGCTCGGGTCCGACGGCGCAGCGGGAGGTGCGGGCGCAGCCTCCTCGTCACCGGCGTGGTCTGCGGCAGCGCCGGCCTCGTCACCGGCGTGGTCCGCCGGGGCGTCGGCCTCGTTCGAGTCGTCGTCGCCCGCGTCGCCCGCGGCACCCGCGTCGTCCGCCGCGTCCGCGTCGGTCGCGTCGGCCGGCACGGCCTCGACGTCGGCCGGCGTCTCCTCCGGCCCGGGTGCGGCGATCTCGGCCGGCGCGGACGGCTTCCGCTCGTCGGCCGCGACGGCACCGGCGGCCGTGGTGGGCGGGGTCTCGGTGATCGAGCCGTCGGGACGGGCGACGAACACCCACGAACCCTCCGGGTCGGAGGTGTCCAGGACGACGTCGCGTCCTGTCCGGGCCGCGAGCTCGCGCGCCCGCTGCCCGACGAAGGAGCGGGCGTCCTCGATGCTGGCGAGGCGGGCGCGGCTGGGGGAACCGTTCACGACCAGCTCGGCGCCGCCGTACGCGTCGATCCGGGCGACGACCGTCGGGGTGGCGTCGTCGTTCGTCATGGTGTTCCTCCCACGTGCCCGTCCGGCTCGTCCGGCGGCGGGTGGGGGTGAGCCTAGGACCTCGGGAGGTCCGCCGGAGCCGTCGACCGCGAGACCGTGCAGACGGTGGTCCCGGTGCGCGACCCCGGACGTCAGGCCGGCCCGGCGGGGTCCTCGAGGTAGACGAGCTGGTTGCCCTCCGGGTCGGTGAACGCGAACATCGCCGGCACGCCCTCCCAGCGCAGCACCGCGTCGTTGTGCAGGGTCACTCCGGCCGCGGCAACCCGGTCGTACGCCTCCTGCGCGTCACCGGTACCGAGCCGGACGGCGACCGGGATCGGGCTGTCCGGCGGCAGCAGCACCAGGGCGACGTCCGAGCCGGGCGGGACCACCTCGACGAGCCGGGCGCCCGGCCAGATCTCGGTGTCGACGCGGAGCTCGCAGCCCAGCACCTCGGTGTAGAAGCGGAGCGCCGCGTCCTGGTCGGCCACCGGCACGGACACGCTGAGGACCCTCGTCGTCCTCGTCACGGGTTTCGTCATGGGAGGTGGACCGCGGTCCCGCCCCGCACTCATCGGCCGCGAAGCACGAGACAGGCGGGCGAGAAGTCGCCGGCTTTCCGGCGCTCGCTGCGCCAGACGCCGCCGTGGACTCCAAGGAGCTGCTCGCCCGGGCGGCTGCCTACGCTCGGCGCGTGCACGCCGTGGTCCCGCCGTTCTCCGCCTCCCAGCTCGCCCGGGCCCGGCGGGCGACGATGGTCGTCTTCGTGGTGCTCGGCGCGGTGCAGGGGACCCTCGGCAGCCGGATGCCCGCGCTGAAGGACCAGGCGCACCTGAGCGACGGTCTGCTCGGGCTGGCCCTGCTCGGGGTGCCGGTCGGCAGCATCCTCGCGGTGCAGGTCACCGGCCGCTGGATCGCCGCCCGCGGCAGCGCGCACCCGACCGCCGTCGGCGCGCTCGTGATGAGCCTGGCGACGGTCGTCCCCGCGTTCGCGACGGGCCTGCCCAGCCTGCTGACCGCGCTCGTGCTGGTCGGGCTGGGGATGGGCGTCACCGACGCCGCGATGAACGCCCACGCCGTCACGGTCGAGAAGGCGTACGCCCGCCCGATCATGGCGGCGTTCCACGGGTTCGCCAGCCTCGGGGCGCTGCTCGGCGCAGCCGGGGGAGCCGTCGCCGCTCACCTCGGCCTGGCGCCCGCCGTGCACTTCCCGGTCCTGGCGCTCCTGCTGCTCGTGACCACCCTCGTCGCCCGCCCCGCCCTGCTGCCCGGGAGCGCCGACGCCGGTCGGGCCGACGGCGCGGACCTCCCGCCCGGTGCCCGCGTCAGCCGGCCGCGGGCCCGCTGGACCGGACCTCTCGTCCTGCTCGCCGGCACCGCCCTGCTGGCCTGGATGACCGAGCACGCCGTCGCGGACTGGAGCGCGGTCTACCTGCGCGACGGGCTGGGCGCCTCCGCCGGCGTGGCCCCGTACGCCTACGCGCTCTTCTCCGTCTGCATGGTGCTCACCCGGTTCGTGTCCGACCGGGTCGTCACCCGCCTCGGGCCGAGGACCGTGCTCCGCGGCGGCGGGCTGCTCGCCGGCGTCGGTCTGGCGGTCGGTCTGCTCTCCGGCGGCGTCGTCGGGACGACCGTCGGGTGCGGGCTGGTCGGCGTCGGGATGGCGGGGGTCGTGCCCATCGTCTTCACCGCCGCCGGCAACCTCCCCGGGTCGCACGCCGGCAGCGCCGTGAGCAAGGTGGCCGGTGTCGCGTACGGCGGGAGCCTGCTCGGGCCGCCGCTGATCGGGTTCACGGCCCAGCTCACCTCGCTGCGGACCGCGCTGCTGCTGGTCGCCGCGGCCGCCGTGGTGATCGGGCTGGCCGGTCCGCTGGCCCTCCGGCGTCCGCGCACGGCGGCCGGTGCCGCCGCCCCGGACCGCAGCTGAACCTCAGCCGCGGGTGCCCTGGTTGAGCCGTGCGCCCGCACGCCGGCCCAGGGTCGTGATGGTGTCGAGCCGGGCCCGCGCCTTCGCGCTCAGCCGCTGCTCGGCGACGTGGCCCGGCACCTTCTCGTGCTCGCCGGAGGCCGGCGCGTCGGGCAGGAGCCGGGTCACCGTGCCCAGCAGCAGGGCGGTGGCGCGGGGCGCGAGGGCGTCCACCCGACCGGCCAGCTTGGCCAGCGGGGTGGGCTGCACGACGGCCCGGCCGGCGAGCACGGCGTCGACCATCTGCGCGGCGGCCCGGTCGGCGTCCATCGACACCAGCGGGAGCGTGGCCGCCGCCGCGAACCACGCGAACTCGCGCGCCTGGTCGCCGACGAACAGCGCGTTGACGTGCGAGCCCGTCCGCATCAGGCCCGGCTCGATCGCGGTCACCGTGACGCCGGTCCCGGCCAGCTCGGAGCGCAGCCCGCGCGCGTAGCCGGTCGCCCCGAACTTGGCCGTGCTGTACGGCAGCAGGTGCGGCGCGGCGACGATGCCGCCGACGGAGGTGACCACGCCGATCCGGCCACGACCACGGGCGCGCATCCGCGGGGCGACGGCGAGGCTCGTGTTGATCGGCCCCCACAGCATGATGTCGATGGCCTCGGTGAAGTCCTCGCGGCGCAGCGAGGCGAGCGGCCCGACCTGGATGACCCCGGCGACGTGCAGCAGCACCTCGACCGGCCCGCTCTGCTCCTCCACCTGTGCGACCAGGGCCTCGACGCCGTCGACGTCGCGGACGTCGCAGGCGTGCACCTCGACGGTGGCGCCGGTGCCGCGCAGCTGCTCGGCGGCCCGCTCGAGCTCGTCGTGGTCGCGGGCCACGAGGGCGAGCCGGTGGCCGCGTTCGGCGAGGCGGTGGGCGGTGGCGAGCCCGAGCCCGCGCGACCCGCCCACCACCAGGGCGAGCGGAGCCGCGGACCCGCGACCGGTGCTCGTCGGGACGGTCTCGTGCGTGGTCTTCATCCGTCGAGTCTGCGGTCCTCGACGTCGGCGTCGCGGGGCGGGCGGCGCCGGCTCAACGGGTGGGACGACGGCGCCGGACCCGGCGCAGCACCCCGGCCCCGACCGCGGCGAGGAGCACCACGCGCCAGCCCCGGCGCCACCGTCGTGCCGCGGACGCCTGCCCCGTACGGACCGCCGGCGCCGGTCCCAGCACGGGCCGGCCGACGAGCCGGCCGAGCGCGTAGGTGAGGCCGTAGTGGTAGCCGAACGACACGAGCAGGGTGTGCGCCAGGCCGTAGTCCATCCGGCGCGAGGAGGTCGCGACGACGTTCCGGGCGTCCCAGGCCACCGGGCCCCAGGCCTGCAGCCGGCGCCGCAGGTCGACCTCGTCGCCGCCCTGCGTCAGGCGTACGTCGTAGCCGGGGAAGCCGTCGCGGCGGAAGGCGACGTTCGTCGCGGTGAGGTAGAGCAGGCGCCCGGTCGTCGCGTGCAGCCGGGCGACGAGGACGAAGAAGGCCGGCGGGAAGACCGCCGC
The DNA here is from genome assembly GCA_963762775.1 of uncultured Actinomycetota bacterium. Classification (GTDB taxonomy): domain Bacteria; phylum Actinomycetota; class Actinomycetes; order Propionibacteriales; family Propionibacteriaceae; genus Microlunatus. The sequence continues at coordinate 138,499 of CAVXMD010000013.1, forward strand.
CCACCAGGGCGGGTCGACGTAGCGGCAGGGCCCGGCGACGGCGACCAGCGTCGGGTCGGCGGCGAACGCGGCGTCCAGGCGGCGCAGCCAGTCGCGCGGCACGACGCTGTCGGCGTCGGTCGAGGCGATCAGCTCGCCGCGGGCGGCCTCGACGCCGGTCTGGCGGGCCCGGCAGACGCCGCGGCGGGGTTCGGCGACCACCCGGACGCCGCGGTCCCGGGCGACGACGGCGGTCGCGTCGGTGCTCGCGTTGTCGACCACGAGCACCTCGTACGCGGTGTCGACGTCCTGGTCGAGCAGGGCGTCGAGCGCGGCCCCGAGGACGTCGGCCTCGTCGTGGGCGGGCACGACGACGCTGAACCTCAGCCGCCCCGGACGCCCGGACGCCTCGGTGCTCACGGGCGCGACCAGCGCCGCAGCCCCGCGAAGGCGACCGCGGCCAGCAGCGCAAGTGGGACCAGCGCCCAGAACGCAGGCCCGAAGGCCGCGGTGTACGCGGCGGCGACCTCGGCCCGCGTCCCGGCCGGGGCGAGCGCCAGGCGGGCCGGGCTCCAGGCCGCGAGGGACGCGCCACCGACCGCACCCGCCGCGGCGAGCCGGGACGTGACCCAGGCCCCGACCGCGGCGGTGCCGACGACGACGCCGATCTCGCGGAGCAGGTTGTTCGCGCCGGTCGCCGAACCGACCTCGGCCTCGCCGACGCCGGCCTGGACGACCACGACGACGACCTCCCAGACGCAGCCGATGCCGGCGCCCAGCAGGACGAGGGCGGGGACGGCGCCGAGCAGGGACGCGCCGGCGCCGCTGCCGAGCAGGGCCAGACCCGTCGCGACCGCGAGCGCCCCCGTCACGAGGAGCGCCCGTACGGGGCCCCCGCGGCGCACGACCTGAGCCGCGACGACGGTGAGCAGGCCCAGCCCGCCGAACAGCGCGAGCATCAGCATCCCGGCCCGCGCCGGGCTCAGGCCGAGGACGAGCTGGAGGTAGGTCGGCAGGTAGGCGAGCATCCCGAACGACGACGCGCCCAGGAGCAGCCCGCCGGCCGTGGCGAGGCGGACCTGGCGACGGCGCAGGACGCCGAAGGGCGAGCGCGGCCGGGCCTGCCGCTCCGGACGGCCCGCCGGCATCAGCACGACGGCGGCGACGAGCGCGGCGAGCGCGAGGGGGAGGTTCAGCCAGAAGGCCCAGCGCCAGCCGGGGCCCGAGGCCAGCCAGCCGCCGAGCGGGGGTCCTGCGACGACGGCCGTCGCGAACACCGCGCCGACCCCGCTCATCACCGCCGCCCGCTGCCGCAGCGGCACGAGCACCGCCACCTCGGCCTGCACCAGCACGAGCAGACCACCCGCCCCGGCCCCCTGGACGAACCGGGCGCCGACGAGGCTGGCGGGACCGGTAGCCAGGGCCCCGAGGACGGAACCGAGCAGGAAGATCCCGACCGCCACCAGGAACAGCCGCCGGCGGCCGAACCGGTCGCTCAGCCACCCGTACGCGGGCAGCACCGCCGTGCTGGCGACGAGGTAGCCGGTGGTCACCAGGGCGAGCAGCCGCAGGTCGCCGAGGTCGGCGGCGATGGTCGGCAGGGCCGTGGCGACGACGGTCTCGGCCAGCTCCGAGGCCAGCAGCGCCGCGCTCATCCCGACGAGCAGGACCGCCGCCCGTCGGGTCAGGCCGACACGGGCCAGCCCGGTCGGCGCGGTGGACCCGGGTGCAGCGGCCCGGTCAGCGGGTGCGGACGGCCGAGGCACGCGCACCCTCCGCGACGGCCGCGGCGACGACGTCGACCGGGTCGGGCATGGCCGCGAACTCGGACCGCAGCCGGGCGGCGGCCTCCCGGTAGCGGGGCGAGTGCAGGGCGGCGGCGACGGACTGCCGGAGGCGGCGCTCGGTGGGCCGACCGGTGCGCAGGTCGAGGCCCGCGCCCGACCACGCGACGCGGGCGGCGACCTCCGGCTTCTCCTCGGTCGAGCCGGCGACGACGACGGGGACCCCGTGCGCCAGGGCCTGCTGGACCCCGCCCCAGCCGCCGTTGGTCACCATGACGTCGACGTGCGGCAGCAGGTCGGGGTAGGGCACGAGCTCGGCCACCTCGGCGTTGGCGGGGAGCTCGCCGTCGAGCAGGTCGACCAGCTCGCCCGCCGGCCGCCCGCCGGTGGTCGCGACCACGCGGACCGGCTCGTCGGCCAGGGCGCGCAGGGTCGGCACGAGCAGCGCGGTGAGGTCGGCGTTCGCGAAGGTCCCCTGGGTGACGTGGACCAGCGGCGTACGGCCGGCCGGTGGCGTCCATGGCTCGCAGCCGAGGTCGAGTCGGCTCGGCGGCAGCGGCCCGGTGAAGACGACCGAACCGGGCAGGTCACGGCGCGGGTACTCCAGCCCGGGCACCGACAGGTGGAACGTGCGGTCGAAGAGCCGGGCGACGTCGAAGAAGCCGACCGGGCACGCCGGCCGGCCGAGGGCGAGCAGCTGCGCGTCGAGCGCGGCCTGCAGCGGGCGCAGCGGGCCGTGGCGGAGCAGGAAGTCGATCTGCCGGTTCCGCAGGCGCGCCGCGGCCGTCCGTCCCGGGGCCAGGCCCGACCCGAAGGGCGCGCAGTCCGGGCTGGTCAGCGCGAGCGGGGTGATCGAGATCCCGAAGACCGGCGGCCGGACCGCGTCGGCGAGCAGCGGGAGGACCCCGAGGAAGGCGGTGTCGGCGATGACGGCGTCGTACGCGGTCGCGGCCAGCGCCCGGCCCAGGGCACGGTGCTGCGGCCCGAGCGGACGGACGAACATGCCGGTGATGTCGTAGCGGCCGGCCGCGATCCGGGTCCGGTGCCGACGGCGGGGCAGCCAGGCCTCGAGGTCGGCGTCGTCGTAGTCCGCGGCCGGCGGCAGCGGCAGGAAGTCGAGCCCGGCTCCGGCGGCTGACGCGGCGTACTTGCTGCCGGTGAGCAGGGTCACCTCGTGGCCGCGGTCGCGCAGCCCGCGACCCAGGGCGAGCACCGGCGAGACGTGCCCGAAGATCGGGCTGCTGAGCAGCAGGACCTTCATCGCGTTCGGTGCACCTCCTCGCCTCCGCAGACGAACTTACCCAGCGGGAGCGGCGCTACCCGCAGACGCGCCCGTGGTGGGCGCCGGTGTACGCCCCGAGCGCCGTCGCCCGTGACGGTGCTCGGTCGCCGGCAGCGCCGTCGTGGAGCTCGCGCAGGACGTCGAGGTGGCCGTGGTGACGGGCCGTCCTCCTCGACGAGGTGCAGCAGCATCAGCGCGACGTCGGGTGCTCGCCGCTGCTGGACGCGGTCGCCGAGACGTGGTCGAGGTCGGGCCGCCCGCGAAGCGGTTCGCTGTCCGCGCACTGCTCCGGCGCGCCGCCGCACCGGTCAGACGGTGAAGGCCTCGCGGAACCGCCGAAGAGCGCGTTCGCTGTCCCCGTCGGCCGCGAAGGCCTCCAGCCCGACCACCCCGTCGTAACCCATGTCCACCAGCGCCCGCGCCACGGCGGGATAGCTGATCTCGCCCGTGCCCGGCTCGCAGCGCCCGGGGACGTCGGCGACCTGGATCTCGCCGATGGCCGAGCCGGCCCGCCGGCAGAGCTCGATCAGGTTCCCCTCGCCGATCTGGGCGTGGTAGAGGTCGAGCATCATCTTGAGGTGCGGGCTGTCGACGGCCTCGACGAGGGCGAGGGTGTCCGCCGCCTTCGCGAACGGGACACCGGGGTGGTCGACGGCGGTGTTGAGGTTCTCCAGGCAGAAGACGACGTCGTGCTCCGCGCCGAGCGCGGCGACCCGGCGCAGCGTGTCGACCGCGGCGACCCACATCGGACCGGTGACCTCGGTGACGGGCTGCACGGGCAGGCCACCTTCGCCGAGACCGGTGCCGTGCAGGTTCAGCCGACCGATGCCCAGCCGCTTGGCGACCGGGATCGACTCGGCCGCGGTGGCGAGCAGCTCGGCCGCACCCTCGGGGTCGGTGAGCGTCCCGCGGACGTAGCCGGTCATCGAGGAGAACGACGCGCCGGTGGCGACCAGCGCGTCGACGTCCTTGACCGTCCAGTCCCAGATCTCGACGCCGAAGCCCAGGGCGTCGATCCGGCGGACGCGCTCGAGCAGCGGCAGCTCGGTGAAGACCATCTCCGAGCAGACGGTGAGGGTGAGGGTCACGCCCGGGCCTCCGTCACCGCGACGGGACCGTGGGCCTGGACCGACTCCACGCAGGCGAGCGCGACCGCGAGGGCGCGGCGGGCGTCGCGGCCGGTGACGCTCGGCGCCCGGCCCTCGCGGACGGCGGCCACGAACTCGACGAACTCAGCCGTGTAGGCGTCGATCATGAGCTCCACGTCGCCGCGGGCGGTGTCGTACGTCGCTCCGGCGCCGGTGAACAGGCGCGCGCTCGTCCGGGCGCCGTCGCCGATGGTGACCATGCCGCCGGAGCCGAAGACCTCGGCGCGGACGTCGTAGCCGTACGTCGCCGAGAAGCTCGCCTCGGCGACCGCGCGGGCGCCGTTGTCGAACGTGATGACGACGACGGCCGTGTCGAGCAGGCCGGCGTCCTTGAAGTCCGGCGCCACCAGGGCGTCGGCCGTGGCGTAGACCTCGACCGGGCTCGCGCCCGGGTTCAGCCACAGCAGCGCGTCGAAGTCGTGGATCAGCGTCTGGGTGAAGACCGTCCACGGCGGGACCGCGGCCGGGTTCGCGAGGCCGGGGTCGCGGGTCAGCGAACGCATCAGCTGGACCTGCCCGAGCGTCCCGCCCGCGACGGCGGCGTGCGCAGCGGCGAACCCGGCGTCGAAGCGCCGGTTGAAGCCGACCTGCAACGTCGTGCCCGCCGCCTCGACCGCCGCGAGCGCGCGGTCCATCTCGGTGAGCGTCATCGACGCCGGCTTCTCGCAGAAGACGGGCTTGCCGGCCCCGGCCACCGCCATGATCAGCTCCGAGTGGGCGGTCGAGGACGCCGTGATGACCACGGCGTCGACGCCGTCGTCGTCGATCAGGGCCTGCGGGTCGTCGTGCGCGGTCGCGCCGTACGCCTCGGCCAGCGCGACGGCGGCCCCCGGGCGGGCGTCGGCGACCGCGGCGAGGACGGCCCCGGGCACGCGCTCGGCGATGATCCGCGCGTGGGCGGTCCCGATGCGGCCGGTGCCGATCAGGCCGAGGCGGACGGGTGCGGGCAGGGACATCGGTGGTCTCCTTCGACGGACTAGAGCGCGCTAGTTCTACCTCTCGGGAGGTGCGGGCGTCAACCACGGAAGATCGGAGCGGATCTGACCGGGTACTCGCGGTCGGATCCGCTCCGATGATCGTGGGGGCAGGTCTGGATCTAGGGTGAGCGCGTGCCCGGCCGGCCCACGATGACGGACGTTGCCGAGCGTGCGGGGGTCTCCCGCGCGCTCGTGTCGATCGTCTTCCGCGACGTGCCCGGGGCGAGCGTCGAGACGCGGGAGCGGGTCCGGACCGCGGCGGCGGAGCTGGGGTACGCGCCCGACCGCCGGGCCCGGGCGCTGAGCCGGCGGCGCACCCAGGTGCTGGGCGTGGCGTTCGCGCTGGGCCACGAGTTCCACGCCGACCTCGTCGCCGCTCTCTACCGCGCCGCGACGCCGTACGACCACGAGCTCGCGCTGAGCGGGACGACCACCCGGCGGGAGGAGGCCGAGGCGGTGGCCGACCTGCTCGCGCTGCGCTGCGACGCGCTCCTGCTGCTGGGCAGCGCGCTGTCGGAGGCGGCCCTCGCCGAGCTCGCGGCCGTGGTCCCGACCGTCGTGCTCGCACGGGCGACGGGCAGCGCCCGGGTCGACGCCGTCCGCACCGACGACGTGGCCGGGGCCGCGCTGGCCGCGGCCCACCTGCTCGACCTCGGTCACACCGCGCTGGTGCACGTCGACGGCGGGACGGCCGCCGGGGCCGAGGAGCGGCGGCGCGGGTTCGGTGCGACGGTCGCGCCCGACGGTGGTCCGGTGGACGTGGTGGGCGGCGGGCTGACCGAGGACGACGGCGCCGCCGCGGCCGAGCGGCTGCTCGTGCGCGAGGTGCTGCCGACGGGGCTGGTGGTGTTCAACGACCAGTCGGCCACGGGCGTGATGGACGTGCTGAGCCAGGCGGGGCGGAGCTGGCCGGCCGACGTCAGCGTCGTCGGTTACGACGACAGCCCGGTCGCGCGCACGCGCTGGGCCCGGCTGACGACGGTCCGTCAGGACGTCGACGTCCTGGCAGGGCTGGCCGTGCGCCGAGCGGTCGAACGGGTCGAGGACCCGGACCTGCCCGGTCGCGAGGACCTCGTCGCCCCCAGCCTCGTGGTCCGGGGCAGCACCGGACCGCCGGGCTAGACAAGGCCGGAGGTCAGAAGCCGGGGAACGCCGTCCGCAGTCCGGCCAGCCGGGGGTCGTCGACGCCGGACGGGGTGTGGTCCGGGTCGAGGCGGCCGTAGACGAGTCGGACCAGCGCCTCGGCGGGCAACGACAACGGGTCGGGCCCGGCCTCGTCGCTCGGCGTGAGCGTCACCGGGTCGCCCACGTCGAGCACGAAGGTCCGGGCGGGGTCGGCGGTGACGACGCTGACCGGCGTCACCCCGGCGGTCGCCCGGCCGGCACGCGCCACCGTCGCGGGCAGGCCGTCGACGATCAGGTCGACGGCGTCCGACGCCACGGTGGCGGTGCGGTCGAGGGCGACGGCGATGTCCCAGGTGTGCAGGGCGTGCTCGTTGAGCCGGGTCCCCAGCAGGCCGGCGAGGTCGAGCTGGCGACCGAACAGCGCGAGCGAGACACCGGCGCGCTCCTCGTCCGAGGACTGCTCGACGCGGGTGACGAAGGCTTCGTCGGCCTCGATGCTCTGCCGCACCTGCTCGGTCGGCGCCAGGGCGTTCCAGCGGTCCCAGATCGGCGGGAACGCGTCCCCGCCGGGCGCGGTCCCGCCGGTCAGCCCGGCATCGAGGAAGAGCCCGAAGATCTCGGCCTGGCTTCCCAGGTGCGACGCGGTGTCAGCGATCGACCAGTCGGTGTTCGTACGACCGCTGCTCGACCTCGGCGCCGGAGAGCGGACGGAGGATCGCGCTGAAGCGGTCGTGCGACGAGCGGACGGCTCGGACCCAGGTCTCGGTGTCGGTCTGGTCGGGCATGGTGCTCCTTGGTGAGGGTTCCGCGGCCCGAGGTCCAGGCACGGGCCGACCCTACGAGGCGGCACCCGCCAGCGCGCTCGCGACCTCGGCGTGGGTCGGGCCCGTCGCGGGGCCGGCGCGCTGCACCGAGAGCGCGGCGGCGGCGTTGGCCCACCGGGCCGCGGCGTACGGCTCCTCGCCCCGGGCGAGCGCCGCGGCGAAGGTCCCGAGGTGGCAGTCGCCGGCTCCGGCGGTGTCCACGGCCACGACCCCGGCGAGCGGCACGGGGACGGTGCGGACCTCGCCGGGTCGGGCCGTCTCGAGCAGCCAGCACCCGGCGGCGCCGTCGCGGACGACGATCCCGGCGCGGGGGAGCGGCAGCGTCGCGGGCCAGGCGCGCAAGGCGTCCTCGGCCCCGGGGCGCCCGGTGAGCGCGGTCGCCTCGACGTGGTTCAACGAGACCCAGTCGGCGCGGGCCAGCACCGCGTGCAGCCGGTCGCGGTCGACGTCGAGCACGACCGGGCCCGGGTCGACGAACGTCCGGTGCCCGGTCGGCAGCCCCGCGAACCAGGCCGCGACCAGCGCGCCGTGGTCGTAGGCGAGGTCGTAGCCGGACAGGTGCACGGCGTCGCCGGGTCCGAGCCGGGCCGCGGCGAGGCTCGCGTCGTCCAGCCGGCCCTCGACGCCCTCGTACGTCGCGTAGGTCCGCTCGGCCGCGCCGTCGACGAGCCCGACGCAGAAGCCCGTGTCGCCGTCGGTGCGGGGCGGCGCGCCGACCCCGATGCCCTCGGCCGCGAGGTCGGCCCGGGCCTGGTCGCCGAACCGGCCGGTGCCGTGCGCGCCGAGGTACGCCGCCGCCAGCCCCTGGCGCCGTGCCGCCGCCAGCACGTTGAAGACGCCCCCGGTCGTGACCAGCGCGTCGGAGGCGAGGACGTCGCCGCCGGCGACGGGCAGGTGCGGGACGTAGAGGACGACGTCGACGAGGATGCCGCCCAGCGCCACCAGGCGTGGGTTCACGCCGCGTCGCGAAGCGCGAGCAGGTCGTCGACGAGCAGGCCGAGGTCGAGACCGTTGACCCGCCGGACCAGCCCGACGGCCTCCGCCGGGAACCCCGCGGTCCCGTGCAGCGCCCCTGCGACCGCCCCGGCCATGGCGGCGACGGTGTCGCTGTCCCCGCCGAGCCCGGCCGCCGCGAGGCAGACCTCCCACGGGTCGCCGGGGAGCAGGGCGAGGAGCGCGAACGCGGCCGGCACCGACTCCTGCGTCGCCAGCCCCGTCCCGATGAGGTACGACACCGCGTCGAGCGCGGCGGCGTGCGAGGACGCCTGGCGGACGACGTCGACCGCCCACACGATCCGGGTGGCCACGTCGGCACCCGCGATGTACGCGCCGCGCCGTGCGCCTTGCCGGGCGGCGAGCACCGCGGAGTCGAGGGCGTCGTCGAGCGTCCCGCCCTCGACGGCGGTGCTCACCGCGGCGGCCACGGCCGCCGCGCCGGCGATCGCCACGCCGGTGTCGTGGGTGAGGGCGCTGACCTCGGCGACGCGGTCGACCAGCCGGTCGAGCGGCTGCGCCGGGACGGCGACGCCGATCGGCGCGATGCGCATCGAGGCGCCGTTCGTGTCGCCCCAGCGCCCGGGACCGCTGGAGTCGATGTCGGAGTCCGCGTCGGTCCCGAGGGTGTGCAGCGCCCGACGCGTCGAGGGGCCGAGCAGGTCGAGGCTTCCCGCCGCGCGCATCCGTGCCTCCCACGCGAGGAGGTCGTGGGCCAGCCGTTCCGGGTCGACGTGCCCGGCGCCGTCGACCAGCGCCCGGGCCACGATGAGCGCCTGGTCGGTGTCGTCGGTGACGTGGCCGGCGGGCATGCCCCGGCTGATCTCGTTCTCCTCGGGGCCGGGCTCGAAGCCGCGGAGGCCCCCGTACAGCGCCTCGACCCGGCCGCGCGACAGGCACTGGGTCGGCATCCCCAGGGCGTCGCCGACGGCCAGCCCGATCAGTGCGCCGTACGCGCGGTCCGTGCGCGCCGCGGCACGCAGACCGGTGCCGGTGCTCGTGCCGTCCGGGTCGTGGGTGCGCTTCACCGGGCACTCCTCGGGTCGTGGTGCAGGTGGAAGTGCGACGGCTCGAGCCAGCTGGCCACGAACTCCACGAGCTCGCCGTCGGACCCACGTCCGACGGAGGAGAGCTGGAGCCAGGGGTCGCCGACCGGGCGTTCGAGCACCTCGGCCTCGGCGGCGGTCAGCAGCGTCAGCCGGGCCCACTCCTCGAACGTGTCGACGACCAGACCGCGCTCCTGCAGCGTCGTGGTCAGGCTGTCGCCGACGAGGGCGTCGGCCGTCAGGTCGCCGATGCCGGCGCGCAGCGGCAGTCGGCTGTGCTCCAGCGAGACGGCGGTGCCGTCGACGACCCGGACGCGGTCGACCGCGAGGAAGTCCGCGCTGTCCAGCTCGAGCCAGGCCTGGAGCTCCGGCTCCTGGGTGACCTCGAAGCGCAGCACCCGAGACGTGGACGACAGGCCGTGGGCGGCGAACGACGCCGACCAGCTCTGCGTCGGCGGGATGTCGCGACCGTCGTAGGTGACGAACGAGCCCGACCCGGCCTGGGTCGCGATGTGGCCGCTGCGCACCAGCTCGGCGAGCGCGTGCCGGACGGTCGTACGGCTCACCGCGTAGCGGGTGGCCAGGGCGTGCTCGCCCGGCAGCCGCGCCCCGTGGGCGAGCTCGCCCGACCGGATCGCGGCGACGATCTGCTCCCGCACCGCGGCCGGCTTGGTCAGCGGGACCATCCCGGTCACGCCGCCGACTCCTGCGCCCGGACGCGGCCGCGCGAGGCGAGCAGCGTCACGACGAACCCCAGCAGGAGCGCGGCGAGCACGCCGACGTTCGCGAACGCCCACGCCCCGTCCCGGCCACCGAGGCCGAGGGGTCCGAGGAGGTAGCCCTGCCAGCTGAGCCAGCCTGCGCTCGCGTTGGTCACCAGGCCCCAGCCGATCAGGGTGGCCACGACGACGGTGGTGACCGCGGTCGCCTGGAACGCGCCGTAGCGGCCGCCCGGCTCGAAGAGGTCGCGCTCGGAGTAGCCGCCCCGGCGCAGACCGACGTCGGCCAGCATCACGCCGCACCAGGCGGCGATCGGGACCCCGAGGGTCACGAGGAAGCCCATGAACTGCCCGACGAAGTCCGTCGCGACGAAGACGACGTACACGGTGCCGGCCACCATCAGCACGCCGTCGACGAGCGCGGCGGCGAAGCGCGGCAGCCGCAGGCCGACCGCCAGCAGCGACAGCCCGGAGGAGTAGATGTCCATGGCGGACGCGCCCACGAGGCCGAGGACCGCCACCACGACGAACGGCACCAGGAACCAGGTCGGCAGCAGGTCGGCGAGGGCGCCGATCGGGTCGGCCGCGACGGCGGTGCTCAGGCCCTCCGACGAGCCGGCGAGCAGCAGGCCGTAGACGAGCAGGACGACCGGGGCGACCGACGCCCCGAACGTCGTCCACGCGGCCACCCCGGTGCCCGACGAGGAGCGGGGGAGGTAGCGGGAGTAGTCGGCGGCCGCGTTCACCCAGCCCAGCCCGAAGCCCGTCATGACGAACACCAGCGCGCCGATCACCGACTGCGCGGAGCCGGCCGGGATCGCGGCGACGGCGCCGAGGTCGACGTGCTGGGCGGACAGCAGGATGAAGGCAACCGTCAGCACGCCGGTGACGACCGTGATCACCGCCTGCAGCCGCATGATCACCCGGAAGCCCATCACCCCGCCGATGATCACCAGGCCGGCGACGACGACCAGCGCGACGATCTTGGTCGGCGCCCCGCTCGCCCAGCCGAGCCGGTCGAAGACGGTGGCGGTCGCCAGGGTGGCGAGGATCGTCAGGACGGTCTCCCACCCGACCGTGAGGATCCAGCACAGGAAGGCCGGGAAGCGGTTGCCGAGCACCCCGAACGCGGCCCGGCTCAGGACCAGCGTCGGTGCGGAACCTCGCTTGCCCGCCACCGCGACGAAGCCGCAGAACAGGAAGGACAGCACGATGCCGACCACGCCGACGACGGTCGCCTGCACGAAGGAGATGCCGAAGCCGAGCACGAAGGAGCCGTAGCTCAGCCCGAGGACGGACACGTTCGCGCCGAACCAGGGCCAGAACAGCTGGGCGGGGCGCCCGTGCCGCTCGTCCTCGGGGATGACGTTCAGGCCGTTCGCCTCGACCCCGGCGGGCGCCCGGCGCGGCCGGCCCTCCGACGGCGTGCCTCCGGCGGGCCCCGACGACGGTCCCGTACGCAGCGTGTCGGTCATGACTCCCTCACCCCGTCACGACAGACCTGTCCGGACCTGTCCGAGGGAAACCGTAGCGCCTCCTCACCAGGGCGTCAGGCGAACGGGCGGGCATCAGCCCCGGTGCCGGACCTGAGCGCCCGTGCCCGGATCGCTGCGTACGGGGATCAGCCGTTCGAGCTCGACCCAGCGCACCTGGGCGCACGGCCGCCCGCGCTCGTCGCGGCCGACCAGGACAACGCTGGCCCACCACCGGTGACCGTGGCGGCGCCACTCGACGACGAACCCCTGCGCCGGCGGAGCGGCCGA
>CAVXMD010000014.1:0-67854 GCA_963762775.1 uncultured Actinomycetota bacterium
ACCTGCACTCTTCCGTTCTCGGCAGAGGGTCGTCTGGGCGCTCGCAAGACGACAGCTACGGAGCCCACCTGGCGGCGCTCAACGGTCACAAGTAGGAGTGGTTAGCAGCAACGTCGCCAACTGCGCATTTCGTTGGTTTCGAGAACGGTGTTGACCACGCCAGCGAGACTGAAGCCATGAGGCGAGGAATGCTGTCGTCGCCGCCGTCGCCGTGACAGCGAGCACCGGTTCAGCAAAACCCCGGTCGAGCAGATCGTGCTGTTGGCCGGGTTGGGAGTGGCAGGGCGACGCTCACCTCGGTGTCACGGTTCAGCACCGGTCACGCGTCGCGGCCGATCCGACCCAGCCGAACCTGCGGCAGGTGCACCTGATCCACGCCGAGCTGTTCGCCGAGGTCGGCGAGCAAGGCTATGACCTGGACCCCGGCGACCTCGGGGAAAACATCACCACCCCGGGGGATCGACCTGCTGTCCCTGCCCCGAGGCACCCGGCTGCGCATCGGAGCCGAGGCGGTGGTCGAGGTCACCGGACTGCGGAACCCGTGCCAGCAGATCAACAACTTCCAACCCGGGCTGTTGAAGGAGGTCCTGACCAAGGACACGAAGGGGGAGCTGATCCGCAAAGCGGGCGTCATGAGCGTGGTCGTGGTCGGCGGCGCCGTCCGGCCGGACGATCCCATCGTCATCGAGCTACCCGCCCTACCGCATCACCCCCTCGAGCGGGTCTGAACAGGAAGGCTTCCTCGTGGGCAAGCTGTACGCCGAGATCGACGACGGGCTACAGACGTGGATCGTTGCTCAACCGCTGTGGTTCTGGCAGCCGCACCGCTCGGCGGGGATGGGTTGGTGAACATGTCTCCACGCGGCCACGACACGTTCTCGGTCCTTGGGCCTCACCAGGTCGGCTGGGTCGATTACACCGGTAGCGGCGTCGAGACGATCGCCCACCTCCGGGAGAACGGACGAATCTGCCTGATGTTCGCCTCCTTCGACCGCCGGCCCAGAATCGTCCGACTCCACGGCCGCGGCCGCGTCTGCGAGCCCGGGCACCCCGACTTCGATCGAGTCGCCGCCGAGCATCCCGCGCACCCGAGCACCCGTGCCGTCGTGGTGTGCGTCGACCGGGTCAGCGACTCCTGCGGCTACGGAGTGCCCGTCATGGAGATGGTCGAGGAGCGCAACCTGCTGCAGCTCCACGCAGAGAAGAAGGGCCAAGACGGCATGGCCGCCTACCGTGCCGAGAAGAACACCCACAGCATCGACGGACTCACAGGCCTTTAGCTTTCACGTACGTGCTCTGCACGGGTCGGCTCGCCCTGCTTCGCTAGCGGGTCGGGCTTTCGAAGACGAACAGGGCGCGCTCAAACTGGCTTGCGGCACAGGGCCGACGGTGTCAGGTTCAACCATGTTCTTGCGCGCCGCACAGAGCGCTGATGTCGACGCCCTGCTCGATGTTCAGCAGCCAGCAGCGATCGAGGGGCTCGGCCACATCTTCCCGCAGGACCAGCACCCCCTTTCACGCACCGCTGTCGCCGAACGATGGCTGCTCGAGATCGCTGACCCCGAGGTCGACGTCTACCTCTACACCGAGGAGGACGGATCGATTCGAGGCTTCGCCGCAGTTCGGAGCCACGAGCTTCTGCACTTCGGTACCGCCCTACCCACCTGGGGAACCGGCGTGGCCTCGCGCCTGCACGACGCGCTGCTCCGGGTAACCGCCCAGTCCCTCGGGACGCCCACAACGCTCACCCTCCGCGTGTTCGACGAGAACCACAGAGCTCGACGGTTCTACGCCAAGCACGGCTGGCAGCCGACCGGACGAACCAGCCGGACGACCTCGCCCCTCACCCTCTGCTGCTTGAGTACGAGCGACACCTCGTTTAGCCATCCCCGTAGGAGGGTCCTGTTGCGAAGCGTGCCAGGAGCAGTCGAGGAGGCGTATCTGGCGCTCGTCGAGGTACTGAAACGGGGTTGATGCTTGCCGTGGCCGTTTAGCGTCCCGGGGTGAAGGTGATCTCGACGCGGCGGTTCTTGGCCTGGTTGGCCGGGATCGGGCGCCGGACTTGTCGTGTTGGGCACCCCGGGTCGGCCTCGCCGAGCCCGCGGGTCGCGATGCGTGACGCCGGTGCCCGCAGAAGCGGTGCGAGCACCCCGCGCACCGCTCTGGCCCGCTGCCGGGACAGCACCAGGCCGTGCTGCGCCGAACCCTGGTCGTCGGTGTAGCCGTCAACCTGGACCGTGCCGGTCGCCTTGCTGTCCACGATCTGGCGGCCGATCGACTCGCAGCCGGCGACGGGCGGCCGCGAGAGCGTCGCTCGGTCCTCGGGGAACAGCACCTTGCTGTCCAGGATCACGGTGCGCTTGGTCCTGGTGTCTTGCTGGGTCTCGGTCCTGTCGAGGGACTCGGCCGTGATGACGATGTCGTGGACCGGCGCGTGAGATGTCGTAGCACGGGCGCGTTGAGTCCGGCCAGCGAGCGTGGCCGTCGCGCCCGCCGTCGTGGCTGGGGTCGGGCTCGGCGCTGCCGTGGCCGCCGGGCTCGGCGTCCGTCCGCCCAGCCGGGTGCCGACGGCGGCAGGTAAGCAGGGCGCACCGCGAGCACACGACGCCGGCGGCCCGGCGCGGACTCGTGGCGCTAGCTGATCGGGGAGGTCACGGAAGGTCCCAGCGAGGTGACGGAGACGTCGAGCTTCGTCGTGGTGGCGGGCGGGGCGGCGTACGTGGCGCTGAGCTCGATGCTCTGCCCGGCGCCGACGAACGTCGAGGACAGCTGCGACGGTGCACACGCAGGCTCGCCGGAGTCAGCGGCCACCAGGTAGCGCTTCTTGCCGGCCACGTCGGTCAGCACCGCCCCGAGAACGCTGCCGTCGGTGCCGTTAGATGTCCTTGCGGTAGGCGCCTGGAACGGGTGCCCACCTGCCACCGCAGGTCCGTGCTAGCGTCCGTCTCGAGGTTGGTCAGGGTCGCGTCAGGTCCAGCAGCTCGCCCCGGCGCTTGAGCTCCACGACGTCGAAACGCACGGAGATCCGTTTCGTCGAGGCCTTCGCACTGAAGTCGCGACTGGCCAGAGCCTGTCCGGGCTCGCTCGAGGCTGGCGGGTCCACGGCTGTGGGCGAGCGGCCGACCGTCGGGCTCGCGCTCGCCGGAGCGGAAGGGCTGACAGCCGGCGCACTGCTGACCGGCTGCCCGCTTGAGGCGTCGGAAGACGGCGCTGGTGCCGGGTCGCTGCCGAGCGCGGAGCAGCCGGTGGCGAGGACGGTGGCCGCGACCGCGAACGCGCATCGGGCGGTACGGCCAGTTGCAGATCGTTGGGTCACGTTCTCTCCTCTCGGCGGCTGCACAGCGTAAGGCACTGGAGGCGCGTGGCGTAACGATCTGGCCGAGGCCGAGGCCGAGGCCGAGGCCGATGCCGAGGCCGATGCCGAGGCCGATGCCGAGGCCGAGCGCCACGCCGACGATGGCGAGCACGACCACCGCCCGCGCCGACACCGGCCAACGGACCGCCTACTCCGCCGCGGACGGCATCCGCCTCACCCGACGCGGCGAGACCGTCGGCATCTACGTCGATCTCACCGGCGAGAAGACCCCAGACCTTGGCTGCTGGGGACGGGACGAGAGGTCCGCGCTGCGCTGGCTGACCGAACGCGAGGGCGCCGTGTTCGACCTGATCTACCTACCCGTCGGGCGCGAGACACAGCTTCGTCGGATCACGCAGCGGTGGGCGGCGACTCCACAGGAGACCTACTCGATGACCGCAGCAGAGGTCGATGCCTGGCGCGAACAGTTCGAGGAGCCCACCCGGTTGGGGTCGATCGGTTCCGTGGCCGATGCCCCAACTCCTGGGCGTCGTGGCTCGCTTGGGCTCAGGAGCGGTGGCCCTCGCTGACCGCGTGAGGAGTGGCTCTCCGGACTGTTCCGCAAAAGGGCCGGCTTACGACGACGATCGGCGCCCGTAGGACGATGCTCCTATGGTCTGGCAAGTGGGCCGCGGGACGGATCTGTACTGATCCGGCTCGGTAGGGTCGATGCTCCTATGGATCGTCAAGTGGCTGGGCGGGCTCGTCCTAGCCGGTGGCGGCCGGGAGGGCGTGGTAGATCTCGCGGGCGACGTAGCGCTTGAGGCAGCGGATGATCTCGGGCTTGCTGAGGCCTTCGTGGGTTCGCCGTTCGACGTAGGCGCGGGTGCGGGGGTCGTAGCGGAGCCGGCCGAGGACGACGACGTAGAGGGCGCGGTTGGCGTTGCGGTCGCCGCCGCGGTTGAGGCGGTGTCGGTGGGTGCGGCCGCTGCTCGCGGGGATCGGGGCTGCGCCGCACAGGTGCGCGAACGCGGCCTCGGAGACGATCCGCTCGGGGTTGTCGCCGGCGGTGGTCAAGAGCTGCCCGGCGACTTCGGTTCCGACTCCGGGTAGAGCCAGCAAGGTGGGCGCAGCCTGGCCGATGAGCTGGTCGAGGTCGTGGTCGGCTTCGCGGATCTCGGTGCGTCAGGTGCTGGTGGCGGCGGGCGAGTCGGCGCAGCGCCAGCTTGGTGGCCTGCTCGGCGTTCGCGAGGTCAGCGACCGGGGCGGAGCTTCGCGCAGGTGGCGATCAGCGCCGTCGTGCTCAGGTGGCGTAGCTGCTCGCGGAGCTGCTCGGGACCGGTGACCAGCAGCGCTTTGATCTGGTTGGTGGCCTGGCTGCGGGCCTTGACCGCGCTGGAGCGGGCGACGCGCAGAGCGCGGATCGCCTCGACCTGACCGTCGCGGCGCTTCGGGGTGGTCGAGGCAGCCCCGGACAGGGCGGCGCGGGCAGCGGCGTAGGCGTCGAGAGGATCGGACTTGCCCTTCGCCCGACGGGCTCGCCGGTCGGGCCGGTCGACCTCGACGACGACCACACCAGCAGCGCGGAGGCGACGGGCCAGGCCGGCACCGTAGGTCCCGGTGCCCTCGACGCCGACCCGATCGAGCTCGCCGAAGCCGCGCAGCCAGGCCAACAAAGCGGCGTAGCCGGCCGGGGACGCGGGGAACTCCCGGTCGCCGAGCTGTCGTCCCAGGTGATCGAGGACAGCGGCGTGGTGAGTCTGTCCGTGGGTGTCGACGCCGCCGGTGACACAGATCTTGGCCGATGGTCGTGGTGGTGGTCATGCTGGTCATGGCTTGCCTCTTCCGTTGCAGCGGTCAGGTGGGCCACGCTGCGGTCGGGGTTGGTGGACAAGCCAGTGATGGGCGCCTATGCGCAGGCTCCTATGAGGTCACACCCGCCTCGGCCGTTCGCGTGCAGCGACGCCTCCCACCGAGCCGACGGATCGACCGAAAGACAGCAACTTCGCGTCAGGCTTGCGGACGGGTCAGACCCGGCGAGAGGCGTCAGCCCATCCTCACTGGCTTGCGTGCTTCGCACGACGGTCGGGTTGCGTGCTCCGCACGATGGGTGACACCGGATTGAAGGAGCGGCTCCCGGGGGTGGTGCCACCCCCCAGAGGTTTTAGGGAGAATCAGGTTGCGGCCAACAGCGGAGACGGCGCCGACAAGGCTCGAACGATGATGACGAGAACGGAGTCCGGCCATGGGGGCTTGGGGCAACGGGCCATTTGAGAACGATGATGCGCTCGACCTCGTCGGCGACCTCGACGCCAGTAAACGTCCTCTTGCCGCCGAGCTCAGACGGGTGCTCGAGCCGGACAGCGTCCCGAGGCCCGGCCTGTTGGCCAGGCTGCTCCGTCGGCAGCCCGAGGACGAGCCCGACGGTGTGAACGACTTCACCGTGGTGGCGGCAGCCGGCGTTGTTGCAGCCGCGCTCGGGCTTGATGTCGCCAACGCGCAGGTCATCGACCTGCTCGCCAAGAAACCGTTGGCGGTGAGCGCCGACCTTCGCGCAGCTGCCAGGGCAGCACTTGCCCGTGCTACTGGTTCTGACAGCGAGTGGTTCGAGCTCTGGCAGGAGTCGGGCGAGCTCGACCAGACCCAGGCCGAGACCGACCGGATCCGCCAGATCCTCTAGTGCGTGCCAGACCTGCTGCAATCCTTTGGACGGTCTTCCTCACGTCCGAGCGAACACGCAGGCGTGCGTCTCGACGCTTCGTACGCACCCGCAGGCGGTCGGTGTGGGTGCTCGGTGCGACGATCGGCCTGTTCGTGTTGCGCACGACGGTCGGCTTGCGGTCGGCGGGTCGCGGCTCATGTCCAGACCACGACGCTGGTCATCTACCGTCGTTCGCAGGTGGCTGGAGTCGCGGCCGCGAAGATGATCGTGCTCGTCGGGTGGTGGACTGGGAGGCCAGACGATGATCGATGCTGCTGATGCAACGCCCTCGCTCACGAGCATCCTCGCCATGGCTCTGACCTTCATCCCTACCGATGCTGAACAGGAGGCGGCCAGCAACCCGCCGTACCTCCTGCCTGCAAGCCTGCGCACGTCCCGCGAACGCATCGCTGTTGAGCTCGACGACCGGACAGTTGAACCGCTCGCAGGAACCCCGGTCGTGACGCGGGTACTGGCCCGGGCTCGGTCGGTGCCCGAGGCCACACGCCTCCTCCTGGGCGACGACGACATCGACTTCTCCGACGCCGTCTGTGTGCTGCTCGCGGCAGGGGCGCTCACCATCGATGATGCGCGCACGCTCGTTCCACTCGTTCCGGGCCCACGTCCAACAGGCCTGCAACGCCAGATCGTCGTGTCGTGCCTCACCGCCGGCAATCTCCATCAAGCCCATCTCGAGGCCGAGGCGTTGGGGCCTGAGGCATGGATCGGCTCTCGCGATATCGCACGGTGGCACGCGCGACGCGCTGAGTCTCGACAGGCCCTGGATCTATGGCCGAAGTTGGCGAGCGGGAAAGAACGGCATGACATGCAGAGGTTGCGGCTGGACCTCGTGCACAACGTCGCACGGGTCCGCGGATGGCGCGCTGCGCTGGAGCTCACCTCGGATCGGCGCGTCGGACACTCCTTCCGTACTGATGCTCTCATCGGGGTGGCTGAGAGCGGTGACGTTGAGCTGTTGACAGCGATCCTGGCTGATAAGGCAGCCGCAGACCTCAGCGAGCTAGAAAGGCTCCGGTTGCTCGTGACGGCGGTCGTCGCCGACAGCCCACGATCTCCCCAGCTGGACCATCCCCTTGTTGAAGAGCTCATAGACCGGCTCCTCGCCGTGGACCCTACGATCGACAGCGCAACGATGCGCATCCGGGACAGTTTGCTCAGCCAGCTGTGGCCCGCACTCGGCTCTTCTGAAACCTTGGCCCGAATACGAAAAGCCGTACGCACGCCGGGCCTACGACGCGAATTGATGGTGCTTCCTCGCGACTGCTGAAGGTTCGTTCGCGTTGAGGCCAACGGTGAAGAACACCGGTCGGACGGGTCGCACTGGGCCCACAGCCGCACCGTACGAGGGTCGTCGAACGAGGATTGGTCGCTCAAGTGGCGCCGAGGAAAGCCTCAGGTCTGACGCGTAGCGCAGTGAAGAGCGTCTAGCGTCTGCGGGTGCCCAAAGCGGTCGAGCACCTGAGAGAAACGCAGTGCTGAAGAAGCCAATAAGTACCCGAGCACGGCGGGTCCTGGTCGTCGTCGTGGTCCTCGCGCTGCTGGCAACAGCCATCGTGCTCCTCGGTAGGTGGTTCCTCAGCGAAGCGACCTGCCAAACTCCGCTGACCCAGGAGACGTGAACTCAGCAGGAAACGTTCGTGAGAGCCCACCTACCTGATGCTGGCGACTTCCGGTGGACGGTCATGGACTGCGACGACAACGGACAAGTCGTGCTCGACTTCACCACCCGACAGGCGGGTGACGCCGCGAGCCAGGCCTTCCTGCGAGACCCTGTCTGTCACCCGTCGACCGAACCCGACGCCTCCTCGGGGGACGCGAACTGCAGGGTCGGCAAGCTCGAGGTCTCCATCTACCTCGAGGACACGGGAGCGGCCGACACCAACGGCGAGCTGACGTGGACGCCGAGCTGACCCGGACGGCGCCGCGGCGGCATCCGGTGCACCTCGCCTCTGTCGGCGACTCGTTGTGCAGCCTTGGCTTTCGCCTGCTCCAGCGGAACTTAGCTCAGCCTGCGGTGTCCCGCACGACGGTCGGTTTACGACGTCAGCTACCTGGTTGTGCCCGGAGCAAGGAGCTCGACCCGATTTCCTTGCCCATCGGCCGTATGGCACCGCTCGTTCTCGGGGAAGTTGTGCCGCTGGGTCCAGTCGGTCGTGAAGCCAAGATGCGCTAGCCGGTTGGCTACCTCCTCCAGCTCGGTCACGCTCTCGAACTGCAAGGCCGGATGCGCCTTGAGCGCTGGCGTGAACGGCTCTTCGACTCCGACATGGACCTCGGCCAGCACCACACCGTCGGCGCTGAAAGAGCGGAACCAGGCGCCGCCTCTCGCCTTCAGGTCCTCGGGCTTCTCGACCTCGGTCATGCCGAGTCCTTCGACGTAGAAGCGGCGAGCGTCGTCCTCGGTGCCGGGCGCGCATGCGACCTGGACGTGGTGCAGTTTCATCGTCTTCCACTCCTGCTAAGCGTCAGCATGCGTGCTCACGAAAATCGGCCGCGCTGGGATCGGCGTCCTGGCGTCTGTCAACAACCGGTTCAGACCTGGCACATCCAATCGTCCCGGGTGTGCCCGAGGCCGCTCGCGTCGGCTGCGGGTGGTGGGAAATGGCGACGCAAGGTGAACGACACCGGCGTCGGCCCGTCTGCCCTCAGCCTTCGCATGCGCTCCTCGGCCTCGCCCGTCGTCGGTCGGTGACCTGCCGGGACCCACCAGCAGGCGAGGTAGGCGTCGCGCATCGGCAGGAACCACTCGCGGCGACGACGCATGATCGCTGAGTGCATCGGCCCATAGGTGAGAGCGGCAAGTGATTCGACGTCGCGCCAGGTGGACAGGTTCGTGATCAGGCCGACCCCGTCGGCGACGTCCTCGGCGAAGGCGACGATGGCGGTCGCGTCGCCGTCCTCGGTCTGCAAGCGCCACCGGAACCCGTCCGCTGAGTCGGCCAGCTCGTTGATCGGGTTCAGCGCCTCCACGAAGTCCTTGAGCTGTGGGCTGTTCAACCCGGCTGCCAGCCGAGCGATGTTCACCTCAGCAAGTTCGTGCAGAGCCGTTCACCTGCATACGGACGACTTCTGGAGCTACATCGTCTCCGGAGGACTCGCCCCTTACGAGCCCGAAGCCCACACTCAGAACCACGTGGTCCTCGACGTCATCGCGCGCGCCGCCTTCGCCTATGCCGCTGGTGGCTTCACGACCGTTGTCGACGGTGTCGTCGGGCCGTGGATGCTTCACCACTTCCTCGACCGGTCACGCGAACACCGCGGCGTCTTGCTGCACTACGGGGTGCTTAGGCCGGCGCGCGAGATCACCTTGGAGCGAGCGCAGCAGCGAACGGCTCCGGCGGCGCTGGTCGATGAGATCCCGGTCCTGAGCATGTGGGACCAATTCGCCGACCTGAGCGAGCTAGAGACGCATGTTGTTGATACCTCTCTGCAGACGCCCGCAGCCAGCTCTCGTCTGATCGCTGAAGGCATCGATCGCCAGCGTTTCCGCCTCGGCCCGCTATCCAAGCGCTCGTAGGCCGGCCGCAGCGGTCCGCCGCATCATCTCCGCAGGACGGTCGGCTTCCGACGACGATCGGCGCCCGCAGGACGGACGCCGTACGCACACCGCAGACGCTAGACAGCCGCAAGAGCGCGACTACGGCGGGGCCAGCGAAGGTTGGCTTCCAGCGACGGGGTCTCAACTTCGGTCTGTCGTCTCGTCAACGCTGGCCGGCTTATCGCCACCGGACCTCGTTGACGCCGAAGTCGCGTGGACTCGCCGCGGCCAGGAGCTCCGCCAGGTCTCGGCGGACCAGCAGCTCGTGGAAGGAGTTCCACCCGTCACCGAACCAGTCCGGACCGGCGACCAGCGGGGTGTCGGCCAGTGTTTCGGGGTCGACCTGGAGCGGGGGGAGGGCGTCGAGGCCGAGCGGGAACCAGCGCCACGTCCCGCAGCCTGCGCACCTGTTCCCGGCCGAACCGTGCCGGGCGATCACCTTCGCCCGGAGCTCTTCCTCGTCGAACCAGGGCTCGGTCGCGGTCGGAGCCACGATCTGCAGGCAACGACCCTGCGGCGCTGTTCCCCGCCATTGCACCGGGAGCAGCTGCAGCTCGGGGAACCGGTCGGCGATGCCGGCCAGCTGGGGACCGAGGCAGACGGCGTTGAACTGCCAGTTCGGGATCCAGCTGCCCTCGACCCTGGCCATGCCCTTGCGCTGCAGCACCAGTGACCCGGTCTGGGCGTGCAGCGGTGTCCCACAGCTGCGACACCAGCCGTCCTCGCCGTACATCGGCGTCATGCCCCAGGAGTCCTCCGGCCACGGCCAGCCGCGGTTGCGCTTGAGGTAGAGCTCGACGAACTCGGTCACGGCAGCAGTCCTAGGGCACTGAGGATCTCGGGGCAGTCAGCGTAGATCTGGCGCGCGGCCTTCTCGATCTTCGCCTTGGCGGCTTGGCGGGTGTCAGCACCGGAGGGTGCCGATCTCGATGATGTGGCCGTTGTAGCTGAGCCAGTCCGTGTGTTCCGCTCAACGGTCGGCTTGCGGCGCGCCTCTTTCTCCTGCTGTACGGCACCATCAGCAAGATGTCGAAGTGGGTCGAGCTGTCTCGCAGCCTCTCCGATGTCGCCCGGGACCCTGCCCTGATCCTGGAGACCGGCGTCGAGCTGACGTCGCTGTTGGCGTGGGGTGACACCCTCGCCCATCGTCGGTTGGTCTACGAGCTGAACAAGACCTGTAGCGCCGACATCCCCGACCGCGGCGCATTCTTCGGCTTCGAGGAGTACCAGTCACTGCGTTTCGACACGGAGGCAGCACGACCTGACGGGATGATCCTCACCTTCGACGCCCACGACAGCCGGAGACCCATCGGTCTGTGCCAGGTGGCCTGCCCGCCTGGCCGTGAATGGGCCTTCGTCGAGATGACCGGAGTCTTGGCTGCCTACCGACGCCGAGGCATCGCTACCGCCATGAAAGGTCAGGCGCTCGCGGTGGCGGCCGACTGGGGATGCTCCACCATCCGGACCCTCCACCATCGCCAGAACGCCGCGGTCATCGCGGCGAACCGCGCTCTCGGCTTTGACGAAGACCGGACCAGTGCGTAAGGCACAGTGCTGTGGTGCGCCTCGAGCCTGTCACCAGCATCAACTGGCGTGAAGGGCTCGCCGTCCGTGCTCGAAGAGGCCAGGCCCGGTTCGTGGCTGCCTACGAGCCCGTGCTGCTGGTCATCCTCGCGAAGACAGCCGTCCGGGTAGGCGGAGTCGACTGGTGGCCCTTCCTACTCAAAGACCAGACCAGGACCGTCGGCGTCGTTGGCGTCGCAGATCATCGCGAGCGCCACCAGGCGCTGACGATCTTCCATCTCCTCATAGACGAGCACCAGCAACGTCGGGGGTACGGCCGAGCAGCCCTGCAGCTATTGCTCGAGCTGAGCCGACACTCGGAAGGATGCGAGTCGCTCCGACTTACGGTGGACCCCGAGAACGTTGGAGCGATCACGTTGTATAAGTCAGCAGGGTTCGAGGTCACTGGGACAGATGCTGACGGCGAACTTCAGATGGCGAGGGCGGTCGCGGTGGCGTCATCTGGAATCGCATAAAGAAGCGGATTGGCCTCCAACCTTGCGCCTGCAAGCAGACGGACGCGCCGGCGGGCTGCGGATCAGGCGTGGCTCGCCGCGTTCTCGCTCAGTGGTCGGCTTGCGTGCTCCGCACGACGGTCGGCTTGCGGTCCCGCTGATGTGCTTCGAACCGAGGTGTGCGGATCGCCTATCGATCCACGAGACCAGACCATCGAGGTCGACGAGCCCGGCTTCCGCGACTACTTCCGACAGCCCAGCGCGTGTAACGGATGGGACCTGTCCATCGGCTCGGACCGCCGTCAGGGTCCTTGCGGATCCGTCTGAGCGAGGGGCGACAGTGGTACCCATGACGAACCCCGTCGCGGACCGCCGCACGACCGGGACCTCTAGCGTGGCCCGCACCGAAGAGCGCGGCACCCGCGTGAAGCAGGCCCTGTCGATGGGCATCATGCGCTGCGCGATCGTGGCCGGCTCTACGTCACTGGTGTCCGCGCTGACCTTCAAGGGGAGCGCCGGCACGGCGATGGACGGGGTGCCCGCGCTTCTACTGACGGTCGCCATCGCCGGGCTGTGGTCGGCGCTCGACGCATGGCGACAGTCGCTGGCCGAACCGGTCATCGCGTGGTCGCTAGCGTCGGTCCTGCTGGTGGCCGCCGCGCCGCTGACCCTGACGTTGTCGTACCAACACGGTGAGGATGGCTGGACCGGACCGGGCGCCTTCGTGGCAGCCGTTTGGGACAGTGCCGGGTTCGTGCTCGCGCTGACCGCGGTTCCGGCCGCAATCGGACTCGCTGTCGGGCGCCTGATCCGGAAGTCTCGGGCAACCCACCCGCGCGAATAGCCGCGCAGCAGACCCAAGACCGACACTGTCTGCCGTGACCGACCCGACGCACGACAACACGACCGACGGCAGTGAGCCCATCCCGCCGAGCAGCGACGGACGCGAGGTCGGCGGAGACAACCACGTCGAGGTTCGGATCACCGGCGGCTACTTTCGCTTGCCGTTCCCGTCCTCCGGGCATCACGACGACGGAGACGACGAAGAGCTCGAGCAGCACCTCGACCCGAACGCTTGGTCGCTGAACCCGGAAGGCCGGGCCCGTGAGGCCGAAGCAGCCGACCTCGGGCCCAGCGTTCCGGTCGGTCCGGACACGTGGTTCATGAATGCCGGGGACCTTCTCGCGCAGGCGTACTGCTTTACCCTCGTGCACGGCCTGGATATCGAGACCGCGTACGTCCGCCTGAAAGCCAAGCGCAGCAGGCTCAAAGGACCGCTCGACCTCGACGACCTCGTCAGCGAGGCGTACGAGGGGGGGCATGACGACCGCTACCAGGTCGCTGGCGCCGCGCAGGTCGGCGAATGGACGCTCGTGCTCGAGCCGAACGGGTTCGCTGCCACCCGGGCCAAGCGGAAGCGTGCCTTGTCAGAGGGCACGACCGTTCTCACGTTCTACGAAGGCTTCAGCGGGTCCAACCAGCTCACCGTCACTGTCGACGGCGTCGAACAGCTCAGCTTCGACCGGTACAACATGTCCGCCCGCACCGGAGCCCGGACCGCCGACTTCGACGCCGACCTGCTTGCGGCCGGCTTCGTTCTCGATGACCGGGACGAGACGGAGGACGAAGGTACCGACAGCGTGCGAGGCGATGACGCCTCTGCCGTCGTCGTCGAGCGGCTCACCGGAATCAGACTGACGGTCGGACTGCTGAGCGGCCTGGCTTGGCAGACCGCGCTTCTCAAGAACCCGTGACCGCACAGCCCGACTGCCCGCCGCGAGCTGACTTGAAGACCCGGGAGCACGGAAGCAGTAGGCGCCGTCCATCTTCTGGGTCGCCGTACTACGACCCATTGGCAGATGTCGACGCGCGGTGAGGCCAGGTCCTCAGCGGAAGGGTGGCTCGCCTGTGTACCGCACGCCAGAGGTCGCGTGCTCCGCACGACGCTCGGCAAGCAGGGACGATTCGGCGCCCGTAGGAAGGACGGCTTGCGGCAACCGTCGGTTCTTAAGGTGAGGGATGATCCGAGACTTCGTCTGGCCCGACTATCCGGCCGTCGCTGATACGTGGCGTGCAGCCGGACGGGACGTTCTCACCGCGGACGAGACCCGCCAAGCCCTTGATCACGGCCCCGGGCTGATGCTGATCGCGGAACTCGACTCGGAGGTCGTCGGAGTCATCTTGGGCACCTTCGACGGCCGGCGTGGCTGGCTTCATCGTCTTGCCGTGCGTCCCGACGCCCGACGTGCCGGGGTAGCCACTGCCCTCGTCGCCGAGATCGAGCAGCGCCTTACCCGGAGGGGCGCCTCGCGCATCAACTTGCTTGTCATGCCGGACAACGTCGCCGGCCTAGCGTTTTGGGAGCACCTCGAGTACCTCCCGCGCCCGGACGTCTTGTGCTCCAAGTCCGTGGCTCGCTGAGGTGTTGCTGGACCCTCTCGCGCACAGCTCGCCAGACGTCACTCGGACTGTGGCGTCGCGCGGGCGGTCGGCTTGCGGCTTCCCGATCGAGACGTTGCCGAGTCAGCGGCCGCCGGCAACGTCGAGGATCGTGCCGGTGCAGTAACTGGCGTGCTCGCTGAGCAACCACACGACCGCTTCAGCGACCTCGTCCGCCGTACCCGGACGGCCGAGAGGTAGCGACGGCCCAAGCCTCGCCGCCCGGTCCGGATCGCCACCGCTGGCATGGAGCTCGGTGTCGATGATGCCTGGCCGTACGACGTTGACCCGGACGCTCTCCCCGGCGACCTCCTTGGCCAGACCCACGCCCAAGGTGTCCACAGCTCCCTTCGTGGCGGCGTAGTCGACGTACTCACCCGGAGATCCGAGCCGGCTCGCGGCCGAGGAGATCAACACGATCGAACCACCCTGCCCGCCGTGGCGGGTCGACATCCGCCGGACAGCTTCTCGGCAGCACAAGATCGGCGCTGCCACGTTCACCTCGAGCAGGTGTCGGACACGGGCAGCGTCGATCTCGTCGACGCGCCCCTGCGGTGCGACGACCCCTGCGTTGGCCACCAGCCCGGCCACGTGGCCGAGCTCGGTCGCAGCGGCGAAGAGGCCGACGATGTCTGCTTCGCTCGACATGTCGGCGCGCACCGCGCGAGCCGTGACCCCAAGGCCGTGGAGCTCCTCAGCCAGTGCCTCCGCGGCCTCTTGATCAACCCGGTAGCTGAGGCAGACCGACCAGCCTGCTCGGGCTGCACGGCGTCCGATTGCAGCGCCGATGCCTCGACCACCACCGGTCACGACCAACACCCCGACGGCCATCACTCCCTACCTCCCGAACCTCGCGCAGACGTCGAGGATGGCACCCGCCGACCGCCAGCAGGTTCGTCCGCGTCCGCTCACTGGGCCACCACCTAGCCTCCTGCGCATGGACGTCAGCACACGACTAGTCACTCAGGACGACGTCCCCGCCCTGGTCGACCTCCTGCGGCGCAACCGTGACGCCCTCGCACCGTACGAACCGACCCGCACCGACGACTACTTCACCGCCGACACCCAGCACGGTCTGGTCGCTGACGCCCTGACCCGCCACACGTACGGGGTCACGGTCTCGCTGGTCATCACCGCCGACGGCGACCTCGCTGGTCGGATCAACATCAACGACCTCGTCCGCGGCGCGTTCCAGTCGGCTCACCTCGGCTACTGGTCGCCCAGTGACACCAGGGCCGTGGTGTGGCCACCGCCGCCGTCGCCGACGCGGCCCGCCGGGCCTTCAACGACCTCGGCCTGCACCGGTTGCAGGCAGACACCCTGGTGGACAACGCTGCCTCACGCGCCGTGCTGGCCCACAACGGCTTCATCGAGATCGGACGCGCGCCGCGCTACCTGCGGATCGCTGGGCGATGGCAAGACTGTGTCTTGCATCAGCTTCTCCACGAACCGGCTTCACTCGATGGTGCGCACACCACCTAGCGTCACGACGGTGCCCCCGCCGCCTTCGTTCCAGCCCGCCGGCATCACAGTGCTCGCCGGAGTCCGGCTGGGTTGGCGGACAACAGACGTCGACGACGCCGTCCCCGTGGTGGCCCTGCACGGAATGTGCAGCACGAGCGCGACCTGGGACAGGGTCGCCGCACGGCTGGCCGAACGTGGCCGGCGCACGATCGCTGTAGACCTGCGCGGTCACGGACGTAGCTCACGGCCCGGCACCTACGCGTGCTCGAACATGCGCGATGACGTACTCGCGTTCCTCGACGACGCCGGGCTGCAGCAGGTCGACCTGCTGGGTCACTCGCTAGGAGGTCACGTGGCCATGCTCGTCGCCCAACACGCTCCTCACCGCGTACGGCGGCTGGTCCTCGAAGACGTGCCCCCGCCGCCGGCCTCGGCCGAGGACTCGACGCTCCGCACGCGTCGCCAGCGAGCGGTGATGGCCGCGCAGCCACTCCTGCTGCTCAGCCGGCTACGCCGCTTCGACGTCCGCATGACCAGACCAATTTTGACCGAGCTCCTGGTCACCCCCGACCCCGCCTGGTGGGCAGCACTCGCTCAGTCGAAGCCACGACCTTGCTGCTCAACGGCGGCAGAGGAAGTCACGTGTCGACCGCCAGGCAGCGTCGAGTAGCAGACCTCCTACCCCGCCCAACCATCCAGACGCTGCCCGAGGCGGGCCACCGTATCCACAGCAAGCACCTCGACCGCTTTTGCGAGCTCGCGCTGCCAGCGCTAACTACCGGGTGATCCCCTACGAGTCTCGCAAGAGGGTCGTCTTGCGGAACAAGACTTCGTCGCACCCGAGTCGAGCACTCGCCGTCACCAAGTACCACGGAGACGGGACAAGATCAGGGGAACGGAACGTCTGAAGATCGTGTCGCCGCCTGATCAGAGCGAGATCGCCACGACAAGATCAAGCTCGGGCAGCTGCTCAGGACGAGCGGCGGACGGCGGCGTCGGCGAGCGCCTGCAGCGCGGTGCGCCCCTCGTCGGTGACCTCGGCCGCGTCGAGCGCGGTGAGCGCCTCGTCGTACGTCGCGGCGATCGTCGCCTCGACCTGGGCCGTGGCGCCGGAGGCCGTGATGATCTCCTGCAGCCGGGCGACGCCGTCGGCCCCCAGGGCCGGGTCGCCGAGCAGGTCCACGAGCAGCCGCCGGCCGGCGTCGTCGGTCCGCGCGTAGGCCTGGGCCACGAGCACCGTCCGCTTGCCCTCGCGCAGGTCGTCGCCGGCCGGCTTGCCGGTGACCTCCGGGTCCCCGAACACGCCCAGGAGGTCGTCGCGGTACTGGAACGCCCGACCCAGCGGCGACCCGTAAGCGCGCAGCGCCTCGAGCAGCGCGGGTGACGCGCCGCCGATCGCCGCCCCCGCCTGCAGCGGCCGGATGACCGTGTACCGGGCTGACTTGTGCTCGGTGACGCGGTCGGCGTCGGCGAGGGCACCCGTGAGGTCGGGGCGGCCGTCGACGTCGGGCAGCCAGCGGGGGAGGGGCTGCGCCTGGACGACCATGTCGAGGTACTGCCCGCAGGTCACCTCGGTGCGCATCCGGTCGACCAGCGGCAGCGCGCGGGCCAGGGCGTCGGGAGGCAGCCCGGCCTCGCCGAGCAGCTGCGCCGACCACATGATCAGCAGGTCGCCGAGCAGGATCGCCCCCGCCCGCCCGAAGGCCGGGCCGTCGCCGAGCCAGCCCGCCGCGGCGTGCAGCGCCTCGAAACGCCGGTGCGCCGCCGGCTGACCGCGGCGGACGTCGGAGGAGTCCATGACGTCGTCGTGCGCGAGCGCGCTGACGTGCAGGAGGTCGAAGCTTCCGGCGGCGTCGAGCAGGGGACCCAGGTCGTCGGTTCCCGGCAGCCCGGCCGCGGCCACGCGGCCCCACACGGCGAACGCGGGTCGCAGCCGCTTGCCGCCGGCCAGCAGCGAGCCCGCCTGGGCGTGGACGGCGGCGAGCTCGGGGCCCATCGCCGTGAGCACAGGCGCCTGCCGCCCGACGAAGGCGGCGATCCGGTCGGACACCGCGCGGCGGAAGGCCGGGCTCAGCGGATCCGTCGCGTCCAGCGCCGTCTCGTCCAGCACCGTCGCGCCCAGCACCTCGACGTCCGTCACCGCACCGACCACACCCCGAGCCTACGGAACCCTGCCCCCGGCCTCGCCACCTATCGTTGTCACCATGCCGGGACCCGCTGTCGTCGCCGCGCGCCCGCGGTCCTCCCGGCCCGGCCGCGCCCCGACCGTCGCGCAGCTGCTGGAGGCGGGCGAGCGCCCGCTGGTGTCGTTCGAGCTGTTCCCGGCCGGGGACGCCGAGCAGCACCGCCAGCTCTGGACGACGATCCGCGAGCTGGAGTCGCTCGGACCCGACTTCGTGTCCGTGACGTACGGGGCCTCGGGCACGACCCGCGACCGCACCGTCACCGCCACGCAGCAGATCGCCGAGCAGACGACGCTGCGCCCGATGGCCCACCTGACCGCCGCCAGCCAGTCGCGCGAGGAGCTCCGGCACGTCGTGGGCGCGTACGCGTCGGTCGGCATCCGGCACGTGATGGCGATCCGCGGCGACATGCCCGGCGGCCCGACCGTGCCCTGGGAGCAGCACCCGGACGGGCTGGCGAACGCCACCGAGCTGGTCTCGCTGGTCGCCGGGCTGGGGGACTTCTGCATCGGCGTGGCCGCGTTCCCGGACCTGCACCCGCAGACCCGCGACCCCGACCTCGACGCGCGGCTCCTCGTCGCCAAGCAGCGGGCCGGCGCGAGCTTCGCCATCACCCAGCTCTTCTTCACCGCGCAGCGCTACTTCGACCTCGTCGCCCGCGTCCGTGCGCTCGGCAGCGACCTGCCGATCATCCCGGGGATCATGCCCGTGACCCGGGTCAGCCAGATCCAGCGGTTCGCGGACCTCTCGGGCGCCGCGCTGCCGTCCTTCGTCACCGACCGGCTGCAGGAGGTCGCGCACGACCCGGCACTCGTCCGCGCGGCGGGGGTCGACCTCGCCACCACGCTGTCGGAGGAGCTGCTGGCCGGCGGCGCCCCGGGCCTGCACTTCATCACCATGAACCGTTCGCCCGCGACCCGCGAGATCTACGCCCGGCTGAAGCCCTTCTTGACCAGGGTTCTTTGAACAGGGCCTGAGAAATCCCGGCGTTGCGCGAGCGTGCACGCGGGGCGTCGTCCAGGATGACAACGTAGCCAGGCTGGTCGACGGGGGTCGACAGCCACGGAGCCTTCCATCCAGGAGCATGGACACCGTGCACGTCGACCCCGAGCCCGCCACGTTCGTCGGCAGCATCCTGACGGCCGTGCGCTCGCTGAACCAGCAGCGCGTGATCGCCGCGCTCGAGGAGGCCTGCGCGACCCACGGGCTCGACGCCACCGTCGACGAGATCGTCTTCCCCTCGCTCCGCGTCGTCGGCACGTTCTGGTCGAGCGGCACGATCGACGTCGCCCACGAGCACCTGCTCTCCACGGCCGTCACCCGCTGGGTCGCCGGCCGGGCCTCGGCGCTGCCCGAACCGTCCCGCAAGGGCACGATCCTGCTGGCCGCCGGGCCGCAGGACATGCACACGCTCGCCCTCGACTGCCTCGACCTGCTGCTCGCCAGCCGGGGGGCCGTGGTCTGCAACCTCGGCGCGCAGACCCCGACGGCCTCGCTCCTGGTCGCCGTACGCTCCCTGCACCCGACCGCGGTCGTCCTGTCCTCCCACACCCCGACCGTCGCCAGCCAGGCCGTCCGCTCCGTACGGGCGATGGCCGAGGCGGGCGTCAAGGTCTACTTCGCGGGCTCGTCGTTCGCCTCGCAGCTCTTCCGGCAGAGCACCCCGGGCGTCGCCCTCGACGAGACGCTGCAGGAGGCCGCCGAGCTGATCGTCACCCGGCACACCACGCCGCCCCCCGAACCCTCCGTCCTGCCCCGGAGCATCCGCTACCACCACGTCGCGTAGCTCTCTGTCTCCGCTCCGCTCCGACGCGGTCCGGCGGTGGGCCCCTTCGCCCGACCTCGGACGCGTCTGCTCGGGTTTGGTGATTCTGCGCGCGTTGCAGCACGAGCAGACTCACCGAGAGCGAGCAGACGTACGCCGGCCGACAGTCGTACGGGCCGGACCCGCCGGTCAGGCGCCGGAGGGGCGCCAGCGGCCGGGAGCGCCCTCGTCGAGGGTGACGAGGCGCTGGGTCGGCCGCGTGAGGGATACGTAGAGCGAGCGCACGCCGCCGGGGGACTCGGCCACGACGTCGTCGGGGGTGACGACGAGGACGCCGTCGTACTCGAGGCCCTTCGACTCCAGCGAGGTCACGACCGCGACGCGCTCGGCGCCGGGCAGGTCCGCGGCCGCGAGGTCGGCCTCGACCGTCGCGCGGCGGGACGGCGGGGTGACGACGCCGACGGTGCCCTCCACCGCGGCGAGCAGGGCCTCCACCTGCTCGACGACCTCACGGCGGAGGTCCGAGGCGACGGCGAGCACGGGCTCGACCCCGGTCGAGCGGACGGCCGTCGGCAGGTCCGCGCCCGGGTAGGCCTCGACCACGACGCGCGCGGCGAGGTCGAACACCTCGGCGGGGCTGCGGTAGTTCGTGCCCATCCGGAACCGGCGTACGGGTGCGGTCCCGATGATCTCGCGCAGGGCGCGCGCCGACTCCTCGGCGTCGGGCCAGGAGCTCTGCGCCTCGTCGCCGACGATGGTCCAGCTGGCGCTCGCGCCCCGGCGGCGCAGCATCCGCCACTGCATGGGCGTGACGTCCTGCGCCTCGTCGATGAGGACGTGCGCGTACGTCCGGTGCGGCAGGTCGAAGGGGTCGACCTCGCGGACGGTCCGCAGCCGGTCGGCGGTCGTGACGACCTCCGACATCTCCGAGTCGTCGTCCAGGAACAGCGACGTCTCGGTCTCCTCCGGCGCCGGCACCGGCCCCAGCAGGTGCACGAGCTCGTCGAGCAAGGCGCCGTCGGCGACCGTCGGACCCAGCGTGTCGAGGTCGGCGAGCCCGGCGCTCAGCAGGTCGGCGTCGCGGTGGCTCAGGACGTCGCGGGCCAGGCGCCGGGTCAGCCCGGGGTCGGCCAGGCGGCGCAGCGCGGCGGGCGCGCTGACCGCGGGCCACCAGGCGTGCACGAACATCGTGAACGACGCGAGCCCCGTCAGCAGCTCGTCGAAGTCCTCGCGCTCCAGGTCGACCTCGCTCGGCCGGCCCCGCCAGAGGGTGGTGAGCAGGGCCTTCTCGGCCGCCTCGCGCCCGGCGTTCAGCGTGTGGTGGGCCAGCACGTCGCGGCGGATCCCGGTGAGCGTCTCCGAACCGACCACGAGGACCTGGCCCTTGACGACGACGCGGAGCTCCAGGGGCCCGGCCGGCAGCGGCTCGTGCACCAGCCGCTTGAGCACGGGAAGCATCCGCAGGCTGCCCTTGACCGCGGCCACGGGGGCGTCGTCCGGGCGCTCGCCGGTCACGGCCAGCACGTCGGAGGGCACCGAACCCATCGAGCGCAGCGTCACCGACTCCTCGCCCAGGCTCGGCAGCACCCGCTCGATGTAGTGCAGGAACACCCGGCTCGGCCCGACGACGAGCACGCCGCCGGACTCGAAGCGGCGCCGGTTGGAGTAGAGGAGGTACGCCGCGCGGTGCAGACCGACGACCGTCTTTCCGGTGCCGGGGCCGCCCGAGATGAGCGTGAAGCCCTGGTACGGCGCCCGGATCGCCTCGTCCTGCTGACCCTGGATGGTGGCGACGATGTCGCGCATCTGGTGGCCGCGGGCCCGGGAGAGGGCCGCCATCAGCGCACCCTCGCCGACGACGACCAGGTCCCCGTCGGCCTCGGAGTCGAGGAGGTCGTCCTCGATGCCCACGACGCGGTCGCCCTGGCAGCGCAGCACGCGGCGCCGGACGACCTCCATGGGCTGGGTCGGGGTGGCGCGGTAGAAGGGTTCGGCGGCCGGGGCGCGCCAGTCGATCACCAGCGGCTCGTAGTCCTCGTCGCGCACCCCGATGCGGCCGACGTAGCGGACCTCGCCGTCGGTGCGGTCCAGCCGGCCGAACACGAGCCCCTCGTGCTCGGCGTCGAGGACGGCGAGCCGCTTGGCGGTCTGGAAGGCGAAGACGTCCCGTTCGTAGAGGCCGGTGCCGTCCTCCTCGCGGACGTAGGACTCACGGTCGGAGCGGAACAACGACCGGCCGGCCCGCGCGACCTGCTGCGCCGACCGCGTGGCCTCGCCGAGACGCAGGTAGACCGCGTCGACGTGGGCCTGCTCGACGGCGATCTCCGCCGCGATCGGGTCGGTGCGCGCCTCGGTCGCCAAAGGCCCCATCCATCTGCGTTCGAACGTGCACGGAAAACGGACGGCCCACTATAGGGCGGACGCGACGGGTCCGCCCACGACCGGACCGGTCGTCCCAGGACCGGAGCGGGACGGTTCAGTCGCGACGCCCGGCGACCGCGTACGCGGCGAGCGCCCCGGTCTGCAGGACCGCCGACGGGCTCGGGCCGGCGGGGGATCCGGCCCCCGCGAGCGCGACCCCGGGGAGGCCGACGCCTGTCCCCGGCCGGCGGCGCCAGCCCCTGAGGGTCGTCACGAGGCCGGCCCCCGGCTGCGAGGTCAGCTCCCGGTGGTCGTGCACGGTCCGCGCCAGGTGGCCGGAGAGCCGGCGGACGGTCTCGACCACGGGCACGCCGTCGGCGTCGAGCCGGACGCGCTCGCGGACGGCCTCGAACGGCCCGTCGGCCGGCTCGAGCACCGTGTGGACGGCGACGGGCAGCCGGGCGGGGGAAGCTCCGCGCAGGGACCGTCGGAGCCCGCGCCGGCGGCGCCGGGCAGGAGGTCGGCCGCGCTCCAGGGGTCGACGGCGAGGACGACGGCGTCGGCCGGTTCGCGGCCGGCGGACGTCCGGACGCCCGTCACCCCTCCGGGCCCGGTCTCGACCCCCTCGACCCGGGAGCCCGTCCGGACCTCGACACCACGCAGCGCCAGCCGGGCGACGAGGGTGTCGACCAGGACCGAGGTCCGCCCCACGTCGCCCCCGGCCGCGACGTCGAGGGGCACGACCTGCCAACGCCCGAAGGTCCGCTCCGCGAACAGCCCCACGGCGCTCAGCGCCGGCGCCCGCTCCGGCGTCGTCCCCTGCCGGTGGGCGACGCTGCGCACGAGCGCGCGCAGGTGCTCCTCGTCGAGGCCGTCGGCGAGGTCCGCCAGCCGGCGCCGGAGCCGGAGGCGACGGACGACGTCGCGGGTCAGGGCGGCCGGTTCGTACGCCTCCTCGAGACCCAGCGGGCGCAACGCCTGCCAGACGTCGCCGA
This sequence comes from uncultured Actinomycetota bacterium, assembly GCA_963762775.1. Taxonomy (GTDB): domain Bacteria; phylum Actinomycetota; class Actinomycetes; order Propionibacteriales; family Propionibacteriaceae; genus Microlunatus. The sequence continues at coordinate 22,781 of CAVXMD010000014.1, forward strand.
GGGAGTCGACCAGGTGCTGCCAGCGCGCGGCCGGCCCCGGTCCGTACGCGGCCAGCAGCGCGTCGTGCTGCCCGGCGCGGTCGCTGGGCAGCACCAGCGTGCTGCCGTCGGCGAAGGCGTAGGTGACCGGCGGCGCGGGGACGAGGGCGTGGCCGGAACGGGCGAGCTCGGCCTCGAGCGGGCGGCCGCTCTTGAGCACCAGGTCGCGCCACGGCGCCGGGAAGGCCAGCGCCCCGGGCGCGTCGTCGACCCGGACGGAGCCGGCGGGGGCGTCGGAGCCGGGGCTGTCCGCGAGCACGTACGGCGCCCAGCGGCCGCCGAGGGCGTCCGACGCCTCGTGCAGGCGTACGCGGTGGCCCATCTTGGCCAGCCGGGCGGCCGCGGCGAGACCGGCGAGCCCGCCACCGACGACGGCGACGAGTCCTCCGGCGGTCGGCACCAGCCGAGGGTAGGGCGACGGTCGGTCCCGCGGCCGCCCGGCGCGGCGGTGAGAGGCTGGCCGGGTGAGCGAGCCCTCCGTCCCCGTGCCCCCGGAGCCCGACCGGCCGACGGTGCGCATCACCTACTGCACGCAGTGCCGGTGGCTGCTGCGCGCCACCTGGCTGGCCGGCGAGCTGCTGACGAGCTTCACCACCGAGCTGGGCGCGGTCGCCCTGGTCCCCGGCGTCGGCGGGGTGTTCACGGTGGCGATCGACGACGAGGTGGTCTGGGACCGCAAGCGCGACGGCGGGTTCCCCGACCTCGCCCCGCTCAAGCGCCTGGTGCGGGACCGCGTCGCGCCGGGCCGGAGCCTCGGGCACACCGACCGGCACGCCGCCGCGGACTGACGGGTCCTCGGTCCGGTGCCGACACGCCCGGGTCCGGGTGCTGCGGCCGGGGGCGAGGCGGCTGTACTGTCGGCTGTGTTCGAACAGGTGTTCGAGGGCTGCTTGGGGAAGGGGCCGCGAGGACACCGGCGGACGCGGCAGCGTGTTCGCGGCACGCGCCGACCGGCTCGACCCCGGTGCGTACGGCCTCGACCCCCGTACGTGCCGGGGTCGTCGTGCGTCCGGACCCCTGCGTCCGCAGTGGTCCCGATACGCTGCCCGTGCGACGACCGACGACGGGAGTGACCTGATGGCGACGACCCGGCGACGACGCTCCGTCGCCGCGACCCGGCTGGCGGAGGTGCTCGACGCCCAGCTCGCCGGGCTGGTGCCGGGGGAGCAGCGCCCCCTCGACGTCGTCGACCTCGGTGGCGGCACCGGTGGCCGGGCGCTCGACGTGGCCCGGCGCGGCCACCACGTCACCGTCGTCGACCCCAGCCCCGACGCGCTCGCCTCGCTCGAGCGCCGGCTCGCCGACGAGCACCTCGAGGGCAGCGTCGCCGCACGCCAGGGCGACGCGTCCGACCTGGTCGCGCTGCTCGGCGAGGCGAGCGTCGACGTCGTCCTCTGCCACCGCGTGCTCGAGGTCGTCGACGATCCCGGGGCCGTCCTCGCGGGTGCGGCCGCCGTGCTGCGGCCCGGCGGGGCGCTGAGCCTCCTGGTGGCCCAGCGGCACGCCGTCGTCCTCGGCCAGGCCGTCGCCGGCCACCTCGCGGCGGCCCGCCAGACCTGGGACGACCCGCGCCGGCTCGACCTGCCGACCGTGACCGACCTGGTCGAGGCCGCCGGCCTCGCCGTCCTCGAGGCCGACGGCATCGGGGCGCTGGCCGACCTCGTGCCCGAGGTCGCCGTCGAGGCCCCGGCGGCCTGGGCCGACCTGCTCGCGCTCGAGGCGGCGGTGAGCCGCGACCAGGCGTTCCGCGCGCTGGCCCCCTACGTCCTCGTCTTCGCCCGGCTCCTGCCCGACGACGTGCTGCGCGGCGACTGACCGACGTCGGTCCGCAGGCGTACGCTGGAACACGTGTTCGATTCGACGGGACGCCCGACGTGGTGACGACGGGTGGGGCGCGCACGATCATGCACGTCGACATGGACGCCTTCTACGCCTCCGTCGCGCTGCGCGACCGCCCCGACCTGCGCGGCACGCCGGTCATCGTCGGGGGCGAGGGTCGCGGGGTCGTCCTGTCGTGCACGTACGAGGCGCGTGCCCGCGGCGTGCGGTCGGGCATGGCGTCGGCGCAGGCCCGCCGCCTGGCGCCGCGGGCGACCTTCCTGCCGCCGGACTTCGACAGCTACGTCACCGTCTCGCGGGCGATCGTCGAGGTGTTCTCGTCGGTGAGCGCCGTGGTCGAGTCGGCGTCGGTCGACGAGGCGTTCCTCGACGTCACCGGGGCGCTGCGCATGCACGGCTCGGCGGTCGCCCTGGGGGAGCGGCTGCGGGCCACGATCGCCGACGAGCAGCAGATCACCTGCTCGGTGGGGATCGGGCCGAGCAAGTTCGTCGCCAAGGTCGCCTCCCGGGCGGCCAAGCCGGACGGGCTCGTGGAGGTGCCGGCCGACGGGGTGACCGACTTCCTGCACCCGCTGCCCGTCGAGGCGATGTGGGGCGTGGGGGCGGCGACCGCGGCCAAGCTGCACCGGCTCGGCATCGAGACCGTCGGCGACCTCGCGCACGCCGACGTCCGGGCGCTGCGGCCGGTCTTCGGCCCCAACGCCGGCGCCGGGCTCCGGTCGCTCGCCTGGGGTCGTGACGCCCGTCGGGTGGTGCCCTCGACGCGGGAGCGCAGCGTCGGCTCGCAGGAGACGCTCGGGCTCGACACCGACCGGCGCGACGTGGTGTCGCGCGAGCTGCTGCGGATGGCCGACAAGACCGCCCGCCGGATGCGGAAGCAGGGCGTGCTGGGCCGCACGGTGGTGCTCTGCCTGCGCTTCGGCGACTTCCGCGAGATCACCCGCGCGGTGACGCTCGACTCACCGACCGACGTCGGCGCCGAGATCCACGCGGCCGTGCTGGCGACGTACGACCGGCTCGGCCTCGACCGGGCACGGATCCGGCGGGTGGGGGTCCGGGTGGAGGGGCTCGTGGAGGCGTCCCGGGCGCACCGGCAGCCGCAGCTCACCGACCCCGAGACGGGGTGGCGCGAGGCCGAGCACGCCATCGACGCCACCGTGGCCCGCTTCGGGCCGGGCGCCGTCCGGCGGGCCGTCCTCGGCGGCCAGCGCCGCTCGTCCAGCGTGGCGGAGGCCAATTCGCTGGGGCTGTTCCCCCTGGCCTGACGCCCACCTAGACTGGCGTCGCCCGCGGCGCGAGCGGCGGGTTTCTGTGTGACGGACGACGGCGTCGTAGCGGCTCGATATCGATTCGATCGCTCCCCTGGCCACCGGCGGCTCGGCACGTAGGATGGCCGCAGTTGATCACGTGACCGGTGGGGAGGTGGCCGATGGCCCTCTCGAACGAGGAGCAGAGGCTTCTCGAGCAGATGGAGGCCGCCCTGGCGGCCGAGGACCCCAAGCTCGTCAACGCCATGCGCGGGACCGGCACACGCCGGGTCCATCGGCGCCGGGCCGCGCTGGCCGGCGTCGCGTTCTTCAGTGGTCTCGTCCTGCTGGTGGCCGGGCTCTACCTCGCGACCGGCACCCGCGGCTACATCGCGCTGAGCGTGCTCGGCTTCGTGCTCATGCTGGCGGCCGCGGTGATCGCGATCCTCTCCTGGCAGCACGTCGGCTCGGCCGCGGACCCCGCCGACCGTCAGGACCGCGCCAAGACGAGCCAGGGCAGCCGGGCCCCGAGCAACCAGGGCTTCATGGACAAGATGGAGGAGCGCTGGCGCAAGCGGCGCGACGAGGGTCTCTGAGCCCTCGGACTCATCCCGGACGGCGGACGTGCACGGCACGTCCGCCGTTCTGCGTCTCCGGAGGTCGTCGTGACGGAGTCCGGGTGACGGCATGAGCGGTCCCGAGCGTCTCGACGTGGGCCGACCGTCGCGCGGACGGGGTGTGCGCGTGCTCGGCGCGGCGCTGGCCGTCGCCGTCCTGGTCGGGCTGGTCCTGGTCCGGCAGGCCGACCCGTTCGACCGGCGACCGGTGCTCGCTCCCACGCCGTACCCCGCCCCCACGGCTGCGGCGGCCGACGGGCGCTGGCCGCGGACCGGTCTGTCGGGGACGGTCTACGTGCTGAGCGACGACGCCCTCTCCACGCTCGACGTCGGGAGCGGTCTGGTCAGCCCGACCGACGTCGCCGTCGAGCCCGGGCAGACCGCCCTCACCCCGTACGCGGGCGGTGTGCTGGCGTGGGACGCGACGGGCGGCCACGCGCCCCGGTTGCTCTTCGACGGCCAGCTCGAGATCGAGGTCCCGGACGCGCTCCACGAGGAGACCACCTTCCTGCCCGGGCCCGACGACGGGGTGTGGGGCGCCCGGAGCGACCTGTTCGAGGGGACGGCGCCGACGCGGTGGAGCCTCTACGACCCCGAGGGCCACGTCCGCGGGAGCGCGCGTGTGACGGGCGACGCCCTGCCCGACGGCGGTGGAGGGCTCTTCGGCGCCGGCGGGACGGACCTCGACCACGTCTGGCCGCGGCAGGGCCGACGGCAGCCGGGCGCCCGCCTCGTCGCGACCGGGCAGGACGGGTGGGTGGTGCGCCGCTGCTCCGGCGGCGGGTGCCGGGCCGAGCTGAACGTCCGGGCGACCGGGAAGGAGGTCCCGCTCGCGCTGGTCCCGACGGCCGAGCCCGACGTCGGAGCGTTGTCGCCCGGCGACCGGGACGTGGCCTACGAGGCACCGGGTGACCAGCCGAAGGTCCACGTCGTGCCCCTCGACCGCAGCGGGCCGCTGCGCTTCTTCCCGTCCGGCAGCCGCGGGTTCGCCGTCTCCTGGCTCTCGGACCGCTGGCTCCTCGCCGCCAGCGGGGCCGACCTCGTCCTCTACGACACCAGGGACCAGGTGCTCCTGCACCCCGCGCTGGGGGTGCAGGACGTGACGCAGCTGGTCTGGCAGCCGGCCTGAGCGCACTCGCGGTGGAGAGCTCCGTCGGCTCGGACCGCGCCGGTCCGATACTGAGGCCGTGAACGGTCCCGAGCACCTCGAGGCCGACCGGCGGCCGCTGCGGCGCCGGAGCGCCTGGCTGGTCGGCGGTGTCGCGCTCGTGGTGGTCGGCGGGCTGGCCGTCGTACGCCTGACCGGGAGCGGTCCTGCTCCTGCACCCGCACCGACGGCCTCCCGCATCGTCCGGACATCGTCCACCGCAGGGGCCGGCGCCGCCAGGCACGGCTGGCCCACCGGCCTCGGCCTCGCGCAGGGCACCCTCTACGTCCTGGCCGACGACGGGCTCCACACCGTCGACGTGACCGGCGGCCTCGTGGAGCAGGCGACCCTCGACCTCGGTCCCGGACGCGAGGAGCTGACCTCCCTCGCCTCCGGCGTCCTGCTGTGGTCGCCGACCGGCGGACGCGCACGAGTCCTGCCGTACGCCGGGGCGGAGGCGGTACGGCCCTCCGGACCGCTGCGCTCCGCCGCTGCGGTGCTCCCGGGGCCGGACGGCAAGGCGTGGGCCGCCGTCGGGGACCGCGGCTCGGCCGTCGGTCGGACGTGGGTCCCGGCCGACGAGACCGGCGCGACCGGCCCGGGCGTCCGGGTGACCGGCACCGCGGTCGGCGACGGGTCGGGCGGTCTGCTCGGGGTCAGTCGTCGGTCCGTGCGCCACGTCGTCCCGGGTCCGGCCCGCGACGTCGGCCCCGGGACGCTGCTGGCCGTCGGGTCGGACGGCTACGTGGTGAACCGCTGCGTGGCCGGCACCTGCACCGCGCTGCTGCACGAGCGCTCCGGAGACCGGATCACCCCGGTCCGCGTCGCGGCTTCCCCGAACCCGCAGCGGCCCGCCTCCGGGACCGACCCTGCCGCGCTCTCGCCGGGCAACAGCTTCCTCGCGGAGACCTTCACCACGGACCTGGGCGACCAGGTCCGCGTCAGTCGGGTCGGGCCCTCGCCCGACGTCCTGCGGAACTTTCCGGGCGGACGCCGCGGGACGTCGCTGCTGTGGCTGACCGACCGCTGGCTCGTGGCGACGAGCGCCGGCGGGCTTGCGCTCTACGACGCCGAGGACGACACGCTCCTGACGCCCACGCTGCCCTTCACCGAGCCGTCCCGGCTCGCCTTCCGGCCCGCCTGACCCGGTCCTGTCCACCGCGAGCCGGAGCCTGAGCCGGGCGTCGGACGGCGGCTCAGCGGCGTCGGCGGAAGACCGAGCGCGGGACCAGGAACGCCCTCAGGCGCTGCCATGGACCCGCTGGGGCAGCGATCGCCTGCCGCAGCGAGGCGGTGGTGCCGGGCAGGTCGTCCGTCTCCGACGTGGCGCCGAGGTCCGGGGCGTAGCGGGCCCGCTCGACGAGGGTCGCGACCCGGCCGAGGTCGGCCCGGTCGTCCGGGTCGAGGCGCCCGCCGAGCTCGCGGCCGACCGTCCGCGGCGTGCCCTCCGGCCACGTGCCGCCCAGGTCGAGCACGGTGTCGCGCAGCTCGGCCCACGCGCCCTCGACCTGCTCGTCGCCCGGGCCGTCGCCGTCCAGGCGCGAGCGCCGCCGGCGGACGCGGACCGTCGCCGGCGCGGCGAGCAGCAGGAGCAGCACGACCACGCCCGCGACCACGCCGACGGTGCGCCAGGAGAAGGTCGAGGTCGTCCGGGTCGGCTGGACCGGGACGTTCTGCGGCGCCTGGCTCGGGGCCGCCTCGGTCGACGGCGCGGCGGTGCTCGGGGCCGCCGAGGGGGCTGCGCTCTGGCTCGGCGTGCCCGAGGTCTGCGTCGGCTGGGTCCAGGCGGGCGGCGAGCCGCTCTGGACGCCGGGCGTCGGCTCGAAGCGGACCCACCCGTAGCCGGTGAAGTAGAGCTCGGGCCAGGCGTGCATGTCGGTGACGGAGACGTCGTAGGTGTCGCCGACCTGGTCACCGGGCAGGAAGCCGACGGCGACCCGCGACGGGATGCCGTTCACCCGCGCCATCATCGCCATCGCGCTCGCGAACTGCTCGCAGTAGCCGCGCTTGTCGACGGTGAGGAAGTTGACGAGCGCCTGGTAGCCGTTGCCCGGGCGCTGCTGGACGTCGTAGGCGAAGTTGCCCGGATTGCGCAGGTAGGCCTGGATCGCGATCGCCCGGTCATACGGGGTGTCCGCGTCGCGCGTGACGTCGCGGCTCAGCTCGACCAGCGATGCGGGGAGGTCCTGCGGGACCTCACCGGTGACGTCGACGTCGGAGGGCGCCCCGGCGTCGGCGTCGGCGAGCTCCGCCGCGGTCGGCGCGATGTCCCAGCTGGTCACCGAGTAGGTGAGGTTCGTCAGCACGTCGGGGGACTTGTCGCTGGTGACGATCGTCAACGACTCCGCGTTGTAGCTCCAGTCGCCGTGGGCGTCGAAGGTGCGCGGCGCGTACGGGGCCGGGAGGTACTGCGAGGAGAAGTCGAGCGACGTGATCCGCGTCGTCCGCACGGCGGGCGTCGGGCCGGTGTAACCGGGTGGTTCGGAGAGGTCGGTGCCGGTGTTCAGGCGGATCTGGGTGTTGCCGAACCCGGAGGCCGAGAACTGCGGGAGGGCGGCCATCCGGAGGTAGACCCCGCCCGGCTGGTCGGTCGTGTAGCGGAAGACGACCCGGTTGGCCGGCTGGTTCAGGTTGCGCTTGAGGTCGAGGCTCGGGTCGGTGAGCTGCAGGGGACCGGTGCCGCCGAAGCCGTTGCCGAGACCGAGGCCGGGCAGGGCGATGGTCGGGAGCAGCACGCCGAACACCAGCGCGAGCACGAGCGCCGGGACGGCCAGCAGGCCGCCGGCCCGCCACACCACCGGTGCGACGGAGGTGCGGGTGCCGATGCCGGTGCCGTCCGTGCGGACGGGGGCCGTCCGCGACGTGTCCGCGCTCAGGCCGCGGGTCCAGGCACCCGCCCGGTTCAGCCCGTCGGCGAGCAGCACGCCGAGGTAGCCCAGCGCGAGGCAGGCGAAGCTCAGCACGCCGGAGTCGAGGCCCAGCCCGACCGCCGGCACCGCGAACACCGCGGCGAGGGGCGCGATCGACCAGGCCGGGCGGTCGAGCCCGGAGACGACGAGGTCGGCCAGCACCGTGACCAGGCAGATCGTGGTGAGGAAGATGAGCAGGACACCCGGGTCGGGCGCCATCGGCGAGCTCTGGGTCTGCATGTGCAGGATCCCGCGCGCCCAGAGCCGGGGGTAGCGCCCGAGCAGGTCGGGGTCGCCGCTGAGCGCGTAGGCCAGGACCAGCGAGCCGACGACGAGGGCGAGCAGCTGGCTGGCCAGCGTCAGACCGACGCCGGCCCCGTGGCGCCGCAGGACGAGGCCGAGCGCGCAGAGCAGCGCGGTGCCGAGCCAGGTCAGCGGGACGAAGGTCCCGTCCGCGGTCAACGGCACCACGGTGAGCGTGACCAGGCCCATCGCGACGACGGTCGCGAGGCTGAGTCGGGTGTCGGCGCGCATCACGACCCCGCTCGCCGCAGGGGCCGGAGGTCGCTGCGCTCCCGCGCCCCGCTCATCCGGGCACCGCCAGGCGCTCGAGCGCATCCCAGGCCTGGGGGACGGTCATGGAAGCGTCGACGACCACCACGCGCCAGCCCTGGTCGGCGAGGACCTCCGCCGCGCGCGCGACCTCGGTCTGCGGCGCGGAGCCGTCGTCCGGCAGGGTCGCGGGGGCGGCCGCCCGGCTGCCGTCGCTCCACGAGTCGACGTCCAGCAGCATCGCGAGGCCGGTGCCCCGCTGACGACGCATGCCGGCGACCGCGTACGCCTGGTCCAGGCTGAGCCGGCCGAGGACGGCCACGACGAGCCGGTCGCCACGCTCGCCGGGCCCACCGAGCAGGTGACGCAGGTCGGAGGTGGCGGCCGGCTGCAGGTCGGTGAGCTGGCGCAGCAGCAGGTCGGCGGCGACGGGACCCGGTGCCGTGGCCGTGCCCTGGAGGGGGCCGCCGGCCGTCGTGACCTCGACGGCGTACCCCTCGCCGGACAGCCGGAGCCCCACGGAGGCGACGGCCGAGACCGCCCACTCCAGCGAGTGGTGCACGCCGCGGCCGGCGTGCGCACCGGCGCGGGAGTCGAGCAGCAGCGTCGTGCTCGGGTCGAGGGCCTGCTCCTCGCGGCGCACCATCAGCTCGCCCGACCGGGCGGTCGAGCGCCAGTGGATGCGGCGTACGTCGTCGCCCTGCCGGTACTCGCGCACCAGCACGTCGTCCGCGCCGAGCACCCCGATGCGACGGGGCCGGGCCTCGCCGGCGCTGCCCCCGCCACCGCCGCCACCCGCCCGGGACAGGTCGAAGACCTGCGGGGTGATCACGACCTCGCTCGTCGCGGTGAAGGTCCGGTCGAGCCGGACCAGGCCGAAGGGGTCGGTCGTGCGGACCATCAGGGGACCGGTCCGGTAGTGGCCGCGGGCCCGCCCGAGCAGCGGGTACTCCACGGTGCGCTGCCAGTGCGAGCTGGCCCGGTCGACGAGGAAGCGGGGACGCTCGCCGAGCTCGGGCGGCACCGCGTCCTCGAGCTCGAGCAGGGCGGCCGGCAGCAGCGAGTCGTGGCCGAGGGTGACGCGGCCGTGCAGCGGCGTGCCGAGCGGGACCTGCGCCGGCTCCACGGAACGTTCCGCCGACATCCGCAGCCGGGCGCGCAGCACGAGGACCAGCGCCACGAGCGGCAGGGCGAGCAGCAGCAGGCCGACCCGCATGACGTCTCGCTGCCCGCTGGCCATGGCCCCGAGCAGGACGACCAGCCCGACGCCGACGAGCCAGCGCCCGCGGACGGTCAGCACGGACCAGAGGCGTCGCACCGGCGGGGCTCCCGACGGCCCGTGCTCAGCGCGCGGGGGCGCGGTCGGGGACCCGCACCTCCGCGACCGAGCGGGCCACGACCTCCGCCGCGCTGCGGCGGGAGAGCTGGGCCTCGGTGGAGAGCAGCACCCGGTGCGCCAGGACCGGCACCGCGAGGGCCTGCACGTCGTCGGGGGTGACGTAGTCGCGGCCCTGCAGGGCGGCGTACGCGCGGACGGCCCGCAGCAGCTGGAGGCTCGCGCGGGGCGAGGCGCCGAGGCGGAGGTCGCGCGACGTGCGGGTCGCGCCCACCACGGAGACCAGGTAGTGCTTGACCGCGGGCGCCACGAAGACGTTCGACACGGCGCGGATCAGCCCGCGCACCGTCGCGGCGTCGGTGACCGGGCCCATGCTGGCCAGCGGGTCCGACGAACCGTGCGAGTCGAGCATGTCGAGCTCGGCGTTCGGCGTCGGGTAGCCCATCTCGATGCGGGCCAGGAAGCGGTCGCGCTGCGCCTCGGGGAGGGGGTAGGTGCCCTCCATCTCGATCGGGTTCTGCGTGGCGACGACCATGAACGGAGCGTCCAGCAGGTAGGTCGTCCCGTCGACGCTGACCTGGCGCTCCTCCATGGACTCCAGCAGTGCGGACTGGGTCTTCGGCGAGGCGCGGTTGATCTCGTCGCCGACCACGATGTTGGCGAAGATGCCGCCCGGCTTGAACTCGAAGTCGCGCGTCTCGGAGTTCCAGATCGAGACGCCGGTGATGTCGCTGGGCAGCAGGTCGGGGGTGAACTGCACGCGCCGGACCGAGCAGTCGATCGACCGGCCGATGGCCTTGGCCAGCATCGTCTTGCCCACGCCCGGGACGTCCTCGACGAGCAGGTGGCCCTCGGCGAGCAGCACGACCAGGGCGAGGTCGACGGCCTCGCGCTTGCCCTCGATGACCTGCTCGATGGCGCCGCGGACACGACCCATGACCGCGACGACGTCGCCGACGCCCAGGTCGGTGCGCTCGGGCGGCTCGCCGCTCTCGCGACGCGTGCCGTTCTCGACGCTCAGGCTCACGGCCAGTCCCCTTCGTCCCCGGGTCCTCGGCAGCGGGACGAGGTCCCGACGGGTCTGCTGCCGTGCCGCCCACGGACGCGGGCCTGCTCGGGCGCCGCTCCGTGCCGTGCGGCCTCATCGTATGCGCGCTCGGGAAACCCGGTCGGCGCGACAGAAGTCCCGCCCGGACCCTCTCCGGCTTGGCGCGTACGCGGCCCTCCCACCCCCGGCCGCGGCCTGCGCAGGTCCTCCTGCAGCCGCTCCTGGGGCCGTTCGGGGGGCGACGCACCCACGAAAAGGAGTCTGGTGGGGAGAAGTGGAGTAAAGTGGCGCGCAGTGGAGGTGAAGACCCCCATCGAGGACAGCACCCCGTCCGGGGAGTGAAGGAGGTGGCCCGTGTTCCTCGGGACCCACACTCCGAAGCTCGACGAGAAGGGCCGGCTGATCCTCCCGGCGAAGTACCGCGACGAGCTGGCGGAGGGCCTGGTGATCACTCGCTTCCAGGAGCGCTGCCTGGCCATCTGGCCCGTCGGGACCTTCGCCGAGCTGGTCCAGGGGGTTCGGGGGACCTCGGCCAGCCAGCAGGTCCGCGACTACCAGCGCATGCTCGCGTCGGGGGCCTCGGACGAGACGCCGGACAAGCAGGGCCGGGTCACGATCCCGCAGCACCTCCGCACCTACGCGGGGCTGGAGCGGGACTGCGTCGTCGTCGGGGCCATCGACCGGGTGGAGATCTGGGACGCCGCGGCCTGGCAGACGTACGAGGCGAGCAAGGAGTCGGCGTTCGCCGACCTGGACGAAGGGGTCTTCCCGGGCGCCTGAGGTCTTCCCCCCTCGGACCGCACGCGGACCCCCGCACGAACGAGCACGACGAGCACGACGAGCACGACGAGCACCGCAGCAGGACCCGCAGAGCAGGACGTGCCGAGCGGCTCCAGCCCGCAGGTCGGCGCCCTGGCACCCCTTCCCCGGTGCCAGGTCGCCACCGGCCTCGGGTTGGAACCACCCGGCACGTCCTCCGGCGGCACGGCAAGCACAGGCACAGCAGGGCAGGGTCGAGGTCAGGGTCGGACATGACGGACAGCGCGGGCGGGGAAGCCTCTTCGGCCTCCTCCGGCTCGCCCCGGCACGTCCCGGTGATGCTCGACGAGGTCCTCGCCCTGCTCGCCCCGGCCCTCGTCCCCACCGCGGAGCACCCCGCTCCCGTCCTGGTCGACGGCACCCTCGGTCTCGCCGGTCACGCCGGCGCATTGCTCGAGGCGTGCCCGGCCGCGCACCTGGTCGGGCTCGACCGTGACCCGGAGGCGCTGGCCCTGGCCGGGGAGCGCCTCGCCCCGTACGGCGACCGCGTCACCCTCGTCGAGGCCGTCTACGACGAGCTGCCCGAGGTGCTCGAGCGCCTCGGCCGCCCGCGGGTGCAGGCCGTGCTGCTCGACCTCGGGCTCTCCTCGCTGCAGATCGACAGCGCCGAGCGCGGGTTCGCCTACGCGGTCGACGCCCCCCTCGACATGCGGATGGGCCGCACCGGCCCGACGGCGGCCGAGGTCCTCAACACCTACGACGCCCGCGACCTGACCCGCGTGCTGCGCCGCTACGGCGAGGAGCGGTTCGCCGACCGGATCGCCCGCCGCGTCGTCGAGGCCCGCGAGGTCGAGCCGTTCGAGCGCTCGGGACGACTGGTGGAGCTGCTCCGGGCGGCGATCCCGATGGCGACCCAGCGCACCGGCGGCCACCCGGCGAAGCGGACGTTCCAGGCCCTGCGCATCGAGGTCAACGGTGAGCTGGCCGCCCTGGAGTCGGTCCTGCCCAGCGCGGTCTCCGCCCTCGCGGTGGGCGGACGCATCGCCGTCCTGGCCTACCACTCGCTGGAGGACCGGCCGGTCAAGCAGGTGCTCGCCGCCGGTGCCGCCGACACCGCCCCCCGCGGGCTGCCGGTCGTGCCGCCCGAGCTGCTGCCGGAGCTCGAGCTGCTGACCCGCGGCGCCGAGCGGCCCGCTGCCGCCGAGGTCGCCGCCAACCCGCGGGCCGCCTCGGCCCGGCTGCGCGGCGCCGTCCGCGTCCGTGAGCACCACGACCCGCGCACCCCGTCGTCCGTCCAGACCCCCCGCAGCACCCCGCACCGACCCCAGGAGGTGAGCGCGTGAGCGCTCTCGTGGCCGCCCCCGGCCGGAAGACCCGTACGGCGCAGGAGGTCCGCCCGGACCTGCGCCCGCTGGCCACGCCGAACCGACGGATGGCGCGGCTGCCGTTCCTCGTCGTGCTCATCGCGGCCTTCGGCGTGGGCATGGCGGGCCTGCTGCTGCTGAACACCACCCTGCAGAACCAGGAGTTCGAGGCGCGCCGCCTCAACAGCCAGGCCAGCCAGCTCACCTACGTGCAGGATGACCTGGAGTCGCAGCTCCAGAGCGTCTCCGCGCCCGCCTCGCTGGCGCAGAAGGCGTACGACCAGGGCATGCGGCCCGACGTCCACGCGGCGTTCCTGGTGCTGCCCGACGGCACCGTCAAGGGCACGGCGAAGACCACCAAGGGGACCGAGATGCGCTACCTCCACCCGGGCAACGGCGAGCAGCTGAGCGCCGACCGTGCGGCGAAGGAGGCCGCCGAGAAGGCGGACAAGGCCGCCGCCAAGGCAGCGGCGGCGAGCCCGTCGCCCGCCCCCTCGCCGACGGCGCAGACCGCCCAGCCCGCTCCGACCACCAGCCGCTGAGGGACGCACCGATGCCGTCACGCCGACCGCACCCCGCCGCCGACCGGGGGGCCGGGCGCCCGACCGACCGGGTCGACCGGGCGACGTCCGACCGCGCCGCCGCCGAGCGCCGCCGCCGGGCCGCGGGCGGGGGAGAGCCGCACCGGCGCGGGGAGCGGATCCTGCGCGACGGCACCCGCGAGCGCGCCCGGCCCGCACCCCGCCCCGCCGACCGCACCCCGTCGCGCCCGGCGCCCAGCCGTCGACCCGCGCCGCCGCGCACCCCGGTCACGGCGATCCGGGTGCCGCTGGGCAGCTCGAGCCGCCGGATCCACGTGGTGCTCGTGATCATGGCCATGGGGCTGTCGCTGTGCGCCGGCCGGCTGCTGCAGCTGCAGGGCTTCGACTCGGCGCGCTACACCGCGGACTCGATCGACGCGCTGACCCGCACGCTCCCGCTGCTGCCCTCGCGCGGCGAGATCACCGACCGCAACGGCGCGGTGCTGGCCTCGACCCAGCCCGCCGTCGCCGTGACGGCCGACCCGACGCTGGTCGGGCCCAAGGCCGTCCAGGTCGCGGCGATCCTGTCGCCCTACCTGCAGATGCCGCCCGAGCAGCTGGTCCCGCTGCTGACCACCCCGAACACGCACTTCGTCTACCTGAAGAAGAAGGTGCCGGCGCTGACGTACACCGCGCTGGCGACCGACCTGGCCAAGGCGAAGATCTACGGGGTGTTCCGCGAGGCGGACCCGATCCGCACCTACCCGAACGGTGCCGTCGGCTCGTCGGTCGTCGGGTTCGTGGGCAGCGACGGCAAGGGCCTCGGCGGCCTCGAGCTGTCGATGAACAAGGAGCTCTCCGGCGTCCAGGGCACCGAGACCTACGAGAGCGCACCGAACGGCAGCAAGATCCCGCTCGGCGACAGCGAGGTCACCCCGGCCAAGGACGGGCTGAACTTCAGGCTGAGCATCGACTCCGAGCTGCAGTGGATGGTCCAGCAGCGCCTCGCGACGCAGGTGCAGCGGACGGGGTCGGACTACGGGATGGCCATCGTCATGAACGTCAAGACCGGCGAGGTGCTGGCCATGGCGAACGCCCCGACGTACGACTCGTCCGACCCGAGCGCCTCCTCGACCGACGCCCGCGGCAACAACGCGGTCTCCTCGCCGTACGAGCCGGGCAGCGTCGAGAAGGTGATCACCTCGGCGGCCCTGATCGACTCGGGCACCGCGACCCCGGAGAGCAAGATCGAGGTCCCCCGGCTCCTGAAGTCCGGGCCGCTGCGGATCAAGGACGCCTTCTACCACGACTCCGACCCGCTCAAGCTGCGGATGCGGGGCGCCGTGGCGCAGTCCTCGAACATCGGCATGGCCCTGCTCACCCGGCAGATGGACCGCAAGACGCTGCACGACTACTACGAGAAGCTCGGTCTGGGCAGCCCGACCGGCATCCAGCTGCCCGGCGAGTCCGCGGGCATCATCCCGCCGGACGACATGAGCGACATCCAGCGCGACCAGGTGGCGTTCGGGCAGGCCATCTCGGTCACGGCGGTCCAGGAGGCGGCCGCGATCGCCGGCATCGTCAACGGCGGCGTCTACCACCCGCCGACCGTGATCTCGCAGGTCACCGACGCCAGCGGCAACACCGTCGACGTCGACGAGCGGGAGCCGCGCCGGGTCATCTCGGAGAAGTCCTCCGCCCAGGTCCGCGACGTGATGCAGGCGGTCATGGACAGCGACAACGGCCAGAAGAACCTCCGGCTGGAGGACTACGACAGCGGCGGCAAGACCGGCACCGCGCAGCGCGCCGACCCCGAGCTGCACAAGTACAACGGCTACGTCACCTCGTTCATCGGCTTCGCGCCGTTGAACGACCCGGACATCCTGACCTACGTGGTCATGAACAACCCCCAGGGTCACTTCGACACCGGCACGAGCACGGCCAACCCGGTCTGGCGCGACATCATGAAGTACGCGCTGCCGCGCTACTCGGTGATGCCGGACGCCACGAAGCCGGACCCGAAGCCGACGACCTGGTGAGCGCGCTCCGGCCGCGCCGGGTCGTCGCCGTCGGGCTCGACGCGCTGGTGGCCGGCGCGTCGTCCACCGTCGGTGTCACGGGCGTCACCCTCGACGCCCGGCTGGTCGAGCCCGGCGACCTCTTCGTCGCGCTGCCCGGTCGCCACCACCACGGGGCGCGGTTCGCCGCGCAGGCCCGGGACGCGGGCGCGGTCGCGCTGCTGACCGATCCTGCGGGCGCGCGGCTCGTCGGCGAGGCGTCGGCCGGACCGGCGCTGCCGGTCGCCGTCGTCGACGACCCCCGGCACGCGATGGCGGTGGTCGCCGCCCGGGTGTACGGCGAGCCGGCCGCGGCCCTGCGGACGTACGGGATCACCGGCACGCAGGGCAAGACCACCACGGCCTACCTGCTCGACGCCGCGCTGCGCGCCGGCGGGACCTCGACCGGGCTGGTCGGCACCGTCGGCTTCGCCCTGGACGGGCGCGACCTCGGCGGCGCGCGCACCACCGTGACGACGCCCGAGGCCCCGGAGCTGCAGGGACTGCTCGGTCACCTCGTCGAGCACGGCGCGCAGGCGGTCGTCATGGAGGTCTCGTCGCACGCCCTCGCGCTCGGGCGGGTGGACGCGATCGTCTTCGACGTGGCCGCGTTCACCGGCTTCGGCACCGACCACCTCGACTTCCACGGCGACGTCGAGACCTACTTCGAGGCCAAGGCCTCGCTCTTCACGGCCGAGCGCGCGCGGGCGTGCGTCGTCAACGTCGACGACGACCGGGGACCGACGCTCGTCGACCGGGCACGGGCCGTCGGACTCCCGGTGAGCACGACCGGCCTCGGCCGAGCCGCCGACGTGCACCCGGTGCGGATCGGTCCCGACGACGGGGGCCGTACGGTCCTGCGGGTCCGGGTGGGCGCGCACGAGGTCGAGACGCGGCTGCCGCTGCCCGGGGAGCACAACGTGCGCAACGCGCTCACCGCGCTGGCGATGGTGGCCGCCGGCAGCGCCGACCCGGGCCCCGCCCTCGACGCCGCCGCCCGGGGCCTCGAGACCGCCGGCGTGCCCGGGCGGATGCAGCGGGTCGACCTCGGGGCCGGCGCGCCGGCCGTGTTCGTGGACTTCGCCCACACCCCGCAGGCCGTCACGGCCGCGATCGGCGCGTTGTCCGACACCCACCGCGTCGTCGCCGTCCTCGGCTGCGGCGGCGACCGCGACCCCGGCAAGCGCGAGCCGATGGGCGCCGCCGCGGCCAGGGGTGCCGACGTCGTGGTCGTCACCGACGACAACCCGCGCAGCGAGGACCCGGCCGCCATCCGGGCCCGGGTGCTCGCCGGGGCGCGCTCGGTCCACCGCCCCGACCTCGAGGTCGTCGACGGCGGCGACCGGCGCAGCGCCATCGCGACCGCGCTCGCCCTCGCCGGTCCCGACGACGCGGTCGTCGTGCTGGGCAAGGGCCACGAGCGCGGCCAGGAGGTCGCCGGGACCGTGCTGCCCTTCGTCGACGCCGAGGTGGTCCGCGAGGCCTGGGCCGCGCGGCTGGTCGCTGCCGGCCGGGGCCGGTCGTGATCCCGCTCCGGGTCGGGGAGGTCGCGGCCGCCCTCGGTGCCGACCTGCACGCGGGGACGAGCGGGTCGGTCGACCTGGACGCCGTGGCGGTGCACGTCGCCGCGGACTCGCGGGCCGTGGAGCCGGGATCGCTGTTCGTCGCCCTGGTCGGCGAGCGGGTCGACGGGCACGCGTACGTGGGCACGGCCTTCGCGCAGGGCGCGGTCGCGGCCCTCGTCGCGCACGCCGTCCCGGACGCGCCCGGCCCGCAGCTCGTGGTGGCCGACCCGCTCCTCGCGTTCGGGCGCTTGGCCCGGCACGTCGTGGACCGGTGCCGTCCCTCCGGCCTGCGCGTCGTCGGTCTCACCGGCTCCCAGGGCAAGACGTCGACGAAGGACCTGCTGGGCGTCGTCCTCGCGACGGCCGGACCCACGGTCGCCCCGGTCGGCAACCTCAACAACGAGCTCGGGGTCCCGCTCACCGTCACGCGGGTGGGCTCCACCACTTCGTACCTCGTGGCCGAGATGGGCGCCCGGGGGATCGGGCACATCGCGTACCTCTGCGAGATCGCGCCGCCCGACGTGGCCGTGGTGCTCAACGTCGGGCACGCGCACGTCGGCGAGTTCGGCGGGCGGAAGGCCATCGCGCAGGCCAAGGGCGAGCTGGTCGAGGCGCTCGACGAGACCGGCACGGCCGTGCTGAACCGGGCCGACCCGCGGGTCTGGGCCATGCGGACCCGGACGCGCGGCCGGGTGCTGCCGTTCGCGGCGGAGGACGTCGGGGCGCTCGCCGACGAGCCGGACGCCGTGTGGGCCGAGGCGCTCGTCGGCGACGGTTCGGGTCGCTACGCCTTCGACCTGCACGTCCGGACCGCGGGCGCCGAGCGGTCGGCCCGCGTCCGGCTGCGGGGGACCGGGCGGCACCAGGTCGCCAACGCGACCGCCGCCGCGGCGGCCGCGGTCGCCCTCGGGCTCGACGGGGACGCGGTCGCCGCCGCGCTGAGCGCCGCCGAACCGGCGTCGCGCTGGCGCATGGAGGTCCACGACCGCGCCGACGGCGTGCGCGTGGTCAACGACAGCTACAACGCCAACCCGGCCTCGATGGCGGCGGCGGTCGAGACGCTGGCCGAGCTCGGCCGGGACCGCGGGCGGACCTGGGCCGTGCTCGGCGACATGCTCGAGCTGGGCGACGAGGCGTCGGCGCTGCACACCGCGCTGGCCGCCCAGGTGGCCACCGCGGGCGTCGACGAGGTCGTCGCGCTGGGGGAGTTCGCACCCCTGCTCGTGACCGGTCAGCCGGGCCGGGCGCGGGTCGCCCGGGACGTCGCCGAGGCGGCCGCGTGGGTGCGCGCGGACGTGCGCCCCGAGGACGTCGTCCTGGTGAAGGCGTCTCGTGGCCTAGCCTTGGACGTCGTGGCCGACGAGATCCTGCGCGCACCCGACCCGGAGCGCGACCCGGACCGCGGGGCCGGTGGCCGCGCGTGAAGGTCGTCTTCCTCGCCGGTTTCCTGGCCCTGCTGGGCACGCTCCTCGGCACCCGGCTCGCCATCCGCGTGCTGGTCAAGAAGGGCTACGGCCAGCTCATCCGCGACGACGGGCCGACCTCGCACCACGTCAAGCGGGGCACCCCGACCATGGGCGGGCTGGTGATCATCGCCTCGGTGCTCGCGGCGTACCTGATCAGCCACCTGATCACCTGGACCCTGCCGTCGGCCTCCGGGCTGCTGGTGCTCTTCCTCTTCACCGGGCTCGGGGTGGTCGGGTTCCTCGACGACTTCATCAAGATCAGCAAGCAGCGCTCGCTCGGCCTGCGGAGCAAGGCCAAGATCGCCGGTCAGTCGATCGTCGCGATCGTCTTCGCGCTGCTGGCGCTGCAGTTCCCCGACGAGCGCGGCATCACGCCGGCCTCGGACGCGATCTCGTTCCTGCGGGACATCCCGCTGCTGACGCTCCCGGTGGTCCTGGTCGTGGCCTGGGTGATCCTGCTCATCGCGGCGGCGAGCAACGGCGTGAACCTCACCGACGGGCTCGACGGCCTCGCCTCGGGCGCCTGCGTGATGATCTTCGGCGCGTACACGCTGGTCAACATCTGGCAGTACAACCAGTCCTGCGCCTACGTCTCCTCGGCCGGGCCCAAGTGCTACGAGGTGCGCGACCCGTACGACCTCGCCGTCGTCGCGGTGGCGCTGGCCGGGG
Source organism: uncultured Actinomycetota bacterium (assembly GCA_963762775.1). Classification (GTDB taxonomy): domain Bacteria; phylum Actinomycetota; class Actinomycetes; order Propionibacteriales; family Propionibacteriaceae; genus Microlunatus. Next base: position 41,916 of record CAVXMD010000014.1, read on the forward strand.
CGTGCTTCGGCTTCCTGTGGTGGAACGCCGAGCCGGCCAAGATCTTCATGGGCGACACGGGCTCGCTGTCGCTCGGCGGCGCGCTGGCCGGGATGGCGATCTTCACCCGCACCGAGCTGCTGCTGATCGTCCTCGGCGGGCTGCTCGTCATCGAGGTCATGTCCGTCGTGCTGCAGGTCGGATACTTCAAGGCCACCAAGGGCAAGCGGATCTTCAAGATGTCGCCGATCCACCACCACTTCGAGCTGCTGAACTGGGCCCAGGTCACGATCGTCATGCGCTTCTGGATCATCTGCGGACTCTTCGTCGCCGGCGGCCTGGGCATCTTCTACGCCGAGTGGGTGGCGGGGAACGCGTGATCTCTGTCTCCGCTTCGCTCCGACGCGGCCCGGCGCTCCACGCCCCCGGCTTCGTCACTCTTCGCGATGCGCGGCCCCCTAGGGCTCGCTGCGCTCGCGGGGACCGCACCTCGCTCATCGCTCCTCACTCCGGGGGCGCGCCGGACCGGCGTGGGTCAAGGAAGGACGGGTCAGCCGTGTCGATCTCCTGGATGAGGACCGCCGACGGGGCTTCGCCCTGGCCGGACGCGCACGTGGTGATCGCCGGGGTCGGGGTGTCCGGCTTCGCGGCGGCCGACGGGCTGCTTCAGCTCGGGGCGCGGGTGACCGTGCTCGACGACGCGGCCACGGAGGCGAACACCGACAAGGGTGCGCTGCTCGAGGTGCTCGGGGCGACCGTTCGGCTGGGTCCCGGGTCCACCGCGAACCTTCCCGAGGGCGCCGACCTCGTCGTCACGACCGGTTTCCCGCCGAGCGCACCGATCCTCGTGGCTGCGCTCGCCGCCGCGGTGCCGGTCTGGAGCGAGGTCGAGCTCGCCTGGCGCCTCGCCCGGCCGGCCAAGGTGGTGCCCTGGCTCGGGATCACCGGCACGAACGGCAAGACCACGACCACCCAGATGCTCGTGGCCATGCTGGCCGCCGCCGGCCTGCGGACCGCGGCCGTGGGGAACATCGGCCGGCCCGTGATGGAGACCGTGCTCGACCCGGAGCCGTACGACGTCCTGGCCGTCGAGCTGTCCAGCCACCAGCTGCACTGGTCGAGCTCGCTCGCCCTGCACTCCTCGGTCGTGCTCAACCTCCAGCCCGACCACCTCTCCTGGCACGGCGGCTACGAGGCGTACGGCGCGGCGAAGGCCAAGATCTACGAGGGCGTGTCGCACGCCTGCGTCTACAACGTCGCCGACCGCGCCACCGAGGCGATGGTGGAGGAGGCCGAGGTCGTCGAGGGTGCGCGCGCCATCGGCTTCACCCTCGGCACCCCGGCCCCGTCGATGCTCGGGATCGTCGACGACCTGCTGGTCGACCGGGCCTTCGTCGAGCAGCGCCGCGACTCCGCGCTCGAGCTCGCCACGCTCGCCGACGTCGCCCTGGCCGCCGGTGTGCCCGAGGGTGCGCCCCCGCCGCCGCACGTCGTCGCCAACGCCCTCGCTGCCGCGGCGCTGGCCCGCGCGTACGGCGTCCCGGCCACCGCCGTGCGCGACGGGCTGCGGGCCGTCCGGCTCGGCGCGCACAAGATCCAGACGGTGGGCGAGCGGCGCGGGGTGCGCTACGTCGACGACTCCAAGGCCACCAACCCGCACGCCGCCGACGCCGCCCTGCGCTCGTTCGGCGACCCCGCCGAGCCGGACGGCGGACGGGTCGTGTGGGTCGCCGGCGGCCAGGCCAAGGGCACCCGTTTCGACGACCTGGTCGTCACCCACGCCCCCCGGCTGCGGGCCGCGGTGCTGCTCGGCGTCGACGCGCCGGTGGTCGCCGAAGCGCTCGCTCGACACGCACCCGATGTGCCGGTCCAGCTCGTGACGACCGCCGAAGATGGTCGGACGACGCCGGCTGCCACCGAGGGGGCCGCCGACGTCATGGCACGGGTCGTCGCGACGGCCGCGTCCCTGGCCCGGCCGGGAGACGTGGTCCTGCTCGCGCCGGGCTGCGCCAGCCTGGACATGTTCGCCGACTACGCCGCCCGCGGCGACGCCTTCACCGAGGCGGTGCGCGCGCTCGCTCCCTGACCGGTCCGCCGGGAGGGACGGGCGGGCGACGTGGGACGAGAAGGAGGAAGCCGCTCGTGGCGACCCTGACCCCCACCCGCAGGCCGAAGGCCGACCGTCGGACCGACATCGCCCCGACGCCCGGTCGGGCCGTCGCCCTCTGGCTGCGCGCGGTGCTCGACCGCCCGCTGACCAGCTACCACCTCGTGCTCGGTTCGGTCGCCCTGCTGCTGGTCGTCGGGCTGATGATGGTGCTGTCGGCCTCGAGCGTGAACGCCTACCTGACCACGGGCGACTCGTACTACTACGTCAAGCGCCAGCTGATGTTCCTCGTCATCGGGGCGGTCGGCGCCGTGGTGATCCTCAAGATGTCCTCGACGACGCTGCGCTGGGTCAGCTGGGTCGGGATGGGCCTGGCGACGCTGCTGCTGGTGCTCACCTACACCCCGCTCGGCATGACGATCAACGGCAACCGGAACTGGCTGTCCACCGGCATCGGCGGGTTCGGGATCCAGCCGGCCGAGTTCGCCAAGCTGGCCCTCGTGGTGTGGGGCGCCGACGTCCTCGCCCGCAAGCAGAAGCTGCTGGACCGCCCGTTCCACCTGCTGGTGCCGTTCCTGCCGGTGTCGGGCCTGATCATCGCGCTCGTCGTGTTCCAGGGCGACGCCGGCACCGCCGTCGTCCTGGCCGGGATCGTGGCCGGGATCCTCTGGATCGTCGGCGCCCCGATGCGCGTCCTGACGGCGCTCGGCGCCCTCGGCCTCCTCGGGGTGGTCGGGCTGTTCGTCTCCTCGCCGCTGCGCATGCGCCGGCTCGCGGCCTACCTCGACCCGACGGTCAACGTGAACGGCATCAACGACCAGGCGCAGGCCGGCATGTTCGCGATCGCGTCGGGCGGCTGGTGGGGCCTCGGACTCGGGGCCAGCCGGCAGAAGTGGGGGAGCCTGCCCGAGGCGCACACCGACTTCATCTTCGCCGTCCTCGGCGAGGAGTTCGGGCTGTTCGGCTCGCTGGTCGTCCTCGCCCTGATCGGGCTGCTCGGGTACGCCGGGTTCCGGATCGCATCCCGCTCCGACGACCCGTTCTCGCGCTACGTCGCGGGTGGCGTGACCACCTGGTTCGTCGTCCAGGGGTTGTTCAACCTCGCCGTCGTGCTCCGGCTGCTGCCCATCGCCGGCGTCCCGCTGCCGCTCGTGTCGTACGGCGGATCGGCCCTGATCGGCAACCTGCTGGCCGTCGGCGTCCTGCTCGGCTGCGCCCGGCGCGAGCCCGCGGCCCGCGCCCTGCTCGCCGCGCGGCGCTCGGGGCAGCGGCCCCGGATGACCGTGACCACGGGCACCGCCGCCGGCCGGCGTCCGCGGAGCCGCGGGTGAGCGCACCCGACCCCTCCGCCGGTCCCGGGCGTCCGGTGTCGGTCGTGCTCGCGGGCGGCGGCACCGCCGGCCACACCTCGCCGCTGATCGCCACCGCGCAAGAGCTGCTGCGGCTCGCTCCGGGCACCCGCGTCACGGCGGTCGGGACGGCGCGCGGCCTCGAGACCACGGTGGTCCCCGCGGCCGGCCTGACCCTCGAGCTCATCCCCCCGGTCCCGCTGCCGCGGCGACCCGGCCTCGACCTGCTGCGGGTGCCCGGGCGCCTCGCCGCGGCCGTCCGTGCGGCCGGAGACGTGCTGCGTCGCACCGAGGCCGACGTGGCGCTGGGCTTCGGCGGCTACGTCTCGACGCCGGTCTACCTCGCCGCCCGCCGGCTGGGCGTCCCCGTCGTGGTCCACGAGCAGAACGCCCTGCCCGGGCTGGCCAACCGGCTCGCCGCCCGGGTCACCCGCGAGGTCTACACCTCCTTCCCGGACACGCCGCTGGCGCACGCGAGCCTGATCGGGCTGCCGCTGCGACGGGGCATCGCCGACCTCGACCGCGCGGCCGGCCGGCCGGCGGCCCGGGCCGCGCTCGGGCTCGACCCCGAGGACGGCGCGCGCCGGCCGACGCTGCTGGTGAGCGGGGGGTCGCAGGGTGCGGCGAGCGTCAACGCGGCCGTCCGGGGCGCCGCTGACGCCCTGCTGCGCGCGGGCGTCGACGTCCTGCACGTCCTCGGTCCCAAGAACCACACCGCCGGCGACGTGCGCCGCACCGACCCGGCGACCGGGGCCGCGTACGTCCCGCTGGCCTACGTCGAGCACATGGAGCAGGCGTACGCCGCCGCCGACCTGATGCTCGGGCGCTGCGGCGCGGGCACGGTGCTGGAGACCGCGGCCGTCGGGCTGCCCTGCGTCTTCGTGCCCTACCCGCACGGCAACGGCGAGCAGGCGCGCAACGCCGCCGGCGTGGTCGGGGCCGGTGGCGGGCTGCTGCTCGACGACCCCGCCTGCACGCCGGCCTGGGCCGCGACCGAGCTCCCGGCGCTGCTCGGCGACCCCGAGCGTCTCGCGGGGATGACGCGCGCGCTGGCCGGGGTCGCGAGACGCGACGCCGCCACGGTCCTGGCCGAGCGCACACTGGCCGTCGCCCTCGGCACCGGGAAGGAGCACTGATGGCGCTGCTCGAGCCCGTCGACCTGGTCGCGCCGACCGACCTCGGCGGGGTCCACTTCATCGCCGTGGGCGGGTCCGGCATGAACGGGATCGCGTCGATGTTCCTCGACCTCGGCGCGCCCGTGAGCGGCAGCGACCGCTCCGACTCCGCCTACCTGCGCGGGCTGGCCGCCCGCGGCGCCGACGTGCACGTGGGGCACCGCGCCGAGCAGCTCGGCGACGCGCAGACGGTCGTGGCGTCCTCGGCCATCCGCGAGGACAACCCCGAGCTCGCCGAGGCGCGCCGTCGCGGCCTGCGGGTCCTGCACCGCAGCGCGGCGCTGGGGTCGCTGATGCTCGGACGACGCGGGGTCGCCGTCGCCGGGACGCACGGCAAGACCACGACGACGGCGATGGTCGCCGGCGCGCTCGTCGGCGCCGGGCTCGACCCCTCGTACGTGATCGGCGGCTCCTTCACGGGCTCCAAGAGCGGCGGTCACCTGGGCACCGGCGACGTCATGGTCGTCGAGGCCGACGAGAGCGACGGCTCATTCCTGCAGTACCCCGCGACGGTCGCGGTCGTGACCAACGTCGACCCCGACCACCTGAGCAACTGGGGGAGCGCCCAGGCCTACGCCGCGGGGTTCGAGCGCTTCGCCACCGGGCGCGACGTCGCGGTGCTGGTCGTGAGCGCCGACGACCCGGGGGCGGTGGCCCTGACGGCCGCGGTCCGGCGGAAGGTCGAGGCCGAGGGCGGGCCGGAGGTCGTCACCTTCGGGCAGGCGGTCGACGCCGACGTCCGGATCACCGGCGCGACGTACGCGGGGACGGGCTCGAGCTTCCGGCTCGCCCGCGGTGACGTCGGCGGGCCGCTGACGCTCGACGTCCCGGGCTCGTACAACGTGGCGAACGCGGCCGCCGCCTACGCGGTCCTCACCTGGCTCGGCGTCGACGACGCCGCCGCACGCGAGCAGCTGTCGGCCTACGCCGGGACCAACCGGCGCTTCCAGCTCGTCGGCACCGTGGACGGCGTCCGCGTCTTCGACGACTACGCCCACCACCCGACCGAGGTCGAGCACACGCTGCGCGCGGCCCGGACCGCCGTGGCCGACGGCGGTCGGGTGGTCGCCGTGCTGCAGCCGCACCTCTACACCCGCACGCGCGACCTCTGGCAGGAGCTGGCCGACGCCGCGAGCCTGGCCGACGAGGCCGTCGTCATGGACGTCTGCGGCGACCGCGAGGACCCGATCCCGGGGATCACCGGCGCCCTCGTCGCCGACGCCGTGCCGCCCGGCACGGCCCACGTCACCTACGAGCCGGACTGGGACTCCGCGGCCCCCGTCGTCGCCGGCCTCGCCCGACCCGGCGACCTGGTCGTCACCCTGGGCTGCGGTGACGTCACCAAGGTCGCGCCCCTGATCGTGGACGCGCTGGCCCGGCGTGCCGACCCGGCCCCCGACCCCGAGGAGGAGCGCAGGTGACCACCACGGCGACCCCGCCCGCCGCGCCGCCGCGCGCACCCCGGCCCTCGATCGCCGCCGAGCGCGACCGGCGCCGACGTTCCCGGCGCCGGGTGCTGCGTGCCGTCGTGGCCCTGGTCCTCGTCGCGGTCGTGGCCACGGCGGTCTGGCTCGTCTACTTCTCCCGGGTCCTCGACACCCGGGCCGTCGTCGTCTCCGGCACCCGCGAGCTGACCCCCGAGCAGGTGACCGCGGCGGCCGCGGTGCCGCTCGGCCTCCCGCTCGCCCGCCAGCAGCTCGACGCGGTGGCGCAGCGGGCCACGACGCTGCCGCAGGTCTCGGCCGCGCAGGTCACCCGCGAGTGGCCGCACACCGTGCGCGTGAGCGTCACCGAGCGCGAGCCCCTGCTGGGCGTGGCCCAGCCGGGCGGGTTCCTGGTCGCGGACAAGGCCGGTGTCGTCTTCACCACCAGGACCGTGCTGCCCCCGGGCGTGGTCGAGGTCGCCGCGGACCCGTCGAACCGGCCGCTGCTCGTCGAGCTCGGCTCGGTCGCGCTGGCCCTGCCGGCCGACGTCCGCAGCCAGGTCACCAGCATCGCCGCCGCCAGCCCCGACGCGATCCAGCTGCGGACGACGTCCGGCCTGACCATCGTCTGGGGCGACGCCTCCCAGTCCGACGCTCAAGGCCCAGGTCGCCGTGGCGCTGCTCGACCAGGGGGCCGAGACGTCCATCGACGTCTCCGCCCCGCACAACCCCGCCGTCCGCTGACCACACCGCACCGAACCCGCCCGCTCCCGAGCCCACCCCTCTCCTGTCGGTGCGGGTGTCGACACCCGGCACGCGACACGCCGCGCAGAGGTGTCGGCTGCCCACACTCGTCGTTCAGGGGCCGGGGGCTCGGGTCGGCACCGCATCTCACCTCACCCTCAAGTGCGATCTCCAGAGATCCGGGGCTGCGGGCGATCCGTACGCGTGTCGGGTGCGGCTCGCGTGGACACCTGCTGACGGCGCTCTATAGATTTCGCGGGCGTTCGCGTCTCCCCTCGTCGACCTGCCTTCCCCGGGTCGGCTCGCTGGGTCTCGACCCCTGGTCGAGGCCCGGAGGTCCGGGTCGGAGGAACGCGCGACGAGCCGGTCGAGCGCGCAAGCGAGAATGAGAAGGACGAACCCCCGTGGTCTCTGCGTCACAGAACTACCTGGCCATCATCAAGGTCGTCGGCGTCGGCGGCGGTGGTGTCAACGCCGTCAACCGGATGATCGAGGCCGGTCTGCGCGGCGTCGAGTTCATCGCCGTCAACACCGACGCCCAGGCGCTGCTGATGAGCGACGCCGACGTCAAGCTCGACATCGGCCGTGAGCTCACCCGCGGCCTCGGGGCGGGGGCCGACCCCGACAAGGGCCGGCAGGCCGCCGAGGACCACGCCCAGGACATCGAGGACGCGCTCAAGGGCGCGGACATGGTCTTCGTGACGGCGGGCGAGGGCGGTGGCACGGGCACCGGCGGCGCCCCGGTCGTCGCGCGGATCGCGCGGGCGCTGGGCGCCCTGACCATCGGCGTGGTGACGCGGCCGTTCTCCTTCGAGGGCAAGCGTCGCGCGACCCAGGCCGAGACGGGCATCGGGGGCCTCCGCGAGGAGGTCGACACCCTCATCGTCATCCCGAACGACAAGCTGCTCCAGATGGTCGACCACCAGATCGCGATCCTCGACGCGTTCAAGCAGGCCGACCAGGTGCTGATGCAGGGTGTCTCCGGCATCACCGACCTGATCACGACCCCCGGCCTGATCAACCTCGACTTCGCCGACGTCAAGGCCGTCATGTCGAACGCCGGCTCGGCCCTCATGGGCATCGGCTCGGCCCGCGGCGAGGACCGGGCCCGGGCGGCCGCGGAGATGGCGGTCAGCTCGCCGCTCCTCGAGGCCAGCATCGAGGGCGCCCACGGCGTGCTGCTCTCCATCGCGGGCGGCTCGGACCTCGGGCTGTTCGAGGTGTCGTCGGCCGCCGACCTCATCCAGGCCGCCGCGCACGAGGACGCGAACATCATCTTCGGCACCGTGATCGACGACGCCCTGGGCGACGAGGTGCGGGTGACGGTCATCGCCGCCGGCTTCGAGGGCGGCCAGCCCCCACGGCGTCAGCCGGGCGTCAGCCGGTCGGCCGACCTGCGCAACGGCGGCGGCCGGCCCACGGCCCCCGCCTCGTCCTCGGCCCCGAGCGCCCCGTCGGCGCCCGGACCGTCGTACGAGTCGGCTCGCCCGGTCCCCGCGACCACGCCGAGCGGGGCGAGCAGCGCCCCGGCCCCGACCACCCGGCCGGCCCCGCTGCGCCCGCCGACGCCGCCGGGCGACGACGACCTGGACGTCCCGGACTTCCTCAAGTAGGCCCAGCAGGCGGGGCGCGGGCAGCACGCCCGCAACTCGCCGGTCGGCGTGCCCGGTGGCCGTCCGACCGGCCGGTAGTGTCGACGACGCCGACCCCCTTCGCGGCGGGAGGCCCGTCGGGAGGGGTTCGCGACGTGTTCTGGACTGCCGAGATGACCGAGGGACGACGATGGCGGAGAGACTGAAGCGGGCAGCCGCGTGGCTGGGCCTGGTGACCGACGACCGCTACGCCGAGCACGAGGCCGACGACGTCGAGCGCACCGAGGGCCTGAGCCGCGAGGAGCTCATGGGTGCGCAGGAGCAGCAGCGCGCCGCGGCCGCCGTCGGCGGTGGCGGCAGCGTCACCACCCTGCAGACCAAGCGCCCGGCCCCGGTCGTCGCTGCGGCCCCGGCGGTGGCCGCCCCCGCCCCGGCACCCGCCCCGCGGGCCCGGACGGCCGACCTCAGCCGGATCACGACGGTGCACCCGCGCACCTACAACGAGGCCCGCACCATCGGCGAGCACTTCCGCGACGGCGTGCCCGTGATCATGAACCTCTCCCAGATGGAGGACGTCGACGCCAAGCGGCTCGTCGACTTCGCCGCCGGGCTCATCTTCGGCCTGCACGGGACGATCGAGCGCGTGACCAGCAAGGTCTTCCTGCTGTCGCCGCAGAACGTCACCGTCGCCGCCGAGGACAAGGAACGCATCGCGGGGACCTTCTTCAACCAGAGCTGATCCCCGACCCCGGCTGCGCCCGTCCGGGCGCGGGTCGCCGGAACGGTCCCGGTCGCCGAGCGGCGACCTACCATGGGGTACTCAGTCGGAGCGTGTGGAAGGGTGACGAGACGCCGTGGCGATCGTGGGCATGATCATCGGTTGGGTCCTGTGGCTCTTCATGCTGGTGCTGTTCGGCCGCATGATCCTGTCCTGGGTGCCCGTCCTGGTCCGCGACTGGCAGCCGCGCGGTCCGCTCCTGGTGCTCGCGGAGGTCGTGTACTCGGTCACCGACCCGCCGCTGCGGGCGCTGCGCAGGGTCCTCAAGCCGGTCCGGGTCGGCAACATGAGCCTCGACCTCGCGTTCATCGGCCTGTTCCTGCTGGTCAGCATCCTGATGCAGGTCAACCGCGCCGTCTTCTACGCGGGCTACTGACCGTCTCGCCGCCGCCGTGCCCGCCGGGCTCGCCTGGCTGCGGTCACGGGCCTGGTCGGCTACGGTGGTCGCCGGGCTGTCGAGGCCCCGTACTGCTGTCTGACGAAGTTCTGAGGTGTTCTCGATGACGCTGTCGCTCGACGACGTTCGCAACAAGAGGTTCCGGATGGCCCGCAAGGGGGGCTACGAGGTCCTCGAGGTCGACGAGTTCGTCGACGAGGTCGAGGAGAGCTTCGCGCAGCTGACGGAGGAGAACGCGAGCCTCAAGAAGCAGGTCGAGGCGCTGCGGTCCTCCGGCGACCAGGCCGGCGACACCCCGGCCGAGCCGGCCCCGAAGCCGCAGCCCGAGCCCACCCCGGCCCCCGTGGCCGAGACGCCGACGGCCCCCGAGACGCCGAAGGCCCCCGAGACGCCGGCGCCGGCCACCACGACCGACCGCGTGGTCGTCACGACCAGCGCCGAGGCGAGCACCGCCGTCGTCCGCCTCGTGCAGCTGTCGACCGAGCAGGCCGAGCACCTGGTCCGCGAGGCGAACGAGGAGGCCACGCGGATCCGCGACGACGCCAGCCGCGACGCCGCCCAGGTGACCGAGGACGCCCGTACGCGCGCCGACCGGGTCGAGTCCGAGGCGCGGGTGAACGCCGAGCGCGTGCAGTCCGAGGCCCAGGGTCGTTCGGACTCCCTCGACCGCGACCTCTCCCAGCGCCGGACCGAGCTCTTCGGCGACCTCGACCGTCAGCACGACACGCTGACCGAGACGGTCGCCCGGCTGCGCGAGTTCGAGCAGCACTACCGCTCCAACCTCGCCGACCACCTGCGCGGCCAGCTCGACGGCCTCCAGCACGTCGGCATCGAGCCCGAGGGCGGGCCCGAGCGGACCGATCCCCGCGGCTCGGGGAACGGTTCGTCCGCGGCCTCCGGGACGCAGGACGGTGCCGCTCCGGACGAGAAGAGCGACGAGACGAGCGGGTCGTCCACCGCGGGTGGCGGGGACAGCACGTCCGCGACGTCCAGCGACACCCCGCGGCTCGACGCGCTGCTCGGCGACCAGCGCTAGTCCACCCGCTCGGTGGGTACCACGAGGACGTGCGCCCGCCCCGTCGAGCGCCCGGGACGTCCGGGCACATCGGGGCCGGGTCGTGCGTTGAAGATACGCAGGTGACCACCTACTGTCTCTGCGACAGCTCGAGCGAGGAGACCCCCACATGAGCACCACCAAGACCACGGACCCGACCGTGGCCGCCGGCACGCCGGCCTCGACGCGGGTCGCCCCGTCCGTGCACGCGCTGCCCGTCCAGCACGCCGAGCGGCCCCAGGTGGCCGTCGAGCCGGCCGACCTCCCCGTCCGGCCCGGCGAGGACCCCTGGACCGCGGAGGAGCTGGACGAGGTCCGCTCGATGCTCGTCGAGGACGTGGAGCGCTTCTCCGAGCAGCTCGCGACCTCCAACGCCGAGCTGCACAACCTGCTGCGCGACGGGACCGAGGGCGCGGGGCGCGACCCGGCCGACGTCGGTTCCGCGAACTTCGAGCGCGACGCCGAGATGAGCCTGGCGAACAACGCCCGCGAGATGCTCGACCAGTCCCAGCTCGCGCTGCGCCACATCGAGCTCGGCGTCTACGGCCGCTGCGACAACTGCGGGCAGCCGATCGGCAAGGGCCGGCTCCAGGTCTTCCCGCGGGCCACGCTCTGCGTGAGCTGCAAGCAGCGCGAAGAGCGCCGCTGAACCCCACGGCCCCGACCGGCGACGTCGGCGAGGCCGCCGAGGAGCACCGGCTGCGCCTGTGGCCGCTGTTCTCCTCGGTCGCGGTGCTCGGGCTCGCGCTCGACGTCGTCACGAAGGTCAAGGCCGTCGAGCACCTCGAGCCGGGCGTCGGCGTCCGCGTCCTGGGGCCGCTGCTCACGCTGCGCCTCATCCGCAACCCGGGGGCGGCGTTCAGCACGGGCGAGGGCTTCGCCTGGGTGTTCGCGGTCGCCGCACTGCTCGTGCTGGCCTTCGTGCTCGTCCGGCTCGTGCCGCGGCTGGGCCACCCGGGCTGGGCCGTCGCGCTCGGGCTGCTGGTCGCGGGTGTCTCCGGCAACCTGGTGGACCGGCTCGTCCGCGCCCCGGGACCGTTCCGCGGTCATGTCGTCGACTTCCTCCAGCTGCCGCACTGGCCGATCTTCAACGTCGCGGACATGTGCATCACCGGCGCGGCCGTGATGGTCGTCGTGCTGTCGTTGATCAAGAACGTCGGCGTCGACGGCCGGCGACCAGGGGACGAGAAGGCCGCCGTCGCGGCGTCGCCGGCGGCCGACGCGACGACCGACGCGACCACCGAGGACGAGCCCGGACGACGTGACTGACGCCAAGGTCCTGCTGGTCCCCGACGGGCTCGAGGGCGAGCGGGTCGACGCGGTCGTCGCCCGGGTCCTGGGTCTGTCCCGCGGCCGCAGCGCCGACCTGATCGCGGCGGGTCGCGTACGGCTGGACGGGGCGACCGTGGCGAAGTCCGAACGGGCCCGCGGCGGCGCGATGCTCGAGGTCGAGCTCGACGAGGAACCCGTCGGCCCGGTCGTGGTCGCTCGTGCGGTCGAGGGGCTCGGCATCCTCCACGAGGACGCCGACCTGGTCGTCGTCGACAAGCCCGCCGGGGTCGCCGCGCACCCGAGCCTCGGCTGGGACGGGCCCGACGTCCTCGGGGCCCTCGCCGCCGCCGGGGTGTCGATCGCGACCTCCGGTGCCGCCGAACGACGCGGCGTCGTGCAGCGCCTCGACGTCGGCACCTCGGGGCTGATGGTCGTGGCCAAGAGCGAGCACGCCTACTCGGTCCTCAAACGCGCCTTCAAGGCGCGGGAGGTCGAGAAGACGTACCACGCGCTGGTGCAGGGCCACCCGGACCCGTTCACCGGGACCGTCGACGCCCCGATCGCCCGGCACCCGGGCTCGGAGTGGCGGATGGCCGTGGTCGCCGACGGCCGACCGAGCGTGACGCACTACGACACGCTCGACGCCTTCGTCGGCACCACGCTGCTCACGATCGGCCTCGAGACCGGCCGCACCCACCAGATCCGGGTGCACATGGCCGCCATCCACCACCCCTGCGTCGGTGACCCGACGTACGGCTCCGACCCGGTGCTCGCGGCCCGTCTCGGCCTGCGGCGGCAGTGGCTGCACGCCGTCAGGCTGGGGTTCGTGCACCCGGGGACGGGACAGCCGGTCGAGTTCGAGTCCGCCTACCCCGACGACCTCGCGCACGCCCTCGAGGTCGTCACGACCTGAGGGTCCGCGCCCCGCCGAGGAGCAGCGTGGCGTCGGCCCGCTCGAGGACGGCGGGGTCGTGGGTGGCCACCAGCACGGTGGCACCCCCCGCGGCCGCCGCGTCGAGCGCCGCCACGACCCGGGCCGCCGACGCCTCGTCCTGCTGCGAGGTCGGCTCGTCGAGCACGAGCACGGGTGCTCCGGCGGCGAGGACGCGGGCCAACGAGGCCCGCTGACGCTCGCCGCCGGACAGGACCGCGGCGGGGGAGCGTCGCTGCGCGCCCAGGCCGAGCCGGTCCACGAGGGTGTCGACCTCGTCGACCGTGAGCTCACGGCCGCGCAGGCCGGCGGCCAGTGCGACGTTCTCGGCGACGGTCATGGTCTCGACGAGGTTCGCACGCTGCAGCCCGTAGGCCAGCCAGAGCCTCCGGTGGTCCGCGCGGGCGCCGCGGTCCAGCCCCGCCCAGGCCGTGCCGCCGACCTCGACGCGGCCGGCGGTCGGGTCGAGCAGCCCGGTCACCAGGCCGAGCAGGGTGGACTTGCCGCTGCCCGAGGGGCCGCGCAGCACGGTCACCGATCGCGCCCGCAGGGTCAGGTCCAGGCCGTCGACCAGGACGCGATCGCTCCACCCCGCACGGACGCCGGTGAGGGCGACCGGGGCCGGCGTGGCGTCGAGGAGCCCGGTGGCCGGCGCCGGTCGGGTCCGGGGCGTCGTCGACGCCGGGGCTCCGGCGCCCGGAGGTCTGCCGGTCGGCCGCAGCAGCAGGCCGTCGTCCGTCCGGCGCGCCGCCCAGCTCGTGACCCAGCTCGTGAACCGGTCGGTCGTCTCCGGAGCACCGAGGAGCTCGGACGGCAGCCGCACCCAGCCGCGGCTGTCGGCGACCTGCACGACACCCGGCCGTCCCGGGACCCACTCCTGGGCGAGGCGGCCGTCGCGCAGGCGGACGGCGCGGTCGGCGTACGCCTCCGCCCGCGCGTCGTGGCTGACCAGGACGACGCCGGTGCCGTCGGCCGCCACCGCCTGCAGGAGGGCGTGGACACCCCGGGCGGCGTCGTCGTCGAGCTCGCCGGTCGGCTCGTCGGCGAGCACCAGCGCGGGACCGTGCGCGACCGCGGCGCAGAGCGCGACCCGTTGGGCCTCGCCGCCGGAGAGCCGCCGGACGTCGGCGTCGGCGAGGTCGCCGAGGCCGAGCCGGTCGAGGGTCTCCTCCGCCCGGCGCCGGGCGACCGACGCCCGCGTGCCGGTCAGGCGCAGCTGCAGGGCGACGTTGTCGCGCACGTCGAGCTCGGGCAGGAGGTTGCGCCGGGCGTGCTGGTCGACGAACCCCAGCGCCCGGGTGCGCCAGCGGCGTCGCTCCGCGGGGGTCATGGCGTGGACCGCGGCACCGCCCACCTCGACGCGCCCGGCGAGGACCGGCTGGTCGCCGGTGACGACGCGCAGCAGCGTGGACTTGCCGGACCCGTTCGGCCCGGCGACCAGCAGGCGCTCGCCGGGGGCCACGGTGAGGTCGGCCCCGCGCAGGGCCATCACGGGTTCGCTGCCGCTGCGGTAGGCGACGAAGACGTCGGTGACGGCCACCACCGGCGCGACGCCCGGGACGACGGGGACGGCGCTCACCGCAGGTCCAGCTCGGGGGCGGCGAGGCGTGGTTCGCGGAGGCTGACCGCAGCGGCGACGGCGGCGACCGCGACCGTCCCGAGGACGCCGACCACCAGCACGAGGCCGGTCGGCGCGGAGACGAGGACGACCTGCAGCGGTGGGGTGACCGGACGCCCGTCGGGCCCGGTCGCGAGCAGCCGGGCCGCGGCCGCCGCCAGGGCGGCGCCGCCGAGCAGCCCGACGGGCAGGCCCACCGCGAGGACGAGACCGGCGCGGGCCAGCAGCACGCGGCGCAGCGCCTCCGGACGGACGCCGTCGACCTCGAGGGCGAAGAGGTCGGCCGCCGAGGAGTCCCGGTCGCCGCGCACGCCGCCGACCACGGCGACGAGCGCGAGGAGGAGGGCGACCACCCCGGCGGTGGCGAGCACGGCGACGAAGCCGCGCGTGACCGGGTCGGTGGCGAGGGTGCCGGCGACGTCGCTGCGGAAGGTCAGCGTCGCCGCGGAGGCCGCCGAGGTCAGCGCCGCGCGGACGGCGTCCGCCCCGGCCCCGGGGGCGGCGACCCAGACCTGCGCGACCGGTGCGGTGCCGGGCGCCGTCCGGTCGACCAGCGCGGCGACCGCGGCGCGGTCGGCGAGGACGAAGCGGCTCGGCAGCGTGGGCATCCGGGCCAGGACCGCCACCACCCGTACGGGCTGCGTGGTGTCGCCGAGCGTGAGGCCGAAGGTCCCGCGCGCTCCGGCCCGGGCGGCGGTCACCGCGTCGACGACGACCGGCAGCGGGCCGCGCTGCGCGACGGGCGTCCAGGCCGGCAGCACGATCGAACGGGCGTCGCCGATCCGGTAGCGCACGACCAGCCCCGAGGCGTCCGTGCCCTCCGGCCGGACGGTCGCGGCGTCGGCGCCCCAGCCCGCCCAGGACCAGGGGAGGGCGACGCCGTCGGCGCGGACCGTGCCGAGGTGCAGCGTCCCCGACGGCAGCTGGCGGTCGGTGCCGCCCTCGCCGGTCCCGTGCTGACGGTGCGTGCTGTGGTCGGCCGACTCGTCGACCTCCAGCGAACGGACCGTGAGCGCCCCACCGCCGTCGAGGCCCGCCGACGCCTCGTCCCCGTGCTGCCCGAGCCGGACCTGGCGCTCCTGGCCGTCCGGCCCGACGACCCATGCCCCGAGCGTGACGTCGGCGTCCAGGCCGCGGACGGCGAACGTCAGCCGCCGGGTGCCGGCGGGGACGACCGGCGCCGTGCCCGCGGGAGCGTTCGCGGTCCCGTCCCGCAGCCGTACGGCGACCTCCGCGGGCGCCTGGTCGCTGCCCGTCACCGCGGACCAGCGGTGCACGAGGGGGAGGACGTCCGGGTCGATCCCGACGAGGGGGAGCGCCGTCGCCCCGGTCGAGCCGGCGAAGGCGCTGACGGTCGTGCTCGTCACGGGCGCGACGACCACGTCGGGGTCCAGCTGCCGCAGGCGTCCGGGGTCGACGACGTCGGCGGGCAGCCGCACCTGCGTGCTCGGCGCGACCCGGGCGTCGAGGGGCACGAGGTCGGCGGCCCGGTCCAGCGCCGAGCGCTGCGTCGACGCCGACCAGGCGCCGGCCAGGGTCGCGGTCGCCAGCGCGGCGGCCAGGAAGCCTGCGGTCACGCCGGGCAGGAGCGGCCGGCGGGCGGCGAGCAGGACCGTCTGCCGCAGGGGCGACGGTCCGCGACCGGGTCGCCCGGCCTGCCCGGACCGTCGCGGCCGAGCGGGCAGGCCGGTCCGCGCGGCCAGGGCGAGCAGGGGGCTCCAGAGCAGACCCGCGACCAGGCCGGTCCCCAGGGCGACGGCGACCAGGGCGACCACGGGCAGGGGGGCCGTCGGGTCGGCGGTCGGGCGGGCCAGCGCGAGCACCGCGACCCCGCCCGCCAGCACGCCCACCGCCGCGAGCACGGCCCGGACGGCACCCGGTCGGACGGCGGGCGCCGCGGTCAGGACCACGCTGCCGAGCACCGCGGCCGCGGCGAGCACCAGGAGCGTCGGCCAGGACGTCGCCAGCGCGGCGAGCGCGGCACCGGCGGGTCGGTCCACCCGTCCGTGGAGCAGCAGGACGACCGTCCCGAGACCGGCGAGCACCCCGACCACGAGTCCCGTCCCCACCGCGGCCACGGCCTGCGCCGTCTCGAGGGCCAGGACCTGGGTCGGTCGGGCGCCGCGCCGGCCCAGCAGCCCGGCGTGCTGGCGGGCCGCCGGTCGACGACCGGCCGCGAGGACCAGGCAGAACCCCAGCTGCAGGGCTCCGGCCCCGGCGCCGAGGACGGCGAAGCGTTCCGCCGAGCCCTGGCCGCGGGCGGCGGCGTCGAGCACGACGGCGCTCGGCCAGGTGAGGTTCAGGGGACCGGCCGTGAGGTTGGCGGTGGCGGCGACCTGGTCGAGGGCCGCGGCGAACGCGGCCGGGCCGCGGACGGCGACCGCGGCGGCGTCGAGGGGGGCGAACCAGCCGAGGTTCCGGCCGTAGAGGGTGAGCGACGACAGCCCGCTCAACGCCGCGGGGTCGGCGCCGAGCAGCAGGGGCTGGCCGGAGGCGACCAGGCCGAGGCCGACGAGGAGGGGCTCGTGCAGGGTCGCCGTCCCGGTGACGACCAGCCCGAGGTCCCGGGCGGCGCCGCTGAGGTCGGGCGGCGCGGGGTCGCCGTCGGAGGCCCGGACGAGGAGGACCTCGCAGGCGTCCGTGGTGCAGCGCTGCGGGAGCCGGCCCGCGGTGAGGATGACGTCGTCGGCCAGCCCGTCGAGCGCGGCGACCGTCGCGTCGGTGCCCTGCAGCGAGAGCGCCCGGAACGCCAGCGCCCGGGTCGGCGCGGGCAGCCCGGCGTCGCCGAACCCTTGTCCGACCTGCTCCGACAGGGCGGTGAGCTCGGCACCGCGGAGGTCGCGCGACGTGACGGCGAGGACGCCGCGGGAGGGTCCGGCGACGGCGGCGACGGCCTGGCGCACCGCGCCGACGGCGGCCCGCTCCTGCAGCCCGGACGCCGCGAGCGGCATGACGGCGGCGAGCGCCACCCCGAGCGCGAGCAGCAGCCAGGAGGCGGGGCGGTGCCGTACGCCGGCCCAGGCCAGCGCGAGCGCGGTGCCCACCCCGACCACCTCCAGCCCGCCCACGACGCACGTCCGGGGCCGATCATCCCAGGCCGGACGCTGGGGCGGAGGCAGCGTCGAGGTCGGCTAGGGTCGAGCCGTGCGGAGAGCCAACATCGTGTGCACGCTCGGGCCGGCCGCGGAGACCCCCGAGCGACTGGTCGAGCTCGTCGAGGCCGGGATGGACGTGGCGCGGCTCAACATGAGCCACGGCGGGTACGACGACCACCTGCTGCGGCTGCAGAACACCCGGGCGGCGGCCAAGACGGTGGGTCGTCCCGTCGGTGTGCTCGCCGACCTCCAGGGTCCGAAGATCCGGCTCGGTCGGTTCGCGAACGGTCCCGAGCAGCTCGCGGTCGGGGCGACGTTCACGATCACGATCGACGACGTCCAGGGCACCGTCGACCGGTGCGGGACGACGTACAAGGGCCTGCCCGGCGACGTGTCCCCGGGCGACCTGATCCTCGTCGACGACGGCAAGCTGACGCTGCGGGCGACCGAGGTCACCGACACCGACGTGGTCACCGAGGTCGTCGTCGGCGGCCCGGTGAGCAACAACAAGGGCCTGAACCTGCCGGGCGTCGCCATGAGCGTCCCCGCGATGAGCGAGAAGGACTCCGACGACCTGCGCTGGGCGCTGCAGAACGGCGTCGACATGGTCGCGCTGTCCTTCGTGCGGAGCGCGGCGGACATCGAGCTCGTGCACAAGATCATGGACGAGGAGGGCCGTCGGGTCCCCGTCATCGCCAAGATCGAGAAGCCGCAGGCCGTCGAGAACCTCGACGAGATCGTGGACGCCTTCGACGCAGTGATGGTCGCCCGCGGCGACCTCGGCGTCGAGCTCCCGCTGGAGGAGGTGCCGCTCGTCCAGAAGCAGATCGTGAGCGCCGCCCGCCGCTGGGCCAAGCCGGTCATCGTCGCCACGCAGATGCTCGAGTCGATGATCTCGGCGCCGCGGCCCACGCGCGCCGAGGCGTCCGACGTCGCCAACGCCATCCTCGACGGTGCTGACGCGGTGATGCTGTCCGGCGAGACCAGCGTGGGCGACTACCCGGTCGTCACGGTGCAGACCATGGCGCGGATCGTCGAGAACACCGAGCAGCACGGGTTCGGCCAGATCACCGACGTCGACTGGGACCCGCACACCACGAGCGGCGTGATCACCAAGGCCGCGGCCGAGGTGGCGGCGCGGCTCGGGGCGAAGTTCCTCGTGACGTTCACGCACTCCGGCGACTCGGCGCGGCGCCTCGCGCGGCTCCGCTCGGAGATCCCGATCCTGGCCTTCACGCCGATCGAGCAGACGCAGGGAGCGCTCACGCTGACCTGGGGCGTCGAGACGTTCCTCGTGCCGATGGTCGGGCACACCGACGAGATGATCCGCCAGGTCGACCTCGCGCTCACCGAGACGGGCAAGATCGCCGAGGGCGAGCTCGTGATCATCGTCGCCGGCTCGCCCCCCGGCGTCGCCGGTCACACGAACATGATCCGGGTCCGCCGGATCGGCGCCCCGCTCTGACGCTCGGCCGTCCGCACGACGTGCGGACCCCGGCGGTCAGGGGACCAGGACGAGACGTTCAGGCAGGTCCCACGCGGTCTCGACCTCGCTGAGCGGGTGCTCGACGAAGTCGACGGTCAGGCGACCGTCGACGGCCGCTGCGAACATGGCCGCCACGGCCGGGCCCATCAGCTCCATGCCGAAGCTGCCGATCCCGTGGCCGCTCACCTCGATGGCGCGGCTGCGCAGGGTCGCTGCGGTCAGCGGCAGCTCGGCACCCGCGAGGTTGCCGATGTTGACGAACCGGACGGGTCGGTGCGGGTCGACGCCGTTCGTCACCAGCGCGTCCAGCACCCCGAGCGCCGGCGGTCCCCACAGGTAGTCGAGGACGACGTCGTACGCCCCGTCCGTTCCCGCTGCGTCGGCGAGCGGGGCGGCGAGGTCCACGCCGAGGGTGACGGTCGCGTCGGCGCCGAGCGCGGTCGCCCGGGCGAGACCGTTGGCGTTCCGGCCCGCGGCGACCACGCGGGCCGCCCCGAGCGCCTTCGCGGTCTGGACGGCGAGCAGCCCCGACGTACCGGTCGCGCCGAGGACGAGCACCGTCGCGCCCTCGGCGCCGAGACGGCTGAGCGGGATCCAGCTCGACGCGGCCGGGTTCACGAGCGCGGCCGCGGTCGCGTCGGACAGGCCCTCGGGCACGTCGACGGCGGCAGCGACGGGTACGGCGGCCCGCTCGGCGAGCATCCCGTACGGGGCCTGGACGCCACCGACGTAGACCCGCCGCCCGTCGGGCAGGCGCACGACGCCGTCCAGGCCCGGGACGAAGGGCGGCTCGACCGCCGAGCTGTAGTGCCGCCCGGCCGCGATGGTCCGCACGATCACGTGCACGGCCGAGGCGAGGACCTCGGCCTCGACCCGGCCCGGCGCCACCACCGGTTCCGCGAACTCGTCGTAGCGGGGGGACCGGCTGGTGTCGTGGACGACGGCTGCTCTCACCCCGCCATCCTCCCCGCCCGCCGCAGCGTGTCCGGCAGGTGGGCGGTCGGGCTCAGATGAAGGTCACGCCCTGGGCGAGGGGGAGCTGGCCGGAGTAGTTCACGGTCTGGGTCGACGGGCGCATGTACGCGCGCCACGCGTCCGAGCCGGACTCCCGCCCGCCACCGGTCTCCTTCTCGCCTCCGAACGCGCCGCCGATCTCGGCCCCGGAGGTGCCGATGTTGACGTTGGCGATGCCGCAGTCCGAGCCGGCCGCCGACAGGAACCGTTCCGCCTCGCCCTGGTCGGAGGTGAAGATCGCCGAGCTGAGGCCCTGGGGGACGGCGTTGTGCAGGGCGATGGCGTCGTCGAGGTCGTCGTAGGTGATCACGTAGAGGATCGGCGCGAACGTCTCCTCGTGCACGATCGCCGTCTGGTCCGGCATCGCGACCACGGCCGGACGCACGTAGTAGGCGTCCGGGTGCTCCTCGGCGAGCTCGCGCTCGCCGCCGACCAGGACGGTGCCGCCCTGCTCCTGCGCGGCGGCCAGCGCGGCCTGCTGCGCCTCGTACGAGCGCTGGTTCACCAGCGGGCCGACCAGGACGCCGTCGGTGCGCGGGTCGCCGACGGCCAGCGACTCGTACGCCGCGACGACCCGCTTGGTCAGCTGGTCGGCGACCGAGGAGTGCACGAACAGTCGGCGCAGCGTCGTGCAGCGCTGCCCGGCGGTGCCGGCCGCGGCGAAGACGACGCCCCGCAGGGCGAGGTCGAGGTCGGCCGACGGGGCGACGACCGCGCCGTTGTTGCCGCCGAGCTCGAGCAGCGTGCGGCCGAAGCGCGCGGCCACGACCGGGCCGACCTCGCGGCCCATCCGGACCGAACCGGTGGCCGAGACGAGCGCGACGCGGGCGTCCTCGACCATCCGGCGGCTGCCGTCGGCGTCGGTGAGCAGGAGCTGGTGGATGCCTTCGGGCGCCCCGGTGTCGGCGACGGCGCGGGCGAGCAGGGCGTCGACCGCGATGGCCGAGAGTCGGGTGGCGTCGGCCGGCTTCCACACGACGGTGTCGCCGCAGACGAGGGCGAGGGCGGTGTTCCAGGCGTAGACGGCGACCGGGAAGTTGAAGGCGGAGATGACGCCGACGACGCCGAGCGGGTGCCAGACCTCCTGCAGCCGGTGGCCGGGCCGCTCCGACGGCATCGTCTTGCCGAACAGCTGCCGCGACTGGCCGACGGCCAGGTCGGCGATGTCGATCATCTCCTGGACCTCGCCGAGCGCCTCGGACGGCGTCTTGCCGACCTCGGCGGTGACGAGGGTCGCGAGGTGGGCCTTGTGCTCGGTGAGCAGCTCGCCCCAGCGCTTGACCAGCTGGCCGCGCAGCGGGGCCGGGGTGTCGCGCCAGGCCGGGAAGGCCGCCGCGGCGCGTCCAACCGCTGCGTCGATGGCGTCGACGTCGTCCGCCCGGGTGCCGATGAGCGGCTCACCGGTGATCGGGCTGGCCACGACGGCCTCGCCACCGACGGCGCCGAGGTCGACGCCGCAGGCCTCGAGGGCGGCGCGGACGTCGTCGGCGAGGCCGCGCTCGTCGGACGTGCTGGGGGCGGTGGGAGCGAGGGTGTCGGTCATGCGGGTGCGTTCTCCTGCGTCGGGACGGGCGTGAGGTCTGCTGCGAGTCGGACGGTCCGGCCCAGGACGGCCTCGGCCTCGGCGAGCGAGGCGGCCTGCTGGGCGGCGTAGAGGTCGGTCGGGTCGGCGATCGGGACCCCGACCACCTCGCTCAGCCGCGCGAGGTCGTACGGCGTCCCGAGCTGGCCGTCGTCGCGCGAGCCCTCGTCGGTGAGGTTGGACTGGAAGATGCCGGCCGCGGAGCGGGGGAGGAAGTCCTCGTAGACGATCGGTTCGGCGACGAGGGTGCCGGTGGCGAGCAGCTCGGCCAGCGTCGTGGTGCCGTCGGCGTCGGGCCGCGGGGCGGCCGACGCGTCGGCGACGCGGAAGCGGAAGTACCCCAGGCCAGCCAGGGCGAGCCCGGTCTCGGTCCGCGGCAGGTGCTCGCGCCAGACGTCGGCGGCGACCGCCACGCGGGTGGTGCCGACCGGGGCGTCGGCGAGGCGGCGGTCGACCTCGGCCGTCATGGTGTCGTAGCGGTCGCGTCCGGCGGTGGTCAGCGCGATGCCGCGCTGCTCGACCTCGCCGAAGCGGACCCGGAGCTCGCCGGTGCTCACGCTGCCGTCGGCGTCCCGGAACGTGCGTGGCTCGGCCAGCGCGCGGAACGACGTCTGCCGCAGCAGGACGTCGGGGCCCTCCCAGTCGGGCGGGCCCTGGATCTCGGGGATCATCGCGATCCCGAGCGCGCTCATCCGCGCGTAGAGGTCGTCGATGTCGAGCACCCGCGGCGTCAGGTGGTTGATGTGCGTGGCCGGCACGCCGCCGATGTCGGCCGCCACCGCGGAGATCGACTCGAGGTGGGCGTACCAGGCGCGGTCGATCGGCTCGTCGGACAGCGCGAAGGAAGCGGTGGCCAGTGCGAGGAAACGGTCCGCGTCGCCATCGTCGAGACCGCCGGCGGCGATGGAGCGGTCGGCCAGCTCCAGCGCCTCGGGGGCGAACAGCTCGCGTGCGGCGACGAACGCCTCCAGCCGATCCTGCGTCGGTGCGTCGAAGAAGCGCCGGTCGTCGGTCACGAGCATCGAGGTGAAGACGCGGAACGGGTTGCGGG
The DNA here is from genome assembly GCA_963762775.1 of uncultured Actinomycetota bacterium. Lineage (GTDB taxonomy): Bacteria > Actinomycetota > Actinomycetes > Propionibacteriales > Propionibacteriaceae > Microlunatus. The sequence goes on from CAVXMD010000014.1 coordinate 64,564, forward strand.
CGAGCTCGTCGGGCTCGGTGGGGCGGAACGCCGTCGACACGACCGGCACCGAGCTGGCGGAGGCGTCGCGCAGGTCGTAGAAGCCGACCGGGTGCATGCCGAAGCCCGCGAAGAGACGGGCGACCTGGGCCATCTCGGCCGGCGAGCCGACGCGGATCGCCCCGTGCCGCTCGGCGGTGACACGGCTGACGGAGCCGAGCCGCTCGGCGTCGGCACCGTGGGCGGCGACGAAGTCCTCGTTCACCGCGCGGGAGACGTCGACCAGCGTCGTGTACGCCGGGACCTCCTGGCCGTACAGCTCCGCCAGCGACACCGCGAACCGGGCCCGCAGCTCCCACTGGGCGATCACGTCAGGCACTCCTTCTCGATTCTGACTTCTTCAGATGATGTGGACCTCGGCGAGCAGCGTGTGCCCGACGGGGTCCGGGTCGAAGCGGGACACGTCGAACGGCGTCACGTCGAGGAACGGCTCGGACCCACGGTAGAGGTCACGCATGACTTCACCAACCGCGGGCGCCTGCAAGAATCCGTGTCCCGAGAACCCGGTGGCGTAGAAAAACCCGTCCAGGTGCCGTGCGACGCCAATGATCGCGTTGTGGTCGGGGGTGTTCTCGTAGAGTCCCGCCCAGCCCCCGGCCAGCGGCCGCCCGGCCAGGGACGGCGCCACGACCCGGGCCGCCTCGTCGAAGGACGGGACCCAGGCGTCGTCGAACGCACGCCCGAACCCCTCGGGCTCGTCGGCGTTCGAGATCCCGAGCAGCATCCCGCCCGGGTAGTTGTGGAAGTAGAGCGTCGTCGACAGGTCGAGGGTGAACGGCACCGTGGGGAACGGCGTCGAGCCCGTCGGCGTGAAGCCGATCTGACGGCGGACGGGGACGACCGGCAGCGGTACCCCGGCCAGCTCGCCGAGCCGGCCCGACCAGGCCCCGGCCGCGCAGACCACCGCCTCGGTCCGGATCGTCCCGCGGTCGGTGTGCACGGCGCGGACGGCGCCGCTCGCGGTCTCGACCCCGGTCACCGTGGTGCCGTCGTGGACCTGCCCGTCGAGCGCGTCCAGCGCGGTCGCGTACGCGGCGACGACCTTCGCCGGTTCGGCGTAGCCGTCGCGCGGCGAGAACGAGGCCCCGACCAGCACGTCCTTCGCCACCAGCGGGTTGAGCTCGACGGCCTCCGCCGGCGTGATCATCCGGCCGCTGGCTCCGAGGCTCTGCTGGAGCGCGGTGCTCGCCTCGACCGACGCCACCTCGGCGTCGCTGCGGCACAGGAAGAGGTAGCCGACCTGCCGCAGGCCGATGTCGGTCGAGAAGCGCTCGGCGAACCGCTCGTACGTCTCCAGGCTGCGCTGGCCGAGCAGGACGTTGCCGGGGTCGGAGAACGTGGCGCGCACCCCGCCGAACGGCTTGGCCGACGAACCGCTGCCCAGGGTGTCGCGCTCCAGCAGGACGACGTCGCGCATGCCCGCCTCGGCGAGGTGGAAGGCGATGCTCGTGCCCATCACGCCGCCACCGACGACGACGACCTCCGCGTGGGCGGGCAGCGGTCGGCGATCGGTCGCGGTGCTCATGTCCGGTCCAGTCTCTCGCGGGCTGCTCGTTAAGATCCATCGACACCTTCTCCATGAACTGTTAAGGTCTGCTGCAGATGCGTTGGACGCTGGACCAGCTGCGGACGCTCGTCGCCGTGGCGCAGGACGGCACGATGAGCGGGGCCGCCGTACGGCTCGGGTACACGACCGGTGCGGTGTCGCAGCAGATGGCGGCGCTCGGTCGTGCGGTCGGGCGGACGCTCTTCCTCCGCGACGGCGTCCGGCTGGTCCTGTCGGACGACGGGCGGGTGCTCCTGGCGCAGGCGCGCCTGGTCCTCGAGGCCGAGTCCCGGGCCGCTGCGGTCGTCCGCGGACCGTCGCCGACCGCAGCCGTACGGCTCGGGGTGTTCGGGTCGGCGGCCGTGGTCGGGCTGCCCGCGACGCGCGTCCGGCTGGGTCAGGGTTCGGGCGTCGCGCTCCAGGCGGTCGAGGTCGACGTCGAGGCCATGCCCGACGCCGTGCTCCGCGACGAGATCGACCTGGCCCTGGGTCTCGACTACTCGGACGCGCCGCTCGCCCCCCGGCGCGGCCTCGACGTCGCGCGGCTGCACCGCGAACCCTTCCTCCTCGTCCTCCCGCCCGACGTCGACCTCGGGCTCGACGTCGGCTCGGCGGAGGCGGTGCGCGCCTTCGCGGACGAGACCGACTGGATCCTGCCGCCGTCGACGACGACGTTCGGTCGCGCCGTCCGGACAGCGTGCGCCCGCGCCGGCATCGCCCCGCGAGAGCGGCATCTCGTCACCGACACCGCCGTCTCGATCGCCCTGGCCGAGGCCGGGCTGGGGATCACGCTCGTCACGCCGCTGATGCTCACGATGCGCGCGACCACCGCCCCCACCGCTCCGCTGCCCGGTCCGTCGACCCGTGACTGGTGGCGCTAGCCCGCACCTCGGCGCTCGAGCGCGCGGGCGTACGGATGGTCCGGTCGGCCCTGGTCGAGGCGTTCACCTTCTGAGGCGGTCGAGCCGACCGCTCAGGACAGGCCGCCGGCGAGCGCGACGACGCCCGCGACGATCCCGGTGATCACGAGAAGGACGAGGGTGATCACGGCCACGGACAGCCCGATGCGTTCGTTGAGGCTCCGCTCGAACTTCCAGCCGAGGGTCCGACCGGCGTCGAGGACGAGACGCCGACCGGCGTCCGAGTCGAACGTCGTCTCGGACTCCTTCGTGATCCCGTGGCGGCCGGCAGCGTAGGTCTTCCGGAAGCTGCGGGTCCTGACGCGCCCGCTCGCGACCTCGAGCGCAGCACCGAGGGCGGGCCGCTCCCGCCCGTCGGTCCCTGCTCGCCAGCTGAGGGTGCGCACCTCGTCGGTGACCGTGAGGGTGCGCGACGCCTCCTGGACCCGGACGTGGTGGACCACCGCCTGCGTCAGACGCCACTCCCGCAGCTGCCCGAACGACTGCGGGTCGTCCAGCGCCAGCTGCACGTCGAAGCCCTCCGGTGTCTCGACGACGGCGTACGGAGTCCTCGCCGCGCGTTCCCGGACGGCGGCGACCAGCTCCTCGGTCACGTTCATGGCGTCAACCTAGGGCGCCGAGGGGGCAGGCGAGGACGGTTCAGCAGCGAAGCCGATGCAGGTGTTCCCGAGCCGTCAGACGGGTGTTGCGGAGTGGTTTCTGGTCGGGGTCGAGCCAGCGGGGTGGGGTCCAGGTGGGAGGCCGTCGATCATCCGGCAGGTCCAGCCGCGGCCGGCGAACTGGTGG